>JAVSME010000008.1:0-578903 GCA_039666315.1 Bellilinea sp. | reverse complement strand
TGCTTCCGCAAAAACCCGATTGCAATTTAGTTTTCCAGCTCTTTTGGAAAGTGGCTGCTTTAGGGCGCATTCACCCGGTCAAACAACCGGTTTTATCGCCGTAATTGGCGAAGGTATTAACCTTTAACGAATTATTGTTTCTGCAAAGTTTATTCTTTCTGGTCTAAATAAGCGCCGAAACTTTTCCTTTATAGCGGGCTAATGCGGTTTTTTGCGGCTTCCCGCAATCACCCCTAAAAATCTGCGGAAATCCGCATGGTTTTTTGCGGATATCCACAATGTTCAATTCTGACTGAACCGGATACACTCGTACCCGTTTGGCACCCCCGGTCGTTCGGGAATCTAACCAAACAGGTTCAGTCACTTTGGCATCCAAGAAGACATCCAGCAAAACCCCAAAGGTCGATCTTTATCCGAACCAAACCGAACTGTTTCGCATCCTGGCCAGGATCCAAATGCGAATTATTGACCGGCAGCGCGGGGTGTCTGAGCCTGCTCCCGATCCATCGGAAACCCAAGAAGCAAATCTTCTTTCATCTCCCGTCCACGAAGAATTTTTATGCGTGATAGAATCTGAATCGAATAAAACGGGTGAGGATTTTATCGATGGCCGAGACAGATTCAACGTACGAAAAGAGCAAACATAACCGCCGGGCGGGCAAGCAAAAACGGTTAGTCGTTGGCAATATCAACCCCGACGCCTTCGGACCAGGTACCCCGGTGGCAGTTTACGTTCGGGTTTCGTCCGACGAGCAGGTCGAAGGCTATTCGATCGATGCCCAGCGCGAAAAATGCCTGGAAAAGGCGAAAAACAACGAGTGGGTCGTTTACAAGGTCTATGAGGACCCCGGCTTTTCGGCCAAGGATGATCACCGGCCGGCCTTTTTACAGATGATGAGCGATGCCCGGCGCGGGTTGTTCAAGGCGATCATCGTACACAAGCTGGACCGCCTGATGCGCAATGTCGAGCTGACGGCGCGCTACTTCAAAGAGCTCAGCGAGATGGACGTCATGCTGACTTCGGTGTCCGAATCGTTCGATTTCGCCTCCAGCAGCGGGCGGCTGTACTTCAACATGATGGCTGTTTTCGCCCAATGGTACCTGGAGAACCTTTCTTCCGAGGTGATCAAGGCCAAAGAGTTGATGTTCAAGCGCGGCATCCATAACGGACGGGTGCCGTTCGGCTACGACAAGAAAACCAAGAAAGCAGTTCCCCATATCGTACAGGAAGAAGCCAAGGTGGTGGTGAAAGCGTTCGAGCTTTACGTCACCGGGGAATACACCGACCGCATGATCGCAGATTTCTTGAATGAAAATACGGTCACCCGGCGCGGCCGGATGTGGAGCAAAGACACCGTCCGGGATCTGCTGCAGAACGAGTTTTACATCGGCATGGTGCGCCATTACGACGAGTTGAACGAAGGCCTGCACAAGCCGCTGATCCCCCGCGATTTATATGAGCGCTGTCTGGAGGTGCGCAAAAAACATGCCGGCCAGACGCGCAAACATGCCGCCGCGATCAACCGCAAAGATGCCTACATGCTCCAGCGCGTGATCCGCTGCGCGGCCTGCGGGCGGTCGCTGCGCATCCAATCGGCGGGGAAATACCGCTATTACAAGGAAGTTTCCCGCGAGCGCGGCCTGGACTGCGCCATGGCAGCGAAGACCATCAAGATGGACGATGCCCACGAGCAAATGCTGCAAATCCTGGGGAGCATTCAGTTGCCGGCGGAATGGCAGGGTGAGATCCAGAAAATGACCCAGGACCTGGATCATCTCCAGCAAATGCAGAACCGCAAGGTCGCCATCGATGAGCAGCTGCGCCGGCTGTCGCGGGCGATGGTCGATGGGGGCATCTCTGAGGATGAGTACGAGCGCAAGCGCGCCACTTTGCTGGCGGAGAAGCGCTCGCTGGTGGTGCCAGAATTCAACGTGGTCGCCCAGCAGGGCATGATTTTAGATAATTTCTCGGACTACCTGGTCGAGGCCACGAAAGAGGAGCTGACCCAGATCGTGCATCTGATGTTGGATAAGGTGGATGTGGATTTCGACCTGGGCAGGATCTGCCGGATCGAGGTCCATCCTGAGTTTATTGAGCTGTTCCGGATGGGATTGAAGGATGGGCAGTGGGCGGAAAAGGATCCGGGAGTGTTTGAGAGCGTAAGATAAATAATATGCGAAGTATATCTGGTAATGCGGGCAAATTTTGGCTGCTCCAGGTAAGATCTGATGGCTTATTTTTTTAAAGGAAACCCAATGAGTGCACTTATTGACGCGGCTAAAGCGATCCAAGAATTCTCGGATAAATCATTAACCCAAAAAATATGGGAACTGGAAACATCGTTTCAGGGCAAGGATGGACAACAAGTTTCGGATATCCTTCCTCAGATTGCGATTGATCGAAATTTATTAATTGCGGGAATCACCCTCAAGCAAGTTGCAGGTCAAATCAACGTTCTTATTCATACAGTTGGAATTTTATTGAGCCTGCCTCATATTTTAGAAGAGGGTGAGGTAATTGAAGAACTTTCTTTAGGCGCGGGAAATACGGGCCGGAATTTTGACTTGGCAACCAATCGGAGGATAGCGGAATTTAAATTTATCCATTGGAGAGGATGTGCTGAATCTATTCGCCAGAATTCTCTGTTCAAAGATTTTTTCTATCTGGCAGAATACGAGACGAAGAAAGAACGATATTTATATGTTATTGGCGATCATCATCCACTTCGATTTTTAAACGGCGGCCGAGCACTGAATAGTATTTTGACGAAAGATCAAAAACTTCGGGAGAGTTTTAGTAATCTGTATGGAACCAAATATTCAACTGTGGACGAGTATTATCGGTTTAGAAAAGACCGGATCCACCTGGTAGACATAAACGAATTTATTCCCGAATTCGGAGAAACATTTGAGTTTGATGATTAATTCAATGCATCAACCAAGTTGTTGATTACAGGAACCCAGTTCAGATCAAACTAGTAGCGGCAATACAAATCAGGAATAAGTTTCTCCATACCCCAATGCGTCATCCAACTCGGTCAAATCAACCGCCCGTCCCCTAACCGTTTGAAGCTGTTCTAGCGCGGCAGGTGTGAATCCACTTCGAGCAAAAACATATATTGCACCTGCCATCTCTCACCCTTAGTTCACTTGAATACTTTAAAGCAAGTTCCAGTTCATTCTATTGAGGAGGGAGATTTTAAATTCTTCTGTAGATATTGGTAATAATCTTTTGGGAAGATGCTACTGCTTGTTCGACTTCTTGAGCCGTAACATGAACTTCTCTTCCTTCGCTTTCGCCTGATCTTATTCTAGAGATATATTTTCGGTCTGCTACGCCTGCATTATGAGTAATGGGATGTCTTTTTTCAAATGTTCGTTTAAGCACATCAATCTCGCCGATGGAAATTCCAATAAAAAGATCTTGCCCAGTATGGACCCGATATGTATCACCGGCTGCTCCAATATTCTGGTAAGAGTTTCTTATTTTCTCTATCCGTTTTTCAACCTCCTCCTGAGCGACACCTGCTTTTAGAAGATATTTTCTCGTAATGATCTTCATAACTGCTTCAAAGACTGATACTGTGTCTTCCAATGCATTTTCAATATCTCTCCCAGCGATGCGGGGACCGAGTTCCTCTTTTCTTGCATCTACAGCGCTTAAGGCTTTGAGAATAACATCAAACTCAGCATCAACGTATTTCAGGAAAATATCGGTTCCGCAATCCGGGCACCATGTGGCCAGGCCAAAAACTGCGTGTGCCAAACCACAAGTGGGACAGGTTATATCGCGTCGTAGTTCTTCCTCAATTGGCTTGGAAACAGAATGCAATTGGAGTGGTTTGTAAGACATTTCCAGTCGAATCATTCCAGAACCAAAGATTTTCTTGTGAGAGCTTCCAAATCCAAATGACTTTTGGACAGTTCGGTTAATACCTTTCACAGCCTCGTTCTTTAAGATGCCAAGCGCGTAATCCTTTTGCGCTTGGGTGGCAAAGTCTCTTGGTTCCGCCTCAAATCGGCAATAAGGGCAATAAGCAGTGGTTTGGCCTTCAGTTATGCCAGTGCCGGGTTTAATTTTAAAGTAACCAGGCGCACAATCCGAGTCAGGACATTCCCGACCAACTAATCCATCTTCATCAGTTGGAATTGGTATATGAAGCTCAAACTGGTCGGGCCCAACCCTTTTTGTCCCAAACTCACCACCCTCTTCAAAAATCGAGTCAGACATAATTTACCGTCCTTACAATTAATAGCTATACTTACTTCTGCGGAGGAACCTACTGATAATAAATAGGCCTATTGCACAGCCGACAGTGATCATTGGGTAATTCGGAGACAAACCAAATATTCCACTAACCCTCTGTTGTAAGCCTGCAATATTAATAGAAATGTGACCACCAACAGCTAAGGCGACTGACAACAACCAAGCAAAGTACGTTTTTGCTGGTGCATCAATTGAGAAATCACTTCCAAGATTGAACAAAGCAGCGCCAGCGATCCAAAAAGCACATCCAAAAGCAATGGTTGCGACAAAATCTCCTAACATGTATGCGAAACCTGCAAAACCTTCGATATAACCCATTCTGATCTCCTATTATCTCCGTTTATAGACCTGGTAGGCCCCAGAACGTATATGTACCGTTGGGATTGTATTGCCAGGTAATGACATAACAATTGGTAATTCCATATCGTTTCAATAGCCCTTCTGCTGCCTGATCTACCCCTTTGGGTACAGCTAAAGACCAGTGGGTATAAGCGTTTGCATAATTTACCCATTGGGTACGGGCTTCTGCATCTGAAACGGAATCATCGGTCTCGATTTCGATAACCCAGGCAGCACTCGGGGATGATGTATCGGCGGCGATTACATCAATATAATATGTCCCCCAGAGTCTATTCTTCTCGCCATCTGGATTGATCCATACGTACTTCCCACGCTCGCGATAAATCTGCCCGGCTGCACGTACGGCTCCGTCGTGATCTGATTGTTTGGTTAGGAGTCTATTCGCCATATTCACCTCGTATTTCTCCTAAAAAATCCCTCCACTAGTGTTTCTTATCTTGTGGAGGGAGGGGATCGTGCCCATAACTGTCTTTGTCTCGAATTTGCCCGTTCGGTTTATGTATTACTACCTCAGAATGCTGGTGTTGAGCTATATTGCGGGCGACATTGATAGCTTCGGATTGGCTATTCGTCTTTTTAGTAATCCGAGAATTCCCTTCGCCTCGGACACCCCACCGGTTGTCTTTGGTGGGAACAACGTGCTGATTTTTACTGGCCATAGTTCACCTCTAGTTAGTGCGATATTCTTTCCATGGAATTGCTTGGAGTGGTACGGATGCTAGAAACTTAGCAATATCATTCCTCCCATAATAGGTAGGCACGCCTCTATGATCCTGGGCCATTAAAACAACGGGCAAGCCCGGGAAGTACGGTTGGAAGCTGATAATCGCTCTGCCTGCTTCGGCATGATTGTCGATCACCGATTTTTTCACGATCACAATGGCGAATGTTACGCCCTGTTCTTTCACGATTGCACCTTGAAAAGCCATAGTGAGCTCCTATCATATAAGATTTTTGAAAAATACGCAAATCAGCGTATCTGCTGATTATCGTATCATGATGCCCGATAAGAGTCAAGCTTGTTTTAAAATATTAACCTTAAAAATTGGGGGATTTTGGATTGTCAGTCAAAAAGTTCAGCTTCAATAAACGAACTCGAGCTGCATCTTCAGATACCTGGAATTCTTTCTGAATAATCCTGATAAGATCAATTCCGATGGAAGAGGATGGGTGAACAATAGCTCTTACATTTTTTGAACTACAGAAAGCATGAAAAATATCATTCATTGGGGTGTATGGCATCAAGAAGGCACCAGATGCATAACCTGCTTGCCATTCCATCCAATCAACCTCTTTTGCATTGATGATCGAATCGCGGTTGCAGTGCTGTTGGTTATCTTTATTAAGATCAGGGAATAGAGATCCTTGCTTGGTCATCCAAAGCGAATTATGCAGGTGAACATGGCCAAGCTCATGAGTCAGGGTCGTCCGAAGCCTATTTTCTCTACGCGAGTCTTCAGATAAGAAATGAGAAATTCGTACTCGAGGTTTTTTCTCAGGATTAAATGCAGTTACTCCTTCAATATTTTCTCCTATATCAGACAGGTCAGCATATAGATCCAACTCGTCTGTATTTTGTTCAATTAAGATGGTCAGATCATTGGTGCTTATTGGATATCGAACTTCGTTATATTTTTTTTGAAGATAAGTGGAAACAAGGATTTCGCATTTACTATCGATTTCACCATCTTCAAAAAAGGGGCGGCTGGGGAACCTGCCGGTATTATCTCGAATCCATTTCATTATTCTCGTTTCCTCAATGTTCGCCGGAATGCACGCATTACTGCCTCAATTTCCTCGGGTTTGAATTTTTCGACCATTAAGTCCTCAGGCACTTTCCCCGCGATGACGATTAAATAGTCAATTGGTAAATTAAGTTCATTGGCGAATTGAGTAAGAATAAATTCAGAGGGAGGATTTCGGCGGTCTCTTTCGATGTCGTTTAAATACTGGGGTGATATAGGATTGCCATCCTCCTTTTTTATGCGGCTGGCAAGATCTTTTTGGCTCAAACCGGCCTTTTTCCTGGCTTCGGCAATTACGTGACCGAATGGCATAATATGCTCCTCAAATAAGATTATCCGCTTATTAGCATATTAGCATGAAGTCGAGATATACACAATAATATTTGGTCTTTCTTAAGGCCTTGTTTACAGCTTCTTATGTGGTAGCGGTATCTAATCTTCAATCGTTTTCCGGTGAGCTATAAATTCCTATATTGGAATGGTACAAAAACGGGTAACAAATAGGATGTGAAAATCCAGGAGTGGTTGGCGCGGTATCTTGAGGTCGAAGAGATCCTTCAAGAAGATCAGGCCCCGGTTTCTTTGCCAAAATTCCAGGTGAGGGACATGGACAAGATCGAAAATGCCGCCTTGGATCTGCGTCGTTAATGGAATTTAGGCGACGATGCGATCGAAAACCTGATGGGGCTTCTGAGAAAAATTTTCGCCAGAATTTAGGCGAATTAATAATTGTCGCAGACAAATTCATGTTGTATAATATGTCTGCCCCAATTGTATTGAGGCTGCACATTCCCATCCCAACAAGACCTGCTCTTGTTGGCACACAGAGTCAAAGTCAGGTAAAATAAAAAAGAGCAAGCTGCGTCAACAGCTTGCTCTACATCTGACAAACTCCCTTTGCACGTGTGCCGTGCATCAGTAATTTGTCGATTAGCGGGGAGGGCGGGCGTGATCTAACGTCATACCACTTAACTCCCCTACCAGCATCAGCCTCAAAGCAGGAAAATATGAGTATTCTCCGGCGAAGACAAGAAGGTGGAAACCTTCTGCCTGAATAATTCGCAGGCTTAGGTACTACTTTAACGTGTCCCTTGCAGAACTTCTGCAAGGGACTATTTCTTTAAATTCCAAATCCTCGGACATTTCGGAGTCTGGCACCAGTTTTCAAAATGTCGGAGGTGATTTGTATTTAAATCCAACTTTTCAAGAATTTCCGGTCGAAGCAGTCTATCGTCCACCTAAAGGGTACGAATGGAAAGTTGTCGTCGATCCAACTCGTTCCATGGATGAACCAGGCTTGTTTTACGGCCGCCTGTTTCGGATCTTCGATATTCACATTTATCCCGGCGAAAAGCCAACCTGGCCAAACGGAATTGTCTTCCAGAGTGTCAAAACCGGCGAAAAACTTACCTATGTTCAGGGCAAGCTTCAGAAGGCATAAGCGTGGAAATCTCAGGGATATACCACAAGGAAACTGAGAATAACGACCGGCAAATGAGTATGCGCCGGTTCCTGTTGGTACGCGAACGAGATCTGACCGGAGTCTCCGGGACGGGCATTGTAGCTGAAGGGGCCGAATTTACCAGTGGATTGGCTGTCATGCGTTGGCTGCGAGAACCTTACGCCGTAGGTGTATTTCAGAGCGTAGCGGATCTGATTGCCATTCACGGTCACGAAGGCGCAACCCATATCCAATTCCTTGATCAAGCATAAACAAAGAAAAGCAAGACCTTCAAAGGAGAAACACAATGGCGGCAAAAGTAATCACAATCAGCAATCAGAAGGGTGGTGTAGGGAAAACTACCACGTCTGTAAATCTAGCACACTGCCTGGCACTGCGCGGCGCCCAGGTTTTACTCATCGATCTGGATCCCCAAGGACAAAGTGCTACCAAACTGGGCATGGATGGTGAGATGGGTGCGTTTTATTTTCTGACCACGGCGCAATCCAGTCCCGCCGAAGTCGTATTCGTCAAGCAATGGGTCCGAGAGACCGGGCGAGACGGATTAAAAATTATTCCCGGCAATTCGATGACCAACTCTGCGCAGATGATCCTTGGTGTTCAAGAACGGCCAGTCTCTTACATTCGGGATTTGCTTAAGTTGTTCGTCAGAGACGGCTTTGACTACATCCTATTCGACACTTCACCATCCGTGGGCGGTCTTCAGGAGCGGGCTTTGTGGGCTTCCGACCTGGTCATTATTCCGACAGCGACCGAATTCGCCTCCCTGGATGCGCTGGCCAAGACCGCCGAGACCCTGCGCGCCTTGCGGGACACAAAAGGCTGGCGAGGTGGGATGATGGGTATTCTGCCCACCTTCTTCGATGGTACCAGGGAATCCAAGAATTCAATGGATGACCTGCAGTCTGAATTTAGCGATAAAGTGCTCCAACCAATCCATAAAGCCACGGTGCTACGAGAATGCTGGTCCGAAGGGAAAACCATCTTTGAGCACGCCCCCGAATCGCGCTCAGCCGAAGAATATTCTGCGCTGGCCAAAGCCGTACTCAAATATTAGGGGAATCTCCATGCCTAGACGAGATGCTTTTTCCTCGCTTCGCCAGTCTGAACCCTCTCCGAATGTTCCGCTTGTACCTGTAAAAAAGATAGAGGCTGAAGCCCCATCGATAACGACCGCAAAACAACCGCTGGATCTTATTCCAGTTGCAGCTCGCCGGACTAAACGAAATCGCGACTGGGATCGTAACCACCGCGATGAAAAAACCACCTATCGAGGGATCCCGAAACGCCTGCAGGAAACAGTAAGCGATTTAGCAGCCAGCCTCAACGTTCCCAGGGATGAACTCGTTCGGGCTTTTCTGGAATACAGCCTATCGGATCTCCAATCCAATCGACTTGTGATCGCTGCCTATCCAAAAGCACAGCGCATGACATTATTCCCCACGGGCGAAGCATCCAACGCGTATTCAGGTAAAAAAGAAGCTTCTTCCGCGGCGGCCTGGTTGGACCAGGCTTTTCCAATTTCAGGGCGAGGGCAAACCTCTGCCGGGAAGACGAAACCTGGTAGGGCTCAAAACAAGAAAGATCGCTGGGAATCGCGAGCCACGTACCGGCTTCCGGTGGCGTTGAAAAAACAAGTAAAAGCGATTGCGGATGATCACGATGTTCCAGTTGGAGAACTCGTACTTTTCTTCCTCGACCATGGGCTGCGGGATTACCAGAGCGGTGAACTGCGTTTGAGCCCTTCACCACGCGCTTCTGGAAAGACGCTTTTTCTCGATGAATAACTGGATTCTTCGTTTTCCAAGAAAATTGCTGCGAGAGGATTCCGAAAAAAATCAACGTCTGCGACAGCGTCGGCGGCACGTCAGCACAACGTCAGCGACACGTCTGCAATGTCGCAGACGTTGACGCCGACGTGCCCTTGCCAGGAAGGCCGTAGAGGCGCGTTTCTAAGCAGTAAGGTAGAAAAGCCCAAAACGCCAATCAACCCTTGATTTTGCCTTTTTCACGGATTCTGGTACTTCAATTGATTTTGAATTTTGGCTGATCTGGAGCCTCGAATGGATTTACTTACAACCACATCGACACCCCCCGAGCGGGCATGGCAGATGGTCTTGGGCCAGCTGCAGATGGAAATGTCGAAGGCGTCCTTTGACACCTGGGTGAAGTCGATTGAATTTATCTCCTTGACAGACGATAGATTTACGCTTGGAACTTATAACGCCTATGGTCGTGACTGGTTGGACAGCCGGCTCAAAACCATTGTTCAACGCCTGCTGCAAGGAATCCTCGCTAGACCCATCACCGTCCAATTCATTGTTCTGGATGAAATAGATGATCATGACAACGATGAAGATGAAGAAGAGCAAGATCGGGAAGGGGAGAAAGAGGAATTCCACCTCCAGGTATTGCATGAGACCGTCCGTGGCGTACTGATCGAGCCTGAGCGGGTGGTCAAGCTGCCAGTGTACTTCCTGCGATGGCTGCCCTATGTGGATGCTGAAATTCTCTTTCTGGTACTGGCGCTCCGTCAGGAGTATTACATCCAGACGGGTGGCAAAGGCAATTCTTCCGGGAAATTGGCCGTCCGTGCAGAGCGGGTTTGCCAATGGGCAGGGATCAGCCGGGCACAGTTCTTCCGCCTCATGCAGCCAGATAATGGCTTCGGTTGGTTTGGAAAAAAGAGCGAAACTGATTACGAGGTAGATAAGCGCACAGGCAAGGCGAAGAAATCGCCGAACAAATATACCCTTTACGGCATACCCATTACTCCAGGGGATGCCGAAGATCTGAAAATGTATTTGCTTGAGAATGGCATTCAAGAAAATCCTAAGTCTGCGCTCCTTTCAGCCCTGTCTGCTCAACCACGCGATATCTTGAAATACCCGACCCGCATTCCTGTTGAAGGCTCAATCTCTCCTCCTCCCAGGAAGATAACTGTTCAAGATATTGTTCGTGAGGCAGCCGGAAAGAAACTAACGCCAGACCTGATAGACCTGGCCGACCAGCTTTCAGATCACCTGCTCACCCCAAATGAGTTCATTCTGGTCTCCTGGTATTTCTTGCACTACTGGTTGCCACTGCTCGGTGCCGATGCAGCAATGCTTATTTTCATTTTACGCAACGCTTGCTACTTCAACGAAACCACCGGCGAAATGCGGGATGAGGTCTGGATTGAAGGCGGATACGATGTGCTGGCCCAGCGCCTGGGTTTAGAGAATCCGCGCCTGATTTCACACTGGTTCCCAGCAGCCATCGAGCGCAGCCGGCAAAAGGAAACTTTGACCCACAGCACACAAAAAGAAGTGGACCGGCGCGCGCAATTTCAGGAACGAATGGGCGCATTTGCCCAGCGGATTGACCACCGCACTGGCGAAAACGGGGCTTACAGCTGGAAGTTCAAGGTGAAGCGCTCGGATCCTCTGATCTCTGAACATGAATTACTTTACCGGCAAGTTGCCCGGCTGATTTCCGATCTAGACCATGATGACCATTTGGACGAACTGATGGATTGGGTCGATAAAGTCACCAATGATTGTTCTGAGACTGTCAAAACCTGCTCAATGATTGTTTTGAGACGGTCGAAATTCCTCAATGATTGTTCTGAGACTCTCAGAACACGGCTCAATGATTGTTTTGAGACTCTCAAAATCGACAGTGAGGATTGTTTTGAGACTCTTTTAAAGATTCTCAAAGGCTTTAAAGATTCCTTTTTTGAAAAAGACTCCTCCCCCAACCAAGATTCTTTGCCTTCAGTTCGCGCGCGCCGGCTTACACAGGTGGCGGTGGAGGTGACCAATTCGGAAAATCTGTGGAATCTGGATACCATCCTTTCAAAAGCCAGCGAAAAACAGCGTTCGTTGCTGCAAAAGCAAGAAAGAAATGCGATTCCATTTGTATCCTGGCTCATTCATGGTGTATCCAACCCGCGGATTCAAAATCCATACAGCCTTGCCATCGCCAAGCTCGCTGAAGCACCACGAAAAGGCGCGGGGGGTGCCTGTGAACGTATAGCGGCTTATCCACCGCAACGTCTGATCGGCTTGATGCAACAACGGATTTCGCTTTCCCGTCCATCGAATAAAGATTGGGAATTAGCTCTGGGAAACACCAGTCTTGATCGAGTACGGTTACTGGCTGATCTTCTCAACATCCCTCTCGACCTGCTGGAGGTGGACCTGAATACTTGATTGATCATCTCAGCGGCACTTTCAGAACAACTTACTTGATTATTTCATGACAAGATTAAGGAGAAAAGACGTATGGCTCAAGGCAACTTTACCTGGCATCGGGGCGATATTACTGGCGATATCTATTTTGATTACCTGCGCCCTCCAAGTGGGGAACGAATTCCATTTATCCGTTTGTATATGATGATCGACGGCAACCGGGATGCGAAACCGGTGCGCGGACTGCGCATCATGGCTTACGGAAGCCTGGCCGAGATTTTGTATGGTCATGTCCAGAAAGGCAGCCGCATAGGGGTAGAAGGGCACATTCAGATGCGGGAACGACCGAACACTACGAGCCCAACCTTTGAAGTGGTCGCCGAACACGTGGAGTTCATCCGTCACATTGATTACGAACGGGGAAACCAGGTCATGGAAGAATTGAAAGCACGCGGCAAACTTCCGGGCTTCATCGGCAATGCCAACCCTACCGCAATGGAGATCAGCTTTGCTGAAGGAGCCAGCGAAAATGGCGTTCGAGTCGAATAACCCTGGAGATCATCCAGATACACTGGAAGTCAAGTTGGATTCACTCCAACGCGCCGGCATTCTTCTTCTGGTCCTGGCGGTGATCTTTTCAGTTATTGGCTACTTTGTCTCTCCGCATGATGAAACTGGAAAGCCAATCTTACTGCTGCCGGAAGTCAAACAGATGGAAGGATACCGGCGATCAAGTTTTCATTGGATCGAAGATTTCCGCACGCTGGACCGGCAGATTGTGACTATCACAGCTAACCAGCAGGGAGACTTGTTTTCTCAGTCTCGTGAGGCGCAAAGTGCTTTGCAGTTGGCTGTTCAACTGGCGCAAGATATCGACCGGACTGCCTTTCCCCCTTCGGCTGTCAGCCTGCAAGAGGAACTCGTATCCACATCGCTTCAATATTTAGAAGCGGCCCGAAAAATGATGGTCTGGGTTGGCGCGCCGGAAGAACCAAAGCGCGCCGAAATGGAAGAGAACCTGCACCAGGCCAGGTTTTCGTTGGAATCGTTGGAGGGAAGTAAATGGTTGGAGACCCGTTAGCAGCTCATCAAAGTGAACAGGCTAATCGAATATCGGATGAGGTGATCCGGCAAAGCGTCGAACACCAGCAGACAATTCAAGCTAGCGCCGAACAGAAATGGAAAAAAGCTCATGATGCGTTAGTCCAGATCGTACGTCACCTTGATGCAGATTATTTTGACGCCTGCCAGAAATCCGGTCGCGCAATTGAAAGTTTTGACGATGAAGCCCTACACCTGTGGATTGTGGCAAGGATCAAATCCTTACAGAACCGGCTTCTGCAGGCTACTCGCCCTGATAACACATCAGCGCTTCAAAACAACCTGACTGAAGCTTTAAGGAAGATCGAAGTATTACAGCAAGAGGAGAAAAACCTTCGGAGGATAAACCAGGAATTAAGGAGTGATAACCAACAGTTATCCATTCATCTAAATGCTATCCAGCAAGTGCAGCGCACAATCACTCCACCCCCAGAAGCACAAGCGGACTCCATCCAAGATTCCAAACTGGATGCACCGAAGACAACAAGTGAACCGGATTGGATGCTGGATTGGCGATCAGGGCGAACGTTTAGTAAAGAATCCACGGCAATCATCCTGATGGGCGAGACTGGAAAATGTTTGCGCCCCAGCTTGATTGAGCTACTGGCTAAGAAGCTTAACCTGACACTCCCTAACGGCAGCTTGCCAGAAACATTCAACCGGCTCATTAACTTTGACAGCAATGGGGGACTGGTAGAGGTTCTTGAAGTATTTCAGCAAACCGGGGCCAGCACCGGAGGCAATCATCCGGACCTTTTACGTTTAACAGAACGAGGGAGAGTGGCTTATCAGTATTTGGCCGGATACCAGGCTCTTGAGAACGAATATGACCGGTTGATTCGGAAGCACAAATCTCCGGAACATACTGTGCTCAATATTCAGGCTGCTGAAGCACTTATCGAATTCGGTG
Organism: Bellilinea sp.; assembly: GCA_039666315.1. Lineage (GTDB taxonomy): Bacteria > Chloroflexota > Anaerolineae > Anaerolineales > Anaerolineaceae > Bellilinea. Next base: position 564,886 of record JAVSME010000008.1, on the reverse strand, counting down.
ACTACGAAGTGATTGAACAGGCACCTGATATACAATTACCAGATGGCAGTGTCTTTATTCCCGATTTGGTAGCCCGTCATCGAAGGACAGGGGAAACGATATTTGTTGAAGTCGAGCGTGATACCGGAAAAAATCGTGGGACTCGGGTTGTCAAATGGAAGAATGTTTTGAATGCAACCAATGGGAATATTTTCGTCATTTGTGACAACATCAGCTGCGAGAGGGCAATCCAGACAGAGATCAACCAGGCGTTAGAAGGAATTCGATTTAATTCACGTCTGACGAACATCAATTCATTGAGAAAAGGGAAACGAGCTCAAGATGGCGGAATTTGGTTGTCCGTCAAGAGAACCCAATAAACGTAACCTTCTAAGTCTCAACAACAACGCCAGAGCAAAATGCCGAGGAACAACCCGAATGTTCCCTCAGAACGTTCCCATAGAGTCTTAAGGGGGAACAAATGCAATCGGTATGTTCATTCATCTTGCAGAACAGCGTGGAGAATATCCACTACCTCATCAAAGGAGATTCCGCTCGCGAAATAATACTCCTTGCAATAACGATCCCATCGCGCCCTCATGGTCGAATCGGCCTGGATCGTGCGGACAATTGCGTTGTTGTTCTTTAACGCATCAAGGGACATTCTTTTCTGAGCCGTCGCATTCAATGCGGTTTTCAAGACATTTTGGTCGATTGACTGCCTGTAAGTTTTCGTCAGAATAAAGACATCATAGAAATCTCTCGGCCGAGTATTGAGTACGCTCCTGCGCAAAATGGTTTCAATCTTCTCCGCCAGGATGGTTTCAAGGTTGTAAGCCCAGACCTCAATCCGTTTGTCTTCAAATGCCGATGGAAAGGAATAACAAACCGCTTCAGGGGTGATGACATCCCCCGTAGTCACATCGATCTTCAGCGGTGTCTGGATGGTTTCAAACCTGGCCAACAGCGACACTCGAAAGCCGCCATATTCATCATCTTCACGGATCGGAGCAACATGATCCAGGGTAAAGAGAACTTCATCCGCCAGGGGAATAGCACAGATCTCCAGGAATGCCGCCAAGATCGTTTCTTCCGTCAAAGGAAAATTTCTCAGAGTTGCATCCATATCCATGGTGGTCCGGCTGCTGATCCCGACCATAGAAGCAATTAGCATGCCGCCTTTGAGAACAATCCGGTCCTGATATTTCGAAATCGAAATTCGTTCCAGCAATCGCTCCAGCAGGAAATTCTGCAAAACTGCTTGGGCAGGAATATGGTGTTTGATCGCCAGGTTCTTGATCCTGGCCTTGAACTGCATCACGTTACTCATAGAAGAACCTCGATGGTTGCCCTGACGATTTTCTGGATGCGGAATTGTTGAGCATAAGAATAGAGCAGATCAATGTTTTTTTCTTTTTTCCTCACATACCGCTTCAACGCTTCGTTTATGAACTGGATATCCATCTGGTTCCGGCTGCGCAGGATGTCACAGATGGTTCGTTCGAGATTGTAGGTTTTGATTTCGTTCCCGTTCGGCGTCTTTGCCATGCTTTCACCCAATAAATGCAATTCGCGTTTCACAAAATAGACTTTGGCCCCGCTTGCCTTTAAAAGAGTAGCGTTATATCCGGCCGGGACGGTAACCGAGTAAAACAAGGGTGTCCGGTCGGATAATTCCAAAAAATAGAGAGCAGTTTCATGGGAGAAAATGGCACGTTTATATCGGACCTGAAGGCCGGCCATTTCATCGGCCATAGAATTGACAGCCGAATAAACCCCTCTGGAGACCTTCTGGATTTCACCTGTCGCTTCCAAAATGGAGAGGTAAGTTCGCGGAATGCCCAGTTTCGCCAGATCGGAGGTAAAAAGGATGCCATTCTGTTCTCGCAGAATCATACGTAATCTTTCGATCGGTTTTTGTTCGGTTTTTACATTCATGCTTATATTATAAACAAAATAAGCATGAATGTAAATAACGTCCCTGTCTTGCTCTAGCAGCTGAACATACCTGTCAAGAGGATAATCTTGGGCGCAGCAACTGCTACAAGTGAACCAGGGCCTGGACACAGACAGGTTATTGTTGAGAGGCCACCGGCCGAAAATGGCAGCCGGCATTCGATTTTCCAAGCATCGTCCAACTCAGGCGTTCCACCACGCCCCACCAGATACCAGGCACATCCAGCCACGAAGCGTTTTGCACCCCAACCGGGATATCTGGATCTGGTGCCGTTACCTTTGCCCAAAAACCATCCGGGTGCAAAGCCACATCAGTATAAACTGCCGAATAAACAGGTCCCAGGGCGGCAAGCGAAAGAAACATCCCCCAACCACAGCGAGCCGGCCGTACAACTTTCGCGGCCTCAACTCGATCCTGGATGAACTCAAAATAAGTCATGCCCATTGGAGCCTGAGGGACCGCCATGGGCTGGTTGCCCTTGTACCCGATATACAGACAGGCAAGTACAATGGTCAAAATTACGACCAGTGAAATGGTCTTGGTAATCATTCTGAAAAGAAGGCCAATCAGTTTCATTTTTCATCCTTGTGTTCTTCAATGGTGTATATGCCTTCAGCCTCATGAACCGAGAGGCAGCCAAAACGGATCTCCTCACGGTACATCCGGTCGATGGCGATTTCGACGATATTTGCTTCGCTGCGTTGCGTTTGCATGGAAAGGGCTCTGAGTTGTCGGAGACCTTCAGAGCTCAACCGCAGTGAATGCACGGATTTTGTTGTTCGCTGTTTGTTCATATGCGTTTCCTAATTCGTATTACGATTGTAGGTCGCGAAATCATGCTTTCCTAGCATGGGCATTCGTATCACTAGAAAATCCCCTGAAACAAAAGCGATACAGAGACGATGAGAAAAGAGGCGAGCAATACCGGTAACGATATGCTGCAAGATGCTGTCGGGATGTCGCGATTTGTCGGGATTCTGACGCTATCTGCTTCTTCATGATCATGATGTGCAATCCAGCTTTTGCTAGGAAGCCCCATTTCGAGATGCTACAATACCAGTGATGATGTCATAAGATTACCGGTCGCCTGAAGTCCTGGGCTGCAACTCTTTCTACCGTTGGAGCGACCGCCTGCAAACTCTTCTTCCAAAGATGTTTGCTGGTGGTCGCTCTTTTTAATCCCTTTGCAAGGAGTCTCTTTGAAAGAATTCACCTTTTCTAAACGCAACGCCTTTCTCATTCTCCTGATCATCTTCCTGACAGGAGCCGGGATCATCCTGATCCAGCAATTCTCTCACCAACCTTCAGGGGAAGTCGCCACGCCTTCGCCAGAAGAAGCCGAGATAACCAACGCGGCAATCGTTGGAACGCGCGCTTTCTTCCAAATTAGCGTGAACGAGGGAAAGGACGCCTGGTTGAACCGTTTCTGCGCCGCCAGCACGGAAAGTGGCTGCGCATTTCTACGCATGGGAGCAGATCGCCTGTGGCAGAAATATCAAGAAGCGAAAGCAGAGGTTCAGGCGGAAGTCAGCGCGCTTGAGTGCGTCTCCTCGACAGCCAAAGAGCAAGTATGGCGGGTTGCGATCAGACTCTCCGAGCCACTGCCGGGCAGCAACAAGGCAGAAGATGAGGCTTACGTTCTGGTCCTCAAAACGGAGGATGGGTGGAAGTTCGACCGCTTCCTGCTTGAACCGGAAGTGCAGGTGTTGAAAGAACGGGTAGGCAAGGAAGGCCAGCAATGAGAAATGTCCTCCACTTAGGTCTCATCCTGGCAATCCTCTTGAGCGTGATTCCGCTCTCACCGGTCTCCGCACAGGATCCAAGCCCATGGAGCGAAGTGTTCGATGAAAACGGCAACCTGCGCTCAGACGTCGTCGACCTCGGTGTTACTACCGAAACACCTTCCTGGATGAATGTGGATCTGCCTTTAGGGCAATCGCTTCAGTTGGATGCCAATTACCACCGTTTCCAAACGGCAGACGGTAACATGGTTGTCCTCCCATCGGCCTCGACCCTTTTCTTCATGGCAATGAACCCACAGGAAAGCGGTTTGGCCAATTCCGCCGGCATGATGAGCAACGGCTACGGCAGCATGATCACCTTTCTGGGATTGGTGGCCGGCGACAGCCTGGATTGGAACCGGCTTCAGCAGGAGCGCCCACAGTACCAGGATCCCAGCCAGTTCTGGAACGCGGTGCTGAGTGGACAGGAAAGCGCCTGGACCTGGTTTTCCGGATGGGGTTTTATTACCAACTTGCTCTCCATGTCATGGAACGATGCGGCTTTGCGCAGTGCTTACCTGATGTACCTCAACGGCGTACAGAACTGCGCCTCGATTCCGGGTGGCTGTTCCGGGGTGATCCCAACCCAGCCGCCGCCACCTCCGGTTTGTCCTGGGCCAGAAGTGACCATCCAACAACCGACGTTGACCATCCAAAAACTGGCGCCGGTCAATCCGCTGGTCGTCGGGCAAGATCCGGAAAAGCGAGGAGCGGATGTGCAGGCGATGGTGACCATCCCTCCGGTAATCTTTGTCTGGCATGAACCTATTTACGAGGAAGAGGATTTCTGCCGTGCGGCAAATGCCGGCGAGATACCCAACTGTAAAACCAGCGATGCCAGCGCCGTAAACGACGGGGTGGATGATACCCGGCAGGTCTTCAAAGAGTGCCTGCGCCACGTAGAGCTCTTACCCGATGCTGTGGCGACTCTGCAAGCCACCGCCACATTGGATGGAGCCAGCAAGGCCTGGATCACCAGCCACCTGGGACAGACCCATTACGGCGCTTACATACACAAAGAAAGCTTCGTGCTGGTGCCAGGGATAACCAATTGGTCCGGCGGGTGCAACGGCGGCACGTGCACGGCAACGGCCAACGCCCTGAAAGTGCCTTTTGCCGACCCTGGTAAGTTCGACCTGAAACTCCGCGTGACCACCACCGGCGCGCAGTTTCGTGGGGTGACGATCACCCAGCCGCGCAGTCTGAGCGCGGACGGCGAACTGCAGGTGTACGTTACGCTGCCTGCTCTGGTGCCTTAAGTTTGTTTTTAACACGAGCCGGATTGAAATCCAGATCAATTTACTTATGACCGACTACTTCGTCCTGTTTGCCCAATTCTTAGAAGCGCTGCCAACCTATCTACTCAATGGGTTACTGGCGACGCTCTATTGGTTGGCCGATTCCGGCGCTGCGCTCATCAGCCTTGCCTGCGCGGTTGGAATAGCAGTCTGGATCGACGCTCATGTGCAAAGCAGGGCTGCTTTCCGGCCAACCAGAAATGGACGGCAGGGACAGGTCACACCTGTTGAAACCCGCACAGCTCAGATGATCACCGGTGTAGCCCTACTTTTCTGGATCGCCAGCCAGTGGGGGATGGGCGCACCGGTACCATGGATCGGTGCGGCAATGTGGGTCACTGGACTCGGAATGGCGCTTCTGGTTCGCCAGCAGGAAACAACCACTCTTTGGAATGTCAAATCTGGGATTTTTATCTACGCCCTGGCGGTGCTGGGCAGCCGGCTGTACCTGGCTTCTACCGCTCAACTCTCCCCGGAACAATGGGCGGCGCTGATCGGCAGCACCGAAAGCGCTGCCCAGGTGATCGCAAATACACGCAGCAACGTGACAACGATCATCCTTTGGGCGCTGTGGTTGGTGATCCCGCTGGGTTATTTCGCTATGCTGCTCCAGCAAGCACTGCTCAATCCCTGGTCGTTGGTTAACCCGCTGTCCAACGCCAGCGAGCTGATCCAACGCTACCGGACGAGGCGATGAGGAAGGCAAATGGAACCCTTTCACGGATTGTGAACAGGCTCTGTTTGCACTTCTCACCCCTTGGATGAGAACTGTTTTTATACCTCGGGCGTTTTTGTCGTCAACCTCGGTCTCTATTCCAACCTCGGAGGAATGTATGAATTCGATCCTTGACATACTGCGTGGTCCGGCGCTGGGCGTGATCTTGATGATCTTCGCTCTGGCCGGCGTCATCGTCATCACTGCTTTCGCGGCGCTGATTGCACAGGTCAGCCTGCTGCTGCGCCTGCGCCCCTGGCAGACGCAACCGGCTGCAAAGCCGCAGACCGTCCCGGATTCACCCATTTCCTACTCGACCTCCCGTTCCCCGAAGCGTTCGGTTCGCGAACAGGAAGAGGAGGAGGTGATCGACGCGGAATGGTGGTACGAGACATCGCAGTAAACCTACAAGCGTGACATCTTCTGCGGAAAGCAGGAGGTGTCTCGTGAAAGGATCAGTTGAGCATTGATCCTTTCACGAGACATGCGGAGGAAATTTGGCAAAAATCATTGATCGACTGTCCGAAAAAATCCCCTGGCTGCAAAAAGCGGCTGCCCTGCACGTTCCCGACGATTTACGGGTGGGTGAGATTGATCTGTCCTTTTCCCCAAATCGAGAACAGATGGAGTACCTGTGTTTCCACGTCCAGGAACGGGAGGGCAGGCAAGTTTATGAGGGCTACCGGGTCGTGCGTTTGCTCCAGTTGAAATACATCTCGCTCGAAGCCCGCCGGGATGCGGGATTGCTGCAAAAGATGCGCACGATCCTGCGCGGCCTGTACGGATCCAACGTTGACCTGGTCTACCTGGCAGCCGGCATTTTCGAACAACCCCGCATTGGCATCGTGCAGTGCTACGGGGTATCGGCATTTTGCCCCAACAAAGACGAAGCTATCCGCCGATCGGCCCAGATGCTGATGGCGCTCAAAGCCGGGATGGTCGGGGCCTACCGCCAGATCCGCCTGGAACCCCTCACCCCCACGATTGCCCAGTGGATTGCGAATGCCTTTACCCAGATGCGCTTCGCATTGGTGACTGTTGGCCATCCCGACCCACGCGAGAACGCGCGTGGCGGGGATGCATCTCTGCGCGATCCACTAACATCCGGGCAACCAGGCGCGCAGCAGTATTCCATGCAGCAAAACGAGTTGCTCTTCCGCGGCATGAGCGGTCTTGGTGAAGAATTTATGCTTCTGGTGATGGCCAGCCACGTTAACCTGGCCGACATTACCACCATGCTTTCGGGTTTGTTGGAGGATACCTCTGTTTACGCCTCGCGCCAAACCGGGGCACGCGCGGCATCCTTCGGCATCAGCCTACCAGCCATCCTCACCGGTGGACTGGCCGAAAATGCCTCGCATTCCTACAACACCAACCAGTCCACCGGCCTGACCGAAGGACAATCGACCACGGACGGTGTTGCGAATGCGGAAGGTCAGGCACATACGGTAGGGCATGCCAGTTCGCGCGGCTGGGCACATACCGTAGGGGTTTCGGAAACCGACACTACCGGGACCTCGGTTACCCAAGGCACGGCGGTCAGCCATGGCACCGCCCACACGGAAGGCACAGCGGTCACCGACGGCTCGTCGCACACAGAATCATCCTCCACCGCGGTTTCCCATTCGGATAGTTCCGGTTATGGCGTAAACGGCGGGGTGGGCGGCAGCATCGCGCCGGCCGGGGTGGGACTATCAGCCAACGTGGGCGGAAACGCCAGCTGGGGATCCTCGGACGGTATAACCAATAGCAGCGGGTCGGCGGACAGCTCCATGCACTCGGTCACTTCCAGCCAGGCAGATACGGTTTCCGAGAGCACCACCCAAAGCCAATCTGCCACAGCCTCTCAGAGCCACTCCACCACCCAATCGGAGGCCTGGACCACCTCAGGATCGGAAACCGATTCGGTCGCCGATACATCCAGCACATCAACCACCAAAAGTCACGCCGATTCGCACAGCACGGCCACGTCAGATACCAAGGGCTCCGGCATCGGACAGGTGATCGGTCGGGGGTTCAGCTCCGGGATGAGTGTTGGCGTCGCGCCATCCTTCTCACTATCCAACAGCTACCAGTGGCAGGATGATCCCAATATCCTGCTCACCGAGATCATGCGCACCCAGCGCAAGCTGCTGGATATTGCCAGCCGGGAAGGAGCTTTTTATACCGATGTCTATGGGCTGGCGCGCAGCGAACAAGGTGCCCAGGCATTAATGGGATTGATCCCCGAAGCCTTCCATGGCACGGAAGATGTAGTGGCCGGGGTCCAGACACGCAGCCTGAACGAGGAAGAGCAAACTTACATCAGCCTGCATGCACGCGCCTTTACTCCTTCCACCCGGGTCGAAACGATCCCGGAGGCAATGAGCGGTTACGCCGACTCGACGCTGCTGACCATGCTGCAGCTGGCAGCCTATACCGCCCCCGGTACATTTGAGCAAGGGTCCGCCCTGACCATTCAGGAGGAAACCCCCGCCTTTGCTTTTTATCCCGAGATGGCCGGCGACCTGACCCTGGGCCGCCAGTGGTCAACCGAGACCGGGCAATTGACCGATGTGTTTTTACGCCTCGATCCGCAGCGGCACTTCCATACCGCTTTTGTGGGCGACACCGGATTTGGTAAATCCATCGCCGCCGAACGCCTGGCCTACGAGACCACCCGCTTTTGGCACTACCGCACCATTGTCCTGGACTTCGGGCAGGGCTGGCGCAAAGCACTGCGCTGGCCTGGCCTGATCTACCGCGAACCAGGTCGCAATGAGGAACACATCGATATCCGCCAGTTGTATCCCGCCTCGCCGCGCCCGCTGCGCTGGAACATCTTGCAGGTGCCCCAGCGCATCGACCCGGCTCGCTACCGCAGCATGATCGCAGAATTATTTGCCAACGCCGGGCGGATGGGTCCGCGCCAACTTGGCTTTATGCGCCGCGCGCTGACCGAGATTTATACCCAGGCTGGGGTGTTGACCAGCGATCCCAAGGTGCAGCGCGGGGAGATGGGCAGCTTGCTGAACTTTGCCGAAGTGAACGTAGTCCGCCAATTGCGCAGCGTTCGTTCCCTTCCTATGGATGATGTAGCGGTTGGAACCGCCTTGGAGCGGCTTGATCCGCAGGATTTACAAGCGTTGGCTGTTTATCGCAGCGCTACCCTCAGCGTAGTGAACTGGGTGGAACGGTTACGCTCTTATCAGAAAGAGTTTGAGCGCGACCAGGCCAGCCGGACCAGCCTGGAAGGGGTGCTGCTGCGTTTGGAGCAGTTTGCTGAAGAAACCATGGCGCGCCAGTATGGGCCTGGTCGCAGTGCGGAGCCGGTCGAAGATCTCGGGCTACTCGGAAATCCGGAGGACCGCTGGGGAATCACCGTGATCGAAGGGGGCGCGGAGATGGACGAGTATCCGAAAGCGGCCTTGCTCTCGCTCTTATCCAGCATCCTCTATTTCGATGCCGTTGCCCGCCGGCGGGAAGCGCTGGATGGCTACCGCGCTTTTCCAAAAATGCAGATCTTCTTTGAAGAAGCCAACAAGGTTCTGACCGGTGTATCGGGCGGCGCAGCATCCGATCAGAATGCCGGCGAGGGTGGAAACCCGGTCAGCCACATCTTCCAAACCATGTGGCGGGATGGGCGCAAGTACGGCGTGTACCTGCACCTGATGGCCCAGACCGTCAGCGAACTGCCGTCCGGAATTCTCTCCTCCTGCGCCAACCTGTTCGTCTTCCAGACCAAGGATGCCAAAGATCGCGACATGATCCTCCCCCATCTAGGCCGTTCGGAAAAAGGGTTGGTCAACACCGAATACAAGCGCTACCTCGCGCGAATCCCGAGAACTTACGCTATCGCCAAGCTGGGTTACAGCGCAGATGTACATGAACTGGAACCGGTGCTGATCCGCCCGATGATGGTCGAATGTGATGAGCCATCCGAGCAAGAAATCATTCAAGAACTGGGGCGAGTATCCCTGCGCCCTACTGTCGAAGAAATCCTCCGTTCGTAGAAACCAAATTTCAGACAAGGAAAAACATGCAAACCAAGAAACGTTCCCCCTTTACCGCCATCGTCCTGGCCGTCATCATCGGGCTGCTGGTCATCGCCCTGTTGAACGGCGTTGTGCGCCCAACCCAGGTGGTCGTCGCCCGTGTCCCGATCTCCCCAGGCACGCTGCTTACCGCGGAACTGGTCGAGCTGCACACGATTCCGGCCGGTGCGAAACCAGCAGATGCCTTAACCAAAGTTGAAGATGCAGCCGGGAAGATGGTCGCGGTTGGCCGCGCGCCGGGCGACATGATCGTGCAATCGGTTCTGGGCGAGATTGCCGGCGCCGGTCTGCCGGCAGAACTGCCCGAAGGGCATATTGCCATGGCGATTCACGTGGATCTGGCCAGCGGCGTAGCGGGGCTGCTGCGCGCCGGGCAAACGGTGACCGTTATCGGGATGATCTCGCCCGACTTGATCAATGAAAATCCGACCACCGTGCTGCCGGCCGCGATTCCGGAGTTTTCCTCCCCCTCCCTCACTCCCTCTGCACCGCTCCTGGCCACATCAACGCCTACTCCCACACCTACGCCCGCGCCGCCTTCCGCTCCGCTGGCGCGCCTGGCCATCACCGGTCTCAAGGTGCTTATGGTTCCCCAACCCTTCCGTTATGAAGAGGTTCCAGCGGGTGCAAGCGAGGAGCAGATGTTTGCCTCTGCCCGCACGAGTGCGGCTTCGCAGGACGGCAGCGTGATCGTGGTGCAGGTGCCGATCACCGCCGTGGAGGTGACGCCGGGCTTCAAGGTGGATCCGCCGACCCTGCTGGCGGCGCTCGATCAGTATGGCTTGATCCACCTGGCCCTCGAACCGGTCAGCGGGGTGAATCTGGATGTTTCAGACGTAGTTACCCTCAACCTGGGCGAGCTGTATGAGGAAATGAACGACCACCGCAAAAAGGATTAAGCGATGTCTGAGAATTCCTATCAGACCAACAAGGTTTCCGTCCTGCTAGCCGGAGCCGGCCACGAGCTGGTTTACTACCAAATGCAGCCGCCGCTGCTATCGGACGCCCGCTTTATCGTGGCCGGGCATGCCACCCAATGGCAGGTGTTGGAAAACAACGTCAATGACTTGCACCCGGAACTACTCATCGTGCAGACCGACATTGCCCCGGATCCGGAGGCGATGAAGCGCCTCTTGCAGCGCCACTCCGCCTGGAACGGTGTAGCAGTCGTGGTGCTGCCACTGGGGCAGAAGGATCTGCGCGGCGCGTATGAAGGCTTGAGCATGGTGCGCGGGGTGTTTATCGCGCCGGTCAACTGGACCGAAATCGCCCAGGCCGGGTATGGCGCGGCCATGACGGCGCGGGCTAACATGTCTCAAGCGGCCCCTATGCATCAAACCGTGGCCGGTCCCGTCGTGGGTGGATCCGCCGCCTTTATCACCGGCACCAAACGCATCGCGGTGCTGTCACACGCCGGCGGAACAGGCTGCTCGACCGTGGCGGAGAACCTGGCCTATGAGCTGGCGGCAAGACTGAGTATCAAGACGCTGCTGGTTTCGATGGGGCTGCCGCCCAGCGCTCCACCCCACCTGCGCTTGCGCTACCTGCCCAACCTGACCGAGTACTTCGACCGCCCCGGCAAAGCTTCCTTTCAGGCCGCATTGCAGCGCCGAGAAAACCTGGAAGTGCTGGTTGCGCCGGAAGCATCCGTCGAGTATATGAAAATCCTGGAAAGTTCCAACCGCGGAACGGGAGAAGGCAGCATCAACGGGATGTTGATCGATTCAGAAGATGGGCGCTATGCGGCGATCGTGATGGACGTTTCTTCCAGTGAAGATTTGTGGATGGCCCATTCGATCATTTTTGCCAATTACGCCCTGATCGTGGCGCGGCCCACGCTGGCCGACCTGGCCGCAACCCGCCACACGCTGAACCTGCTGCTCTCCGGGCTCAAGAGCGAAAAGCGCCTGGCGCGTGAGTCGATCTACCTGGTGCTCAACCAGTTCACCGATCGCAGTGGTTTCACCGCGCGCAGTTTTCAGGATGAGTTGGCCGGTACGGTCGGCTGGGCCCCGCCGATCGCGGCTGTCATTCCTTACGACCTGGCCGTTACTCAGGCGCAGGATCAGGGCATCCCGCCGGTGACGCGCGTGGATGGTTTTGCACGCGGGATCCGCTCGCTGATTGGCGTGCTTTTTCCCAACGTCGGCTCGTTGGAAAGTAACAACTCAGGCCAGCGCGGCGTTTTGCGCCTGCCGAAGATCCGCTTTACTTAAAAGGAAACCTCCATGCCAGGCATCTTAGGTTTATACGATACTCCGTCTGAAGCAGTGCAACTCAGCCCGGCCGAGCGCAACGCGCTGGTCAATGAGGTAATTGACCAGATCAACCAGGAGTTTGCTCCTTCTGTGCTGCAAAGCCCGGGCGAAACGGAACGCAAGCAGATTCGAGAGCGGGTGGAAGCGTTGGTGTCAGCCGCATTCCGCAAGCGTAACCTGCGCCCTGGGTTGCAGGTTGAAGCACAGATTGCGGAGGACCTGACCCGGCGGATTGTTGGCCTGGGTTTCCTCGACCTGCTGCTGCCGCCGGCGCGGACGGATCTTTCCGAGATCGGCATCTATTCGTCCGGCCTGATCCAGGTGATGAAGAAAGGTTCCGTGCGCTGGGAGACGGTGGATCTGCACCCGGAAGCGGGAGAAATTTGGCGTGTCTTGGACCGCCTGCTGGGACCACAGAATAAGACCCTCAATGAAACCAACCCGTCGATCAACGCCAAGCTGCCGGCCACCCCGCACAACCCTGGCGGTGGGCGCATCAAAGCCTTGCATCCAGTGGTGGTCCCGCCCGGACGGAATCCCTGCATCAACATCCGCCTGTACGAGCAAAAACCAGTCCGGCCGGAATGGCTGCTGGACCGCGGGGTGATGAGCGCGGAGATGATGGAGCTGCTGCGCCAGGCGATGGAAGACGGCCAGCGCATCCTGATTTCCGGTGGTACGCGCACTGGGAAGACCACCCTGCTTAGTGCCCTGTGTAACTTCCTGCCAGGCGGCTGGCGCATCGTCAAGATCGAAGATCCGGAGGAGATCTGGATCGACCGGCAAACCGTACAAACGGTTGAGGCGCGCCCACAGGCGGTAGGAACGGAGGTGCGACCCTATAAGCTAGCCGATGGCGTGGACGATGCCATGCGCATGTCGCCGGATTACCTGATCATCGGCGAGGTGCGCGATGGGGCAGCGGCGATGAGCCTGTTTCGCGCGCTGATGACCGGCCACAGTGGAGCCTGCACCTTTCACGCCGACAGCCCGCGCGAAGCGGCGAGGCGTTTGGCTACCGTGATGGGGGCGGACGCCGGCGTGCGGGCACACGAAGCCAACCAGATGACCGCCGATGCGGTCGATCTATTGGTGCAGATTGGCATCCGCCACGAAATTCGCCGGGTAGTGCAAGTCGCCAACGTTTCCAAGGAACTCAAAAGCGGAGACGTATGGTTCGAGCCCATTTTTCGCTACAACGAGCAATCACCGGTAGGTAATCCGGCCTGGGAAAAGCTGGGGGAGCTGCAATCCCGCAGCACCCAGGATTGAGGAATAAAGTAAATGATATTCTTGATTCCCGTTATTGGATTATTGTGCACCACACTGATTCTGTTCTGGTTGTATCCCAGCCAGGTCAAGACTGGAAAGTTATCCGATCTCTACACAGCTGATTCGGTGCGCACGCTGGCCGGCCTAGATCCAAAGTCGTTGGACTATAAGCTGCTAGCGGCCGGCTTGAAGCTGCGCCCGGTCACCTTCAGGTTATTGTGCGGCGCGGCAGGCCTGGCCGGGATGGCCGTCATGTGGGTGTTTTTGCCTGGGCTGCCGGCCCTGGTTGTTGGTGGAATTGCCTTCTACGTTCCCAATGCCTGGCTGGATGACAAGGTCAAGAGCCGGGGACGGATGATCGACCAGCAGCTGCCGATTGCTATCGGGCGCATCTCAGCGGGACTGTTGGCCGGAGGTTCGGTCCCCGAGGTTCTGCAGCAGGTAGGGGAGTCGCTGGCGTTGGAAAAGACTAACCCGCTGACTCCCGAACTCATCCTGACCGCCACCGAGATGCGGGTGAAGGACCGCCTGGATGCTCTTCACAGTCTGGCCGCCCGATCACCATCCGTTTCATTGGCCAACCTTGCGCAGTTGCTGGAAGGTTTTACCGAAGCCGGTGGTCGTTCTTATACCCAGGTCCTTATGGATATTTCCACCCGCGTCCAGCAGATTCTGATGGCGCGCAACCGGGCGCAAGCCAAGGCAGGGGATTCTCTGGTATCAGCCAAGGTCTTACCGGCGGTGCTGGGATTGATCCTGGCCTACCTCAGTTCCGACCCGATGGTACGCGAATCGCTCACTCAACTTCCGGTGCAGATCGTGATTGGTCTGGCCATGGGTGCTATGGTGGCCGGTTATCTTATCATTCGCTCGATGATCATGGAGGCTGTCTAAATGCAAGCCTTGATACTCCTCACTGGGATCGCCAGTTTTGCCTTGGTGATCTACCTGACCCTCGAATGGGCGCCCAGCATCCCCACCGGTCGTCTGGCTGAAACCTTATCTCCCGACTATTCTGCTCCGCAATCTGGCTGGCGCAGATCTCTTTCTGTATTGGATAAACCGGTTTCGCGCTGGACTCCCGCGGGTTTTCTGCGTAAAACGCGGGCTGATCTGTATTGGGCGCAAATGGGCGAGCAGTGGGGGGATTGGAATGAAATCCAGTTTACTTCACTGCGCTTTGCGTTGGCCGTAGCCGGCTTAGGTCTCGGCATGGTGGCTATCGGCGAGCCGGTGTTCGCTCTGGTTGGGGCCGTTGTGGGTTTCCAATTCCCGGCGATGCGCATGGGAGGCGTGGCCCGGCGAACGCGCCGGCAGTTTATCGCCCAACTGCCGGAATATGTGCAGCTCGTATCAGCGCAGATGTCGGCGAACGTTTCCATGGAAGAAGCCCTGCGCCGCACTGCCCAGGCACAAAGTATGGTCGGCAAGTGGATGCGAAAAGTACTGCAAATGGCCCAAGGGAGAAACCTGATCGAGCAGATGCAGCGTGAAGCGCAGGAAACCCAACTCCCGGAGCTGATCGGCATGGCTGTGCAGTTGGAATTTATTCGCCGCGGCACAGCCCAGCAGGAATTGATGGGCCAGCTCGCCACCAGCATCGCCGCGGACTACATCGGCGCAGCGGAACAGCGGGCGGAGAAGGTGGGATCGGAACTGGTGATCCCGATGGTGATCTTCTACTTCCTACCCTTCCTGGCGACCTTGCTGGTGGTGATCGGGTGGCCGATTGTGTCCGGCCTGGGGAGCATGTGATGCTGAGAGACACACTTCGTGACCGGCTCGGATTCGCTTTCTTCGCCTTTGCCGCGATCGTCGCCGGGGTTGCGGCCTGGCAGAGCCCATCTATTCTTGCCTGGTTGTATGCGTCTCACAACCTGCTGCTGGCCTGGTTTTATGCCAGGCGAGAGCCGGCGAAGAAGTACGATCGGGTTGGGTTATGGCTCGGAATGATCGCGGCACTGCTGCCGACGACTATTCACAGCGGACCTTCTCCCTGGTATTTGCTCTTGCCAGGTTTATTAGGCTATGGCCTGATTTTATGGTCGTTGACGACCCTGGGAAAGCGGTTTGGGATCGCGCCGGCGGATCGAGGTCTGACCAGCCGAGGACCTTATCGTTTTATACGGCATCCGATGTATCTGGGTGAACTTGTATTTCGAACGGCACTTCTCTTTAGCTCCAATAATCTGGTGCTGGATATCGTTTTGATCATTACACTCGCTTCAGTCCAATGTTTACGGATCCTACGTGAAGAGAGATGGTTATCCGGATATAGTTGCTATGCCAGGACAGTTCAATGGCGTCTTCTTCCGGGTATATGGTAATAATCTTGGTTCCCTTCCTGGCAGGTTCATTCGGATGCAAGAATTAGAATCACGGGACAGCCTGACCGCTGTCCCGTGAATGATGTATTGGAAAATGTCCGTATTCTTTAGTTGGATGTTCGAACCCGACGATAATATTATGAGTGAAAAAGCGGTAGCGGATAAAAATATCGCCCCGCAAATTTATTCGGAGAAACTTGAACCTGGGCACAAGCGCTCATTATTCACCTTCTGCTAGAAGTTCTTCAATTTTTTGATCCAATTCAGGAGCTTCAAGAGGACCAATTTTAATGCCACGCAATTCGCCGTTTTTCGCGATATAAAAAGTTTCCGGCACTCCTTTAATCCCGTAGGCTTGCGATATACGGGTGCCAAGATCTGGCCCATTGAAATAAGTGATATCGAATTCCTTGAGATAAGCTAAAGCATTCGGTTCTGTATCGACATAATCTACCCCAATAAACACGACTCCCCGGTCTTTATACTTACGCCAGGTTTGTTCGAGATAAGCAGCTTCCGATCGACACGGCAGGCACCAGGAAGCCCAGAAATTGAGCACGACCACCTTGCCGCGCAGTTCTTTCAGAGATACCTGCCGGTTATCAAAGGTAGTCAGCGTGAAATCGGGTGCCATGCCGTTCTGAACCTGACCTCGTTGAGCTCGAGCCAATCCCCATCCAACCAGACCTAGCAGTGCTGTCAACAAGGCGAAGGCGATAAGCGCTGTTATTCGGAAACGCCACTTTTTCTCAGGGTTTTCATTACTTGGGGTATCAACAGGATTGTTCATTGGCTCCAAATCGGTAATTCCTATTCTTGATCAGCTTTCCACTACATCCACCAGGGTTCCCCCTGGCATGCCAACGGTTAAATCACCCGGGTCATACGCAACGACCGGATTTGTCCACCGAAATATCCATTTGGCATCTTCTGGAGCAGCATTGACACATCCATGCGACATTTCCTCCCCGAAGTTGTTATGCCAAAAAGTGGAATGGATTGCTACCCCGTTACCCTCGAACAAACTCGTCCAACTCACACCTGGGAGATCGTATCCACCGCCTGTTGAACCTCCAGACATATGGACCGAAATCAATTTGCGCCAGATCGGTCTCAGACCTAATGGTGTTTCCCAGTTCTCGGTCCGGTTCCCATACATATCGAACCGGATCCCAGTAGAGACCAGAGCGAAATGGACTTCCGCGTTTCCCTCAAAGCAAGAAATTGTCTGACGAGCAATGTTGACGACAATCCGTTTGTTTTCCACTTCTGGATGAATGGGCGCGACTTCTTCGTTGGTCATTGGACGGAACGCCTCGGCCCTAGCCCAGAATATATCTCCAAAACCATAACGCTCGTTCACCCGATACCAGATCTGACCATCATCGGCTTTCCTGATCTGGTCGATCCAAAAGACCTGGGAGTAGTATAAACGAGGGGTTTGATCATCCTTCAACCAGGGTGAACGAGCTGGTGGGTTTGCCAGGGATAAATCGACATACGGTTGAGTTACCTCGGCCCACATTCCGGCCCCCAGACTGGTTTCAGATAATTTGTTAATCGGCGTATTGGGTAGATTTCTAACTGGCTGGAGATAAGGTGTCCAGATATATCCCTGAGGAGTCTCTACCCAGCGCTGGTTCCTCCGATAGGGCCGGCGTCCCACCACTTCACGCAACCAGGGGACAACGGCATCCTCATAGACTTTTGCTATCGTCAGGCTGTCTGCATCAGGTTTGGCTTTGACTTCTGCCATTCCAACGGTTACCCTACCCAATCTTTCTTCCTGCGGAAATGAAATCTGGGAGAGCCACTGTTTGGGAGGGGTCATGGCTATTACAGCCAATCCCCCTGCTGCTTTCTTCAGGAATTCACGGCGGGAAATCATGGAAGATGTTGTCAAGACAATTTCCAATGGAGAAATCACAACCATTTCACCGAACGGATGCCTGAACCCAGATTTCCTGAATGGGATGGTTAGGATCGTTGGTCTCGATCAGCACGCCACGACGGACTGTCGTTCCGCGCATCTCATGAAAGCCCGGATCAAATTGCAGGGTCATCAACGCAACTTTGCCAGGTGGAATTTCGGTTGCCGTGAAATCTGCCACAGTACAGCCGCATGTTGTGTAGGCGCGTTGGATAATCAAAGCAGATTGACCGGTGTTAGCAATGACAAATGTGCGCCTCAAAACAATATGAGAATTGACTTCACCGAAATCAAAGAAGGACTCAGAGACGCGGATCACCGGTTCCTCACTCAGATTCGCAGGAGTTGTTTCTAGAACCTGGGGGCTGCGGTCGATGTTCATTCCGTGCACGGCTTGGATCTTTTTCCCATACACTACGTCTGCGGGAGTATATTGGAGCTTCTGACCGGCACGGGTCAATCCAAGAATCCCATAGTAAAAGAGGGCCACAACTACAATACCAGCCATCCCCAGGATCACATAATCCCATTTTTTGTTTCCAGATAATCGCAGAAAGCCAAGGATGGGGTTGGATCGCTTTTCCATGGAATGGGCCGGTGACCTTCTGGCCATCATCTGCTAGACTTTTTCCTGGCCTTTTGGCAATGACACAGAGGAATTGTCAGTAGCCTGATGGTGCTCATGCCCATTCTGCCTCATTAAACCCATCATCAAGAGATGGGACAGAGGACACAGCAAGAACATCAGAATAATGAACACGTTGTTGATTGGAGCTTTGAAAAATAAGACAGCAGCTGCTGCGCCGAAGGCGATCAAGCAGCAAGCAATCATGATGAGGCCATGCTTTTTGGACATTTTATCCTCCCGAAACTCCCGATATGGACCAGGTAAAGGTACGAGTTGGCGCATCCACATTCGTAATGGTGATTGTGACGCTCTTCGCGCCGTCTAGTAAATCAGATCCATCTTTAGTAGATGGGAATGAGAGCTTCCCTTCCACGTGGTGACCACCCCGCGGTGCGTCCCATAAGGTTGCCTGAACGGTTTTTCCGGTATCCGTGGAAAGAACAGCGAGTTGAGCAAGATCCATGCTGAGATCGACCGAATGGGTATCCATTAAGACCTCGAAGACCATGGCATCACCGGGATTTTCTAAATTGATCGGTGTAATCTCTATTGTTACAGCGCCCTGAGCGTCTGATTTTGTAAGATTAGCAGGGACCTCTACTTCCTGGGTTGCAACAATTTCTTGGGCAGGAACAGTTGTTGGTTCAGACTGGGCTGACTCGGGTTGAATGGCTGGTTCAGCCGTTGAAGCCTGTGATGGGTTTTGCCCGTTACAGGCGGTGAGTATAAACGCAGCGATCGTAACGATAACGACAATTGAACGAAATTTCATAATGATTCCTTTGCAAGGAGGGCATCGAATAGTAATGGCATTGCCCTTCGCCTTTCGCGAACGATAAGGTGGACCATATAGCTGATGCCTAGAAGGGTTGTGCCCAGGCCCACCCCCATAAAGAGCAGGCGGTATTTTGCCAGGAAAGTAGCTGCTGCGGTCAATCCCAGGATCGGTAGTACATCCGTAACATGGTGTACGCAACAAGCTACCATCGCCACAGTCGAGGTGGTTCCGCTGGCGCCCATACTGGTTCCTGTGGCTGGAAAGCGGGACAATCCATCTGGTCCTATCTTTGTAACCGGCAAATACAATTTCAATTTCAGGATGGTATATAAGGCAGCCTGAACCCCAAATCCGATGATAATTGGGAGAACAATCCAACGATCCTGCCAAAAGAACTCAGCAGCGTGAGCCGGGCTCTCGGCCCACGATACAATCCCAAAGTAGATTGCTGTGAGCAATATTGCGCCTAGCAAGCCGGCCCCGAAGGGCAGGAAGATTCTTTTTCGTTTGAAGGTCGAAGTGTTTTCCATTACATACTCGGATAACGAGAGAAACGATTTCTTAGAATCATACGAAGTAGAGATGGGATTGTCATGCGCCGAGTCGCCCGATTTCGGCTAAGCAATAAAGCCTATCGGGATTTGGGCAGGATAGCGCTTTTGATGATGTTTCTGTCCGGGTATGATTTGATTATTCTTCTCCTCCTTCGTGAAGAGAGCGACATCCATCATTGAATATGTATGGATGTCGCTCTTTGAGCGGTTATTTATGAAAGGATAGAAACTATGGATGATCCCTGTAACATCAAACCTGTCCAAAGAATAATTTCGGCAGAGGAAAGCCATAAAAAGCAGCATGCGTATCTGTCTATATCGGGACTAAACTGTCCTAACTGTGCCACCCGGGTGAGGAATGCGCTGATCAATTCAATCGGTGTGACGGACGCCATCATCGATCACGCCAATGGTTTGGGGGAGGTAACCTATAACCCAGACCTGATCCGACCGTCCAACTTCGTAGAAATCATCTCAAGGGCAGGCGGCGATGGTGTTCATAGTTATTCCGCAATGTTGATTGAATAACAAGCGCTCGCCGCACTCTTTTCCTCAGGTCACTCTTCGGGGCATCGAGACGTGGTTCAACAAGTCTTTCGACATTGTTGAACCACGTTTTCATACTTGGCTCAGATCTTTACAAAAGCTTTAGAAATGCTTCACGGTCACTTTACTCTCGACTTGTATACTGGGGATGTAAGTTAGAAACCAGCTTGATTAGGAGAAATTACTGATGAATAAATCTTTAGGTATCGCGTTAGTGGTTATTGCCGGAGTCATCCTTAGCGCTCTGATTTTTGGGGCCGGCTTGCTTGTTGGACGTTCGAATTATGGGTCGACCAATTTTGGCCCCTCCATCATGATGGGACGGAATTTCACCAACCAAGGTAATTCGATGATGGGAAATGGCCAGAACATGATGGGTAGCAATGGAATGATGGCCTATGGCTTCAATATGATGGGTGGTTATACCAACGGTAGTGCGTCCAACACGACACCGCTCACGATTGATCAGGCCAAACAGGCCGTGGAAAGCTATTTGAAAGGCCTGGACAATTCCGACCTTGAGATCAAAGAAATCATGATCTTCGATAACAACGCCTATGCTCGCATCACCGAAAAGAGCACCGGCATCGGAGCGATGGAATTACTGGTTGATCCCTCCAGCCTGTCCGTTTTCCCTGAATATGGCCCTAACATGATGTGGAATCTGAAATACGGCCAAATGAGTGGGAATGGGATGATGGGTGGTACTGGTGGAATGATGGGCGGCCGCGGCATGATGGGCGGTTATAACACTGACCCCGGTGCTGTCTCGGCAACCATGACGGTAACCCCGGAACAAGCGCTTCAGGCTGCACAGCAGTACCTGGATCAGCAGTATCCCGGCTATAAGACTGCCGAAGATGCCGACCCGTTCTATGGCTACTACACTATCGATATCCTGAAGGATGGTCAGCCGACTGGGATGCTCAGCATAAACGGCTTCAGCGGGCAGGTCTTCCTCCACACCTGGCATGGAACTTTTATTGAAATGTTTGAGTAATCACATCCATCTTGCCCAACTTCAGGGATCGGCCGTTCCGCCGGTCCCTGTTTGTATGTAAAATGGATAAGCAAACCTATTCGGAAGGAATCGAAAGTGCCAGCAGCAAAGATACTCGTGATTGATGATGAACCCTCGATCCACAATGTCGTAACTGCGTATTTGAAAGCAGAGGGCTATGAATTCCAGTCGGCTATGGATGGACCATCCGGCCTTGCTTCCGCCCGAACCTTCAACCCGGACGTGATCATCCTGGATGTGATGCTGCCCGGTATGGATGGGATTGAGATTCTGGCAAACCTGCGACGCGAGTCGAACGTCTATTTAATCATGCTCACAGCTCGTTCGGAGGAGACCGACAAAATCGTTGGCCTCTCCGTTGGCGCAGATGACTACCTGACCAAACCATTCAGTCCGCGTGAATTGATCGCCCGTATCAAGGCTGCCCTGAGACGGATGCAAAGCCCGACCCCCGTTGCTAATGAGCCAGCCACGCTCAATTTCGCCCACCTTCATATTGACCTCTCTGCACGGCGGGTGCGGGTGGAGGAGCGTCTGATTGAACTGACCGCGGTAGAGTTCGACCTGTTGGTTGCTCTTGCACAGCATCACAGCATGGTGTTGAGCCGGGAACAGTTGTTGGAAAAAGCATGGGGATATGATTATTACGGCGATACCCGGGTAGTAGATGTTCACATCGGTCATATCCGCCAGAAATTGGGAGATGACCATTTTATCGAAACCATCCGCGGGGTTGGTTATCGTTTCGAAGACAAGTAGGTGAATTTATGTTGAGATTTCTACGCACACATCTCGCCTGGAAAGTATTCTTTTCGTACGTAGTGGTCGTTCTGGTCGGCGTCGTTGTTCTCGCCACCGCCACCAGTTTATCCGTTCCAGCTGCTTTCGATCGACATATGGCAGGGATGAGCGCAATGATGGCCGGTGGGGATATGATGGGAAATGCTCAACCGATGGAGGTGGAATTATTCACTAACTATACGGCATCGGTCACCGAAGCGCTTTCCATGGCTACGATTGCAGCCCTGATTGCGGCAGTGGTTGCCAGTTTCCTCGTCAGCCGTCAGGTCGTTACCCCGGTACAACGGATGATGAAGATTAGCCATCGCATCGCGGAAGGAGAATACGAAGAAAGGCTCACAATCTCGGGAGGCGTGCGGTCCAATCAGTTGGATGAACTGGACCAATTGGCATTGAGTTTCAACCAGATGGCGGATAAGCTCGAAAAGACAGAAACCATGCGCCGGCAGTTGATTGGCGATGTAACCCACGAACTGCGCACTCCCCTTGCAGCAATCAAAGGCTACATGGAAGGGTTGATGGACGGAGTTCTGCCGGCAGAACCGGAAACCTACCAGCAAGTCCACACAGAAATCGATCGCCTGCAGCGTCTGGTGAACGATTTGCAGGAGCTCAGCCGGGTGGAAGCTGGCGCATTCCAACTAAAGCCCGTATCCGTCTCACTTCCTGGCCTCATCGAAACCATCAAGGGAAATCTTGGGCATCAGTTTGAGGACAAAGGCATCCAGCTTGAAACGCAAGTGGAACCACATCTCCCGAATATCATGGTTGATAAAGATCGAATTCTTCAAGTGCTGACGAATTTGGTCGGAAACGCACTGCAATATACGCCGAGTGGTGGAAAGGTATCAATCCGAGCTGCCAGGGACAAATCCGAAATTCTCATTTCCGTTTCGGATACCGGCATCGGCATCGCTCCGGATCATCTGCCCTTCATTTTCAACCGCTTTTACCGCACGGATAAATCCAGGACGCGCGCCAGCGGGGGAAGCGGGATTGGATTGACCATTGCGCAAGCGCTAGTCAAAGCGCACCATGGTCGCATCTGGGCAGAAAGCGCAGGCGAAGGAAAAGGCAGCTCATTTCATTTTACGCTCCCGGCGGCTGGATAATCCATTTTTGCTTTTACGAACATCTTCATCAAAGCTTTACATTTGCTTCAAAGAAACTTTACCCCGCTAAGTTATCATTTAAAAGTAAGAACAAGAAAATACAATTTGAACAACGGATTAGATCCGAAAAAAGGATGGAACACTATGATGGGTAATTTTGGATACGGTGGTATGGGTTGGATCGGAATGATCCTGGGTCTGGTGATTACTATTGCTGTAATCATTGGCCTGGTATTACTGGTTGTGTGGGCGGTTCGCCGGATGAGCGGGAACAATGCTCAGCCCGGTTCCCAAAATTTGACCGGGCAGTCGGCCCGCGATATTGCCCAGGCTCGCTACGCCAAGGGCGAAATTAACCGGGAAGAATACCAGCAGATTTTGTCGGATCTGAGCCGCTAAGGTAGGTGTGTCATGATGGGATTTGGAATGCTGGGTGGCATGTTCTTATTCTGGGTCGTTCTGATCGTTCTGGCCGTGTTAGTGGTACGAGGCCTGTTTCAATCGAAGCAATCCGTTGGCAACAACCATGCGAATGCTCCTCTTTCAGCCTTAGAAATTATTGAACAGCGATACGCCAGAGGTGAGATCACGCAGGAACAATTCCTACAAATGCAGAAAGACATTCAATAGAACGGTGCCGCGAACAAATCGTCGCAGCCTCTTGATTACAACTGAGGCTGCGATTTTTTGACTCCGCTTATGGTTCACTCGATTCCACAGCCTCAATCCTCTTCGGGTGGGTGCTCTACTTCCCCTCGCATGAAAGCATCCGGTGCTTGCTCGTAAACTCTCAGGCATGCCATGTTGCAAAAATACACTCGGACACTTTGATAAATTGCCGATGGGAAACGCTCTGGATTACGGATGACACCGCCACACGCAGTTTTTATTCCTTCTTGTTGATTACCTTGGTCTTCCATCTATCCTCCTACACTAACGATAACTATGGTAAGAAATCCGCTGGATTTAGGAATCCACCGGCATCTAAGCGTATGCGGAAATCAATATGATTTCCAGTGGAATTACCAGTGCTACCCGATTCTGCAATTTGCTGGCCCTGTACTACGCCTTGACCTTCGCGAACAAGATTGGCGTAATTATGCCCATAATAGCTCCAGTATCCATTTCCATGGTCAATGATTACCAGGTTCCCAAAACCAGTTGTATCCCAGCCAGAGAAAATCACGGTTCCACTATCGGACGCAAAAATGGGCTGGCGCTCATAAGTGCCTACATCAATCCCAAGATGGCCGCTCCAATAAGGTTGGGTTATCAGGATTGGAGAAATGGGCCAGGAAAAATAGCCACTACCAATATAAACCAGAGGCCCCGAATAATAACCCGGAGATTTCCTACCTTTACCTGGGAGTACCGTGGGACCTGGCTCCTGCCACACGATTTGTTTTTTTCCTCCAGGAACAATGATCTGACCCCCTGCAAGCAATTTGGCAGGCATCGCTCCCCCAAAATCGTTTCCAATAAAATTGACAATCTCATCGATCGAAACACCATATAACGCCTGAATTCGTTCCAAGGTGTCTCCTTCCCGAACAGTATGCAAGACTCCATCGACCGGAAGAATATTAAGCATCATCCCAATACGCAAAGAACCAGCATTGGTACTTATTCCCTCATTGCTCCATAGAATCGTTTCAGGCTGGATATTATGTTTCTTCGCAATCGTCCAGGCTGTATCTCCTTTTTCTACAGTATGTTGAGTTACAGCAAACCTTGGCTGGGTTGGCCGGTAAGTATGCAGGTCCACCAAACGACTTATCGAGTTCAATTTTATAGATGGAGAAAACGTGGGTAAATCAATACGCCTGGCATACACAATGGTATTCGGTGTAGGTGGGATACTCTTCTCCAGATCAGCTTTCGCCTGGACTGGTGCTGTGAACATGTAAACAACCCAAGCGCCGGTCATCAAAACGAAAGAAACAACCACCCAGGAGAGGAAATTGACAAGCCTACTCGATGTCATAGGCCTAAGGCTGGATCGGCGGGTACTTTACGACCCGGTTATTGCCGGCATCGACAATCCACAAGCTGCCATCTGGACGTAAAGCCAATCCATTCGGTAAACCAAAGGATCCATCTTCGGGTCCGTACTGGCCAAACGCAGCCAGAGGTTCGCCCGCAGCTGAGAACACGATCACCCGGTATCCTTCCGGATCGGTCAGATAGATACGATTATCGGGTCCAACCGACAGGTAAGGTTTGTTATCTACCGAGCTACTCCCCCAGCCCTGAACGTTAAAACTGGAAATATATTTACCCTCCGGAGAAAATACTACCACGCGCAGGTTCCAGGTGTCGGCTACGTAGATATTTCCTTCCGGGCCGACTGCGATGCCCACGGGCTCATCTAGCTGACCATCGCCCCCAGTGGCGAACTCAAATAAGGCTGTACCTACCGAGGAAAAAACCACCACACGCTTATTGCCGGCGTCTGTGACATAGATGCGACCATCACTGGCAACCGCGATACCACGTGGTCCCCACAGTCGATCCAATCCATCACTTGCAAGACCAGAGGATCCCCATTCAAGTAAAAACTTTCCTTGTGGGTCGAATTTCTGAATGCGATGATTCCAGGTGTCCGCAACCAATACGTTGCCAGCGCCGTCCAAGGCAATTCCCCAGGGTTCGTTTAACGTTCCTGGTGCAGGCGGTGATTGTCCATCTGGAGTCCGGCTGCCCCAGGATAACAGCAACTCACCCTGCGAGTTATATTTCGCGATCCTTGAATTGCCGCTATCCACGACGAAAATGCTGCCGTCTCTTCCGATCGCAATATTGCGGGGTGCATTTAATTCGCCGGTGGTGATAACAATTTCCGGTTTTATCGTTTTTTGGATATTTGCATAGGTATCCGCTTGCTGGGGGATATCTGCAAGGATACTTGACCCCAAGCTGAGAGAAAGCATTTGTAAAGCAATATCCTTGCGAATAAAGACCCGCATTTTCTCAGCCAATGGCCAGTCGGTTGGGGGCTTGAGCGAAGTTCCGGTCTGTGAGCTATAACGGGTGTAATCCCGTTTCCACAAGATATCCCAAAGGGCAGTGCGTAGATCGGGATTCGCGAACGCCTCGCGGATTCGGCCCCAGGTCAGGTTTTTATAATCCTCAATAGGCCACCACATGCGAATTACTTCAAAACGATGATACCTGGAACCAAGTAGCAGTTCGACCTTGTTCCAGTTGGACGGGCCTGCCAATACCACCGGCGCATCCAGGGCCTCCCGGCTTGGTTGCGAGCCGTAGAACGAGCTGTTGGGGTAATCTTTGAGATACCAACTCATCGGCCATGACACGTCCGAATCGTAGGCAATTTTCAAATCTTTGCCGGCACCCGTATGGGTGGCTATAGATTGGATATCATCCAGTACCCATTTAACTCCTGGCGCGCCGTGAGCATAATCGATGTACTCGGTGGAATAATCATAGTTGACGTAATTCACGAAGAAGGAAGTACGTATGGTCAATAAAGTAAGTATCCCGATGGCAACTAATCCCATCCGTTTGAAAAAGCCTCTCGGTTTCGAATGGATAACGTCATCTACCCAAATCCCTTCCACCATCTGACCAATCCACCACGCTGCCAACAATAGGAAAGGCACGATGATATGCGTGGAAAGCCATGGCATTTTCTCTCCAGCCAGAGAGAGGGCGAGGAAAATTCCCCCGGCCCACAATAGAGCGAAGGGGATGAAATTGCGTGCCAATTCCGGCAATTGTTTCCGGCGGATAAAAAATAAGACAGCCGCACCAAACCCACCGATCAAAGGAAGATATTCGTAGATCGGAAAGACGATCAGGAAGTAGTACCAGGGTTGACCGCCTCGCGCGACCCCTTGCTGAGACAACCAATACCCCAAAGAACCGATAAACCCACTGGCAATTCCAGCCGGGTTGGTAAAAAAGGTGGTAAACAAAAGCAGGTCGATCCCCAGGAAAAGGCCTGCCAGTTTTAACCAACGTTGCCTTCCCCAGACTATGCCCAATCCGGTAGAGACTACCGAGAAAACACCGAACAATACCCACAATCGGACACCAGATGGATTGGATATCCATTCGGTGCCTTGACTCCCCAGGACAGATAGATCTACAAATGCAGCGCCAGTCAATCGGGCGAAAATGGGATTGAGGACTGGCAGCGCAATCGTAGATGAAAAGAAGGCCCCTAAAGTGACCATCAGTACAAGTAGATCAAATTCCGGCGATGTTTTTATCACCTTCCACCGTACACCATATTTCCACCCAATGCGGGCCAGAAGATAACTGGCAAAGATCGCAAGATAAATGAAGGTAATCTCCATTGTGGAGAACATCAACGCCAATGCCGCCACAAATATGAACAGGTATCGTTCTTTCCGCTGGAAGAGATATCCAAAAATTGAGTACGCCGCCAGCAGCGTCCAGGCAATCACCAAAATATCGTGCCGGATATAACGCGAGTAGTACAACACGTAAGGAGAGATCAAAAATAGCAAGGAGGCGATCAGCGTTCCTGATCTTCCAAGCCAGGGTTTGAGCAGTTGAGGAATAGCAATCGCGATGAATGAACCAAGAATCACTGGGATCAACCGCGAAGTGAAATCGTTCGCCCCCAAAAGAATGTTCATCAATGCAGTCGACTCAAACAAGAAAGGCCCATGCATCATGGGGGTATGGATAAACCCTTTGCCAGTCGCCAATAGCCACGAATAATAGACGTGCAAACTTTCATCGTGGCTCATGACGCGCTCCCCCAGGCCAATCAAACGGGTAAGGATCACGGCACATGCGAGCGTGAGCGCTATTCCTTGTTCCAGCGTAATGGTCAAAGGTCGATTAAGTTGGGAAAGGAAAATAAGTATTCTGGACCCGGATCGGACCGGATTTGAGATATGGGGTTCAGTATCGCTGACTCTCTCCACGAGGCTGGTTTCTCCTAGACACTCATAAATATGGGTGAATTTCCTTCTAACCAGTCTATCGTTAAGGATCATTTTTATGAATAGGTTCTATTGCCCCTCAGGGGTAGGGCAAAATTGCTTACGTTGCACCGTTGATTCTTGGATTATTCAGGAGGTATATTAAAGCCGGATTGACCATGGTGGCTTATGCCCGAATACTTTCTCAAAAGAAGACAACCTTTTAACCCGCTACCGTATATTGTGCTGGCAGGGATCATCCTGGGAATTGCTTTGGCCAGCAATTTTGCTCTTCCACCCACCACTTCCGCAGCTCTCCCATCTCCTACTCCCACCGCAAGTTACCCCACAGCGATCGTACCTTCAACGACAGCCACTCCCAGGGTCATCAAAATTACTCCTGCAATCACAACATCTGCCGTCGCCCAAACGGGAAAACCCGCGCCGGATTTTCGATTGAAAACATTGGACGGTAACGAAATAAAACTGTCGGATCTCCGGGGAAAGACTGTGTTGATCAATCTGTGGGCCAGTTGGTGCCCACCTTGCCGTTATGAAATGCCAGGAATTCAGGCGGCTTACGAGAAATTCAATAGCAAAGGATTGGTTGTATTAGGAATAAATTTCACGGCACAGGATAATTTGCAGGATGTTCGAGATTTCGTGACAGAACTAAAACTTACTTTTCCCATTCTTCTGGATGAAAGCGGTGATGTTAGTGTAGGGTTATATGGTATGCGGGGACTGCCGACCAGCTATTTTATTGATACACAAGGCATACTCCGGCGAATTCAAGTCGGGGCTATGCTGCCCGAAAAAATTGAAGGATTCCTCCTGGAAATCCTCCCTAAATCATAGATTCTTTCACCGGCGAAGGCAGGTCTTTGACTGCCCGTCCGCTCAAATATCCCACGTAGGCTGGCACCAATGGTAAAACGCAGGGGGAAAGAAACGACAGAAGACCTGCAAAAACAGCAATGATGTAAGTCGGCGTAACCGCGCCTCCCAGGGGCAAGTCGATAAAATAACCCCGCTGCAGCGCCCAAATGGCGATGAGAGTCATCCGGTCGAACACCATCAGCAGTCCGACGATGATCAAGAGCGAACCGCTGACGATCTCGATCCAGCGCATGTACCTTCTAAAACGGGCCATGAACCTAATGGCTTTTTCCATCCCAAATCCAATCGCCAGGAAGGGAAGTCCCAGGCCGATGGCATAACCGCTGGACAGCACCATGGCCTGGGTCGCGGATTGCTGGCTCATTCCAAGGGTGAGGATGGCTCCAAGCGTTGTTCCGATGCAAGGCGTCCAACCAGCGGCGAAGAAAACACCCATCATCACTGAAGATAGGATTGGACCGCCCTTGCCAGGGGTCCAGTAAGAACGCGTTTCATAGTTTAACCAGGGAAGGTTGATGAGTTTGAGCGTGAATAGGCCTAACAAGATCACGATCGCCCCGCCGATTCGCCCCAAAATGGACTTATAGATTCCAAACACCTGGCCGAGAGCGGTGGCCGCGCCGCCCCAACCGACGATAAATATCACTGAAAAACCGAGCACAAACAGCACTGCGTGGAAGAAAGTATTCAAGCGAAGACGCATACCACTAGCTTTTTGACCATGGGTTGTCTGGGTCGTTTCCAAATTGAATCCTAGGGGTGATGCAAAATTTGGATCAAAAGACTGTATATGATCGCAGAAGCCAGACCTAAAATCACCAGGATGGTCCAGATCTTATCGGAAATTTCACGTCGGGTTAGGTGTTGCTTTGTATTTTTTGAGAAAATGGGAGTTGGCATAAACTGGCCCTTCAATAATATTCTTATCATACGTATCATCTAGCAATTGTGCATGCGTTAAAATGCTGCTGATTGAACAGGCAGAATGGCCTATTGTGATTTGTCTCCCCCACTTTTACAATTTCATCAGAGTTATCTCAACTTCAAAGGAACGAATTTTGAATGTCTAAATTAAAAAGAGGTGTTTCGAAAAGCCGGCAGGTTCAGCGCAAACATAATAAGTTGCCGCTGATTATGGCGCTGGCCGGAGCGGCTATCCTGCTCATTGCTGCCTTTTTTGCATTCCAAAAGAAACCGACATCTTTTACCCCCGAGGTTACCGGCAGCCCCAGTCTGAAGGCGGACAAAGAGAAGGTGGATTTAGGGGACGTCAAATTAGGGCAAACGGTTGAGGTTTCCTTTGAAATCAGGAATGTGGGTGACCAGCCTCTCAAATTTTCCAAGGCTCCCTTTATCGAAGTCAAGGAGGGGTGTTGACCTCCCACTCCTGTCATCGGTTCGATGACCCTCAAGCCTGGTGAAACGACAACCATATCAATGCAGTTCATGATGCACGGCGATATGGGCGGAAAACACGACTTTCGAGTTCACCTTCCTTCAAATGATCCTATTCAAAAGGACATGACCCTTACTGTACTTTCCAATTGGATCCCCTAACTGTTCCGGATTGTTTTGGACTGATGTGGATCTTCTACCTTTACTCTCAGTTTTCAGGAGTCTTATATGTCAAATAAAGTTCCAAGTACAACAGAGGTTTTCGCTGATCCTCCATTTGCGCAAAGCCTGTTCAACAGCCCAAAATGGGCCTGGTTATGGGTAATAGCGCGCATTTATGTGGGTTATGCCTGGTTGACCTCGGGAATTGGCAAGCTCTCGAATCCCGCCTGGACCCAAACGGGCGAAGCATTGAAAGGTTTCTGGGAGAGAGCAGTGGCCATCCCTGATGCGCCAGCCCGTCCATTAATTGCTTTTGACTGGTATCGCGGATTCCTGCAATCTATGATTGATGCCGGGGCTTACACATGGTTCTCAAAGGTAGTTTATATTGGGGAAATCCTGATTGGGGTGGCACTGATCTTGGGCTTGTTTACCGGTATTGCTGCTTTCTTCGGCGGTTTCATGAATTGGAATTTCATGATGGCCGGATCAGCCAGCACCAACCCGGTTTTGTTCACCCTATCCATTCTGCTTGTGCTCGCGTGGAAAACAGCGGGTTGGTGGGGATTGGATCGCTTTGTATTACCGGCTTTAGGAACGCCCTGGCAACCCGGAAAAGCAATTGGACGAAAATCATCTGTAAAGAATTAGGCGACGTTTAAGAGCTGCTTCATAGGAAAACCATTCGTTTTTTTTCGAGATGGTCACAGGGTTCCGCGAAACATTTGCTTGAGAACCTTGTGACCATTTTTTATTTCATAACACCAGCCTAAAAAAACTCATCAATAGGCAATATTACCTATCCTACTCCAAGCGATATCGCCCTCTGCGCTTTCGAATTACATCTTTATACTAGGCATAGATCCTTACCCATATCATGCAATAAGGTGCTTAATGATGAATAACCCGCTTCCTACAAACGTCCGCAATTTTCGCTGGTTTATTTTCCTGGTGACCTTGCTCCCTATCGTTTCTCTTCTGTCTGGTTGCAGCGCCAGCAGTTCAACCGCAGGTCAAGATTTGAATATGGCCCCCATGTCGGATATGCCGGTTGATGTCCAAAAGGCAGCGGTGTCTGTTCAAGAGGCCTATCAATTCGCGGTCGCGAATCCAGATGCATTAAAGAATGTTCCCTGCTACTGTGGCTGTGGCGCGGCTGGGCATACTTCGAATTATTCCTGTTATGTGAAGGAAGTGAAACCTTCAGGCGAAGTGGTTTTTGATCAGCACGCGCTGGGTTGTTCAATTTGTGTGGATATCGCTCAAGACGTGATGAAAATGACCCGAGACGGAAAAACGCCCAACGAAATACGGGCGGCAATCGATCAGACCTATTCACAATATGGCCCATCCAATATGCCGCCAGCCCAATAATGCCGATGGAATCGCTGCCATACAAGACTGCTCTCAAAAACTGGAAGAGATGGGCCTGGGTATTCCCTTTCGCCGGGCTGGCCTTGCTGATCCTCTTCGCTCCGCTGCCATTGCCGTTTCATGCACCAGAGGACAGGCTGCTTCGTATTGAGGCCAGCAGTTTTCAGTTCACGCCAGGCGAAATCCAGATCAACCCCGGAGACCGGGTGACCATTGAGTTGGTATCGACCGACGTGGTGCACGGGTTTTCGCTGGACAGTTATGACTTTGAATTAAAGGCAGACCCTGGGCAAACTGCAACAGCAACCTTCATCGCGGATCAGGCTGGGGTTTTCCGTTTTCGTTGTTCGGTAGCATGCGGCAACCTGCATCCCTTTATGATTGGTAAGCTGCAAGTAGGCCCTAACCTCCTTTTCGTTCGAGGGATCGTTTTAGGATTACTGGCCATTTCGGCAGCCCTCATTTCCCTCAAGAATGTTTCCAGGGGGACGACATGACCCGTCTGGATCTGACCCGTTCTCCCCGTGCGCTGGCACTGCTGCGCAGCCGTTGGCCGCAGTTCTTGCTGCGTGCCATCACCCTGGCAGGTTTCATTTTTACGATTCTCGCCGGTCTGATGGGCTCGGTTGTGGGCAGCCACAACTTCGCCATCATCTTTGTATGGATCGCATGGTGGACGGCGCTCAAGTTGGTTTTCATTCCATTCGGTGGTCGATCCTGGTGCAGTATCTGCCCAATTCCCATGCCCGGCGAATGGCTGCAGAACGGGGGGATCTTGCAGCCGCGCGGGGGGAAGGGGATGGGCCAGGGCAAGCGTTGGCCCAAATTCCTCAAAGGAACCTGGATGCAGGCCGGAGGCTTTTTGATGGTGGGCCTCTTCGGGGCAGTGACCCTGACCTCGGCCAAAGTCACTGCTATCGTTTTGTTAGCCATTCTGGTTCTGGCGCTCGTTCTCAGCCTGGTCTTCGAACGACGCTCCTTCTGCAATTACCTGTGCCCGATCGGTGGATTTACCGGGTTGTACGCGCAGGCTGGGCCGGTGGAATTGCGGGTCAAAGATGCGGATATATGCGCTGCTCACAGCGAAAAGACCTGTTACACCGCCTGCCCGTGGGGACAGTACCCGCTGGCCTTGAAGTCAAGCGCCAACTGCGGACTATGCATGGAATGCCTGCGGATATGCCCGTCGGATAATATCGCAGTCAACCTGCGCCCGTGGGGCAGCGATCTGGGTCCAAAGACCAAACATCGTCTGGATGAAGCCTTCCTCGGACTGGTCATGCTGGCCTCCGCGCTGGTCGACTCCGCGGTTTTCTTGGGGCCCTGGGGCCTATTGAAATCGGTTGCTTACAACATCGGCAGCCCGGACTGGTTCCTGTTTGCAGGGGGTTTTCTCATGATAGCGCTTGGGGTATTGCCTGGCCTCTACACTGCTTCTGTGTGGTTAGCGAACCGCCTTAGTTCTGCGCCTGCTTCTTTGCAAAAGTCCCTGGCCCATTACAGCCAGGTGCTCGTCCCGCTTGGACTGATGGCCTGGATTGCTTTTACCATCTCGTTTGCTTTCGTCAAATTTGGCTATGTACTCCCTGTGGTTACAGATCCTCTGGGTTGGGGCTGGAATTTGATTGGCCTTTCCAAATCAGCCGGCGTTGGAGAAGCCACTTCCTTTAGCCTGATTTTACAGGTAGTTATGCTGACGGTTGGACTTTTCTGGTCCAGCCGGGTCGCGTGCCGCATCAGTGAAACCATTCGTCAGGCCGCGCCGTTGATAGCCTTTTCAAGTATATTTACACTGGCCATGCTCTGGCTGCTGGTAGGTTAAATCCAATGAAAAAAGAAAGACTTGCCCGTTGGATCGTCATTCTTCTAGTACTGGCCGCGATTGGTGTCCCACTGGGTAGCTGGTGGTTGTCCAAAGATCAGGGAGCGAAAATCGAGCTGCACGCGCGCATGCCAGAGAACGGCGGCTGGAGCGT
Organism: Bellilinea sp.; assembly: GCA_039666315.1. Lineage (GTDB taxonomy): Bacteria > Chloroflexota > Anaerolineae > Anaerolineales > Anaerolineaceae > Bellilinea. Next base: position 531,169 of record JAVSME010000008.1, on the reverse strand, counting down.
CGATACCATCCAGGCAAAGGTTGGACAGCCGATTCATTTGCGCCTTACCAGTGACGATGTGGTACACGGTTTTGCGATTGGCCGATCAGACCAGCCGGCATTGGAGATTATTCCGGGTGAATTCACCGAAACAACCTTGACTTTTGACCGCCCCGGAAAGTACACCTTTTACTGTAACCGTTGGTGCGGCGCCAACCATTGGCGCATGCGCGGAACCATCGAAGTCACGGGAGATGGCGACCCTGTGCCGCCCGATTCCCAGCCGTTGTTCCTCAAGTTAGGCATTGATGTGGACGCGCCACATCCCGCCGAAGTTGCTCCGGTTACCACCGTTTCCCCGGAACATGGCTCTTTGTTTGCGAGCCTACTGCCTGCCTACGCCCTGGAGAAAGATACGTATCTTTCCAACAGCCCAGCAAAAGTCTGGCTCAAACTGCGCGCAGAGCCAACCCTTTCCTCTTTGAGCGATGATGATTTGTGGGATGCCGTTGCCTGGATTTGGCAGCAGCAGGCCAGCCCCGAAGCGTTGAAGGACGGCCGGGAGTTGTATGCCACAAACTGCGCGGCATGTCACGGTGAAAGTGGAAAGGGAGATGGAGTCATGGTGCGCGGCTTGCCGGTCTGGGATCCGAGCTCGCACGCCTCTGGAGAGACGGTTCACCAGCCGACAGGCGAAGGATTGGTTAGCCCGCCGAATTTCACCGATCCTAGCGTTCTGCTCGGTGCAAGTCCGGCGCTGCTTGAAGGGAAGATCATCCGCGGTGGAATGGGCACCGGCATGCCCTATTGGGGACCGATCTTCACCAGCAAACAAATCGAAGCTCTAGTAGGTTACCTGTATACCTTCGCCTGGTTCCCACCTGATTCAAAATAGATGCACTTACAACATCCACTTTTCAATGCTCATCATCTTGGGGCGTGAGTATAATAAAATCGTAATGATCTCAGAAAACCAACCTATCATCCGAATATTGTTAGCCGACGACCACATCGTTGTGCGTGCTGGAATCCGGCAATTTTTAGAGCTCAGTCCCGATCTCCAGGTTGTTGCAGAAGCCTCCAATGGACAGGAAGCCTGCGAACTGCTGAAACAATCTAATCCCGATGTAGCAGTTCTGGATATCCAGATGCCGATGATGAGCGGGATCGAAGTGACACGCTGGATCCGGTCCAATCGCATACCTGTTGGTATTTTGGTCTTAACCGCTTACGATGATGAACCCTATGTCCAGGCGGTGCTGCAAGCTGGGGCGAATGGTTACGTGCTAAAGACTGCGGATCCACGTGAAATCATCCAGGGCATCCGCGACGTGTTCCACGGCAAATCAGTGCTGGATGCTGCCCTGGCTCGAAAACTAATCGCGAAACTTGCCCGGCAGGAAGAAACAGCGCCCGTGGAATCCCTCACCGATCGCGAACTACAAATACTGACTTTGGCTGCCAAGGGATATACCAACAAGGCGATTGCCATACAATTGGGTATCAGCGACCGGACAGTGCAAAACCATCTAACTAACACATTTCAGAAATTGAATGCCGAAAGCCGTACGGAAGCAGTCATGCGCGCGGTATCCCTTGGCCTGATCCCAGCCAATATCGCTGAAGAGGGATTGTGAGCTTCATGACCAGATGAAACGAAAGGTGCACGTTGTCTGATCCTGATTACCCTGCCGTGAAAAAATCGAATTGGAGGGGGTTTACCCTCCAATTATTTTTGATTACCATATTGCCATTGACCGTTTTACTTCTGATGGTGGCCTTTGGCAGTCAGACACTTCATTATGAAGCCATGCGCAGCCTGGTGGGAGATCGCGACCTGAGAACAGTCCGTGCGGCCTCCTCATCTATCGAACGAGAAGTGATTCATCTGACCGGTACCATACAGGTTATCGCCCGGGAAATGGGAGACCAGCCCGATTTTTCCTCAATCCGCTTCACGACAGACGAAATCGCCTCTACCTTCGAGGGGGGGATCGCGCTTTATACCCGAAATGGAGACTTGATTCGCGCTTCAACGACCGGAATGGATTGGGCGGCCATTCCGGCAATGTTTCCCGATCCATTCAAGACACCGGCACCAAACGATTCGATGCCAGTTTTTTCGAACCTGATTACACCGTCAGGAACAACCCAATCGTACATTTTTCTTGCCATACCAACAGAATCGGGTAAAGTGCTTCTTGGGGCGTTTTCTCCCAAAAACCTGATCGACATAACGGTTGGCGATCTGGCAAATTCTGGCCAAATCACCATCCTGGTCACCAGTACAAAGGAAACGAAAGGGGATTTCGACGTTATCTATCGCGCCGGACCCACGAAAATGGATGAGTACGTTCAATCGCATCCAGGGATCATGGAGGCGCTGAATGGCGAAAGCGGGATCAATTATTATCAAGGCAGCGAGGGTGAGCACGTTGTCGCCTTTGCACCCATCCATCCGGTAGGATGGGGACTGGTGATTGAAGAAGCCTGGGAAGATATCGCCAGTCCTTACTTAATCAGCACCCAGTCGGCCCCTTTGGTCCTGGCTCCGGTTTTCATACTGGCAATCTTCACGATCTGGTTTGGAGCACACAGGATTGTGACCCCGTTACAAAAATTAGAAAAACAGGCCGCGGGCCTCGCCAGGGGGAATTTTGAGGCTATCCGGCAGCAAGTGGGTGGGATCGAAGAGATCCGTAATTTACAGCTTGAATTGATCGATATGGCGGATAAATTGAAAGCAGCCCAACAGAGCCTGCGCAATTACATCGGCGCGATCACTGCTGGAGTGGAAAATGAAAGACGCAGCCTGGCACGGGAACTGCATGATGACACCATCCAGGCGCTGATTGCGCTCAACCAGCGCCTTCAATTGATCTCGATCAATTCCCCCGAGGCGCAAAAAGGCTCTCTGAGCGAACTGCAAACATGGGTCCAGCAAGCCATGACCAACCTACGCCGCATGATCCGCGGTCTGCGCCCGATTTATCTGGAAGACCTGGGATTGGTCGCTTCTTTGGAAATGCTGGTTCAGGAGATGGGACAAACCGCCAACATCCCAATTGCCTATAAAGTAAGGGGTCAAGAACGCGGTATGGATGCACAAAAGGCGATGTCGGTGTATCGCATCGTCCAGGAATCGCTCAATAATGTGATCCGCCATGCCGGGGCCAAACACGCCTGGGTGGAACTGGATTTCACCGACTCGGAAGTCTTTGTTCAGATTCGAGATGATGGAAAGGGGTTCGTCGTTCCGGCCAATCCGGCTGAATTTCCAGAAAAGGGACATTTCGGTTTGTTGGGGCTGCAAGAACGGGCCGAAATAATCAATGCTGAGCTAAAAATCCTCTCAACACCAGGTCAGGGGACCATTATCACCTTACAAGTAAGGTAGGCATTAACGCTTACCTACAATCCGGCTACTTGGCGCTGTTCGAACAGTGAACAGCGCCTTATACTTTTATTTGTAAGTGAGATCAAATTAATTCGGTCTATCACGTAGACCAAAAGGAGAAATCGATGGCAAAAGACCCAGTCTGTGGCATGGACGTCGATCCCAAGACGGCGGCCGGGAAATCCGATTACCAGGGAACGACATATTACTTTTGTTCGTCAGGGTGTAAGAAGGCCTTTGATAAAGAACCCCAGAAATATGTGGGGAAGGCTGAGGACAGCCACTCCGGACACCACCACTAAAACTTCCTCTCCCTTCCCCGTTTGGCAAACAAGCAAACGGGGAAGGGCTTAAAGGCATAATGATCACCATTCCGATCGACCCCATTCTGTTTTCAATAGGTCATTTCCATCTCCGATGGTACAGCCTGATCGTAACGGCCGCCGTGATTCTTGGCGTCTGGTTGGCACTTAAAGAAGCTGGACGAAAAGGCTTCAATACCGAACGGCTCACGGACAGCGTTTTATGGATTGTTATTGCCGGCATGTTCGGCGCGCGGTTCTTCCACGTGATCGATCATTGGCCGGATGAATTCGCCGCCAATCCAATCCGCGCTTTGTATATTTGGGAAGGCGGCCTGGCGATCTGGGGCGGTGTGCTGGGCGGACTCGCGGCCACCGCAGTGCTCGCACGCATCAATCACTGGAAGTTACCGCGCCTGCTAGATGCATTTGTTCCCGGCGTGGTTCTGGCCCAGGCTGTTGGAAGAATCGCGTGCATCATCACCGGAGATGCTGTGGGTAAACCGACCAATGGTCCATTTGGCTTTGCTTATGTCAGCCCAAACGCGATGGTTCCCCAACTTGGCGTCTATTACACCCCCACGCCGGTCTACGAGATCCTGATGAACCTGGCTATCTTCTCCGTGCTTTGGAGCCTGCGCAAGAAAGGGTTTAAGGATGGAATTTTGACCTTGATCTATCTGGCGCTTTACTCTTTTGCCCGCTTCTTCATCGCTTTTACAAGCGCGTATAAGATCATTGCCCTGGGAATGAACCAGGCGCAACTTATCAGCATTATTGTGTTTGCGATCAGTCTGCCGCTCCTCGCGATTACGTTACTGAAGAAACAGCAGCTTTCCGTGAATGCCTGATATCGGAGGTTTCCAATGGAAAAGCCGTATGTCGACTTATCTCACCCAACCAAATCTCAAAAGGTGTCACATTACCTACTGGCAAGCATTCTCTTGGGATTTGGCGTCTATTTCCTTGTACAAGGAATTCTCACCATTCTGGAAATATTATAATGACATGGATAAGAAAGACAGGTACATCCCGGCATTAAACCGGGGTTGGCTAACTCCGCTGTATGACCCCTTGCTCAAATGGGGCATGCGGGAGGATGAGTTTAAGCGCCATCTGGTTGAGTATTCCAATCTGGCGAGTGATCAGCAGGTTCTTGACCTGGGTTGCGGTACGGGCACATTGACCATCCAGATAAAGCGGCGTTTCCCGCAGCTCAAATTGATCGGACTGGACGGCGACTCCACCGTGCTCCACATAGCCCAAAAGAAAGCCGAGGCTGCCGGTCTGTCCATCCAATGGAGGGAAGGGAAGGCTACAGCCCTACCCTATCCTGATGCCTCATTTGATCGGGTCGTTTCCTGCCTTATGGTGCACCATCTCATCACTTCCAATAAGGTTAAAGCATTCCAGGAGGTCTTACGGGTTTTGAAATCTGGCGGTGAATTTCATCTGTTGGATTTTGGGAAACCGTCTACTCCCGTGATGAGGATGATATCCATCCCAATAGCCCGCCTCGAGGAAGCCGGAGATAATATTCAGGGCTTGCTTCCGGAGATGTTAAGCCGGGCCGGGTTTATCAGTATCGTTGAAATCAGGCGCTTCAAAACTATTTTTGGCGAGCTGGTCCATTACCGTATTTTGCCTGAGGCTATATGAGGAAACGAGAAAAAGATCAAATACATGATCCTGAAATCATGCTGCTTGAAAAGGTTGACGAACAACTTCGCCAGTGTGGTTTTTCGCTCCCGAGAGTTTGGACGGTTAACTTTCTTGTCGCCTTCAAATCCAAGCCTCTGATGATTCTGATTGGCCCACGCGAAGCTGAAAAAGAAGCGCTGGTCGAATGTTATTGCCAAGTTATAACAGGCGGTGGTTCGAATCAATATCAACCAATGGTGGGACATCCCTGGTGGGCATCCCAAACCGCAGATGTCGCAATGTTTACACAGACTCAATCACGGTTCAATACCCTCAAACTTGAAATGATGATTGAAGAAGCCGGGTTGCCAGAAAATCGGGACCGGTTCTACATTGCCAATATCAACCGGATAAGCCCTGGTGAACTACAGGAGTATTTCTCGGACACAGCCTTTCAACTTCGCCATGGTGAGTTGATGCGGTTGCCCACCTCCCATTTCTTAAATCCAGTTCCATTTCCACCCAACCTCGCCATCATTGGCACAATGGACACGCTCACGTTCCCCTGGTCGGATGCGGATCTGCTCTCGCAAACAACCGTCATTGACTGTGCGCCAACGAAATTACCCGGTTATCGATTGGTTGGCAGTGCGAGTCCAGATCCATTGAGAGAGAAACGTTTGATCCAATCTTACATTCGAGATCCACAACGAGCTTTTCGGAAGTTGCTGATCATTCTGCGCAGGATTCCCTCGGCCTTGTTTCCCTTACTTCGTGTACATAAAATTCTTCAGAAAGTTTCTGCCATGAATTCCAGCAGTATGCTGCTTGAGGGAATGATCTATCTCTCCAATTCATGGTCACAAATGGGGTCCGGCCTCTTTGACGAAAACCCACAAAAGAATTTACAAATCGCAATGGACCTGGCCATCACCCAATCCTTATTACTCCCATATAGCGAAAAAATAGCGAATACGAATAACCTCCGAGACAAACTGCAAAATATCTTGGACAATCAATATCCCCTTGCGACGAACTTGTTAAGTCAGCTCGCGCCAGCCTAGGCATTTATGCTAGCTCAAAGGCACGTGAAACAGCGCTTATAGAAAGTCTCAGCCTTCACTATAGTAGAAGTACAAAGGAGACTTTTTATGGACCAAACGAACCCCTCCAATAAGCTTCGAATCCAACCACTCGTGTTGGTCACAGTCGCTGGATTGCTGGCCGCCTTGGTTGCTATATTTGTCTTCAAAGTATCTGTTGGCCTGGTTATCAATTATGGCTTGATCGGAGCGATGATCTTGAGCCATTTCTGGATGCACGCAGGTCATACTGGCCACGGCGACCACCAAGAACAAGCTCCCTTGTCCAAAACGGGCGATCAGTTCAGCCCCGTCCCGGTAGAGAACGAACACAAGCATGGCTGCCATTGATAGGCAGAATCACTTACGTCTGAGTCCGTGATTCTGCCCTTCGCACGAATACTCCGACCTTCTATACTCAAATCGGAGATATGAAATGAACGCAGGAAAGCAACCAATCCTGGTAGTAAATCAGGCATGTGGCTGTACCGTCACCCAGGTGACTGAACAATTCAAGTCGGCCGGATATGCGGTGGTCCAATCCTTCGATCTGCTTTCGGCGATGGACACCCGTGCTCGATGCATCTGTCAATTGGTCGTCCTCTTGATTTATGGAAAGGATGGACCGCCTGCAACAATCATCCTGGATGGAAATGATATGTCCACGTCTATTTTTCTGGAGAACGAACCTGAACGCAGCTTCCGGGCAAAATTTACCACCCTGTTGTCCCCAATTGCAGTGACGGCTGATGCAAACGCTGAAAGCAGCAAAGATGGATCGAATGATATCGAAACCCAGCATGACATTTGACTATAAATCAGATGACATTAGGCATAATTGCCCACTTGCCGTAGGCCATTCGGCGCTTCATTTCTTAAGCCATTTCGTTTACCCTTGGGAAACAAGCGAAAAAAATGATCCCAAGGAGGAGCCGTTTGAAAAAACTACTCAGGTTTTTCCCAATTGCCATCGTAGGAGTTTTCTTGTTAGCCGCTTGCGCCCCCAGTTCAAGGTCCGCAATGGGAACGGGGAACATGATGAATGCTACCGCAACCCCAGGCGCGATGATGCCGTCGCCAGGAAGTTCTCATATGATGCAACCTATCAGCGGTGAGAATGTCCAAGCAGCGACTGAAACGACTGGTGGACAACCGCTGACTTATCGCATGGACGGCGACGTCAAGGTTTTCGATTTGACCACCAAACCAGTCATCTGGTCGATCACCAAAGATGTTTCAGTCACCGCCTGGACTTACAACGGGACTGTACCCGGGCCTATGATTCGGGTAACCGAAGGTGAGAAAGTTCGCATCATCGTGAAAAACGAACTCCCTGAGCCAACCACGATTCACTGGCATGGCATTGCGGTGCCGAACGCCATGGATGGGATCCCGGACGTGACTCAAAAGCCGATCCAACCGGGAGAATCCTTTACTTATGAGTTTACCGCTCAGCCGGCTGGCACCTACATGTACCACTCGCATTACGAGGGTGACGTTCAAGTTTCGGTTGGGTTGTATGCCCCGTTCATCATTGACCCCAAAGAGCCAGAGGTAAACAAACCGGATGTGGATGTCGACCTGATGATCTCAGAGTGGCTTGTGAAGAATGGCAATACCTTTGCCGCCATGCCCATGGCTGGCATGGAACCGAATTATTTCACCATCAACGGGAAGTCTTTCCCGGAAACAGAAACGATCAATGTCAAAAAGGGACAGCTCGTTCGTCTGCGTCTGACAGGGATTGGGCAGTTCGTTCACCCCATTCATTTGCATGGCGTGCCATTCAAAATTGTGGCAACAGATGGCCATCCGGTTCCTGAAGCCGCCCAATTGACCAAAGACACTGTGCTGGTGTCGCCAGGCGAACGGTACGATATCGAGTTTGTCGCTACTGAAACCGGCCAATGGATGCTGCATTGTCACATTTTGCACCATACCACCAACGACAACGTCGAACCCGGTGGTTTGATGCTGATGATTAACGTTACTGATTAAGTGGAGATAACATGAAACCGCGCTTTATTTGGATTGGAATGCTCATCGTTGTGGCAGCCCTACTGGCAGGATGTTCGAATGCTGCCCAAACCCAAGATCAATCAACCGAACCGGTGAAATTCACCCTGGAAACTACTCCCGCCCCGCCGGTCGCCGGAAAAAACGAAATCATCTTGAAGCTGCAAGACCAGGATGGGCAGCCTCTGACCGGGGCGACCGTGGACGTTAGCGCCGATCACACTGACATGACCGGCATGACGATGAGCGGCCCGGCGACAGAACAAGAAGGTGGCAAGTATGCCATTACCGCAGATTTCAGCATGTCGGGAACATGGAAAATTACTGTGTACGTACGAAAAGAAGGACTGGATGTGAAAAAGGATTTTGATTTGAAGATTCCATGATCCGGATGCTGTTTTAGATTCTCCGGTGCGTCCGGTATACCGGACGCACCGGAGAATGGAGAATTTCCCGATGAACCCTTCGATCCAATTATCAACTCACCCTCTTAATAAATCCGACCAATTCATTCTCTGGTCTAGTCGGCACTGGGTTCTGCTTGTCAGTGTATTGATCGGCATTTACGTTATAAGCCCCTTTCTTGCGCCGGCCCTGATGCAGGCCGGTTTGACTGCTCCGGGAAAGGTTGTTTACTGGATCTATTCTTACCTCTGTCACCAACTTCCGGAACGCTCGTATTTCTTGTTCGGCCCAAAGATCTCCTATTCCATCGGAGAGATCCAATCGGCCTGGAAAAACACCAACGAACTCGCCGTGCTCCGGCAGTTTGTAGGAAATCCGCAGATGGGCTGGAAGGTGGCCTGGTCTGACCGGATGGTGTCGATGTTTACCAGTCTTTGGATTTTCGGCATGTTGTGGGGGTTGTTCCGGAAGAAGATTCGACGGTTGCCCTGGTGGGGACTGATTCTTTTTCTTTTGCCTATGGCGATCGATGGCATGACGCATTTCCTGAGTGACCTGGCCGGATTAGGGCAAGGGTTTCGGGATAGCAATGCCTGGTTGGCAGCATTGACCAATCATTCCTTCGCGGCCTCGTTCTACGCGGGAGATGCCTGGGGGTCCTTCAATGCCTGGATGCGCCTGATCACCGGCATATTCTTTGGATTGGGCATTGTCTGGTTCGGTTTCCCCTTAATCCATGCTGCCGTGATGGATGCGGCTGAAGTTGTTAAATATAAAAGCCAACGGCAAATGTTGTTGCAAGAGGGAAGAGAACATCTAGCAAGAATTTACGCTTCGCAATTCAATTTGCCTGGAAATCCGAATGGGATGGATGACCGGGAGGAAATGAAGGTGAATGACCATGAAGGATGATGAAGAAAAGAAACAGACGATTCGAGTATTGCTCGCAGATGACCATGCCGTTGTGCGTGCTGGCATTCGTCAGTTTTTGGAGCAAGCCGGTGACATCCAGGTAATCAACGAAGCCTCCGACGGCGAGATGGCTGTAGAAATGATCGCAAGGATGGCGCCAGACGTCGCAGTCCTCGACATCCAGATGCCGAAAGCAACGGGAATTGAAGTTTCTCGCCGGATTCGCGCTAATCGGTGGCCGATTGGGGTTCTCATTCTTACATCTTATGATGATGATCCGTACATTTCTGCCGTTTTGAAGACCGGCGCGAATGGTTATGTGTTGAAAACCGCTTCACCAGATGAAATTATTCATGCGGTCAGGGATGTTTATCAAGGCAAATCAGTTCTAGACGCGGAAATTTTACCCAAAGTCATGGCGCAGATCGCCAATCCGAATCCTGCACCAGTTTACGAGTCATTGACGGACCGCGAAATCGAAATCCTTTCCCTGGTTGCCGAGGGCTTGACCAACAAGGTGGTCGGCATCAAACTCAAAATCAGCGACCGGACGGTGCAAGGTCACATCGCGCGGATCTTTGAAAAACTACAGGCCGCCAGCCGCACGGAAGCCGTCATGCGCGGAGTCTCCTTGGGATTAATTCAACTTCCGAAAGAGACATATGAACATGCTATTACCTTTGAGATTTGATCGATAGCTTGCCACTTGAGACAGCCGAATGATTTGAACAGCCTGCGGAATAGGCATAATGGCCGATTTTCTTTCGAGGGTATCGGCCTAGCGATTTAACGCTGCAAGCCAGTTGAGTGGCATGCTAAGATGATGAGGTAGACATCAACAACGATTTTTGGAAAGAGGCGATTTATGGTAAAAGATCCAGTTTGCGGTATGGAAATAGAGCCGGGCACGGCTTTTGCCACGCGAGAACACATGGGGCAGTCGTATTATTTCTGCTCGGAAAATTGCGTCAAACAATTCGATGCCAATCCCCACCAGTATGCCCATCATTCCAGCCAACCCGCTGCCTCTGCAATGACCGGCTTCAACCCGGATTCCTCCTTGCTGCAGGTCGAGCTTCCCATACTTGGCCTCGCTAAGGAAGGGCAGCCTGGTGGAGTATTGATCCGTTCGGTGCTCGAGAAGCTGCATGGAGTAGAGCGGGTTGTCATGAACGCGAAGGCGGGAATCGCCGTGGTCGAGTATGACCCTGAAACGATCCAAATCTTAGACATCGTGGCGGCGATAAAAAAAACTGGTTACCAGGTGGGCGGTGCGCAAAAACGGATTGGCATCGAAAACATCCGCTGCGCTTCTTGCGTGGGATTCATCGAGGATGAGCTGAAAGCTACCCCTGGCGTGTTAAATGCCTCGGTCAGCCTGGGAACACAGGAAGCGACAGTTGATTATCTGCCCGAGCAAACGACACTCAAGGAGTTGAATACCGCGATTGAGAGCTGGGGATATAAGACCCGGCCGGCAGCCAGCGAAGAACCAGTCGACCAACAGCAGGCAGCTCACGAAAAAGAATATCAACGCTTGATGCGCAGGTTTTGGTTTGCAGCGCTTGTGTCTATCCCGGTATTAATCACCGCCTACCCTAAATTCATCCCCATCGTAAAAGATTGGTCGATGGAAACTCTACGGATCACCTGGTTTGGAGCCGCTCTGCTGACCTTACCGGTCCTCTTCTGGTCCGGTAGTGATTTCTTCACCGGAGCCTGGGCTGCGCTCAAACATCGCGCCGCCAATATGAACACGTTGATTGCGTTGGGAACAGGCGCTGCCTGGCTGTATTCAGTCGTGGCAATTGTTTTCCCAGGAATTTTCCCAGAAGGAACATCCGAGCCCTTCTTTGACGTGGTAGCGGTGGTCATCGCCCTGGTCGTTTTAGGACAGGCGCTGGAGATTCGGGCAAAAGGACGAACCAGCGAAGCCATCAAAAAACTGATGGGCCTGCAGGCGAAAACCGCGCGCGTTATTCGCAATGACGTGGAAATGGATATTCCAGTTGAAGAAGTTCTTGTCGGAGATGTCGTCCAGGTCCGTCCCGGCGAAAAAGTCCCGGTCGACGGTGTGATCATCGATGGTAGCTCGGCTGTTGACGAATCCATGCTGACAGGGGAAAGTCTGCCGGCTTCTAAGAAAGTGGGGGATGAGGTCATCGGCGCCACGCTCAACAAGACCGGAGCATTCAAGTTCCGCACCACAAAAGTCGGAAAGGACACCGCCCTGGCGCAAATCGTCAAGATGGTGCAGGATGCCCAAAACAGTAAGGCGCCCATCGCGCGTCTGGCGGATACCATCTCGGGATACTTTGTACCCATCGTGATGATCCTGGCCGTTCTGACATTTGTAGTCTGGTTCGACTTCGGCCCGCAGCCGCCGCTTGTTTACGGCCTGGTCACCGCCGTATCGGTACTGATCATTGCCTGCCCGTGCGCCCTGGGCTTGGCCACCCCAATGAGTCTGATGGTTGGCATCGGCAAAGGGGCTGAGAACGGTATCTTGATCCGTTCCGGAGAAGCGCTGCAGACCGCACAATCTATCAAGACCGTCGTCTTGGACAAAACTGGCACAATTACCAAGGGCAAGCCTGAACTAACCGATGTTATCGTTGCAGCTCAACAATCAATCCCGAGTGACGAACTCTTGAGATTGGCTGCTTCAGTGGAAACGGTCAGTGAACACCCTCTGGCCGAAGCAATTGTGGAAGGAGCGAAGGCCAAAGGATTGGCGTTGGGTAAGCCGGAAGCCTTCGAAGCGATCCCAGGACATGGCGTCACTGCAATAGTCGATGGACGTAAGGTGGCACTCGGTAATCTAAAGATGTTGAAGCGTTTGAACGTCGATCTCGGCGACCTGGAAGCCAAGTCTGAAATCCTGGCGAATGATGGAAAAACACCCATGTTTGCCGCCGTGGATGGAAAGGCAGCCGGAATCATCGCCGTTGCCGATACTGTCAAAGAAGACTCCAAAGAAGCTATCGCTGCATTGCACCAGATGGGCATTGAAGTGGTGATGATTACCGGCGATAACCGCCGCACAGCCGAAGCGATTGCCCGCCAGGTGGGTTTGGATCGCGTCCTGGCTGAAGTGCTGCCAGAAGATAAAGCCCACAACGTTCACCTGCTGCAAGCCGAAGGCAAAAAGGTTGCAATGGTTGGGGATGGCATCAACGATGCCCCGGCGCTGGCGCAGGCCGATGTTGGTTTAGCGATCGGCACCGGGACAGATGTGGCCATCGAAGCCTCTGATATTACCCTGATCAAGGGCAGCCTAAAGGGCGTGGTCACTGCCATTGAGGTCAGTCGGGCCACCATGCGCAATATCAAGCAGAACCTGGTTGGCGCATTCATCTACAACATCTTAGGAGTCCCTATCGCCATGGGTGTTTTGTACCCCTTCTTTGGGGTGCTCCTCAGTCCTTTGCTGGCTGGCGCGGCTATGGCTTTCTCATCCGTAACTGTGGTTAGCAACGCCAATCGACTGCGAGCTTTCCGCCCAAAATTCACTTCCAGATGAACTTCACCAGGCAAAGATGGAAAATCTTTTGAGATACCTTTATTTATGAATGAGGAAAAATAAGGAAACCAAAAATGACACCTATTCAAATTTTCATTACCTTAGGAGGAATTGCCCTCAGTTTGTTCATTGCCTGGTTCTTCTGGCTAGCACCCAAAGGTCAGACCCGAGTGAATGCCGGTGCAAGTGGAGTACAGGAAGTGGCCATCACAGTAAAAGGAGGGTATACCCCGGATATCATTGTGGTAAAAGCTGGGCAACCGTTGCGCATGAGGTTTACGCGCCAGGAAAGCTCGACCTGTTCAGAAATGGTGCTGTTTCCAGACTTCAGCCAGAGCGCTAAGCTGCCAGAAGGGCAGGAAGTGACGGTAGAATTTACACCCGACAAGCCAGGCGAATATGGCTTTCAATGCCAGATGGGCATGCTGCGGGGAAAACTGATCGTTGAGTGATACCCTCGGGGTTTCTTGACCCGCTTACTTCTATGAATCAACACCTGATTTGATGATGGTATACTTGGGCCACCATGGAAATGAGATCTGAAACCAGCAAAATGGAACTGTGCATCTGTCTAAGGCGGGGACTGTCTTCACCGCCGCGAACCTAGCCCGTAAATTCAAGGCCAACTGCCGCAGGCGGCAGACAGTCACCCCGCACTTTTCGTAATGTGCAACGTGCATCTGTCTGCCGTTTTTTGTTGCAGTTGGCCTTTTTCATTTCAAGGAAGAATAGCAATGACAACTACGAATGCAGTTAATAACTCCACCATCGTGGAACGACAAGCTGGAGTCTATCGAAACATATTGCAGGCCATTGGCCATACCCCTTTGGTGCGTCTCAACCAGGTTGTGTTTGGAAGTACCACCGCTAATATTTTCGCCAAGGTTGAATTTTTCAATCCTGCCGGCTCGATTAAAGACCGTATCGGCCTGTCCATCATCGAAAACGCCGAAGCGGAAGGACGATTGAAACCTGGTGGAACGATCGTGGAGGCAACATCTGGAAATACCGGGGCCGGTCTTGCTCTCGCAGCCGCAGTAAAGGGATACCGCTGCGTTTTCGTGATGCCTGACAAAATGAGCGATGAGAAAGTCCGCTTCCTCCGTGCATTTGGGACACGGGTGGTCATTACACCTACCGCTGTAGCACCGGAGGATCCCCGAAGTTATTACAGCGTAGCAGCTCGGATCGTCCGAGAGACACCGAATAGTATTTTAGCCAATCAGTATCACAACCCGGCCAATCCAAGCGCCCATTACCGCTTTACAGCACCCGAAATATGGGAGCAGACCTCAGGTAGGATCGATGTGCTCGTAGCAGGCATTGGCACCGGCGGCACGATTAGCGGAACTGCACGGTTTCTAAAAGAACAGAATCCGAAAATCAAAGTGGTAGGGGTAGATATTCAGGGTTCTCTACTCTACGATACCTGGAAACTCGGACATCTGCCTGTTGATCCGCATCCGAAGACCTATAAAATCGAGGGAATCGGTGAGGATTTCCTGCCATCTACGTTGGAACTATCGATTATCGATGAGATCGTCCAAGTGGATGATCGGGAGTCTTTCCAAATGGCCCGGCGGCTTGTCCGAGAGGATGGGATCTTTGCCGGCGGTTCTTCCGGGTCGGCGGTTGCCGGGCTATTGAAATCGGAGATCGTACGTTCCTTAAAGCCGGGACAAATTGTTGTCGTTATCTTGCCCGATTCTGGGAACCGGTACCTGACCAAATTATTTGACGACAACTGGATGCGGGAGAATGGGTTTCTCCCGGATAGTAAAGTCACCGATCCTATCTCATCAGTACTTGAATCGCACAGGAAGCTCTCCCTGGTTGTAACTCACCCAGACGAAGAAATGAACACGGTCGTAGAGAAAATGACCCGGTATGATATATCCCAGCTCCCGGTGATCGACAATGATGGTAAATTGATCGGGATGGTCGGGGAGTCAGATATTCTCGATCACCTTCTGCATTCCAATCATGTGCATGATCCACTGGAAGCCATCACCTCGATCATCAATCCAGGTGTACTGACGGCCAGGCCAGATGCCAGCATTGAAAGTGTGTTGCCTTCTTTCGATCGTGGCAAAGTGGTTGTCATCACAGATAACGAAGGGCGGCCCGTTGGGATGCTGACGAAGATCGATTTGATCGATTACCTCACCGGAAAAATCGGCTGAGTGCCCAAACCATAGCCGGCGTTTCCATCTACTTGGAAACGCCGGCTGTTTTTTAATTTCTAGTCCCCAATGGATATTACAATCTGCACAAGGCCTGTTCCAGATCAGCGAGTAAATCGTCGATATTTTCAATCCCCACGGATAACCGCACCAGACCAGCGGGTACTTCGAGTGCACTACCGGAGACCGAGGCATGTGTCATAGCTGCCGGAACCTCAATCAAGGATTCTACACCGCCCAGGCTTTCGGCTAATGCAAATACCCGTGTAGCTTCCACTATCTTGCGTGTGGTTTTTTCACCACCTTTCAAAATCAGCGAAATCATTCCGCCATATAGTCTCATTTGCTTCTTGGCGACGGCATGTCCTGGATGGTTTTCCAAGCCTGGGTATATCACTTTTTCGACTGCAGGATGCCCGGTGAGATAGTCAGCAACCCTGGCCGCATTGGCGGAATGGCGCTCCATACGCACTGCCAGCGTCTTGATCCCACGCAAGATCAACCAGCAATCCATTGGTCCGGGAACAGCGCCGACTGCATTTTGCAGGAATTTCAATCGATCATATGCACTTTTCTCACGAGCAATAATTGCCCCACCAATGACATCGGAATGGCCACCCAGATATTTTGTGGTTGAATGGATGACAAAATCTGCGCCCAGTGTCAACGGTTGCTGCAAATAGGGGGAAGCAAAAGTATTGTCCACCGCAATCATGATGTTTGTTGACCGGGCCCTGACTCGCCGGGATATTTCGGTAATATCCGCGATTTTCAATAGCGGATTGGTTGGCGTCTCGATCCACACCAATCGCGTTTCAGGACGCAGATTAGCTTCCACCAGAACCGGATCGCTAATGTCAGTGTAGGAAAATTGCAGGCCGTACTCTTTTAAAATGCGCTCGAAGAGGCGAAATGTCCCGCCATACACGTCATTCGAGGCCAGAACGTGCTCACCTGGCTTAATCAGGCGCAGCAACGTGTCGGTGGCTGCCATACCAGATGCAAAGGCTAATCCGTAGGCAGGTTGGCTCAACCCTATACTTTCAAGCGCTGCCAGACATTGTTCAAGGGCCAGACGGGTTGGGTTCGCTGTGCGACTGTAATCAAAACCTTTGGTAATACCTATCTCTGCCTGGGCGAACGTTGATGTCTGGTAAATCGGCATGATCACTGCCCCGGTGGCTGGATCCGCTCCTTGACCGGCGTGAATCGCGAGGGTTTCTATCTGAGGATTTCTCTGCATTCTATACTCTCCTTAATTGGCGGAGCTCAATCATTTTGATCGTCGCTTGAAATCGATGCAATCGGTTCGGGTAGGATACCATGCCAT
Organism: Bellilinea sp.; assembly: GCA_039666315.1. Classification (GTDB taxonomy): domain Bacteria; phylum Chloroflexota; class Anaerolineae; order Anaerolineales; family Anaerolineaceae; genus Bellilinea. Next base: position 514,399 of record JAVSME010000008.1, on the reverse strand, counting down.
TTTTCTTCTCGGAATAGGCCAAAATGCCTGATTGGAATACCGCTAAATTACGCTAACCTAACCAGGCTGGGTTGATTACACTTTGTGAAGATTGGCACATAGCTATCATCCCCGACCCTGACAAGGAGTCAATTTGCATGACTGAAGAAACGCAAGCCCCGGGACGGAACGACGTCAATCGAGAGGCGCGTGATATCCCTATGGATCAAAGGATATCTAGATCAAGTACATGGAAGCAGGTTATTGCACGCATCGCCTTGGCGAGCATAATTTTCGTATCTGGACTGGGGAGCGGCTATTTCATCTGGGGACACAATCGCTCAAATCAACCAGCCTCTCTTGAGATGAACGCATTGATGAACGCAGTCAACCCCAAGGATGGCATCATAATCCAGGCAATCTACGGCGACGTCGGCCCAAGACTGATCGCGGCCGGGGCTATTGATCTAGTAACCTTTACACAACTGTACCAACAAGCCGGGCAGCCGCTTTCCGCACAAGAAATGGATGTTTTAACCAGGGGTAGCCCGGAGCAAATTGCCATAACACGGGAAAATGCTCACTTTCTCCTGAACTACTTCTGGGCCTTAGGTTTGACAAACAAGAACGCTGTCCTGAATGAAGGACCTATTCATCAAGCCAGCGGCGGGCAGATTGACCAGTTTGCTTCGACTGGCGGTTGGACAATAGGAACAAAGCCGGTCAGAGAGCTATTTTCCAGCGTCGAGATTATCCGACTGACTGCTGAGCAGCAAGCCCGGGTTGAGGATGTAGCCAAAGCAGTCTACAGACCATGCTGTGACAATCCCACCCATTTCCCGGACTGCAATCACGGCATGGCGATGCTTGGCTTGCTCGAACTAATGGCCTCCCAGAATGCCTCAACCGCTGAAATGTTTCAAGCCGCAAAATATGCCAACGCTTACTGGTTCCCCCAGCAAACTTTTGAGCAGGCGATTTACATCAACACTGTACTAAAGACGGATTACGCAGAGGTCGGTGCAAAACAGATTGTTGGAACGCAATATTCGTCAGGAAGCGGTTTCAAACAAATACACCAATGGCTGGATGAAAATGGATACCTCGAAAATGCACCTGGCGGTGGAAATAATTGTGGTGTGTAAGCCGACCTATTTCTACAGACTCGATAAGGAGGTTTCTATTACAAGATAGCATAAATAACATCAAACTTCCCGATCGTAGCCAACCATCCAGACACAGAAAAACTTTAGGAGAATTAGATCGATGGAAAACTCAATGACGCACTACATGGAGCTGCTGGCAAGCAACCAGCCCTGGAACCTGATCATCTTTATGGCCATTCCGGTGATTTTCGCCGAGTTCATCGCGATCACCGAACTGTATATCCTTTTCACCAAAAATTTCAATGGCTCTGCCAGGAAGTGGAACAAAATTGCCGGAATTATTGTCGGCTTCTACTTCCTGGGCATCTTTGCTTATTTATTCACAACCGCCTGGATCCCGCTGACAATCAACGGCGGGTGGCGCGGATTCGCGGATGTGATTGCCGTCACCTTCTACTTATTGGGAGTTGTTCCCCTGTTTGGGATGGCGCTGCTGGAGATTGGTCTTGTCGCCCGCGGGAAAGAAGACACTTACAAGCACAAACTGCATGCCACTTTCGTTGCCATCTTCCTTGTGGTCGCTCATGTTGCGATGATTTTTGGAATGGTCAACCCCTCTATTTTCGCAGCAACCCAAATGTAGTTTCGTAAGCCAGATTTCTTAAAAAGAAGGGAGCCAATTTTGGATCCCTTCTTTTTGTTTGCCTTAGAGGCAATCCATCGAATTGTAAAATAACTAGGAATGCAGGCTTCCTGATGCTAAAATAGAACTTGAAATATCGAATCGCGGTCGCACGCATCGTTAGGTAATCCTTCATTCATCGTTAGAGCGACTGCTCTCGTAAAAGAGATCCACCCAATCTGGAGTTGGGCTCGTTTTCGGGACGGTCGTTTTTGATTCCACATTCTCGATCAGTGTGAATCAATAAACCAGGCTGCACATACCAGAAATGCGGAAAGGCTCGCCAATATCCAATGTCTAGGATGTATTCCAATATTCTCTTTTCACTCTCGATCGGTTCAGCTTTTTCGCTGAAGGTTACCCACTTACCAGATGCTCTCATCGGGTTTGTCGTGGCTCTCATGATTACTGGCGCGGTCTTATCCAATCTTATACTGGTTCGCACCACCGGGATGGCAATTGGGATTGGCGGCCTGCTCCTGGTTTTCCGCTCCGCGCCCGTGCCTTCAGCAACCCTGGCCGGCTTGCTGGCTTTTCTTGCCGTTCTGCAGATCGCCGCAACCGTTCTGCTAATTTCTGCCGATCTATCCACCGTAAAGGAGAAGCAGTCCCTTGAACTTTAACCTCTCGAAAATCCTCTCACCTCAAAAGCGCCAGAAAGACCTGATTGTTCTTCTGGCCGCGAAACAACCGGACCAAAAACTGCTGGACGTTCTGGCAAGTTGCCCAATGGTGACACTGCGAGAAGCTTTCACCACTCAGGGAGTCTTACAGAACTTGGTGGGTGTGAACCTGGTCATTCTGGGAGAAGTTATGCCGATGACCGGATTATCCGCGGACGTTCTGGCCAGAACCCTCGAGACCAGCGGTATACCGGTGACCTCAGCCGAAGATTTTTTGGAACGGCCGGATGAATGGATGGCACAGGCACGGTTGACCAGTGCCCGTCAGGTGAGCATCTTGCCCTCACGGCAGGTAAACCTGGTGAACTGGTCTGGCGGGGTTGGAAAAACGACTCTGGCGATGGGGATTTGTAAGCGTTTTGTCGAGCGCACCAGCCTACCTGCCGCCCTGCTCGAACTGGGGATGGGCGGCTGCGCACTGCACGCACGAGTTTCCGCAGACGTTCCTGAATTTTTTGCGATCGCCACCCAAAATGTGCCGCCGGCGCGCTGGCATGGAGTAAGCCTATACCCGATGGATGGGCGTACCGCGGATGTGATGTGGAGCGAGGAGCCGGAACGGGTGCTGAGCGTGATCGAAGAAACCCGCAAACAGCATACGCTGTTGGTCGTAGATGCTAACCCGGCCCATCCGTTATTCGGTCAATTATCCACTCCCCAGCCTGGAAGGATAAATCTAATCGTCTCTTCTCCACGCGATGACGCCTTGCTCCAGGCAAAGCGATTGGCCGATGAGTTGGACGAGAACGCCCATTTAGTGCTCAACATGGTCCGCTCACTGGCGGACCGGGCAGGCGCTCAGGCTGCGGTGACTTTGCCCTTCAATGAAACTTGGGCAAATACGCTCGATCCCCGCCTGTCAGATCCCATCCTCGAATTGACTTATCCAGGCTGGTCCCGGAGGTCCAAATGAACCGCCCCATACAATTCGCAATTGGTCTAGTTGCCCTGGTGCTGGCGCTCGGCGCAGGCTTTTACGGTCGTAACGCGTATTTAAAGGAAGTTTCCACTGTACAGATCGCGGTGCCCGTACAGCCGATCGCACCCTATACCCTGCTCTCACCCGATCTATTTAGCCTTCGGGAAGTACCCCGGGCGATGCAAACCCTTCCGTACTTCCAAAATCCAGAAGAGATGAGCGGCCTGATCTCTACGGTCCAACTTCCGGCCGGGTTGCCGGTTGCCAAAAGCCTGGCCGTAATGCCCGATAGTTTTCGCCTGGCAGACGTTGAGTTTGAAGTAGTTTCCATCCCGGTTGAGCCGGTCTCGGCAGTGGGCGGTCAAATCCACATTGGCCAGCGCGTGAACCTGTATCAAATGATAGATCAAGATGAATCTGAAACCGCTGCAACCGACAAATTGAAAATTGAACAAAGGCTGCAGGTCAAGCAGATTGCCGCCGGCATCCTGGTTGTAGACGTGCGCTCATCTCAAGGTCTGGCTGCCGATTCCCTCCAAGACCAGGAACAAGAGAGTGCGTCCCTTTCCGGCAGCAAGCAGGTAGAACAAACCCAAATTCTTACCCTGGCGCTGCCTCCCGATCAGGTCCAGGAAGTATTACGCGCCGTTGCCACAGCAAAAAAACAGGGAGGTCTGTTATGGACAACGCTTGCCAGGCCATAACGGCTCGCCCATCCCCTCCTCGTTTGGACGCGTTGAGCCAGACCGATCTGGAGATGATCGCCCGAGTGCGGGATGTCCTGGTGGCGCGAGCCATCAAGCCACCCAGCTGGCGCGACGTCGATCCGGAGAAACGGCGTAAGTTTTTCGACGAAGTGCGCGGCGTATTGATCGAACAGGGCGGTGACCGCTCGAATATCAACCGGCGCGCCCAGATCATCACGGATGCCCTCTCCGGCGTGGGGCTGCTCGACCAGCTGCTTAGAGACCCGTATGTGGAAGAGATCTTCGTGCGCAAAGGTGAAGTAGCGGTGGAATATGACGGGGCATTTCACTATTTGGGAAAGTTGGCCGACGATCGCTACTTCGAAGATCTGTCCATCCACGTGGCGGATCAGGGCGGGGCAACGCTGCGCGGCGACCGCCCGGCGGTGCTGATCGACCTGCCCAATGGCGAGCGCTTTACGGCGATTGTTCCCAGGCTTTCCACTGAAGGGACGGCTATCAACATCCGCACCTTTGGCCGGCGGGTAAAAACGCTGGAAGAAATGGAGCAAACCGGGACTTTTCGCAAGAAGGCCTTTGAGATGACCGGTTCGCTGACTGATCTCGCCGATACCTCCTTGCGGCAAAGGATCGCCGGCTTGCAGAACGGCCCGGATCGTTTCCTGGCCTGGATGATAGCCACCCTTTCAGGCAGTATCCTGGTCGCGGGCGAAATGGGCTCTGGGAAAACCACGCTGCTCAATGCGCTCTCCGGTTTCTTGCCCGCGTTGGCCCCGGTCGCGGCGCTGGAAACTTTCCGTGAATTGGACATCCAGCACCCCTTCCTGCTGCGTGCTGTTGCGCCGGCGGAACTGCCCGAAGGCACGCCAGGGGTAACGCTTGACTGGGTGCTTAATGTGATCTACACCCGCATGAATCCGGCTGCGGTACTGGTCGGAGAGGTGGTTGGCCCAGAGGCTCTGCAATTTCTAAAAGCGACCTGCCTGGGTCGCAAAGCCATGACCACCATCCACGGCGGAACCGTTGAAGAAGCGCTGATGCGCCTGGAACAACTGGCGCTGGCGTCCGCCCCGGAATTGGGCTTGCCGGCCGTTCGTTCAATGGTCTCTATGGGCGTGGATGTCGTGGCACTCATGGGCCGCGTTCACCGCGCCGGACGAGTAGAACGGTCCTTGCAGGCGATCGCAGTGGTCAATGGCCTGGACGAGGATGGAGAGTACAAGTTGGATTTCCTTTACCGCGCTCAAAGCGAGCAGGCCAACCAGATCCTTGGGCAGGCCTATCAGAATTTGGCAGGAGTAGGGGCATGAAAAGGTTCCGTCGCTGGTTCATTATCGCCATCCTGATTGCCTGTTCTTTGGCTTGCCTGGCATTTCTCTTTGTTAATGTGAATCGGGGGATTATGCTGCCGCAAGCAACCGCAGAGCCAACCATAGAAACGGTGGACTTGCGTGGTCAGGATGATGAAATCTCGAAGGAACTGCTCAGCGCGCCCTGGCAGGGATTGCGGTTTCTTCCCACAGAACAGGAATGGCGCTTTTACGGCTGGACAGGCGAAACGCGCCAGATCAAGTTCATGACATCCTTCGACCTGATCAAGGTCTACTACCTGCAAGCCGATGGCGACCTGACCTTCACCTGGGTAACCACCGGAGTCGAGATTCCAGGCGAAGGCTATCAGTCTGCTGCACTCTCAACGATTCAACCCGGACAGATCGTAGCTGTGCGTCTATTCGGCGAACATGTTGGGCAGTGGGGCGTAGACTGGTCTGATTGTGACAGCGAGTACTGTCGCCTGGCCAACACCATCGATACGATGCTGATCCTGGATGACCAGGGCACCGGCCTGAGTAATGGATTTATTCGCCACGGTTGGGAGCCGCCCACTTACCCAATGTATGGTTTCCTGTGCTGGTCGATCGAGCCGGTGGTTGAGCATCCAGTCCAGGTTTCAACCCGGTATTGGTGATGGCAATGGCATCAGATGATCTTGAGACGGGCAATACCCATCCATCGCAAGAGAAGCCAACCCAACGAGGGCGCTGTCCATTATGTGGCAGGCGTTTGTTGGGCAGGCCATCCCGGCGTGATCCTTCTTACCAGGATTGGGAAATACGTGATCTGGAGCAGTTGGTAGAGAGCATGGACATAGGGGAAGTCGCCAGCCTGCTCGGGATCACCCGCTGGGAGCTAGAAAAACGCTGCCAGTCGCTCGGGATCCACATCCGTGGATCGAAAGAGGTGGAAGAATGAGTATCTTTCGGTGGGTTTCAGAGGGTGCTTCCCTCGCGTTGGCAGTTGGTGTTTTCTTCATTCTATATAGCACGCTGCGAACTTTGGTTGATACCCTTGCCAATTTATGGCGGAGAATGTTTTCCTCCTGGACCACGCTGCGGCTGCGGGATTTAGGTGTCCTGCGTGAGGAGAAGAGCCGGCAGCGATTGGCAGTGGATTGGGTGCGGCTCTTGATCTTCATCGCCATCCTCCTGATCGCTGCTGCGGTACACGATGCGCTCCTTTCTCCATTGATTTTACTGATTGGCATGGCCGCATTTGCCTGGAGCCGCTACCAGGCAGGTGAAGCACAGCGCATGCGGGTCAACGAAGACGCAGAACTGGGCACGCTCCAGATGCGCTCATTGCTGAACGTGGATCACTCCCTGCTTAACGCGCTGAACGGGTTGGAATTGCCAGAAGGGGCGCTGCGAAATGCCATTCGAGATGTAGCTGCCCGGTTACAAATGCACCAACAGCCTGAGCAAGCCGCCCTGGCATTGAAAGAACTGCCTGGAACAGTCACGGCGCGCCTGGCGGCCCTGATCGCCAACAGCGCGCGCATCACCGATGAGGTTCAAATGGATTTGTTCCAGGAACTGGAAGGTGAGGCCCATCGGCAGAAGTTGATCCGCTCCAAAATGCGCCAGACCCTGGCCCTGGTCAAGGGAACGATCCGATTGTTGCAGGGTGTCGCGGTCGCGGCGACCGTCTTCGTACTGATGGCCCCCGACTGGCGCGCATTCTTCCTGCAGGACATTCCTCATCGCACGCTGCTGACCGGCCTGCTTTCCTGCGCAGTTCTGGCCAGCCTATATTTCGAGTTTGAAGTCCACCAGTTGGGCAGCGGGGAGGCATTCTAAACATGGATACCTACCCCCTGATGGTCGGCTTCTCATTGGCAATCGGCGTGGGCTTGATCGTCAACGCCACATTGTCTTCATTTTATGAGTTAGGAAGGAGGTGGTTACGATTACTGGGCCGCCGGCGCTATCGCCTGCTTGCGCTGGGCATTAATGGCCAAAACCAGGGGCATACCAGTGAAGACGAGATTCTTGGCTTGACCCGGATCCCCTGGACGAACCTGTATGCAGGAGCAGCCATCCTGGGATTGGCCCTGTTCTTCTGGATAGGACAGGCAGTTCCATCCATCCGTCTGGGTTTTCTCGCCGCCCCGGCCCTGGTCTGGCTGTTCAAAGGCTATCTCATCCGGCAGCGCAGGCGTTTCCTGTTAGGACAGCTGCGCCAGTTGCTGATCGATGTCAGGCTGCACATGAGCCTACGCGGTTCGCTCCTTCTTGGCCTGGAGAGCATTGCCAGTACAACGGGCGAGAACCAGCTGGTCTACCGCCTTTTACGGGTGCGCATGTCCGGTGGACAGGTGAAGAGTGGTCTGGAGATTTTTCAGCAAATGGCAAAAGATCTCAAATCGGCGCACCTGACACGCATCACGCAGCGCATCCAGGCCGCCCAGCAATCCGGCGGTTTACTGGGCGTAGATCAGGCAGTCGCAAAATCCATCGAAGAGTTGACCGACGAGATAAACGGGCAGACCGAGGAGCAAATGCAGCGCCTGCCGCTGCGCATCACGCTCCTGGCTATGCCCTTCTTGCTCGGTCCCATCGTCATCCTGTTTTTCTACCCGCTCGTCGACCGCATTCTCAAAACCCTCTCAGGGACGGCAATCGGCGGCGGATTCTAATCTTGAAGGAGAGCATCTATGTTGTTTGATCGGAAAGCTTCCGAAATTCCGCAGTTCGTGGTCGTTCTGGCGATCGCTATCGTTCTTGGTGCTGCCGCCGTCTGGGGCATTCTCAGCAATATCGGCACCCAGGGGAATGGCATCGCTACCTGGATCGACAGCATCTCCGTGCCGGCCGCGCACCCGTAATTTGATTTAGGCAATACTCATCCGGTGGTTGGCTGTGCTGACCACCGGATGAGTGGTGAGGAGTGTTCATGTTACACGATCGTAATGGACAGAGTGTCGTGGAATACATCGTGATCCTGGCGATTTTCATCAGCCTGGTGGGTGGCGCGTTGTGGCAAATCTTTACGACCTTGCAAACCAAGTTCAATGATGTCAACGTCGAAATTGGATCGTAAACACGCTCAACAAGGACAGGCTTCGGTCGAGGCTTTGCTGGTCTTGATGATCCTCGCCCTGGTGATCTTTGGCGGTATCGAGCTGAGCCAGGGGATTGCGGTTCGCCAGGCCCTAGACAGCGGGTCCAGCGCGGCATCCCGGGCGTTATCGCTGGATCCATCTCGCTGGACGTTCGCGGAGACGCTTGTACAGCAGACTGTGGACCAGAATGTAATGGGCGGCAATGCGCCGATCACTCTGCAGGTTTACGACTCTGCCAACTCTCTGCGCAGCGCTGCGTGGCTCTCAGGTAGCCCATTCGGGACCGCCTTTGTGGTCGAGGCCAGTGCTCCATTTCAGACAGACATACCCTTTCTGCCAGATTCGGCCATCACCATTCGTGTCCGCCATTGGGGCATTGTCGAGCGTTATCCATGATCTCTGAGCGAAAAGGCCAAACGGCCCTATGGGGATTTCTAACCATGTTGGCGTTGATCGCGATCGCCTCCGGACTGGTGGATATCTATCGTCTGTACGCTGCCCGTAATTGGGCCTATTCGGCAGCCCAGGAAGCGGCTTTGGCCGGGGCATCCCGCGGGCGGGATTGGAGCGCCCTTATGACCGGCTTTGAAATGAGATTGGACAGCGCAACCGCGAAAGCTGAGGCAGAAAGGGTGTTGATAGCAGAAATGGCTTCACGAGGAATAAGCGGCTACACCATGGACGTGCGTGTTCTACCGGATGCAGGCGGAGGGAGTATCGCGGGCTTCCCACCACGGCCCGTACGTTTGGGTGACAGCCTTGGCGCGTGGAGCAGCAATGAACCGGCGGTTGGGGTGTATCTGGAAGTTCCGGTGGATTGGTTGATGTTAGATATGTTGAACATCCAGGTAAAAACCGTACACGTGTTTGCCTCTGCGGGAGTGGCTCAATGAGATTTGCTTTGAAAATTGGATCATCAAAGAAAACCAGTTGGCTGAAAGCCGCTGCTTTTATGGTTGTTCTTGCCGTGCTACTGGCTGGCTTTCGGCTGGCCTTCGCCAACATCTCCCCCGAGTACCTGCGGAATGGACGAACGTACGATCAAGAGTCTAGCTACATCCAATGGAATGGATCGGTATCTTATGTAAATCTGTTTCACCGGGATAGCACTTCGCTCCCGCCTAGCGAAGGGGGAGCATTTTGTGGCAGCGGTTGTACTGAACAAGTCACGCGCATTCAAAGCGGTAGTTCGATTTCTGGCAACTTCACCTATCTCCGGACCTTCAATGTGCAGGCCGCCTACAGCGGCGATTCCAATGTCGGAACGGTGACTGTTCGGGCTTGCGGGCAGGTCATCTTTACCGATGACCTCTATCTGGCAAACCAGAGCGTTCCCGGGTTCAACAACCTGCCGAATCCGGCCTGGAACGTGCCAACCACGGGCGATTGTGCCTGGTCGATCTCCGCCAGTGGTGGATATGTAGATGTCCGGGCGGTGACAACCACCTACCGGACAACCCCTGCGCCGACCGTGGATCTACGGGTCAACGGCTCGAATGGCCCTCTCAGTCTCAGTTCGCCGGCAAGTTACATCTTGAGTTGGACGAGTACCAATTCCGCGTCTTGCACCGCGTCGGGGAGTTGGAGCGGAGCGCAGGCAACGAATGGTTCTCAAAGTGTAAGCAACGTTGGCGGTGGAATGTATACCTACACCTTCACCTGTTCAAATCCATCCGGCAGCGCCAGTGACAGCGTCACCGTAAATGTCCTGTCTGCCCCAACGGTGATCGTTAATGCACCGGCATCAGCGACCGCGCCGGCCAGCTACACGGCGACCTGGACGAGCTCCAATGCTACATCCTGCACAGGAGCAAACCGCTTCACAGGGCTAAGTGGACTGACGGGCTCGCGGGCCGAGACAGGTCTCCCGGTGGGGAGTTATGATTACACCGTCACCTGCACCAACGCGGTCGGCGTGTCAGCAACCGACACGAAACGAACGGTTGTGTATGCTGCCCCTTCAGTTGATCTGAAGGTAGACGGTTCGGACGGGCCTACCGTGACGCGCACCGGTCCGATCTCTTACTTGGCCACATGGACCAGCAGTAATGCCACGCAGTGCACGGGTTCTTCCCGCCTGGCAGGATATTCTGCTCTTGCGGGCACGCGTTCGGAAGCAAACATACCGGCAGGAACCACCTACGATTACAGCGTGACCTGCCAGAATCCTGCCGGGTCAACCGCCAGCGATACGGTGCGGATGATCGTTGTGGCTGCGCCATCCGTTGACGTGCGGGTGAACGGGGCAAATGGGCCACTTACCTTTCAGGAACCGGCCGGTTACACGGTCAGTTGGACCAGCGTCAATGCTGTTTCCTGCTCAGCGTTGAATAACCTTTCCGGGCCAGTAGGCACGAGTGGCAACCGGGCTCTCAGCAATGTGCTGCAGGGCACCTATCAATACACCGTGCAATGTATGAACCTGGCTGGAACGACGGCCATCGACTCGGTGGTCGTCAATGTCAACCCGCCTCCGCCGATCGTTGATTTACAAGTCGAGGGTGGCAATGGGCCGATTACCCAGGTTGCGCCAGGTAGCTATACCCTGACCTGGACCAGCCAATTTGCCACATCCTGCGCGGCTGCCAGTTCGGATGCCCTATGGACCGGAAACGTGACTGTCTCCGGTAGCGCGCTTATCTCCGGACCGCTGATTGGAACCCATACGTACACGCTTACCTGCTCGAATGTCTCTGGAACGCAGAGTGACTCGGTCACCGTGTACGTGATTGCGCCGCTGTCCGGAACAGTCTCACCGACCTTTGCAAGACTCGTGTTATTTGGGCCAAATCTTAGCCTGCCGGCGCAGACCCTGACTGGAACAGTAGCAGGCGGCGAACCGCCCTATCTGGTGGTGGTTTCAGTCCGTGCGCCTTCCGGGGTTGTCACCACCTATTCGCGAAGTGGTTCCGCCTGGTCATTGTCACCCTCAGCGGTTGGAGATGCCTACTTGGGCACCACTGAGCAAGGAACCTGGACCGTTTGGGCGGATCTGACCGATTCCGCAGGCCGTACCTTTCGCACTAACAGCAATACATGGACGGTTTCCTGGTACCCCGTTCATGGGAGGCCATAATGCGGCGCACCTTGATCCTCTCAATCCTGATCTGGTTTTGCCTTTCGGCGGCTGTTCCCCCGCTTCCGATTTCTCCAAATGCATGCAGCCAGGCATATGGCGCGAACTTGCCTGACCCCCTGCCAGGCTGGTTACAGGCTGTTGAGCAACCAGCAGATTTACAGACCTCTCAGTCTTTTGAGCTCCTGGCCGGCCACCTGCTGAAAACCGCCATTGTGGATGGTTCTCGATGTCCCTCAGGTGGCCTGAATACAGATGGGGCGCCCAACGCCTGTGGATTGGAGGTCTCTCGAGATGAGGTGTTTCGCTGGCAAAATCGTTACGATACGGCGATTCAGGCTTCAGCTTCGGGGCAGAACATGCCCGCCAAGGTAATCAAGGCGGTCATCGCGGTTGAATCGCAGTTCTGGCCAGCCGCCAATTGGACGAAAGGGGAAATTGGCCTGGGACAGATGACCGAGATGGGCGCAGACCTGGTTCTGGCATGGCGGCCTGATTATTTTCAGGCGATCTGCAGTCAAGGATTGGATAAAGCGGCTTGCGCCAAAGGTTATGGAGGTCTCGACCTCGCAACTCAACGTCTACTGCGCGGTCTGGTATTGAAGAGTATCGACGCGACCTGCCCAACCTGCCAGGGCGGGGTAGATCCGACCAGGGGCGACCAGGCAGTCGTCGTGCTCACTGAAACGTTAGGCGCGAGCTGCCGGCAATCTAACCGGACGTTCTGGCTGGCCACCGGCAAACGACCGGCAGAGCTTCTGAGTTATGAGGATTTTTGGCGGTTGTCACTGGCAAATTACCACATTGGAACTGGCTGCGTCTACCAGGCGCTGCGCTATACCGGTAATCCCAGCACCTGGAGTGCGATTGCGATCAACTTCCCGGCTGGCTGTGGCAGCGGAGCGGAATATATTCGCAGGATTGAAGAGCAAATTATCCCCTGAAAGGTATTTATGGACTGGGTAATTCTTGGTATTGTCATCCTCTGGCTGGCGGCAGTATCCTGGTTTGACCTGCGGAAAGGCGAGGTTCCGCACAGCCTGTGGGTCATCATTCCTCTGGCGCTGGCCGGCGCTTACCGTGCCTGGCAGGGTGACTGGCAACTTGTTGTCTTGTCGGGACTGGTAGCGCTGATCAGCGAACGGGAGCGGATTTCCAAACTCTTTGGTTTTGAGGAAATTGGGCGGGTGTTGACCTGGCTGCCGTTCTTGTTGTTGGCATTGTTCTGGTCGGTGCAAAACAGCCCCATCACTGCGATGTCCATTGTCGGCTTTTGGGTCGCCTGGGAATTGGGCTGGTGGGGTGGTGCTGACGCAGTTAGCGCGATGGCCCTCAGCCTGGTCTGGCCGGGACCGGGCTTTTTCCTGGCGTTTTTCGGGTGTCATGCTATTGTCGCATTCGGTTTGATGGCGTTTACCTACAAAACGGAGCGGAAGGTAAAGGCACACCGGCTGCCCGGTCTGCCGATTATGCTTCTGGCAGTCATTTCATCACAAATCATCCAACGGATATGAGGTAACGGGCTGATCGTTCGGTTTATGCGCTCATTGGGTCTGGAGGTAAAATATGCACCTTCCAGGCGAACGTTTGTGCTACAATTTATCCATGCTGATGATAAAATTCGTTCCTGAACAGAAAATGGCTCGCTTTTATGAGGTGCATGTTCAGTCCACCCTTCTGGATAGTCATGCCGTTGTATGCACCTGGGGGAGTATCAAGAATGGTTATCATCGGGTGCGAATGATCAAAACACAGTCAATAGATGAAGCGGAGAAAATAGCCAAACGGATCATCCAAAAGAAAACAAAAAAGGGGTATGCCGAAATGGGCCCATGAATTTGACAGAACAAACAAAACCGGATATACTTTCTCAAAATATGGCACCTACCATTCGGCGGTCTCTCTTATTGATTTTGTTGATTATGACAGCCATAAATCTGGCTGGTCATTTTGCTTCGCCTGCATCCTGTTGTTCGGTGCCAGCAACCTTTGATAATGCCGGGGATACGGATTGCCTGGTATGTACGTTACAGGTTGGAGTCTGGACGCCTGATTTAGTGGCATTAAAACCTATTCAACTTCCTGATCTAATTGTCAAATACAATCCATTTGTTCCATCCGGATTCGTCTTCAACTTTTTCCATCCCCCTATCGCTTAAATACAACTGAATAATCGCATTTGAAAAACCCATTGAATATTCAATGGCTGTTTCGTTTGCGTATCTCAGTGAACGAGTTAACCGGTTCAGGCACAATCTTATTGCTGCCATCCGTTGTGTATGCATTTACCTTATAGAAGGAATTTCATAAATGAAAAAAAGATCTGTTTTACCTTATCTCCTGATCATAATTGGGGTTGCGATATTGATAACATCCATATCGATCAGCCTTCAACCACGTGCTCAAACTCCGACTACTCAGCCTTTGGTGGCTGAGGAAGAGACGTTCCCCGAGATTCCCCGAGTTTCCTTAGAGGATGCGCTCGCCGCAAATAAATCGGGCGATGCGGTATTTATCGATGTCAGAGACAATAGCGCATATGCCGAAGCACATATCGCAAATGCGCTATCCATTCCACTCGCTCAATTGGATAGCCAATATAAAGACCTTGATCCGAATGCATGGATCATTACTTACTGTACCTGACCGTCAGAAGAATCGAGCGCCCGTGCGGCGCGAATTCTCTTGGATAACGGTTTCAAGAATGTTACCCCTATTCTTGGCGGTTTTCGTGCCTGGCAGAATGCCGGTTATCCGGTGGAAACGGGTCCTTAACTTTGCATAAGAGATGACACAATGATCACTCTACAAAAAAAACAATCTACCATACGTCCAGCTCTGTTCCTACTGTTACTACTGATTACCGGGATCCTGGCAGCATGTGGCGGGAAGGCTCCACAGATCAGCGTAGATCCCGCTTTACAAGATCTGGGAACTCAACCTCAACAACCGATCGATCTCGTATTCGAGGTAAAAAACACTGGTAACGCAAACCTGGTGATCGAAAAAGTAAGTGTCTCGTGTGAGTGCACAACGGCTGAGTTGGAAACAAACACCATCTTGCCCGGTGAATCAACCAAACTACGTGTCAGGTTTGACCCGGCAGAAGATAACTTATTCGGCGATATCCAACGCATTATTTACTTGCGTAGTAATGACCCGGCAACCCCGGAAGCGGAAGCAGAATTTCGAGTCATCATCCAAAAGCCGGAAGGATAGCTCAATGCTCAAACAATGGTTAAAGAAGTTGAGCGTTGGAAATACCCTGTACTATCCTGGCTGCGTTACTCGCTATGCTCTACCCGAGGTACAAGAGCGGTACGAGTGGTTGCTGCGCAAGGCCAAAATCGACTTTATCGTCTTACCCGGTGAGCTTCAGTGCTGCGGTAGTCCCGTCAGGCGGGCCGGATATCAACAGGATTTTGACCGGTTGAAGGCCAAAAACCTGGAGATATTTGCTCGCTTCAGCGTCAATAAGATCATCACCAACTGTCCTGGCTGTTATCACACTTTGAAATACGAGTACCAGCTCGATGTCTATCATACGACACAGGTTTTGTCTGAAAAAGGCAGGATCCCGCCCGGTCAATACGAACCGGATGGAAAGCAATCAATAACCTATCATGATCCTTGCCATCTCGGTCGCTGGTCAGATATTTACGAAGAACCCCGTCGTCTCCTGGATCAGGCAGGTTGGGAGGTCGTAGAACTGCCAGATAATCGGGAGATGAGCCTTTGCTGTGGGGCTGGGGGTGGCGTTAAATCAAACTACCCGGATCTATCCAACACGATCGCTCAGGCCCGCCTGGCCCAGGTGAACAATGGCCGATTATGTACCGCCTGCCCCCTGTGTTATGCCCATTTCAAGGAAAATGCCGGCGATATTCAGGTGATGGAGTTCAGTGAAGCCTTGACGCAGGCTTCGGAAGCGAGGCGCTAACCCATGGAATCGCTCGAATCTTTATTCCAACCCGGTCAGGTGTCCACGCGTGCAGAAACGAAGGTGGCCTACAGCCGGGACGCATCTAGCATTCAGGGTCCGTGCGAGGGGGTTGTTTGGCCGGGAACTGTTGACGATGTTGTCCGTCTGGCGCAATGGGCTGCCGAAACAGGGATCGATCTGGTGCCGCGCGGGGCAGGCACAGGACTGTGTGGTGGAGCAACACCGCAAAACTCGATCGTGGTTGATTCTTCCCGCCTGCGGCAAATCGGCGCTTGTGATGTTCAATCAAAATTGGTGGTAGTCGATGCCGGCGTCCCCCTGGACCAGTTCAACCGTAGGCTTCACCCAGATGGGTTGTTCTTCCCCGTGGTCCCTGGCAGCCATCGCTCGGCGACCATCGGGGGAATGATCGCCACAAATGCCGCCGGGCTGCACGCCGTCCGCTATGGCAGGATGAGTGATTGGATCGAGGAAGTGGTTGTGGTGGATGGGAAGGGTGAGGTTCAGCGACTGTCTGCCGGCGACCGGAAAGCTTTCGCTGGCAGGGAAGGGGTCACCGGGATGATCGTACGGGCCACGCTCCGCCTTACAGAGGTCCCCAAGAGTCGCTCGCTCACCCTGTTCTCGTTTGAACACCTGGCGGACATGCTGAAGCAAGTCAAACAACTGAAAACAAATTCTGCCCTTTCCGCGTTGGAATACCTCAATCCCCATGCCGCTGCTCTGGTCGGATGGACGGCAAGACATTGTGTATTGGCCGAGTACGATAGTGGTGAAGGGGAGATTCGTGACCCTACCGAGATGACAAACCTATGGAGAGCGCGAGAAAGCCTGTCTGCCCGATTAACGCAGGCAGGATTCCCCATTTCCGAGGATCCCCAGTTTCCCCCCGAAGCACTGGAAGACAACCTGGATTGGTTGACGGTGCAAAACATTCCCGTCTTCGGCCATCTTGGGGTTGGTATCCTGCATCCCCGATTTTTGCGGGAGGATGCGCGCATCGCGGAGCTGTATTACCGGGTCTCAGCCTTCGGTGGGCAAATCAGTGGAGAACATGGGATGGGGCTGAAAAAGCGGCAGTGGGCCAGTGAGACATTGAAGGCTGAAGTTCTGGCGCTAAGAAAGCAGTTCGATCCACAGCATATTTTCAACCGAGGGAAGCTATGTTGATTGATCTTGCCGAAAACCCTACCTGCACCGAGTGTGGACTTTGTCGAGAGGTCTGCCCGGTCTTTCAGATCCAACGCCAGGAAGAGTACAGCCCCCGTGGTCGCGCGATTCTGAGTTCCGCAGGTCTTCAGACTCTGGTTTTTTATCAATGTACTTTATGTCGAGCCTGCCGTGTCGTCTGCCCGGTTGAGCACGACCCGAGTGGCGAGATCATTCGGGAAGGCTTAATTTCTGCGGACATCGAAACGGAAGCCAATCAGATGATGATTGCCAATATACGCCAGTACGGCAATCCCTTCGGGCCGCTCGCCGAAGGTGAGTTACCCAAAACGTTAACGTGCTGCTAAGAACGGACATCGGGACGACCATGAAAAGACTTCTATTGATTGCCATTACCCTATTCGCGCTCATTCTCTCCGCGCTGCCGGTTAAAGCTGATAGTGCCGGTCGGCAAGCGGTGGTCTATTACAACGAAGCGTGCGACGAGTGCGCGACCTATATCAATGGCGAACTGCAGGAAATCCTCCAGGCCAACCGGGTGGAGTTGGTTCGAAAAGACTACATCAACCAGCGGGAAAACCGCAAGGAATTGAACCAAAAGAACGATTCCCTGGGCGTACCGCTGGAACTGCAAAGTCATCTGGTTACCTTTATCGATGAGGGCCAAATTATCTTGCAGGGTGAGCCGCCCAGGCAAGTGGTCGAAGGTTTGCTATCCGCCCAAAAACTTCCCAATCGGATCTTGATTTACAGCGAAGAGGGCGAGAGCGATGGATACAAGGCTTGGGCGTTTGCTGGACCTGTGCAGACATACGAAGTAAATGAACCCATCACTACCTACTTGACCTGGTTTGAGGCAAACCAAGTATCTTTTAATAGCGCAAGCATCGCCAGTTCCGCAAGCAGGTTGCTTCCAGCCGTTCTGCTGACCGGGCTTGTGGACGGTATCAATCCCTGCGCAATGGCCATTTTGCTCTTTTTCATCACGTTCTTGTTTACGATCCGTAAAGCAAGAGCTGCGATTGCCCGGATGGGGTTGGTCTACATCGCCTGTGTGTACATCGTTTATTTTCTGGTCGGCCTGGGTTTGCTCCGCGCGACTTCTCTAGTGCAAGGTCATTGGCTGGGACAGGTTGGAGCCGGCTTACTGATCCTGTTTGGTCTGACCAATCTCCTGGGGGCAATATTTCCAAAGTTTCCCATTCGTTTGGAACTCCCCGAAATTGGGAAAGAAGGGCTTAAGAACTGGATGTACCGGGCAACCTTGCCCGCCACCATTGTCTTGGGTACGCTCATGGGTCTGGAAAGCTTCCCATGCTCCGGAGGCCCATACGTCGCTATTTTAGGATTATTGGGCAGCCAGGCCGGTTTCTGGGAGGGTTTTGGATACCTGGCGCTGTATAACCTGATGTTTATTATGCCGTTGGTGATCATCTTGATCCTGGCTTTAAACCCGGTCATGGGGGCCAAGATCCAGGCCTGGGAACGTGCTTCATCCCATACGGTGCGCGGGATCACAGGCGGTGTGATGGCGCTCATTGGGTTAGTTCTATTAATCTGGGTACTTTAATAACACGACACAGGAAGGTGATGAGATGGCTAAGAAATACGCAAAGTCAAATTCAAGCAAACGGTCAAGAAACACACGGAAGCCGGCCAACTGGTGGGTTATCGGATTAATTGTCGCCGTTGTTCTCGTAGGGGTTGGAGCAATTGCGCTGCAACAGAACCAGGGTAAAGCGAAAGCCGAGCCGGTCGAAACCAGCCAGGATAAGAGCATGGGTGAAGTCGATGCCCCTGTTGTGGTGGTCGAGTACGGCGATTATCAGTGTCCGGCCTGCGGACGATTCGCCTCAACGGTCAAACCAAGGATTGTGGAGGAATTTGTCAAGACAGGGCAAGTGCGATTCGTCTTCCGCAGTTTTCAGTTCATTGGTGAAGAATCTCAGTGGGCAGCCGAAGCCGCGGAATGCGCCAATGAGCAGGGGAAATATTGGGAGTACTACGACAAATTGTATTCTTCACAAGCCGGCGAGAACGCTGGAGCATTCCGGAAGGAGAATCTGGAAGGGTTTGCCGTAGAGCTAGGTTTGCAAACGGACCAATTCAATCAATGCCTGGCCTCCGGAAAGTATACCAATAAGGTGAAAGCAGAAGCGCTGGAAGCCCAAAATCTTGGACTTCGCAGCACACCCTCTTTACTCGTAAATGGAAAATTGGTTGAAAATGGTGGCCAATATGAGGTTTTAAGCCAGGAAATCCGCCGCGCGCTTTCAAAATCGAATTGAGTTTCTTTCATAGTGCAGAGAAACAAGGAAAAAAGCAGGTTAACCATCGAATGAAATCGGCCATTTTACAACCGTTTAGTTTGTCGAGGAGCAAACTTCAGAAATTGTCATTTGCCATCAGTTGGGTCATAACCGTTGTGGTTGTATCCGGTTTGATATGGTTTGCCTGGCTCCAATTGTTTGGGGTTCAAACTGTCACAGGAACAGTCAATCGTGAAATAGAGAGAACAATGTTGGCCAAGGAGGCCCTGCCTGAAGTAGGCCTACCTGGTTTCGTGGTTGATACCGAATTCGATGGGATTCGAAGAATGGCAATCCTCCAGACTGTTGTCCAGGAAGAGAAACACCTTAATGCCATCACTTATACTGTCATGAAAGGCGATTCGATCTTCAAAATTTCTAAGCAGTTCAACATCAAACCAGAAACAATCTTGTGGGCAAACCCGGAAACGTTTAATGATAATCCGGAGTTGTTATCCATTGGCATGGTTTTAAACATTCCCTTATCGGATGGGATTTACTACAGGTGGAAATCAGGGGACACGATCCCCGATGTTGCCGTGCGCTTTCGGGTCGATCCTGACGCGATTCTCTTATGGCCAGAAAACGGATTGGACATAATCGATCCGGAAGTTTCCCCGGATACCTATGTGATGATCCCGGGAGGGACACGTGAGATGGTCTCCTGGGTCATGCCAACCATCCCGCGGGGAAAGGCAGGGGTCTCCAAAACTTTGGCAGGCCCAGGCGCTTGCGATACTACCGACGGAGCTTATGGCACGGGTACATTTGTGTGGCCGGCTGTAAATAACTATCTGTCAGGGAATGATTACTGGTCAGGCCATCTGGCCCTGGATATCGCCTCAAACATGGGCTCTCCCGTATTTGCGTCAGACAGTGGATTGGTGGTTTATGCCGGATGGAATAACACCGGTTATGGGAATATGGTCATGATCGATCATGGGAATGGTTATCAAACTTTATATGCACATATGAGTCAGGTCTCGGTCTCCTGCGGAAGCAGCGTCTATCAAGGCTCTGCGATCGGCTCATCCGGAAGCTCTGGCAATTCTACCGGGCCGCATTTGCATTTTGAAACCCGCTATCTTGGCGGATTAGTAAACCCTTGGAGCCTGATGCAATGAATGAAGCTTGGTGTCGATCATGTTCATCGCGACATTTTCCCGAAGAGGTGCCTCCCCTTGGGCAGAGAGAGTAGCTGCACACCCCATATGGTAGCGGCGCATGGATCGGTAGTGGCGATGAGCGATGAAAAAGCATATTGATCTCATCCTGACGAATATTTTCGCTCTTGCAGATGATTGGATTTCTCATCTGTTATTGCAGTCCTCCCGCGAACAAGCCATTTACATGCTTCGACTTCAACCGATGGAACGATTGCTGATTGTTGGGGTGGGTACAGGTAAGGATTTCCCATTCCTTCCATCAGGTTTATGGATTACAGGTATCGATTCCAGCGTTCAAAAACTCCAAAAAGCGCGTGTGCAAACGAAGGGTCATTATGTCACGCTGGAAAAAATGGATCCGTTATCCCTTCTTTATGGAGATCGTAGTTTTAATGCGGTGATATTCAACCCGATTTTAGGCAACGAAACGGATCATGCCAAGGCATTGCGGGAAGCTTGGCGCGTCGTTCGTCCAGGCGGCCGGCTAGTTTCTTGGGAGTGTTCCTTGAAAGGCAAGGATTGGCTATCTCGTCTTTACCAATGGTACCGAGGTTTCAGGATTCGTAGCCAGGTGCTTCCCTCCCAAGAATTTATCAATGTCATCGAAGGTCTCCATGACATGATACTCGAAGAAAGCAAACCCGCTGTGTGTAACGGCAATTGCCGAATTATTCTCATCCGAAAGGAAAACCACAAATGAAACTATTACAAGGGGTCCTGGTCTCGATCAGCATCCTTGTTGCCCTTTCACTCAACACGCAAACAGGTCAAACCAGCTTTGAGGAGCCAGGCGAACCTTATTCAGGCATTCCCCTCTGCCTTCCCGACGCCTATCTAATTCCGCCGGCAGATTGTCTGCCTTTAGGCCCGTCACAAACACTAACCCAATTAGCCCGAATGGGAATGAGTTACCCATTACGACCTTTACCGGTGGTATCTCCCCCCAAAGATCTAACCAGGAATCCGGCATTTGTCGCTAAGATAAACATCGATCCTACCGAACCTGTCCGCTTATATGCCAGCCTTGATGATGCGGTCAGCGGTGTTAACCAGGTGCGGTCAATCGCGCCTGGTAACGGGTTACGTTACGTTTCTTATATCCAGGAAGCGCGTATTGATGGCAATTCATTTGTTATGTTGAAAAGTGGCGAATGGGTGCGCGCATCGCCAGCTGGATCTTCGACATTCCAGGGAGTTCTTTTTACGAGAATGCCCTCAACCGGTTTCGGGTGGGTAATCGATACAATTCGGGCAAGGTCACAACCCAGCTTTTCTGCGCCTGAAGTTGGTGATGTGATTTACAGAGAAACTTTTGTTCCAATTTATCAAGTAGTTGAAGCTGAAGGGATGGAATGGTACCTGATTGGGATGGACCGCTGGGTTCCTTACCTCAAAGCTCGCCGCGCGAGGGTAGATACTACCCCTCCACAAGGAGTGACCGGAGACCGCTGGATATCCGTAGATCTGTATGACCAAATCGTTACGGTCTATGAAGACCGGCAGCTTGTATTTGCGACACTGGTCGCCACCGGCGGTGAACCGTTCTATACACGCCCCGGTTCGTTTCAAATCTATCAAAAAAAGCCGTTTGAAACCATGAGCGGCGCTTTTGAACCGGACAAGTCAGATTACTACTATTTGGAAGATGTCCCGTGGACCATGTATTTTGATCAAGCGCGAGCTTTACATGGAGCTTATTGGCGACCCTGGTTCGGGGTTGCGAGTTCGCATGGTTGCGTAAATTTTTCTTTGGGAGATGCCAATTGGTTATTTCAATGGGCTAAAGAAGGAGACTGGGTTTATGTCTGGGATCCATCCGGAGAAACCCCAACCGACCCCAGTTTCTATGGCGCGGGTGGGGCGTGATGATCATAGAACTGGCCCCAAGAAACAGGTTTCAAAATTATGAATGAGAAGTTATCGATGAAAAGAAAAGTGTCAGGGTTTTTGTTAGGAATCGGTGTTGGTTGCGTTGTCCTGGCGCTGTTCGCGGTTGCTTTGTTCCAAACCCCATCAGTCCGGGACCGGTACGGTTGGCGGGTGGACTTTGCTCTGACGTTTCTTCGCTCTCTGGTGGATCCGGTTAAACCATTGCCCGCAATAAGAACAACCCGAATTTTGGATGATCAATTGGAAATTAAACCCACAGATCCTCCTGGAGAAACACGTATCCAGCAGGCGACGCAACAAACCAACGTGACCACATCTTCACCAACACCCTCGCCAACGCCTACTCTTGCCCCCACCCCAATCCCTGGAGTTATTCAATTAGCTCCGCCTGCTTATGAAAAGCAGGAGATCAACAACTGTGGGCCGGCCACTCTGGCCATGTATTTACGCTATTACGGCTGGGAAGGAGACCAGGCGACCATCGCCAGCATCACCAAACCTAAAAGTGAAGATCGCAATGTGAACGTTGAGGAACTGGTCGATTACGTGAATACCCAAACGCCAGGGTATGAGATCCAATTCCGAGTAGGTGGGGATGTGGAAACACTGAAACGTCTTTTGGCAGCCGGTTTTCCCGTGATGATTGAGGAATCTTTCATCATGGAAGAAAGTTATTGGCTGAATGATGATCGCTGGGCTGGTCATTATCTGCTGTTGACCGGGTATGACGACAGGGCACAGGCATTCCAGGTTCAGGATTCATTTCTTGGACCTGATATGCAAATCTCTTATGCAGCACTCAAGGAGCGATGGAAGTCTTTTAACTATGTCTATATCCTGGTCTATAAACCTGAATCACGCCAATTAGTTCAATCCCTGTTAGTTGACCAATGGGACGTTGACACGAATCGACAACACGCATTGGATTTGGCAAAAAGGGAAGTAGAACAAAATCCAGACGACGCATTCGCCTGGTTCAACGTCGGGACAAACATGGTTTACTTCGAAAGCTATGCCCAGGCTGCAGGGGCATATGACAATGCTCGAAATATTGGACTGCCACAACGTATGCTGCGTTATCAATTCGGACCTTTCTTTGCATACTTTCATTCGGGCAGAATTGAAGACCTTTTATCGCTGACCGAATATGCGCTAAAACGAACCCCTAATTCGGAAGAAGCGAAACTTTGGCGCGGTTGGGCAATGTATCGCCAGGAGAACAAAGAGGAGGCTATCAAGTTGTTCAACGAAGCATTGGCTGTGCGTCCGGATTATTTCGATGCTGAATACGCCTTAGATTTTGTTCGGAACAATTAACGATATGGAGCCTGTATCCTGTAAGCTGCAGCCGCTCGGTGAAATACCAGTTGTCAATATCAATCTGAAGATTATTTAATGGTAACCTAACCACATCGATAAAAGCAGGAAAGACCTATGTTCATTTCGCGTCGAAAATTTATCAGAGATTCATTCTTGATGATTGCCGGTTTTCTTTTACGACCGGCGAGTATATATCTCGATAGATTTGAATTTCCTGCCGCAGAGAGACTTGGGCGAGTCAACGTTGGGAAGGTCGAGGTTAAGCAGCGCCCAAACGCAGATAGCCTGACGGTGAGTGTCCTGTACGAAGACGCGATTGTTGAATGGGCTTGTGAAGTCGTTGGAACCAATGCATACCGAAATAACCAAAGGTATGTGGAAACGCCCGAAGGTTATATTTGGGCTCCTTACTTGCAGCCTGTCCGCAACATCCCCAATCAACCGGATCAATCACTTCCGGATAGCAGCCGCGGGCCAGGGATGTGGGTAGAAGTAAGCGTGCCTTACGTTGATCTTACGTTAGCCAATCCCCCTGCACGTTCACCGGGTCTGCGAAATCGAATAGAGAACAACTTGCCATCCCGGCTATATTACAGCCAAATCACCTGGGTCGACCAGACGAGGTTGGCTCAGGATGGACGAATCCTCTATAGAGTCAACGAACCGTTTGGTAGTTATGGGGATATTTATTGGGCCTCGGGTGAGGCCTTTCGACCACTGACGACAAACGAAGTCGCACCCATCAATCCCAATGGGGCGGAAAAACGGATTGAGGTCAACATCCGAAGACAGACCCTGTCGTGTTTTGAAGGTCGCAAGGAGGTCTACTTTTGCCGGATCTCGTCCGGCGCGTTGTGGGATGCCTGGGGTAATGCAGTCGATGCCTGGGCAACACCTTTGGGGAAATACCCAATCTGGCGCAAACTCATCTCTCTCCATATGAGCGGGGGATCTTCCGGGGGCGGTTGGGATCTACCTGCTATTGCCTGGACATCGCTATTTGCAGAAAATGGTGTGGCGATCCACTCAACCTTTTGGCATAACAACTTTGGCGAACCCATGTCGCATGGTTGTGTAAATGCCAGTCCGGATGACGCCAAATGGATTTTTAGGTGGACATTGCCCACCATACCATTAGATCCAGGGGATGAGACCATCCCTTGGCCCGGCGGGACCGCTGTTGAGGTAAAAGAAGACTAAAAATGCTACGGTTGCAATTTGGCCAGCATAGTTTGGCCGGAAGATAAAGGTTGGTGTAAGGGTTTTAGGAAGGCCAATGTCTACAAAAATATTCGTTATCGAAGACAACCTCGAATTTGCTGATTACCTGCGAAGAGGTTTAACTTACGAGGGGTATCTGGTTCGATTTGCCTCCGACGCTGAAAGCGGTTTATCCATCCAGAACGAGTTCCATCCCGATCTACTTATTTTAGACCTCATGCTGCCTGGAATGGATGGGATTGAAGCGTGTAAGCAGTTCCGAGAAAGCAGTTATAGCATTCCGATCCTGATGCTCACCGCTCGCAACTCGATTGGAGATCGGGTGACGGGATTGGATGCCGGCGCTGACGATTATTTAGGGAAACCTTTTGAATTTGAGGAATTATTGGCGAGAATTCGAGCTTTGTTGCGGCGGACAAATTCGGGCGAAAAGGTGATGTCTTTTTCCAATCTAGATTTGGATCTGTCTATGCAAACAGCTCACCGAAACGAAAAAAGTATTTTGCTGACAAAGACAGAATATGAGATGCTCGTTTTCTTCCTTTCCCACCCCCGAGAAGTGATTTCACGGGAAGTGCTTCTAAATCGTTTTTGGGGCTTCGATCAATGCACCGGTGGTAACGTGCTTGATGTATATGTGGGGCGATTACGGCGCAAATTGGGAGAGCCTGTGCTGATCCACACAGTTTTTGGCGTTGGGTACATACTGAAAGAGGAAGAGCGATGATATCCTTACGCTGGCGGCTCACTTTATGGCATTTGGGCTTGATGATCGTGAGCCTTGTTATTTTTTCGATCGTTTCATACGAGGTTTTATCCATTTCTTTACGAGAAGAAATCGACCGAACGCTCGTAGAGCGCGCCAATCACGTTGCAGATGCGATTGCAGTCGTGCCCAATCGGCCAATTGAAGGAATTACGGCGGATCGAACGGACGAATTTCGCTCCCCAGGCGTGTATCTGCAGATAACAAATGCGAGCGGAAAGGTTGTTTCCCATTCATATAATTTAGGGACCCAGGAACTTCCCCTTAACTTAACAAACAATGGTCAGCTGCCGAACAATTTAAATCCATATACAACCATATCCATATCTGGACAGTCTGTACGCTTGTTTCACCAGTCGCTTGTTCGGGACGGTGCGATTATCGGCGCTGTACAGGTTGGACAGTCATTTGCCAGTCTGGAAGCAACTTTAAGCCGTCTTCGCATGATCTATATGGGGGGAATTATTATTGTGATCGTTCTGGGATTCGTTGGCGGTTGGGTGCTTGCATCCATGGGTCTTCGCCCTGTTGTCAATGTTACACGAGCAGCCAGCGACATCGTACGGGCGGAAGATCTTTTAGCTCGGGTCAAGTATTCAGGTCCACAAGACGAGATCGGCCAGCTGGCAAAAACATTTAATGAAATGCTCGACCGTTTACAATCATTATTTGAAGGGCAACGACGTTTTTTGGCCGAGGCTGCCCATGAACTCCGAACGCCATTGGCGGCGATGATCGGGAACATTGACTTGCTAGCACGATTCCACGAAGATCAAGAACGCCGCGCTGAAGCCATCGCAGCACTTCAACGCACAGGCAAACATGTTTCACGACTGCTAGATGATTTGCTTCTCCTTGCCCAGGCGGATGCAGGATGGCGACTTCAGTTAGAACCAATGTGGTTTGATGACCTGTTTATGGAAGTGTATGAGACAAGTCGCTCATCCTGGGGCAACAACCAGGTTGAACTCATCGCCTGTGAACCTTCTTATCTACTGGGTGATCCAGACCGACTTAGGCAAGTTCTTTTGAACCTGATCGATAATGCAATAAAATTTTCCCCTCCCCATTCGCCGGTAGCATTGGCATTGCGATGCCAGAACAACCGCGTGCTGGTCCAAATTTCTGATCAAGGTTCCGGGATTTCCACGCAAAGTATGGAGCGTCTCTTTCAACCCTTTTCCCGTGGAAACGCACCATCTACCCTCCCGGGCGCCGGACTGGGACTGGTAATCGCACGCTGGATCGTCCGCGAACATAAGGGTGATTTGAGGATCGAGAGTCAGGTTGGAAAGGGAACAACGGCTACTATTGATTTGCCCGAACAAATTGCACCAGAAGGATATTGGGCTTTGAGATAAAAAATCTAAACGAAAAACTTTCTTAAACACACCAAGAGAGGAGGAATGTAGAAATACCATGTATACTCGCCGGAAGTTTCTGATCAGTTCTGCAAGTTGGTTAGGCGGTCTTGCCATCCGGCCTCTGAAAGGTTTAGATCCCGATGTGGATGAAGGGAAAATAGGCCGAGTAACAACGAAATCCATCAGCGTTTATAGCAAGCCGTCGGACAAAAGCAAGATCCTATACCAGCGTTTCCGAGATGAGCTGGTCAACATCTATGATGAGATCCTTTCTGAAGATGGCCCAGGTTATAACCCGAAATGGTACCGGGTCTGGCGCGGTTACGCTCACAGCGCATACCTGCAACAAGTCAAGTTTCGTTACAATCCAGTGATCACAGACATCCTAATAAACAGCGGCCAACTGGCTGAGGTGACCGTTCCTCTTACCCAAACGATGCGATATCTGCCGTACAGAAAGAATTGGGAACCCCTTTACCGGTTGTATTATGGTTCTACCCACTGGGTTTAAGGAGTAGACTCTGGTCCAGATGGGACCCCATGGTACCGCTTACATGATGAGTTGACCGAGATCGAGTATCACGTTCAGGCAATTCACTTACGGTTCATACAACCCGAAGAATTTGAGCCCATTTCTCCAGAGGTAAATCCTTCCGACAAACGAATTGACGTCTCGATTGCATTGCAGACCCTGACCGCTTATGAAAATGACCGGGTGGTTTTGAAAACAAAAGTTTCCACGGGGATCCCTGACCGGCGAAATATCCCAGGGCTGATCTCGACAAACACGCCCACAGGCGAATTCCATGTATACTCAAAAATGCCATCGAAACATATGGGCGATGGGCAGTTGACATCCGATCTCGAAGCATATAAATTACCTGGTGTCCCCTGGACCACGTTCTTTGCTCCCAACGGAGTCGCGTTTCATGGTACATATTGGCATGATAATTTTGGAATGATGATGAGCCATGGTTGTGTCAATATGCGGACCGAGGAAGCTAAATGGATATTCCGCTGGACTACGCCTGTATCAGCCCCGGAAATTTGGGAACAGACGGGTTATGGGACATTGGTTATTGTCAAATGACACAGCACAATTTTTCCACTTAAACAATGTTTCTTCTCAACTGAGCCAATATGGCCTATGCCCACATTGGTAAAGAAGCAATGGAGGGATAAGGTTAATTTTGAGCTGAATTTCGATAAAAGCACCGAGCAAAGTAATCTTCTCAAACCCTGCACAAGCATTTCTCATTCGTTTGTCAGAATTTTTTCAGTATTTTCTTAAACAAAAATCCTACACTAAATCTGTCTTCTCCTTCTCCTTCTCCTCTCCCAATCCTTGCCCAAACCTAACGGCAAGGATTGGTTTTTAAATGGCCTGAAGAAAGATTTCTTGCGCTTTTAATCTTTTTGTCAGAAGTAATTCAATAGTTTCTCATTCTTGGCCGTTATGATCCAGTCATCCTATCTATTTCATCAAGAAGCAAATGGACACATCAATGAAACAAATTTTCAAGCTGATATTACTCTTACTGGGCATAGCCCCTTTACTCGGTTGTGCAGCCTTCACTTATTCCGCACAGAAAGTCGAAGCTCCAACCCAGCAACTTGCCCCCATAGGGTCGCAATTAACACCTGTTCCGGAACAAGCCTCTGCCAATACATCACAGAATGAAGAAAATTTACTGGTTGATTTATATCGCAGCAGTAGCCCATCCGTTGTGAATATTACCGTTTACCAGCAGGCACAGCAAGGGATTGTGCCAGTTGGAACGGGGTCTGGATTTGTTTTCGATGATAAAGGGCGAATTGTAACGAATGCGCACGTCGTTCAAGATGCTGATCAGATCGATGTAACGTTTTCTGATGGTCAGATCCAATCTGCAGAAACAATTGGAATAGATCAAAATAGTGATCTGGCAGTTATTCAAGTAGAAAAAGTACCTGATAAGGTTCTTCCTCTACCCCTTGGAAATATGCAGGAATTGGCAGTCGGACAGACGGTGGTGGCAATCGGAAACCCCTTTGGCCTGGATGGAACATTGACGAAAGGGATTATCTCCGCGTTGGGTCGAACAATCCCTGCACTGACCCCATTCTCGATACCCGAAGCAATACAAACCGATGCCGCGATCAATCCCGGAAATTCCGGTGGACCACTTCTGGATCTCCACGGCCATATCATTGGAATCAATGCGCAAATCGAAACGAACGGATTATCCCAAAGTAATAGCGGGGTCGGTTTTGCGATCCCCGTGAACATTGTCAATCAGGTAGTGCCAGAGCTCATTTCAAAAGGAAAGTATGAGTGGTCCTGGCTAGGGGTTCGAGGGGGCGATGTGAATCCCAGTCTAGTCGAGGCGATGAACCTGCCTATCGCTACTGGAGCGTACCTGGTAGAGGTGACTCCGGGGGGACCAGCAGAGCAAGCGGGCATTCGCGGTGCTGACAAACAAAAGCTTGTCAATGGCCGGGCTGTGGAAGTAGGCGGAGATCTTGTTATTGCAATCGATGGAAAATCCATCGATACATTCAACGACTTGCTGGTTTACATCGCTTTGGAAACGCGTCCGGGGCAAACGGTAACACTAACCATTGTTCGCAATGGCAAGGAAAGTGACATTGACCTTCTCATAGGATCGAGACCAGAGACAGTGGAGTAACGACATTCAATGCCTGGGAATGATCATGGCATTGAACATCTGCATGAACGGAGGAAACCGTCTGCAATGGAACACAAAGTAAAAGATCCAGTGTGTGGAAGAGAATTTTTCCCCCGCAAGGCGCGTTGGTCGTACCGGTATCTCGGTCGGATGTATTACTTTTGCACGCGCAGATGCCTGACTACGTTTGATCAGGATCCCGAGAGATATTGCAGAAGGGTCGCAATCCATGACGCGAATGGATAACCTTCGTATAGCGGGATAAATAATATCCTCAAAGTAGTATGTGGAGGTTGGAAATGGATTTTCTAGAAGATTTGTTCGAAAACTTTTTCGATCGTCGCAATCGCCGGAACACGAGGGGAGGTCACAAGACTGGTTCTGACCACCATGATCGCCAGGGTATTCCCTATGAGAGATCTTCGGTGTGCACCAGGTGCGGCTTAGACAATCCAATCGAAAATAAATATTGCCTTGCCTGTGGAAGCGATTTGACCCCGGAAACAGAAAACGTGCAAGGAATTTTTTGTGAGGGGTGCGGAGCGAGGAATCAAATTGGGAGCAAATTTTGCCAGGCTTGTGGATTAAACCTGATGAACACAACAACCACTTGCCAGAGCTGTCGATCAACGGTACCCCCAAATGCTAAGTTTTGTCCCCAATGCGGGCAAACGTTGGCAGGCACTAAGATCGCTTAATAATACTAAGGCTATGACAAGAGACTACGAAAGGCAGGTCGTTATTATATTTAGAAAAATATGTAAACTGGCAGGTTTCTTGTTGAAAAGGCGATGGTTTCAAACCAGTTTACTGATAGGGATCGTAGTACTAATACCGTTCAGGATTGTTCCTGGATTTTCCGCCTCCACGAATTCACAGTCCAATGAATTTCAGAATGTACACGACTTGTCAGAACTGAATTCAAATTCCGCGCGCACAGCGACACAGCAGCCGGGAGAAGTTCAAATGCCCGATTATTCATATTCACAAACTGAATTCGTAAATGGTATTCGACGTCTGGCTTTATTGACAACCATCATTTCAGAAGAATCTAGGGTTGTTACTCTTTACAAAGTACAACCCGGCGACAACCTGTTCCTCATCGCCGAGAAATATGGTTTACAACCAGAGACTGTGCTGTGGGGAAATTATGAAATCCTGCGCGACAACCCCCAATTTTTAAGACCAGGTCAAGAGCTAAAGATCCTTCCTGTCGATGGCGTGTATTACCAGTGGAAACAATCCGATAATCTGGAGTCCGTCGCAAATTTCTTCAAGGTCAAGCCTGAAGAAATACTTTTATGGCCTGAAAACAACCTGGATCTGTTTATCACGGAACCAGCTCTGGCCTCTATTCAGGAAGGAAACTGGCTGATCATCCCAGGTGGCCGCAGAGCGCTTCAAGATTGGGGCCCCCCACCCATATCAAGAAGCAACCCGGCAGTGGCGGCGTATTACGGTTCGGGGTCATGCGGAAAAGTTTACCAGGGGGCGATTGGCACTGGTGCTTTTGTTTGGCCTACCATCGCCCGCTCACTCTCAGGCTATGATTTTTCCAGTATCCACCCTGCACTGGATATTGCCGGCGCAGAAGGAAATGCGATCTATTCCAGCGACAGCGGCGTTGTTGTTTTCGCAGGTTGGAGCGAATACGGGTATGGGAATCTGGTGGTCATCGACCATGGGAATGGCTGGCAGTCTGCATATGCTCATATGAGTGTAGCAAATGTGAGCTGTGGACAAAGCGTGGCGCAAGGAGAAATAATCGGAGCGGTCGGAAATACCGGCAATTCTACAGGTGCACATCTACATTTCGAGTTGCGAAGTGAGGTTTACGGAAAAGTCAGTCCTTGGGACCATGTAAGTCAATAACCTTGAGCCAAACTTTTCCAGTCGCTGCACGAGTTTTCGTGAAGAACAATCGCTAGATTCTGACCTACAGGAGGAATGGAATGCTATGAACCGTAAAGAACGAACTGTTCTGATCACGATTGTGATCAACCTGCTATTAATTGCCTTTAAGCTATGGTTGGCTGGTGCTTCGGGCAGCCTGGCTTTACGGGCCAGTGCCCTTCACTCAATTGCCGACGCTGTCATTGGGGGGTTCGTATTCGTCGGCTTGCTCATCAGCCGGTGGGAAACAAACCGCAACGAGGCACGCAGCCGCGTCAATATGGCCGAGAATTGGGTAGCACTGGCGGTGGCAGGGGCAATTTTCTATGTGGGGTTTGACATCGTACGAGAAGTATTAGGCGGCGAGTCCCCTGAGCTGAGAAATCTGGTTCCCATTACCCTGGCCTCACTGGTCACCGTCGCCGCGGCTTATTTTATTGCGCGTTATAAACTCTACGTAGGCCGCCAGACCAATTCACCGGCGCTCATCGCCGGAGGGTACCACTCACAGATGGACATTTATGCCTCTGTTGTTGTGGTTGCTGGGTTAGCTGGGGCTGCCCTGGGGCTGCCGAACCTGGATCGGGCAGCTGCCGCCATTGTGGTGGTGTTTATTTTGTTTTCAGGTTATGAAATCGCCTCATCAGCCATCCACGCGCTTCGTCACCGTACCGAGATTGATGTAGAAGGCCATGCTGGCCATGCACACAACAATTATTCTCATACAGTTTGGCGGGTATTTCTGCCTGTTGGACTGGCATTGTTCCTTGGAGTGTATCTATTTTCTGGGTTTTACATTGTCAGGCCCGGAGAGGCGGCTGTTGTCCGGCGGTTTGGAGCAGTAGCTTCACCGAATCAGGGTTCTGGCTTGCACTATCGGCTGCCCTGGCCAGTAGACCGCGTAGATATCGTTCAGTTAGACGAAATTCGCCGGTTAGAAACACCGGCCAGCCTGATGCTGACAGGGGATGAAAACCAGCTCAACATCCGGCTGAGTGTCCATTACAAAGTCAACGACCCGGTCAATTTCCTTCTCAATACCGTTGATCCGAAAATTTTGATCGAACGGGCGTCAGAAGCCGCCATGCGTCAAGTTGTCGCCGGTGAATCCGTAGATGCGCTGCTCACAATGGATAAATCTACCATTCAACAACGAGCCGCAGGCCTGACCCAATCCGCACTAGATGGTTATCAATCCGGTTTACAGATCACCGGCATTCAACTGCTTGAAAGCAGTCCGCCGCCAGAAGTTGCAGAAGCATTTCGTGATGTGGCCAGTGCTCGGGAAGACCGAAATACCTTTATCAATGAAGCGCTCGCTTATCAAAACGAAATTCTTCCAGTCGCACGTGGTGATGCCGAAAAGGCCATTCAGGCAGCCAATGCCTACCAGGCTGAAAAAATCGCTCTGGCGAGCGGTGAAGCAGCCCGGTTCGCCAGCCAGCAGGGGGCATATGCCAAGGCTCCGGTCGTTACGCGCCTGCGCCTGTACCTGGAATCTGTCGAACGAGTCCTGCCCGGAGCACGCAAGTTCGTGCTGGACTCGGCTGTGCGCATGCAGTCCACCGATTTATGGTTCCCGGGCGTCAACGGCGCGAGCACTTTTCCACCGCAGCCGTGAGAAGTGACCATGCTGAAACTCGTAATTCTCGTTTTATCTCAGATCATCCTTCAGGAGCAAACCTCATGAAACTCTTCCGAAATCTCGTACTTTTCTTGATCGCTTTGGTATTTCTTGCGGCCAATTTGGTCTTTTTCCAGGTGGACGCGACGGAAAATGCAATCGTTACACAATTTGGGCAGCCGGTCCGGGTGATTACCAGCCCTGGTTTATACGTCAAATTACCCGACCCGATCCAGAGCGTCACCCATATAAACATCCAGCTGAGTGTTTTTAACTTACCCCAAACCGAATTTTTAACGGCTGACAAAAAGAACATCGTTCTCGAAGCGT
The DNA here is from genome assembly GCA_039666315.1 of Bellilinea sp. GTDB lineage: Bacteria > Chloroflexota > Anaerolineae > Anaerolineales > Anaerolineaceae > Bellilinea. The sequence continues at coordinate 481,180 of JAVSME010000008.1, read as the reverse complement.
ATGCAACCTGGAAAGTAACCGACCCACTGCTGTTCCTAAAATCGGTGCGCGACCCGATCGGTGCGGAAACCCGCCTGGCTGATATGATCGCATCCGAGTTGGGCGTAGCGCTTGGACAGGTGGAATTAAGCCAGCTTGTTACCGTGAATACCGAGCAGTTAAAACTATCCAACACCTTGAATACCGTGGCGCAAGCATCCGCCAGCCGGACAGAGCAGTATGGTTTTACCGTCACGGATGTACGTCTCAAACAGCTTACCTTTCCCCAGGCAAATTTAACCAGCGTCTTTCAGCGTATGAAAGCCGAACGCGAAGCGATTGCTCGCCAGTTCCGGTCGGAAGGCACGGAACAGGCAGCCAAAATTCGAGCTGCAGCGGATACGGAGAGAGCACAAATTCTGGCCGATGCGAACCAAAAAGCGGCCGAAATTCGCGGCCAGGCAGATGCCGAAGCAATAGCCACCTATGCGGCTGCCTTTGGGAAAGATCCTGAATTCTACCAATTCCTGCGCACTCTGCAGTCCTATGAGGTTTTTGTCGATGGCAATACAACACTGATCTTGCCATCCAACTCTGAACTACTGAGGTACCTTAACCCATCGATCACAAATCTGCAAGAGACGAACAGTCCTCAGACCGATTCTACGACCCCGACATCAGATTCGGGATCCAATTAGGTGCCCTATGACAACCAACTCATCTCAACCTCCAGAAAGAAAACCGCTGGATTGGCGGGCCGGGCTAAGGCAAGTCGGACAAGCCATCCGAAAAATTTTTCAAATTCTTATTGGCGATGGCGAAACCCCTTGGGAAGATCTACAAGCCACTTTTGGTCATCTCCGGCCAAAGCGGATATTTTGGGGAATATTTGGCCTATCAATTGCTGTGTATCTACTCACAGGAGTTTATGTAGTAGATCCGGGAGAAGCAGCGGTTGTGCGACGCTTTGGGATGGTTATCGAGCCACGGGCCACTCCAGGAGCCCACTATCGGTTACCCTGGCCGGTCGACCGGGTGGATATTATCAATGTCAGTGATGTCAGGCGGGAAATCGTTGGCGTGCCACAACCGGAAGAAGGACACGATCACCCTGAGCCGCCGACAAAACTACAGGTGCTTTCTGGGGACACCAACGTGATCGATGTTGAAATTGTTGTTCAATACCAGGTGCGTGACCCCGCAGCTTATCTCGTCAACGTCCAATATGCACCCTACCGTCTGGTGCGGGATGCCGTCCGGCAGGCCGTCACTTCGCTGGTTAGCCAGTTGCCAGTGGATATGATCCTCACCACCGAACGACAGGCATTGCAAAACGACATTCGTGCTGAGACGCAGAAACGATTGGATGAATACGGCAGTGGACTTTTGGTAGTAGGTATCAATTTACAAAAGGCGTATCCACCGGATGAAGTGGCTTCTGCATTTACCGATGTAAACAGCGCCCGAGAGGACCGGGCCAGGGGAATTAATGAAGCCAATGGCTATGCTAACAGTCTGATACCCGAGGCGCGTGGCCAGGCTGAGGGAACTCGATCGAAGGCAGACGCTTACAGGTCTGACGCACTATCCAAAGCGAACGGCGCTGCAATGGCCTTTGACGCCATCCTGGCTGAATATCAGACCAATTCAAAAATATATGGAGAAGGGGTAACACGATATCGACTTTACCTGGAAACGATTGAAAAGATCCTGCCACGCGTCCAGGTTTATACAGTGGATACCACCGATGGAGGCCAGATCAACCTGCGCCTGTTCGGCAACCCTGCATCCACCGCTACGCCTGCGCCAGGAGAGTGAGTTGCATATGGCTGATAATTGGAAGCAAACCTGGAAGGACATCCTCAATGCTTTACGAGGCGAGAATGCGAAAGAGGTCGAACCGACACTCGAAAGCGATGAACGTCCACCGTCAGAAGACCCTGGAAATCACCAAACTTTAGATCCCGCATTTGGGGAGGAGTCATCGCAAGAGGAGCAAATTGCTCTGATGGAGCCTGCGCCGGCAGAACCCTCTGCTGACACAATCCAGCTGATAGAGAGCGATAAAGATTTAGAGGGATCAGAAATCTCGCCCGCCCCACAAACTTCGGGCGGTAGTCGAGGGAGGGGGTCTAACGTTTTTTTGTATGCAATCCTTGCAGGTTTGCTGATAGTCGGCTTGTGGTTTTCAGGCGGAAATCAGCTTCTGGCCCGATGGCTGGCTCCTGCTCCTCCAGCTCCGGATGTTATTGCCACATTTAACGGTGGCCAGATAACAACAACCGACCTCGAAGAACATCTCAAGCTTCTTGTGCCAGAGGAATATCAGGCGATTGTCCGATCGCCTGATCTACTCATCCAGGTGGTTGATGATCTGCTCATGGATGAACTCGCCCGTCGCTGGGCCGAACAACGCCAGCCAGACCGGGACGAAGAATTTAGTCACACTATGCAACATATTTCAGAAGGAATCAACCTCCAATCCCTGGATGTTCAATTGCACCAGAGTGACATCCCTGTTGCAGAAAGTGATATTCAGAATTACTACCAATTGAATAAAACCCAATTCGGTGACCAGCCGCTCAATGCTGTTCGCGAACAAATCCGCCAGCAGCTCGTCGCAGAACAGGAAAAAGGGTACGTTGAGGATTATATTCAGCGGCTCAAAGATAATGCATCTATCACACGAAATTTTGAGCTGCTGGACGTGCCAGATCCGGCCGAAGACGACCTGCGCCGATATTATGATGCAAACCTGGATCAATTCAAACTTCCGCGTCAGTTTAATATCGATGAGCTTCGATTTGCGATGGGTACGGAGGAGGCGACCAGTCGGAAAAACGCGGATGATGCCCTCTTGAAGCTGCGTTCTGGTGCAACTTTTGAAGAGATCTCCCAGGATACAACAGGTGGTACGCTTACAGTTGGTGCGTTGGTGTCCGAAGGGAATCGTGATCCCGACTGGGATCGCGCAGTTTTGGAGCTAACCGCGGGAGAATTGAGTGACGTTTTTCGCGCCGCAGATGCATTCTATATCGTTCGATTAAATGAGTTACAACCCGCTCGTACACAGAGCCTCGATGAAGTCCGCTCAACTATCCGCGCAATCGTTCAGCAGCAAAAAATGGAAGAATGGTTCCAGTCTAACGGCATGAAGACATTGTTCACCCTCAAAGGCAAGCAGTATGGTCTTGGGTCCTTCTACAAAGAGTACAAGGAACTTCCGATGGATCTTCAAACACAATACAGCGGCTCCAAAGGAATGCAAGACCTGGCTGAACAATTGATCGAACGACTGCTGCTGGTCGAGGATAGCTATGATCAGCTGCTTAATACACAAAACAAGCCATTAACCGATGAGGCCAGGCTTCAGGTCATTAAGCAGATGCTTCACCAGGAAGAGATTGATGATCAAATCCAAGTATCTGAGGAGGAAATGCTTCAGTTCTATAACGAGAACGCGAATCTATTAACTTTGCCACCCAAAGCTCGCATCCGATATATTCGAATCGGCCTTGGAGCAAGCGAAGACGAAATGAAGGCTGCTCAAACAAAAGCAGACGAAGCCTATCAGAAATTAGTGCCTGGATTATTACAAAAAGGAGTAGATTTTACGGAAATTGCTAAACAATACTCAGAGGATCCAGAATCAGCCGCGAAAGGAGGCGAATATCCGGGCTGGGTTGGGGAAAGTGAAGATTTAATGACTGAAATTCAACTCCATCCGTTTCACGAAAAGATTTTGACATTGGGATTGAATGAAATCAGTCGTCCTTTTCAAGTGGATGACAGCTTATACATCGTGCAGGTCCTCGAACGAACCGAGCCTGAGAAGCTTTCTTTCGAAAAGGCGAAACCTTACCTTCAAGAATATATGACCCAGCAGAAACATGGGCAATTGTTGTCCCAACTTTCACAAAAGCTATTCACACAATACAACGTTGTGTTGTTTGAAAGTGTGCTGCAAAACTATTTCAACAACATAATAAGTACGCCGGCGACCGCGGGGGGTATGGGGAACTAATTCCAATAGGGCCAACAAAACATCGTACTACGTTCAGCGGTCACTCCCACGGTTAAACTTATGGGGTGCATAAGTTTCGACACGGCTGGTGAAAGGTGTTGGTTTGAGTATAATTGTCTCGTTATCTTCAGTGGGAAAGCAAAAATGGTTGACCGATGGGATTTCAGGATCAGCGCTACAGTCAAGGAGTAGATTTTATGTGGAAAAAAAGTATTGTTCTTTCTCTGGTGGTCATTTTGTTGCTAGCCGGCTGCACTCCACGAGCTAAAGGACCAGAAATTACAATCCAAGATGCGTGGGCACGTCCCTCAGCAGGAGCTGATATGAACGGCGCAATCTACTTCCGGATCATGAATGACGGCGATGAAACCGATACCCTTCTCGGAGCAGAAACTCCTTCAGCCCAGGCAGCCGAGGTTCACGAATCAATGGCTGACGATAATGGGGTGATGAGCATGAAACCTCGAGAAAACATTGAAATTCCAGCGGGTGGAGAAGTTGAGTTTAAACCGGGCGGCTTACATATAATGTTAGTGGATCTGAAAAAACCTTTGGCGGTCGGGGATGAAGTTACCCTAACCCTACGTTTTGAAAAGGCCGGTGAAATTGTCCAGACCGTAAAGGTTAGAGAACCATGAACCTGTTTATTGAGTATAAAGCATGAAAGATGCAATTCGACCGATCGTTTTTGGGGGGATGTTGATGCTTTTCCTATTAGCATCCTGTCAACCCTATCAATTCAAAGGCACATTTTACGAAGATCCCCCAGAGGCTGCTGATTTTGAGCTAACAAGTGCTGATGGTGGGCGATTGCGTCTGAGCGAGTTGGAGGGGAAGATCGTCCTGCTTTTCTTTGGATTCACATCTTGCCCAGATGTTTGTCCTGCAACACTTGGCATTGCGAAACGGATCATTGAGGAACTTGGAGATAAATCAGGTCGTCTTGCGTTTTTATTTATCACAGTGGACCCGGAACGGGATACACCCGAAAAATTAAACACCTATGTTCAAAATTTCCATGAAAGCATAATCGGGTTAACCGGCAGCGAGGAAGAGTTGTCCTCAGTTCGCGAGGATTACGGAATCTATGCGGCAAAGGTTCCACTTAAGTCTGGCATAGGGTACACAGTGGATCACACCGCCCGCGTTTACCTGATTGATAATGAAAGACGGTTGCGCCTCACCTATGCTTTTGGAACGCCATACGAAGATATATTACAAGATATAAAACAGATCCTGAAGGAAATCGACGCCGAAAATTAAACAAGGTCGCGCCGTCTATAATTTTAAATCTCCATGTCAATATTTATTTTAAGGCCGCCAACTGGTTTCCTAGAGGTCAAAAAAATTGTTGACCTGGTCCACTCTCAATGGTCGTTGACGTTTGCTTGAATCGTCATAATCCCGGCGTTTTTAAAATTAAAAGTCAAATCAATGGTATCTCCCGGTTCCAAATCTTGCTTTAGCCCGGTCAGGGCAATCGCCAACTCGCCGGGCTTAAAAATCACTTCCTGCTGGGCAGGCACGGGCACAGACTCTATTACCTTCATGGTTATCCGTCCACTCTTATCTTGATCTTGTGAACGAATCTCTATAGACGAAGCAGCATCAGAACTGATGCTCTGAAGTGAATCACTTGTGTCTGTAGCGTTGCTGATGATCAGAAATGCTTCGCTCGTAGAACCGATTTTACCCGGCTTGACCCAGGCATCCATAATCTTAAATTCTCCTGCGCTCGCACATGCGTACAAGGCAAGCATAAGCAAAGTTATCAATAAACCAACTCGGAAGTGTCGCATTTCCATCTCCTGGTACCTTTTTCGCTGATTTGTGCTGTATCGAACATCCGGCGCCTTAGCTCAGGAAATATCATAAGGATACTCGATACAGCACTCATATGCTTCTTCAAAGAGGGATTGTTTTCGTAATAGGCTGCATTGCATAACCTGTTTGGAATATGCATGCGGAAATCCCGCTAATCAGAAGATGCTCGTTCTACTTGGGGATTTCGCCTGCGAGTTCCATGTCAATTACCTGCTTGAATGCCTCAATTGGCTGCGCCCCCACCAATGCTAAGCCGTTTATAAAGAAGGTCGGTGTAGATTGAATACCCAAATTCACCGCATAATCGGAATCCTGTTGAACCACTGCTTTGAACTTGCCCGTATTGATGCAGTTCTCAAATGCAGGCTTATCCAAATTAAGGTCATTTGCGATTTGTAGGTACAACTCTCGCCCCAGTTTATCTTGATTCTCAAAAACTTTGTCATGGTACTCCCAAAACGAATTCTGTTCATTCGCACACATAGAGGCTTCTGCTGCAGGATAAGCCTCAGGATGGATGGAAGTTAATGGCAAGTGTCGAAAAACAAACCGGATTTTCCCCGGATAATCTGCGAGCAATTGCTTATACGTTTCATCGAAGAACCGTTTGCAGTAAGGACACTGAAAATCGCTGAACTCAACGATCACGATAGGCGCATCTTTCGGTCCAATGCTCGGAAAACCTTCCGTTGGGACATCATACCTGGTAACTTGAGGTGCTTGAGTCGCTACGGGGGATTGGGCAACAGGATTCTGTTGAGGCCCCTGAAGTCCCGCCTTATTTTCTGCGGGATCAGGCGAACGCCCCCAAACGACATAGCCGAGTAAGATTCCAACAGCAAAAGCCAGCACCACAAAAACTGCATAAAAATGGGTGCGCTTGAAAGTAATGGTCTCATCTGAAGTGGTTGTTGTTTCCATATTGCATCCTTATTCACATCAAAAAAACAATATCTATGTGTATATTTGGCGTTTACTAAAGCCAATTATTAATAACCTGGGGCGAACAGCTCCTCATCGAAGTGGAGATGTCAGGCAGTTTGATTCAAGGATGTATCAATGGGGGGACGTAACAATTGCGAAGCCCTAGAAATCTGCACGAAGGGAGCAGAAGATGCTATTACCATTGACGGACGTGCCGGCATGACCTGATAGGTAGTCTCAGGAAATACACTCGTGCAATGCAAACAAGTGTCGGGCTGCATCCCATAATTCAGAACAGAACACCCCTCGCTACAACAACATATTAGGGCTTTTCTCATGGCACAATCCAGATCCATAACGGATGTAAACGTTAGGGCAACAGCGAACATTAAAAAAATCAGGCTCTGGCCCATCCATGCCAATCTGCTCTTATGGCCGTATGTACATATTACCTTTCCGAGGTCTCTCATCATTTGAGTGTTTCCCGATAATGCTGATCAGCTTCTTTTTCATGAAGCGCATGTCCGCTCAAATAACCAATGTACGCAGGAACAAGAGGGAAGACACACGGGCTTAGAAACGATATGATCCCTGCCAAAAATGCTAGAAGCAAGTCAGGTTGCGCACTCATCCCTGGTCGAATATCTAAGAAAAGGCCTTTTTGTTGTGCCCATATAGCCAGGTAAAACATACGGTTGGTAATGAGCAATACTCCTATAATGACTATGGTTATTCCACTGATAATTTGGATTTTTCGAATGTGAAGACGAAATTTTTGGACCACTCGTCGGGTTTGCTCCATAAGAATTCCCAATATCAAAAACGGAACGCCAAGTCCCAAGGCATAACCACTTGCCAGAAACATAGCTTGTGAACTGGTTTCCTGGCTGACCCCAAGCGTAAGGATTGCACCTAGAGTCGTACCAATACAAGGCGTCCAGCCCGCAGCAAAGAAAACTCCCATCGTAAAAGATGCCATCCAACCTGGCTGTGCCTTTTTTGCCCATCGGGGACGGGTGTCATAATTTAGAAATGGGATGTTCACGATCCCAATCGTCGTTAACCCCAAGATGACTACAAAAACGCCCCCAACTCGCCCAATTACATCTTTGAATTGTCCAAAAATCTGCCCCAAAAATGTTGCTGCCCCACCCCAGCCGATAACAAAAACCAGGGAGAATCCGAGGACAAATAGTAAAGCGTGAAAAAATACCTGCAATCGCTTAAGCATGTCAACCGGAGGTTGCATAAAAATAATCTCCTACTATTCTGATTTTCGACCTACCAATAGAACTATGGAACAGCCTTATAAAAGACCAATGTGTCTCGGTGCCGGAAATTCTTCGCCGCCAAATGTGACTAATGCTGCCAATCCGCTCTACTGAATGCTGATACATCTTATGAGTTGGACAAGCGGCTATGTGCACCCAACTCTGTTTTCTCGCGCAACAACACTGCCAGGCAAACGATCACCACCAATTCTGCAATTTTGGAAGTCAGGTCTAATGCACCAATTTCTTCAACCATTCCCGCCTCTGGGCCAAGGGGAATGCCAAGTGTGCGCGTGACGATCCAAAGGGCAATAATCGCCGCATTGCCAAGGATACCTGCCCATAACACTTCGCGCCGAACCGGGCGGGTAGCGGCGAGGATGTGCGACAACAGCAATTGACAGACGGTTGCAACTAGAAAGAACCCGCCATAGCCGACCCAAGCTTCGAAGTGTTCAGACATGAAGTAGGCGTGGATAATCCCTGCCACAGCCGAAAACCCGGCGGCGGAATACCGCCAGTAGCTTTGTACAGATGGAAGGACAAATTGTGTTTTCATGGTTATCTCCAATTCTGAATGTTTCAGGAATTACAATTTAAGGCTTTCTGAACTCCAGGCAATACATCCAACCTTTCCAGACTTCATAGATGCGCCTTTCCAGCATCTCCGCCGGTACCAGGTCTACCGGCGCAGTGACAACCTCGCGCCTGTCCTTAAATGACCCCTTGAATCCAGGCAGGAAGCGCTCGTAACCACGCGCGCCCTTTTCGGTTTCGTCTGCGATCAGGATGCGCGTCCCTGGTTTGGCGACCCGTATCATCTCTTCGATGGCGGCCCTTTTGTCGTCGAAGAAATTGATGCCCCCGATGTGAAAGACACTGTGAAAGGCTTCACCCTGGAATGGCAACTGCTCGCCGTTGCCCAGGAACAAATCCACATCCCACCCCTTGCGTTGCGTGTACGCCTGGCAGCGCCGAATTTGACCGGGGGAAATATCCAGCCCATAGACCTCGCCCACATCGGCGCGGTGGATAAGATAGGGCAGGTTTACACCCGGGCCAATGGACACTTCCAGGACCCGCCCGCCTTGCGGGTCAAGCCGGTCGAGGATTTCTCGACGAGCCTGGTCCTCGTTCATACCTAGAAAAGCCAGGGCCGCCCTGGAGAACGGCGCATAGACCCATGAAAACCAGTTGTACAGGCGGGTGAAGCGGCCGTTCGAGCCGGTCAGCGCTTCGGGCGTGATGAAATGGGGGATGCCCCGTACGATTGGGTAGGATCTGGAGCAGCGGGTACAGCAAAGCGCGCCGCTTTCCAGGTCACCAGTGCCTGAGGATTCGAGCCGCCCGTGACATACCGGGCAGGCCAGGAGATCAAGGATAGCACGTTGCATGTGAGTCTCTTATTTCAATCAACCTGCTGTTTTATCGTTGAGGTTTCCAGAAAACCATCCAGAACCCCGTTGAATTCTTCTGGGTGTGTAAAGCCGGACAGATGCCCGCCGCTGGGAAATGAATACACCTGCGCACCTGGGTAACTGGCTATAAGCGCTTCCCGCTCCGTTGACTTGAAGCCGCGGTCATCCTCCGCTAAAATAAGCAAGATCTGCCCAGGCCGCTCAACTGGCTGGTATATACGGTATTCGTCTGGATGGTCAAAAAAATCGAGCAAGAGCTTCATCTGCCCCATCAGGGTTTCATTGGTATGCAGCCGGGTAAAGAGTTCTTCCACATAGGCCTGGTAAAAAGCTCGGGTGGCTTCATCTGCTGACGCCAAAAGCGTACCAAACCTGCGCCGGTAATAGCCCTTCAGCCAGGCAGCCGGAAGTTTGAAAAAGAACTTGGCCGCTCTCAGCGAGGAGGCGTTATATAGCCCAAAACCATCCAACACCAGCTTATTCACGCGCTCTGGGTACGCGCGGACAAAAGCGTGCGCAATCCCAGCGCCCAGCGAATGTCCAAAGATGTTCGTCCGCTTGATCTTTTCTCTGTCGAGAATGGCTGCCAACCCATCCACCACCCGGCGCACTTTTCCAACCGGCGGATACGAAGGCGAAAACACCCGAAAGCGCTTCTCCAGACGTAGAATGTTTTGGAAAGATGTCTCTCCAACAGAAAGGCCGCCGCCCAGGAGCAACATGGCTTGAGAACCTTCACCGCTGACAATATATTCCCACGAAACGCCATCGGCATGGAGCGTCTGGTAAGGGTGTGTCGCACGAAAGGTTTGCAGCCGTTCGCGCTGTTCAACTGGAACATCTTTATATAATAGATCAAAGCTTACTGCTTTCATTTGCCAATCCTTTCTAAGAATGAAAGGGCCAGTTGGTTGAAACTTTCAGGCTGTTCTTCGTGCGGGAGATGACCGCAGTTGGAAAGTATTTCAACCTCTGCCTGGGGCAGCTGCCGGTGAAACACTTCCGCCATTGTCGCCGGATGCCAGGCATCCTCCTGGCCCCAGATAATCAGCGCCGGGCTGTGAATATCTTTAAGATGTTGTTCGACAAACGTGGGATCCGAGTTGCGCTCGGTGCGCAGGTTGGTCGTCCAACTGCCAGGTCGGAGGAGCGGTCGCAGGTAGGCCTCAACGATTTCCGCGGTTACTTTCTGCGGATCGGCAAAAGCTTCGACTAGATTTTTGCGGATCAAGGGTGGGTTTAAAAACAGCCGCGCTGCTTCACCTACCAGTGGTAGGCGAACCAGGTTCCAAAGCCCTGGTAACGAATGATGCACGCCGCAAGTGGATGACAGGATCAACGCGCCGGTGCGTTCCGGATGGCGGATAGCAAAATCCAGAACAGGGAGACCGCCGGCAGAACTAGCCACAAAAACTACCTGCTGGGCATGCAAGCCATCCAGCACCCGGCTAATCAAGCGTGAATTCCCCGCCACAGAATAATCGTGATGGCTGGGCGCTGCCGAGTAACCGTTGCCAGGAAGGTCAATCGCCACCACCTGGTATCCTACCTCAGCAAAGGGCTTGACCTGATAGCGCCAGGTAAAGGCCCAGGACTGGCTGCCATGCACACAGAAAACGAGGGTGCCTTTTCCCTCCGAAACGAAATGGATTGAAATACCTTCCACTTCAAGGGTATGACAGGATCCCAGGTTGGGGTGGGAATTTTGGCAGGGAGCAGTGTGCATGGCAGTATCACAATACCTTTGGAAATAAACAACCCGTTTTCTGCGCATACTGCCGGTATTCCATTGAAAACCGGTCTGCTAAGAATTTTTCCTCGAGGCGCAATCGGTATAGAAGCCCCGGAAGAAGCAAAAGCAAGACAGAGGTTACTCCGACCACGCTGGAATAACCGATTGCAATACCAAGCGTCATCAACAAGTAGCCACTGTAAGCCGGATGTCGCACATAGTGGTAAGGTCCTGTTTTCACCAGGATATGATTGACTTTAATCTGAACATGACCGGAATACTGGTCACGCGCGACTCGACGAGCCCAAATGAACAGCCCCAACCCCAGGCCAAACAGCAGGAGCCCCAAACCTTCGAGGGCAACCCCGTGGGGGACCGAAACCGGCAGATAGGAGAATTCGAGCGGTGAGCCAAAGAACACGAGCAGGAAACCAGGTAGAATCAGCCAGAAAGAAAAGTCTCCCTTTTCTTCTTGAGAAACCTCTCCACTGCCCGACAGCCAATAGGGTTGCTTCGTGCGCGCATAGTAGAGGATTGGCCCAACCAAAAATGCGATCCCGGTAACGAACAGGATCCACCCGGTGCGATTGTTCGCCAATGTTGCAACGCCTAGGCAGGCTAATACCAACGACAGAAAAGGTACAGCGATTGCCAGGAAGAGCACCATGCTTCTACTCATGGAATCTTCACTTTGTGGTAGCTACCGGTTTTATCATGAGTATCAAACGGTACTGCCCATACAGCACAGAAGGGATATCAACCGGTACCAGGGCATCCGGTATGTTCTGGATCATTTCGCGAAACCGGCGGTTGGGATCCGTGCCAATTTGGCGAATCAGCCAGCCCGCAAAGCGCCGAAAGCCCGAAAGCCGACTTCCTTCTGGCAAAAACTTATCGAAGATTGCTATACGCCCTCCCGGTTTTAAAACGCGCCAGGCCTCCTGCATCGCGATTGGGCCATCCGGGACCACGGATAGGATGAGATTGAGCAGCAACGCATCGAAACAGCCATCCGGCAGCGCCAGCACCTGACCATCCATCACGTTGAATCCAACCAGTTCCTGGCGTTTATGGCGTGCTTGCTGAAGCATCGCCGGGCTGAGATCCACGGCCGTGACGCAGACACCGGCAGGAAGATTGGGCAAATCAAGACCTGTCCCCACGCCAGGGACGAGCAGCTGCTCTCCCGTTTTCAATTTGAGCAGTTCAACCGCTTTCCGCCTCGGGGCGGCCGTCCAAAAGCGCATCAGGCTATCGTAGATCGGCGCATAGCGGCGGTATATCTTGAGATTGGTCGTATTCTTCATAATACCCCCTATGCTTTTGGAAGAAAACGGCCCGTTCGAGCCATATAACGCTCATACTCGGTTCCAAAGGTTTCCGTTAGAAGTCGTTCCTCTTCACCAACTCGCCAGGCGCTGGCAGTGGTCATGGCCAGCCAGAGAGCGCCAACAATCGCATTCGCCGAGAGCAGGAAAAACGCGACGCTAAAGCCAAACAAGGCAGTATACATGGGATGGCGCACCCAATGGTATGGACCAGCCGTCACCAGGCAGTGGTTTTCCTTCACCATAACGCCCACCGCCCAGTTCTGTCCTAACGCCTGGTGAACCCACATGAACAAGGCATCCATGCACAGTCCAAGTGCCAACCCTAACCAGCGCCAGCCTTCCGGCAGAGGAACAGCGGTTGCTTGAAGCGTCTCTGGCCAGGCAATTGCCAGCAGCAGAATGCCATTGGACAGAATCATCAGGCTGGTCATCAGGATGGGCGACCAACCTGGCTCCTTCCGGAGGATCGCTTTCCCACCCCGGCGGTTGGCCAGCAAGCCATACAGTAAACGGATGAGCAGCATTAGCCCATAAATGATAAACAGCAAATAAGACGAAAGTGTCTCGATGTGCATGGGATGCCTCGTTCCAAAACTCGCATCCAAGGAAACGTATTAGCCGGTTTTCCTTGGCAACTGGTAGCCCAATAAGCGCAAGGCATTCATAGCCACCAGTACGGTGCTGCCCTCATGCGCAACAACGGCCCAGCTTAACTGAACCAGGCCAAGTACGGATGTGATAATCAGCAAAGCAATCACACCGAGGGAAATAGCCAGATTTTGCTGGATAATTCGCCGGCTGGCGCGACTCAGGCCGACTGCGAATGGCAGCTTTCCTAGATCGTCAGCCATCAAGGCCACGTCAGCGGTTTCAAGAGCCACGGCTGTCCCTGCGCCCCCCATTGCAATTCCAACCGTAGCAGTCGCCAGTGCCGGCGCATCGTTTACGCCATCTCCCGTCATCGCAACTGCCCCATACGCTTTTTGCAAACGCTGTATCGTGCCTAATTTATCCTCAGGCAGCAATTCCGCTTCAACGTCAGTGACCCCAATCTCTTTCGCAATCTGTTGTGCTACCTTCCGGTTGTCCCCCGTTAACATGATCAAGTGCTTCACGCCCAGGTTGCGCAACTGAGTAAGGACCTCCGCCACACGAGGTCTGGGCACATCCGCCAAAGCCAGGACACCCAGAAATATACCGTCGCGGCCAATCGTCATCGTCGTGCGACCAGCGCTCTCGAACTGCTCTACAGTTTGGCGAATACTGGTATCCACAGCCTTTCCGGCATTTTCCTCGAAAAGCTTGAGGGTTCCAATCCAGATTGGTTTGCCTTCGACCTGGCTGCGTACACCACGACCGGGGATATTCTCCAAACCGTCTGCTACGGGTAGGGTGAGTTTCTTTTCTCTAGCAGCACGGACGACCGCTAATGCCAATGGGTGATTTGACTGCTGTTCCACAGCACCTGCTAATCGCAAGACTTCATCCGGATTTGTGCCATTGAATGGGATTACGTCCGTGACCTGAAATTTTCCCTGAGTCAGAGTCCCGGTCTTATCAAAAGCCATCGCATTTAGGCGGCCGAGGTTTTCAAGGTGAACGCCACCTTTGATCAATACCCCATTGCGCGCCGCCTGGGCAATCCCAGCCAGAACCGCTGCCGGGGTACCGACAGCCAACGCACAAGGGGAAGCCGCAACGAGAAGAAGCATTGCCCGATAAAAGCTCTCTGAAAATGGCATTAAACCCACCAAAGGAGGTACTACCGCGACCAACACAACCAAAATCAGCACAATCGGAACAAATCGGGCGGTAAACCGGTCGGTGAATTGCTGCGTAGGACTTTGCTGTCCTTGTGCCTCAGCCACCATTTTCATGACCCGGCTCAACGTGTTGTCCTTTGCCAGCCGAGTGATGTTTACTTCAAGTGCTGATTCTTGATTGATCGTTCCAGTAAATACCTCGTCGCCAATACCCTTCTGAACAGGGACGGATTCCCCGGTAATAGGACTCTGATCGATGGCGCTTTCACCTTGAGAAATCACCCCGTCGACTGGAATCCGGTCGCCTGGGCGAACAACAACCAAGTCACCGATTGAGAGCTGCTCGACTGGTTCTTCAATGATTTTGCCGTCACGCTTGACCTGAGCGGTCTTGGGCATTAATTCTCCCAATGCATTGATCGCGTTACGGGCCCTCTCCAGGGCATAATGCTCTCCAGCATGTCCTACCCCAAACAGGAATAGAAGAAAAGCACCTTCAGCCCACGCCCCTAGAAAGGCAGCGCCAACCGCGGCAGCTAACATCAACACATCCGTGTCGAACTTGCCTCGCAGTAGTGCCGGAATAGCGTGGTGTCCTATATCATATGCACTGGCGACATAAGAAAGCAGGAAAAAAATTAAAGCAATACTATCCGGTAATCCCAGGAATTGCTGCCCAACCCAGCCCATAAGCAGAAATATACCGCCAACCGCTATCAAAACCAGCGTCCATCGTTCCTGGAGCCAGTGTGGCAGGAATGTGGGAGCACTTCCGTGATCGTGGTCGTGAGCTTCCTCTTCTTCTTGTGCCTTTGGTTGAGCTAACGGCCGAGCGCCATAGCGTTTCATGGTGCGCTGGATTTGTTCTAGAGAAAGAACTTTCGTATCGTAAGCCACAATTGCGAGCCCCGAGGCGTAGCTCACACTCGCATGCAGCATTCCGTTGAGGTTTTCAAGTTCAGAGGCGATCATCGTGGCCGAATCGGCGCTATCCAGACCACTAAAAGATATTTGCTCGTGGCGGTAACCGTTGCGGAACTCTGATCCAATATCTTCCGCAATACGCTTAACAGCCGCCAAAGAAATCAGGTTTGGATCGTAATGGATACATAAATCAATTGGATCATGATCCATATGTAAATGTGATTGGAGGATGCCTTTGTGACCTTGCAGACTCGCTTGAAGCCGGTCCACACAAATGTCTCGCGCATCTCGAATTTCTGGTAAAAGAACTGGTAAGGAGATTTCAACCGTTTTTTCAGCCATCTGTTTAACCTTTTTAAATTCCTCGACATGATAAGAAAGAACACATAATAACCAGATGCGCTAATACTGCACCTGTTATTCAATAGTTTGTAGTTGTATTAACGAATGGGGGGAGGGACGAAGACGGGAAGTTTGAGTAAACGTAGAAACGACTTGTGTTGGGGATAGATTTTAATCGTCAACACCATGAAAATCATTCCAGTAATTACACCCGGAACAACGCCATAATGAACGACTCCGCTACAAACGCCAGAACCGCTTCCGATCACATCTGAATGCCCGGGCAGCATATCATGCACAAAGTGGACGCCAACGCTAAATGTGACCAACATAAGCAAAATAACAATAACGTGATGATAAGATGGTCGCGCGTTATTCATGGCACACATGATCCAGTCCCAAAAGGAACAATTCTTTTACATGATCATCGTCCAGGCTATAAAAGACCATCCGACCTTGTTTACGCGCACGAACAATTCGCATTTGGCGTAGGCCGCGAAGCTGGTGAGAGACAGCCGATTGGCTCATAGCTACGGTCTCACTTATCTGCTGGACATGCGTCTCCCCTCGCAGCAAAACCGATAAGATCCGCAAGCGATTTGGATCGCTTAAAGAACTGAATAGCTCTGCAAGCTGTGAAGCTTTCTCATCATCGAGGGAAAATGCTTCATCATACGCAGTAACACGGTCTTGTTTATATGAATTAGTGTTCATATATTCACTATTATACCCGACTCTATTAAACTGTCAAGAGTTAAATATGCCAGAAATATTTAGTTATGACGGCTGAGAGAATTAGTTAATGGGATAACATTTATCTGTATTGACTTAATTTTAATAACACCTATAATAAAAATAAGATTTAGGTCAGGCTAATAATTTTGGCGGTTATCAATCTATGAAATCACAATCAACAGAAGATTATTTGAAGGCAATTTACCAGCTCCAGGAAATGCAAAACGGTGAACCCGTTTCAACCTCCACCCTGGCATCCTGGTTGGGCGTGGCAAACGCTTCTGTAACGGGTATGGTAAAGCGATTTTCATCTGCCGATCCAAAACTTGTGGAGTATGAGCCATATACAGGGTTTGTGCTTACAGATGCCGGCGAGAAAATAGCATTAGAAGTCATTCGTCACCACCGTCTGATCGAGTGCTACTTAAGCCAGGCACTGGGTTACTCCTGGGACGAAGTGCATGAAGAAGCAGAACGGCTCGAACACGTGATCTCAGAGGCGATGGAAGACCGGATGGCTCAGGCACTCGGAAACCCGATTTCAGATCCGCATGGCGATCCCATTCCCGACCGCGAAGGTAATCTTCACCAACTGAACGTCATTCCGCTCACACAATTAGCGGTCGAGCAACCGGGCACAATTCGGCGCGTTATCGGGCAAGAGCCAGATTTGTTACGCTACCTAGCGGAGCAAGGTTTAGTCCTATCAGCTCACATTAAGGTGATTTCGAAAGCCCCGTTTAACGGGCCGATTAGCATTCGGATCGTCAATTCATCGGAAACGATCCTGGCATTAGGGCGGGAAGTGGCCGAGAAAATTCTTATCCAACCATCATCCAACACACGTTAGGACCATTCGTATGAATGAACAAACCAATCTGGAAAAAACAGAAATCAGCCGGCGTAAGCTCCTACAACTTGGCGCAGCAGCCGGAATCGCTGGCTTATTGGCTGCCGGCGGTCCGCTTATCAATACCGTTTCGGGGAATGGACCCGATCATAATAACCCGCTGACCAACCCAACCTTGGATGAAAATAAAGGGATGGGAATGAGTCATGGAGACAACAGCGGAACTGTCGGGGATGTAGATCTTACACAATTCGACCCCAGTCAGTTTCTATACAATTTTGACTGGGGAAGTGAAACAATAACCGAATCAGGTCAAACCGTTCGCGAATGGGATGTCGTTGCTCTCGAAAGAGAAATAGAGATTGCGCCGGGTGTATTCTTCCCAGCCTGGACCTATAACGGCCAGGTTCCCGGACCCACCTTTCGCTGCCGGGAAGGCGATTTGCTGCGCTTTCATTTCTCTAATGGCAGCACCCACCCACACACGATCCATTTCCACGGTTTCCACCCGCCTTCGATGGATGGTGTTGAGCCGATCATCCAGCCGGGTGAATCGTTTACCTATGAATTTAAAGCCCGTCCCTTTGGCGTCCATCCCTATCACTGCCATGTGATGTCACTCAAGAAACATATTCATAAGGGATTGTACGGAACACTGATCATCGATCCACCGCAGAGCCGGAAGCCAGCGCTCGAAATGATCATGGTGATGAACGCCTTCGATACAACCTTTGACAACGAAAACGAGGTTTACGCGGTCAATACCGTCGCCTTTCATTATGCCAGGCATCCCATTCAGGTGAAGGTCGGGGAATTGGTGCGGGTGTATGTGATCAATATGACCGAGTTCGACTTGATCAATTCTTTTCACCTGCACGCCAGCATGTTCCGGCTCTATCGCACAGGCACAAATCTCGAACAATTTGAATTGACGGATACCGTCATTATGGGCCAGGGCGAGCGAGCTGTGCTGGAATTCACACTTGATGATCCAGGCAAGTATATGTTCCACGCTCATCAGAGTGAGTTTACAGAGCTGGGTTGGATGGGATTTTTTGAAGCGGTTGCATAGGAGATAAGGTATGTATGTAGAAAAAGACGAGAAAACAATTTCCGTGACAACAACACCCCGAGTGCCCGCCTGGCTCACGGGTCTCATCCCAGTGCTTGCCATCGGTTTAATGCTTTTACTCTTCACCCTGGTCAATCCTTTGGCCATGTTTAATAATAACCTGCCTCCCATTGAAAACCTCGCCATCGATCGCATCCGAGTGGTCGAGAACGGTTTTGAAGTCAGCGTGATGAACAGCGGGCCCCAACCCGTTCGAATCGCACAAGTGATTGTGGATGATGCTTACTGGCAGTTTAATGTGGAGCCTTCCGGCGAACTGCCTCGTTTTGGGCGAGCAGTCGTGACCATCCCTTACCAATGGATTTATGCCGAACCCCACCGGATTTTGTTGGTCACGAACACCGGACTTACCTTTGAAGGAAAAGTAACGATAGCAACACTCACCCCTCGCCCTGGACTGCGGGAATTTGCCAACTATGGATTGCTAGGCATCTATGTTGGCGTGATCCCGGTCTCTCTCGGGCTGCTTTGGTACCCTGCCATGAAACGCATGAGGCGTAAGTGGTTAGGATTTATCCTGGCATTGACGGTTGGGCTGCTAGTCTTCCTTCTTGTCGATACCTTCTTAGAAGTATTGGAAACGGGAGCAAAGCTGCCTGGAGTTTTCCAGGGAGTGCCCTTGGCCCTATTCGCCGCCCTCCTGACCTGGCTGGCGATTATGGCGGTTAGCGCGATGCAAAACCGCAGGAATGCGGCCGCAGGTAATGTACGGGCGAAGGGCGCTTTCCTGGCAACCCTGATAGCCCTGTCAATCGGCCTGCACAATTTCGGAGAGGGGCTGGCGGTTGGGGCTGCATTCGCGTTGGGCGAGGCTGCCCTCGGCTCGTTCCTGGTGATTGGGTTCATTCTGCATAATATTACCGAAGGGATCGGGATTGCCGCGCCGCTGGTTTCTAATCGGCGCAGTGACGAAGAGCCGGCTCGGGCAGCACCCTCTTTGCTTACATTTTCAGGACTGGCGCTGCTGGCCGGATTCCCGGCCGTGCTCGGAACCTGGATCGGTGGATTTGCCTTCTCACCCCTGTTAGGAACAATCTTTCTGGGCATCGGGCTGGGGGCGATTTGGCAGGTGATCGTGGAGGTGACCGCTCTCCTCCGCCGTTACGCAGAACGAGAAAATATGCACTGGGTGTCCTGGCTCAACCTGGCCGGTTTCATGCTTGGTTTGGCGATTATGTACTTCACGGCCTTCCTGGTGAAGTTTTAGCAAACAAAAGCCCAGGTGCTTGTGCCTGGGCTTTTGTTTTATTACTGGTATTTCACCTAATCGTGGCCGCCTTGATGTTCACCACCATTCCCACCGCTATCATTTCTGTGTTCCGGCTCAGAAGGGTGTGAGGTAGGATCCGGGCTGTTCTGATGCTGCTGGGGCTGCGAGGTATGCTGCGGCTGCATGGTTGCCTGATGCTGCTCCTCTTCTGGATGGTGCGTTGGCTGAAGAGTTGCCGACTGATGGGGAACATCTGTCGAAAGATGTTCTGGCTCCGCCGGGTGCAAGAATGGGGTTTGTGTATTGTCAGGTCCAATCCCTGGTTGGTGAGTATCTCCTGGTTCCTGCTCGGGATGGTGCCCGAAATCATTGTTATGAACGCGGGAACGGAAGGCATCGTGGTCGGCTAACCCCTCATCTAATAGCCCGAGATGATCGCGGAGCTGTTCGCGGACACGCTCTAAGGTAGGATCAGCGGGGTGCGTTTCGAGGTGCTGGCCGAGCTGGTTTTCTTGCTCCATTAACCGTTCGCGTACCTGGTTCAAAGTCTGCGTGAACGCTGTCTCATTCATGTTCGCTGTCAGCCGAAGAGCCGATTGCACCTGATACTCCCAGCGGTCGCCAATTGTTGTTGCCGGATGATAACCAGCCTGGTTCATTGCCAGCATCTCGTCCAGTCGTTTTTGTGCAAACTGGAGCGCCAATTCCAGCCGATCATCTGACCGGGGCGATAGGCCAACGCGGATATCTTCGGTCATTAATTTTACCGGATAAAGCGTTTCGTCCGGCAAGCTGTTTTGCGCTGCATAGACTGTAGCTCCGGTTCCCCCAAACAGTAAAGTAAAAATCAATATCAGAGTGGAAATGGTTGCCATCTTTGGATTTGCCTTTCGGAAAAAGAATGTCTTCCACTCTATATGACGCCGTTTAGGTGGTATGGATACGGGCAGAGGGTACATCTGCGCCTCGGCCAGGAATATAGCTCTCCCGCCTGTAGCCGCGCGTTGGTCCCGCTCTGGAGATTGCTGGAGCTTTTTGACCAGGGAGACAATCTCAAAATCTTGCTCTTCAGAAATGCTATTCATACGCCTTCCTCCCTGACACGTTTTCCTCCCTTGCGGGAAGCAGCATCCGGCGCAGCGCTTCCAACGCCCGGTGCTGTAGTGACTTAATCGAACCAAGAGGCTTCTCTAATAGAGCCGCCACCGCTTCATTCTCCCAACCTTCCAAGTATTTCAACACGACCACTTGGCGCTGTTCAGGCGTTAAAAGTAGCAGTGCCGCCCTGACCCGTTCGCGATCAATGTTCTCCACAGCAGTTTTTGCGGGGTCATCCTGATCGTTCGCGAATGCCTCGTCTAAAGGGAGGTCTGGGAGCGGCTGGCGACGATAATAATCGGTGATCCAGTGATGCGCCACCTGGTAGAGGTAGGCTTGCAGGTAATCCTTTGGTCCGCCCCCATTATGCAACGCTTTGAGAAAGCGGCTAAAAGTTTCAGCAACACACTCTTCGGCAAGATCGGTCTCTCCAAGGAGACGTATAGCGTAGCGAAATACACCTGGACTGTAGCAGTCGTATATATCCCCCAGTGCCGTCAGGTCAAAACATCGTGCCTGCTCAAGTAATCTAGTTTCCGGATTCATCCCTTAACCTTTAAGACGTAAATTCTGATCGGTAGATACGGGTATCCGGGGATTCGATGACAAATACATTACGGATAAGATCATATGAGCTGCGGCGCCCCGCAGTGCAGGCAGAAATTTGCTTCTGGTTCGACGGTTTGACCGCAATATTTGCATGGAAATGGTTTGAGCACCTTTCCACAAACGGGGCACCAAACGTAGGAAAGGTGAATGGTATTTCGGCAATTAGGACAAGTTTCAGGCGGGGAAGAATCCACGTCTGTCCGCGACACATCATTTTTCAATTCAAGTTTATCAATTAATAGACCAAGAGGGTTATGACAACACATAGGCGTTCTTAGTGTACTGGTTTTCCACAATAAGGGCAGGTTGTCCATTCGTTCTGCACCGGTCGGCCGCAGCCAGGGCAGGTGGCACGAGTTGTAACACCTGTTCTTGACGTGCTTAAGCTTCGAACCAGTACAATTCCCCCCAATACAAGCAGTGCGAGAACACTCAAAGGGATAAGGAACATCCCGAGCATCATAAATCCTCCAAACATACCCCAGCTTCCGACCATCCCGCCGAATTGAGGATTCATCATGCCAAAGCCGCCGCAACCATAACCCATCCGGCCAAATCCACCAAACAGTGAAGTCGCCACTATGAAAGTTATCAAGGCGACGGCAAGGCCCCCCAAAGTCCACTTCCAAGCGGTACGCATTATTGCACCTCCTGTTCGGCAACAAACTGACCATGCCAGGTATGCAGCCAGACGCTGCCATCGAAGCCATTGACGCTCAACATACCGGCAACCTGGTCATTGATCTTGAAATCGAAGGTGTAATACCCATAGAAACTTGTGCCGTCTGATTGGAGCTGTGCGCCGGCCAGGTTCGCATCCAAATACTGCTGTCCTTGTTGGATAGCCTGCTCGATCGAGAGGGTGTTCTCAACGGCCTGGCCGTTGCCCATATGGCCGTATTTGACATTCCACATCATATTCGGACCCATTTCAGGATACACCGCGCCACTGTAGGGATCCACCAGCAACTCAAAAGCGCCCCGACCTGTGCTCGTTTCTTTTACCGAAGCATAAAAGTTGTTATTGAATTCCATGATTTCCGCAACGGTCAGACCCTGACCGTACCCGGCGGCGTATTGTTTTGCGCTGGCAATGGCCAGATCGATCGCAATTCTTTGTCCATTTTGGGTAGTTGCATTCCATCCACCCATCATACCCATCCCCCAATTGCCCTGTCCGGAGTTATTGTTCCATCCCCCCATCATTCCAGGACCCATTCCCCGGTATTGCTGGTTAGGAGTGTTGTTGCCCTGCCAGCCCCAATCGTCCATCATGCCATTGCCCATTCCCCAACCATTGTTTCTCAAACCCTGGTAAGGAGGGGTAATGTCGGGCGTTTGTTGGGTTGCCGAAGGCGCGACAGGCGTTTTGGCCGGCGGGACAACCGAGGCCGCCTGAACATTCACCGGAGCAACCGCGTAAACTGGCGTTGGCCGCCAGAAATTATTGAAACCATAAGCAGCACCAATCCCTAGACCGATGCCGAAGATCAATAACAGGCTACCCAACAATAATTTCCGCATGACGTTTCTCCTTTTTCTAATCCATTCCGTGATGAACTAACGATACCCGGAAGTTGTGTAGAAATTGTGAGAAACCTATCAGGGCTTTATGAAGAAACCACATCCCGCCGCACGTAGATCCCAGAGGCAATCACCTCGTCGACGGCGAACTGGCTGTAGCCGCTTTCGAAGACAAACGTGGGCGAAGCACGCAGCAGTTTTATACTGCCGCCTGGAAGTACGCCCATCGCCATGAGCTTTTCCAACCGGCCCGGATTACTCATCTGGATGAACGCCACCTGGCCCACCTGCCCTGGCTGGAGTTCGATCAGGGGGGCAATCTCCGCGTCGGCTCTGGCGCGCTTTTCCCGGCAGCAGTCGCCGGGCGGAATGGCCTTCCCATGCGGGCAGAACGCAGGATGCCCCAGCAGGGTGCAGATACTCTCATCCAATCCATCGAACAAGACGTGCTCCAGCCTGCAGGCCTGGTCATCCACCTGGTTCTGGTCTCCTTTTAGCACGTCTGCCAGCAGGACTTCTCCCAGCCGGTGGCGGCGGATGGCGCGCGCGGCTTCCTCGCGGCCGGATGCGGTCAGCTTCCAAATCCCCTGATCCTGTACGATCCACGCGCCATCCAGCAGATCCTGCACATTCTCGCCCGGGTGTTCAGTTACCGGCACTCCTACTTGCCCGTCTTCTTCGGCCATCCACAGCTGTTCGAGTTGTTCTTGCGCCCGTTCACTGACCATCATGTCGATTTCTCCTTCACGGTCTTTCCCGCACGGTTAATTGTCGAATTCTTCAGGTTTCGCAGCCAGATGATCAGTTTCGCCTCGGGCAGCATTTCGTACCCGCAGCGCGGGCAGCGCACCAGGTGGCATCCTTTCACCAGTGGGCAACTGCCGCAGGCCGTTCCCGCTTCCTCAGGATCGAATTCGTAGCCGCAGAAACCACACTTCATAGCTTGACCCCAAGGACCATCAGCAACCAGTTGAGCAGCCCGCCGATCAAGAAAGCAAAGGGAAAGATGAAGACGACGATGGCCAGGGCGGTTTTCCAGCCACGTTCTTTCACGGTGACTGAGAACTGGGCCACGCAGGGGACGAAAAGTGTCATGGTCACCGTCGAAACCAGGATCTGTACGCCTGTCATGGTGTTACGCAGATCGTACAGGCCGGCCGCGCCGTAATCCCGGCGGAAGAAACCGAACAGGAAGGCCACCGCCGTCTGGTCAGGCAGGCCCAGCCAACGTACCAGAGGTTCAAGCGCGCTGATAGCCAGGTCGAACAGCCCAGTCAGCCGCCCCAACCAGATCACCAGGCTGGCGATGATGAACAACGGGAAAACTTCGCGGAAGTACCACTCCATACGGGTGTAAGTCTTGACGAATACGTTTTTCGGACTGGGCAGACGCAGCGGCGGCAGCTCCATGTAGAAGGTCGGACGCTCGCCGGGCATCAGCCGCGCAGTCACCAACCCCACCAGCAGGAAGATGCCGGTCATAATAGCAGCCCAGATCAGTAGCAGGTCGTTCCGCCCGGAAAGCATGCCCAGCATGACGCCTAATTGCGCCGAACAAGGGATGGCTAGCGACAGGAGAATCGTGCTGAGCACCCGCTCCCGGCGCGTCTCCAGCGTCCGGGTGACGATCGTCGCCATCGTGTCGCAGCCGAACCCCAGAACCATCGGGATCACTGCCCGGCCGTTCAGCCCGATCTTTTTGAAAACGCGGTCGATCAACATGGCCAGGCGCGGCAGGTAGCCGCTGTCTTCGATGACCGAGAAGGCCAGGAAGAACGTGCCGACAATGGGGAGAATGATGGCGATGGCATAGCGCACTCCCAGGGTGATCACACCGTATTGGTTGCCGATCAAATCCCGGATCGCCGGCCAGGGAACGTACGTTGCCAGCAATCCGTTGATCCAGGGGTTGACGTAAGCTCCAAACAGGCTGTTCTCGAAGAAATCGACCAGGGTCTGCGCCCCGAACACCCCAACAAACTGGTACAACAGGTACATCGAGAGGAGAAGTAGGGGGATCCCGGTCAGCGGATTCATCGTGGCTTCACTGACCTTTTCCGCGAAGCGCGAGACCCGCCGGACGGGCTGGGTGAGCACCTTTTGCAGAATCCGGCTGGCGGCCTCGCGCTGGTAGCGGGCGATCACCAGAGAAAGCGGTTGGCTAAAACGGCCCTGGGCGGCCTTCACCGTGGCCTGGACGTCGGCGTACTGAGCGCCTTCTTGCGCCGCGACCAGCGCGGCCACTCCGGCGTCGTTTTGCAACAGCAGCAGGGCAATCGACCGATGGGTTAACTGGTAGGAACCATACATCTGGGTTTCGATCTGTTGTAAGGCGTCTTCGATGGCGGGTGGATACTGAACGACGGCTACCTGAGCAGGCTTTGATTCACAGTTCGCGCAGCCTGCTGCCGAATGGCCGTTCCGGTTGAGGGAAGAAAGCACAACTTCTTTCAAGCGATCTGCGCCGCGACCGGTCGTCAGCGCAGTCGCGACAACCTGGATTCCCAAAACTTGTTCGAGGGCGGTTGTGTTGATTTTGACACCCAGCCGTTCGGCCTCGTCCATGAGGTTGCAGACCAGGATGACCGGCTGGCCGGCCTCGATCAATTGCAGGGTCATCGGCAGCATGCGCTCCAGGTTCTTGGCGTCGACCACATGCAAGGTAACCGCTGGTCGTTCCTGGAGCAAGATATCCCGGGCGACCCGCTCCTCTTCCGTCACTGGAACCAACCGGTACATCCCCGGCGTATCGACCACGCCGACCGGCTGGCCCGCCAGGCGGCCTTTTCCCCGGCTGACTTCTACCGTCGTACCAGGGTAATTGGAGACCGTGACGTAAGCTCCGGTCAGGGTGTTGAACAGCACGCTCTTGCCTACGTTGGGCGACCCGACGATCGCGATCAGCGGCAGCCCGCTGGTATCTACGTTGGGACCCCCGTGACAACTGGCGCCGTTGGATTCTGGGAGGATCCTGGGGTTCGCAATGGATTCTTGCATGGATAAACTCCTGATTTAGGGACGGTAATCTATTACCGATTAAGGGAAGATCAAAATCGACCGGGCAGTTCTTTCAGAAAGATACATGCTACGTTCACCAAAAGCCGCCAGGATTGCGCCGTTGCTTCCAATGGCCAATACGGTAACAAGTGTTCCAGGGCCAATGCCTTCCGCTGTTAAAAATGAGTGTGTCGCTTCATCCGCCTGAATACGTGCAACCTGGCTTTCTTCACCGGTTTTTAGCTGTGTCAAAAATCGTTCTGGCAGGGGTAGGGCCGAGGACTGCGCAGCAGGAATGGGGTTTCCCAGAGGAGATTGGGTCGGTTGGCCTAAAAAGCGGGACAGACGTTCTGCAATATCGTCGGGTACGGTGTGTTCCAGTTTGCAGGCCAGCTCAGCCGCAACGTCCGGTAAGATTTGTAGTTGATCAACCAGGAACACTTCCCATAAACGGCGGTGGCGGAGCACAGACAAGGCCAACGTTTCACCATTTGGGGTTAAGGTAACACCCTTGTAGGGGGTAAACGTTACCCAGCCATCTTCCGCCAGCCGGTGAATCATCTGGTGGGCGGAGACCGGCTGGATGGATAACGCTTCGGCCAGCTGCGAGACAGGCAGCGGTTCTTCCAGGCCGCGCTCTTTGAGGAGCACAGCCGTTATCAAATACATTTCTTCGCTCTCGGTCACCATATTTTATGCTGAGCCTTAAAATAAATAGGGATTATTTTCTTGCCTGCCATAATATTACGTTGTTTTTATCAGTGGGCAATGAACAATCGTCATCCTTCCCTGGTGGATTTCGTCACTTATTTCACAAACTTGGATTTACAGAGAAAAACACCTTGACAGAATGATTTCTTGGGAATATCATATCATTATATTGTGATATATAAATATTTCGATGGGAGGCGTAGGAATTGTTAACCATTACAAACGCAGAAGGAGTTCAATTGCAAGCCAAGCTTTTTCGTGGCTTTGGAGACCCGGCGCGCCTGAACATTTTACAGGTGTTACGCAACGGCCCTATGACCGTGACCGAAATTGTAGCATCCACGGGGATGAGCCAATCCAACACATCTAACCACTTGCGCTGTCTGCGCGAATGCGGTTTAGTTGCTGCCGAACAACAAGGGAAATATGCGCTCTATCGTCTCAGCGACGACCGTGTCGGCGATCTGCTGGCAATGGCCGAATCCCTATTGTCCGATGTCGCTCGAGGAATATATGAGTGCACCCGATATAACCTTCCGCACGATGTGCGTCAGGAACAAGAATAAGGTGAAAACGGGTCTACGGATCTTCTCTACCTTTATCATTGCCCTTCTTCTAGATGGGTTGACGAAGGTTTGGGCAGAGCAAGTGTTGACCGCGCCCAGTCCGATCCTGGGACAGGCTTTTCGTCTGACACTGGGTTACAACACGGGCGTGGCATTCGGTTTGTTTGCCAACGGTGGGACCTTTCCACTTATTGTCACTGGCGTCATCATTGTTGGATTAGTCATCTGGCTCGTAAGGGAATTACGCCGCGGCGAATTTCCAGCTGCCACGCATCTACCCATTGGGATGATCCTTGGCGGTGCGGCAGCGAATTTCGCTGACCGCCTTCCAGATGGACGGGTGACAGACTTTCTGGACGTTGGCCTGGGCACTGCGCGCTGGCCGACCTTCAACCTGGCAGATAGTTTTATCATGGTGGGTGCCGCCATACTGCTATGGACTATGATGAGTATCAAACCCCCTGATCAGGAGCAGCAGGCATGAAAATATTGAAGATCCTTTTTCTATCCATCCTGACTCTGGTCGGAGTGAGCCTGATCTGGCGTTGGACGAGTCGAAAACGATCCCTCCCCTGCCCGACCTGGCTGGCGAATTTACTGGATAGCTCCTGGTCTGATTGGTTGCTTGGCACCCAGACGACTCTGGATCGCATCGGGTTGAAACCCGAGCAGAAAGTTCTGGAGGTTGGCCCGGGGCCAGGTCGTCTCTTGATCCCGGCTGCAAAACGCGTGCAGCCAGGAGGCGAGGTGTTTGGGCTGGATATACAGCCAGGGATGCTTAACCGTTTGAACGCCAGAGCAGCGCGCGCTGGAGTATCCAATCTCATCGCTTTACTAGGCGATGCCTCCCAACCGCAATTCCCACCTGAGAGTTTCGACGTGGTCTATCTTTGCACGGTGCTGGGCGATATCCCAGATCGTGAGGCGACCATCCAGCAGTGCTACGCAGCGCTCAAACCCGAAGGCATACTTTCGATTACGGAAATCTTCCCCGACCCGCACTATCAATCGCGCGCAACGGTGCAGCGGTTAGCCGAAGCTGCTGGCTTTCGACTGCAAGCCATGCTCGGCCCGTGGTACCTTTTCACGGCCAACTTTGCGAAAGCATAGCTGGTGCTGATCAGTAGTTCCAATTGACACGGAGTTCGAGAATGAGCCAAACGTTTTTCCACAGCATTTTTGTCATCTACTTCGTGTTGTTTGCTGCGATCCGTGTGTATTTCCAGTGGCGCGCCCGGCTGGTGCAAGGACAGGTTGACTACAAGGAAAGCAGGCTGAACACCACCTTGCGCGCTCTCATAGGAGCAATATTTTTCCTCGGCGTCTTGGTCTACCTTGTTCGTCCATATACCCTGGCATGGGCGGAACTGCCATTACCGCAATGGGTACAGTGGCTGGGCGTTGTGCTGGGTGGGATCAGTATTCCACTCCTCGTATGGACGCAGCTAGCTTTGGGGAGTAATTTTTCCCCGACGCTCCACGTGCGCCAGGAGCATACGTTGGTGACCAGCGGGCCTTATCGCACCGTGCGCCACCCGATGTATACGGCATTATTTCTGTCCCTGTCGGCGATCCTGCTGCTCACGCGGAACTGGCTCGTCGGCGGTATTCCGCTCATCGGGCTGAGTGTGATTTTGCTGATGCGCCTCCCGCGTGAAGAGCGCGCGATGATTGAAAAATTCGGCGCCGCGTATCGCGAGTATATGAAACGCACCGGGCGATTTCTGCCGCGGATGATCCATCCAATGGGAGCGAAGCCCTACGGCCAATGATGTTGAAAAGTCAAAAATTAAACGAAAGGGATCATATTCCAAGGAGGTAAACAAAATGGAGAAATTCGACTATACGGTGGAAACCACCAAGAACGTGGATGAGGCGGTGGCTGCTGTTGAGGCCAAAGCGCAGGAAAAGGGCTTTCGCGTACTGTATGTTCATGACGTACAGGCAACCCTGTCCGCCAAAGGGTTCGACATCGAACCGATGAAAATCATTGAAATATGCAATGCGAAGTTTGCGAATCAAGCACTGGCAAAAGATAAAAAAATCTCTCTCATGTTGCCCT
This sequence comes from Bellilinea sp., assembly GCA_039666315.1. GTDB lineage: Bacteria > Chloroflexota > Anaerolineae > Anaerolineales > Anaerolineaceae > Bellilinea. Next base: position 452,154 of record JAVSME010000008.1, on the reverse strand, counting down.
GCCCGATCAGCGTCTTCGTCGAGCAAGGAAAGACTTTTATCAGTGCATTCAAACCGCGAGTCTTAGCAGATTATTTCCCCACCGTGGGCCTCGAAGAGATTGCCGGGGAAGTGGAAAAGATTGTCATCCGTCTGGTCGAAGAAGCCAGATAATTCACCCTAATTGGAGAAACGATGGAATCGAACAAGATCGAAGTACGTGTAAGCAATCTGGACTGCGAACATGACGCAGCCAACATCGAACGAGGATTGGAAGGCTTTACTGGCCTGGTAGGCTTGAAGGTTTATCCGAAATCCGCCAAGGTAGCTCTGACCTATGACCCAGATCAGACTAATCCAAATGCCTTGAAAGAAAAACTGGGGGCCATCGGATTTCCGCCTCAAAAAGGGATGGAAATGGCCGAACAAGTCAAACCCTGGCGCAATCCGAAAGTATTGACTTCAGTGGCGTCCGGTGTCCTGCTTCTGGCCGGCTGGCTCATTGGCCTGGCTGGCGCACCGGCGCTCATCTCGACCGTAATTTTTATTGCCGCGATAGTGATCGGCGGGTATTACTTTGGTCGCGAGGCCATCGAAGAATTGATTTTCGAGCGGAAGATCGGGATCGAATTATTGATGATGGTTGCCGCGGTGGTCGCTTCGGCAATGGGCGAGCTGTTGGAGGGAGCCATGCTGGTCTTCCTCTACTCAATCAGTGAAGCCGCTGAAGGCTATACAGAGGAGAAAACCCGCGCCGCGATTAAAGCTCTGATGGACCTGGCCCCGAAGGTAGCCCTGGTTCGACGGGATGGCCGCGAGCGAGAGATCCCGGTCGAAGAGCTGGTAGTTGGGGATGTGTTCATCGTCAAACCGGGTCAAGCCATGGCTACGGATGGCGAAGTACTGGTTGGATCTTCCAGCGTCAACCAGGCTCCGGTGACCGGCGAAAGCGTCCCGGTGGAAAAGCAGTTGGGCGACCCGGTCTTCGCCGGCAGCATCAACGGCGAAGGCGCTTTGGAAGTCCGCGCGACCAAAACCTTTGCCGATAACACCATTGCCCGCATTATCACCATGGTTGAAGAAGCCCAGGAGAAGAAAGGCAAAAGCCAGCGCTTCATCGAGCGATTCGGCGAGCGCTACAGTCCCATCGTTTTACTTATCGGCATTCTCATTGCCATTGTGCCGCCGCTGTTCTTCGGAGCAGCCTGGGTGATGTGGATCACCCGTGCTACGGTCTTCATTGTCGCGGCCGCACCCTGCGCCCTGGTCATATCCATCCCGATTACGTTGGTGGCTTCACTTGGCACCGGCGCGCGCAATGGTGTGCTGATTAAAGGTGGGGTGTATGTTGAAGAACTGGCCAAGGTGAAGGTCGTTGCGATGGATAAGACCGGCACGCTGACGCGTGGAGAACCGGAAGTAACCGATGTTGTTCTCTTCCGAAAAGACCCGGACCGGCTGACAAACTCTCAGCAGGAATTCTTAGCGGTGGCTGCCGGCATTGAACGGCGCAGCGGCCACCCCCTGGCCCAAGCTATCGTCCGGCATGTGGAGACGCAGGGAGTCCAACCAGCCGAACTGGCTGACTTCCGCTCATTGACCGGGGCGGGCGCGTCTGCCCGTCTGGACGGTCGCACAGTTTATGTTGGCAGCCCGGACCTGTTCCACTCGAAGCTGGGAATCTCCCTGGAAAGCGCCTGGGAGGACATCAATCACCTGCAGAGTGAAGGTAAAACGGTAGTGGTGTTAGGCGATGAACAAGCCCCATGGGGCATGATTGCCATCCGTGACAACATCCGCCCCAATGCTCAGAAAGCTATCGATGCGATGCACGCTGCTGGAGCTGAAAAAGTGGTCATGCTGACCGGCGACAACGAGCGTACCGCTCAGGCGATTGCCCGTGAACTGGGGATCGACGAAGTATATGCGGACCTGAAACCGGAGGATAAGGCGGTCAAAGTACGCGAGCTGACTTCCCGCTATGGGCACGTGGCGATGGTCGGAGATGGGGTGAACGATGCCCCCGCGCTCGCCGAGGCGACGGTGGGTGTCGCGATGGGTGCAGCGGGTACGGATGTAGCCCTGGAAACTGCTGACGTGGCCCTGATGGCCGACGACCTGGAGAAGTTAGCCTATGCGTTACGCCTGGCAAAGCGTAATCAATCCGTTGTCAACCAGAACCTGGTCCTTTCGGCAGTTGTGATTGGGGTGCTCGTTATCGGTGCAGTGGGCGGCTGGTTCACCTTGCCAATCGCCGTGCTGGCTCATGAGATCAGTGAGTTTGTGGTCATTGGCAGCGGCTTGCGTATGCTGCGGTCGTAATCATTTCAACGTCTCGGTCCGGCAGGGAGCATTCAATCCCCTGCCGGACCCGAAAGGAATTTTGCAGGAGGTGAAATGCTCAGCATTCAGGAAGGGTTGCACTTTGACGCTGCGCAGGCTGTGAACGATATCGAACAATTCGTTCGCAGCGAAGTTCACCGCCTGGGGAAACGCGGAGTGGTTCTGGGGTTAAGTGGTGGTCTTGATTCGACCACCTGCGCATTTCTATGTGTGCACGCCCTTGGGCGAGCGCGTGTGCTAACCTACATGCTTCCGGAGCGGGATACGGATGCTCAAAACATGGCCGACGCTGAACTCGTAGCTCAGACCCTTGGTCTGAAAGCGACTCACATCGATATTTCACCAATGTTGGCGACGCTAGGCGTATATGACCTGGTTTCCATTGAACAGGCGGGCAACCGCCGGCTCATCGAGCGTGGTATTCGCTGGATCACTCGGTTGTCGTCCACCCCATCCGCTTTCAGCGAGGGGATCGCAATGCTTTATAACAGCAGGGCAAATTTCTGGCTGCGCCTGGCTCGCCAGATTTTCTGGAAACCGTTAGGACGCATCCATGCCTTTGCAATAACGAAGGTCCGCCAGCGGATGGTTACGCTGTATTTCCACGCCATGGTAAATAACTGCCTGGTGGTGGGAACAACCGACCGGTCGGAGTGGAGCGTCGGCTTCTATGATCCGTATGGCGATGGGGCAAGCGATGTCCAGCTGCTTCGGCATTTATACAAGACCCAAATCCGCGAACTGGCGAAATACCTGGGAGTCCCTGCAAGGATCGTGAATAAACCCTCCTCGGGTGATCTGGCTGCCGGGCTGCCCAACGAAAGCGCAATTGGGCTGACCTATGAACAATTGGACTCGATTCTATGGGGAATGAACCATGGATTGACTGAGAAAGAAATCGTAGCACAGACCAGCGTTACTCTTTCTGCCATTTCTTCTGTTCAAAAAGCGATTTCGCTCGCACGTCTGCGCGAGTCTTTGCCATCTATGCTGCCAGTTTTACCTTGATGGATCAGGATGATTAGGCGCTTGCATGAAAAAACCAGTAAATAGAAAACTCCGGCTTTTTATCATCTGCTCTCAGCTTCTTGCCCGGGAAGGATTAATCCTTCTAACCCAACAGGATGAAGATTTAGAGGTCGTCGGAGATGCAGCAGATGATGCGGCTGGAGTTGCTGGCGTTGCAGAGCATCAGCCGGATGTGCTGATCGTCGCTGACGGCTGGGGCGGAGAAGAATGCTCGTGCGCCGACATCATCAAGAAAATAAAGGCAGATCATCCCCAAATCCCAATTCTTGTAATTTCACCTCATGTCGAAAATGCGCGGGTACAAATGGCGTTGGCGGCGGGCGCGACCGGCTATCTCCCGCTGGGGGTCGACATGGATGAACTGGTTCGCGTCCTCTACACGGTCAGTCGGGGAGAGCTGACCCTTCACCCTTCGATGTTACCTGCGATAATCCAACAAGTAGAGGCAGGACAAAGCAAACCGATTTCACCCACCCCGAATGATCTGACGGAGCGTGAACGAGACATCTTATCCGCCCTTTCGCGCGGATTGACAGATCGAGAGATTGCGCAACTCCTGTTTATTAGCGTTCGTACGGTGCAGTCTCACCTCGCCCACATCTATGAAAAGCTCCACGTTCACAGCCGTACCGAGGCTGCCCTGTTTGCCGTGCAACACAGTCTTGAATAAATTCTCCTGATTCCAATCATTTATCAGTCTTCTCCGTAATCCTACTGATGACCGCCATCGGTAGGATTTTTTTATCGGTAGTTTTGCTGGGATAAAGATCAGCAGCCTTACGCTTTTCGGAAGGTCTCGATCCGGCTATCCTGAGATTGTGATTACCACGGATGCAAACGATCAACCAACGAACCGGGTCGCAGTATTGGGCGTTTTGGCCGATCTGCATGGCGAGGCTGTTCAATACGATCTAAAGCCGCTGCGCCGGTTGATAATGGGGATCCAACCGGACCTGATTTGTGCCGAAATCCAGTGGGTCGATTGGCTGTCCGGTAATTTAGCGGCTGCACCCCGTGCCATTCGCGAAACGATCGTTCCGCTTTGCCGGCGTACGAATATGGTCATCATCCCGGTGGGAGGATCCGTGCTCAAAGAATTTGGCGTCCCCCCGGCGGATCGTTTCTTGAATGCGCAGGTCATCCGCGCGCTCAATGGCTTGCAGCGAATCTCGTGGGCGGTCATCAACCACCCGGCTGCGATCAACTCAGCTGCTTATTCGCTTTGCTGTAATCTGACCTGTGCCGCGGAATTGAACCTATGTGGACCAACGGCCAAAAAAGTTTGGCAGGAGGCAAATGACACAATTTTTAAAAACATTCTTGAAACGCTCACTCGTGATCCAGGAAGGCGGACGCTGGTCACCATAGACTGCCGCCGGCGGCAATGGCTGATGAAACAGCTTGCTCAAACGCCGCAGGTGGATTTAGTCCACTACAACGAGCTTTAGCACCTGACAGCCACAGATTTGAACGCCTTCCATCGTATTTCAAACCATTTACTTTTTTGAAAGGAGAAAAATCATGTATTGGACAATTATCATTCTCAGCATCCTGCTCGGTATCTCACCCTTCGTTCTGGGGTTCAGCAGCAGCGTCGCCGCTTTGTGGACCAGCCTGATTGTGGGTGTCGCACTGTTGATCACCGGTATCGCTAAGTGGTATAAGGCAGCCTTTGTCCTGGGCATCTGGGTGTTTATCTCCCCGTTTATTTTAGGCTTCAGCTCAATCCCAGGCGCGCTTTGGACCTCGCTGGTGATCGGCGCCATCATCGCGGTCTGGACTGGGATCAAGTGGTTCGGCTCGAAGTCGACTCAGTCAGCAGTTGCCCACTAGCCAATTCCACCTGGATGCTACAGAGGACATCGACATCCCTAAAAAGGATCTTCGAGAAGGCTCCCGAGTTTACGGGCTGTGGCTTACAAGTACGGTGACTGAAAGAACAAGTGAATAGGGGCCCGGTTTCGAAAGAGACCAACCGCTTGAGTAGACCGGGCCCTGTCTGATCTGGATGAATGCAATTTGAGAAAGAGGAAAAAAGATGCGAGACTCAGTCCAAACGATTAACACGACCTTCAAACCCATTGCCAATTTGTTGGCACAGTCAGGACCGCAATTAATCCAAAACAAGCCCTTGCGGAAAATGATCGTCAAGCGTTTGAAGAAGCAGATGTTTGAAGATCTAAAAACGAAACGTCAGGAAGGCAATACCGTACCCGGAGTTGATGACGACAAAACCGCGTTCGGATTAGCCATTGTAAATACCCTGGACCGGGCTATAGAGAATCGATACTTTTCTGATAAGGTGATGCGTACGTTATTTGATATCGTTGCCAAGGATTTGTTCTTAAAACAAGGAGAAAACAGGAACATTGCCGAACAATTCCGTATAGAAACAGGAAGCAATGCGCCGACTTTTATGGTCATCAGCCCAGGAAAAGCGTGTAACCTGCAATGTACGGGTTGTTACGCCAACGCAGGGATCATGACCAACGAAAAGCTGAGCTGGGAAATCTTTGATCGGATCATCACGGAAGCAAAAACATTATGGGGCGTGCGTTTCTTTGTCATCAGCGGCGGCGAACCCATGGCGTATCGCTCTGAGGGCAAAGATTTATTCGACATGGCCGAAAAACATAACGACTGCTTTTTCATGATGTATACCAATGGCACCCTGATCAACGAGAAAGCAACAGAACGCCTTGCGAAAATTGGTAACCTGTCCCCTGCTTTTTCGCTGGAAGGCTGGCGCGAACGGACGGACGCCCGCCGCGGCAAAGGCGTGTTCGACAAAGTCATTGCCGGGATGGAACGCCTGCGGAAAGCCGGCGTTCCTTATGGCATGTCGCTAACCGCTACCTGCGAAAACGCCGAGGAAATCCTGTCCGATGAATTCATGGACTATTTCTACAAAGAGCAGGGAGTGATCTACAGTTGGATCTTCCACTACATGCCAATCGGCAGGTCCGTTTCCCTGAATCTGATGCCTTCCCCGCAACAGCGCCTGTGGATGTGGCATAAATCCTGGGAATTGATCCGGGAAAAAAGCTATTTCCTGGCGGATTTCTGGAACCACGGCACGGTTTGCGACGGATGCCTTTCTGCGGGGAGCGATACCGGTGGCGGTTATTTTTACATCGATTGGAATGGCACGGTCAGTCCCTGCGTGTTCATGCCTTATTCACCGGTCAATATAAACGAGGCATACCAACGCGGCCAGACATTAAACGACGTGTGGAAGGAACCGTTTTTTGCATCATTGCGAGATTGGCAGAAAACCTATAAGGACGGCAATGGCAACTGGCTTATGCCCTGTCCCATCCGTGATCATCATGCCGACTTGCGAAAGATGATCGCCGTTCATCAACCAGAACCGTCCGATGAGAGTGCCCGAGAGGCACTCCTTGACCTGGATTATGCGGCTGGCATGGACCACTATGATCGAGAGTACCAATCCTTATCAAGCGTCATCTGGCAGGAGCATTATCTACGTGAGATAGGACCGGCAGATCATTCTATCGGTGACCTTCCGGACATCTCGCGTCTGATCGAGAAGCAGGAAGCAATATGAAAAGGTTATTGCCAGCATTTCAGAAGACCAAGTCCAGCACCGCAAGGCAGCCAGAGACGAATTGTTGGCTCGGTACCACATGTCCCTGAGCCGGAAGGGCATTGTGAGTTGCCGCAGTCTTTAGATCAGGGCCAGTGGAGATGATTACCGGATGATTACGGAAGCCAATCGTGACGGAGTTGACGAGGTTATGATGAAAACATGTCTGGCATTTGTACTGGGAGGCGGTGGGGCGCGCGGTGCGCTGCAGGTGGGCGCGTTACGCGCCCTGTTAGAGGCCGGCTATCAACCCGACCTGCTCGTGGGCACCTCGATCGGGTCTGTGAATGCTACTGGATTAGCGTTGTGGGGGGTAAATCTAACTGGGGTGAGAGCATTGGAACTGGCCTACCAGGAGGCTGCTGTCTCAAAATTAATGGATCCTCGCCTCGCCCGATTTGCCCTAAAAGCTATGTTTCTACATTCAGATCAGCGCGCCAGCCGCCAGGTTGCAAAGTTTCTGATCTCGAAAGGGGTCACACCGGATCTGCGCTTTGGCCAGATCACGAATGTACGCCTGGGGTTGATTGGGGCCGACCTGGATATGGGCGAGCCGGTTATTTATGGTATGCAGCCCGAACAATCCGTACTGGAAGGCGTCCTGGCTTCGACCGCACTGCAACCCTGGTTTTCCCCAATTGAAAAGGATGGTCACTCCATCGTGGATGGTGGTGCGGTCAGCTGCTTGCCGGTTGAGCCAGCCATGGCGTTGGGGGCTACCGAGATCATTGCCCTCGATTTGAACGATCCAAACGGGATGTTAGATCTTGACAATCGCCAGAACTGGTACATGGAAAAACTCGTTTATTCAGTCACCCGTCGTCAAACTGTCATTGAAATGGCATTGGCAGCGGAGCGCAACGTGCCTGTCCAACATATTTTGCTGAAAAGTTCCCCTCCCGTCCCGATCTGGGACTTCAGCAAACACCGGGAATTGATCCGGGTTGGGTATGAGACGGCACGTCAATCGATGGCTGATTGGTTATCGAGAGACCGATTCATGCAGGGTAAAGCCCATTCCAGGATATTTCTGGAAGAGCAACTACACAGTAAAGCATCTTAACTCAAGCAAGATATGCATCCCGTCCGGTGACTACAAGACCTTTCAAGCCTTGCATGCTGGTTCAACTCCGGTTGGGATGACAGGATTGGATCATCAGTTCAAAACAAGCGCTTAAGGAGGAAAAATGTCACACTTTACCATGATAACAATAGAGCCGGTAGTCAAGCGGTCTAAAGCGTTACTGGAGCATATTTTTCCATCTCCCCGCAACTTCACCATACGCTTGTGGAATCAGGATGAACTGCCGGCTGAATTGGACACCGCTTTTACCCTGGTTTTGAACCATCCCGGAACGCTGCGCCGTATGTTTTCTCCCCCGATCGAACTGGCCTTGGGTGAAGCTTACATTTATAAAGATTTTGACATTGAAGGTGACTTTTATGCCGCCTTTGGGCTGATCGACGACTTGAGCAACCGGAACTTCACCCCGACGGAAGTGGCAGCCCTGATCAAAGAGGTTCAAGGATTGCCAAAATCTGGTCCAACCCGTCAGATCACGCGAAAGCCACTCGATTTGCACGGTAAACAGCACTCCCGCGAGCGCGATCGAGATGCGGTCCGTTTCCATTATGATGTGGGCAATGAATTCTATGCCCTTTGGTTGGATCGTCAAATGCAGTATTCTTGCGGCTATTTCTCAACGGGTGCGGAAGATCTCGATGTGGCACAGGCAAGAAAAATTGAGCATATCTGCCGCAAGCTCCGTTTGAAACCCGGCGAAAGGCTGCTGGATATTGGCTGTGGTTGGGGTGGTCTGGCGATTGCAGCTGCCCAGAAATATGGTGTTAGCGTGCTGGGTGTCACCCTTAGCGAATGCCAGGCCGAATATGGAGCCAAACAATCTGCTCGCCTGGGGTTAAATGACCAAGTGCGGATCGAGATGTGTGATTATCGCGATTTGAAACAAGAATCGTTCGATAAGATCGTCAGCGTTGGCATGTTTGAGCACGTCGGTCGGAATTACCTTCCGGGATACTTTTCGCATGCGTACCAGCTGCTCAAACCTGGCGGTCTGTTTCTCAATCACGGCATCTCGCGCCGTTGGCAGCCAGCCGATCTGGCACTGCTCCAAGGGCTAAATGGCCATGCAAAAAACACCTCGAACGGGCAAAGCTACTTCGAACGCAAAGTACTTGGTGCTGGGTCCTTCTCTCAGCGATATATTTTCCCAGACGGTGAGCTGGTCCCAGTTAGCAAGGCGAATTTGATTGCGGAGACTGCGGGTTTTGAAGTGCGGGACGTAGAGAATTTGCGTGAGCATTATGCCCTAACCTTACGACATTGGGTACGCCGTTTGGAAGAACGGCAGGATGAGGCCGTGCAGATGGTGGGCGAGGCGGTGTATCGGACCTGGCGGTTGTATATGAGCTTCTGCGCGCTGGGTTTCGAGACTGGTCAGACGAACGTCAACCAGTCCCTACTGGCAAGACCAGTCAATGGTAAGGTCAGTCTGCCAATGAGTCGGGCAGAGGTATATGAAGGTTGTATATAATGGGAGTTAGCCAAAGGATCAATATAATATGCCCCCAGTCATGATCGTCACAGATAGCAGCGCTTATTTACCGTCCGAATTGGTTGCCAGCCACCCGATTAGGGTCATCCCGCTCACCTTGAACTGGGATGGGCAGACATTTCGAGACGGTGTGGATATTGGGGCAACTGAATTCTATTCCCGCCTCTCCCAATCAAGAACCATCCCGACAACCAGCCAGATCTCTGGTGGCGAGATCAGTAAAACCCTCCATGAGCTGCTGGCTATGGGTTATGAAGTGCTGTTCCTGCCAATCTCCAGTGGTATTTCCAGCACCTTCCAAACAGCATCCGGTGCGATTTCGAATTTCCCTAAGGGGCATGTAACCGTTCTGGATACAAAGCTGGTTTCGATGGCTTTAGGTTTTCAGGTACTTGCAGCGGCGCGCGCTGCAGCGGCAGGAGCTAGTTTGAGTGAGTGTACACAAGTTGCGCAGAAGGCTTACAGGCAAATCGGTGTGTATTTTTCGGTCGACACCCTCAAATACCTCGCAGCAGGTGGTCGTATCAACAGTGCCAAGCGGTTGATAGGAACAGCATTAAACATAAAGCCTGTGCTCACAATTTGTGACGGTAAGATCGAACTCGTTGGGAGCGTTCGTACAAGCCGCAGAGCAATCGAGAGTATGCTAAATTTAGTGGAAGGGGGTATTGACGGACGCGCTCCGGTGCGGATTTCCGTATTTCATGCTCAGGCCCATGAGATGGCCAAGCAGGTGTTAGAAACCGCCCGCCTCCGTTTTTCACCTGTCGAGTGCATCCTGTCTGAGATTAGCCCAGTAGTTGGTACCCATGTTGGACCAGGTACAATCGCTGTTGCATACCAGGCGGGAGGGTAAAATTTCATTAGACTCTCCATCCCTCGAGTAGGTTGTTTTTGCAATGCTCTGGGCAGATTCAACTTCTGCCGGGAAGACCGCCATCTTCCTTCCCCTGTAAGAAGTGTCCTTTTCGATAAAGGGCACTTCGATTTTAACGGTTTATCTTGACACGATGAAATAGAGTCTTATAATTGTATAACCATATGCTTATATGACGATCGTGAGGAACACATGGTTGCAATTACTGACAAGACCGCTTTATTCACGAAGGCAAAATTAATGCGGGGGTTTAGCGACCCATCTCGGCTTTCAATCCTGGAAACCTTATTAGATGGTCCCAGGAAAGTCAATGAAATCGTCATGGCGACTGGATTAAGCCAACCCAACGTTTCGAGCCACCTGAGTTGTCTACGCGACTGCGGTTTGGTCAGTACCCAATCGCAGGGCAAGTTTGTGATTTACCAGTTGAGCGACCCGCGCGTCAACGAAATCCTAAACCTGTCCAGCAGCCTGCTGGCGGATGTCGCGCGCGGTGTGTATGAATGCACCCGCTATGAACCAGAAACCAAATTACTGACAGATTTATCCAAGGAGCAAATTAATGGCTAATCTTAGGACGATGGAAGTTCCCGTCAAGGGGATGGATTGCACCGAATGCACCCAGCATGTCCACCACGCCATACAGGATCTGCCCGGCGTCAAGTCGGTCAATGTTCTGCTGGCCGCGGAGAAAGCTACGATCCAGTTTGACCCGACCCTGGTCGATCTCCCGATGATCCGCAAAGCAGTTGCCGGGGCCGGATATAAAGTTCCGGAAAGCGTGCCAGATCAAACACCACCGGCCCCCACCCTCCAGGACTTTACCCGACCGGTCCTGACTGTATTTGGCATCGTCTTCGGCGTGGTGCTGTTTGTGGTCGTCTTTGGCGAATGGCTAGGATGGTTTGAAAAGATTACCACGTTGGTGCCCTGGCCGATCGGTTTCGCCTTGGTGCTGGTATTTGGTTACCCGGTTTTCAAAAACGTGGTACAGGCCACCCTGCGCCGGCAGATCATCTCGCACACCTTAATGACGGTTGGCGTCATCGCGGCATTGGCCGTCGGCGAATGGGCAACCGCTGCGGTAGTGGTATTCTTTATGCGGGTGGGGGATTACGCCGAAAAGTTCACCACGGACCGCGCCCGCAAAGCCGTCCGCGACCTGACCGCTATGGCCCCGCAAACGGCCCGGCTGGAACGGGATGGCAGCGAAGTAGACGTGCCGATCAGCGAAGTGCAGCCAGGCGATGTGGTCATCGTCCGGCCTGGAGAGAAGATCCCAGTAGACGGCGTGGTGCTGGACGGCCAAGCGACCATCAACCAGGCCGCCATTACCGGTGAATCGATGCCGGTCGAAGCCAGCCAGGGCGCGAAGGTCTTCGCTGCAACGATCGCCCAGATGGGCAGCCTGCGCGTGAAAACCACTCTGGTAGGTCCCGATACCACATTTGGCCGGGTTGTACGCATGGTCGAGGAAGCCGAATCCAACCGGGCCGAGGTGCAGCGGATCGGCGACAAGGTTTCCGGATATTACCTGCCTGTTGTAGCCGCTATAGCCTTAATTACCTACCTGATCAGCCGGAACCCCCTGTCGACTGCGGCAGTGCTGCTGGTAGCCTGCTCCTGCTCATTCGCCCTGGCTACGCCGATTGCCATGCTGGCTTCCATCGGCGCCGCGGCAAAACACGGCCTGCTGATCAAGGGCGGCCGCTACATCGAACTGCTGGCCAAAGCTGATACCGTGTTAATTGACAAAACTGGAACACTTACGACCGGTAAACCACGCCTGGCAGAAGTGGTCCGCTTAAATGGTTTGAGCGAGGAACGCCTGCTCACCCTGGCTGCTTCGGCGGAACGCTATTCCGAACATCCTCTGGCGGAGGCGGTGCGTCAGGCGGCGCGCGATCAAGACTTGCGCTTGTTGGAACCACAAGAATTTGTGGCCGAACCGGGACGCGGTGTCCGGGCTCGCGTCGATGAAATGCTGGTTGAAGTGGGCAGCTGGCGCATCCAGGGGGATCAACCCCTCCCTGCCGCTGCGGCCGAGTTGGAAAAGCAAGGCAAGACGCTGCTCTTTGTCCGCGCCAATCAGGAACTAGCCGGCATTTTGGCGGCATCCGATACCCTTCGCCCCGAAACGCCAGCTGCCCTTGCTGAGCTGAAGCGCCTGGGGGTGCGAAAAATCGAGCTACTGACCGGCGATAACGAGCTAACCGCGGCAGCCATTGCCGGGCAGTTGGGGATTGATTACCGCGCCAACTTGCTCCCAGAGGATAAAATCCGCATTGTCAAAGAGTACCAGGCGCTAGGTCACATCGTCGTGATGGTCGGGGACGGCGTCAATGATGCGCCGGCCCTGGCGCAGGCGAATGTGGGCATTGCCATGGGGGCAGGCGGTACGGACGTGGCCATCGAAGCCGCCCACATTGCTTTGATGCGAGAGGATTGGACTCTGCTACCACGCGCCTTCCAGATTGCGCAGAGGACCATGCGCGTGGTCAAAATGAACCTTGGATTTACGATGGTTTACAACATCGTGGGGCTGACCTTGGCCGCCTTCGGCATTCTGCCGCCCATTCTGGCGGCGGCAGCTCAATCACTCCCCGATCTGGGTATCCTTGGAAACTCTTCCCGGCTTTTACGGCAGAAGTGAGTGGAACAGAACGATGAAAATGTAAAGAGGTATTCGACCGGATGAAAATCAATTTGCTGTACTTTGATGGGTGCCCATTCTGGCAACAGGCGCTGACCAATCTGCGAACGGCGATCACAGAAGAGAAATTGGATGCATCCGTGCAATTAATCCAGGTGACAACCGACCAGGAAGCGGTGGATCACCGGTTTCTTGGCTCCCCCTCCTTCCAAGTAGAGGGTGTTGATTTCTGGCCCACGCACGAGGATCGCTTTTCAATGAGCTGCCGGATCTACGCTACCTCAAACGGATTGAAGGGCTGGCCAAGCGTAGAAATGCTGCGTCAGAAGTTAAGGGAAAAAACCAGTTTGGAAGGGTCAGCCCGGCCGCAAGCAGGATGAAGAGTTTGGCAGAATCCTTGATTCCTTTTAGGAGTCACTGCACCAACCGCCCATCCTCATAACTTCTACACAATGATCGCGTATGCTTAGGGAAACATGCCGGAAAAGATCTTGCTGATCGACGATGAAGCGAAAATAACCCGCACCCTCAAGCTTTATCTGGAGCAGGCCGGGTACAAAACTGTATCCGTCCAAGATGGGGCGCTGGCCATGCCAGCGTTCCATCATGAACGACCGGATTTGGTCATCCTGGATATTTTGCTGCCGCATCAAGACGGCTGGGAAATCTGCCGGCAGATCCGTAGCACGTCCAGGGTCCCGATCATCATGCTCACCGCACAGGGCGAAGAGACCGATCGCATTGTTGGGTTGGAGTTAGGCGCGGATGACTATATCGCCAAACCCTTTAGCCCGCGGGAAGTGGTAGCTCGGGTTCGGGCGGTCTTCCGACGCACCCAGGGGCAGGTGCAGCCGCCCCGAATGCTGGAAGCCGGGCCGGTCACCTTGAGTATCGAGCAGCACGCGGCAGCCATAAATGGAACAGCGGTGGAACTGACCCCGATTGAGTTCGACCTTCTGGCCACTCTGCTCCAGCACCCGGGGCAAGTCTTTACCCGCCTGCAGCTTCTAGAAAACACCCAGGATGCAGCCTACGAAGGTTACGAGCGGGCGATAGACCAACATATCAAGAACCTGCGCGCAAAATTGGGCGATGATGCCCGCAGTCCAAGATACATCCTGACCGTTTATGGCGTTGGATATAAATTCGTTTCGTGATTGAGGAAGCCATGCGCAGTCTTTGGGTAAAACTGGTCAGTGCATTTGCCGGCGTGATCCTACTGGGGATCGTGGTCAATTCGCTGTTGATCAACCAACTCACACAAAGCCAGTTCAGCCAGTATGTGACGACTACCGGACAGGCCTGGGCAGCACGTCTAGCGCCTTCGCTGGCCAGTTATTATGCGCAAAATGGTACCTGGCAGGGCGTGGATCAGTACCTGGGCAATTCCAGTTCAATGATGATGGGTGGAACCGGGGAAACCACTTCCCCATCGGAACGCATGGGACCAGGCATGATGGGCGATAACGGGATGTGGAACGGGGGAATGCAAGACTGGATGGGGTCAAGCAGCATGATGGGCGACATGTGGGGGATAATGGATGTACGCCTGATCCTGGCAGATAACCAGGGTAAGGTCATCGCTGATACCGCCCAAACTGCGGTGAACCAGCAGCTCTCCGCCAATGATCTGCAGGCCGGCATTCCACTGCAGGTCAGTTCACAGCCAGTTGGAACCCTGCTAGCCGTCTCCAGCACACCGGCCAGCAATTCGATTAGCGCCAATTTTCTCAATGCGGTCCAGCGAACGACCTGGATCACTGGATTAATGACCGGCATTTTAGGGCTTCTTCTAGGATTTTTCCTGTTCAGGCAAATTGTCTCGCCGATCCGGACGGTAACCGAGGCCGCTTCAAACATTGCGAACGGCAAGCTCCACCAGCGTGTTCCGGTAAAATCCAATGATGAAGTTGGCACCCTGGCGCGCACCTTCAATCAAATGGCCGATTCCTTGGAACGCGACCAGCACCTGCGCCAGAGCATGATCGCGGACATCGCCCACGAATTACGCACGCCAGTCACCATCCTGCAGGCAAATTTGGAAGGAATGCTGGATGGGATCCTGCCATCCAGCCCGGAAGAAATCGCTTCACTACGCGATGAGGTCGATTTGCTTTCCCGCCTGATCGCCGATCTGCGCTTGCTGTCCCTGGCGGAGGCTGGCCAGTTGAAGCTCGAAAAAACGATGGTCCCTGCCAGACGGATCGTCGAACAAGCTATCGAAGGGTTCCAGATGCAGGCTGCCGAACAGAAGGTTAATCTCGTGACAGACGTGGCGGATGGCTTACCGCCGGTATTCGTAGACGCCGACAGGATGAATATGGTACTTCGAAACCTGATTTCGAACGCGCTGCGATACACGCCGGAAAATGGGGAAATTGTCGTCCACGCATCTCAAAAGGATGGGGAAGCGATCCTGAATGTTACGGACACCGGCCGAGGCATTGCCGTTGAGGACCTCCCCTATGTGTTTGATCGTTTTTACCGGGCAGATAAGTCACGCAGTCGAAGCAGTGGCGGATCGGGGATCGGACTGGCGATTGTCAAGCAGCTAGTGGAAGCGCATGGTGGAAAGGTGTTGGTCAAGTCTCCGGTTTATTCTAATTCAGTGCAAGAAAAAGGCGGGACCTGCTTTACTATACAAATGCCATATAGTGATATTTAAACCAAGCTTTTAATGCGATTGATCGATCGTTTTGCAGATGAGTGGGATCGATATTTTTCCGCCACAGCTAATTACAATTCCATCTATTCTAACGACTGGCAATTGACCCTCGTCTGGAAGCGCTGGGCATTCAGGGTCAAACAAATCATGGTACCGAACGGTGACTTCATTTCCATACCTTGCTTTGATCTGCCCAGCTGCCCACTCGGCTACCTCCCGCCAGATTTCTTGAATGCCTTCTTTGCAGGCCACCGGCGCGCCGATGATAACAACCTGATGCACAGAGCACCTCCTCTCCGATCCGCTTGCTCAGCAACAGCCGCTGGAACGGCGGGCAAGTGAGGCAAAATCCACGCCCAACAGTTGGCTGATTTCCTGATTCACTTCGCGCAAGAAGGCGACAGCCAGTTCCTGCGTCATCAGATGCTCCTGAATGGTTTCATTTGTGCCGACCGCGCTTTGTAGTGCGCGCAGCTGCGTCAGGTCTACTTGAGAAATAGCGCCTGTATTTTGCTGCCTCCGAATTTTCTGATGCAATGCAGAAAGATCGGATAAAAGCTGCATCGCCTGCGGATCGGCATGCAACCTTTGTACTGCGGCTATATAGCGCAGAAATGGTTCAGATTGGGCCAAATTTTCCGCCAGACTGGACGTTGCTTCCAGTAAAGTGATGGAAACCCCGGCGATGTTCGATGTCATTTCGATCTCCTTAGCCACAGCAGCCTCCTGTCCGGCAGACACTGGCATAATCCAGCCCGATGGCCTTCGATAACAGATCGCCAAGCTCTTGGGTCACAGCCACCAATGCTCCTTGTGCCTGGTTGTAGGCAATGACGGATGGCTGCTGGTTGACCCGGTCGAGGAGAGTCTGAAGTTCCTGGCGATCCTCAGCGCTCACTGCATTCAACATCAACAGTGCTTTCAAAGAAGCCTGCTTTTTCTGAAATTCCTGAATGGCGCTTTGAGCTTCCGCATCCTGTCGGAAGTTGAAGAGGGCCTGTTCAAACGCCTGAAATTGCGGCGCTTCCGCAAGGACCTCGGCAAACTGCCTGGCAGCTTGCATCACCACTTCTTTGGAAGCAACTTCTAAATCATTCCAGGTTGTTTCGACCATTCTGAGGCTCCTTTTTACTGACCTATTGTATTTTCAACAGCAAAGTCGTTTTGATAAATTTGCTCACCTAATTCGGCTAGCATGGCCAGCCCCTTGATTTCCTGCGGCTGGAGGGGAATTTGTACCAGCGGCAGTCCAAACCGATCCACGATGTCACTCAGGTACTTCTCCTGCATGGCGCGGCGGGAATGGGTGAAGGGCGTATTGGCTTGCTGCGCTGGAATCACTTGATTGGCGACCACCAGACCTGGCCGGATCCCGACGGTGCTCAGTTCTTTTGCAGCACGCCAGGCTTCAAGAATAGGCGTAGCTTCGGGGTACATCACAAAGGCAAACGTGCTTTGCTGTGGATCGCGCATCATCTCGATCACTTTGCTAAAGCGTTGCTTAGCCACATCGTCAGCAGCAGTGGCATCGACCGATGCAAAGATCTTTACATCCAGCTGCTTCGACCAATCCACGGGTAGTTCCAGCAGGCGCAAGGTATGGCCAGTCGGAGCAGTATCAAAAATCACCGCCTGCCATTCCTTCAAAGAGGCATATTCAATGAACTTATCGAAGGCTGCCATCTCCTCGGTACAGGGTGAGTTAAGCTCCTCTTCCATCACGGCGATGGCGCTTTCCGGCCGTCCGCGCCGGCGGGCATCTTCGAGGATGCGCGTCTTATAGGTTTCCGCCGCGGCTTTTGGGTCAATCTTGACCGCCCACAAATTGGGCTGGCCGGCTACCGGCGCGATTTCGTCACCCACCGGGCTGTCGAGGACATCGCCCAGATGCGCTGCTGGATCAGTGGTTAAGAGGAGCGTTTTGTATCCCTGCCGTGCCAGCCAGACGGCCGTGATGCAGGAAGCAACCGTTTTGCCCACGCCGCCTTTACCGGCAAAAAACACCGTGCGTTGGTGGCCGTTCGGCTGCAGGCGCGACCGCACATCCGCCAGGGGTGTTATCACGGGCATCACCTGGGGCTCAACCGCCTCCGCTTGAAAGGTTTTCTCCGCGGGGTTCCCATCAAAGAAGATTTTCGCAACCTGGCTTAGCCGATGGATGCCTTTAATTTCCCCAGACAACAAAGTCATGAATTGCTTGGAATAGGGCAGATCCTTTTTAATCTGTTCCAGGTAATGGGACTGCATTTCCGCCCGGGCAGCAAAGAGCGCGTTCTGCGTGCCTTCGGGTGGAATAACGCCATTGACGATCAGGCGGTAGTTATGGATGCCTAACTTGCTTAGCTCGCTGATAGCTCGCCGGGTTTCCTTGATTGATATCGCTTCTGGGTGCAGGACAAAGATAAAGCTGGTCTGATCGCTCTCGCGCATGGCCGCCAGTGCACGCTCATATTTGTGCTTGGCATCCTGGATCGCTGCAGCAGGTCCCAGGCAGGTTTGCCCGCTGCCCGCGCTGGCGGCGTCGATCGACTGGCTCCATTCCGCCGGCAGTTCCAGCAGGCGGATCGTGTGGCCGGTTGGGGCTGTGTCAAAGATGACCACGTCGAAAACCAAAGCATCCTTTTCAGGAGCCTCGAGAAAGTCGGTGAAGCGGTCGAAAGCGGCAACTTCCGCGGTGCATGGGCCGCTCATCTGTTCTTCCATCACCTGCACAATTTGGGGTGGGAAGGCAGCGCGCAGGGGCGCCATGGCCCGGTCGATGTACTCCTGCGTAGCTTTATCGGGGTCGATCTCCATGGCCCACAGGTTGGCGATGCCCTGGATCGCGGTGATTTGGTGGCCTATCGACTGCTCAAAGACGTCTGCCAGGTTGGAGGCCGGGTCGGTGGTCACAATCAGGGTTTTCTGGCCCTGCTCTGCCAGCCGGACCGCGTGCGTGCAGGCCATCGAGGTCTTTCCGACCCCACCTTTGCCCGAGAAAAAGAGATAGGAAGTTGCCATATTACTTTCCACGATTCAACTTGCCCAAGATCTCAAAGATACCCGGATACTTCCCCTCGGCAACGATTTCACCCCGCACTACCACGATCGGCAACGCCGCCATCTCTTTCTCGCGCACCAGTCGCATTACTTGCGCGTTCCCTAGGAAGGCCTGAGGATTCGAGGCCATCTGGTAACGGGTCACCTGGTAGCCTTCCTGCTGCAGCCTCAAAATGGTTTCGTTGAGATCCAATAAGGTCTGGTCCAGGGTCGGCCCGCAAAGACCGGTTGGGCAGCACATGGGTGGATCGAAGATTTCAACATCTGGGCGAGTCCCTGGTTTTGAAAACGTGAAAGCGCGTTTGAAATTCTGACTATTTTCACTCATATTATTTCTATCTCCATTGAAGTATCAAGGCTAAAAAACGTTCAATCAGTACGTTTTTCGATGCCAAAGCGTAGGTTTTCAAATGCCTGGGGGCCACAGATAACGCGGCGGGATTGAATGCGATCTGGGTCAAAGAAGGTGTTAAAAGTTTGCCGGAAATCCTCAAATGCCTTCAAATTGATTGAGTAATATACCCATCGCGCATCCTTTGGATCCCGTTCGACATTGACTAGCCCCACTTCACGCAAAACACTCAGGTGGTGAGAAATCAGGTTTGGCGCAAGTTGTAGCGCATTCCCCAACTCGCAGTTACACTGCACCCCCTCAATGATCTGCTCCAGAAGCAGCAGTCGATTGGGTTCGGCGAGCACCTTCAGCCAGCGGGCTAAATCTGTCACCTGCTCTTTTGAGAATTCTGCATTATCCATGCGGTTCCTTTCTGGATATTTCAATCGCTATTGAATTATATCATCAATGACGTAACGAGGCACTTATTTTGGGGATATTTCTGAGTATATCGGCAGACGTGGATGGATATTTACAAAACAAACATGCTGGGATTTATTTCTTCTGCCCAGGCAAGTATGCCGCCATGCAAATTGGAGATGCGCGAATAGCCAGCCTGCAATAATACTTCTACAGCGCGTGCTGAACGCACCCCGTTGCGACAAAACACCACCCATTCAACAGAGGGATCCAACTCGTCCAGGCATGTTTGCAGCCGGGCTAATGGGATTACTTTTGCACCAGTAAGCTGTGAAAATTGTCCTTCCAGCTCCTCGCGGACATCCAGCAGGTGAACCGCCTCACCCCGATCCAGCCGCGCTGCCAGCTCCCGTACGCTAATCTCCGGGATGCCCAACGGTGTGTGTACGCCGCGGGTTGGAACGCCACAAAACTGTTCGTAATCGATCAGGTGAGTCACCTGTGGGTTGGGTCCGCAAATCTTACAGTTCGGGTTCTTGCGCAGCTGAACCGTATGAAAGGTCAAATCCAGTGCATCATAGAGCAGCAGGCGACCGATCAGCGACTCACCGATGCCCAGGATTATTTTGATCACCTCCGTGCCCTGGAGTGTCCCAACCGTGCCTGGAAGTACGCCAAACACACCACCCTCCGCACAAGTAGGAACCGACCCAGGCGGGGGCGGTTCTGGAAACAGGCAGCGGTAGCACGGCCCGCTGCGGGCATCAAAAACACTGACCTGGCCCTCAAATCGAAAGATCGAACCGTATACATATGGCCTGCCGGTCAATACACACAAATCGTTGATCAGGTAACGCGTTGGGAAATTATCCGTGCCATCCACAAGGATATCGTAACCGCCAGCGATTTGCTCCGCATTTTCAGCGCTGAAAACCTCATTATAAGCATCGACCTGAATGTGGGGGTTGAGATCAAGCATTCGCTGACGCGCCGACTCCACCTTGAGCTTGCCCACCCGGCTGGTATCGTGAATGACCTGGCGCTGCAAGTTCGAACAATCCACAACGTCATAATCGACAATGCCGATATGCCCAATGCCTGCCGCAGCAAGATACAGGCCCAGCGGCGAACCGAGCCCGCCAGTGCCCACCAGCAGTACGGAAGCGTCCTTGAGCTTGCGCTGACCCGTAAGCCCGACTTCCGGGATCAGCAGATGGCGCGAATACCGGATCATTTCCTCTTGGGAGAGTTGTGGCAGCATGAATCACCTCAGCAAGAGATTATCGCACAGCTCATTAAAAAACAGTATGCACCGCTCCGAATTTAGTTTTCGCTTGCCGGATTCATTGCGGTAACAATCTCGGACGGTGCTTTACCGCCCAGATACGTCCGCCGCACTTGATGAAAGCCCGCTCGCAAGGTCAGATCTTCCATCAATACTGGCCGGCAGCCGCCCATCAGGTACAAAACAAGCTTTGGTGGCAGGAACTGGTAAAGCCTCTCTCGAAATAAAACGGTCTCTTGATCTGCCTTGCTCATGTTAAGCAAAATCATCCGTCCCCCCGGCTTGAGCAACCGTTTGAACTCCGCCAGGATACCCGGCATCTCCTCTTCAGGGATGAGATCGAGCATATAGCCATTGTAGAGGACATCGAAGGTTTTGGATGAATACGGTATCTGGGTGGCACTGCCTTCTTTCAATACAAACTGGGAAAACCCACTTGATCGTAGGCGCTGCTCGGTGAGGGCCAGCATACTGGTCGAGATGTCCATACCAGAAAAGACGGCCTCTTTTCCGACCCGCCTGGCGATTTCTACAGCAGTGAGCCCAGGGCCAACGGCCACCTCCAGGACTTTCTCACCTGGCTGGAGGTTAGCCTGTTCCAATGCCTCCAAGTGGTATTCCCATTCCATTGGGGCGACGGTTTTGCTGTAAATCCAGCCCCGTCGGTTGTAGGCCTGTTTGATGGTCTGCGGTTGGTATTCGTGAGCCTTTATCATCGTTGTTTCCTCTCGATTAATTGACTTATTGGTTTGAGATCACGCTTAATCTGCGGCTGCTCGCTGGTAGCAGCCGATCCGAACCGGCCGACCAGAACGCACCGCTCCATTTTTCCTGGAACAGCCGAGTGCAAAGAAGGCTAGCAGGACACCGACCAGGGTAAACCCGGCAGCAACCCGGAAGATATCGAGCGGTGGCATCCACTGGCTCGCGATCACCACCCCCATGGGTCCAAGAATTCCGCCCATCGCCGCGGCCGACTCTTTGAGCCCCATCACGCGGGAACGATTAGTCTCTCTTGTCAGATCCAGGTAGGCAGCGCTGAGCGCCGGGGAAATCAGCGCCCCACCAACGCCACCAAAAACACCTGCCAGAACCAACAGCCAGAACTCATTCGCCAGGGTCAGACCCAGGTAGAAGATGATTTTGAAGATAAAACCGAGGACAATCAGCGGCCGGCGGCCAAAGCGGTCGCTGAGCCGGCCCAGCCCAAACTGACCTGCCACAAATGACAATCCATACAGGCTGACAATCAGGCCGAACTGGCTGGAGGTGTAGTGCAGCCCCTGGTAGGCATAC
Organism: Bellilinea sp.; assembly: GCA_039666315.1. GTDB lineage: Bacteria > Chloroflexota > Anaerolineae > Anaerolineales > Anaerolineaceae > Bellilinea. The sequence goes on along the minus strand of JAVSME010000008.1, from coordinate 430,052 downwards.
ACGGCCAGCTGCGGCTCGACAAAGGCAAAGATGGACACCTCAAGGAAATCTAACACCAGCAGCGGCAGGATGCGAAAATCAACATTGAACCAGGTCCTTGGGTCGGGAAGCTTCCGGTCTATTGCTGGTGCAGGTTCTTTGTCGGGCGATATCTGCCTGCGCGTTTCGGGTACCAATATCAGGGTAGCCAATAAACCAACCGCGGCCAGGATGGCAGAGACGGTAAACGGCGCTGCAAATCCTCCCTGATCGTATAGAAAGCCGCCCAGCGCCGGGCCAAAAATAAATCCCGCGCCATAGCTGCCCATCAATAGACCTACCCACCGCGCCCGCTGGGTATCGGGTACCGCGTCCGCCACAAAGCTGATCGAGGCTGGCAGCAGGCCAGCCGTGACCGCGCCCTGAGCCATGCGGATCAGGACATACCCAGAAGATGAATTGACCAGTAGAAAGCCCAGGTTGGCCAGCGCCACACCTGCCAGCGCAGTGAGGATGACCGGGCGTCGGCCGACCCGGTCAGCCAGTGAACCCAGAATCGGCGCCATAATCAGCTGCCCGATGGCAAAGGCGATTGCCATGTAACCCAGGGTTTCCACCCCGGCCCCCAGCTCGCCTAACCGTTTGGCAAAGATGGGCATCACGATGCCGTAGCCTGTCTCCATCAGCATCACGCTGCCAGCTAAGAGGAGGATGGCCCGGCGAGCCTGGCGATCCATTATGCGTGGTTGAATAGGTTGATCCATTTCCTTTCTTTCGTTTCCTATTAATCCTCAACTGGCTTTGGCCAGAATGACTTCCGAAGGGAAAAAGAACTGCTGCTGGTATTCCCTGACCATCACCCTAAACCCGGCCTGTCCAAGTGGACCAGCCAGTTTTACGCCGCGGCAGCCGCCCACCAGCGCCGGTGACTGGCGGTAAATCCACTCATAGAAGTGGCTGCCCCAGCGTTCTCCTTCCGTCATATTGATTAGCACAAGCCGGCCGTCTGGTTTCAGCACGCGTTTGAATTCGGCTAGAAGCTGAGGAACAGCAGTATTGGGCATCAGGTCAAACATATAGCCATTGATGAGCAGATCAAAAGTTCCCGATGGGTACGAGATCTCGAACGCGCTGCCCTGTTTCAGTTCCACCTGCGCCCGGGTATCCTTCAGCTTGGCCTGCGCTTTTTGCAGCATCCCTTCGGAAATATCAATCGCCGCGGTCATGCCGGTTGGATTTCGGCGGACGATCTCCGTCAGAATCATACCGGTGCCGGCGGCGACATCTAAAATCCGTTCCCCATCCCGAATATCCGCCAATTCAATCCCCCGCTGGCGGGCACGGGTCTCAGTCAGCGTTCCCCACAGGTCATAAACCCGCGCGATCCGGTTGTATACATTCCGCACTTCCTTTTGTGATAAACGAGCATCCACACCGGTTGAAGCATTCATGATCTTGGTCTCCTAATTATTCTTGCTATTAGCAAAATTTGTATATTACAACCATTTCCACAAAAAAAGAGACGAATTTATGGTTCCGTCGATGGAAAGCAGCACTGCAGAGCATTCATAATCGCCCCATTCAACCGTTCCAGGCTTTGAATGACCTGCGCTCGCTCACCCTCTGGAATTGCCTCCATGACACTCGAAAAGAACCACTGCAGCGTCTCATGCAGCTGCCGTTTGGCCCGAATGCCATCGTCCGTCAGGTGTACCCGCACCACCCGCCGGTCTTCCGCATCCGGGTAGCGATCCACCAGACCTTTTTTGACCAGCGGATCGACCGTCCGAGTCATCGTGCTACCTGCCAGCTTCATCTTCAGGCTCAGATCATTCATGGAAATGCTCTCGCCGTCTGGCATGGCCAGCAATGTGTAGCCTTGCGAACCGGTAATGTTGAGATTTTCGGTACAGACCCGATCCAGCAGCCCGGCATAACGGACCAGATCATTGGTTAACCGTTGAAGCGTTTCAGCGAACAGAAGTTGAAAAGAGTCTTTATCCATAATAGATTACTTGTATATCCTATAATTTGTATTATACAAATAATTTCAAGAATGTCAATAAGGCATACCCACTTCTCCTTAAAAAAATCGATGTATAATAACCCTGAGTTTTCGGGCTATATCCTATCTTTTTTGAGAAACAAAGAGAAGCGTTTATGCAGCATTACGTTTGAGCCGTTTTAAAACAGGCAGCCAGTTGGTTGCCTACAAACGCCCAGCACAGGCAGAACACTACGTCGAGCCAGGCTTGAGATTTAATTTCAAGAATCCTCTTGATCGCTGCTAGCCCATGTGCCGGCAGCGTTTTTGTTATTCACCGGGCGGATGAACCGTCCGGAAACAAATCTATCAGGAGGAAAGGTTATGGATCGAGATGAAGCAATCCAAAAAGCCAGGACAGAAGCCGAGGAAATGTACCGCAATGGCCAGTTTCTCTGCTCGGAAGCCGTATTTCTGGTTGCTAACGAGTATTTGTGCAAACCGGTATCCGATGAAGTAGTCAAGCTGGCCTCCGGCTTTCCCGTCGGCATGGGATTGGCTGGGTGCGCTTGCGGCGCTCTAACCGGGGGTGTTATGTCACTGGGGTTGAAATACGGCCGGACGCAGGCGGCTGCGCCAACGCCAGGTATGTTTGAGGCCGCTAAAGAACTGCATGACCGTTTCTTAGCCCGCCGAAAAAGTGTCTGCTGTCGGGTTTTGATCCGCAAATTCCAGATGGGCTCGCCCGAGCACATCCAGCAGTGCATTACAATTACTGGTGAAGTGGCCGCGGATGTTATCGACATTCTCTCCCGCGATGATCTTCCACCTATTCAATCCAACAGCAATGGTGAAACCAATGGATAGTCAGACTGTCTTGCTTTTTACACGCAATGGCCTGGGTGATGCCCCCGCAGACCTTCAGGGCAAGCTGGCCCAGAAATTCCTGACCTTAATTAATGAATCTGGCATGCTACCAGCAAAAATCCTCTTTTATACCGACGGCGTGAAGCTGGCTTGCAACGGCTCTCCAATTATTGACCTTTTGAAACAGCTAGAATCCAAAGGTGTCGAACTGGTCTTGTGTAAAACCTGTCTTGATTATTTTGGATTAGGTGAGCGTGTCGAAGTGGGCATCGTCGGCGGGATGCCGGATATCATCGAGGCAATGAGCAAAGCGGGGAAGGTGATCTCGTTATAGCTCGGTCTTTCAATGAAGCCTGCAATTGAGTAGGCCAGACGAAGAGTACTTTTCCGAAAACAAGGATTGGCGATTTTCAATGGGCGGGATGGGATTACCTGGGTGAAGCGGGCTCCGGCATGTGGGAGTATGGCAAGAAGAAAGGCGCACTCTAGAAGGAGTATCCCTGCATCCTGGCAGAACAGGGCCTAATCGATATCACCGGGTATGTCACGGCCCAGGCGTACTACAACAAAGTGGTGTGGGGACTGGAAGAAAAGCCGTATATTTGTGTGCGTCCGGTGAACCATTCCGGCGAGCGACCCTCGAAATCGGTATGGCGCGGTACCGATGCCATCGTGAGCTGGAGTTGGCCGGCTGTGAAGGCAAGAATGCACTCGTTGAAGTGTATTCCAATGCGGACCAGGTGGAATTATGTCTCAACGCAGGTCGCTCGGGAAAAAGAAAGTCCGGAAGATGAATGCGCTGTTCAAGACGAAATATATCCCCGGCATTCTGGAAGCGATTGCGTATGATTCACAGGGTAATGAATGTTCCCGAAGCTATTTGAAGTCTGCCAATGAAACCACCCAGCTCAATGTGAGAGTTGATCGTCCCGTCCTCCAGGCGAATGGCAAAGATCTGGCTTTTCTGACGATTGAAATTACGGATGATCAAGACACTGTGAAAATGCTGGAAGGCCGTTCCATTTCGGTTACAGTGGAAGGTGCTGGAATATTACAGGGCTTTGGCAGCGCAAGGCCATTTACAGAAGAGAGCTTCATAGGTTCTGAACACTCTACCTATTACGGCCGGACATTAGCAGCGATTCGTGCAGGATCGGAGGCAGGAAGCATACAAGTGAATGTGTCCGCAGTAGGCTGTAAAACGCAGGGAATGACCATCCTGGTTGCAACACCAACGGAGATGCAAATGTAAGTCCTTTTGCCTAAAAACCACGCTGGAATTTTGAATAGGGATTCCGATAAACAATAAAGCATTCAAGGCTCGCTTTGAATGCTTTATTGTTTCACGACGATGCCAAGTACTTGAAATATTGTATGACCAGTTTTTAAGAAGATAAATGGCTCAAATAAGCCATTTATGCGACGATTTCTGTAAATACTCATCGCATAATGCCTCTTGGGCGATGTGTATTTGAAAAAGTAATCTAAATCTAATGATATGATTAAGCTTGTGTCTAATACAAGCCAAGAACGATATGCCATTGAGGCTTATAAGCACATTTTCAGGTTTTATCAAGGCTGGCTCTAGTGATTGAAAAAAATAGAATCGAAATATTGAAAATCAATAACAAATAATTGGATTTGATTTTCACACGGTCAAAACTAAGTTTTGTATTTCCGGTTATCCCTATCTTCAACGATTATGATTATAGGGTAAGCTCTTAGTAGAGGCCATTGGAGGAACGGTCCCTTGCCTGAAACGCCATCTACGCTTCCCCAACGAATCCTTGAACCTCTCACTCGAAGAAATTTAAACGGCGATGTTTACAAGCGAGAGAGTGTTGTAGAAAGTCAAATAATCTCTTCAATCGGATTACCCGATGAAGGAGTAATTGCCAGGGCGAAAATATCGGATAAAGAAGCAGTTGGATTTCTACAGGAAGAAACACTGGTCTACTTAATCAGGGAAAGCGCCCAAAATCAAAGGCAATTGGTTGCTGATATCCTTCTAGAGATATTGTTAGTCCGTTGTCAGAGGCAGGTGGATTACCGAATTCGGTCCCTCGATTCCGATTTGGCGAATGAAGCATATGCCGAGATCATGCGAAAACTTTTTGAAAAGATATTCGGCGCAGAAGGACAAAGTGATTACCTGCAAGTTCGTTTTTGGAATGCATTAGATCGGATCGCAATAGATGTATTTCGGCAGTGTAATCACCGGCGAGAACAGGACGAAGCAAATTTGTTATCGAGTCCTTATACAGCTGGCGAAGAAACTGAAGAGGTTAAAGATGAATGGGAACAAATACTAATTGGCTCAGAACACCTAATTCCGGGAGAAAGCCGGTGGTCTTCCGTTGAGCGCAAGGCCTTAATCGAAGATGCACTACAAGTATTGGGAGAACCCACTCGTACAGCTTTTATTCTCCATTACCTTGAAGGTTGGCAAATCGAATCAAAAGACCCTGATGAAATGACTTTGAGTAAATATTATCAGGTCACGCCTAAAACAATCGGCAATTGGCTAAGAAAAGCTAAAAGCGACTTGAAAATTTGGCGAGGAGATCACAATGAATAATCCGATCGAGCCATACACTCTTGAAGAGGTGCTCGACGCATATATTGCGGCTTCGCCGACGCCTAGCCGAGTAGTGTTACAAGAATGGATTAAGCGCTATCCGCAATATGCGCAAGCATTGACAGAGTTTACGATCGCTTGGTCTCAGACAGAGTATTTTCCGGAAAATAAGAACCCGCAGAAGGATCCAAATGCAAGGCTCCAGATTGGAATGAATATCGCACGGCAAGCGTATAAGCAAGCAGTGATCGCAAATCACAGAACCAAGGCTCAAAGTAGAGCGCCGATCGAATCTTTTTTTCGCGAGGGAAAGCAACTAGGATATTCTCCGGATGAGCTCGCAAGGCAACTCAACATCCCAGTGACTGTGATCAGAAGAATCGAAAGCCACCTCGTATTAATCGATACCATTCCGACCGGGCTGATTGAGTCTTTTGCAACAACACTTCAACGTCCATTCGGCGACATCTCACATTTCCTGAAGAGTCGACCAGATATTCCACAATCCGTTCGTCTCAAGTCACACCAAGCGCCCAAAGTTGCACAGCAGCAGAATTTTTTCGATGTTATTCGCACAGACCCAACAATCAGCGAAGAACAACGAACCTACTGGCTCTCCTTCGAAACAAAAAAAGAATAAGGGAACTAAATATCGATGAATCTGTGGGAATCTATCCGACAGCTCGCTCGAAAAAAGCGTACCGAAATCGATCTGCTTGCTAAAGGTGAAAACGCAGAAGACTTGCTTGCTGCTATAGCAATGGTGACCAATATTCCTTGTGTGGGACTTCCCGCAGACGATCCACTATTATATGGTGCGGAAGCTGTACTGGATCCTGAGTCAGAGCGTATTTGGTATAACCGGGAAGTCGACCCTCCCCTGTTGACAGTTTATAAAATTCACGAATATGCGCATTATTGGATCGAAGGGCAGATCGTTGCCTGCAACCACCCAGATCTGGCTGCACGTCTGTCTGAAGAGAAATCGCCATTAGGCGTAGACCGTGTTGAGAGTTATAGCCCAAAGGAACGCCGGGAGGCGCAATCGAATGTGTTTGCGCGCGAATTCGTGCTACCATCTGATCGATTGCGCAACTGGTTTATACATAAACGGTGGACAGCAATACAAATTGCGCATCATGTCGGCGTTCCTGAAAGCCTAGTTTTTCACCAGCTTACCGACGCTCTACTTTTGCCAGTAGGTTCAGAAGATCAAAACTCTACAGGAGATCATTCTCAGCCGGCCAGTCTGAAACTCGATCCCAGCCAGGAAAATGCAGCTAATGTAACCAAAGGCCCCTTACTGGTCGAGGCCGGACCAGGTACAGGGAAAACCCGCACTCTAGTGGGTCGAGTACATTATTTGATTTCCAAGCTTAAGGTAGACCCGCATCAAATTCTTGTACTCACCTTCTCCAACAAAGCGGCTGAGGAAATGCGCACGAGACTGGCCCAGGTATTACCAGTTGAGGCACCTTCTGTCTGGATGGGCACCTTCCATGCTTTTGGTCTCGAAACGCTCCGGAAATATGGGTATGCGCTTGGACTTCCCCCATCCCCTAAACTACTTGACCCGGTGAGCGCACTTCTCTTGATAGAGCAATTGCTGCCAAAACTGGGATTGAGCCACTACCAGAACTTGTATGATCCCACGCTACCCCTGCGCGATTTTCTGCAAGCCATATCTCGGGCCAAGGATGAACTGGCCGATCCCATTAAATATCAGCAGATGGCCGAGCATATGGTGCAAACCGCATCCAACGATGAGGAGCGCGAGCGAGCAGAAAAAGTAATGGAGGTAGCAGGTGTTTACCAGGTATATCAGGACCACCTGGATCAGGAACAACTGATCGATTTCGGTGACCTGATCGCAAAAACGGTTCAGTTACTCACCGAGCATCCTGATATTCGCCAGGATCTCCGCAATACCTTCAGGCACATCCTCGTCGATGAATATCAAGATGTCAACCGGGCCTGCGCGCTCCTTCTAAAACAGGTCGCCGGTGAGGGGAAAGGCTTGTGGGTGGTTGGCGATGCCCGCCAGTCAATTTATCGGTTCCGAGGTGCTGCGCCGCAGAATATCACCTGGTTCTCAAGCGATTTTCCTGGGGCAAGCACGGTTCCGTTGCGCAGAAATTACCGCACTCAACCACCGTTGGTCAAGACATTCTCCGCCCTTGCGCCCCAGATGGGAATTCAAACCACGATTCCTTTCGAAGAATGGGAGACCCACCGGGCCATAGAGGGCGGCGAGGTGATCATGCAAACCGCGGAGGATCTGAACGCGGAAGGGGAAAGTATCGCCAGAGAAATCCAGCAGCGCTTCAAACAGGGCATCGCATATCGCGATCAGGCCGTTCTCTGTCGCTCTCACACCAACCTGGCGCGAATTGCCGCGCTTCTTGAACAACACGATATCCCTATTCTTTATATCGGTGATCTTTTCGAGCGGTCGGAAATCAGTGATCTGCTGTCAATCCTCGAGCTCGTGGCCGGCGATGCGCGTGGCTTTATCCGGGTCGCGACCTTTCCTGAATACAATTTATCAAATGATAATGTACAGCTTCTACTGGCTCTGGCCGATAAGGAGCAAGTTCCGTTTCCTCAGGCAATTAATCGATTTAAAGGCGAACCCAGCCTCTCCGAGCAAGGCCGGAATGCGCTCGAACAGATCGACCGGCACTTGCAGGGTCTTTCTTATGGGTACAGTAACTGGGCGCTTCTCGCCCATTATCTCTTTAACCGCAGTGGATACCTGGCCCCCCTCCTCACCAATACCAACCAGGCCGCAATTCAGCAACGCATTGCCATTTACCAGTTCCTGCGCTTCGCATATGAACAGGACCGAACGCTGGCCGGCAGTCAAGATGCAAAGCAGCTGTTCCTGGATTACGTGCGTCGTCTCGAAATCTTTGGCGAAGAGAAGCAGCTCCGGCAGATTCCAGATGCCGGCCAGGCCATGGATGCCGTCCGCCTCTTAACAATCCATGCCAGTAAAGGGTTGGAATTTCGCGCGGTTTACCTTCCCATGCTGGGAAAAGGCATCGTCCCGTCCCGGATGCAGCCTCAAACTTGCTTTCCACCCCAAGGAATGGTTGAGCAGGATCCAAAGGATGCCCACAGCGAAGAGGAGCTCTGCCTTTTCTTTGTAGCCCTCTCCCGCGCAAGGGACGTACTGTGCTTATCACGCGCCCGGCGCTACAACAACAGGGGCAGTAACCCCTCAGATTTTCTCGATTTAATAACCGTGGCGCTCCCGCCTCAACCATCCAGTGCTGTATCCCGACAAAAAGGTCGTGTAGAAGTTGCGGAGCAGAAGGCCGACGAGACAGGATTAATTGAGATTGGGTCTCCTCAGGTATTTGATGTGGAATCCCTGGATCTTTATCTCCGCTGTCCTCGCCGGTACTACTATGAATTGGTCCTTGGTTTTGCCAAACATAGTGAAGAAAGTTCATTTTTACACTTCCATAGTTATCTGCGTGAACTGTTGGATTGGGTGCAGGACCAACACACTCTTACGGGACAAGTGGAACTTCCCGCAGTTTTACAGCAACTGGAGAACACTTGGCCCACGACCAGCCTGGTTGATCACCCCTTCGAGCCCATATACCGAAAAACCGCCGAAGGAATGATTGCCCGGGCGCTGCAAGTGTATTCGAAAGGTCGGAAAATTACCAAAGAGGATGCTGTTCAAATTCAACTTAAGAATGGTATCGTGCTTTTCTCACCGGACCACCTGGAGATCAATGAAGGGGGCCAGCCAATTCTTCGCCGGATGCGAACCGGGCGGATCAGCTCCGCCGAATCGAATCATCGGGTGTACGGGCTGTATCATGCTGCCGCCCAACAGTTGACGAGTGAACCTTATTTGGTGGAAGTATTTTCATTGACCGATGGTAAAACCGAGTCCATAGACCTGCCTGAGAAGAAAATTGCAGCCCTTCGCGAAGCTTACAATCAGGCTATCTACGGCATTCTGACCAACCAGTTTCCGCCCGAGCCGGAGGATTTACGCAATTGTCCACGCTGCCCCAATTACTTCATCTGTCCAGCCATACCCACAAAGTAACATCCCTCGATTTCGGGTAATTTTCCAGTCTTTTTTCCATTTCCGGTTTTTCCATCCTCTACCGATTATGTAGGTAGGACTGCAGGAGATCAAAACGCCGCTCCGAAAATCCTATCAATCTTTTGTTGCCTATATGGCTGAGGAGTAAATCAATGGAAGAGAAGCACGATATGGAAGTATTCTTACAAGGGCCTGGCATTGCCCGGCTCGCACTTATTAAAGTGCCGGCAGATGGAAAAGTGCTGGATCTCATCGAGATTGCCAAAGAAAAGGGATTGAAGCTCGAAGATGGGCAAATACCCCAGGTGTGGGTGGAGGACAAGGATGATCCCCTCACGCCTGAGCAGCCTTTAAAAATTGCTGGCATCCAATCCCGTAGCCGTGTCCAGATTCACACCTGCCCCCGCATCCATGTCACGGTGAATTTTCAAAGTCGCTCAGAAGACCATCCGTTCTCACCGGCGGCAACCATTCGAACCATCAAACAATGGGCCGATAAGAAATATGGCTTGAGTGAGGTGGACGCCAGTGAATATGCGCTGCAGGTATGCGGCACGAGTGATCGACCTGCTGACGATATCCAGGTAGGCTCACTGGTTCAGCCTGGTCAGTGCCAGGTTTGCTTTGACCTGATTGCTAAACAGCGGGTTGAGGGGTAATCATGCCGCTAGATGAGCAGATTCTCCGCGCGCACTTGGCGGGTGGGCCATTTCAAAGCGGCGTTGATCTGAAAAAGTGGCAACTCGTCTCAGTCAATTGGCCATATGTACTGATCAGCGTCAGTGCCGCAGCTCGTGAGGGATGGCCACTCGCATACGGCTTCCGCTTTGAGTGCTCCAATTATCCAGATACGCCTGTCACTGCGCAACCATGGGATCTGGATCGTAATACGCCATTGGACCCCGGGAAATGGCCTGGCGGGAAAAACCGGATTCCAAAAGTATTCCGGCCGGATTGGAAAACAGGGCAGTGTCTATACCTGCCCTGCGACCGGATTTCCATTGAAGGCCATGCTGACTGGCATCGCTTGCATCCACACATGATCTGGAAACCGACCAGCGATATAACCTTGTACCTCAATGAAATCTATGACCTTCTCAATTCGAGCGACTATACGGGACCTCGTAGCGCCTGACCACCACATCAGCTGCCCCGCTGCCCTGTGGCGAGCAGGGTTGTCTGAATTAAAACGGCGCGGGATGGAATGCCGCGAAAGTGGCGCATTCCTGCTCGGCCGGCGCGAGGGTGAGAAACGCAGGATTGCCCTGATAATCTACTACGATGACCTGGACCCGCACTGCCTCGACTCTGGCATTATCGTCTTTAATGGGACCTACTTTGGAGATCTGTGGAGGATCTGCCGTGAGACCGGGTTGGATGTTCTGGCCGATGTGCATACCCACCCAGGCCGGCCCTATCAAAGCTCTTCAGATCAGGAAAACCCGATGGTTGGAACAAGGGGCCATATTGCCATCATCGTTCCCAATTTGGCTAAGCAAGGGGGCGCGACAAATCAACTGGGCGTATACGAATATCAGGGCAATCACAAGTGGCGATCCCATCTGGGTCGAGATGCAGCGAAATTCTTTTATATCGGTAGGTGGGGATAGTAGGATGGTAGAAAACATGATTCAAAGCAGCCGCCTGCACCGGTTAGTGAAGTTGATGATGGACTCGGGCGAAGTAAAATCGGTCGAAGAAGCACAACAAAAATTAGCGCAGTTCCGTCTGGGAATAAAGGTGAGCCATGGGGCTGCTGCATCCCCCGCATTTCAAGCGGCTCTACTCACAGCAGTCAACACTGGTCGGCGCTGCTTTCTGGGAGGTGTGCAAGTCTATGGAGATCTGAACATCCCATTATCCGTCCCCTGGCGAAGTTGTTCTACGGTAGCCGAAGCAATTTATGATCTTCAAGGACAGATTGTCAGTGAGCCAGCAGCCGGCCTGCCGTTGATTTATTTCGGAGATGGCGCCACCAAACATATTTCAGCTGAGTTTGCGATTCGGCCAGTGGTTCGCGGTTGGAACGGCGGCGTGCTGCCCGCCCGTGATCCGATTTCCTTTTCGCTTGAGGAAACGTTCACGCCAGCAGGTGTACTTGCCGGCGCGCTGGCAGTTTCCGAAGCCTTCCAATTTATCCGCGGCGATAATCCTCTAGCTGGGCACCGCTCGGTTGGGGCATCGTTATGGCGACCCAGCACAACGGTTGACTGGCAAACCGCAAAGACAGGCCCAAGGTTGGAATACCTGCCCGCCAAATTGTGGCTGATTGGTCTCGGTCATCTCGGGCAGGCGTATTTGTGGACACTGGGCTTCCTGCCTTTTCCAGTGGGGGGTAAAACGAATCTCGTGTTGCAGGACGTTGATTCACTAGAAGGTGCAAATGATAGCACCTCTCTTTTAACCAACTCATCGCTCGTTGGAGTAAAGAAAACACGGGCAATAGCAGCCTGGTGTGAAGAACGCGGCTTCCAGACGACGCTCATTGAGCGTTTATTTGCCGGTGATTTTAACATCAATGACAGTGAGCCGGCTTTAGCGCTTTGCGGCGTTGACAATATTGAAGCACGCCAGGCGCTGGATAAGGTAGGGTTTAAACGGATCGTCGAGGCAGGTTTAGGAAAGGGAACCCAAGAATACTTGGCGTTGAAGATCCATACATTTCCTGGAAGACAACCAGCGGATCAATGCTGGAAATCTACAAATGAAGGGAGCAATTCACCCGTCCCCCTCATCACGCAGCCGGCCTACCAGGATCTCCTTGAAAAGGGGGCAGATCGTTGCGGCTTGATAGAACTGGCGGGTCACAGCGTAGGCGCTTCTTTTGTAGGGGCTGTCGCTTCGACGCTCGTGATTGCCCAGGTCCTCCGCCTCATCATCGGCGAGAGCATCGATGAGCTAATCGATGGTGATTTGCGCTCTTCTTCTATATTGAGCTGCGTGGTTCCAAATCAATCTTGCTCGGATCTGTTCAACCCTGGACTGATCCACATATAAGGCCTCGAGAGCTTCCAGTCCGAAGCAGGTCCAACCAAAGGAGAAATGATGAGGATCATAGTAGATAGTAATCTCGAAGGTTCGTTTCATGGTTTCGATGGCGGTCGCGTGTTCAAATTCACCACTGGGCAAATATGGGAACAGGCCGAATACAAATACCATTACCAATACGCCTATCGCCCTGCTGCTCAGATCATCGAAGATCAGGGTAGTTTCTATCTTCAGGTGAACGGTATGAACGATCAGGTAAAAGTGAAGAAGGTCCGCTAATCATTAGATCAGGAGGAAAAATATGTTTGCCCCTAATCCGTACTGGCTGCTACCATTGATCGAATCAGGTTGGGAAATTTCACCTCTATTTGCCATCCTCCTTTTATGGCTCACATTTGCAACGATTAAACGCCTGGCTGCTTACATCGTGGACCGCAGAAAACACTTTTACCCTTTTCTCTCCGCTTCGCTGGTTGCCGCGTTGATTTTCTCTTCTTGGGAAGTTGTCTTATATGCTTTCGGTCGCATGCCAGCCCGCTTACACGTTGGTCTTTCTACCACGCCTGTGAACACATCAATTTTCCTGTCTTTTCTCGTTTTGATTATTGTAACCATCGTACAAAGATCATTGCCTCTCACTAAATCTCAAAAAAGGAAACTTGGGATTTCATCTATGCCTCGATCAAGCAAGCTCCTAGATAAACGGATTTAAAAAATCTTGGCTATAAAACCTTTTTTTCAGAATACTGGTTAATGCTATGGGAGGATGGGATGTACACCGGTTATTACATTAACAATAATTACATATACGGCTCAAAAATGTCTGGAGAATTCTATATTCAGAATGGATACATTTTTGGCCCGCTAAATAGTGGACGTTACTATATTCAAAATGGATATATTTATGGGCCAAAAGATTCAGGAAAATTTTACATTCACAATAATCACATATATGGTCCAAACTTAAATTTGCCGTGGATGAGCGTATAGTACCGAATTTTTTAAGATCATTTTTGGTTAGGGAAAGAATGGGCCATAAATATTAATATGCTCCTGCTAGGATAAGGTAATTTTGATCTCTATAATATAGACGCATCTACCAAATCGTCGGCCAGACATTTACCACCCAGGTGGTGTCTGGCCTTTATTTTTAAGGCTCATTCCATGCTGATTTGTGCCCCGCTTCTCATCGCCACCTACTACGATTTGCACTTCCGCGAAGTTCCAGCCTGGCTGACGCTTACAGCCCTGCTGGGATCTGGAGCTTATGCCATTTTACGTGGCTTTTGGATACCAACACTTCTGACTGTAGCCCTTTGCGTGGTCTCAGAAATGACAATACCAGCTCAACGGCGATCATTCGCTGCCGTTCTCTCCGCATTCGCCGCCATTTTCGAACCTGCCTCAGCAATCCTTTGCTTGGCGCTCTTTATCATCTGGTTTCTATGGGATCTAGACAAAATGGGCGGAGCAGATATGAAACTGATGGCCGCAGTCATTCTGGCATTTAGCAGCCCGATTGTCCTCCTCCCCATCACACTTGTTGGCGGACTTCAAGGCCTGGTAGCCTACTTTCGCAAGCAAACATCCGTCCCCTACGTTTTCTCTATTTTCTTGGGAACCCTGCTTTACACCGTCGTTCCCCTCATCCTGAAATGAAAGGAGGTGATCTGATTTGCGTTTCTTGAAAGACCATCGGGGCATCGAGTCGACCGAAGTTGCCCTGATCATTGCCGTGGTCGTTTTAGTAGCCTATGGCGCGTATCGCCTGCTCGGCGCCAACATCGCCGCAATCGTCACCGACATTGCCGGCAAGATCTAATCCCTGCGGTTCTGCCGGTGAAAGAAATAACGCCGGCAGAACCCAAACGGAGGTTTATGCGTTTCCTAAAAGATCATCGCGGGATTGAGATGCTGGAGGCGGCCATCACCACCCCAATTGCCATTCTCGTCATGCTGGCGATTGTCAACCTGGGAATGGTGATTTATGCCCAGCAGGCGGTTCAGGCTGCTGCGCGGCATGGCGCGCGCATGGGCAGTGTGGCCCAAACCTGCCCGGCCTGTTACGCTACCAGCGCAGCCCGATCATCCATCTCGGCGGCGGGGATCGTCCAAAACCCTTCTGTATCCGTGCTCGCACCCGGCGGCAGCGCCGGCAGCATTCTTCAGATCCAGGTCAGCGGCTCGGTGACCAACTTCCTCTCTCCCCTGACCAGCCTGTTCCCAGGGCTTCCCGGCCAGACCTTTGTTGTTAGCGCGGATTCTACCTTCCGCCAGGAGGGCTGGTAGTGAACCGGCTGCATCGAGACCGCCGTGGGTACACCATGACCTTCTGGGCGGTGTTCATCGGTTTTGTGCTCGTGCCAACCTTTGCGCTTGCCATTGAACTGGGGCGGTATTTCTATGCCATCTCCGAAGTGGCGAAGGCTGCGGATGCGGCCGCCGTGGCGGCATCGGCTGAAATCAATGCGCGCACGTTTCAAGACAGCGGCAGCCTGGTGCCCACCGGTAAGACCTGGTCCAACGCCCAATCCTATGCCTCGCTCAATTCAGCCGGCCTCTCCAACAAGGGCGTCCATGCTTATGTCACCGGCATTCAGGTGAGTGGCGGGGAAAACATGGTGCAGGTCACGGTTTCCGCCGACCTTTCCATACTCTTCCCCTCCGTAGTCCCAGATGTGATCGTCTCCCAAACTGGGATCGCCAAACTAAGAGCACTGACACACTGATCTTTTTTCTGGCGCTCTCTAGGATGAGGCCAGTTAGATCGATATAATGATCCTGTAAACTGAATACCCTTCTATTGCACGCTATTTTCCCCGTTGGCCGGACATTGCTTATCCCCTGAGCAACCGTCCGGCCAACCTGTTTAACCGATTTTCAAGGCCCAAAAAGCCACCAACTGGAGGAGCGATTGATCAACGAAGTCATTTTGGAAGGTATTGTCGTCCGCGAACCGTGGAAGTACACAGATGACCTCTTCTTCCGTCTGGGTGTGTATCGCGACAGCGATATGCCCGCAAAGAAACTGGATGCCGAACGCGACAGCGGCGACTACGTCAACGTGCGTGTGAGCGGCGGCGCAAACGGGCTGATCCAGATCCACCGTGGGATGCGCCTGCGGGTGCACGGATTCATCCAATCCCGCGATTTCAAGGAGAGCCTGGAAGAGTTTCTCGAAAAGGCTCACAAGCAAAGCAATAACGAGTTTCAGGTGGAAGCCACCGGGCTCAAGCCGAACCAGGTGCAAATTGACCGCAACGCCATCGAAATCGTTGCCCGCCGTTTGATCGTCATGGACAACGGCAATAACACAGAGAAAAAACCGAAACCATCCCTAACCGCTGAATAATCTCGCCGCTGGCCACAATACCTGGGCAACCAGGTCTCGGCCGCATATGCGATAAAACCTAACTTCGCGCGGATCCGGTTCGGTTTTTCTACCCGAAGCACAGCGCTTCGGGGTCAAAGGAGGAACACAGGCATACCCGTTTATCGGGTGGTTTGTGGTTCCTCCTTTTTTATTTTGCACTTTAACAAATAGCCTTGTTCGCCAGAAATGTTCCTGGAAGGCTCATATCACATACGAAAACAAAGATATTGGTGAGTTGCCCCGTAGATTTGGGGCAACTCACCTCACAACGAATATCCAGAGCAACAAATGCGAGCTGCTTAGTTTTCTAGCCAGTTGGCGTTTGCTGCTCTGAATTTCCAATTCAGAGTAGTTGAAGTTACCTGGGTTGTTGTTCAAACATCAGTCTTATTCAACGTTGGATTTTACACACCAAAGGAGGAACATGACGGATCAGGATGGCAAGGACACCACGAAACATTTGCAGGAACAGGCTCAAACCGAACGGACTGAACGCGCTTACGCTGCAATACACGCTGGCAGCTTTCAAATTACCCGCACCAGTCCATTCCAATGGACGGTCAGGAACGGTGACAAGCTGCCCTACGTGGTTTCCCTGCAGGGCGAAACGTGGAGTTGCACCTGTAAAGACTTCCAGCAGCGCGGGCCAGACTTGCGCTGCAAACATATCGAAGGTGTGCGCCTTTCAGAGGCGGCACAACAACAAATATCGCAACAGGAGATACAAATGGACCAGACGAACGTAAACACAGAAGAAAGCTTGCAGGACCGGTTGGATCGTGTCTTGTGGGAACTGCGCCAGCCGCTGGATATGGCCCGGGTCAAACGCCGCCAGGCGCCAGGCCAGGGAACCGTTCCATACCTTGAAGGTTATGACGTGATTGATCGCGCCAACGCCATTTTCGACTTCGCCTGGTCGTTCGATCTGCTGGGCGAGCCGGTGGTCGTGCGCTGGCAGAAGAAAATCATGGTCTGGAACCAGCAAGAACGGCGCAAAGTTCCGCAAATGGACGCGAACGGCAATTTTCAGGTCGAGGATGTGGGCATTGTGTACGCGACCGGGAAAGTCAGCATCACCCTGGACGGCTCGGTTTATTCCCATGCCGATCTTGGGCGCTGTGTCTTTTCCGGCGATACACCCGAGGCGCTGGATATGGCTCTGGCCGGTTCAGTGACCGACTGCCTGAAGCGCTGTTTCCGCCAGCTGGGTGACCAGTTTGGAAATACGCTGTACGACAAGGAAATTGCCCAGATTGCCGGGACGGAACAGAGTCTCACAGGCAACACTGGAACCTCCGATCATCGTCCTGCGAATGGATCGGCACCGGCTGCGCCTTCTCGCCTGTACATGGATGGCACGAGTGTGAACGGCAATGCGCCCGAGCAGGAAGCATACGATGCCTATATCAAAAAGATGGGCAAACAACCTGCCTCCAAGACCGACCTGCGGAATTGGATTTCCGCCAATCGCATCCCAACTGCTGCATAAACTCGAAGTCAAGGAAAGGAAAACCAAATGTTTCAAACACTGATTCTGATCGGAAACCTGGGGAAAGAGCCTGAAATGCGCTTTACTCCCTCTGGACAGCCGGTGACCACGCTGTCCGTCGCTACCAACCGTCGCTATTCTGGCGCTAACGGCCAGCCGGTGAAGGAAACCGCATGGTTCCGCGTGACCGTCTGGGGGAAGCAAGCGGAAACCTGCAATCAGTTCCTCCACAAGGGGAGCAAGGTGCTGGTCGAAGGCCGGCTGACGCCGGACCCGGAAACGGGCGGGCCGCACGTATGGGAAAACAACGGCAAGCATGGCGCTTCCTATGAAGTGACCGCATCAACCGTTCGTTTCTTGTCCAGCCGTGAGGACGGAGAGGAAGGTGAAGCCATCGGCGCTGGTGTGGCCGACAGCGACATTCCCTTCTAACCCAACCGTCAACCGATAACACCAGAGGATCAAAGGGCACTGCCGAATAGGCGTGCCCTTTGATCGTTTCTACACCAAAGGAGGATCACATGGTCACGGGCGAAATCACCGTGAGAACCTGTTATGGGGATGCAAATATCCCAGTCGAGATCTATGCCAAAGGGCCTCGTCCCGGAACGGTCTGGGTGCGGGCCTTGAATAATCTCGCCCCCTTTACAAAGATGAGCCACGGCGGGCCTTATCAGGATGACACAGCGGTCTGGTCGATCCCGCACGTACGCAACGTGCAAGTCGTGGCCGAGGAAGAGCAGCAGCTGGCAATCGATCTTACGCCGGTTGAGCAAGTTGAGCCTGCGCCCGATCGACACATCCCTGTGGATTGGTTCCTGGAAATGGCCTATGAAGACCGCACCTGCATCGATTGATTCGCGCTCAGAAGAAAGGAGGCAAAACCTGCGCGCTGCATTTCGAAAGGGTCTGTCCACGGCTCCAATCCGCGGTCCAGATCCACCGGATCCCACCGTTTCCATTCAGGGATACCAATACCTGGTGGACTTGGGCCGGCAAGACAATTCCCGCTATCACCGGGTAAGCAAAGACAAAACCTGCTCTTGCGGCGCACCAGACTGCGGTGCGATCGACGCGGTCCGGCGGTATTTACACGCCGGCGGCCTACGCGCGCCAGAACCTCTTGACCCTGCTGCCTGTCCAATCTGCGGCGCAAAAACTTTCCGAGATCCGAAGTGGGACGGAAAGTACACCAAAACGCATGGTTGGCGCTGTCAGACTGGCGGATTAAGCCACTTTCTGCAAGCCAAAGCGCAACGCATCCAAAGGAACCTGGCAGAAAACCCATGGCTCTTCCCACCCGTGCCCGGATATCCCGGCGTGCGGCGAGATGAAATCATGACCTGGGAAGAGTGCGCGGCGATCAGTCGCCGGGTATTCGAAGAGACCGGCTATGACCCGACTGCCTGACGCAGTTACCCGATCCCAGACGTGGGAGACGTTGTCCCCACGCGGGGGTGGCTGTGTCCCACGTCTCATTCATTGGAGACAGAAACATGACTCAAACCCAAATGCCCTTATTGCAAGACCCCAAAGGCCAGGCTTACGCGCTTCCGCGGTTGAAACTACTGCCAGTACGTGAGCAGCCGGGCTACCGGGTAGCAAGAGATCCGGATGCCTGCAATTTACCTGAACTGCTGGCAGTGATCATCGGAGGTTCCAACCAGATTGAACACGCCGAACGCCTGATCAGCCAGTTTGGCACCATGCAGAAGATCGCCCAGGCGCATGTCAGTGAGATCGCCCGGGTGGACGGCATTGGCAACCAGACCGCGCTGCGGATCAAGGCCGCGCTGGCGCTGGGGCGCAAGCTGCTCCAGCCGGAGGATGATCGTCCGGTGATCCACTCCCCATCCGACGCGGCGCAGATCCTGATGCCGCTTCTAGCCCACCGAGAGCAAGAATACCTGGTGGTGGTCGCGCTCGACACGCGCAACCGGGTGCTGGACGTGGTGGAGGTCTACCACGGCAGCTTGAATTCCTCGATGGTCCGCGTAGGAGAGCTGTTCAAGCCAGCCCTGCAGCGCAATGCCGCAGGCGTGGTCATCGCACACAACCATCCCTCGACTGACCCGACTCCCAGCCCGGAGGACGTCAGCGTGACCCGCGCCATCGTTCAGGCAGGTAAACTGCTGGACATTTCGGTGCTGGATCACCTGGTGATCGGCCTTTCCCGCTGGGTATCGCTCAAAGAAAAAGGGATGGGATTTTCGTAATCATCGCACACCAGAGCGAATAGCTTTTGCTCTGGTGTGCACCCAACTAAGCAAAGGAGAAACAGATGCATCCGGTTTTATTCTTTGATATTGAAACGGCCACCAACACGGATGCAATTGGGTTCCTCCCGGAACCCGCTGCTCCGGCCAACTACAAAGATGCCGACAAAATCGCTCAATATGTCACCGAAAAGAAAGCCGAACAGATCCAGCAGGCGCCCTTGGACGCCGACCTGGGAAAAGTAATCGCCGTCGCCATACAGCGCGGTTTGGAAAATGCCGCGGAAGTCTGCCTTGAGGGCGACACTGAAACTCCGAACGAAGCGGCTTTGCTTCGCTTCTTCTGGAGCAGTTTCGCCCAGCTGAATGGGCGCGTGTGCGGCTACAACATCCTGGGCTTTGACCTGCCATACCTGCTGCGTCGTTCGTTTGCCTTGAACATCGAAGTTCCGCTGATGCCACGCCTGGCGAAGTACCAGACTGAGCCGGTCGTGGATCTGATGGGAATCCTCTACAACTGGGGCAATGCACGCGGCTTGAAATGGGTCTGCAAGCGTTACGGAATTCAGAACCCACTGCCTGATCTGGATGGTTCGCAGGTCGCCAATATGGATCGCGATACGCTGCGCAAATACGCCGGAAATGACCTGGCATTGCTGATTGAACTGTACAAACGCATGTGCGGCGTATACCTGCCGGCGCTGGAGTCCTACCAACTGGCCTTTCTACCGCGCTAATCACAAGGAGAACCAAAGATGAACGAAAACCTGGAATTGGGTTTTGAAATATCAAAGACACTGGCTCACAGCGGATACCCGGCGGATGCACCTGCGTTCGCAGTTACCTGGGGACAGATCGCCGAAGCCATCGCACAGACGGTTTTATCTCACAACCTGCCCACTGATACGCTGACCGAAGAAACAACAGTGATCCTGGCGGATACCATCCGGCAGGACCTGTTGGAAATCGACCCGCTCAACTGGCGCGAAATCGTGCTCGATCGGGTAATGACCTGCAGGTCAATCAACCCGGCGCTGTGGGAACCGGACTATGAGCCGGACGAAGGCCCCCTGGTAGAACTGTACGAAAATGCCACCCGCCTGGGTGACGACGAGGTGTACTGGGTGGATGGCGGCGAATCGGCTGACTTCTTCGACGAGTAGATCCATTCAAAAGAAAGCAAAGGAACCTCAGGATGGAATTCATCCTGAGGTTCGCTGTTGTAACCCCTCAAAATTTGAACATGGAGAATACAAATGGCTGTTTCAGATGCAAAGATACAAGACCTGGCTCAATCCAATGGATGGAATCTCATCCCTCTTTCAATCCCGGTTCCGCCCGCTCCCTTGTTAGAACAGGCGGTGGGTTACCGGCGAGGCGAAGAGGCGCGGTATCTGGCCTTATGGTGGGAGCCGTGCGGCGATGAAGTAATGGTTTCGGACGGCTACATTTCGTTCACCGGCCACTGGCCGGGTTACCTGGCCTACGTTCAGCACCGGCACATTTACCCGCATCTGGTTGGCTTCAACCTGGGCTCGTCGGAGTACGAGGCAGACTGCCGGTTGGTGATTGACCGCATAGACCGAGTTGCTTACATCCTTCCATCCAGTCAGGCCAGCAGGTTGTTGGCTTCGCAATGGGAAGGGAAAAACCAGCCGGCCGTACCGCAAGTCCTTTCTCTGGACGATCTGGAAGCTGTGATCAAAAGAATCGCGGAGCAATGGCAGCCACCTTCTAACCAGGATGTGATGACCCGGATGTCCGAAGACCGGGCAGCCGTGCAGGCGTTGTGCGCCTGGCTTGATTGCTCGATAACCGAAACAAAGTAATTTACACGAGGAATTCAAAGGAGGATCAAACGATGAGCAGCAAAGTGATCGTTGAAAAAAGCGCGTTCGCAGAAAGCCTTTCCATTGTGGGCCGGGCGGTAGCCTCTAGCCCTCACCTGCAGATCCTGGCGAACATTCTGATTACCTGTGAAGGTGGGCAGCTGCGGCTCGCGGCAACGAACCTGACCTTGGGTGTATCCACCTGGATGGACGCGCGGTTGGATGGGCAGGTTGCATTGACCCTGCCGGCCAAGACACTGACCGATATCGTCAATTCACTGGCGGATAGCGAAGTACAGTTTTCGGTGAATGGCAAACCGGAGGCGACGTTGAAGAGCGGAACATTCAAGGGCGTGGTTCGTGGAACCGAAGCATCTGAGTTCCCTCCCCTCCCTGAACATGATGTTTCCAATGGCGTGACACTCCCAGCCTCGCTGCTGCGTGAAATGATCCAGGGAACCGCCTTTGCCGCCGCTTCAGACGAAGCCCGGCCTGTGCTAGAAGGAGTACAGATCTCCTTCGAAGGGACTACGCTCTCGATGGCGGCGACCGACGGTTTTCGCCTGGCGATCAAGCGGGCGTCTCTGCCATCTGCGGTGACAAAGAAACAAGTGATCATCCCGGCGTCTTCTCTCAAGGAGGTAGTCCGGGTTCTGAGCGCCACCAAACCCGAGCAGGTCAGGTTGTATATCCCGCCGAGCGGCTCGCAGGTGGTGTTGCGCACCCAAAATGTGCAACTCGTGTCGCAGTTGATCGACGGCCGTTTTCCAGATTACCAGGTGATCGTTCCGAAAGGTTACAAGACACGCACCGTGATTGCCACTACGGATCTGCTCAAAGCCTGCAAGCAAGCCGGCATCATCGCCCGCGAGGGCGGCAATGTGATCCAGCTGCGCCTGACACCTGGCGCGGATCAAACCGGGAAAGTGACGGTCCTGGCCGAGTCCGGCGATACCGGCGAGAGCGAGATTGAGCTGTCGGCGACCGTGACCGGTCCGGAATTGACGATCGCTTTCAGCGTCAAGTTCTTGCAGGATGGACTGGAGGCGATCCGTACTCAAAACGTGGTTATCGAAACCAATTCACACAAGACGCCGGCGGTCATCCGGCCGGCTGGCCGTGAAGCATCCCCAACAGGGGGAGAGGAGGATTATCAGTATATTTTGATGCCAATGCATGTGGACGGTAAGTAGAAATAAGGGGGAGCAATGTCTCCCCCTTATCATTCAGATAAACCCACCAAGAAAGCCAAACGTCGGTCCCTACACTCACTACACAATGTGAGATCGACGTTTGTCGTTCTTGGGATTTTTCCCCAGAACCCAATTACCTTGGCTGTAATTCAGGTCTCTCAACAACGT
This sequence comes from Bellilinea sp., assembly GCA_039666315.1. Lineage (GTDB taxonomy): Bacteria > Chloroflexota > Anaerolineae > Anaerolineales > Anaerolineaceae > Bellilinea. The sequence continues at coordinate 407,316 of JAVSME010000008.1, read as the reverse complement.
TGGTCATTCATTTAGAACAAGACACACAGGAGGAACACATGAACGTCTACGAAGATAAGTACTTGCGAGAAAAAGTAAACCGCATCATCGCTAAGCAGCGAGAGGGCAAGATCATCATCGCGGCATACAAAGACGGCAGCGGTTTGCCGGCGCGCGAAGATCTCGGCGCGACGATGGACCGGGCAGCCTACCCTTATGATTACAGCGTTGGTGGTTTCGGGTTTCTCAAGTACGACTCGGATCTCGGAGCCTATCTCTTCACTCCAAAGGAAGGTGCAAAGCTTCCACAAATCCTGGCCAAGTACCGGCGCCTCACCCTGGGTGAAGCAACGCTGGAAGCCGAAACGCGAACCATTCAGATCAAAACCGGTGAGATGTTGGTTACGTTCACTGGCGCGCACCCCTGGAAAGGGCTGTACGAAATCCTGCGCGAAATGAATGAAGAGCTGCTGCGCACTGATGCTGGGATTGTGGTGTGGAAGATCACCAAAAAGGAGAACCAGAGTGTGGCTTTGCAGGAGCGGCTATTTCCAGGCGCGGTACCCAAGCTGCGCAATGGACAGGCCATGGGCTACATCAGCGGTTTTGCCTACGACAGCGATCATAATCTGGTGTATGTCGGTCTGACCGGCTATAAAACCAGTCTGGAATCGCTGCGCGTCACGCTGATGGCGAATAAGCCAATGAGCATGTCGCAAGAAGACGCGGGCGACGTCAGCCTGCTGCCGGTCGAGAAGTACGAACAAGCCTGGCAGCCTATGCCGGACTACACCAGCCACCATGTGGCATTCATCGCACGGAATGCGTTGCCCCGCAAGTGGGAACCGGAAGATCTTTACGCCTACCTGCTCGTTTTCAAAGGTGCACACAACCCGGATCAAGATTTGAAGCGGTTATTCATAGACCGGCTCAAAGATGCCCTAGAAATCCCCATCCTCGATGAATGGGGTGCTGAGCTGTGGAAACAGGCTCGCAACCAGCGGTACGTACATGACCTCACCACTGGCGGCGACTGCATTCTGGGAGCGCGAATCGATCTGCAAGCGGATTGGAAAGGCTTGATCGCTGATTTGCTCCAGCAGGAAACGCTGCAACTCACCGCCTGATCGCACACGACAATCATTTCACCCAACTGACCCCGGAGGGGCGCGCTTTCCCCTCCAGGGGTGAATCGCGACTCCTGCGGGGTCTTTTTATTTCCCCCAAAGGAGTCGAATATGCGTCCACCAGCCATCGAAAAGATGGGGTATTACCCCACCGACCAACCGGTGATCGAAGTCATTCAAAGCTATATTGCGCCTGCCGAGACCCGGGCTCGACTGTTTGATCCCTGCGCGGGTGAGGGTCGGGCGGCTTCACAGCTTGGCCAGGCTCTCAACTGTGAAATCTGGGGCGTGGAACTTTCGCCGGAACGGGCAGCAAAAGCTGAGCAAGTCATGGATAAGGTTTACCAGGCCCCCTGGCAAGCCTGCTTCCTGACCGATGAAAGTATCTCGTGCCTCTTTTTGAACCCGCCTTACGAGTACGACCGATTTGACGACCAGAAAAGGCTTGAGTTGGAATTTTTGAAATCCACAACGCCAAAGCTGGCTCGCGGCGGGTTATTGATCTACATCATCCCTCAACGCATTCTGGGCATGCCCGAAGTTGCTCGTCTGTTGGGTGGGCATTACGAGAATATACGCATCTATCGCTTCCCCGACGGGCTGTTCGAAAAATTCCAGCAGGTGGTGGTGTTCGCCACTCGCCGGCTGGCTTACAAGATCCCCGGTGATCGGGAAGTCGGCGAAATCACGAGCCTGGCGCAAAGCGAGATCGTGCCAATCCAGCCCATTGCACAGCCGGTCTATCAGCTTGTTTCATCCCCAATCCGCGGTGCAAACAGCCGACCGGTAGCGTTCAAGCGCATGGACTGGGAACCGGAAGAGGTGGTGGAAGCCACCCAGAAGGCCGGCGTGCAAAACACATCCGAATGGTTGGATCTAATCAATCCATCCCGAGGCCTGGCGCAGCTCGCCCAACCGGTGATGCCGCTCAAGAAGGGCCACGTGGCGATGCTGATGGCCTCCGGCATGATGGGAACGGTCCGGCTGACCGACGAAGAAGGCCGCCCGATGTTGATCAAAGGGCGGGTGATCAAAGTCGTTGAGAAAAGCGAGGAAACTGATAGCAAAGACAGTGGTGTGGTAGTGGAAACCTACAAGGACCGTTTCGTCACCACGGTGGCCGTGCTCAAACAAAACGGCGTGCAGGTGATCCAGGACGTGAAGGGCTTATCGGATTTCATGAAGGCGCACGGCGAGAAGATCGCCGCGCATGTATTAGAAACCTACCGGCCGCTCTACAATCTGGATCCAACTGCTGATGAAACTGCGATCCTCGATACGCTCGGGACAGGGCGTAAGCCGCTGCCTGGGCAGGAACGGCCGGGATTGCTGCCAACCCAACGGCACGCAGCTGCCGCAATGGCGCGGTCTGTGCGTAAGAACGGTGTGGGAAACATGCAAGGCGAAATGGGGATCGGAAAAACCAGCATCGGAGCAGCAGTGATTGCTTTGCTTCAAGCCTCCCCGGCTCTGATCGTCTGCCCGCCACACCTGGTTCCCAAGTGGATTCGCGAGATCGAGGAAGTCATTCCCGGCGCACAAGCGCGGGAACTGCGTCGTATTGGGCGCAACGCGAACGAGATGGTCGAGGCAAATGATGTGCGCAACTTTCTGGAGCAATACCAGGCAGTCGCAAAAAATGCAAAGGAGAAGGGATTGCCTACGCCCAGATGGGTAGCAGTAGTGGCCCATACCTCAGCCAAGTTCGGGGCGGGCTGGCAGCCGGCAGTGGTGATGCGCAAGACAGAACACCCACTGACCGGTAAAAGGGTCGATGCCTGCGCCTGCCCGGCCTGTGGCAAGATCATCACAAAGGAGGAAGATGGCTTCGCTGTACCGGTCACGGATCTGAAAGACCTGGCCGACAAACGCCGCTTCTGCAACAACCAGATCTCTGGATGGCAGTTGGATAACCGACAGCAAAGGAAATTGGATGACAATGGGAATCCGATCTGGGGAACGCGAAAATGCGGGCAGGCCCTGTTTGAGTTCACCGGCGCACGGCGGCACTCGATTGCCGAATACATCGCCAAACATGCAAAGGGAGCTTTCAAGCTGCTGATCGCGGACGAGGTCCACCAGTTTCAGGCCAAGGCATCCGATCGGGGTGTGGCTTTTCACCAGCTGGTCACGGCCTGTAAAAGCACGCTGACGCTCACTGGCACGTTTTTCGGCGGCAAGAGCACCTCAATCTTCTGGCTGCTGCATCGTCTGAGTGCAGGCGTCCGTCGCGATTTCGCCTTCCAGGATGAAAAGCGCTGGGCGCGGCTGTATGGCGTCCTTGAAACGCAGCGCCGCCGGCGGCGAGACGAGGATGACGACGATGGCGTGTTCACGGGAAACCGGCGCTATCGCAATCAGGCTAAAGAGCAGCCAGGCGTCAGCCCTGCGATCGTCAGCCGGCTGCTGGACACGACCGTGTTCCTGAGCCTCAAAGATTTGAACCTGGCGCTCCCGGCTTACAAGGAGGAAGTGGTATCGCTCGACATGTTGGAAGATCAGGGCGACCAGTATCGCGGCATGGAGACCGCACTCAAGCAGCTCGCCATCCAGTCCCGGCGTTATCTTTCGACCTGGCTGCAATGGAGCCTGGCGCGACCGAATTCGGCCTTCCGGGATGAAGCGGTGATAGTCGATGAGGTGGACGGAGAAGAGGGTGAAGTAGTGCGAAAAGTCACCCTGATGGAACTGCCGGCGATCAACCCGAACGGGCATAAATGGTTACCGAAAGAAAACTGGCTGGCCAGCTTCTGCAAGTCCGAAAAACAGCAGGGGCGAAAGGTGCTGGTGTACCTGCGCCAAACCGGAACGCGGGACATTCAGGATCGCGTAGAACTGCCACTGCAAGCGGCTGGGTTACGCGTGACCATCCTGGGTGGAAACATCAACCCGCGCAAACGGGAAGAATGGATCGCCAAACGCGTCAACGGCATCGACGTGATGATCTGCAACCCGCGCCTGGTCGAAACCGGCCTGGGCGTGCCACGAAGCACGCATCTGTAATGCTTTGACGGAAAGGAGGTGAGCCTCCAACAACAGTCAAGACAGTTCCATTCCCTAATGGGGCTGAGACCAAGTCGGCGTGCGGCAGGCCGAGCAGCCTGACGTACGGAGCCCGACTGGAAAAGCGGCGAGGGGCGGCACACCAATACGACCCCAAGACCGCCGGTCTGCGCCCGGGCATGGCTACGCAAGAAACCTTTGTTTGACGCGCCTATAGTTTCGCCCACTCAAACGTTGGTGATAGTTCGGGTGGTAGTCATCAGGTAGCAAGGACTTCTAGGCGTCCTTGCGAAAAGAGATTTCTAGCCGTCTCAAACTGGCAACGGCTATAAGGGTATAAGCCGCGCGGCTGATGGCGACGACATCAGGAGATGTCGGACAGGCGTATAGAAGGAGCCTAAACCTGGGCAAGAAGTACAGATGTGTGAACGTGGGAGACCTGATCACTCGTCCGAAGGGACTGGACCAGCTGCGGTTGAAGTGGTGGTCAGGAGTCGGAGCCGTCATAGTAGTCAATGGAGATGGGGAAGACCCATCACAGGGCGAAGGACGGCAGTTGGACAAGAAAAACTCAACGTAGGAAAAGGAGCTCTGAAGATGTATGAGCGATATTCTGAAAACCCAACAGAGTTTTGCCCGTAAGGCGCAAACCAATCAGGCGCATCGATTCGAAGACCTGTATCACCTGATCTGTCGTCAGGATTGGATCAGCACGGCTCTTGAGCACGTGCTCTTTAATGAAGGGTCTCGCACCGCTGGGGTGGATGGCGTAAGCCGAAATGACCTGAAAACAGACGAGCAGAAAGCGGCGTTTACCACAAAGCTGCAAGCGGATCTGAAAACAGGCCAGTACCGGCCCATGCCCGTCCGGCGGCAATGGATCCCCAAACCTGGCAAAACGGAAAAACGCGGTCTTGGCATCCCCACGATTCGAGATCGCGTGGTTCAGGAATTACTGCGCATGCTGATGGAGCCGATCTGGGAAAGCGATTTCCTGGATTGCTCGCACGGCTTCCGTCCTGGACGCCGGACGATGGACTGTATTTATGTTTGCTACAGTCGCATCCATACGCAGAACAAGTATTTCTGGATCATTGAAGGTGACATCAGGAAGTGCTTTGACCGGATCAACCATGCCATTCTGCTGAAACTGGTCCGGCAACGCATCGCAGATGGGCGGATCAACGCGCTCGTCGAAGCTATTCTCAAGTCTGGGATCATGGATGAGGGACTATTCCAGGAAACCAAGGAAGGAACGCCACAAGGCGGCATCCTTTCCCCCCTGCTGGCCAATATCTACTTGCATCAACTAGACCAGTGGTGGTGGCAAAAGTTCGGCAGTCTCACTAAAGACGAAAAGTGGCAGCGGCGGCTGGCCGGGTTAGGCAACGCGATTCTGGTTCGGTATGCGGATGATTTCATCCTGCTCTGGAACGGAACGCATGAAGCCGCCCTGGCCCTACGCGATGAGCTGAAACAATTCCTTTGGGATGAGCTGCACCTTGAACTGTCCGAGGAGAAAACGCACGTCACGCATGTCACCGACGGCTTTAACTTCCTGGGATTCCACGTGCAATGGGAGCTGCCAACCGACGGCCACAAGCCCTGGTTGCGCGTCACCCCAACCGAAGAAAACCTCAAACGGTTCCGGGCCAAGATCAAGGCTCAGACGAAGCGGGGAACGACCTTTGTGACTTCGGAGATGAAAGTCAAATCACTCAATCGGGTCATCCGTGGATGGGGCAACTACTATCGCCATGTGAGTTTCAGTCATGATGCCAGAGAGTTAGATTTCTGGATCAATGACCGCGTGCTCATCTGGCTGAAAAACAAACACCTAGGGAAAGGGGTCTATTGGTTGCTGAACGAGTATAAGAAGCGCGAAGTGACCAAGCGATATAACCGGTGGAATTTTGCGATGCTGGATAGCAACGGGAAGAATGTCTTCGTGACGAAGCTACAAGATATCCCGCTGCGCGCCTACCGCCGAAAGAAACCGCAACACCCGTACCTGGTGTCAGAAGAAGTCCCGGCTCTTGCGGAACCTGATACCCCGTTCTTAGAACCTCGTGTCGTGAATATCACCCCGGAGAATGTCGCCTGGGAAGAAACACGTGCGGAGGTGCGGAAGCGGGATGAGTATCGATGTCAACGGTGTGGCAAAGCCCTCACGTCGCTGGAAGTGCATCATATCAAGGCACGGCGACATGGAGGGGCCAACGACCCAGAAAATCTGGAAACATTGTGTGAAACATGCCATGCCAAAACGCCAACATATGGTCGACCGTCTCGGGATGAAAAGTCCAATGGAGAGCCGGATGACGCGAAAGTGTCACGTCCGGTTCGGAGGAGAGGATGAGGAAACACGTCCACTGCGAAGTGGAAGGGTGCGCCTTGTTCTTATCCTACACCTGGTCCAGTTCTCGACCGTCATCTTTTTTGAGCCGGAATTTTCACTTTACACCTTGTGGCAGAGCGTCCGGCGGGTGTGGCGGTTGGGACAAACGCAGCCGGTCAAGGCAATCTTCTCGGTCTATAACTCGACCATGGAAGCAACCGCTCTCAGGTTGATGGGGCGCAAGATGAAGGCCGCGCAGCTCGTGTACGGCGATGAAGTTGGCGGCGCAATTGTGCCCGAAGATGAGGGGGATTTTTTGACCCAACTGGCGCGCGATGTGCTTGATGGGGCAAAGCTGCCGGATCTGCAAACTCTGTTCGCCGACGATCTGCAGGTAAGTCACAATCCGCTGGGCAGTCTGACGACACAGAGCGCAGTGATTGTGCCGAGTCCGAAGGTGATGACGTGGGACGAGTGGGTGGGTCAGAAGACGGTAGTTGTTAGAAGAATGAGAAGAAAGGAGGTGGTACCAAAGGGTCAAATGGAATTTGGAATTTAAGTCAATACAGGCCCTGGGTTACCAGGGCCTGTATTGTTAGCAAAAGGTTTTCAGCTTCATTAACGAAGGGTAGTAGGAATAATAACTTTCAGTTGTTGGGCTTAGGTTCAGAAAATGCCATTATATATACGATAGTGATGACACAAATGCTTGCTATTTAGCAGAAAAAGAATTAATATATGGCAAATCAATATTTTTTTAAGCCATTTTTGCCAACAATCTATGGATACATTCTGGACCAGTCCCCAAGTTGCTGAAGTTATAGGCGTATCTTACGATACATTAAATTACTGGTTGCAACTTGGCTTAATTACGCCCACACAACCAGCTGACCGACCACGAGGTCGCTGTTTTTTCACGTTCCCTGATATAGTTTCGGCTGCCGCGATTAAGTCTCTGCGGGATCAAGGGATTTCTTTACAGATGATTCGAAAGGCTAGTTTCGAATTTAGTCAGAAAATTGGGATGAGTTTCGAACTTGGACTTAGAGGTGGAGTGATTATTGCTGATAACAAGCAATTGCTGGCAGTCCTGTACACATTTGACGATGCCATACAAATAATGTCTCTTCTTAAGGGTGGGCAATTATTACTGCCTCTAGATCAAATAGTCAAAAAAGTGCAAGCTAGTATTGAAGAGAAATATGGTTCACAAAACCTTACTTATTCATCGTCACAATCGAAGACACCTCTTGAAATCAATAAAGAGTAAAAAGACAAGTCTTATCAAACTCCAGTTTGACCTTCAAGAGGAACTAAGGAGATAACACCAATGAATGGCTTCGAAATAATTCATCGCTTAACATCGGCTGGTTTACCAAAGGATGGCAGTGAACGTATTTTTAAAGACTTTGCACAAGAACTTGGATGGGAACCAAGTGATAAGTTGAGCCCTATTTCCGATTTAAATGAGTTGGTTAATGGTCATTTAATAGTCGACCATGGTTTGGATAATTCCGCTGTAATAACCTTCTTAATTAGCCCTGCCACTTATAACTCCTTAAACCCTGAACAAATCAGAAAAGTACTAAGTATTTCCTATAACAACCTCATTGATTGGCATATTTTGGTTGAGCAAGACCGTGTCACTTATATTTATAATAGGCTCGAGCCGCTCGAGCCGCAAACCCATAGGTTGTCTCAATCAAACATTGAATATTTAAAAGGAACAATGTTTGATCAAATTACAGGGAAAGCTCCGAATCCCAATTTTCCCACGCTGGATAATGCTTTAGTAGAAAATATCTCCTTTTGGAAAAGAAATCTGGCGGCCGAACTAAATAATTCTCCGCAACTTTCCGATTATTCAGTTCTATTCAATTCACTAATATTTGTTCGTGCTATTGAAGATCATGCAAGTCGAATGGGTGGGCCACGATCTCAGACTTTACTAGAAGAGTTTACTAACCAACCAGAAATTAAATCTATAAGGAATATTGTTGAGCGGTCTCTAATTCGATTCGTTAATGGACGGCTTCCAAATAATCTGATTGACTACGATAAATTGAATATTTTTAACAATTTACAAAAGGGGGTTGTCTATGACCTATTGCTTAGTTTCTATAAGAGCCGTCGTGTCCCTTATCCATATGATTTTGCGATAATGTCCAAGCATGCACTCAGTCGTATCTATGAACATTACGTATCAATATTACGATTTGAAGAGACTCCACAATTGTCTTTTTTTCCAACAATACCGCTCGAGAAATCATCGAAAAGCTTCGGTAGTGTATATACACCCCAGTTCATAGCAAAGTTTTTTGCTAAATACATAAGAGAACAATTTACGCCAGGTGTCTTTCGTAAGATGAAGATCTTGGATCCTGCTTGTGGTTCAGGGATTTTTTTGCGAACACTTTTGGAATTACAAACCACGTCAACTTATGATGGCGCTTCTTCACAAGAGATTCAACTCTCGTTTAGTAATGCAAAAGGCATTGATGTTGATGAAAATGCCGTACAGGCGACGAAGTTGTCTTTATCTTTGTTGTATATGGTATTAATGGATGGTGAGCTTCCGAGGTCGTTAGACACCTTATCAGAAGATGCTTTGAAGTATATTCAGGACCATCCAGATAACTTGGGGGCATATGATGTCGTAGTTGCTAATCCGCCATTTATATCTTCTGAGAATCAGAATGAACAAATGAGGAAGCGGATAACGGAGTACCTTAAGGATCTTTCTCACGGAAAAGTTGATTCGTATTTGCCATTCTTAAAGCTTGCTGTTGACACTCTCAAGCCTGGTGGATACGGCATGTTTGTATTACCGCATACTTTTCTGAAACTAGAAAGTGCTGCTAAAGTAAGATCGTATCTTATTGAAAATACTTGGATAAAGTGCATTGTAGATTTATCCACAATCCCTGTGTTTAAAGACCGTGGAACATATGTCATATTATTTATTTTCCAGAAGAAACCCGAAAATGTATTGGGAACCGGCTCCACTCCCAAGGCAACACTAGTGTTATGCAAAGATTTTGTTGGACATGCTCTTCAAGATTGCCTTGTCGGGAATTTAGTCGACAATGAGTTTTATAGTATTTACGAAGTGGACCAAGATAGATTTAAAACCTCAGATTGGATTATTTTGCCACCCGTGCAAGAAAGTATTAAAACAAAGTTACAGGAGTTTCACGCCTTAAAGGAATTCTTGCAGGTCAATCAAGGGATTGTGACAGGGGCCGACGATGTATTTATTATACAAAAATCTCAGGTTCCAGCTGGGGAACAATCTATATGGCCTCAATTATTAAGAGACCGAGATATGATGAGGTATACACTCCCTCGGTCCTCACAGTATAGCGTTTTTTATCCTTACATTGATGGAAAAATTATCTCTGTTGAGACTTTACAAACTCAATATCCAAGGACTTGGGATTACCTCATTTCTAAACGGGATATTTTGCAACGCAGAAAATTATCAACTAATCAAAAATGGTGGAATCTTTTCCGGTCTAGAGACCCTAAGCTTATGATTGGTCCCAAACTCATAACCCCCCATTTAATTCTTCTACCAAAATTTTCAATTGATGATAAAGGAAAGTATATTATTACACGCTCTCCCTACTTAACTGCGAGAGAAGGGACCGATGACACTTTATTGAAGTTTTTCTTGGCCATTCTAAATTCTTCTGTAGGAGCATGGTTACTTTCAACACACTCCGATAAATACAGCAGAGGTTATGCTCGGCTAGAAGTCAATTCACTTGGTAGTATTCCTGTACCTGATCCCTCGAAAATTCCTTCTGGGCAATTAACATATTTTTTGGGTTTGATAGAAAAGAAAATCAAAGGAGATTCAGATTTACTTGTTGATAAAGAGATCGATAAAGAAGTCGCGAATTTCTATTCACTCACAACCGATGAATTAACATCAGGGCTAGGATTTTACAATGCCTAAGATTGTCATCGAGAGTGATAAATTGGCTGAAAGAGGAAGGACTTTTAATAAATTACTAGGTCCACTCCTTAAATCACCGAAAATTGGTTTGGCTTCAAAAACTTGGCCCTTGGAATATGGTACTTATGCCATAACTGCCTATCATGGTAAGGTAACATTAAATTTTAATGAAGCGAGATTTTGGACCTTTGTAAATCATTTCCAAGCCCAGTATTTCGAAATTTGGATGCCATTAGATTCTCGAAAAATGGATCATTGGTACCTATATCGCGCTTATTTGAATATTTATAACAATTTAACAGAGTATGTCTGTTTGCATTGTGATCCAGAAGAACAAGATGATGCGGCGGGCAATAAAGCTTGTTATAAGCAAAGCCCCCATATTCACATTAAGATTGAGCATCAACCTATTTCGAAATCGCATTTAGCTATTGCACATGGTTACCTTGATCGAGTATATAACTCCTATGACGATTTCTTCAACGCGATGAAGAATGGTATTGAACTCATTAGCGACGAGGTTTTGAAAAAATATATGTAGTAACCTTGCACTTTTCTATGTCGGTTTAATTTTTTACTTTGATACAAAATTTGTTATTTGCTTTTAATTTGGAGATCGTTTCCGTTATAACGGATAAGAATAACCTAGAATTTCAGAAAAGCCTTTTGCCAAAAATTCCATAACATATTTCAACTGATAGAGATTTATCATCGTGTCATCTTTAGGTATTTTCTCACCATATCGAAAAGTAGTTGATTTTCGATCAATTTCAACGAATTGGTCGAAAATTGCTTTGGCTTCTCCGCTCATTGTCTTTCCCGATCGTTCTTCGAGCAGCTTAATCAAACTGCCAATATCGTGATTAGGTTTATCAGGGTGGATAATTGCTTTAAGAAACAGTTCCAATGAGTGTCGATAATTGAATAGGATTGGATATGCCAATTTCCATGGTTCTTCTGTTTCTAGTGTAGAGTCAACCAGTACATCACCTGCTAGTTTGTAGGATTGAGCAATTGCACCCAAGTCTGACCCAGTCCAGTTCTCACCTACAACCAATGTATATGTAGCCATTTCTTCCGGATTCTCAGGCATAGGTTGAAATAGAGAAGCTCTTAAATATGCGGCTTCGATATAGCGGTCATCATGTTCTTCTGAGGAATTCAATCGGCCATAAACATCTGAATAATCCAGATCTTGTTCTTCGGCCCACCAATCCCTTGCATATCCTATGACAAGTAAACGCCGTACATCATCTTGAGTAAAAATTCTTGGTACTCCGTTATAAGGATGAACCGATGAGGCAGAAAAATATTCTTCGAACAGAACCAACCATTTTTCAATCAACGCTGATTCTGCCCCGATTAAATGCGCTAATTCATCTATGCTCATCACTTTAGGAATCATGAATCCCTCCCTGATAAGGAATTCGGCAATTTCAGATCATTACATTTTGGCAGCAGGCATTATAGTTGTACTTTAATCGCTTCTAAATTCTGTCCCTTCGTCATCACGAATAAACATTTGACATCACCTCGATTCGCCCATACTTCTCCAATGATCCGTTTTTCTCTGGAATCATCATTGCTCCACCGGTCTTCCCCCTTATACTCGACCACCAAATAACGCCCGTCGCTTAATAGGCATACAAAATCTGGATAAAATCGGTCCGTCGAGGTTTGCAGCCAGAAGGAGTGGTTGGGCCGGCGCTCCAGATTGCGCACCCAGACTTTTACTTCTGGCAGGCTATCCAGGTAAACAGCACAGTTGAACTCCTCGCCGTGATCCTCTAGATCGCCAACCTGGGTGTAGTAATGCTTCTTGAACGGGTACGCGCCGCGGTATAGCGTGTTGTAAGGATAGGCGTCGCGCGGATAGGTAAAGCAGATATCGGGATGCACTTCGAGCGGAGTTTGGCTGTCGGGCAGCAGGAACAGGTTGTAAGCCTGCTTACGTGCTTCCTGGCGGTGCGCTTGAATTTTCTCTGCGACCGCATCACGCAGATGATATTTATCCGCTACGAGCTGATCGAGAGTGAAACCACGCCCACCTTCGCTGTCGATCAGGTGCATAACCAGTCGGGTGAGGAAGGCGTTCGACTCACGGAAGGTGATGTCGGGGTGAGGGATGGCACGATCCAACCAGTAAACCAGTTCTGCCAGCGTCCAGCCCTGATCCGTGGCAAACAACGTCATCGTCTGTTGCAGTTCGTTGATGAACTCTTCTTTCAACTTACCCTTATCGGTTACATCATATTCGATCTCGGTTCCCCCCAGGCGCTGACCGGAATATTCACTTTCGCTCAACAAGGTATCGCATTGCGAAAGATCCCAGGGGTGGTCGAGGAATGCGGTTTCTTCAAATATCTCCAATTGCTGGCCACGCCGGACGACAAGCTGGGGTATTGCCAGGATCTCTCCTCGCTCAGCCGGCGAGGCTGTTGCTTGGATCGCCTGCGGCCGTGTCGCACGCTCAATGGCTGTCCTCACGCCAGCTTCAACAACCGCTACTGGCAGCATCTCTACCAGCAAATCGGCCTCGTCCGGCTCCAGTTGCTCCAGCACAACCAGAGATTGGGTGTTCTCGTCATAGCGTAACTTCGCGCTGGTCTCGAGTGGTAAATCGTCAAGAGCCGGCGGCGTACACACAGAAATCGACACCGGTGCAGGCAAAGTTGACGAATTGCCTGAACCAAATAACGGCAAGTCAGGCTGTTCAGGCGGCGTTTGGATCATCAATTGGGCTTCGTATCGTTCAAACCCATTCTGCACCAGGCTGTCGCGCAGTTGATTGGCGATCACGCCGAAGTTCTCGGAAGTAACGAAGGCGTAGGCCAGATTAAGCGCTTCAGTCTTTTTACGCGCCGCTTTGGGCATCCGCAAGATGCGTCCCAGAATTTGCTCCACGGCAGTGCTGGACTTGCTCTCTGCAACCGAACATAACACATAAGCAAAGGGGCAATCCCACCCCTCTCTTAGAGCCTGAACAGTGATGATGTATCGAATCGGGCAGTCCGTTTGGCTGAGGTCTTTTTCGCCGATCTCGTCGATTTCGCCTGTAGCGCGGGCAATTTGGTTTTCGGGGATCTTGAAATCATCGATCAATGTTTGCCGGACGATATCAACCGTCAAGGTTTCTTTGTTTTGACTGCGCGCCTGGGCCTGCAACAGCATAATCGGGCGTAAGTATTCGCCAACCTGGCGCTGCTCCAGCCGTGCGGCAGCTTCCAGCCTGTTGCGCTGCACGATCGCGTCCGAAAGCAGTTCCTTCCACTGTGGGCGGACCTTGAGCCGGATCGGCATCTTGATCATCGCTTCGGATTTCAGCTCTGCGGCTGAGGCGGAGTGCAGCACGTTAGAAGCGTGATCCTGGGTGGCAGGAGTGGCGGTGAATTCCAAAATGCAGGCTGGGTGGAACCTCGCCAGAGTCTCAAATGAGAGCGGGGTGCGGGCATTATGCGCTTCGTCTACGATGATGACCGGACGCCGCATGTAAAGCACATTGGCCAGTGACTTTTTGGGTTCTCCATTGGTCATTTCTAACCCGCGGCGCAGGTCGCCAGGCAGATCGGTAAAATGGCTCATCAGTGCGCCGGAAGATTCGTAGACCTTGCGGCCTTCGGTGTTATCCACCCGGAATGCCTGAATAGTGCCAACGATGATGACGGTGCTGGAATTGAGAGTGGCCGGCTGGACATATAGGGCCTCGCTTACGCTCATCACGGTGACAGCCCCGACGCTTGACTCGACCGCCTGGCGGTATGGGTGGTTGGGATCGGCCAGAGCGCGCAGTGTCTGATCGCGTATCACGTTGGATGGTGTCAGCCAGAGTACCAGGGCATGATCGGTGTGCAGCAGATCGTGAGCCGTAATCCCAATGGCATGGCTGGCGACTAAGGTCTTGCCTCCACCGGTGGGGATGCGCAGGCAGACGTAGGGCAGCCCAGGCAGATCGTCAACTGGTTGGTAAGGGACGCCTCGTCCAAAAGTTTCGCGCGTCAAGCGGTAAAAAGCATCGTCCGCATTGCCCAGCTTCTGTGAGAGACGGAAATAGGTTTGTAACGTATCGAGTGCGCGCTGTTGGTATTCTTTGAGGGTTAGCATAGGTCACCGCACCTTGATTTCGTAAGGAATTTGCTTGAAGGTGATACCCAATTCGCGCAGCCGCTCGCGGCCAATCTTGCAACCATCGGCATAGATAATTTTGGGACCATCATAAGAGGGAAGTTCGGCCATAGTTTGAGACGTAAGTACGTTGCCAGAATCACGCATCACACCATTGTATAGCAAGTAAACAGCGGATCCGTTGGAAATACCGAGTAGGGCATTTTCTTCGACACCGCCAGGCAAAGGCTGCCCAGTTTCGGCGAAAAAGACATGCCGAGCAAGGTCTGCAAAAGAAACGTCTGGGCGGATTTGTCCATATGCATCAAAGAGAGTTGGGCCAAGCTCACAGAAACGAAAGCCGCCACCTAATCCCTCCTCATGGTGAATTCCTTTTGAGTCTTTCCAGTCATATCCGACTGAAATGCGCTTAAGGCGTTCTGCGGTAATTCTTTTCGCAATCTCTGGATCTATCTCAACAAGTATGAAGCGCCTACTAATTTTATTTCTTGAATTAGTATCTAAAACCGCATGCCCTGTTGTTCCGCTACCAGCAAACGAGTCAAGAATAATGTCACCAGGTTCTGTGATGTAACGAATTAAACGAGCAATTACCTCGTAATCCTTTGGATTCTCAAAGATATTTTCGCCCATTACACGGCGTAACGCCTTAATTGCTACTTGAGATTGTTTATAGATAACGCTTGGCATTACCTGTAGACCGATGTTCGTATCATCCCCCTTTTCATCTTCGGATTCCGTGTCATCGTAATGCTGATCATCCAATTCATCAGGAATTGGATGAATGTGTGCTTTACGGAATGGAGGCTGAGTATGATCTTCGCGAAATTCAATAACCCCTAAAGCAATTTGTTTTTGCATGGCTTCAGGTGTAGCAAACCTCCAGCCTCCATCAGGAATTTTACATGGTTGACCCGTGATAGGATGTAACACTTCATATCTCGGACCATTCCCACCTGGCCATG
The DNA here is from genome assembly GCA_039666315.1 of Bellilinea sp. Taxonomy (GTDB): domain Bacteria; phylum Chloroflexota; class Anaerolineae; order Anaerolineales; family Anaerolineaceae; genus Bellilinea. Next base: position 391,821 of record JAVSME010000008.1, on the reverse strand, counting down.
AGATATCTCTATCGCGCCAAGGACCATATTTGTCGACATGCTTGTATCGGCTTAATGCTTTAGAAGGATGCTTTGGTGGAAGTCCTTTGTACCATTCACCGAGTAGGCGTTCTATGGCCCCATCATCATCACCATATTTCTCGCGCAATTGCGAATACTCTTCCCAAATCTCCTGTGCCCCTGGCTTAGGTTCTCTCCAAACAGTTTTTTTGTTTCTCAAAGTTTCAACTGAAAGAGCATAGACCAACATATATTCGTGGCCTACGGAGAAAAACTTTGCATCATTCTTCCGCCCTTTTTCCCAAACCAGTTGAGCAATAAAATTAGGCTTACCAAAGACTTCATCCATGACCAGCTTTAATGTGGCTGCTTCAAAATCATCAATACTTATCAGAATAATTCCATCTGGTCCAAGAAATTGCTTCAGTAATACCAGCCTGGGATACATCATACAAAGCCATTTATCATGACGTGATAAGTCTTCGGCCTCACTTCCTACGGCTCTACCTAACCATTCAAGTATCTCAGGACTATTAACATTGTCGTTGTAAGCCCAACCTTCGTTCCCTGTATTGTAAGGTGGGTCAATATAAATGCACTTCACCTGGCCGGCGTAGTAGGGCAGCAATGCCTTGAGCGCTAAAAGATTATCACCTTGCACCAATAAATTGCCGCTTGCTTCGCCCACAGAAAGTTCTGGATTGCAGCGCAGCAAGTGAAAGGGGACTTCGTTGTGATGGTTGAGTACGGCTTTTTTGCCGATCCAGTCGAGTGTTGGCATCTTCGCCTAATCCTTTTATTCCGGATTTAATGTTTTATACTTCGAATGCATTTTTTCTGAGCATATCATCCAACGATGCTCCCCTTTTTTGATTGCATTCAGAGCAAACGATACGCAAATTATTTACATCTGTCGGACCACCTTTAGAAAATGGGATGATGTGGTCAAAAACCACCTCATCCTCCACAATGTTTTTCCGGCAAATCCGACAAAAATAACCATCCCGTTTTACAACTGCCAGAAAGACTTTCCTGGGAATTTCCCGGCCTGTTTTCCTTTCTTCCTTCATTTCTGTGAATGGTTCGGCGTCAAAGAAAACTGGACAAACATGCCCGAATATTCGACAAACCAATTCATCCGTTTTGTACTCTTTAATAAATCGCCATTTCTGAGGATCGAGATGTAAGAGGCGATCAACTGTATGCCATAGCTCATCCTCAGTTTTTATCTCCCCCTTTAGCAGTTTATCCTTGCACTCATCATATGCCGCTTCGATGGTGGTGATTTCAAAATCCTCTGGATGAACAGGATATTGTTCTACTAAGGGACCATACGGACAGTACTTTAATTCCCAGCAAGGTTTACACACTTCAGTATGAAGCTTTTTCTTTCGCAAAGTAATCCTCCTAGACCTTTCGTAAAACACCTGTAAAAAGGTATGAATACTATTTGTGCTATTTCACAACACCTTCGCCAATTTCCACGAAGAATAAGGCCACATTATCGTTAATGTGTTGTTCCATAAGTACTCGCCACGATAGAACCTCTGTTTATTATATACTTTGACAGGAACTAGCTGTTTGAAATTGCTATTGTTGTTCAATTTTACTGGATTATCCCTTCAGGCCCCCAAGAGATTGAATCGGACCTATCCTATCCCGAATGAGACCTGATTAAAACAGGAGATTGAAAGAAAATGAAATGCTCACAATGCGGTTTCTCTTACATCGAAGAATATGCGGATGATAAAAAGCAGCATCGAACCTTTCATGTTGTTTTCCTTAGAGGCGTACAGTTCAGACCTATTGCTGAAGAGGTAGTAATTTTTTCTGATAAGGATTTCCAGATTGTGACAATTACTCCGGATTCTAGTATTGCGCAACGCAGGCGTGCATATCGTATTGCGCTTCGTGGAAAACTGGATACCAATTATGATTTTCCTTCGTATGATTATGATGGTGACCCAGCAATGATGTTTATTAAGCGGATAAAAAACCGAGCTATTTCTTTTGTGGTAATCGAACCAATTCGGAAACGGCATTCATGGGGTAAATTGCGATGGGGACATGATACACTGGCCGAAAGTGCTGTCAAGCCGGCTTTTGGTATACGCTTCATCTGGACCCTATCCTTTTTCCGTCACAAGGGATTGGCCAGTCATATGATAAAAGCTGCATGCGCTTACTTGAATTTACCGATAGAAAAGGTTGCCTGGTCTTACCCACTTTCAGAAAGTGGGAGAGAACTTGCAATGAGTATTTGTTCTGATGAGGTAACGGTTTACAATTAATTATAACTATCCTCAAGAGTTGCCTATGAGCTGTTCTCTCATTGAAGACTTTATGAAGGGTTTCAGCACACCTGTTTAGCGTTTCCGGTTGGAGAAATCAATGAACGCTTTCATTCAGCCTGCAGAACTACCATATTTGGGTTTCTTACCTAATGACGGAAGGAAAATCCCTTTATTGGGATATTATGACAAAGATGTAGACCGATTTTGTGCATATAGTTTACAGCCAGGAAACAAGGTTTTAGTTCTACCAAATGCAATATTACAAGAAGGGACATACATATCAAAAGAGGCTGCTCAACCAGATAAAGACTATCGTTTTCTTTTAACGGAAGAATTAATTCAACACTTCTCATACGAGGAAATCATAAAAGTATATAGAGCTATTGAGGAAGATGTAATCAATGGCTTGGCAACTTTACAAGAATATTTTGTTTTGCTTTTTTTCTCCAAGCATCACAGAGATCATTCAGATCACCTTATGATAAAGACTGTCGTTGAATATGCTTTCGGAAATCATCGAGCATTCTATGACCTCTTAAATGATTTGATTTGTATTATTCACAAAATGTTCGAGCCAAAGGCGCCTGATTTTAAAAATAAAAATTCGTTCGAAAAATTTACGACTATGCACGCCGATGAACTTCAAAACAAATATTATTTTCCACCGCCAATCGTCAGTTTTTATAAAGCACGAGAGGAAAAATTTCTGAAACTTCGTTACATAAGAAATAACATTTACCATCATGGTCACTCCCCTGATCATTCATTTACATTAGAAGATGGCTTTGCGTTTAGAGTTGATGATCGGTTTACGGCAAAATTAGGTAACTTAAATTTATGGCCTGAAAAATTAATCAAACCTAATAGGCTGGGCTCTGTATTAGCTATCCTTGAATATTTGGTCAGAGATATGATATATGCTGCCGACCAACTTGCTGTCGCATTGCCGCTTTGTTTTCAAGTGCTACCACAGTCAATCGCACCTGGTCACCAAATATACTTTAGATCATCAGTGGGGAAGCACATTATTGGCCTAGATGAATACAGGGACAAACATTGGTTTGATCCTGCAGTTGTACTTGGTCTTTAATGTTCAATATTTTCTAGGATCCTTATATACTTTTACTACAGGATAGATAGCGCCAATCTGCCCGATCATCCATCGATTAACAAATCATGGCAAGCCTTATAACTCAATCTGAGTTGAGCACAGGGGACACTTTTCCACCCGCTAGTAACCCATACGTGTCGTTCTAATAACATATCATGTTCTACCAATGACAATCCTCAATGTCATAATTTGTTCCACCAGGGACAGATTATGACACAAGATAAAGCTGAAGTATTCGTTAAATGGTTGGACAGCGTACTGGCCGAAAATAATCTTACCGACAATCAACTTGCCATAAGAGCCGACATATCCCACTCTAATTTCAGCAAGGCTCGGAATAAAGGCGTTCTCCCCAGGTGGGACATATGCCTAAAAATTGCCCGTGCTTTACGGATCGATCCGGTTGAAGTTTTTTGCGCAGCCGGTTTACTTCCGTATCCCCCAGAATTAGACCAGGATTTCGAGCACTTGAAATTTTCTTACGGAAAGCTCTCTAAACGTGACCGAAAGAGAGCGGTAAAGCTGGTTGGTGTCCTGGCAGAAAACGAGGAATAGTTTTATTGGTGCCCGCTCTAATTAATCCCAATCAAGAAAAGAAACTAACTGAACAACCAATAATTCCGAAGGCCACTCCGATTTCATCGTGCTTGGTCAATTTTCATCTCAATTGGATGTTGCGGGAATCCGCAATCAACTGCCAAAATTTGCGGGAAACCGCAACGAATCTTGCGGATTATCCCAGTTATCGATCTCAAAGGGCGCGGATAAACTTGGCGAGTAATTCCAAATCCACTTTGAGAGGTATTGAAATGACACTCGCAACCGTTGCTTATCGGATTTCTACGGATGTTTCTTTCGCTGCGCTGCTGCAGCAAAACGCGGAAGAAGCGCTTCAGCAAGCCGGCATCACTTTGGAAAAGACAGAGAAAAAGGCCTTGGAAACTCTTCTGGCTCTGCCCGGTCAAATTTCTCGCGCCGGCAATGTGATTCTCACGGCTGAACCCTGGGTTATTTGAGACCATGAACGTAGATGCGTTGATCATCGAACGCGTGGAGTTCGCGCTCGGTCGCCTGGACCTGACGCCCACTTACCGGCAACTGCTTCAAACGGTGGCAGAACGCCACTTGACGGCGCAATTCAAGCACTTTGAAGCCTGCAAACCACCTGCCTACCTCCCTTTCTTGTGCTGTGAAGCCAACGGAGTGGATCCCAAACGTGCTGTTGGCGTCGCGAGCGCCTGGTATTTGCTTGAGTTAGCGGCGCATCTGCTAGATAAGGTCGAAGATCAAGAGCTAGAGCTGATCGGCGTGCCTCAGAGTGCACGCGGCATCTACACAAACCTTTCCACCGGTATGATTTTTGTGGCGGAGTGGATCCTCAACCACCTCGAATTGGATTGTGTGGATGCCGGCGCGGCATGGGACATCCAGCGAGCGTTTCAAGAAACGGTGCTTGCGGTATGTTCGGGCCAACATCTGGATCTTTCGGTAGCCAGCCCCGATCTATCCACCTGCTGGCAGATCGCCGAAGCCAAGTCCGGTTCAGCTTTCGCCCTGGCCTGTTACGTTGGCACCCGCGCGGCCACTAACCAATCCGAACGTCTGCGCGCCATGGAGAATTTTGGGCGCTGTCTGGGAACGATTATCCAAATCTCGGATGATATAGAGGATCTTGGCCGGAACCCACATCATGATGATAGAAAACCGACCTTGAGCCCGTTGGCCAACGCCTATCTTGCTCATATCAGTGCATATCATGGGGCGTCTCGATCTCCTTCCTCTTCCGATCAGCCAGAGACGCCTCCTCTGAATAACAGCCTGATTCTGTATCTGCGCCTGGAAGCCTTGAAGTACGCCGAATTGGCCCGAAATGAATTGAATGCCTTTCAGCTTGCATTGAGCCCTCGGGATCAGATCCTGGCGATCTTGAATCATCTTTCCTGGTTAGGAGCAAGTGTAAATTGAGAAAATCCCTGCTCGTGTTTCTGCACGTCTTCTCTCTGTTCACACTCGTATTAATTGGGTGGGCTGTTGCGCTGGCCGTGCAGAAACCGAGTATTGGGGCATACTGGGGATATCCGTCCGGCATCGTATATGCCATCGACGCCGGACATCCCTCTTCACAGGTTTTCCGGGTTGGCGATCGGATCCTTCGGATTGAAGAGATATCCCGTGCAGACTGGTACAAATTGCCGGGAACAACGCCTGGGCAAAATCTTTCGATCGAAGTAGAGCGCGATGGACAAACGCATGAACTGGATGTCCAAATCGCCCAATCGAACATAAAAGCCATCTTAGGACGCATCCCTCCATTTCTTGTTGCACTGGGCTTCTGGATTGCTGGCAGTTATGTGCTGGCATTCAGTCGGGCCAGACAGCAGGCCATCCTCTTCTTTCTACTTTGCCAGATCGCAGTGGTAACCCTGACGTCTGGCGCAATCAGCGCGTATGGCCCTGAGTGGACCAAGATCGGACTCCATTGCGGCCTATTATGGTTAGGAGTGGCGGCAGTCCAACTTCATCTGGTTTTTCCAAAACGAATTGACTTGTTGAAGAAGCGTCAAATCGGCTCCGCTTTGGTTCTTGTAACGGCATTGATCAGCTCTATCTACCTGATAGAGAAAATCTCGGGCATAGCTCTTGTGCCAGTCTCGTTCATGTGGGCTGCGACAATTACAGTTTTCGCCATCGATATCGTCGTGGTTATTTGGATGCTGGCGCAATCCTATCGAAAATCTTCCAACGTGATCGAACGCAACCAGGTGGGGATCATCACCTTGAGCAGTTTGATTGGTATCCTGCCGGTCGTCACGATGATCCTGATCCCTCAGCTCATCCTGGGGCATCCCTGGGTATCCTTTGACCTGGCGTTTCTTGCCCTTTTGGCCATTCCCCTCGGGTATGGCTTCGCGATCTACAGGTATAAATTGATTGGCGTAAAAGAAACCATCAACCGGGGGTTAGCAATCGTTTTGGTTTTATTGCTGCTCACCGGTTTTTATTCCCTTTTCTTCTCTATATCATCAAGGTTCATCTCTGCATCGATAACCGAATCTCCGGCGTGGGGGCTGGTCACGACCGTCATTCTTGCCGGTTCCGCAGTCAAACTTTACGGCAGCCTGACTCGATTTGTCAACCAGATCCTGTATGGTGGATGGTACGATTTCCGCACTGTAGTCGAACAAACGAGGCACTCCTTGACCACAACTGAGCACAATCAAGAATCAATCGGGGCATCCCTGGCCCAGGTGATTGGGCAATCCATGCGTCTGGAAACGGTAAGTCTTATTTTGTCCGACAGGATAAGGTCCACGTATGAACATGGCCTTACCGTCCGGACAGAAATTCTACCGGATGATCAGATATGTAACCTTGCCGATATAGAGGCACTTTTCACGAATGAACCAAGCGATTTTCAACCCTGGGATTCTGAATATGCCACTGCCTATCCATTGGCCATATTGAAGAATGGGGTCCATCCAACGCACCTGGTTCCTATGAAAGGGAAAGACGGGCATATGATTGGCGGTCTCTTTCTTGGTGAAAAACGGGATGGAGAACCGCTGAGCGAGGCTGATTTTGAAATACTGAAGGTCGTCATCCACCAAGCCCAGGTGACTCTTGAGAACGTAAAGCTGTTGGAAGAAGCCCAGAAGCATTTAGAAAAGATAAGCCGGCTGCACCGGCAAGTTTTGCGCGGTCGTGAAGAGGAGCGAAAGCGATTAGCCCGCGACTTACACGATCTGGTCATCCAGTCGTTAGCCGGATTAAATTACCAGATGGCTGAGATTCGGACTCAATTGAATGGCGCTCAAACTGAAAACCTAGTTAAAGCGCAGACCGAAGTTCGAGAGCTGATCGGTGTGTTAAGGCAAATCTGTAATGACTTACGCCCCCCAACGCTAGATGTACTCGATTTCTTTGAAGCCATCCAGTCCAAAATCACTGAGGTTGAAGAAAACGCCGATTTCAAGGTTCGCGCCTTAATTGAGGGAAATGAAAATCAGGAAATGGGCGAGGATGTAAAGCTATGCATCTACCGATTGGTTCAGGAAAGCCTGGTCAACGTTCATAAACACGCCCATGCTGATCATGTAGAGGTGTGGGTCAAAGTCACATCGGAACAGGTTTCAGTGATGGTAACGGATAACGGAAAGGGTTTCACGGTACCCGATCGTCTGGAGCTACTGGTTCCAGACAGACACTACGGTCTGATAGGCATCAAGGAAATGGTCGAAGCTGTGAATGGTTGTTTGTCGATTTCATCGAGCCCGGGCCAGGGATGTATCCTGTCTGCCCAGGTTCCAATTTAATAACCTTATTGGAGGTAGATTTGAGAACACGTATTTTGATAGCGGATGATCATCCGATTTTCCGCTCCGGCCTAAAAGCCGAATTGTCCCGTCATGCTGACTTTGAAATTGTGGGCGAGGCAGTTGATGGCGATGAGGTGATTGCAAAGGTGAATGAAGCGCCGCTTGATGTGGTGATCCTTGATATCAGTATGCCAGGGATCAAAGCCGTGGACGTTATCAGACGGCTGGGGAAAAGCCATCCTGCCATAAAAGTGTTGGTGCTGACAGCCCATGGAGATAAAGGAACGATCACGTCCATGCTGAAAGCCGGCGCACACGGCTACATTCTGAAAGAAGAAGATCCATTTGTAGTCCCAGAAGCGATTCGTTCTGTTACCAAAGGCAGGAATTGGGTAGGCCCTTCCGTAGCAACCCTGATGATGGGAAAGTTTCGCGATATTCCATCAGAAACGAATTCCGGTGTTCTGACAGAAAAAGAGTGTGAAGTAATCCGGTTGATTGCGGATGGCTTAAGTACAAGAGACATTGCTTCTCGCACTCATATGGCGGAGCGAACTGTCGAATTCCACATATCTAACATTTACGACAAATTAGGAGTCACCACCAGACCCAGCGCGGTGCGTTGGGCGCAAGAACACGGCATACTTTAGCTTACGCGAATTACAAACTCAGGCCCCGGCGCTTTTTGCTGGGGCTTTTTTTATTATCTGGCCCTTGCGGGTTCCCGCAATGAAAGCCGATTTTTTGCGGGAATCCGCAACCTTTTTTGCGGGTTTGGACAGCTAGCAAAATCGACCCTTGAACCTATAATCTCGTCCGGTTGAAACGAGAGAACTTCACGTCAAAACCGCTACTCTACTCATCGAGGTATCCATGAACGATCGTGATTACGATATCGACCAGGTGCTGAACACCAAGGTATTAGGTGTATCAGAGTCGCTGCATAAACTTGCAGATCAATTTGATCAAGACAATGCCAACCTTAATTCATCCCGCCTGACAGCAATGAGCGTAGAACTTCAGCGCATCGCTTGGAGCTCGCTGTTCGTCAGCACAACGATCGAAAATTTGGTTAGCGTAATGTCGACAAATGATATTGCTCCGAACGGCAACGACCATACCACGCTCCTTCGCCAAATCGATGGCTTACATGTAGCAGTGAGGTATTTGGCTCAAAGCGTGCGTTCTGTGCAAACCAAGCAGGCAGATCAATCGGATCAGAGGCGAACTATAAATGCGGCATTGGGGCAATTAGCGGAAAAGCTATTGGAGGTGGCCGATGAATGCCAATGCACCAGATGACAAATCGCAAGGCCCCAGGGCAGATCATGCTACACAGGAGAAAATCCGTGAGTTTTGCTATGAACTGGCTTTGGCTCTCCGGAGGATTACAGGTAAGGTGGTTGAGAACGATTTGGACTTTTTGAGTGAAGAGAAAGATGAACCGACTGACACTCAAAATGAAACAACATCGGATAAAAAATCGGACGATTAGGATAGGCTGACAATGTTGGATTTTATCCCAAACAGCCTGGATGATCTGAACAGGAAAGTCCAGGGATACGTAAATGAATTGAACCGGCCTGATGGCGCGGAAATGGCAGGGATTTACACACGCGTGTCACGGATCGATCACCGCGCCCACGGTTATTCGTTGGATATTCAGCCGGATCGCTCTGAGGAGTATGCCAAAACAAAGGGCTGGCAAATCTACCAGGTATACGAAGACCCGGCCAGGACCGGGCGAAATAGCCGCAGGCCCGAGCTGCAGCACATGATCAATGATATCAAAGCCGGACGCATCACGATCGTGGTCGTCCATCGTTTGGACCGCCTGTATCGCAACCTCGAATCGCTTCTGCGCTTTCTGAGAATGATCAAGCGTTATCGCGTGCGCCTGGTTTCGGTGACTGAACAAATTGACACAGATAACTGGTGGGGGAGATTGGTGCTCTACGTTCTTGGCGCCCTGGCAGAAATGTACATCTGGCAATCCTCCGCCCGCACCCGGGAAGCGAAACTCGAACGGGTAATGCGTGGGCTGTCCAATGCATCCTTTCGCTTCGGTTACTGCAATGGCCTATGCTCAACTTGCACCGATCCGAATGGAAAGGGTTATTGCCCTCAATATGGCAAACTGGACCGCGTCGAAAGTCAACGTGGACGGATCGCAGTTCCTCACCCAGTCGAAGCGCATGGGGTTCGAATGGCGGTGAACCTGTATGCCCAGGGGAAGAGCGATCTGGAAGTTGCCGATGATTTGAACCGTCATCTGTTCCGCCTGCCAGATGGATCCATGATTCATTTCCGTACCAAGGGTCTGCCGAATCAGAAAATGCCAGGGACGTTTAGCCGCGACAGTGTCCGTGAAATCGTTCGAAGCCCTTTTTACGTAGGATTAGTTGCCCATTATCCAACTCGTCCGCTCGATATGGAAGATGATCCGGAGAATCCCAAGAAACTGTTGGCCTCGTCACCACTTACCAACAAGCGTAATCCTCAGGTATTGACTCAGGGCGTTCATGAACCGCTTTATCCAATGGATCTTTGGAAACGGAATATGCAAAAACGTGAAGCCAAGTCACATGCACCGATTGCTGCTGCAACCCAAAACAAACGTGAATATCTTCTCAGTGGAGTAGGTCGATGTTGGATATGTTACCAACATGGCAACCATCAAGTTGGTTTACGCGGGTCCCAAGGAGGAAGCGGAAATCGGTACTACCGGTGTGGATTAATGCACGAAAAACGGAAGGGGAATACAAAAAGGGAAATACTTGATAAAGTGCTACAGGAAGAGGGCATGGGGGTGATCGGCAATACAATGTGGCAGCAACTCGTGGAAGCTCATACAACGAATGTTAAGTCAGATCTAGCTGAAGCGAAGGTGAATCAGCTCTTATCGCAACTTGTTATTCCAAAAGCCTGGTACGAAATGATTGCTGCTTATTACATGAGCGACAATGGTATGGCTGACTTTGAACGGGAGAGCTTTAACCTGCGCCAGGAGCTGAACCGGGCCAAAGAGCTCTATTCCAACGGATATATCAACCTGGCGCAGTTCCATGAGAAAGCGTTGACGATTGGAAAAAGGCTGGAAACCTATCAACCTACCACACAACCCGAAGCGTGCGAGATCGTGGCTCTATTGGAAAACTTCCCGAAGATTTGGGCAAGCTGTAACATAACGGAACGGAGACGACTACTTAAAGTCATGTTCTTGTCCATTTACTTTGATGGTGCGTCAGCTATACACCTCGTTCTCGCGCACGAACCCTTTGACCGATTGCTGGCATTGCAGAAAGTGTAATCGTGTACCAGGGATATGTAAGAAAAGAGAGGATCTGTCACTGAGGCAGATCCTCTCTTAAATCCCGAGAGTGTTCGTCAATTAACGATTGATGGAAATAACATCACTGATAAGGAACGCCCCGATCACTCAAAATACTTTTCTACCAGTGTAAGGATAGCCTCTGCGACTTCTTTTCGTTTCCCTGGCGAAGGTATCTTCTGTATGGCCACTGCCACGTCAACCACTTCGGGAGAAAGACTTTCGTGCTCGAGCGAACGAACTTCAAAGGCATTTAAAATAGGCCAGCCAGCCATTTGTAGAAATTCATTGGGGTTGACTCCGAAGTGATCCGCTAACAAGATACAAATATGCATCTGGGGTTTCTGCCCAGCAAAGATGCGCCGGATTGCCTGGTGGTCTAATCCTGCACGGAGCGACGCTTCCCGGTAACTCTCATTATGTTTTTTGAGCAGATCTTTGACTCTCGAAATTAACGGTTCAGGATCATAGGGCGCTTGAACAGATTCACGTCTGGCTTTTGCGATTGGTTTTTCCATATTGGTCCCTTGTAGAACAAAAATGCGAACAATGGAGTACAATAAAAGCGCATCAATTCCATTATAGCACTAGGAGGGCGTGAATGGAAAAGGATAAGTTGAGGGCGGTGGGGTACCGCAGAGTGTCGATGAAAGAACAGGTGGATGGTCATAGTTTAGACGCACAAGAGAAGAACATTCGAGATTACGTAAAACATAATGATTGGGAACTGATTGAAATTTATACTGATGCAGGCATTTCGGCGAAGAAGGATAGTCACCGTCCAGCGCTGGCGCAATTGATGAAAGATGCAGAAGCGGGAAAATTTGATGTGGTAATCGTAGATAAGGTGGACCGCTTCTACCGTCACCTGGCTGGTTTGCTAACAGCGCTCGATGAGCTACGCGGGTACAACGTTTCGTTCGTTTCGGTTCAAGAACGCTTAGATTTTACTTCTCCCTGGGGCAAGTTGATGCTCACGGTATTGGGTATCTTGGCGGAAATTTATTTGGACAATTTACGTCAGGAAACGATCAAAGGCAAGCGACAACGGGCCAGAGAGGGGTTATGGAATGGCTTTTCACCCTTCGGATATTGCCGGGGCCTGTGCGCCGAATGCCAGGAGCCGAACGGGAAAGGGTATTGCCCCGAGTATAATTCGCCAAATAAGACCAATGGCAAGCGATTAATTCTACATCCTATCGACTCGGAAGTTGTCAAGCTGGTGTATGAATGGTATCTGCAGGGAGACCAATCCGATTCAAAAATCGCAGAGCGACTTAACGAGCTGGAGTTAACCCTCCCCAGCGGCTATTCCATCAAAGTCCGCCAGCGGGGCCACCCGGGTTATTCAGAACCAGGCCCATTTACGCGAGACTACGTCCGCGATATGCTCAAGCGGATTTTTTATACTGGGAAGCTGCCGTATAAAAGCACGAAAGAATTGGGTGGGCGCCGGACCAAGCGCAGCGAGATGCGGGAGATGGAAATCTTCGATGGTAAGCACCCGGTGCTGATCAGCGAGGAAGCGTTCAATAAGGTTCAGGAACTGCGCTCGCTTAACGGAACCAATTGCAAAGCAAGAGGCGGCGCGCCGGTGCAGTCATTCCCGCTGACAGGTTTGATCTTTTGTAGTCAATGTGGCAATACGTTCCGTGGGGTTTCTTCTTATGGCCGCCGGTATTATCGAGATGCCTCACGCATCGAACGCACCTGCGACTGTCCGCAAGAATCCGTTCGTGCCGATGACCTGGAGTTGCAGCTTGTGGCAATAATTCGTGACCTAAGCTACAACTGGCAACAATCGCAGCAAATCTATAATCAGGTGCAAAAAGAAGAGGATGCCGAGCGCCGACTTGAGCGTGCGAAGGAACTGTACATTGCCGGCGAGATCAGTCGCGAAGTCTTCCAGACGGAGAAAAACAGGCACGAAAACACCCGAAAAAGCTTGCAAAACACGAATTTGGGTGCTACAATGGCATTAGCCCAGGAGTTGCAGGGCAATTTAGACGCCTGGGACCGCACTTTACCAACCGAAAGAAAAAAGCTGCTCCGGAGGGCAGTCCGGTCAGCTTTTGTCCGAGGCGACACGTTTGTGGCTTTGCAACCAACTGAAGCGTTCTCACCTCTTGTCGAACTAAAAAGTGGTATCTGCGGGGAGGGCGGGATTCGAACCCGCGGTCGAGATTTATAGTCCCGACAACCGCTTAGCAGGCGGCCCCATTCGACCACTCTGGCACCTCCCCAAATTGTTAACGAGATTCTGCCGCGCGCCAAAATCTCTGGCGGAGGGAGAGGGATTCGAACCCACGGTGAGTTGCCCCACACCTGTTTTCAAGACAGGCGCCTTAAACCACTCGGCCATCCCTCCGGATTGGAGGCTTTCCCTCCAGGCAGGCATCATTTTATCATAAACGACCTGCCCTGTACACCACTTTTTTTCCCAGCCTGCGGCCAAATTAATCAACGCCCCAACGTTGCTACAACCTGGCTGAAACCCGGACAATTGGTTGGATTTGACCGCAACTTGCAGAATTGTATGGTGCGCTACGTAACCTTGCCGGGATTGCAGGGTTTGTACTATTGCTTGGGTAAAGCATACCCGCCGGTGAAATGATGGTCACATCTCTGCCAGCCTTCAACTGTGCCACGGCATGACCGCCAATCTACCCTGCGGGGGATATGAGTCAAAAAAACCTTGTGATACGATGGATTCATCTTGACTGGCATTTATTTTTCATTTTATTCCCGCTTGAAATCACTAACTGAGGTTGTTCCATGCTGTCGGACCGATTAATGTATTGGGCATCCCGCCCGGTGGTGCGCACTTATACCGGCACGATGCTCAAAATGGATGTGTTTAAACACGAACCATTGCCGCAAGGCGCGAAAATCATCGCCGTCAACCACCCCAGCACCACCGACCCGTTCTTTGTGGCTTCGATGGTCGGGCAGCAATCCTTTATTCTGATCAACGAACTGCTTTTCCAGGTGCCAATCCTGGGAGAGTATTTGCGCCGCTCCGGGCATATCCCGGTTGCTGCCGGGCAGGGACCTCAGGCAATCGAGTCCGCACTCAGCCGTTTGAAAGCGGGCAAAACGGTGATCATTTTTCCCGAAGGCGCGCTCAGCCCGGAAGAAGGCGGTTTCCAAAAACCGCGCACCGGCGTGGCGCGCCTGGCGCTGGCAAGCGGTGCGCCGGTCATCCCGGTGGGCGTGCACCTGCAGCGCGAGCGCATGCGCACCATCCGCTCCACCGTGCGCGGGCGGGTGGAATACGGGCGCTGGTACATGCGCGGACCCTACATCCTGACCGTTGGCGCGCCGTTGGTGTATCGTGGCAACCCCGAAGACCGCCCGCTGGTGCGCGTGGTGGCGGAAGCCGTCATGCATCACATCATCGAACTGGCGCGTGAGAGCGAAATTCGCATGGACAGCGGTTTTAGTCCGTTGACCAGCGCATTCGAGGCGCGATAGCGATACCTGGCGAATTTCAAATTTCTGTTTGACAATTGTGACCCAAGTGGTATAATAGGCTCTGGTATGCGGAGTTTTTCCGCCTGCGCTTTCGATTTACCAGATTGAAAGTTTATTGGAGGTTGTACCGCCGGATGCCTTCGAGAATAAAATCCCTTGGTGATTTTTCCTTCGGTTGCATGAGCGGTTTGCAGCCGAAATTTTTTTGTGTCCGGCATCCCTGACATGGAAGGGAGGTGAGAAACGTGCCCACTGTTACACTAAGACAAAATGAATCGCAAGATCAACTGCTTAAGCGCTTTCGCAAGAAAGTAGTCAAAAGCGGTGTTTTGAGCACTGTCCGCCGCAAACGATGGTTTATTTCTAAAAGCGAACTGCGCCGGGTGGAGAAGAAGAAAGCCATTCGCCGTATCAAGCGCCGCCAGTATTCGCGCGGTGCCGAGTAGTCTTTTGGCTAGGAATCCGGTCACGGCATTTTTACCGGCCGGCGCGGGAGGAAATGATGGCTAAAGAGGAAGATAAGATTCAAGTGGAAGGCACAATCGTAGAGGCTCTACCGGGAACGCAGTTCCGCGTCCGGCTGGAGAACGGTCACGAGGTGCTTGCCTATCTATCGGGCAGAATGCGCAAGTATTACATCCGCATCCTGTTGGGAGACCGGGTGCGGGTGGAAATGTCGCCCTACGACCTGACGCGCGGCCGAATTGTTTACCGTCAGCGCCGGGTTGGTGAATCGATGGCTTTGGAAGAATAGCAACCCGCCTTCTTTCCCGCACTCATTGCCATTTTTATTTGAGTTTAAACGCCCCTTGCTGAGGGGCGTTTTCCTTGTTTCTGCCTGGTTGGCAAGATGAGAGTGGCGACAGAATCCTTACCACGGTAAAACCCAAACATTGCGACAGGAACGCCGCAATGTTTGGGTTTGCTAAACAACCTTCCTACCGATAATCTATTCTCTGGCGAATTTATTTTCGCTATATAGCGAAAATAAATTTACTGAGGGGGCAGAATGACCGCATCTATCACGTGAATGACACCGTTGGTGGTTTTGATGTCGGTCAGGATGACCTGAGCGTCGTTGATGAACACCTTGCCATCCTCCACTCTTACGCTGACCGGTTGACCCAGCACTGTATCGGCGGATTGTAGTTCAACGACATCCTCAGCCAGCACACTGCCAGAGACAACATGGTAAAGCAGGATATCGGTCAGTTGCTGCTTGTTTTCGGGCAGCAGCAGCGATTCAAGCGTCCCGGCGGGCAGTTTGGCAAAGGCATCGTCGGTGGGTGCGAACACGGTGAACGGACCGTCTCCTTTGAGGGTTTCGGCCAGTTCGGCGGCGGTCACGGCGGCAACCAGGGTCTCGAATTGGTTGAAGACCGCAGCGTCAACGATATCCTTGGGCAGGATCATGGTGTCAATGACATGGATCACGCCGTTAGAGGCTTCGATGTTGGTCAGGATGATCATGGCTTCGTTGATGGAAACATTGCCCATATCAACCTTGAAGAAGACCGATGTGCCCAACGCGGTGTCGGCGATCAGACCATCGGCAACGTTCTCAGCCATTACCTTGCCGGGCAGAACGTGGTAGAGTAGTATATCGGTCAGTTGCTGCTTGTTTTCTGGCAGCAGCAGCGATTCAAGCGTTCCGGCGGGCAGTTTGGCGAAGGCATCGTCGGTGGGAGCGAAGACGGTGAAGGGACCTTCACCCTTGAGGGTATCTACCAAACCGGCAGCCTGCACAGCGGCAACCAGGGTGGTGAAGCGCCCGTCAGCGACTGCGATGTCAACGATGTCTTTCGGTTCTTCGGCGGTCATGCTGGGGGGCAGGATGACGGTATCAATGACATGGATCACGCCATTGGAGGCTTGAATATCCGTGATAATCACTTCGGCTTCGTTGATGAATACCTTGCCGCCTTCAACCTTGATGGCAATTTTCTCGCCCAGCGCGGTTTCGGCTTCGCTCAGGTTGAGCACATCGGCAGCCAGCACACTGCCGGAGACAACATGGTAAAGCAGGATATCGGTCAGTTGCTGCTTGTTTTCGGGCAGCAGCAGCGATTCAAGCGTTCCGGCGGGAAGTTTGGCGAAGGCATCATCGGTGGGAGCGAACACGGTGAATGGACCTTCACCGGAGAGCGTCTCGACCAGTTCGGCAGCCTGCACAGCGGCAACCAGCGTGGTGAAGCGCCCGTCTGCTACAGCAATATCCACGATGGTTTGCGGAGCAGGCGTGGCAGTCGGCATGGGTGGGGCAGTGGGCGCCATGGTTGGCGCAGGGGTCGCGGCGGGCGCGCAGGCGGCAAGCGCCAGAACAGCAACCATTGCAAACAATATTAAGCGTTTCATCGTATTCTCCTCGTTTTTCAACATTAGATTGGTTATAAATATGTCAACAGTATAAGGTTTTGTATAAATTTCGTCAAAGAATTTCCTTTAATTGTACAATGTTTGTTTAAAGAATTAGAAAACTCTCCAGTTTAAGCCAAGCCGTGTCAGGGTCAGAAAGTGGCTTGTCCGATGGTGTTGTAAAACAATCTCCCTTTGCTGGCGGAACGGGAATCTGCATCGAGCCACATGCCGCGCGAGGTAAGCGACGCAAAAATCGCTACAACCTTGTCTGGCGCTGAGCTGGCGGGGCAGTAACGCACAGCAAACAGCCTGTGCACACATATTGATTTGGTTTGGAAGGGTTTGGGCAAGAAGGAATCTTGTATTCAAAAAAGCGCGGAAGGCACCGATGCCTTCCGCGCTGTTCTGACAGGTGCTTTTGGATTAATACAGGGTGCGGTTGTCGAAGCTGGAAAGCGCTTTCATGTAGTTGGCGCGTTCGAATGCCGCCGGCTCCGCCACTGCCTGATGACTCATGCTTCCGATCATCTGTTCGACCGAGGCGTATTCGAATTCATCCATCCATTGATTCAGGTCGGCGAGGATTTCGGTTGCTCTGCCAATCCCTTTGGCAAGCAATTCGGAAGTGGTCGTTGCGGCTTTGGCGCCAGCCATCAGCGCCTTGACCACGTCAGTGGCGCTGTGCACCCCGCTGGAAAGCGCCAGATCGGCTTTGACCCGCTTGTGCAGGATGGCAATCCAACGCAGCGGCAGGCGCAGATCGTCGGAGGTGCTAAGCGCCAGGTTGGGAATCACATCCAGAGACTCAATATCCAGGTCCGGCTGGTAAAAACGGTTGAACAGCACCAAGCCATCTGCGCCGGCATCCGACAGTTGGGCAGCCAGGTTTGGCAAGGCGGTGAAATAGGGGCTGAGTTTGACTGCCAGCGGGATCTTGATCTGACTGCGCACATCTTTGACCAGTTGAACGTAATTTTGTTCCAATTCCTGGCTGGTCAGTTTTGGATCGGTTGGGAGGTAATAGATGTTCAGTTCCAGCGCATCCGCCCCGGCATCCTGAATGCGGTGGGCATAGTCTACCCAGCCGCCGGTCGAAATGCCGTTCAGGCTGCCGATAACCGGTATGGTTACCGCTTTCTTGATGCGGTAGATCAATTCCAGGTAACTTTCCGGACCGACGTTGTATTTTTCCAGGTCAGGAAAATATGTAATTGCCTCAGCGAACGATTCGCTGCCGCGGGTCAAATAATGGTCCAGCGCAAGGCTTTCGTGGGTGATTTGCTCTTCAAATAGTGAATACATCACCACTGCGCTCACACCGGCTTCTTCCAGACGGCGGACGCTTTCCACTTTTTTAGACAGCGGCGAAGCCGAGGCAACCAGTGGATTTTTTAGTTTCAAACCCAGATACGAGGTGGATAAATCTGCCATTGTTTTCGTCTCCTAAATCTAAAAAATGCAGCAGCGTGCGGGTTTATGATCCCGCACGCCCGGTGCATATACATTATTCAGTTTTCCCGGCGGCAGAGTCATCGCTCTGCCCATTGTATTGAATGGCTGCCATCTGCTGGTAAAGTTTCCAGCGTTTGGCGGCATCCACGCGCGCCTGCCGCATCAATGCCTCGGCGCGGGCTTCGTCGCTCTGCAACAACATGCGGTAACGCGTTTCGTTGTAGGCGTATTCTTCGACCGAGACAGATGGAGCGCGGGCGTCGATTTGTAGTGGATTCTTGCCCTCGTCCGCGAGCAAGGGATTATAGCGGAACAGCGGCCAGACTCCGGACTGGACTGCCAGTTTTTGCTGGTCGAGACCTTTGCGCATGTCAATCCCGTGGGCAATACAATGGCTATATGCGATAACCAGGGAAGGTCCATCATAGGCGTCGGCTTCGATTAATGCCTTAAGTGTTTGGGCATCGTTGGCACCCATTGCCACCTGAGCGACGTACACATACCCGTAGGCCATGGCGATCATGCCGAGATCTTTCTTTGGCAAGCCTTTACCGTTGGCGGCAAATTTCGCTACCGCTGCGCGCGGTGTGGCTTTGGAGGATTGCCCGCCGGTGTTGGAATACACTTCGGTATCCAGCACCAGGATGTTGAGGTTACGCCCGGAAGCCAGCACGTGATCGAGACCGCCGTAGCCGATATCGTATGCCCAGCCGTCACCGCCGATGATCCAAACACTCTTTCGAACCAAGAAATCCGCCAGGTCCAGCAGCATCCCTGCGCGATCATCCTGGATGGTCTTAAGCACCTGCTTGAGTTGGGCAACCCGTCCGCGTTGAGCGTTGATACCGCTTTCGCTGGTCTGATCTGCTTTGAGCAGTTCATCTACCAGCACCTGACCAATTTGAGGGGCAAGCGCTTTAAGCAACTCGGCCGCAAACTCGCTTTGTTTGTCAATCGTCAGGCGCATACCCAGACCGAATTCGGCATTGTCCTCGAACAGGGAATTCGACCAGGCGGGTCCGCGACCGTCGCGGTTGACTGTCCAGGGGGTGGTGGGCAGGTTACCGCCGTAAATTGAGGAACACCCGGTGGCGTTGGCAACCACGGTGCGGTCGCCGAACAATTGTGACACCAGTTTAACATAGGGTGTCTCGCCGCAGCCACCGCACGCGCCCGAGAATTCAAACAGCGGCTCGAGCAGTTGTGAATTCTTGACCGTCCCAACCGACATTGCGGTACGGTCAACTTCCGGCAAAGACAGGAAGAATTCCCAGTTGACGCTTTCGGGCTTGCGCAGCGGGGGTTGATCTGCCATGTTGATGGCTTTTAAGCCTGTCTGGGCTTTGTTTTTTGCCGGGCAGGCTTCCACGCACAGCGCGCAGCCGGTGCAATCTTCCGGCGCAACCTGGATGGTGTACATCATGCCTGGGAATTCTTTGAATTTTGCCGGGGTGGATTTGAAACCTGCCGGCGCGTTTTCCAGATGTTTGGGGTCGTAAACCTTCTGGCGGATGACAGCGTGCGGGCAGACCAGCGCGCATTTTCCGCATTGAATACACACATCGGGGTCCCAAACCGGGATTTCCAGGGCGATGCTGCGTTTTTCCCAGCGCGCGGTGGCGGTGGGGAAGGTGCCATCAATGGGCATCTTGCTGACTGGCAGCTCGTCCCCATTAAAGATCATGATTGGCGCGAGCACATCGCGGACAAATTCGGGCGCTTCAGCGGATACCGGGTAGCGGCGCGAAATGCTGCTGGTGACCTGCTGAGGCACTTTGATTTCGAATAGGTTTTCAAGGGTATGATCAACGGCTTCGAAATTGCGCTGCACCACCGCATCGCCGCGTTTACCGTAGGTTTTTTCGATGCTTTTCTTGATCTCAGCGATGGCTTCATCGCGCGGTAGCACGCCACTGATGGCGAAGAAGCAGGTCTGCATCACGGTGTTGATGCGCCCACCCATGCCGGTTTTATTGGCAACATCATAGGCATCAATGACGTAAAATTTCAGTTGTTTTTCGATGATGGCTTGTTGCACTTCACGGGGCAGATGATCCCATACCTGGTCGGGCTTGTAAATGCTGTTGAGCAGGAACACGGCGCCCGGAGCGGCGTACTTGAGCACGTCCAACCGTTCCAAGAAGGGGAACTGGTGGCAGGCTACGAAATTGGCATGACCGGGACCGATCAGATAGGGAGCGCGAATGGGTCGTGGACCAAACCGCAAGTGCGAAATGGTGACCGAACCGGATTTCTTTGAATCCAGTACGTAGTAACCCTGAGCGTAGTTGTTGGTTTCCTCGCCGATGATCTTGATCGAGTTTTTATTGGCGCCGATGGTGCCATCCGCACCCAACCCAAAGAATACGCAGCGCACGGTTTGCGGGTGTTCGATCGAGAAGGATAGATCGTAGGCAAGGCTGGTGTGACTGACATCGTCGTTGATGCCGACGGTGAAGTGGTTGCGCGGAGTGGCGGACTTCAATTCGTCAAACACTGCTTTGACCATCGCCGGGGTAAATTCTTTGGAAGAAAGCCCATAACGTCCGGCAACGATGACCGGCAAGCTTTTGAAACCAACCTTGCCTTCCATTATCGCTTCGTTGACCGCGGTGATCACATCCTGGTATAGCGGTTCGCCGGCAGCACCGGGTTCTTTGGTGCGGTCGAGTACGGCAATTTTCTTCACAGAGGCAGGCAGCACATTCGCCAAAGCATCCACCGAGAAGGGGCGGAACAGGCGCACGGTGACCACACCCACCTTTTCGCCCTTGTTTTGCAGGTAGAGCGCAGTTTCCTCGGCAGTTTCAGCGCCGGAACCCATTAGCACAATCACCCGTTCAGCATCTCGCGCGCCGGCATAATCAAACAAGCGGTACGAACGACCAGTAAGGGCGGCGAATTTGTCCATCGTCTCTTGAACAATGTTCGGGCAGGCAGCGTAGAAAGGATTAATCGCTTCGCGCGCCTGGAAGAAAACATCCGGGTTCATGGCGGTGCCGCGCAGCACGGGATGGTCCGGGGTGAGCGCGCGGGCGCGGTGTTCGCTGACCGCTTGCAGATCAATCATGGCGCGCAAATCATCTTCGTTGAGGTATTCGATCTTGTTGAACTCGTGCGAAGTGCGGAAGCCATCGAAAAAGTGCAGGAAGGGAATGCGCGAGCGCAGAGAGGCTGCCTGAGCGATCAATGCCATGTCGTGCGCTTCCTGAGCCGAGCGGGAAGCCAGCAACGCCCAACCCGTCTGGCGGGTTGTCATCACATCGGAGTGATCGCCAAAAATGGAAAGCGCGTGGGCTGCTACCGAGCGAGCCGAAACATGGAATACTGCCGGGGTAAGTTCGCCGGCAATTTTGAACATGTTCGGGATCATTAACAGCAAACCTTGCGATGCGGTGAAAGTCGTGGTCAGCGAGCCAGTTTGCAGCGCGCCGTGCACCGCCCCGGCAGCACCGCCTTCTGATTGCATTTCGACCACCAGTGGCACGGTGCCCCAGATGTTGGGCACGCGCGCGGCTGACCAGGCATCCGCAAGTTCTCCCATCCCGGAGGATGGGGTAATGGGATAGATGGCAATCACTTCATTCAGCCGGTAGGCAACATAAGCAACTGCCTCATTGGCATCTACGGTAATCATTTGTCTTGTCATGCTGTCACTCCAATACAGAAATTTATGAGTTCAAGAAAACAACCCGTTCAATGGATCGCTTCGGGTTGTTTTAAAGTTCAAGTGGTCTGCGTGTCCAGACATTCATCCTTTCGAGTGTATCTGTAAATTCCTGTATGGGTAAGTTATATAGGTCACCGAATTGATATGTTTCCTGTCATATTTGGAAAAAATTACCCTCTTAAATGGGGGTATGCCAGCAGCAGAGCAGCCAGCGATTTTGCATCCCGCAGGTTGCCCTGCTGCGCCATGCGAAGCGCCTCATCAACCGGGATGGGCTGCACCTGTAAAAATTCATCCGGGTCGCGCGCCAACGCAGCAGGGTACAAACCGGTCGCCAGAAATATGTACATGTGCTCGGAGGAGTAACCGGGTGCGAGGTAAAAGTCGCCTAGTAATAGCAGATTGCTGGCTGCCATGCCGGTCTCCTCGCGGACTTCGCGGGCTGCGCACTCGCCTGGGTCTTCGTTGTCATCCAGTATGCCGGCAGGCAACTCCAGCATTTCTTCCCCTGCGCCAAGGCGATACTGGCGCACGAAGAGCAAATTGCCGCGCTCGTCCAACGGAACGATGGTAACCGAACCACGGTGATGCACCAGGTCGTATGGACGCACGGCGCCGTCAGGTAACCGCAATTGCACGCGCTCCACTCCAAAGGCACGCCCCTGGTAGATTTTTTCGCGATGGAGAATTGAAAAATTCATTATTTATTCCTGTTCACATGCTTAATTCAACCCGAGTTCGGTAGATTTTTCCTGCTCCTGCCGCGCCGCGGTAATTCAAGATTGGCGGGAGGGCAGACCGGTGCCACCCAACCGGATGGCTGTTAAATACAAATGGCGGGGATACCCCCGCCAGGGATGTTAACCGCATTTTGCTCAATCCAGCCAGTGGATTATGGAATTCGAATGACCGCGCCAGCCGTGAGGGTGTAAGGCGCTTGAAGATTATTAGCGGCGACAATCGCCATTGGATCTACATCACCAAAATCGCAGGCAACCGAGTAGATAGTATCGCCCGCTTGTACCGTATAGTCGGCGGGGTGGGTCTTTAGAGAACGCGGTCCGGAAGTCCAGGAACCAGTGGCGGGGATTTTCAGGACGGAACCGGCATCGGGTTTGGAATTCATGCTCAGGTTGTTGACGGTCAGGAAGGCGTTGAGATCCAGGTCGTAACGCCGGGCGATGCAAATTGGCCATTCCCCTTGTTGTAAGGTGTACGTTTCCGGGCGGCTCAAGGTGGGGAGAACCGGCATCGTTGGGGTTGGCTGAGGCACGGGCGTTTCGGTGGAGACGATGATGGGCGTTACCTCTGCCGGGGCAGCCGGGCTTTCCTGGGCGGATTGGGTTTGCTGGACAATTTCTGTAAGCCTCGCGTTGGGGTCCACCGTCGCAATCGGGAATGGAATTTCCGCGGTGGCAGTGGCTTGTTCAGGTTGTTTGGTGGTTGCCGAACGGGTGCAAGCCACCAGACTCAACCCGATTAGGATTGTTATCAGCACCACAGCGAACACGTTCTTTTTCATTTTCGATCTCCTTCTCAGGTGACAAATTCCCGAATTTCGTGTAACCTATCCGCAATTTTAATACCTTGTCTCCATAGTAGCATAAGCATTAAACTGCGTCAAGCAAAGAATCGGGGGCAGTTTTGTTCGTTGATGCAATAATTGTGCCAGAATCAGGTTTTGATCGCCTGATAAATGATGCTAAAATCGTTGAAAGCATCTATATGAAAGGAAATCCCTGCGCGAAAATGAATATTTATTTCTCCTGTTCCATCACCGGGGGACGAAAAGAACAACCGGTGTATGCTGCCATTGTGCGCGCGCTGCTGGAGGATGGTCACCGCGTGCCTACCGCGCTGCTTGCCAGCCCGCGCGTAATTGAACTGGAGACCCTGGTTGAGGCGCGCGAGGTTTTCCGGCGCGATGTTACCTGGGTGCGTGAATGCGATGCGCTGGTTGCGGAAGTAACCACTCCTTCGCATGGGGTGGGGTACGAGATTGCGCTGGCGTTGATGCTGGAAAAACCGGTGATGTGCTGTTTTAACTCGGACGCGACCGTCTCTAAAATGATCACCGGCAACGACCATCCGCGCCTGCGCCTGGCGCCTTACCGTAACCCGGAGGAGGCTGTCACATTATTGCGTGACTTTATTCGGGGGTTGTAAAGTGAGTAAGGTCATCTGTAGACAATGATGAATAACCCGTAGCCAAAGGGGGCGCTTTGCAGTAATATTGTTGCGGAGACAAAACCTGGACTCCTCCATGGTAGCTCATCGCTGTCTCCTCCTTTGGCGAATGCCTCCGCTGGATATAACACCGTGTTCAGCGGAGGCTTGCTTTAACCATCAGGCTTCGATGATCGGCAAGACGATGGTGAACGTTGTGCCCTGCCCGATGATCGATTCCACCCAGATACGTCCCTCGTGGCTTTCCACGATGGATCGCACAATGGCTAAGCCCAATCCGGTGCCAGCCACTTCGCTATTAACGTTACTGGCACGGTAGAATTTATCGAATATAAACGGCAAATCTACGGACGGAATACCGATTCCCTCGTCCTTGACCTGTAAAATGATCTGGTTCTGTTCCAGTTCGCCGCAAATATTGATTTTGCCGCCCGGCTGCGAATATTTAATCCCGTTATCAATCAAGTGCTCGAACATTTGGCGGATTTGTACCGGATTCCCGTAAAAGGGCGGGAGTGTAGTGGGCAGATCCACATGGAGCGTGTTACCCTTGCGCGCCATCGCCTTGCGGAAGTTTTCCCCTGCCAGGTCGAGTATCTGGCGCAGGTCAAATGTTTCCTTGCGCGTGTCAAAACCGGCTTCAATCCGACCCAGATTGACCAGATCATCTACCAGGTGGGTGATGTTCTGCACGCTGGTTTGTACGCGGCGGATAAATTCCTGCTGCAATTCATTGACCGGTCCAGCGCGCTCGATCAACTCGGCATAGCCAAGAATAGCGGTTAGCGGAGAGCGCAAGTCGTGCGATACAGTGCTGACAAATTCACTCTTGATGCGGTCAAGTTTCTTCAGGTAGGTGATATCATGGAGGGTGAGGGCGGTGCCGACATCCGGGATGGGCGTGCGTTGCGCGCCAAACACCCGCCCATCCTCCACCACCAGTTCGGTGCGGTTGGACAGGCTGCGCGTGCTGGTATCGAGCAGTTCGAGCAGTTCCGGCTGACTGATTACCTCGCGGTAGGGTTTGCCTACGATATTAATGTGGGTAATGCCCAGGGCAGTTTCGGCAGCCTGGTTGATCAGGATGACTTCGCGGTTTTGCCCGATGACGATCACGCCATCCTGAATCTTTTTGAGGATGGTTTCCATTTTATTGCGTTCCGCCTGAGTTTCGTCATACAGGCGGGAGTTTTGCAGCGCGATGACGGCATATTCTGCCAGAGTGGAAAGCAGGTTGATATCGCGCTTGTTGAACGGCATACGGCTGTGGCGGTTGTCAACGCCGAGCACGCCGAAAACTTTATCTTTAATTTTGAGCGGGACGTAGATCAGCGCATGCACCAGGTAGGAAGTCTTGATCTTTTGCGGGGTGCTCTCGTCCAAAACGACCGGTTGGGCGGTGCGCAGCACCGATCCCGCCAGTGTATCTTGAATTGGCAAGCGGAAGGTGCGCACAAAATCTTCCTGAAAGTTTTTGGCAGCGCGCATGTACAATTCGCCGCTGTCTTCATCGAGCAGGAGCAGGCTGCCTTCTTCCGCGCCGGTTAATTCCACTGCGGCATCAACGATGGCAGATAACACTTCGTCAGAATTGAGCGATGAGGTGATTGACTGCCCAAGACGCGCCAGAGTTTCCAACTCGTCCACGCGGCGGCGCAGCCGGTCGGTTGCCCGGCGGGCTTCCAATAGCACCCATTCGCGCGATTGGCGCACTTTGGAGAGGCTGTCCTGAACTGAATGGAGGATGTCCTCGCTGCGCAGCGGCAGGCACAGGTAATCGCTGATCCCCAGGCGAAGTGCCCGTTTAAGTAACTCGGGGCTGTCTTTTTGAACCAACAAGACGATGGGCGTGGCGGGAAATTGGTGGATAAATTTTCCCGCTATTTCCAATCCTTTTCCGTTCGCGATGGTCTCGCTAAGGATAATCAACGCCGGGCGATTATCTTCTGCGTACTGAAAAGCGTTTTCTTCGTTCGGTTGGACTTCTACATTGTAGCCGGCAGATTGCAGCACCCGGGCAAGCAGGTACGTGATTTGTTGATCGGTAATTAGAACGAGGATAGTTTGGTCTTTGTTTGAGGTGTTCATGTAAGGTAGCGCGCCTTTTCAGTCAATGGCTGGATCAACCAGCCGGCATCGTAATGTGAAAACTCGTTCCCTGCCCGGGAGTACTTTCCACCCAAATTTTACCATTTAGGCGAGTAACCAACTCTTTAATTAATCCCATTCCTACGCCCAATCCACCAAACCGGCGCGGGCGGGATTGTTCGGAACGCGCCTGACCTTCCAGAAGGCGAGCTGCCAGACGCGATTCCAGTCCTGGACCGGTGTCACTGACAATCACGTGAACATCCTTGCCATTGCTCTTCTCAATTTTTATGCGCACCTGACCGCCCGGATTGCAGAATTTGACCGCATTGCTGACCAGCCCATTGATGATTTGGGTGACCTGCTGTTCATCCCCGGCAATGAAAACCGCCTCTTGCGGTAGATCGGCGATCAAAGAGAGATTGCTGCGTTGGGCAAACGGCAAGAAGTGGCTGCTGGTCAGGCGGATGATTTCACTGAGATTGACCCCGCGCGAAGCACGCTGAGCGCGCGGACTTTGCAGCGGGGTGATGGCATTGCTGATTTGCCCCAAGGTGTCAAGCGTTTGGTTAAGGATGGTGAGATTCTCGCGCTGCGGGTTCGACCAGCGGGCGGTTGCATCCTGAGTCAGGCGGTTTAGTGCGTTCTGTTGCATCTCGATTGTCAACAGCAGTTCTTGGCGCACTTTTTGGAGCAATTCTGCGGTGATCTTTTCTCCGGTCAGGGCGTTTTCTGCCAGGATTTGCTGTTGGCGGGCGCGTTCTTCCATTACCCGGAAAAGGCGCGCATTGACCAGCGAGATCGAAGCAAAATCGGCAATCGATTCCACCAGGCGCTGCTCGGATTCTTTGAATGGCTCTGCTTTGCGCCGGATGAGGGTGAGCAGTCCAATCACCTGCCTGGAAACCTTGACCGGAACGATCAGCGCTGATTGACCCAAAGCGGCGACCTTAAACCGCTTGAGCGGCTCGCCATGGATGGTGAGCGCTTCTCCTGACATTGCCACCAACGAACTGATGCCGTCATCCCACGGCTGGTTTAAACGGACAGGCAGTGAGGGGGGTAGTTTGTGTTGCGCCACCAATAGAAAGGCTTTACTGTTCTCGTTGCGCAACAGGAACCAGCCCAGGTCGGTGTGGGTGATGCGGGATACGCTTTCGAGGATTTTTTCAAACAGGTTTGCCTGATCGGTAATCGAAGTCACCGCTTTGGCAATCGAGAAGATGGTGGTCAGTTCGCGCACGCGCTGCTGAAGTTCCTGATTGGTTTGCCCCAATTGTGCTGCCAGGCGTTCGCGCTCGCGCCGTTCGCGCACCTGATGGAGATTACGCTCCACTGCCGAGAGGATCTCGGCTTCGCGCGAGGGCCATAAAATGTAATCTGCCGCGCCAAGCCGGAAAGCCTGGATGATCTCATTCTCCGCGCCTTTTTTGGCGATCATGATCACCGGCGTGTTGACGCCCTGCGAAGCAAGCCCGACCAACAAGTCTTTTCCGCTCAGACCGGGCAATTCCAGGTTCGCCAGGATGACGTCCGGAGTCAGCTGAACTGCGCGGGAAATGGCAGTCGAGCCGTCAGGCACAATATATACCTGGTAGCCGACAGCCTGAAGCGTCTGGCGGGCAATAAAATCTGCTATGACCGGGTCGGGCTCAGCAATCAGAATGCGGTCACGTGTTTCTGCCATCGTTACTAATGATAGCACGAAACATTAATAATAAAACCACACAGACTATTCAATCTATTTACAATTCTGTAACACGAAACATGAAGATATTGTAAGAATTCTATTAGAGGTGATGCAAATGACTTGACTCGCCGCAATCCGAAATAATACAATGAAAGCATGGAATACAAGGATTACTACAAAATTCTTGGCGTCTCGAAATCCGCCAGCGAAGAGGAAGTAAAGAAAGCCTATCGTAAACTGGCGATGAAGCATCATCCTGACCGCAACCGCGGCGATAAAAGCGCTGAGGAGAGGTTTAAGGAGATCAACGAGGCTTACGAGGTGCTGCGCGATCCACAAAAACGCGCCCGTTATGACCAGCTGGGTGAATCCTATCACCAATGGCAGCAGATGGGCGGACAACCCGGCAATTTCAACTGGGAGCAGTGGTTCAGCGGCACGCCACGCGGCGCCCGCTCCACCCAGGTGGATATGGGCGACCTATTCGGCGGAATGGGCGGTTTTTCCGATTTCTTTAGTGCCATCTTTGGCGGAATGGGCGCGGATGCCATGCGCCAATCGCCCTCTGCCCGCCGCGCCCGCCAGCCTCAGCACTTGCAACACCCGGTGCAGATCACGCTGGAAGAAGCCTACCGCGGCACAACCCGCTTCCTGCAGGTGGATAACCGCCGCATCGAAGGGAAGATCCCGCCTGGCGCCCAAACCGATACGCGCATCCGCCTTTCAGGGGGCGGACCGGTTGCGCCGGATGGGCGGAAGTCCGATCTATACCTGGTGATCGAAGTGCTGCCGGATGCGCGCTACGAGCGCAAAGGCAACGACCTGTACAGCGAAGTAAACATTGACCTGTACACGGCGGTTTTAGGCGGGCAGACGCGGGTCACTACGTTGAGCGGCGAAGTGATGTTGACCATACCGCCGGGCACTCAAGCGGGGCAAAAAATCCGCCTTGCCGGGCGGGGTATGCCCCAATTACGCAGCCCGCATACGTTTGGCGATCTGTACGTGAGCGTGAAGGTGCAGATTCCCCGCCAATTGAGCGAGCGCCAGCGCGAATTGTTCGAGCAGCTGCGCGCGCTGGAAAAACAAGGAACTGCCGCGCGTGCCTGATGGAGAAGGATGCCAGCAGCCATGCCCGATGCAATGGACAAGGTTTGCCAGGCAGACCTGCCAGACGCAGCGCGGATATGAGTGGTAATGGAGATAAATATTATGAATAAGAAGCCGATCCTGATTGTATCGCTAGTCACGCTGCTGGTAACCGTGGCGTGTGGATTTAGTTTTCAAGTCCCGCGCATTTTCTCAGATGAGTCCCCGCAACCGACTGCGGAGATTGCAGAGTATGCTACCGAAGAAGCGGCGCGTCCCTCGCTAGAGGATATGCCAGTAGTGGCAACTCCGGGATCCTTGTCAGACCTGTCTAGCCTAAATCTGGCTGACCGGGATGTGCTCCTCACCACCCTGTACGAACGGGTTTCACCCGGTGTGGTCAGTCTGGTGGTCGGAAATGAACTGGGCGGTAATACCGGCTCCGGGTTTGTCTTTGACCGTCAGGGACATATCGTGACCAATTACCATGTTGTGGAAGGCGCGACGAGCGTGGAGGTAGATTTTCTGTTTGGCTTGAAAGTGCGCGGCGAGGTGATTGGCACAGACCTTGACTCTGACCTGGCAGTGGTCAAAGTGGATGTCCCAGAAGATGTGCTCGTGCCGCTGCCGCTGGGCGATTCGGATCAATTGCGAGTCGGGCAATCGGTGATCGCGATTGGCAATCCGTTCCGCCTTTCAGGCACAATGACGGTAGGGATCGTTTCCGCCAAGGGGCGCACGCTGGAATCGATGCGACTGGCAGAAGGTGGCAATTTCTTCACCGCTGGGGACATCATCCAGACCGATGCCGCCATCAATCCGGGCAATTCGGGTGGTCCGTTGCTCAATTTGAACGGCGAGGTGATTGGCGTCAATCGCGCCATCCGCACTACCGGCGCAACCGTCACCGGAGACCCGGTCAACAGCGGGATTGGTTTTGCCATTTCCAGCAACATTGTCCGCCGGGTTGTGCCAGCGTTGATCGCCGAAGGCAGGTATGATTATCCCTTTTTGGGCATCACCAGCCGCGAGGGATTGACGCTCGAAATGATCGAGGAGTTAGAGCTCCCGCGCCAGAATGGCGCCTATGTAATCAGCGTGACCCCCGGCGGCCCGGCAGATGATGCCGGTGTAAGGGCTGGCAACCAGCCGACCAGCTTTCCCGGACTTCCAGCCGGCGGCGATTTGATTGTTGCGGTGGACGGACAGCCGGTGATGACATTCGGCGATATGCTCAGTTACCTGATCAAAAACAAGTCGCCCGGAGATCAGGTCACCCTGACGATTTTGCGAGATAATACAGAAATGGAGGTAACCATTACTCTTGGCAAGCGTCCGTAATGTGGACGATCGTTTAAGTCAATTCAATCACAATCGACAAGGAGGTTGCCATGTTGGCTGAACTTGAGCTGCGGGAATTGCTGCAATTCGTTTCCCCGAATTCCGTGTTGAGCGTGTACCTCAATACCGATCCGACAGCAGGGAATTCTGACGCCTATCGGCTGCGCTTGCGCAATTTGCTCAAGGGGGTAAATCTGCCGGAAGATGTAGCAACCATTGAAAATTATTTCCAACGCGAATATGACTGGTCTGGTCGCGGCGTTGCCCTGTTTTCATGCGCGCCGCAAAACTTTTTCCGCGTTTATCCGCTGGCAATCCCCGTGCCCGACCTGGCGCACGTCAGCGACCGCCCAAGCGTGCGCGTGCTGGCTGATCTGTTGGACAGTTACGGCGGATATGGCGTGGTTCTGATGGACAAGCAAGGCGCGCGCCTGTTCTTCTTCCACCTGGGCGAACTGCGTGAGCAAGAGGGCGTGGTGGGGGAAGCCGTCAAGCGCACCAAGCGCGGCGGCGCTTCGACCATTCCCGGCGCTATGGGCGGGGTTGCCGGGCGCACCCGCCACATGGAGGAAGTGATCGAGCGCAATATGAAGGACTCGGTGGATTTTTCGGTGCAGTTTTTTGAAGCCAACCGCGTCCGCCGCATCCTGCTGGGCGGATCCGAGGACAACAGCGCTCTTTTCCGCAGCCTGTTGCCGAAGGTATGGCAAAGCCTGATTGTGGGCACCTTTCCAATGAGCATGAACGCCGGCCACACCGAGGTGCTGGCGAAAGCGATGCAGATCGGGCACGAGGCGGAACAAAAGCGCGAAGCCCACCTGATCGAAGATATGATTACCCGGGCTGCCAAGAACAGCGGGGCGGTCACCGGCTTGGAAGCCACCCTGGATGCAGTCAGTGGCGACCGGGTCAGCACGCTGGTGGTGGCGCACGGTTTCAACCAGCCGGCTTATCACTGCGCCAATTGCAGTTACCTGACCGCCAAACCGGTTAAAACCTGCCCGCTTTGCGCCGGCGAGATCCATAAAATTGCGGACGGGGTGGATTTCTCCATCAGCCGGACGATGCGCAATGGTGGGGATGTCGAGGTGATCCATGCCGATAACCGCCTGATCCTGGCGGGACAGATTGGCGCGCTCTTGCGTTACTGATGATAAACCACCACCCCGAAACCTGTTCGGACGAGTTTCAGGGTGGTGGTTAATGTATTTTGTTTAGGGTTTTTCCAGGCGGGCGAGATTTTCCGCCAGGATGCGCAATTCTTCCAAGCTTTTAGCCGGGTCACTGGTTATAGAAGCGCGCACCAGCGCTAACCGCTCGGTCAGGGCGGTGATAATTTCCTGCTCTGCCAGCAGCGGAGCAAACTTTTTTAGATTTGCCTGCGCGGCGCTCAATTCCTGGCGGGCGGTCAACAGGTCTTTGGTCACCAGCGCCAGGCGGGCATAGGCTACGTTGGTTTGCAAAGTGGTCAGGGCTGCCTGGTATTGCAATTCCTCCAACGCGGTGGTGGTGGTTTTCAGGTCAATGCGAGTCTGATCCAGCGTGACGCGGGTGTTTTCCAGGTCGGTTTGCATTTGGTTGATCGTTTCCATTTGTTGAGCGGCTTCCTGGCGGGTATGCTGCAAAGCGGTCACAGCGGGTTGGTACAGCAGGAAGAAGGCTAAGCCAAAGCCGAGGATCAACGCAATCAATATACCCGCCAGCCAGGGCATGTTGCGGCGCAGCCAGGTAGGCGACCCGCTACCAGCCAGGCTTGGCGCGGACTCCAGCGACGGGTAGATTGGGCTGGAACTGGCAGCAGGCTGTTCGGCTGGCGTGGATGCGGACTCGCTTTGGGATTCAGCCTGCGAGGATTCATCCGGATTGGTTTTCTCGGTTTCCATAATTTGCTTTACCTCGTTGTCATCAGGGGGTTCGGGTCTGGGTGGGGGTGGGTGTTGCAGCCAGGCCGCTGCCGGGCGTTGGCGTAATTGTGGCAGCGCTGCCGGGCGTTGGTGTGGAAGCGCCGTTATCCTGTCCTGGGGTGGAGGGCTGGGTCAATGCGAACAGGGTATCGGGCAGCAATAGCATTTCCCCAACAGTGCGCAGATCATTGGCAGCCAGGACGGGGAAATCGGGCAGGCTGGCTAAGGCGGAGTCCAGTCTCCCAATCCAGGCTGCCAGGTTGGCAGTCTGATCGGGTTGGGCTTTGGTTTGTAATTCTACCAGCAAGGCGCGTACAATGCGCATCTCCTGCTCTGCCAGCCCAAAATTGGATTGTTCCAGGTACAGGCGGGCGCGCTGGATGAGCACCGCTGCTTTGAGCACCTGCAGGTCTGATTCCACCTGGCGGGTCAACGCGCCGCTTTCCAGCGCGGTTTGATTTGCGCGCGCCAGTTCGAGGGTATTCTGATGAGCGCGTTGCAGTTCAGCCAGCTGCTTTTCTAAATTTTGTAATGCTTTCAATTGTTGGTTGTGGGTTGCCAGGCTTTGCTGCAAGTCGTCTTGGCTGGTTTGCAGGCTATCCAGGGCTTCTTTGTCGAGGGTTTGCTGGTTTTCCAGTTCGATCAGGCGCGCTTGAAAACGCTCCAGCTGCTGGCTGAGTTGTTCCTGCTGGTCTGCCTGGCGGGTTTCCATCCAGCGGATGCGGGCGGCGTTTTCTTGGGCGGGATAGATGGCTTGTTGGTAGATGAGGACGAAGCCAAAGTAGAACAAGGCTGCCAGGACAATCCCACCCAGCAGCAGGATAAACAGACGCAATACCGCGCGCAAGAACGCGCTCAGGGCGATAGTAAAACGCTCGCCAGGTGATAGAGATGGTTCAGTGCTGCTCATGTCACGCCTCCACTATTTATTCTCGCCAATGGTTAGTAACCGGCGCAAGCCATCTAAAAAGTTCTGGAACACGTTGCTGCGCTGCTGCAATTCTTCGATCTGCGTTTGGTATGCCGCGCTCTGTTCTGCCAGTTCATCCACCTGTTGACGGGCAAAATCAAGCCCCTCTTGCAGGGATTGCTGGCTGTTTTCCAGGCTGGTTACCCTGCCGCTCAGGGCTTCGATGGTCTGGACGCGGATGCGCAGCGCTTCCACATCACCTTCCAGCAGGCGGATGCGCCCATTGAGCGCTTCCGCGCGGGCGGCGAGCGCCTGCCCTTCGTTGGCTGAGGAGAAAGCCAGGGTGCGGTTAATCAGCGCCAGGGTGCCCAGATTGAAGATCAGCGAGAGGATCAGGGTAAAGAGCACCACGCCGGCTGCGGTCCAAATCAGATCCTCACGGCGGACGTAGGTTTCGCGGCGCGGGGCGGCTGGGGTGGGCGCGGCAGGCGCGGCGGTTTGCCCGGCGGCGGGCTGGGCGGCTTCTGCCTCGTCAGGCTGCGGCACAGCAGCTTTCGTCTCGGCAGCGGCTTCGACCGGCGGGGCATCCTCGTCTGAGGCGGTGGTTTCGGCTGCCGGTTCTGCCAGCGCCGGGGAAGCGGGCTCTTCTGCGCCGGTTTCCTCCAGCCAGGCCGGGAGCGGCTGATCTTCGCCAGCCGGGCGGCTTTCGGCTTCGACCGGTTCGACGAAAAAGTATTGCTTATAGCGTTCCAGCGCCACCGCGCCGATCCCGCTCACGCGGGTCAGATCATCCAGCCTATCGAACGGTCGTGCGGCAATAATCCGCTCCGCCAGCGCGGGTCCGACGCCCGGCACAGTGATCAATTCCTCCATGCTGGCGTGGTTGATCTCGACTTTGGGAATCATCTCGTTCATGGTTTGCTCCTCCGGAAAAAAAGCTGTTTCAGTCCTTGTGGCTCTTGCGTTTCGGCACCGCTGGTCGGGCGGGGTAGGGCATAGGGACGTATTCCACTGAGGGTCGACGCTGCCGGGCTTGCGGGTACAGGTTCATCAGTTTATAGATCTCATCCGGCATCTCGGTATTGATGTTCAAGTTCATTTCACGCGCTTCTTCGATGTTGATGGGGTAATCGTGCGTCCAGCGTCCGCTCGCCAATTCTTCCGCCAGGCGTTCCGCCTGTTCGGGGGTGTAAGTGCAGCAGGCAATCCGCCGGATGGTGGCTTTGACTTGCTGAATGGCTTTGCGCGCGATGTCCGCCAGAATCAGGGTTTCATCGTCAATCCGGTTGGGGTCTTTTTCCTCAATCACCCGCAGAATCGAAACGGCGGGAAAATTGCCGATCTGTGGATCGGTGGGTCCAAGCACCGCGTTTTCGTCCATGATGATCTCATCGGCAGCCAGCGCAATCAACGTGCCGCCTGACATAGCATAATGCGGCACGATCACCGTGACCTTGCCCTCATGGCGGGAGAGGGCGTTGGCAATCTGCTCGGCTGCCAGCACCAACCCGCCGGGGGTGTGCAGGATCATATCAATGGGTAATTTTGAGTCGGTCAGTTTAATGGCGCGCAGTACTTGCTCGGAATCGTGGATGTCAATGAAACGGGCTACCGGGAAGCCGAGAAAACTGACCATTTCCTGGCGGTGTATCAACGCAATTACCCGGCTGCCGCGTTTGCTCTCGATATCCCGCACCAGACGCATGCGCTCCGCTTCTATCATCTTCTGGCGGAACACGGGCACCAATGCGGCGATGATAAGAAAAATCCACACTAGATTGATCAATTCCATTTCGCCTCCGGGTGTCAGGTTGAAATGAGCGAGTTACCAGGGATAATATTCATCGCGGTACCAGTGCGATTTTCGCCTTTTTCCGATTAAAAAAGGATAAGCCAGCAGCAGCCCAAACAAAAACCCACCGATATGCGCCCACCAGGCTATGCCGCCCATGCTCATTCCTGCCGGGACTGCCAGGGAGAGCAAGCCGGAAAATAGTTGGGAAACGAACCAGAATCCCAAATAGACCACTGCCGGGATGTTAACGAACCAGGGCAGAAAGAAGAGCGGGATGAAGGTGATCACCTGCGAGCGCGGGTAAAAAAGGAAGTAGGCGCCCAGCACAGCCGCGATTGCGCCGGATGCGCCAATGGAAGGCACGTTGGCAGCGCCAAGGAAAACCTGCAGCAAGCCAGCCGCCACGCCGCCGAACAGGTAGAAAATCAAAAAACGGATCGAACCCATCCGGTCTTCAACGTTGTCACCAAAGATGAACAGCGTCCAAACGTTGCTGAGGAAGTGCAGCCAGCCGCCATGCAAAAACATGTGGCTGACCAATGGGAACCAGGTTAAAGGGTTATCGGATTGAAGGCGGTTGCCGATCAGTCCATAGGTGAGGATTAGACGTTCCAACCCTGCTGGACTGAGATTGAGCTCGAGGAAAAAAATCGCTCCATTGGCTAAGATCAAAAGCCAGGTAACGACGGGTAGCGATTTTGACCGGATGGTATCTTTGATCGGGAACATAATTCCTCCACAGCCTTTTACTAGTATAGTCATTTAGCGACCGGTATGCAAATCTGGGACCGGTGGTTTCGGGTTCTCACCCGGCACGGCAATTGCATCCGGTTAAAGAAATATCAAAAAGATAAAGAAATGGAATTCGCGCTTGAATCTCTATTCTGCCCATGATAGACTTAATCTATGAGCCGAAAAGTACTGGTTCTCAGTGTTCATGAGGCTTTTCGGAGCCTGCTGCAGAACAGTCTGAAAGGGAACGGGGGTTTTCAGGTTACCCTGACAACGGATACAGGAGATGCCACCCGAATTCTCGATCAGCATCGATTCGACCTGCTGCTGGTTGACCTGGATGATAATCTGAGCGCATTGCAGGCAGTGAGGCAAATCCTTCAGGCGCACCCGCAAATGAAACTGATCGTTTTTGCTCCGCCCAACGAATTGCGCCATCCCTTGTTGACCGAACTTCGCCCGTCTGCTTGCCTGACCAAGCCCTTTTACCTGCCCGATCTGCTGGCTGCGCTGGAAGGCGCGCTGGCGGGGATAATTCCGCCTGTCCCGGCGGAGAACGAACAACTGCCAGATCCGGCAAGGTTGGCGCGAATCTTTGCGGGCTGGCTCGAGCCGACTCGCGCGCTGGGTGGGATTGTATTAAGACAGGGCGAGCCTCCATTCCTGGCGGGAGTTCTGGGAGAAGAAGACTTGCGCGAGGCTGCCTTAATCCTGGCGCGTTCCTGGCAGTCCGAACGACGCAGCGACCTGATCCGTTACTTTCGTTTGCAGAATTCCAGGCAGGATGTGCTTTTATACGCCACTCCACTCATGGAAACCAGCCAGTTAGGCGTGCTTTTTGAAGCGCACACCTCGCTTAAAGACGCGCGCCGCGCAACCCAGCAGTTATCCCGACTGTGGCGCGAAACACCCGAACTTCAAGCCCAACCAGCGCCTCAGCCGGTGGATTTTTTGACCTTTCCACCTGTGGTGGAGAGTGAACCCGGATTGGGGGACGCTTTGCCGCTTTTGGAAGAGGCAAATGGGGTGGATGAGGCTGAACAAATCAGGCTGGATGATCTGCTCGGCAATCTGCCGCTGCCGGATGCGCAAATCGTTACTCCCGCTGCCGGTAGTGAATGGCGGCGCGAGGAGGAATTCAACCTGACCAGCGAGGAAGATGTGATGCTGCCATGGGAACAGAACATCCTGCCCGACGAGCCGGCTGAAAAAGATACACTACCCGAACCCGCTGCCGTCGCGGATGTAGATGTAGAGGAAACCCGTCCCAGCCGCAGGAGCGAGGGCCCACCCCCCGGTGGTGAGGTTTCGCTGGCAGAGAAACGACAAACGTATACTTGTATCCTGCTGCCGCGTTTGCCGCACATTTCTCTGGATGGTGAATTGAGCGCCGAATTACAAGGCTGGATGCCGGAATTTTGTGCTACACTGGGTTACTTGCTGGAATCTCTGCGCATTGAGCCGCAATATTTGTTGTGGTCGGTTTCATTGCCTCCAACCGTATCACCCGGCTATTTGGTGCGTATTTTACGCAATCAAAGTTCCGCCCGACTGTACGAGCGATTCCCGCAAGCCGAGTGGGCAGCGGCTGGAGGAGATTTTTGGGCTTCGGCGCACTTAATCATGCGCAGCCGCCAGCATCCGGAATCTCATCTGATTCAAGATTTCATCCAGCGCGCTCGCCGCAGGCAGGCTTTTCTATCCTCCTGATCAAGTATTTGTTTACCGGGTGAATTATGCCGCCAATTATCTATTTAATCGATGGACATGCACTGGCATACCGCACGTACTTTGCGATAACCCTTTCAGGTCAGACCCTGACCACCAGCAGCGGGGAGCCCACGGCGGGCATATACGGGTTTGCCAGTGTGTTGCTGCGCTTGTTGGAGCAGGATAAGCCGGAATACCTGGCAATTGCCTTTGACACAGGGATAACCTTTCGCAACGAACTCTTCCCGGAATACAAAGCCACCCGCGCAAAAATGCCGGATGACCTGCGCCCGCAGATCGAGCGCATTCGTGAAATGGTGGATGCCTTCGGTCTGCCGCGTTTGGAGCAGGAGGGTTTTGAGGCGGACGACGTGCTTGGCAGTATTGCCCGCCACGCGGTGGAAAGCGGGTTGGGGGTCAAGATTATTACTGGCGATCGTGATTTGCTGCAACTGGTCAACGAACGGGTGCTGGTTAACCTGGCGGGGTCGAAACTCTCGGAAGCAAAGGATTACGGAGCACGCGAGGTGGTTGAAGCGCTGGGAATCCGCCCGGAGCAGGTGGTTGATTACAAAGCCCTGGTAGGGGATAAGTCCGACAACATACCCGGTGTGGCGGGCATTGGCGAAAAGACCGCCGTCAATCTGTTGCAGCAATTCCCTACCCTGGATGAAATCTACGCCAACCTGGAGCAGATCCAGCCGCGCTACCGCAACCTGCTGGAAAAAGACCGCGAAAAAGCCTACCTCAGCCGCAATCTGGCGACCATCCGCACCGATCTGGCGATGGCGCTCAACCTGGAAAAGGCGCAAACCAACCGGATTAACTTGACCGCGGTGGAGGAATTCTTCCAACGCATGGAGTTTCGCTCTCTCGTCGGGCGATTGAAAAAACTGGAAATTCAGCCGCTGGCAGCTGCTGCCGGGCAGCAATTATCGCTGTTCGGGCAGCCGCTGGTGCAGACTGGCGAACCTGCCAAAATGGATATCGAGGTCGTTACCGTCCAAACGGTTAAGGCATTGGATGAACTGAAACAAGCGCTGGAGAAAGCCAAAGTGATCGCGCTGGACACTGAAACGACCTCTACCGATCCGATGCGGGCTGAACTGGTTGGCATTTCGCTGGCGGTTGAGCCCGGACGGGGGTATTACCTTCCGGTGGGACATCGCAATGGAGAGGAGCAGTTGCCGTTGCAAGAAGTGCTGGCTGCCCTGCGCCCGGCGTTGACCCATCCCAACATTCCCAAAGCAGGGCACAACCTGAAATACGATGGGCTGGTGCTGGAAAGACACGGGCTGGCCGTGCGCCCGCTGGCGTTTGATACGATGATTGCCGCCTGGCTGGTGCAGCCGGAAAGCTACAATTTGGGGCTCAAAGACATAGCGGAATCCTACTTGGGTGTGCGCATGACCCACATCGAGGAGTTGATCGGAAAAGGCAAAAACCAGTTGACCATGGACCAGCTGCCGGCGCAGGCAGCTGCCGGCTATGCCGCGGCGGATGCAGAGATCTGCCTGCGTCTCATGCCGCTCCTGCTCGAGCGGATGGAGCAGGTCAACGCGGTACGCCTGTTCCAGGAAGTGGAAATGCCGCTTGTGCCGGTATTGGCGATGATGGAGCAGAACGGCGTCATGCTGGATGTGCCTTTCCTGGGCAATATGTCGCAAGAACTGAACGCGCGCATGGAGGAGATCGAAAAGGGGATTTACGCCCTGGTTGGGTATTCATTCAATCTTAATTCCACGCAGCAATTATCGAAAGTGTTGTTCGAAACGCTCAGGTTGGAACCGCCTGACCGGCGTAAGAAAACGTCCTCGGGACATTTCTCCACCTCAGCGGGTGTGCTGGATGAGTTGCGCGGGCAGCACGAGGTGGTTGGCATGATTCTGGAATATCGCGAACTTGCCAAATTAAAATCCACCTATGTGGACGCGCTGCCGCTGCAGATTCACCCGCGCACCGGGCGCGTGCACACTTCCTACAACCAGACCGGGTCGGTAACCGGACGGCTGGCATCCTCGGATCCCAACCTGCAGAATATCCCCACCCGCACCGAGACTGGAAGGCTGGTGCGCAATGCGTTCATCGCTCCACTAGGCTGTAAGCTGTTGGCGGTTGATTATTCACAGATCGAACTGCGCATTGTGGCGCACATGGCGCAGGATCAGGCGATGCTGGAGGCGTTTCGCTCCGGGCAGGATATTCACGCCGCTACGGCGGCGGCAATTTACGGCGTCAGCCTGGGGCAGGTCAACAAGGAGCAGCGGCGGCACGCCAAGGCGATCAATTTCGGGCTGATCTATGGGATGAGCGCCTTTGGGTTGAGCCGTTCCACCGAGCTTACCCTGGGCGAAGCCGAGAATTTTGTCAAGGCGTATTTTCAACAGTTTCCAGGGGTTAAACGGTTTTTGGATGGACTGCGCCGGTCAGCGGCGCGCGAAGGGTATGTCGAAACCCTGCTTGGTCGGCGTCGTTACTTCCCCAACCTCAAAAGCAACGCCAATCCCGGTTTGCGCGCGCGCGAAGAGCGCGAAGCGATCAACGCGCCGGTGCAAGGAACCGCAGCCGACATCATGAAAATTGCCATGCTGCGCCTGCCAGGCGCGCTGAGCAATGCTGGCATGCAGGCGCGCATGTTGTTACAGGTGCATGACGAACTGGTGCTGGAAGTACCCGAAGCCGAAAAGGATGCCTGCGCGCGGGTCGTGCGGGAGGTGATGGAAAATGCTTACCCGCTGTCCATTCCGCTGGCGACTGAGGCGCGTTGGGGAGATACCTGGGGATCGCTGGTTGTGCTGGATTAATGGGCTACCTTGCGGAATTGTTATCCGAATTCCTTTGCGTTCCGGGCGGCTTTCGGTTAAAGTAGGGTAGGTATCGCAAACGAAGGAGTTGAGTCGAGGAGCATGGCTGGAAATCAACGGGCTTTCGAAGATGCCATGAATAAAGGGCATTCAGCGGCATGGGATCAGCGGTGGGATCAGGCGGCTCAATTTTACCGCATTGCGTTGGGGGAGTTCCCCGATCATTCTTCGGCGCTCACTAATCTGGCATTGGCGTTGTTTGAGATGGAAGAATTCGACGAAGCGCTTAAGATATACAAACGAGCCGCCATTCTCAGCCCGGATGATCCGATTGCGCCGGAAAAAATGGCGCGCATCTTCGAGCGACAGGGGCGTTTGAACGAGGCAATCCGTGCCGGAATGCAGGCAGCCGAGCTGCACCTGAAATCCAAAGATGTCGAAAAATCCATTGAAGGCTGGCTGCGGGTGCTAAGCCTGAACCCGGAGAACCTGACCGCGCATTCGCGCCTGGCGATGATCTACGAGCGCCTGGGCAAGAAAGGCGAAGCGGTAGCCGAACTGCTTGCCTCCGCCAGTTTGATGCAGCACGCCGGAGAGATTCAAAAGGCAACGCAAATCGTACTGTATGCGCTCAAATTGCTGCCGGGTAGCGCTGAAGCCAGCCAGGCGCTGCATTTGATCAGAAGCGGACAGCCGCTTCCCAAACCGATTCGCCCGCGCGGCGGTACCGGTCCAATGCGCATGGCAGAGGTGCGCCAGTTGGAAGCGCCCCACGAAAGCGGCAAGCCCGCGCTAATGGACCCGCTGGCAGAGGCGCGCCAACGCGCCTTGGTGCAACTGGCGGGACTGTTGTTTGACCAGCCGGAAGAATTAAGCAGCGCCGACGCGCATCCTGCGCGACGCGGAATCAATGCGCTGATGCGCGGCACGGGAGAACTCTCGCTGGACCAATCGCTTCAAACCCGACTGTTGCTGCATATTGGGCAGGCGATTGAATCACAGACGATGGGGCAGGAAAAACAGGCTGCCGAGGAGCTGGAACGCGCTTATGAAATCGGCTTTTCCCACCCGGCGCTTCACTACGATCTGGGTTTGCTGCTGGCTGAAAAGCGCGACAGCAAAGCGCTGCAAGTGCTACTTAAAGCCGTCAAACACCCGGATTTTGCCCTGGCTTCCTACTTGTTGATGGGCAAGATTTATTTGCGGACAGGCAATCTCAAAGATGCTGCGCTCTCCTGTTTGCAGGCGTTGCGCCTGGCAGATGCGGAAACTGTGCCTCCAGCCCACCGGCCGGAACTGTACCAGATGTACGAACCGATTATCGAGGCTCAGGAGCATGTTACCGATCCCAAGGCATTGCAAGCGCTGTGCGATACGGTTTGCGAGCAGTTAATGCGCAGCGATTGGCGCGATTTCCTCAACCGCGCCCGCCAGCAACTGCCT
This sequence comes from Bellilinea sp., assembly GCA_039666315.1. Taxonomy (GTDB): domain Bacteria; phylum Chloroflexota; class Anaerolineae; order Anaerolineales; family Anaerolineaceae; genus Bellilinea. The sequence goes on along the minus strand of JAVSME010000008.1, from coordinate 350,122 downwards.
CCTCAAGAGGCTGGCGCGCCGCCCGCGCTGCTGGCGGATATGCTGCTCGAATCGCGCAGTTCCGAGGTGATTGAAGCCTTGGGCAGGATTCGCATGTTGGCGCAACAAGGCAAAACCCACACCGCCTTGGAGGAAGCCTACCACGCGATTGATTTCGCTCCCACTTACCTGCCGCTGCACAGCCAGATTGCCGAACTGCTCCTACAGGATGGTCTGCTGCATGACGCGATCAGTAAATACCTGCTGGTGATCGAATTGTACAGCCTGCGCGGTGAGGCGGCTCAGGCGATCAGCTTGCTGCGGCGCGTGACTCAGATTTCGCCAGTGCACCTGGGGGTACGCCAGCAATTGATCAAAATGCTCATCGAACAGGGGCAGGTGGATGAAGCGCTGCAACAGTATCTGGAAGTTGCGGATATTTATTACCGCCTGGCTGAGTTGGACAAGGCGCGCCACACCTACCTCGATGCGCTCAAGCTGGTGCAGCAATCCAGGCGCACCCGCCAATGGGCTTTTCAACTGCTCAATCACCTGGCAGACATTGATATGCAGCGGCTCGACTGGCGCCAGGCGCTGCGATTCTTTGAACAAATGCGCACCCTTCAGCCGGATGACCAGGTCCTGCGCGAACGGATTGTGGAATTGAATTTTCGTCTCGGTCAGGACAAAGCCGCGCTGCTTGAAGTGGATAACTTCCTCAATTACCTGGAGGGGGCGCACCGGCGCGATACGGCGCTGGCATTCGTCAACAGTCTGCTCTTCGAGCAGCCAGAGAAATTCGAACTGCGCCTACGTCTGGCGGATTTGTACACGAAAAATCAAAAGCCAAAAGAAGCCGTCGCCGAGCTGGATGTCGTGGCGGATGCCTACGTGGAAACGAACGAATACGACAGCGCGGTTAAAGTGGTTGAGCAGATCATCCGCTTAAATCCACCCAACCGCGCCGAGTATGAGGCAGCGCTGGTTAAATTGCGCGCTGCGCAGCGGTAAAAAATTTCAGGCGCTGCGCTTGCCCAATGAGGCGGCGTAGACCACAAACAGGTTTTCCCCGTCCAGCCCTAATGCGGCATTGAGGGCATCGTCATCATAGGCGGCAATGGCGCACACCCCGCAGCCCAACCCTTCGGCAGCCAGGTAGAGATTCTGGCAGACGTGCCCGGCGTCCAGCAGCAGGTAGCGGTAGCCACGTTCTGGATAACGCCATTGCATCCGCTCGACTGCCGCCGCCCAGAAAAATGTCACTGCGCTGAAGGCGACCTGGCGCTGATTGAAGCATGCCTGGGTGAGCAGATCACTGGTATTACTGGAAAAATCGACCGCCAACAAGGCGTGCTCAAGAGCAATATAGCGGTAGATCCCCGCGTCCAATTCGTTGACGCGGTTAACCAAAAGATAGGTTTCGAAGGCGTGCCTGGCGCCGGCGGAAGGCACCGTGCGAAAAGTAACCGGGCGGGCGGTAACTTCCTTAACTCCCTGCGTGTACCAAAGCAGCAAAGAAAGTTCATCCAGGTTGAGCGCAGTTTCGGCATACCGGCGCAGGGTAACGCGTTTTGCCATGCAATCCCAAAGCGATGCCGGCGGTTGTTTGACCTCGCTGGGATGGGATAATTTAATCAAGGGAGCAGCCGGATCGTACGGCAATTCCAGCGAGGGCTGCGGCAGCCCTTTGGTTTGCGCCGATTCGGGCATGTTCTGCGGTTTTGTATCCTGCCAGAATGTTTTTCCGGGGGACGTGGACATGAAAGCCTCCATAAACTTGGTGATTGTGGGGACGTTCTTAATTGTATCGTATCCTGGCGTTTTGTTGGGTTGTTAATCTTCAGCAGCGAAACCGGACGGTGCTGGTCTTCCATGGATCAGCGAATTCTGTTGCGCGCGCCATTCAGCCGCCGGACTGTCTCTCGGATCAGCCCGTTTAGTTCTGGAGCACGCAGCATCCACAGCGCTGCGGCATACACCAACCCGCCGAGCAGAACACTGGTCAACACCAACAGGCTGTTTGCCTGCCAGGGACACAAAAGCAGCCAGCCCCATAATGCGCCAGTCATCGCAGCGCTTCCCGCCGATGCCAGCCAGACTCCAGCGGCGACCCGATTTTCTTGCAGCCCGCTCATCCGGCGGCGCAGCAAAATGAACAGCGCTATACACTCCAGCAGTGTGGCGGTCGAGTTCGCCAACGCCAGACCGCCATGTGGCATCCAACCTATGCGCTCGAACAGAGCCGGAAAGGTCAGACTGAAGACCACGTTCAGGCTCATGGCGATGACCGTAACTGTAACCGGGGTGCGTGTATCATGCAGGGCGTAAAAAGCGCGCATGATGATTTCGAGCAGGCAGTGGAATACCAAACCCAATCCGTACCACAACAGCGCCCAGGTGACCATGTCTGTTGAGCGGCTGGTAAACTGACCATCTTCATACAGCCAGCGAATGAGCGGGGCGCGCAGGATGACCAATCCCGCAGCGGCGGGCAGCGCCAGCAGCAAGATGCCGCGTAAACTGGCTGCCAGCGAGGAACGCATTTCTTCAATTTTCCCCAGCGCAGCCTGGGCGGAAAAAGTTGGCATGGCGGCGATGGCAACGGATTGAGCGATGACTGCCTGCGGCATGAGCATCATGGTGAACGCCAGAGTCAACGCGGATACACTGCCCTCCGGCAAACTTAAGCCGATGATCGTGTTGACAATGAAGTTGATTTGAACCACCGCCACGCCGAGCACGCGCGGCGCCATCAGCCGGATCACCTCGCGCACTTCTGCCATGCGCAGGTCAAAGGTGAGGGAATAGCGGGCTTTCAGACGCAGCAGATCGGGCAACTGGATGCATAAGTGCAGCAGTGAACCAGCCAGGGCGCCAACAGCCAGCCGCTGAATGCCCCAGTCTCCCGGTAGCAAATATACGCCCGCTATTTGTCCGAGCGAATACATTGCTGGGGCAATGGCTGGCAGCCAGAATTTTTGGTGGGCATTGAGGATGCCCATGACCAGCCCGCTCAGCCCGAAAATGATCACCGTTGGCAGCAGCCAGCGCAACAGGCTGATGGTAGTCTGCTCCTGAACGATGGAAAGATCGGGCGTAAGAACAAACAAGCCCTGGCGCACGATTTGCGGCGCGAACAGATAAACCAGTCCGGCAATCAGGATGAGCAGGATGAACAGTAAGTTGGTTACCGCCGAAGCCAGTTTCCAGGCGGTATCACGCTTCTCCTGCGCCAGTAATCCGGTGAAGGTGGGGATGAACGCGGAACCCAGCGCGCCGCTCGCCATCAGGTTGAACAGCATTTCCGTCACCCGGTTGGCGGCGTTGAACGAATCCAGGTCGGCGTTGATGCCGAAGACTCGGTAAATCAGGATGGTGCGCACCAGCCCCAACAACTGGGTCAGGATGAAGGCAGCCATGACTGTCCCGGCGGCGCGGGCGATCTGGCGGACTGCCGTGTTGACCGGATTGGGTGGCGGCGTGGTAGTGGACATGCACACCATTATACTTCCGGGCGCGATGTTGTCCGTTAAAACTTACCTGCCGAACCAGCATTCGCGAATATTTCATCTCAGGCGGGTTATTTTTGGTTGTATAATTGGCGGCGACATGAAATTTTTACCCTGCTTTTCGACGCCGTTTCTCATTGTCACGGTTTTGGTATACGAAAATGGCGGTCAAATCCCCTGCTTGGCGTCTGAATTCGAGTGCCGGGATGATTTCAGACAATAAGATGGTGAAGATTCATCCGGCGGGGTGTGGGGTCACGAGCATTGATGAGCGCATCCGAGTAGTTTTTTACTTAAGGTTTTATCCCCAAACAATCCGCAATTCATTGAGGAGTGACTGTGAACTTTGAAAAGATCTGCGTTCTGGGATTGGGTTATATCGGCTTGCCAACCGCAAGCACCTTTGCCACTCACGGTCTCAAAGTGGTTGGCGTGGATGTTAACCCGGATATTGTTCGGGGTTTGCAAAACGGCCACTTGCACTTGTATGAGCCGGGCTTGCGCACCCTGGTGCAGGCAGCGCTTCGTTCCGGCAACCTGACCATCAGCCAGCAGCCGCAGCCAGCCGATGCCTACATCATCGCCGTGCCAACCCCTTTTTATCAAGACAAACGGGCTGACATGCGCGCCGTGCAAGCCGCCAGTGAAGCCATTGTTCCCCATTTGCGGGGCGGCAACCTGGTAGTGCTCGAATCGACTTCGCCGCCGTTGACCACCGTCAACCGGGTTGCGCCGCTCCTGGAAAAAAGCGGGCTGCGCGCCGGCAAGGATTTTTACCTTGCGTATTCCCCCGAGCGGGTTCTTCCGGGACAAATTTTGCGCGAATTGATCGAAAACACGCGCGTCATCGGCGGCATAGATGCCGAATCCGCTCAGGCAGGCAAGGATTTATACACCGTGTTCGTGCGCGGTGAAATCATCCTGACCGACGCCACTACCGCCGAGATGGTCAAGTTGATGGAAAACACCTATCGGGACGTTAATATTGCCATTGCCAACGAGTTTGCCCGTCTGGCAGACCGCTTCGGAGTGGATGCGTGGGAAGCCATTACCCTCGCCAACCGCCACCCAAGGGTGAATATCCTTTCTCCGGGACCCGGCGTGGGTGGTCACTGCATCAGCGTTGATCCCTGGTTTTTGGTCGAAGCGGCGTCCGACCTGGCGCGCCTTATCCGAACTGCCCGGCAGGTCAACGACGAGCAGCCCCATTTTGTGCTCCAGCTGGTCGAGCGGATTTTGGGCAGCCTTCCCGGCAGACGCATCGCGGCGCTGGGACTGGCATACAAGCCCAATGTTGATGATTTGCGCGAAAGCCCGGCGATTGAGGTGGTGCATGCCTTACAGGCGGCTGGGGCGCAGGTGCGCGCCTTCGAGCCGTACAAACCGGACTATGCCCTGGACGGCGTTGCCAGTACCGCCACGCTGGCTGAGGCAGTCCGGGATGCGGAATTGATCTTGCTGCTTGTGGGTCATGAACGGTTTAAAACACTCGACCCGGCTGAGATGGCAGCCTTAACGGATGCGCGGCTGGCGCTGGATACAGTCAATGGGTGGGACGCGCAAGCCTGGAAAAAGGTGGGTTTTTCCATCCACCGGCTTGGCAGGGGGAAACTGGTGTGAGTCGAAAGTTGCGCGTGGTTTCGATTTTCGGCACCCGTCCGGAAGCAGTCAAAATGGCGCCCGTTGTGCGCGCGCTGCGCGCCCAAACGGAAATTGACTCGCGGGTAATTGTTACCGCCCAGCACCGCGAAATGCTTGACCAGGTACTGGGTTTGTTTGAAATTATCCCAGACGTGGACTTGAACCTGATGCGCCCGGACCAAAGCCTGGCGGATTTGACCGCCGCAATTTTTACTCACCTTGATCCGGTGCTGCGTGACCTTGCGCCGGACTGGATGCTGGTGCAGGGCGATACCACCACCGTCATGGCAGCCGCCATGCTGGGGTATTACCGCCGTATCCGCGTCGGGCATGTGGAAGCAGGGCTGCGCACCGGAGACCGCTGGCAACCTTTCCCGGAAGAAGTCAACCGGCGGGTGGCGAGCGTGGTTGCGGATGTGCATTTCGCGCCAACCAACCACAGCCGCGCCAACCTGCTGCGTGAGGGCGTTGAGGATTGGCGTATCGTGGTTACAGGCAACCCAGTCATTGACGCGCTTAACGAAATTGCGCGTCGTCCGCCTCCAGCGGAGGCGCGGCGCCTGCTGGAACATTACAACATCCGCCCCGCTGGGCGCCAGTTGGTATTGGTGACCGCCCATCGGCGCGAGAACTTCGGGCAGCCGCTGGAGGAAATCTGCGCCGGGTTGCGCGCTCTGGCGGATCAGTTCTCGGATCAGATTCAATTGATCTACCCGGTGCATTTGAACCCCAACGTTCAACAAACAGTTTACCGTCTGTTAAGCGGCGTGTCCAATATTGCTTTGCTGCCACCATTGGAATACCTGAGCATGGTGCACTTGATGCGCGCCGCGCGGCTGGTGCTGACCGATTCGGGCGGAATTCAAGAAGAAGCGACCGGTTTGAGTATTCCAACACTGGTGCTGCGCAATACCACAGAGCGCCCGGAAGGCGTGGAAAGTGGGGTGTTAAAACTGGTGGGTTGGCAGGCACAGAATATTCTGCGCGAAGCCAGCCGCCTGCTGCAGGATGAAGCCGCCTACCAGGCGATGGCGTGCGCAGAGAATCCATTTGGGGATGGCCGCGCCAGTGAAAGAATTATCCGCGCGGTTTTGGACTTTACCGAACCGGTTGGCAGATGAGCAGCGGCAGTATTTGCGTTGTGCCACAGATCAACGCGCTGGCAGGTCCAGCCGCGTTTTCTGCGCGCCTGAAAACCGGGTTGCTTCAGGCTGGTTATACGGTGCATCACGACCCGGCGCGGGCGGATACTCTGGCAGTGTTGATCATTGCCGGAACGCGCAACATTCAGCCGCTTTGGAACGCCAGGCGGCGCGGCGCGCGGATTGTGCAGCGCCTGAATGGTATCAACTGGATTCACCGCCAGCGGAATACCGGGCTGCGCCATTACCTGCGCGCGGAGTTGGGCAACCTGTTGCTGTGGTACACCCGCCAATGGCTGGCGGAACATGTCGTCTATCAAAGTCATTTTGTCCAGCAATGGTGGCAACGGACGTACGGCAAGCCGTCTGCCAGCAGCGAGGTGATTTGGAACGGGGTGGATTTGTGTGTTTTTACCCCACAGGGAAAGGAACGCCCGCCGGATGACCGGGTGCGGGTGCAGGTGGTGGAAGGTCATTTCAAGGGTGGTTTTGAGATCGGCATGGAAATTGCCGCCGGCTTTGCGGCGGCGCTGCAAAGGGCGTGCCGCCAGCCGGTTGAACTGGCAGTTGCGGGTGAGGCAAACCGGTTGGAGCAGGAAGCCATCAGCCGTAAGCACGGAAATATTACCATTGAGTGGAGCGGGGTTGTTCCGCCGGAGCGTATTCCGGCGCTGAATCGCCAGGCGCATTTGTTCCTGTCCACCGATTTGCATGCCGCCTGCCCCAACGCAGTCATCGAGGCGTTGGCGTGCGGTGTCCCGGTGGTGGCTTTCGATACCGGCGCGCTTGGCGAACTGGTCAGCCGGGAAGCGGGGCGCATCGCGCCGTATGGTAGCGATGCATGGAAGGCTGAATTGCCCCATTACGATGGTCTGGCGCAGGCAGCCTTGGAGATACTGGCAAACCAGGCGCAATTCCGGGCTGGCGCTCGAGCCCATGCTGAATGTAATTTCAGCCAAGAGCGCATGTGCGCCGGATATCTCAAAGCGCTGACCGGATAAAAATCACCCGGAAACCAAACAAATCATGACAATTAACGCTTGATGATATGGGATATACGCGCTAATATATGAGTAATTGCATCTATTTAATCGTAATATTATTTTGGAGGTAATATGACAGCACAAGCAAAAACAGGGGATGTGGTCGGCTTTAATGATCCGCCGGTAGTGCGATCCTTGTTTGGTAGTCCCAAGTGGGCATGGTTGTGGCTGATTGCCCGCGTATATGTGGGCTACACCTGGTTTAACTCTGGTTTCGGCAAATTTTCCAACCCTGCCTGGATGCAAACCGGCGAGGCGCTCAAAGGTTTTTGGGAGCGGGCGGTGCTGGTGCCAGAAGCGCCTGCCAGACCGGCAATCGCGTTCGACTGGTACCGCGCTTTCATCCAGGGGTTATTGGACGGCGGCGCGTACACCTGGTTTGCCAAAGTGGTGGTGATTGGGGAAATGTTGGTCGGGATTGCCCTGGTGCTGGGTTTGTTTACCGGCATTGCGGCTTTCTTTGGCGGCTTCATGAATTGGAACTTCATGATGGCGGGCACTGCCAGCATCAACCCGGTGCTGTTCACCGTATCCATTCTCTTGATTATGGCATGGAAGACCGCTGGCTGGTGGGGTTTAGACCGCTTTGTTTTGCCCTTGCTGGGTACACCCTGGCAGCCGGGCAGGGTATTCGCTCAAAAAAGTGCTGGCTGATCCGCGCCTGGCGTGGAACGAAATGACAGGACAGTTGATTGGACTGTCCTGTTTTTGGCTAAGTATTATTCATAAACCACGCAGCAAGATGGTGTGCGGACCTCGGTCAAGCTCCCACGGATAGACGATGTGAGCATCGGTAATGGCTGCGTAGTAATCGGGGCGGGCAGTGCCAAACAGGTTGCGATGTGGGTTAAAATGCAGCACGCAGGTAAAAGGGACCCCGGCGGCGGCACTGATTCGGTTCTTCACCGCGGTGATGGTGCGACCGGACCCCCAAACATCATCCACAATCAGGATGCGCCTGCCACGCAACAAATCATTTTCGGGAAATTGCAAGAATTTTGGCCAGGCAAGCCAGCGGGTTTTTTCTTTGTCGTGTTCTTGATCCATTTCCGCGGGAAAATCCACTGAGGCGGTCAGGATGATACTCAATTTAAGTGCTTCTGCCAGCATTCCGCCGGGGATGATGCCGCCATGGGTAATCATCACCATAGCGTCGAATTCGACTTCAAATTGAGGGACTAAGTGGTCAATTAATTTATCAACGTCATTCCAGGTCAAGACTTCACGCCGCATGAAAGACTTTCCTTCGGAAGTTAATTTCGGTTTAATTTTGAATTATAGCAGGTTAAACGCCCATTGTTTCAGACCAAACACAAACTCGATTGCGTCCGGTTTGTTTGGCATGATACAGGGCGCGATCGGCGCGGCGGAATAAATCATCAATATTGGCGCAGGTTTCATCCATCTGTGCTATCCCCAGACTAATGGTCACCTGGACCTCGCTATGATCCACGATTGTGCTGCATATTTCGATAGCCCGGCGCAGCCTCTCGGCTGCTTCGGCGGCTTGGTTAAGGTTGGTCTCGGGCATGAGGATGACGAATTCCTCCCCGCCGTAGCGACCGATGCTGTCGCTGTCGCGAATTTGGGCGCGCAGGCATTCGCTCAATTGCACCAGCACCTGGTCTCCCATGGTATGTCCCAGCCGGTCGTTAACCTGTTTGAAGAAATCAATATCAATCATCATCAATGAAAGATCGCTGCGGTAACGGCGCGAGCGGCGCAATTCGATTTCCGCCAGTTCATAAAAATAACGGCGATTGTAGAATCCGGTCAGGCTGTCGGTGATGGCAAACTGCATCACTTGCTGAAACAGGCGCGCGTTCTCGATGGCAATGGCGGCTTCATTTGCAAAAGTCTGCGCCAAATCGGTTTCATTCCCGCCGTACAAGCCGCTGCTGGCGCTGTAAATACTTAAATAACCAATCAATTGCCCGTGCCCCAGCAAAGGTACCCCCAACCAGGCTTTGCCGCAATTCAAATCGCCCAATTCCTGGAAAGGACGGTATGTTTCGGCATTGTTCAGGTAGAGCGGGTAGCGGTTGCGGTTAATGGCTTCGAATTGCGGATTGCGAGTCGGAATGCGCCGTCCGATCAGAGGGCTGTTATCTCCGAACCCGCCCGCTGCGGCGATTTCCAGTTCGTTTTTATCCAACAGGTATAACAGAGCGCGATCGTAGGGGATCAGCAGTTTGAGATATTCCATGACCTGCTTCAATACATGGTTGAGGTTCATTACCGAGGTGAAGGCGGCCATTGCCTGGCGCAGCAGTTCGATCTTGGAACGCTCGGCTTCATCCACTTGTTGGCGGCGTTTCTGGCTGGTAATATCGCGAACGATATTGAGCAGGTGAGTGTCAGAAATACGCACGTAATCCGCCACAATCCACTTTTCTTTTCCTGTAGTTCGCATTATATACGGTGTTTCAATGCGGTTGGAAAATCCTGTGTTGAGTGTGTCGCGAATGAGTTCGGCAATGTTCGGCGCGTGGTTAAAAAAGTCGTCAATGGTCATACCTTTAAAATGATGGATATTACCTTCGGACATTTCAATCGAAGCCTGATTGAAGTGCGTCAGGCGGATATCGCCGTTTTCGTCTTTTTGCCAGATGAGTACCGGGTCGGGAAGGATAAGAAAATGCGCACCAGTCAGATTATTGTCATCGGACAATCGCTGGTCTCTTTTCCGCAAATCAGTGATTTTCGTTCGCAAATGGCGAATTTGCTGTAACTGGCGGGAAAGTATTTTTTTCTGCCGCTGGGACAACAATCGCTGGCTCAAGCGTTTGGCTGGCTCCGGTGGTAGGGTTTTATTAGGAATGTCTGGCAGGGTAAGGTTTGAGACAGAAGTATTCTTGGCATCTGCCATCGGTTGCGTTGTTGACCTCCCCTGTGTTGGACCGACGGGCAGTGAAGAAGGGCGGCAGTGATTTTGTTAATTATACCTAATACTCTGTAAGATTGACCTGATAATTTTGAAAACGGCCGATTTTTTAATGTTTGGGACCGAGGTTTTCCTCATCAACCGGTTGGGTGGGAAAAACCATAACCCGATTTGGATTATTATATATCACCCACAATAGCAGGTTTAACAATTTATTGTGTATGAGAAAGGCGGCGTAAGGCGGGCAACCGGTCGGGATCGCTCAGGGCGGTGACCCAACCCAGCCGCCTCAGCGCCGAACGACTGACATGGTCGAGTAAAAAGAGGGGGGTGCGTCGCGGAAAGAAATGCACAGCCTGGGTTAGTTTTTGTTGCAGCGCAATTTTGAAATCGCCCGCGTTGCTGCCTTTGAATAGAGTGCGCCCGTGTCCGATATTCCAGGCGACGTGGGAATCGCTGCTTCCGACGGCGGACATTTCCAGCCGCTGCGCTATCCGGGCGGCTTGCGCATTACTACCCAAGTAGAACAGGCTGGCATTGCAGGTCTCGACTGCCAGCAAAACCTGTTGGCCGATGCGGGTTTCAATGGCTTGCTGGATGGCAGTCTCGGTCAGACTGCGAGCGCCAAATGCCAGCGGGTGAGCGGCAATACACACGCCGCCGGCGTCATATACCCGCAGCAGGGTTTCGCTCAATGAGCGCCCGGCTGGGATCACTGACCGCACGAATAAAGCCAGCAGGTGACCTTCGGCGGTTGAGATCTCAATTCCGGGAATCACCTCAATCTGGTAATCTGCGCACATCGTTTCAGCCTCCAGCGCGCCGAGAATTTCATCATGATCGGTGATCGCGATGACATCCAAACCGGCGGTTTTCGCCTGCTGCAACACCGCTCGAACTGTGGCGGTGCCATCGTAACTGTAAGTGGTATGAATATGCAAATCTGCCTGTCCCATGATCCCTCGCCATTAAGATATATGCTCCTTCGTATTATGGAGGGCAAAGGTTAAGGGTGGTTCAAATCTGGTTTAAGGGTTGTTTGTGATCGCGTAAACAGTAAAAAAGGCCGGGCGGCTCATCCTTTGGAAGAGATGAACTGCCCGGCCCGGTGGACGGAAGAGAATAACCGCGGTTGCCTCAGGCGACGGCTGGTTCTGCCGGGAGCATCTTTGGCTTGCGGTAGGACTGGAAGGCAAACCAGACGGCGCCTAGCCCGATCAGGGTGGCGATGAAGGCGACCAGCCAGCCCAAAAAGGGAACTGCGCTCAGAATAACGTATATGAGTACGCCGGACAATAATGCCCACAAGCGCGGGTTGGCTGCGTTTGGCGCAATTTGCTTGATCAACAGCCCGCCAATCCAGCAAGCGGCAACCAGTTTGCTGCCGTAGGATACCAGCAGGGTGAATACCGCCACGACCAGCGCCAGTGCGGAGAAGCCGATGCCGAATACCGCCCGGCTCAGCCCGCCCAGGGTGATCAGGCTGAGTAACAAACCGACCCCCAGCAAAAGGAGTGCTGCCAGAACACTGCCGATGTAACCACCCAGTAGTGCCAATAATCCTGCCCCGGTGGATGCAAGCGTCTGTTCGGTTGCCTGTTCCACCGTGCGGTGGAATAACTCTGGCAGCAGCCAAAATGCCAGCCCGCCGAGCAGCAGCAGCGTTACCAGGTTGCGCAGCATATTGACCAGGGTTTTGACGAACGGGATGCCGAGCGCGCCGGTTGGCGGCTGATATAGCGGTTTATAGGTGGCTTTATCCGGTACAGGAGTCTGGTGGATGACCTCACCTTCGGGCAGGCTCAAGATGGTGGTGGATTGATTGACAGGGCTGGTGTATCTTAAATCTCCGCCGATCACTGCCTGAGGCGAGATGCGTAAACCCGGTTCGATAGCAGGCGGCAAAGCGGGTTGAACGTTGGCAAACCATGTTGTGGTAGTTCCAGTTGTGGGCGAGGCGACATCCAAGGTAACGTTGCCACCAATTGTCCCGTTCAATTCCACTGCGGCTGCCCCGGCGTAAAAATTGCGCTCGATTTCGCCATTCAGGATTGCCTGGTAAACACCCGCGAATGCGTCAATGTTAATTCGTGAGCCAGCCATGCTTTCCAGGCTGTAGCCACCGTAATAGACATTGCGTCCAATGGTAGCGTTGTTGCCAACCAACATGGCTGCGCTGCCGCCGAACACACTGCCGTTCACGGCGCCGCGGATTTCGATAAAACGCGCTCCACTAAAGATGTTGCCGGTCACTTTGCCGCTTTCGGACAGGGCAACATCGCTGCCGAACATGATCAGGTCGCCATTGACGGTGCCATTGACGACCACCCGGTTGCCGGCGGCAATTACCGCGCCATTGACGGTGCCATCAATGACAACGTTGTCGGCGGAAATGAGGAGATCATCGTTGACGGTTTCACCTTCGGGCAGCGTGCCGTCATCGTCAATTACGGCAGCCTGCGCGGATTGGACTTGAAAGAACAGTAATCCAAGAAAAAGAAGGAAGGCTGGCGCCCAGCCAAGGCGTAGGATTGATCTCTGGTTGATTTTCATTGCTTGACTCCTGACAAAAATAGAAAATGTTATTTTGTTCATCCGCAGCGCTCTTCAAACGAGCGTGAGGCGGAGATACGCACGGAGGTCCGAAAGGATCATAAAATTACTTACGAGTTTTTCGCTGCGCAAGTTGCTGGTTTTTTTACATAAAATAGATTGTTAACATATCCGGTCATAAAAAACCGGCGCAATCTGTGCGCCGGTTTTTTATTGTTTTGTTTTTTTGAGTTCACTCAGGATCTTTTTCCACTTTATAAGCGTGGTGAATTCCCATCTGGTCGCTTTCCTGCAAGGCTTGCTGCATCTCGTTGATCATGGTCACGCCGTGGCGGTATTGAAAGGGCCACATCGAGCGCAGGTGGAAAAACGCGACCCGGTCACCGTCGCGAAGCAGGTGGTTCAAATCGGGCTGCATACCGGGCATGGCGCTTAATTCGCCATTGATGAACGTGATGCCGCGTTCCTCGGTTTGCATGCCCAGCGCGGAGATCAGATCGCGCAAGCACGCGCCATTGGAGAGCGTTACCTGTGGATTGGCGAAGACTTTTTCCAGCGGGTCGCCGCCGTAGCGCGCCAGATCACCGTATAACCAAGTATTGATTGTAATGTTTTTCATTAATAATATCCTCCGCCAACCGGGGGAAAGATGCCGACCTCGTCCCCATCGGATAGAATGAAGTCAACATCCTGAGCGCGGGCGTTGACGAAACAAACCTTAACCGCCGCCAGCGGAATGCCAAGCGAGGCGATCAAGTCGGTCAGCGTTGCGCCTTCCGGCAGGTTGACCTCGAAAGGGGATCCAGCCCGTTCACCCGGGCGGTATTGGACAAACGTAGCAAAGAGTTTGACTCGAATTTTCATGGGCAGCGAATGATGTCTTGCGCCCAAAGACAGTCAGCGCAGGACGGGTTCCAACCCCAGCAGCCTTCGTTGTTCTGGCGCAACTCGCATGTGGCGCGCAGGTCGCAATCCGGGCAGGAGGGGAAGTGAAAGATGTTTACCTCGCTGCGGAACTGGCAGTAAGGTTCCGACATCCAAATTTCGTGGAGCGGGGTTGCTTTGACATTTCCGAGCGAATAACGGTTGACGTCTTTTTTAATCCCATCAATGGCATAATAAGAGTAATTGTGCGAAAGGGCGTAGCAAGGGGTCACCTCGCCATCCCAGCCAATTACGCTCGCCTGATCCTTGACAAAGCGGCAGCGCCGCTCTGCTCCCCAGTGCATGCGCGGGAATTCCATCGTCCCCCACATGACCCAGGCATCGGCGCGCACCGGAAACCCTTTGGCTTTAATCGGTTCGACCGGTTGGTGACCATACATGATTTGATCAATCATATCCTCAGTGTACGGCAGGACGTTGCTGACGATCACCCGGGATGCGTTTAACCGAGACGCCAAGCTCGCCAGGGCGGGAAGTTCATCAAAGTTGGATTTCAAGACAACGAATTCAATACCCAGCGCCGGATAGAGCGAACCAATCCGGCGCTTGATATCGTTCAATTTGCGCAGGTTTTCGATTACCACGGACAGGTTTGCGCCGCGCAAATCGGCGTAAGTTTCCGATTTAACGCCATCAACCGAGACAACCAGGCGGTCAACACCCAGACGAACGATTTCTTCGACCAGGTTGGGTTTGAGCACGGTGCCATTCGAGCCGAGCGTAACCGCAATGTCCTTTTTTCGCACCGCCTCGATCATTTCCAAAATATTCGGATGGGTGAGCGGTTCGCCGAAACTGGTAAAGACCACCCGGTTAAGTTCTGGCAAAGCAGGGAAGTCATCCAGGATCGCTTGAAAAGTGTCCATCTGCATCAGAGCAATTGGGTCGCCCCAGATATTGCGCATGCAAAAGCGACACTGTAAATTGCAGCCGGTGGTGACCTCAATGTATAACTTGCGAATGTTTGGGCGGCGTGGCAACAAAACCGGATCACCTTCCCGCTCATATAACCAGAATTCCTGATTATCGGGCAGGTGGCGGCGCTTTAAAAAACTGGCAGGTAATTCCAGCCGGTTGAGGTCATCCAGCGTCAATTTCATCTGCGCTATTCCGGATTGAAATTCGATAAGAAAGCGCAGGGCTGGGCAGGTAAGACCTTCAGCCCTGCGCTTTGAAGGGATTAAGGTGGGTTAAAGTTCGGCGTAGACCGAATCGAGCGCCTCTTCCGGCACGTCGAAGACCTGGTTGTGCGGCGGCAGCGGGTCGCGGGTCATGAACTCCGGCAGGCGGTCGGCGGCTTTGCCGATACCTGCGGCTTCGTTGAATTTGCGTTCCACTTTGAGTACTTCCCCGCCGAATTTGACGATATCCTCCGCAGTCCACTGGGTGCCCAGGATGCCGTTTGCTTCGTCAATCATGCCCTGATAGCCAGCCGCAATGTCCAAAATTGCGAAGGCGATGAACAGGCAGTGACCGCTTGAGTCAATGAAGGCGGTGGTCGCCTGGAAGGCGCGGCTGAGCGCGGCTTTGCCTTGCGGGCTTAGCGGATCTTGCTTGCCCATCACGCCCAGGATTTCCGGCGCGATGGTGTAGCCGGCGGTGTGGTCGGCGCCCATGGTCGAGGTGGCGTAGGTGATGCCAATCCCCTTGACCGCTCGTGGTTCGTAGGCTGGAATGGACTGTCCCTTGACTACCGGCACATTGGTCACGCCGTAAACTTTGCCAGCGGTTTCGGTGCCCGAACCGAGGATGCGTCCCAGCGGGGTGCCTTTGCCCATTTCGTGCATCAGGTTGATGGCAGCCTTGCTATCCCCAAACGGGATGACCCCGGCATTCATGGCGACGCCAATGGTGGTTCCGGTTTCGATCGTATCCAGCCCGTATTCGTTGCACAGATGGTTGAGCATGGCGACGTCGTCCAGGTCCTTGATGCCGCAGTTGGCGCCCAGCGCCCAGGCGGATTCGTATTCCAGGCAGGAGGTGATCTCTTCACCTTTTTCGTCATAGACGGTGTTCGAGCATTGGATGATGCAGCCCGGGCTGCAAGCGTGGTTGTAAATTTCCTTGCCTTTGCGTTCCTTATTGGTCTCGAAAATGGCTTCACCGGCAATGTGCGGCGCGCCTTCGAACCGCCCGCCGCTGAAGTTTTCGGTGGGCAAGCCGCCGGCTTCGTTCATGATGTTAATCAGAATAGCAGTGCCGTAGGTGTTTAGCCCGCCTTTGGGTTTGGTGATGGCGTGGGTGCGCAGCGCATCAATCATCTTTTTGCGCCCTTCGTCGAACAGGGCTTTATCCACAATTTTTACGCCCGGCGCGCCCTGGCGGTCGAGGACGATGAATTTCAGGCATTTTGATGCCATGACGGCGCCAAGACCACCGCGACCGGCATAGCGGGTGGGGCGTTTTGCCTGGTCGTTGAAGACGATACCGGAATTGCAGTAGCCGTATTCGGCAGCGGCTCCGATGCTGCAAATGGAAACCCGGTCGCCAAATTTTTCGTACATCGGCGGGTAGATTTCGGACAGCCGCTGATGGGTATACCCGTTGGCGTCGAAGAATTCGACTTTCGGCTTTCCATCCCAGGTCAGGTGGATGCCCCAGAATTTGTCCTTTTCCTTCGGTTGACCTTCGATGACCAAGCCGCGGATCTGCATCACGGCCAGGTCTGCGCACCAGGACGATCCAGCGTTGGCTTCCTTGATCCCTCCGGTAAGCGGCGATTTGCCGCCAACCGAGATGCGCGCGGCGGTGGGGGCGCTGGTGCCGGTGACAAACCCCGGTGAAAACACCAGTTTGTTGTTTGGACCCAGCGGGTGGCAAGTGGGCGGCACTTCGTCGGCAACAACATTCGATGTCAACGCGCGCCCGGCTAAATATTTGTACTTTTCGGGTACTTCAGTGACCTGATAGGTCAGGTTGTTCATGTTCACACGCACAAAATACATCGTAACCTCCTTATTGCTTATTCAAGATATGGAGAATATGCGCACTTGGCTTTTCTTAAACAATTAGGTGATCTACGGGCTTCCTCCTTGATTATTGATTGAACTGGCAATTGCCAGGCATGCAACGTTTGAGCAACGGGATGGGTGGATTTAGAAAGGATTGGAAACGAATAAAGGAAGACAACTGTGCGCGCCACAGTATGTCCTCCTTTGCTATGCGGCAGGCGATAAAAGTTGCCTTTCATGCCCTATCGTCCATCTATCCCGGTGGGAATCAATGGATCGGAGGTAAATTAGTCTGTACAACTCGAAATTTCAAATGCCTTGTAAACAAGGATAATTCAATCAGCGGAAAATTCAAGTGATAAATGTCACAATTACACGCCTGCGACTGCAAAGACATCAACCAGGCAGCGCGCAGGGCAGGGTGCATTTGCTCCTTGCTTGACAGAAAAATGGTTTAATTGTAATATATGCGCAAATATTCATATATTAATCGCAAATGAACGATGCCAAACGTGAAATGCTCCGAAAATTCTATCCACGAACAGGCTGTGCGGGCAGCCCTGGCAGGCATGCTCGATGGTTGGACAGCAACCCGGTTAGCGCAATTGTTCGCTGCGCTGTCGGACCCCAGCCGGGTGAGGCTGATTTCCGCGCTGTTGGAACATGAATTGTGCGTCCACGATCTGGCAGCGGTGCTCGGCATGACTCAAAGCGCAGTTTCGCACCAACTACGTTTGCTGCGCTCGCTTAACCTGGTGCGTTACCGCAAGGAAGGGCGGGTGGTCTATTACGCCCTGGATGATGAGCACGTTGGCAACCTGTTCCGGCTTGGGTTGGAACACATCCGCCACCCGGCACAACCTGGCGAACACCAGGATGGAAGGAATGAAAACATTAATGGCTGAAAAACGGTATTCCATCGAAGGCATGGACTGCGCAGAGTGCGCGTCTTCGGTTGAAAAGGGAGTGCGCTCGCTGGCGGGGGTGGAACGGGTGGAGGTCAATTTTAATACCGCTGTGATGGTTGTTGCCGGCAGCGTCAGCGAAGAAAGCCTGCGCCAGCGGGTGGAACGGCTGGGTTATCGTCTGCGCGCCGACCATTCCAGGCGGGCAGCGGATAAACTGGACGCCTTTCTGCCCGGTTTGGTTAAATACCTGCTTTCAACCTGGGAGCGCCGCCTGGCGCTTTTGGGGGGCGGATTGATCCTGGCTTCATTGCTGCTTGCCGCTGCGATTATTGATCCCCGTTGGATGCAAGGGCTGCAACTGGCAGCGCTGGCGTTGGCGGGTTTTCCGATTGCCCGCAGCGCGCTGGTCAATTTGTGGATCAATCGTAATTTCAACATGAACTTCTTGATGACCACTGCCGCGCTGGGCGCGGTGATCATTGGCGAAATCCCGGAAGCCGCCTCGTTGATCTTCTTGTTTGCCATTGCTGAGACGCTGGAGGGCTATACCAGCGACCGCGCGCGCTGCTCGATCCGCCTGCTGACGGAACTGGCGCCCAACAGCGCCTTGCGCTTGACCCCCGGCGGTGAAGAACGGGTGAAGGTTGAAGCGCTGCAAATCGGCGACCGGATCATCATCCCCGCCGGAGAGCGCATCCCCATGGATGGCGTGGTGCGCGCCGGTCACAGCCCGGTCAACCAGGCGCCGATCACCGGCGAGAGCCTGCCGGTGGACAAATCGCCGGGAGACGAGGTTTTTGCCGGAGCGATCAACGGCGATGGGGTATTGGAAGTTGAGGTCACCCGCCGCGCGGTGGATAATACCCTCAGCCGGATCATCCGCCTGGTGGAAGAAGCCCAGGCATTGAAATCGCCAGCCCAGCGTTTTGTGGACCGGTTTGCGCGTTATTACACTCCGGCGATGATGGCGCTGGCGGTGCTGGTGGCGGTCATTCCTCCGATTGTTTTTGGACAACCTTTCCTTAATCCCACGGATGGCGAGCGGGGTTGGTTGTACCGCGGACTGGCTATGCTGGTGATTGGCTGCCCGTGCGCGCTGGTGATTTCCACCCCGGTAACGATGGTTAGCGCGATTACCGCTGCGGCGCGGCGTGGCGTGCTGTTCAAAGGTGGGTTGCATGTTGAAGCGCTCAGCCGGGTGAGGGTAATTGCCTTCGATAAGACCGGCACCTTGACGCGCGGCGCGCCAGCGGTGACGGCGGTGCGCTCGGTGGATTGCGCCGACGGCGGCGAGTGTGCCGCGTGCGAGGACGTTCTGGCGCTGGCGTGTTCGCTTGAACGGCGCAGCCGCCATCCCCTGGCGCAGGCGGTAGTTCATGCGGCAGTGGAGCGGGGTCTGGATGAGCGCTATCCGGCTGCCGAGGCGGTCATCGCGCTGAAAGGGATGGGATTACAAGGTGAGATCAACGGGCAGCGTGCTACGATTGGCAGCCACCGTCTGTTCGATGCCGAACATCTCCATTCGGATGAAGTATGCCGCTGGGTCGAATCCGCCGAGCTGCTTGGTCAAACCACCATGCTGGTGTGTGACGGCGAACGGGTGCGCGGCTACCTGGCGGTCAGCGACGCGCTGCGCCCGGAAAGCGGGCAGATTGTGGCGGAATTGAAGCAGTTGGGACTGGAAGTGGTCATGCTGACCGGCGATAACCTGAATGCCGGGCAGGCGGTTGGCAATCGCTTGGGCATTGACCGGGTGCAGGCGGGGTTGCTGCCTGCGGATAAGGTGCAGGTGGTCGAGGAATTGCGCAAACGGTGCGGCTCAGTGGCGATGGTTGGTGATGGCATCAACGATACCCCGGCGCTGGCAGCCGCCAGCGTGGGGGTGGCGATGGGCGGCGCAGCATCCAGCCAGGCAATGGAAACAGCGGATGTGGTGTTGATGGCGGACGGGCTCAACCGGCTGCCGTTTGCCATCCGGCTGGCGCGGCTGGCGCGCCGCCTGATCGCACAAAACATCATCTTCAGCCTGGCAACCAAAGCGGTCTTCTTGCTGCTGGCGCTGGGCGGGTGGACAACCATGTGGGTGGCGGTGCTGGCGGATATGGGCGTATCGCTGCTGGTTACCTTCAACGGTATGCGTCCGTTGGGCATGAACGGGTATCGGGATCAATCAGCTGGGTGACTTACACCGGCGGCCAGGGATACGGACGGCGATTAGATGAAGGGGCAGGAAAGCAGCCGGCATCAATCAGGTGACGGACGCGCCGCCGCAATGCGCGCCGTTCTGCCGGGGAGAGAAAATCCTCTAATGCAGTCAGGATGCCATCCGGCTGGCTGAGTTGCTGTTCGAAGCGGACCAGATCAGCCAACAGGTTTTCTGGAATTGACTGGGAGTCAAAATCCCACACTACGGTGCGCAATTTGTCCTCGACATGGAAACAAATGCCGTGGTCAATCAGCCACAGGTGATCCTGCTCATCGAACAGGATATGCCCGCCTTTGCGGTCGGCGTTATTGACGATCAGATCGAACAGGGCAACCGGGCGCAAACGTTGGCGGTCCTCCGGGCGGAAGGAAAAATAATGGTATTCTGGGTCGTATTCAATGAAAAGTTGCACCGAACCGGGTCCCAGAGGGGCTTTTTGGCGGTAAACTGTCGGCGGCACCAGCTGCCAGCCGAGCGCTTCGCTGACCAGGTAAGCAGCCACCTCGCGGCGCGACAAGGTGCCGGCAGGAAAATCCCACAAGGGCTGCTCGCCGCGCGTTGGTTTATAAACGGCCGGGTATTCGTGTTGGTCGTGTTGAATGGCGGTCAGGAATGTGTAATTTGAGCCGTGAACGAATTGCCCGCGCAGGGTTATTTCTCCCTGCTGGAGAATTTCAAGAAAACGCGGATTGTTGATGTTGCTCATCTTACCGCTGCCACACGATCAGTCCGATCAGTGTTTGTGGCCGTTCTTTTTGGGGCAGAAATGCCCTTCCGGCTCCATTGGTTCGCCGCATTGCGGGCAAATCGGCCGCCCGCGGTTTGCCACCTCGACGCCCCAGGTACTCAAAGCCAGCAACTGCGAACGGGTACACCAAAAACGAGCCACGCTGGTTTCATCTTCACCAGCCTGGTCGGTAACGATTTCGTGAGCAATCAAGCACGCCAGGTCGCGTTCGGGATCATACGCCAGACCCAGCTCGCCGATTCGAAACAATGGGTCAACCGGGGGCTGAATATGCATCTGGTTTTCCGCGTAATCCGGAGAAGCAGGGGGCAAGCCGGGATAGCGCGTGGCTAATTCGTGAAAGAACTGTTCGACCCCAACGGCAAGCGTTTGAACCTGTACCTTTTCGATGAGCAAAGTGACGATCTGGTCAGTTTGTTTCGCCTGAATGTAGAAGACCCGTTGACCCGGTTTTCCAATCGCATCGGTCGTTATGTGGGTGACAGGATCAAGTTCAATTTCAGTTCGCGCCATGCTTTATGCGTCTCCTCTATGAATGTGAGTATACCAGAAAGCAGCCCGCCCGGCTTGTGTGTGTCCAATCTGGCGCCGCGTCAGGCGGCAGAAATCAGGCAAGCCAATCTGCCAACTGGTTTTCCTGCCAGCGGACGGGGATGACCTGACCGGATTCGCCAAGCAACTGGCGCAATAGACGCGCAAAATTTTGCGCATCTCCACTGGTGAAATAGGTAACCTCTGCAGGCTGATCTCCCGGCGCAAGCAGTCCGTGCTGCTCGAGCAGGCGGCGTGTTTGCCGGGCAACTGCCGGAGCGGGGTCAATCACCCGCACCGAAGAACCGCATAAGGATTCGATCTGCGGTATGACGAACGGGTAATGCGTGCAGCCCAGAACGACGGTATCAATCCCGGCATGGAGCATCGAAGTCAGTGCTTTTTTAAGAATCTGCCTGGTTCGGCTGCTGTCCAGCCGTCCGGCTTCAATTTCATCCACCAGACCGGGGCAGGTAGCGGTAAAAATCTGCACTCCGGCGGCAAAGCGCTCAACAACCGAGGCGTACAGTGCTCCTTGAAAGGTTGCCGGGGTTGCCAGGACGCCAACCTTGCCGCTGTGGGTGTATTCCGCGGCTGGTTTGACTGCCGGCTCCATACCGACAAAGGGCAGCGCGGAGAACACTGACCGCAAGTAATGCAACGCTGCCGCCGAGGCGGTGTTACAGGCAACCACAATCAAGCCCGCCCCGCGCGCAAGCAGGAAGCGGGTGATTTGCTCCGAAAAAAGGCGCACCTCTTCCAATGGGCGATTCCCGTAAGGCACGTGCTGCTGATCGGCAAAGTAGAACACGGGTTGGGCGGGCAGCAAGGCGCGCAGCGCGCGCAGTACCGAAAGTCCACCAACGCCGGAGTCGAATACGCCGATGGCAGTTGCCTGGGGGTTCACTTTAACGCGCCTCGGCCGCCTGGATGAAAGCAGTGAAAAGAGCGAGGTGCTGCGAATGATCGAGCAGCCATTCGGGGTGCCATTGCACGCCGACCAGAAACCGGTGGTCGAGCAGCTCGACAGCCTCAGCCAGTCCATCCGGCGACCAGGCGCTGACCCGCAACTCAGCGGCGATGCGCGCCAGACCCTGATGGTGCAGGCTGTTGACCTGGATTTCACCGGCGGCGGTGATCGCTTCCAGCCGGGTATCCGCCATGATTTTAACCTTGTGAGCGATGGTATCGCGTGGATAACCGGGAAAATAATCGTGCTTAAAAGCGCCGGTGAGCTGGTCGGCAATATCCGTGTAAAGCGTACCGCCCAGGGCAACGTTGATGACCTGCGCCCCGCGGCAGATGCCCAGCAGCGGTTTTTGTGACTCGGCAGACAGGCGCACCAGTTCGATTTCCAGATCATCGCGGGCGGTGTCCACATCGTATACACGCGGGTGTGACGCGCCGTCGAAGCGCGCCGGGTCAATATCTCCCCCTCCGACCAGGACAACGCCATCCAGTCGTCCGAACAGATTGCGCAGCTGGGCGCTGCTCAACCCGACTGGGATGAGCGCGGGAATGCCGCCCGCGCGCAGCACGGCTTGGATGTAGGCTTCCTTGGCGCCCACGCTGACAATGGGGGATTGGATTACCAGGCGTTCGGTGCTTAAGCCGATCAGGGGGGGATTCATAGCGTCCATTTTCCTTTTATAGCAGAAAATTGAATATTTGCGCCGCGCGCAGGGCAATAATTACCCAAAAAGGCGCAGCCGTTGGTTGACTGCGCCCAGATCTGTTGCTGCGGGCAAAAATGCCTAATTGAATTTTTGTTTGAGGCGCGCGCTTTTACCTGTTCGGGTACGAAGAAAATACAGGCGCGCGCGGCGCACGCGGTTGCGGCGTTCCACCACGACCCGGTCAATGCGCGGAGAACGCAGCAGGAAGGTGCGTTCCACGCCAATGCCGTTGCTGGCAATGCGCCGCACGGTAAAGGTCGAGTTGGTGCCGTTATTACGAATGTACAGTATCGTGCCTTTAAATTCCTGGATACGTTCGCGGTTGCCTTCTTTGATCTTCACATGCACGGAAACCGTATCACCGGTGCTCAGGTCCGGAATTTGGGGGTTGACTGCTGCCTCAACAGATTTAAGCAATTCTTCCATGATGCATTTCCTTCTCGTAAAATCTTGCTCGCGTTACCAGACGCGAAGGCAGATTATATCACGAACTGCGGCAATTAACAATGTTTTTGAGAGAATTCAGGTTTTTTGACAGGCGGAATTTTAACGCCGCACCAGCGGCAGAAAGACAGCCTGGGTGGTCAAAACGCCCAGATCCAGCCCGATCAGCAGCGGGTCGTGATCGGCGGAGCGGAACGGGTCTGGGCTATACAGGCTGACTGGTTGGTCGCCAGTTTTGAATTCCAGGTTGTAGTCCAGCGCGCGCGGCTCATCAGCGTTGATATGCCACACCGCCGCCCCGCGCACAGCCGGCAGCAGACTGCTCGAAGCCAGGGCATGGTCGAGGCAGCCTGACTGCCCTTCAAAGATGTATGAATACGCCAGTAAACCGTGAAAGTGGGGGATCAGGTTGGTATAACCAGCCGCGCGCAGGGATTCGAGCGGATCCTCGCGGGCGTAGGCGTTCAGGTCGCCGAGCAAAAGCACATCCGGGTCGTTGCTGCCGGTTGGGTCGCTGGCAATCCAGTTGATCCACTCGATGATCGCCAGGGTGCGCACGGCGTTGCAGTTGCCCTGCCCGTCGCCGGCATCCGGCAGGTCGCACGGGCTGCCCTTGCTTTTGAGGTGATTAACGCTGACCAGAAAACGTTCGCCGCTGACCGCTTCCTGAAAGGCTTGCAGCAGGGAGGGGCGGTTGCGCGCTGCCGAGTCTCCGCCGGTGACGAAAGCCGGCGTGTCCAGCGCGGCGGTCGCCAGCGGGATCAGCGTGGCGGGTTTGTAGATCAGCGCGACCTTGATGGCATCGGTGCCGAGCGCATTCAATCTGCCCGTCGCGGCGTCGGCGTCGATAAAGGCATACACCTGCGCCCTGGCAGCGGCGTTCAAGCGGTTGACCAGGTCAGCCAGGGCGCTGTCCGCGCTATACCCGTCGTTTTCGATCTCCTGCAATCCGATCACGTCGGCATCCAGGGCGAGAATGGCGCTGACCAATTTGTCTGCCTGGCGCTCGAACTCGGCTGCGTCGTTCGCGCCGCGGCATTCCAGCGCGGCGCCGCCTGCCCCGCCGGTGCAGTCGCTGAACGTATTAAAGTAGTTGAGCACGTTAAAACTGGCGACCCGCAGCCTGCCGCCGACTTGCGCAGGGTGAACCGGGCGCGGATTGGACGGCTGGAATAGCGGCGCAGCAACCCCGAGCGCGTTGTGGGCGCGAATGCGGAACGCACCCGGGCTGGCGGAAGCGCCGCCCCAGGTGTAGGTCATCACGCCTGTTAGATGGTCGAGCGTATCGCCGCTGCGCAGGGTGTTGGCGGCGGTCAACGCCTGACCGCCGCGGGCAAAGGCAATCGGGTTGGGGTTTTGCGCCTGCGAAGCGTCATCGAGCAGAATGCGGTTGCGCTGGTTGGCTTGTTGTGCTGCCAGTGCTTGTGCTCCGGGTTGCTCCAGCTGGGTTGGTTGGTACAGCCGGTCGCTGGCGGAGAGGGCGACCTCGCCAAAGCGGCCCAGGTTGTAGGTGTCGGTCACCCACAGAGTCTGGTCGAAGCGTACCAGCATGCCTTCGTATTGCTCCGGTTCGGTCGGGCTGGCGAAGGGCAGGCGCACCAGCGCGGGTTCAAGGCTCGGTCCGCTGGCGAGCTCCTCAATCTGGCTGGCGCTGATCTGGGTCTCACCGAAGTATTCGCTTATGCTCCCGCTCACCTGTGCGCGCTGACCGAGCGAGACGCGGGTATTCAGGTTGTTGAATACGAAGATGCCGTCGGAGGTGGCGGGGTTGCCGTCGCCGCTCTCGTCCTGGATGTAAAAACCGCGCAGACTGCCGCTGTCCTGATAATCCCCGACGACGACCCCGCGCGTGGTCAGGCTGCGCCCGGCGTAGGGCGAAGCGGCTAAATCGCTTTGGATGGTGTAAATGGCGGCTTCTTCGGTCAGAATGGTCAGGGTGGCGCTTCCCTGGCTGGTCATCGCGCCGCTAACGTTGGACAATTCGATGGTCAGCGTTTCGTCGCCTTCCGGTACAGTGTCGCCAATCACGGTCACATCGAATGAGAAAACGGTCTCCCCGGCGGGGAGGGTGACATCGCTCCGGTCGGTGGCGTGGTAGTCCTCCCCGGCTATGGCGCTGCCGTCGCTGAAGGTGACGTCGAAGCGCACCTCACTGCCGGCCGGCTCGGTCAGGCGGGCGCTGAGTTGCGCCGATTGCTCGCCGCTGTCACCTTCCGGCATGGAAACATGTTCGATATACAGGTGGGGCTGACCGGGATTGCACAGGGTAGCTGCGACGGCGCGGTTGCGCGGCTGCGGCGGCGTAGTGGGATCGGCGGGGCTGAAATCCGCGGCGTTGTTGTCACTTTCCGTGCAGCCGTTGTTTTCCCGTTTGGCGGCAGTGGTGTTGGATAGTGTGGCAGCCGGGCTGCCCTCTGCGCAGTTTGCCGCGCCATAACCGAGAAGATCAACGAAACTCGAACTCGAGGGGCAATTCCCGCTCAACGGAGTCAGTGACGCCACGAGGGCGACCTTTCCAGAAGTTGCGCTCATGGCAATACTGCCCGTCGCGTCCGGACTGGGCAGGTCGAGCGTGCCGCCGGCGCCGGAAGCCTGCTGGATGAGCAGATACCGCCCGGGTTGCAGCGTGCCCGCCAGCCCGGTAACCTGCCATGTTGAGCCAGCTGCGCTGGCGTACTGCACGCTCCAGCCGTTCAATTCGACCGGGTGGTTGCCGCGGTTGAATAATTCAACGTAATCGTTTTTATACACTGCGCCGGAGTTGCCGCCCCCGCCGTATACCTGGCTGATGACCACCGTATCCGAAAGGGCGTGGACCGCCGCAGGGCGCAGCGGCAGCCCGGCGCGCAGCAGTGCGGCGACGAGCAGCATAGATAGTGCTTTTACAATCCAATTTTTTGACATGAGTATTCATCCCGCCGGTGAAGGCTTCGGTGTGACGCGGTTTTTTGCAGTATGATTTGAATTGGAATGACAGACAAAAAAAACAGGAGAAAGGAATCGGTAATTCAGGATTTGATCACAAACTGCCTTGACTCTGGCAGGCAATGGATTACAATAATTTTACACCCGGGGCGGTGGCGGAACAGGCAGACGCAGCGGACTTAAAATCCGCCGGTGGAGACACCTTGTGGGTTCAAGTCCCACCCGCCCCACAGGCAACATTCAACCAACCTGTACCTAGCAGGGGCAGGTTTTTTTGATTAATACGACACAAAAAGCAAACGCATTTACTCTGCCAGGGGCAGGTGTTCTTCTTTTTTCAGCGAACTCAGGATGGAAAGCATCGTCGTTTTGCGTTGGCGCAGCATTTCCTTGAACAGCATGTTATCGGCAGCGATCAGCTGTCCGCGCACGTCGTCCAGGCTGGTTTCAAGCACATGGATGAGCAGTTCTCTTTCCTGGGGGGTGAGTTTCAGCGAGTACATAGCAACCTCCACAATAAAAAAGAGCCGTTCATCACTTCACGAACGGCTCTGTCGGGGGATTTCGGGATATGGAGCCTGTGCAATGCCGGGTGTGATCTGGTTTGTTCTCTCATCTCTATTATACTCGCTCGTAGTTGTCTAGTCAAATTGAACGCAGGCATGGGCGGATCGAATTAACAAACCGCTTTTGGCATTGTCTTGTATTGCCTTGACGAAATTCGGACTGGCGGCGAATGGCATTTACCCGCCTGTGCGGGCAGCCGGCATTCAGCCGCTGGAGGCGCTGCGGCAGGAGTGAGTCGCTCGCTTACAGGTCGTAGCGATACAGATTGGTGTGGCGCAGTTCAAAACCGACCCGCTGGTAAAGCCGGTTGGCGGCTTCGCGCGTGGGGCGGCTGGTGAGGTCAACCGTGATAGCGCCAAGTTCACGGGCGCGCTGCAGGGCTGCGCGGGTCAGGGCTTCTCCAACCCCTTTGCCGCGAGCGGACTCGTCCACCACCACGTCCTCGATCCACGAGCGCACGCCGGTGGGAATGCGGAAGGTGACCAGCGTCAGCGTGCCGATGATTTTTCCATCCTGTTCAGTATCCCGGGCGATGAAGAGCGATTCGTTGCTGGCGATTTCCTGAATTTCTGCCAGGCTGGGGATGATGGCAGAACTGCTCAACTGCGGCAGCAGGTGTTGGAAGGCTGCCATGATTTCATCGCTTACCTGGCTAACGAGGGTAATTTCCATGTTTGTCATCCTCTAGATTTTTGGTTTAGAGATTGGGCGGGATAATTTTACCCGAAAAGCGGCCCCAAAGCGCCTGTTGCGGTAAAAAAATCCCTCTGCGGCCGCAGAGGGAAATACGAATTGGATGCAGAGCCGAGCAAAATCAAAATCAGTGGCTGGCTTCGAACTCGCCCATGCAGTCCACCAGCGCCTGGACGCTTTCCAGCGGCAGCGCATTGTAGAGCGAGGCGCGAAAACCGCCCACCGAGCGGTGTCCTTTGATGCCGACCATGCCCTTGCTCTTGGCAAAATCGCCAAACTCGCCTTCCAGCGCTTCGTAGCCTGGCGACATCACAAAGCAGACATTCATCCGCGAGCGGTCTTCTGTGGCTACTGTGCCAACGAAGAGCTTGTTGCGGTCAATTTCGTTGTACAGCAATTCGGCTTTTGCCTTGTTGCGCCGTTCCATTTCAACCAAGCCACCCTGTTCCTTCAGCCAGCGCAGCGTCATCAGCGCGGAGTAGATCACCACCACTGGTGGGGTGTTGTAAAGCGAATTGTTCTTGATGTGGGTGCGGTAATCCACCATGGCGGGCAGCGGGCGGCTGACTTTGCCGAGCAGGTCTTCGCGCACGATGACGAAGGTAATGCCAGCCGGAGCCAGGTTCTTTTGCGCGCCGCCGTAAATTAAGCCATATTTGGAGATGTCCATGGGGCGGGAGAAGATATCCGAAGACATGTCAGCGACCAGCGGGACGGGCGAATCGAGGTCGGTGAGTATTTCGGTGCCGTAGATGGTGTTGTTGGTAGTGATGTGGAAGTAATCGGCGTCGGTTGGGATGGTGAAACCTTTGGGGATGTAGGTAAAATTCTTGTCCTCGGAAGATGCCACCACCTCAATCTTGCCGAACAGTTTGGCTTCTTTATAGGCTTTCTCTGCCCACTGCCCGGTGATCAGGTAGGCGGCTTTTTTCTCCAGCAGGTTATAGGGAATGTGGAAGAATTGAGTGCTGGCGCCGCCGCCAACGAACAACACCGCATAGCCGGCAGGGATGCTGAGCAGTTCTTTGAACAAATCCACGGCTTCGTTCACCACGGCTTCAAATTCTTTGCCGCGGTGAGAAACTTCCAGGATCGATAGCCCGGTGCCGGCAAAATTGTGGACCGCTTTGGCGGTCTCCTCAATGGTGTACTGCGGCAAAATGGAGGGTCCGGGATTGAAATTGTGTTTTTTCATTCGCTCCGTCCTTGAGTATAGTTGAGAATCATTTGCCTTGATCGGCAATTAAGGGAGATTATGTATGATTATAGATCGTTTTTTTGGCAGGTGAATAGTGAGAGACTTCCCGAATTAAGGCGGCTTTCGTCAGTTGTCTGACATTTTTTTAATCAATCCTCCGCCTCACGCTCTCAAAATGGGGTTAATGGATTTTCGCCGAAAGGATGAATTTCCAACTAATCCGGTCAAAATATTTGACTTTGAAATTTGCGGTTGGTATTATTTTAACAACCCTCAGGGTTGTTAATGGTTACGCAATTAAAGCGGCGGGTATGTCCGATTACAGGGTGGCGCGGTTGGTTCTTCATTCTCCGTACGACTTGCGGATCAGGAGGTTAATGTGAAACATTCCACCTCGGCTGGCGCTCGTTTTCGGGAAGCGCTGCAGGTTGAAAAGCCGCTGCAAGTGGTGGGGACAATCAATGCCTATTCGGCGCTGCTGGCAGAAAAGGCAGGCTTTCGGGCGATCTACCTCTCCGGCGGGGGAGTGGCGGCGGCTTCGCTCGGCGTGCCTGATCTGGGCATTACCACCCTGGAGGATGTGCTGGTGGATGCGCGCCGGATAACGGACGCCTGCGGTTTGCCGTTGCTGGTGGATGTGGATACCGGATTTGGCAGCGCTTTTAACATTGCCCGCACGGTGCGCTCACTGATCAAGGCGGGGGCAGCGGCGCTGCACATGGAAGATCAGTTGCAAGCCAAACGCTGCGGGCACCGGCCGGGTAAATCGCTGGTGGCGACGGAAGAGATGGTTGACCGGATCAAAGCGGCGCTGGACGCGCGCAGCGACCCGCATTTCGTCATCATGGCGCGCACCGATGCCCTGGCAGTGGAGGGATTGCCCGCCGCGCTAGAACGCGCCCGCCGTTACGTCGAAGCCGGCGCTGACATGATTTTTGCCGAGGCGGTTGGCAACCTGGTGGACTACACCACCTTCGTCCGCGTTTGTGGCGTACCCGTTCTGGCAAACATCACCGAGTTTGGCAAGACGCCTCTGTTCACCACCCACCAACTGGCAGAGGCGGGAGTCTCATTGGTTTTATATCCATTGTCTGCATTTCGAGCGATGAGCGCCGCCGCGCTGCGCGTGTTCGAAACGCTGCGCCGCGAGGGCAGCCAGGCTAGCGTGGTCTCCGCCATGCAAACCCGGGCGGAATTGTACGAAGTGTTGAATTACTACGCCTATGAAGAAAAGCTGGATCAATTATTTTCAAAGGAGAAGACGGGATGAGCGAACAGGTGATGGAAAAGCGAGATGCCAGAAAAAAATCGGTTGCCCTTTCCGGCGTACCTGCCGGGAACACCGCTATATGCACAGTGGGCACACTGGGTCACGATTTGCGCTATCGCGGCTATGACATCAACGATCTGGCTGAGTACGCCACCTTCGAAGAAATCGCCTACCTGTTGGTGCATGGCGAGCTGCCGGTAGCCAACGAGCTGGACCGCTATCGCCGCAAGCTGAAACGGCTGCGCGGTCTGCCTGCGCCGGTCAAGGCTGCCCTGGAGCAGATTCCCGCTGCGGCGCACCCGATGGATGTGCTGCGCACCGGCTGCTCGATGTTGGGGGCAGTGCTGCCCGAACGCGAAGATCACAATGTCGAAGGCGCGCGCCACATTGCCGACCGTTTGCTGGCAATTTTCCCCTCTATGCTGATCTACTGGTACCAATTCACTCATCATGGACGACGGATTGAGGTCGAAACCGATGACGATTCCATTGCCGGGCACTTTTTACATTTACTGCACGGTCGCAAGCCCAGCGAGCTTCACGAGCGCGCAATGGACATCACCTTCATTCTCTATGCCGAACATGAGTTTAATGCGTCCACCTTCACCAGCCGGGTGATCTCCGGTACTGGCACGGATATGTATTCTGCCATCACCGGCGCAATTGGCGCGCTAAAGGGATTCAAGCACGGCGGCGCAAATGAAGGGGCGATGGAAGCGATCGAGCGTTATAAATCGCCGGAGGAAGCCGCCGAAGATGTGCGCCATATTCTGGATAACAAGGGCATTATTCTGGGCTTTGGTCACCCGGTCTATACGATCTCGGATCCGCGCGCCAAGATTCTCAAAGGTTTATCCTGCTCACTGTGCAAGGATTTTGGCGATGAGACGTTGTGCGACATTGCCGAGAGAATCGAAGATGTGATGTGGGAGCAAAAACGGATGTTCCCCAACCTGGACTGGTACAGCGCAGTGACCTATCACATGATGGGGATACCCACCTTCATGTTTACGCCTCTATTTGTCATGGCGCGCACCGCCGGCTGGGCGGCGCACATCATCGAGCAGCGCCTGGATGGCAAGATCATCCGTCCGTCCGCCAATTATATCGGACCGCAGCCGCGCGACTTCGTCCGGCTCGAAAAGCGCCGCTAAGATGAGTGCCGGACAGAGCAACATCCGCCCCCAGCCGGACGAGGTGCTGGTGGACATGGCGGAATATGCCCTCAACGCGCCAATCACCAGCAGCGAGGCATACCAAACCGCCCGGCTGTGCCTGATGGACACGCTTGGCTGCGGTCTGGAAGCGCTCTCCTACCCGGCTTGCACCAAACTGCTCGGACCGCTGGTGCCCGGCACGATTGTGCCCAACGGCGCGCGGGTGCCGGGTACGTCCTTCGTGCTCGACCCGGTGCTTGCCGCCTTCAACATCGGCGCGATCATCCGCTGGCTGGATTTTAACGATACCTGGCTGGCGGCGGAGTGGGGTCACCCTTCGGACAACCTGGGCGGCATTCTGGCGGTGGCGGACTGGCTTTCGCGCAGCGCGACGGCGCGTGGCAAACCGGCGCTCAAAATGAGCGATGTGTTGACCGCGATGATCAAAGCCCACGAGATCCAGGGCGTGACCGCGCTGGAAAATAGTTTCAACCGCGTCGGGCTGGATCACGTCATCCTGGTCAAGGTGGCCACCACAGCGGTGGTGACCGCCATGTTGGGCGGGACAAAGGAAGAAGTAATCAACGCGCTTTCCAACGCGTTCATTGACGGGCAGGCGCTGCGCACGTACCGCCACGCGCCCAACACCGGCTCGCGCAAATCGTGGGCTGCCGGCGATGCGACCAGCCGCGGCGTGCGCCTGGCGCTGATGGCGGTCAAAGGTGAAATGGGTTATCCCTCCGCGTTGAGCGCCAAAACGTGGGGCTTCTACGATGTGCTCTTGCGCGGGCAACCGCTGCGTTTTTCGCGCCCGTTTGGGTCGTATGTGATGGAAAACGTGCTCTTCAAGGTGTCCTTTCCGGCTGAATTCCACGCCCAGACGGCGGTCGAGGCAGCCTTTCAACTGCACCCGCAGGTTACCCCGCGCCTGGACGAGATTGAAAAAGTGGTCATCACCACCCACGAATCCGCCATCCGCATCATTGACAAGCGCGGAGCGCTGCACAACCCGGCCGACCGCGACCACTGCCTTCAATATATGACGGCGGTCGGATTGATTTTTGGCACCCTAACCGCGCGCCACTACGAGGATGAGATTGCCGCGGATGCGCGCATAGACGCGCTGCGGGATAAGATGGAAGTGGTCGAAAACCCGCAATACAGCCGCGATTACCTCGACCCGGACAAGCGCTCGATCGCCAATACGGTGCAGGTCTTCTTCCGCGATGGCAGCCATACTCAACCGGTGGTGGTGGAATACCCGCTCGGTCACCGCCGCCGCCGGGCGGAGAGCATTCCGCTGCTGGTGGAGAAGTTCAAGACCAACTTGGCGCGCCAGTTTGCCCCCAAGCAGGCGGAACGCATCCTGTCCGTCTGCCTGGACGCAGAGCGTCTGGATGCCATGCCGGTGGATGAGTTCGTGGATTTATTCGTTGTTTAAGGTTTGGCTTGACCAATACCGGGTTGTTGGTTAAAATCCATCCCGTATTCAGGCGACGTGGCCAAGTGGCAAGGCAAGGGTCTGCAAAACCCTGATCACGGGTTCAAATCCCGTCGTCGCCTCAAGTTTTTAAGGGGTAAAATTCTGTACTTATCAAGTGCCGTATTGACAATTAGTACTATATATGATACTATAGGGGCGATGAGATGAGTAAAAGAGAAAAGTTGTATCAGCGCATCCTGTCAAAACCGAAGGATTTACGCTTTCAAGAACTAAAAAAAGTTCTTTTGGATTGTGGCTACCAGCTGGACCATCACACGGGAAGCCATGTGATCTTCACAAAAGCGGGCTGTAACGCGCTTTCGATTCCAGACAGTACACCGGTTAAAAGTTATCTGATTAAGCAGGTGCTGGCTGAAATTGGTGAGTGTTTGGAAGATATGCTCGATTGAATAAAGGCATTACTTATGATAAAAGATATTTCTTACTACATGAACCTTCCGTACACTCGGGAATTAATCCCGGAACCAGAAGGGGGATGGTTTGTTCGCATTAAGGAACTACCGGGTTGCATGAGCCAGGGTGAAACCGTTGAAGAAGCCATGCAGATGATTGAAGACGCCATGCGCGGCTGGCTTAAGGTGGAATTGATGCGGGGAACACCAATTCCAGAACCGCGAGCGGAAGAGGAATACAGCGGCAAATTTGTGGTGCGCGTCCCTAAATCCCTTCACCGCAGGTTGGCAGAACTCGCCGAGCGGGATGGGGTCAGCCTGAATCAGTGGATCAACACTGCGCTGGCTGAAGCAGTGGGAAAGGCCTCCGGGGGTATTCCATCAAACCCCATTCAAGTCGAAGAATCATGGCCGGGATTGAATTTGGCTATCCGCCAGTTGTTAAGGAACTTGAATCTGGGTGATCAAGCCGCCGAGATCGATGAACAGGTGTTTGCAAACTGGCTTGATAGGAATTTTTATGACATCTGCTGGGATTGTGACCACAACCGGTTCGGCGATGCTCACGAAAAAATGATGGCTTTGGTAAAAGTTCTGGAAGACCATCATCGTTCCAGTCCCACTTTGCATTCGATTTATCTTATTCTGGTGCGACTCTCTGTGTTGATCGAACAGAACCTGAACATGAATCAACAGGTTTTGAAAGCTGAGGTAATGCGCCGGCAGATCAGCGAGATTATCAACAGCCTGAACAGGCCAATTGAAAAGCGCTCTCGTTTGGAGAAGGACACATCAGATCAAGACCTTGAAGAAGAACTAAAACTACTCTTTGCGGAAAGAAGATCATGAAATCCATAATGAGCAATACCCAATCAAAAGCCGCCCTGCTCACATCTGCTTCGATTCTGTTGCGACAGGCAGGGTACACTCAGAAAGCCATTGAGGTATTGCAGGCTGCGGTAAGCGAAGAGGAAGGATTTGCCCCAGCCTACACCCTGCTCGGTGCAATTGATCAGGAACTGGGTCACGATGAAGAGGCTGAAAAAGCCTACCGCCAGGCTTTGAAAATTGAGCCGGACAACAACGAAGCTTTACAAGGGTTAGGCTTGTTTCTGCGCGCAAAAGAACGCTTTGCCGAAGCACTGCCGTATTTGGAAAAACATTATCAGAAGAACCCTGCTGATTTAACGACCATCAATGGCCTGCTTGATTGTTTAGAAGAAACGCCGGAACGCGAAAGCGACTTCATTAGTACTATCAAGAAAGCCTGGGAAGAAACCAAAGACTCTGATCTGGGTATTCGGTATGGGAGATTTTTGCTCTATAAGGGTCAAACAGATGAGGCTATTAATGTCCTGAACAGCGCGGTTGAGATACAAAAAACGGTGCAAGCCTTTTTGGAACTTGCCAAAATTTATTACAAGCGAGATGAATTTGACTCAGCTCTGCAAAATTTCAAATTAGCGACCGAAATTGATGCGAATTACCACCCCGCCTGGAAAGGGCTGGCACAATGCTATCTAGCCCTCGATCAATTCGATACAGCTATCGAAGCCATCGAGCGGGCAATTTCACTTGATCCGAAAAATTATCATTATTGGCGTATAAAGGCTGAGGCTTTTATACAATCTAATCAATTTGAGTTGGGTCTTCAGGCTACCCAAAATGGTCTTGAGATCATTCGCTCCCTCCCAGAAAAAGAAGATGATTTTGCCGACGTGCTTCTGTATTTTCAGCGATTTGGTATCCTGATAACACTCAACCGGTTTGAAGAACTGTTATCCGAAATCCAAATTGCACTTGAAGAAATTCCGAGAGCCACCGTTTTTTATCATATTCCAGCGTTAAGGCTCTTGAATAGAGGTCAAGCACACGAAGCTCTCCGTGTTTTGAATCTGGTAAAAGATGATGAAATAGATGACCAACTTTTATTGTTACGCTTTAAAACTTTGATGCAACTGGGGGAAGTGCAACAAGCCTGGGAACTCTGGGAACTGATAATTCCCCGCTTGGGGAAGGACATTGCTCTTGGAGCGCTCTGCGAATTTGTTGTCCAGTTCTATCAGCAAGATTTGCCCGATCCCGCCATCGAAATATACCGCAAACTGCGTGAGCTTGATCCCAATGGCATCATAAGAATTGCCAACAACCTTGGGTACCTCCTAATTGAGAAAGGGCAATTTGACGAAGCCAAATCCCTGCTGCTTAGCGTTGCAACCTATCCCGAAGCCGAGTTGTTTGGAGCGATTGCTCAATGCAATCTTGCCTATCTATATAATCTCACTGGTGATTATGAAGAAGCCCTGCAAGCCTGCGAGTTCGTGCTAGGTTCAGATCACAAAGACGAGGAAGCCTATTTACGTGTCTCCTTTTGGCTGAACGGGAAGATGCGGCCTGACCCGGATGTCGTGCCGGGACGTCGGATTACTTTAGCGGATGCTGCCAGAGCATGTGGCGCAGCGGCAGCAATGGCAAACAACCAATTGGAAATTGCTGACCGTTATGTAAAGGAATTGACCGCCAACACCAAGGATGAGGAGCTTGCTAAATTGGTTAAGGATTGTCTTCTGGCAGCGAAGGGGATGACTGATCCGGAAGATGTCATGGATAAAATTAAAAGTAAAAATTAGTGGGTGGGATGAACCTGCGCCGCATTACTTGATGTATTGTATTCTCAGATTTCTTGCCGCAATCCACTACTTGAGCCGGATGGATTGAACGCCTGTATAGAGAATTGCTGCCAGAAACAGTGCCAGCGGGATGATCAGGATGATTTTAGGAACCCGGCGGGTACCGCTTCGTGAATTCGCGCTCATCGTTCTTCCTTCACATGTTTCAACAGGATAACCGTCATCACCAGATTAGCGGCAGTGATTGTCAGAAACGGGATCAAAATTCCCAGACTGTCGGGAACACCTTTCAACGCCATGTTGATTCCCATTGCGCTGACTCCCAACCCCATCGTTACCCCTTTGGTCAATAAAACCGATGCCAGCAGGTAGCCCCAGGCGCTGCGGCGCAACAGCAGGATGCCGCCCAGCAGGGCAGCCGGGGCGATCAACGCCAGATCCAGGAATTGAATCACCAGGGTGGTGGTGTTTTCAAGCACGGGGATTTGTCCCTGAATGAGCGGGGTGAGGATGCGTTGCAGCCAAGCAATGCTCAGGAATAACGCTACGATGAACAACAATCCGGCAATCCAGCCGCGCGGCAGTTTTTGCGAGAAATGAGAAGGCAATGAAGTTACCTCAAAGGACATCATTGCCAGAATGAAACCATACAGGCTGAGCGTAAACAAGATTACATAGACCAGGAACAGGTAATTGTACGACGTCAACGTGGACATGGACAGGTAGGTGTACAGGAAAAAGCCGAGCGTTCCGGTCAGCAAAAGCCGGCCGCGCAAGGAACCGCGCAATGCCCACCAGGTGGAGAAAACTAACATGGGCAGTCCTACAACCAGCGTGATCAGATCGTTGCCCTGCATCTGCGCAGCGGAACTGACCGTATCGTAATAATATAATCCTTGACCGTTGATAATAACGTTTTCCCCACGATGGTTGCTATGAGCAAATGGTTTACCGGGTGTTGGGTCGAACAGCCCAAGACCGGCAGCCACCAAGGCGAATAAGAAAAGGGGCGGTATTAACCAGCGAAGAATGGATTGATATTTCATGGAACGCTCCCCAAAAAGCATGTTTAAGCAAGGGTGACAGGGTTTTTCCTGGCAATCTGATCGAACTTAGTATACAGCAGGGAATAGAAAGTTTTCCAACCAATGGATCAGTTAATCCCTGTCCACCTGACCAGATAATCCCGTGAATTCGGGATAACGAATCAAAACAACACGCAGCGAGTTGTCATTGCGGACGAGTGCAGCGAGCGACGACACTTGCACCACACGCGCGGGACGGTGCTTGTTTTCGTGCTGGCAACGGGCTGCGCAGGCTGGTATTACTACGCGCATCTGCGCCGCGTGCGTTTGGCTGTCTCCTCCATTACAGGGTGAAAATTGCACCCCCTAACCTAGCTCGTGAAAGCCGGCCGCTTTTCCGGCGAAAATTACTTGCCCTTGTTGCAAAACAATGACCTGGTCGGCTAAACGTTTGGCATCGGACAGTTCATGGGTGCTAAAAAGGATTAATCGTCCAGGTAGTGGTTTGCGAACCAGCCTAAAAACACATTCACGTTCTTCTACATCCAACCCGCCCGTCAATTCGTCCAACAACAATAAAGATGGCTGACCAAGGAAAGCCTGCGCGATCCCGGCCAGGCGGATTTGCCCCCCGGACAACCTGGCAAACGGGCGATGGGCAAATGAGTTCAGGTTTAAAGCGGAGAGCAAATCATCCACCTGGTCCGATTCGGAAATGTTCTTCAATCTTCCCAGGTATTCCAGCAGTTGCCGTGGCGTCAGGCTGGGCGGCAATTCCAGGTCTTGCGGCAGGTAACCCAGCTGATTGCGCAGCCGGGGCAGGTTTTGTGCATACGGGAATCGATTGAACCACATTCCACCTCGATCTGGTCTCAACAAGGAAGCCAAGCAGCGCAACAGGGTAGTCTTTCCTGATCCGTTTGGACCCAATAAAGCAACCGTGCCTGGCATGATGTCAAGGGTCACTTCCCGTAATGCTACCAGGGAGCCATAGGATTTTGACAATCCACGGATCTTCAGCTCCATGATTGCCTCTCGCCAACTACGCTTCGCCCAACCAGGATCACCAATCCGGTGCCGGCGAGGCAGGCCAGGATGGAGCCAATCAATACCGGGTTAGAACGGCTGATCTCGACCAATAACCAGGCGGTTACCGTCATTCCCTCGGCTGTATGTAAAATTGCCTTGCGCCAGCCCATCACCACCAGGCTCACCCACGAGATCATAGGGAGAAGTGTGCCAATCAACAAACCCCAGCGGATTGTCGAGTAGAGTGCTAGCCCTGCTAGCATCAGCATCGGACCCAGCCAGGCAAGCGCCAGCCGCCAAAGCACCACCTGCGCTCCTTCTACCCAGGTTAAAAACAATAGCAGCAGCGAAACCAGCAAGTTAAAAGCCAGCACCAGCGCCAGGCGGGAAAAGAGCAGTTCGGCTGGTGCCGTAGCAGTTAGGCGCTCCAGTTCTCTCAAGGTGCGGGTCTCGGGGCGAAAGATGTAGGCGACTCCAGCTACTGCCAGGAGCGGTGCAAGCAGTACGAGTGCCAGAGGCAGTAATTCTCGCCCATCAAGGACAGTGATGAACAGCCCGAGAAGCACCACCAAAACGCCAGACAGCCAAAAGGAGCTTTCGAAAAGGATGAGTTGACTGTGAACCAGACGCAGCCAGTGCGCTGCTGGGCGCGATTGCGCAGCACTGGAACCCGGCAAATAAGGCTCTAATGCCGCCATTAACCGCGCAACCTCTTCTTTTCTTGGATCGGGCAGCGCGTCGGATTCAAGGAAGCGTGCCAGGCTGCTCAAATCGCCAAGCTCCTGACGCTGCGCTTCGTCCAATCCATTGATCAGCTTATCCACTGGATTTTTCATCTCGCCTCACCTCCTCCTTCTCCAGAATCTGCCGGGCTCGCCGCAAGCTGTGGAACAGGCGGCTTTTCACCGTGCCAACAGGTGCCCTGGTAATTTGGGAAATATCTTCCAGTGATAGTTCATGATAAAAGCGAAGGATAATCACCTCGCGTTGATTCGCCGTCAAATTTTGCAACAATGCATTGACCTGCTGGCGATTAGAAGTTTGCAGGATCAGATTTTCTGCATCGGTTGCAGCTGCCAGGCATTCGATCCCCTGATCATCGTCTGGAAGATGGTCTGTCTCTCGGCGAATGGCAGCCGAGCGGAAGTTGTCGCGAGCCAGGTTGCGGGCGATCTGGTAGATCCAGGCACGGAAATGCACTGGCGGAACACCGCGATAGGTCAGTATGCGGATAAACGTGTCTTGAACCAGATCTTCGGCGGATTGAGTTTGCCCGGTCATTCGGATTAGGAATTTTAAGAGCAGCCCATGATAGCGCTCAACCAAACCAGCCAGTGCTGCCCGGTCTCCTTCCTGCAGCCGAGCATACAACTGTTCATCGCGTTCCAAGCGTGCTTCTCCGCAGTGAAGCGATAGTTGGATAAGCATACCAGACTGCATTGATAGCGAAAAACAGCAAACCCAACCCTGCAAGCAGCAACCGGTTGAGGAGATAGCTGGCATCGTCTACCTTCCAGACGGTGTCGAAAAGGAATAGCGCGCCGGTGATTTTTCCTCGGGTTTGCAGCTCAATGAACCAATACCCGATCACTGTACTGGCTGCTGCCCAATAAGAGCGCGACAGTCCTCCGATTAGCAGCGACAGACTGGTCAGGTACAAGGCTGGTGAGAGTGATGGCAGCAGCGCCGCGAAGATATCAAATGGACCCCACAAAAGATGAAAAGTGATCGTTCCCAGTGCTGCACCCAAGAACATCAAAACCAGTGCTGCTCCGCTGCGCAGAAGCGGTAACCGCCGCCGGGGTTCCGGGTACGAGCGGCGCAGCTCATCGAAGCCTGACTCGGTCTCAAGGGTCATCAAATGGGATGCTGAAAGCCCGGCGGTCAACGGCAGGATAATTTCGAAACCTGTGACGATCATCACAAGGGGCAAATCCGCCCATAGCAGCCTGGAAAGAACAGCGTAGCCTGGCAATCCCAGACAGGGTATCAGCCCGGCGAAACCGGTCACCAGACGTGCTTCGTAACGAATAGGGGATGCTGTTCTCATCGTAATCCCCCCGCTGCCAGGATCCAGATATAGAGGGATTCATAGGAAAGCGCCCGAAGTTCGTCCGGCTTCTGATATATCTGACGCAGTATGCCGGTTACAGCCTTCTGTCCGCCCTGGCGATAGATCTCCATGAATGCCAGCTGGTCTTTGTTTATGACCACGTGCGGGTCCAGGCTGCTTTGTTCTTGTTGCAAACGAGCCTGCATCCGCTCCGGATCGCCCTTTTCCAAGACATAGAGTGCAAGAAAACTGGTGGCTGCATCGAAGGAAAGATCCAGGCTGGTTACCAACCCGTTTCGGGGATCCAATGCGCCGCCACTTAACCTCCACAGATCGGCAGTCAACGCCTTCACCATCAGGTGGTCTGCCAGTGAATAGCGCTGCGTGACCACAAGTGGATAACCGGCTGTGGGCGGTGTCCTCTCGGGTAAGCCGCTCTCTTCGCCAAGCACCATCAAGATCAGCCCTTGAAGCCCGGCTTCGGGAAAAAATGGGGCAATAGCGCGCAGGTGTTGCCCATACAGGTTAGCCAGAGCGCGTGCCTGTGCTAGATCAGCTTGGGAGGTGATCAGGGTAACCTCATTCACCTGCTCAACCACCAGGCGGGGGGAGCCGATCAGAAAGATCCATTCAGCATCATCTGCCGCGAAGATGTTCTCTGTAACCTCAGGCAGGTTGGCAGAAATGGGAAGATCGCCGCTGTTCGCCACTGCCAGATGAATACGCGCCGGGGCGTGTTGAACGGGCACCACACTCAGACCGGAAGGGACGGGATACCAATTCGCCCTGGGGGTCAAACGCACGCCAGCGTGGTCGATAAAATCGCTGGCTTCCACTATCCCGGCGGAAATGCTCTCGACTCGCGGATTGCCCAAATATCGAAAGGTAAGGGATATAGATTCCTGAGGTGCGAGCGGCTGAGGCAGGCGAACCCAAACCAGGTCGTTTTCGCGCTCGGATGGCATACTGGAAGCGACGATCCTCAAAGCCGGGTTAAGGCGGAATGCCAGCTCATCCAAAGAGGCAGAGCCAGGATTTAAGGCTGTCAATTCCGCGCTAAAGCTCGGCTGCTGCGTGTTGCTCAGATCGAGAGTCAAGTTGTAGGCGGTGACCACAAATGCGCCCGATTCACCATCGTAAAGGCTTACGTCTGCGTGGTTTGCCCGTAAGCCGGCTCCATAATTCAGACCGCTCCACGCCATCAACGGAAGAGCAATGATCAAAAGGAAGCCACCTGGCGCAGAAAGGCGGCGAAAACGGCGCAGCGACAGGCTCAGAGTAAGTATGGCTAAGCATAACAGCAATAATCCGGTATAAAACAGGTTGAACCAGAAAGGTTGATCCCCATACACCAATCGCCCCCATAATTCCGAATAGAAACTGACACCCTGACGCATGAAGTTGAGCAAGCTGGTGGCGGGGTAGCGGTCTGCTAGAAGGGTTGGTCCCAGCAAAAAACCCAACCAACCAGCAGCCAGGAGAAGATATGCCCAGCGACCGGGCTTGAGCCAAGACATTAGCGCCCAGGCAAATGCGCTGGTAAACGCAACGGTCAGTATCGTTTCTGCTAAAAAGGCGGCCAGACCGGCGAGAAGCGATGTGGGCGGTCCTTGATAGGCTGCAATCGCAAGCGGTTGTAACAGGAAGACCGTCAGGGCTAGCATGCCTGCCAGCCAGCGTCCGGCGGTCACTTCGAACCCGGTGGGGAAGGATTCCTCCAGGTCATGGAATTTCATGCGCCTCGACCGCGATTCGCTGATGCCCGCCAGAAAGAGACCCGCTAGTGATACCAGTCCGATAGCAGTTCGCCCCAGGGTGGTCTCAAGCAGCGCCTGAGCCGAGCGGTCATCCTTGCCGAAGAACATCCAAACGAGCAGCACAGCCCACAACAAATGCAATCCAGGGTAAATCCAATTGCCGACCAACAGGCGCAGCTCGATCCGGAAAGCGGCTCGCAAGCGATTGAGCAGTCCATTACCCATCGCGCAATCCATCTAAAAGGGTAGATTTAATGACCGCCATATAGCCGTCTTCCAAATCTGGCTCTACGGGCTGCGCTCCATCGAGCGGAGGATGATCAGCCAGCAGCCGTGCCTGTATATGGTTGTTTAGCATTTGGGTGGTCAAAACCGGATAGCGCGCTTCCAATTTGTGCCAATCCTTCGCAGGGACATCAACCCGCCATACTGCTCCCCTGGCACGATCCACTAACTGATCGGGCGTACCGCTAAAGACCAGTTTAGCGCGGTTTAATACCGCCAATCCGGTACAGCTGGCTTCAACATCAGCAACGATGTGGGTCGAAAGCAGTATGGTTCGTTCCTGTGCCAGCCGGGAGAGCAAATTGCGAAAGCGAATGCGTTCTTCCGGGTCCAGACCCGCGGTCGGCTCATCCACTACAATGAGCATGGGGTTGCCTAACAATGCCTGGGCGATCCCAAGACGCTGGCGCATCCCGCCGGAAAACGTTCCCACCTTGCGGCGAGCCTCATGGAGCAGGTGGACTTCGGCAAGCACCGCTAACACCGCTTCTTTCCTTTGGCGGGGAGGGAGGTTTTTCATCGCGCCAATGTAGTCCAGCATCTCGAACGCAGTCAGACTACGGTAGAAGCCAAAGTCCTGAGGCAGGTAACCCAAGTGCTTCCGCACCGCCTCAGGGTTCTGCATCACGTCGAACTCGCCGATCCTGACCTGCCCGCTGGAAGGCGCCAGCAGGGTGGTCAGAATGCGCATCAGTGTCGTTTTCCCGGCGCCGTTGGGTCCCAGCAAAGCGAACATGCCGCCTGGAATGCACATGGAGATACCATCCAGAGCTCTGAACTTGCCATAATCCTTGGTCAGTTGGGTGATGGAAATTTGCACGATTAACTCCGTGAATGATTGGTAAGGATACCCTTAAAAAAGACGAAATCAAGGGCAGGAAGGTTTAAAATCACGCTTCAATCCCTCGTCGTAAGATTCAACCTCATCGTGCGCCGCGATGTTAATATTGACCAGTTCCACCAGCCGCTGGCGGCAGGATTATCCCTCGATCCATTCGCTACCCGCTTGCTTTCCCGGTCAGCGGAAGGATATAATCATCCCTAAGGAGGCAGGCATGGACGATTACCGCGTACACAATAATACAACCGCCGGACAGTTCGAGGTGCGTCTGGAGGGGCACACCGCCTTGATTGCCTACCTGCTCGAGCCCGGGCAAATCACCTTCGACCATACCGAAGTCCCGCCGGCGCTGGAGGGCAGGGGCATTGGCAGCGCGCTGGCAAAAGCCGCGCTGGAGTATGCCCGGCAAAACGGATTGGCGGTCGTGCCGCTGTGCCCCTTCGTGCGCGGCTACCTCAAGCGCCACCCCCAATATCACAAAATGCTTGCCAAAGGAGTGGATCTTTAAGATGAGGTCTGACCCAAAACGCTATACCAGCTCCGCTATCAATGTGACCTACGATGTGGAACGCTGCATCCACGCCGCCGAATGCGTGCGCGGCTTGCCGCAAGTCTTCGACACCAATCGCCGCCCGTGGATCCAGCCGGAAAATGCCAGCCCGGATCAGATCGCCGCGGTGATCGAACGCTGCCCGACCGGCGCATTGCAATATACCCGCAAGGATGGCGCTCCCGATGAAGCGCCTCCGCCGGTAAACCGCGCCACGCTGGTCGAGGACGGTCCGCTGTACCTGCACGGACAGATCGAAATCCGATCCCCGCAGGGCGATTTGCTTTACGCGACCACCCGAGTTGCCCTATGTCGCTGCGGGGCATCGCGCATCAAGCCATTTTGCGATAATTCCCACCTGCAAAGCGGCTTTCGCGCCGGGGTTGGTTTTCAGGTTTCACCTGCCAGCCCGCCGGACCCGTCTGAGGGCGGCGCAGTGGTGGTCATTCCGCAGGTCAACAAGTCGCTAAAAGTTACCGGCGCGCTGGAAATCATCAACGGCGGCGGCGGGCAAGCCGAGCGGACAAGCGAGACCTACCTGTGCCGCTGCGGCGCGTCTGAAAGCAAACCGTTCTGCGACGGCAGCCACCGCCGGGTCGGCTTCACCGGCTGAAGTTTTCCAATCCCTCAGGCGGGGACGGCAGGCATGGATGAAATCAACCTGGGATGCGGTGATCGTCGGTTCGGGACCCAACGGGCTGGCAGCCGCCATCGCCCTGGCGCAGGCGGGCTGGAAGACGCTGGTCATCGAGGCGCGTGACCAGCCCGGCGGCGGCACCCGCACGCTGGAATTGACCCTGCCGGGCTTTCGCCATGATATCTGCGCGGCGGTTGTGCCGTTGGCGGCGGCTTCGCCTTTTTTGAGTTCGCTTGCGCTGGAACGCTACGGCGTGGACTGGCTGCATTCGCCTGCCGTGCTGGCGCACCCGCTGGATGATGAGCCGCCCGTGGTGGTGCGCCGCTCGATCATCGAAACCGCTGCCAGCCTGGGGGTTGACGGCGGCGTTTATCGCCGGCTGGCGGAATCGCTGGCGCGCGACTGGCTGGCAGTGATTGATGATTTATTCGGTCCGCTTCATCTTTCGCTGCCCAACCTGGCTGCTGATGTTCGCTTTGGCAGCCGCGCGCTGCTGCCCGCGCATTGGCTTTCCCGGCTGGCATTCCGCGGCGAACGGGCGCGGGCGCTGTTCGCCGGCATGGCTGCCCATTCCATTTTGCCGCTCGAGCGCGCATTGACCGCCGCGTTCGGGCTGGCGCTGCTGGCAACTGCTCATACCGTCGGCTGGATGCTGGTGCGCGGCGGCAGCCAGCGGTTGAGCGAGGCGCTGACCGCTCACCTGGCAAGCCTGGGCGGCAGCCTTCAAACCGGCTGGATGGTGCGCTCGCTGGACGAACTTCCGCCCGCACGGGTGGTGCTGTTCGATCTTTCGCCACGCGCGGTGCTGGAAATTGCCGG
Organism: Bellilinea sp.; assembly: GCA_039666315.1. GTDB lineage: Bacteria > Chloroflexota > Anaerolineae > Anaerolineales > Anaerolineaceae > Bellilinea. The sequence continues at coordinate 305,630 of JAVSME010000008.1, read as the reverse complement.
CAATGTCCTGCCGCGTGGTTATGTCAAATGCCTGGAACGCTACCGTTATGGACCGGGCGTGTTTAAGATGGATTGGGCATTAGACGCGCCCATCCCCTGGCGTGATGCGGCCTGTTCTCAGGCAGCCACGCTGCACCTGGGCGGCAGCCTGGCGCAAATTGCCGCCGCCGAGCGGGCCGTCTGGCGCGGAGAGCACCCGGCGCAGCCGTTCGTTTTACTCAGCCAGCCGTCGCTGTTCGATTCCAGCCGCGCGCCGCACGGCAAACATACCGCCTGGGCGTACTGCCATGTGCCGAACGGATCGAATGTGGATTGCAGCGCGCAAATCGAAGCCCAGGTGGAGCGCTTTGCGCCCGGCTTTCGCCAGCGGGTTCTCGCCCGCTGCGCGCATACCGCCCGGCAAATGGAAGCCTACAATCCCAACTACGTCGGCGGGGACATCAACACCGGCGTGCAGGACTGGCGCCAGTTCTTCACCCGCCCGGTGCTCAGTGTTTCGCCGTATCGCCTGCCGGCGCGCGGATTGTACCTGTGCTCTTCCGCCACGCCGCCCGGCGGCGGCGTGCATGGCTTATGCGGCTATCATGCCGCGCAGGCGGTGCTGGAAGATGCCCGCCACGGCAGGTTGAACGGTTGAAGGCGGCTCGACTCAGCCGGGCAGCACTGCGGTAACGGTGTAGCCCAATTGCTCGACGGCGCGGCAAATCTCATCTTCGTTGAGCGCGCTCTCGTCGTACACCACGCGCATGCGCCCCTTCTGATAACTGGCTTCGGCTTGCTGTACGCCCTGGAGGGTGTCCTCGATCTTTTCCAGGGTCATGGCGCAATTGGGGCAGTGCATATCGCCGATTTGCAGGGTGATCTTGCGCGTCATGGATGTCCTCACGAATCGAATACGACCACGCCGGTATACATGCCCATCGAGCAGGAGAAGGGCAGGCGGGCGCCTTGTTTCTGGGCGGGAATGTCAATCCATAATTCGCCGGTGGGTTCCAGCATTTCCTGCACGCCCAGCGAGGGAATCACGAATGCCAGTGAGCAGGAATATACCCCGTTACTGACCAGGCGCATTCTTAGCGGTACGCCGGCTTTGGCGTGAATAATGTTGGGTTCGTACCCATAATTGAACACCTGGACGGTTATGACGCCGTCATCGTTGGCATAAGGGTCAACTTCCGGTTCGCTTTGCTGTGAGAACGGCTGGTAGGGCTGCAATTCGAGCACCGCCGAGTCGCCCGCGGCAGCCGTTTGCGGAAAGGCATTATTGACTAGGCGGGTTAGGGAGATTGGTGAGCCTGCCAGGGTGATGCCGGTATCCACGGCAAACAGACCCAATAGCAGGACGACCAGCGCCGCAAAGCGCATGAAGTGCCTTTCCAGACGCGCGCCCAGGCGGGTGGCGAAGTACGCCACGGCGAAGAAGACCGGGCTGGTGCCCAGGGTGAAGGCAAACATCAACACCGCGCCGGTCAGCGGGTTGCCGGTTGACAGCGCGGCTGCCATCATTGCCTGGGTAATGCCGCACGGGATCAGCACCGTCAGCGCGCCGAGGATGGCGGGGGTTGCCAGCGAAGCGCTGCCGGAGGCAGCCACCCGGCGCAGGCGGCGGCGGACGAAGGCGGGCGGTTCGAAGGCAAAGATGCGGAAGACGGGATGGACGTTCAACATGCGCAGCGCCGAGCCGATCATGAACACGCCGATCAACACCTGGAAGACCGCCCGCGCCATGGGTGAAAGTTGGAAGGACTGCCCGGCGAGCCCGAGCAGGAAACCCAGCGCCGTGTATGCCAGCAGTTTGGCAGCCAGGAAAACCGCAATCGGGGCTGCCGCGCGCGGCTGTTGAACTGGCGGTATGGTGACCTTCTTGCGCTTACTGGCGGCTTGAATCGAGCCGCGCAGGTCGCTTTCGATCTGGTTGGCGAGCGAACTTGCCAGCAATCCCCCCTGTACCGCCAGGCAGCTCAAGCCACCGGTGGTCAGACCGGTCAGAAAGGCAAGCCAGACTTCTAACACATTGCGCTCCAATAAGATGAAATCGAGAAAACTTATCTATATTGGTTTGATTATATCAAAAAAATAACAGGATTATGAAATGAATGGTAAATAGCGGATCGAGGGATGGAGCACCCGTCGGATGCCGGAGCGAATCTTTAATCGTTTACTTGATCCACCAGGCGCATTTCAAGCGGGATGATCTGTTCGGGTGGCACATCCACAAGGTAATTGGCTTGCAGGCGCGAGTGAATGGCGGGCAAATTGGCTGCTGAAGCAGGGTAGGGCGGGGAAAACAGCAGGGTGGTGAGAGTCGTGGTGAACGCAGCAGCGATGAACAAGATCAGGATCACCCGGAGGGTCAACGAAGTAAAGCGGGAGCGGGTTTCCATGCGCGCCTCCTACAGGGTTACTTCCACTTTGGGTAAAATGCTGACCGGCGCCAAACGGTAAACCATCACGCGCTCCATCTTACCCTTGACCGAGTGCAAACCAAGCGGTTCGAGAGTGAATTCCTGCTGGTATTCCTCCAATGCGGTGAAGGTCGAATGACCAATCACCGCGCCACTGCCTTTGAACAACTGGCGGGTGAGCGCCTCCAGTCGCTGGGCGGTATTGACTGCATCTCCGATAATCGTGTAATGCAGCCGGTCTCGCGCGCCAAGACCGCCGGCAATGACCACGCCGGTGTTGACGCCAATTCCGGTCACCAGCAGCGGATCTCCGCGCGATTCGCGCACCTGATTGAGTTCGTTGATTGCGGCGGTCATCTCGATGGCGGCCTGGCAGGCTGCCCGCGCGCTTTTCTTGGGGCTAAGCATGCGCGGTAGTATTCCAAAAAATGCCAACATGGCATCACCGTCAAACTTGTTCACCACTCCGCCGTGCTTGACGATAATCGGCACCAGCCGGTCGTAATACTCGTTGAGCCAGTTCATCACTGTCGCCGGGTCGGACCGTTCGCCCAGGGAGGTAAATCCGCGAATATCGCTCATCAGTACGGTGGCAACCGCCTGTTGACCTTCCAGGCGCAGGTTGCCTGTTCCGAAGGTCTGGCGCAGTTGTTCGCGCACTTCCGGCGAGACGGTGCGCCCAAGCAAATCGCGGTAAATGAAACCTTCCTGTAAACCTGCCACCATTGCATTGAAAGCGTGCGCCAATACCGACAGTTCGTCGTTGCCTTCCACATTGACCTTGATGCCCAGGTTGCCCTGCGCAACCTGCGAAGACGCGCGCACCAGGCGCAGCAGCGGGCGGGTGATCAGGTTTGCAAGGTACACCCCAATCAAAATGACCAGCAAGATCGAGATAGAAATGAGTCCGAAGACTTGCAAGCGGGTTACCTGGCTGGCGCGCACCAGGAAAGCCTGGGTCAGGGAAACGCCCAGCACGCCTAGATCTTCTCCGCTGCGCGCTTCCCACGCTCCAAACAATTCGGTGTAATCAACGCCATTCAGATTGAGCGGGCGGGATTTACTGGAGCGGTCCTGGAGGGCGATGATTTCCTGCACAGCGGAGGGGTCTAAACCGGAATGGTTTTCGGCGACAAAGGTGGAAGCGATTGGATCGCCTTGCAGCGTGTACAGGGTGGTCTCGCCAAGGGTGGTGGATTTCATCTCCCTCACCAGCGTATCCGCGGATTTACCCACCAGCACTACCCCGCGCAACTGCCCCTGCCCATCCATTACCGGTCCGGTCACGTAAAATATATTACCCCACGACGTGGAGACGAAGCCGGCAAATTTATCACCATGAATATCCTGTTCCCCGCGCAGAACGCGCTGAACAAATGCCTGCTGGATAAAGAATGGATCTCCGCGCGCATAGGCGTATTCGCCGCGCGGAGCACCCGGCGCGCGCCGGGCGGAAAAAACGGTTACGCCTTGCAGATCGAGGATTTCAACGGCTTCCTCGTTGCTGTTGACCGCCAACGGCAGCACCAGCAAGCGCAGTTGTTCGGCGTCACCGCTCTGAATGGCATCCGCCATGCCCTGAGTGTTTGCCAGCAGGCGCAGAGTTGCCAGCAGGCGGTCTTCCTCGCGTACCATCCAGTCGCTGGTTTGCCGTCCGGTGGCAACCAGATGGTTGAAGAAGCGATCCTGCACCGATTCAACAACCACCTGGGTAATAATGTAGGCGGATGCCAGGGCAAACAGCAGCGCGAGCAACAGGTATGGCAGGGTGATTTTAAGACGAACAGGAACTTTGATATTCGGCGGGGATGCCGCTGCGGCTTGAAATTCGACTCCTGGCAGCGGACGCGGCTGGGTGGGTGCATCAATGGATTCCAGCCGGCGCAAAGCCAGTTCGATCCAACGGCTGTGAAACGGGTGGCGCAGGAATACGTTGATCCCGATGGATTTCGCCTGTATCTCGCGCTGCACATCGGGTATGTGGTTGGTCAGGATGATTTTCAGGCGCGGGTCAACGGATTGCGCTTTGCGCAGAAAATTCAACCAGCCTTCGCCGGGAAAATGCAAATCGAACAGCAGCAATTGCGGCTTGATCTGCTTGAGCAGTGCCTCTGCCTGACCCAATTCCCAGGCTTCCCAAACCTGGTCACCACGGTCGCGAAAATAACGGACCAGAGATTGGGCGGGCTGGGCTTGCTGCTGGACGATGAGGACGCGCTGTGTGGGCATGAATCCCCCATCCGATGGTCAGGAAAGATATTCGCGCAAATGCCGGCTGCGCGTAGGGTGGCGCAGTTTGCGCAGCGCCTTGGCTTCGATCTGACGAATGCGCTCGCGGGTGACGTTGAAATAGCGGCTGACCTCTTCCAGTGTGTGATCCTTGCCGTCAATCAGTCCGAAGCGCAATTCAAGCACCTGGCGCTCGCGTTCGGAAAGCGCGCCAAGTGCGTTTTGCACTTGTTCGCGCAGCATCTCGCGCGCGGCAGCATCCATCGGCTCCATGGCTTCATCATCCTCGATGAAGTCACCCAACTGGCTGCTGTCTTCATCGCCGACCGGGCGTTCCAGTGAAACGGGTTCTTCGGCAGACTGAAGTATGCGCTGCACTTTTGCGGCAGCCCAATTCCAGCGGCGCTGTACTTCCGGATCCAACGGCTGGCTGGCATCGCGGGCATTGAGGATCAATTTGACATCTTCTTCGTTGAGAAAATCGGCTTCCAGCGCCAGTTCTTCGTTGGTTGGCTCGCGTCCCAATTGCTGTACCAATGTGCGCTGAACGCGCAGCAGACGGGTGATGGCTTCGAACAGGTGCACCGGGATGCGGATGGTGCGCGCCTGCTCGGCGATGTAGCGGCTGATTGATTGGCGGATCCACCAGGTGGCATACGTGCTGAATTTGAACCCGCGCGTCGGGTCGAATTTGTGAACCGCGCGCAGCAAACCGAGGTTGCCCTCCTGAATCAGGTCCAGAAAGGTGATGCCGCGACCCAAATATCGCTTGGCGATGCTGACTACCAGGCGCAAGTTGGCGCGGATTAAAGTCTGGTTGGCTTCCTCCGAGCGCAAATTGAGCAGGCGCAATTCTTCCTTGAGGTCAATATGCATCAGGCGCAGTTCGAAGAAATCGACTCCCGGCAGGTCTTCGCCTTTTTGCAGGATTGCAAACAAGCCCATTGCCAGATCGGATGGCAGCAAATACAGACACAGGTAGAGGGTAAAGGCATTTCGCACCAGCCCGTCCCAGAGCGAATCCTTACCCCACAACCCGTTGTCGAGGAAAGAGCGCAAGTACGAAGGAGTGTCCGACTGCCAGGACTGGCGCAACGCCTGGGCTTCGAGCAGGATCAAATCCAGATCGGGAACTTGTTCAACGCTCAGGCGATTAACATCCTGTTTGAAACGTTCCCAAGAGGTGTACAGATCCTCGACAATTGCCAGGAAAAGCAGCATGTCAGGTTCAACCGCGCGGTTTTTTCCGTCCAGGTGTTTGCGCAGGGTCTCGATGTACTGGCGGGCTTCGATTCGTGCAGCCAGGCGAAATTCACTATCTGCATCCAGCAGGTTTATTTGGCCAATTTCCTTAAGGTAAAGACGCACCGGGTCTTCGGATAGCTCTACCGCCAGAGCAGGATCTTCCAGGATTTCCAGCGGATCTTCCAGCGGGATGTCCGTTTCGACCCATTCATCTGCCGGGACGATGGGCAGCACTTCTTCGATATCATCCGACAAAACCGAGTGGATGTCCTTGTCATCCAAATTGGTTGATAAAGGAGGAACCGGTATTTCAGGTCTTCGCTCGCTGCGCCGCTTGGGAGGGGATGGTTCGGTAGACGAATTTGGCGGGCGTTTTTTTCCTTGGGAAGGGTTGGATGGTTTCTGGGATCGAGTCATGGTTAATACTATACCATAATAAAGAAAAAATCTCTTTTTATTCGAAAGCCGCTGCTTTGGAGAGCGCGGTTTCGAGGCGGCTGCGAGCCTGTATGTAGGCTGGCATTAGATCCTGGTAGGGTGATACCGTGCTGCTGCTCTGCTCCTGTAATTCCTGCTGCATGAAGCGCATCTGTTGAATGCTTTCGTTGACCCGCATCAGCCGTAAATTGATAAACGTCCGCAGTAGATCCTCCATGCGGCGGTTGGCGTTAGGCTCTCCGTGCGATAATGGGGCAAGCAATTCTTCGAGCAGCTCTGCCAGATCTGCTGGACAATGCAGTTGCGTATAGGTTGCCGGCTCCATTTCATCCTGCGTCAGGGATTGTAAAATCAACCGCGCCAGGCTTAGATATTCACCGTGTTCAAAATCCTGAGCAGTGAGGCGGCTAAGCCCGTTGGCTTGCAGGTTGCGGTCCAGGGTGTAGATTGCTTCCGGGCTGCGCAACAGCAGCCGAAGGCAATGTTTTTCGAGCGCCTGGATCTGGCGGACAGGCTGCGTTTCGCTGGGGACTGGTGAGGTTTGGCGCTCTGCGCGTTGGCGCAGGGACGGCTTGCGGCGCGAAACCTCTCCAGCCGGGCTGATGGCTTGCAAGGCGCGTTCATCTACTTTGAGCAATCGCGCCAGGCGCTGGCGGTAGGCATCGCGTTCGATCGGGTCAGGGATATCGTTGATCAAGGTGGATACCTGGCGGGCGATATCACTCTTGACTTTGGGATCGTTAATGTTCTGGCTGGCAGCCAGGGAATCCATCACATGAATGACCACCGGCTTGGCATTGGCGATGACCCGTTCCCATTCTTGCGGGTCGTTCAGGACGACATCGTCGGGGTCTTTACCGGGTGGCAGGGTTGTGACGCGCAGGTCGGCTTGCAGACGGGCTTCGTGGCGCAGCAAGCCGCGCGCATCGAAAATCAACTCCGGACTGTGGTCGAATGCCTGCCGGGCGATCTCCAGCCCGCGCAGGGTGGCTTTCTCCCCGGCGGCATCGGCATCCAACGCCAGGATGATGCGGCGGGTGAAGCGTTTGAGCAGGCGTAATTGATCTTCGCTCAAGGCAGTCCCCATCGGGGATACCGCATTGGCAAACCCCGCCTGATGCAGGGCGATGACATCCAGATATCCCTCGACGATAACCGTCTGATCCTGACTGCGGATGGTTTTCCGCGCCAGGTGAAGTCCGTATAAAAGCCGTCCTTTGTCGAACACGGCCGTCTGGGGCGAATTGAGGAACTTGGGCAGATCTTCGGGGCGAAGAACCCGCGCGCCGAAACCGGCCATCTTGCCGGTCATGTCACGAATGGGGAGCATAACCCGGTGTCGGAAGCGGTCGTGGCTGCCGCCCTCCTGCCGTTCGGTCAGCAGTCCGGCGTTGCGGATTTCCTCGAGGGAATAGCCCTTGAGGGTGAAATAGTGCAGCGCTGACTCCCAGGCATCCGGCGCGTAGCCGAGTTCGAATTTTTCGATTGTCTCCGCGAGCAGACCGCGTTTTTGCAGATAGAGGTACGCCTCTTTGCCGGCAGGGGTGCGGGTCAACTGGTGGCGGTAGAATGTGACCGCCTCCTCCAGCAGAGTGCGCAATCGTTCGTGCTCTTCTGCTTCCGCCTGGCGCTGCGGGGTAGGGGCTTCCAGCGCGACGCCCGCCTTTTGCGCCAGGTAGCGCAGCGATTCGGAGAAATCCCAACCTTCTTTCTTCATTACATAGCGGAAGATGTCGCCACCTTCGTTGCACTGGCCAAAGCAGCGCCAGGTGCCGGAATCGGGAAACACGACGAATGCCGGGGTGCGGTTATTGGCGTGGAAAGGGCAAAAACCGATGTAATTCTTGCCCGTCCGGCGCAATTTAACCGATTCGGAAACCAGTTCGACGATATCCAGGCGTGCTTTGATGTCGTCAATTGCGGTCATGGGGTGATTCTACCTTTTATTGAGCAAATGTGAAGAAGCGGCCTCAAGGTTGGGAAGTCACCACACCGTTAAGTTATTCTTTAGCGGCGGGATTTCAATACCAGCCGGATTGGCGTGCCTGTAAAGGGGTAATCTTTGCGGATGGCATTTTCCAGATAGCGCAGGTAACTGAAGTGCGCCAGTTTGGGGTCGTTGACGTAGATCAGGAAAGTGGGCGGGTCGCTGCGCACCTGGGTGCCGTAGTATAAGCGCAAAGATTTTCCGCTCCGTGAAGTGGCGTGATGAGCGTCCTGGGCGTTGTGCAAAATGCGGTTAAACTGGGCAGTGGTCAGCCGCGCCAGGCGTTCTTCCTGCACCTTGAGCGCCAGCGGTAAAACCTGGTCCACCCGCTGCCCACTTTTTACGGATATGAACAGGATGGGAACATAATCAATGAAATTTAAATCCTGGCGGATGCGGGTGGTGTAGTTCTGCATGGTGAAGTTGTTTTTTTCGATCGCGTCCCATTTGTTAACCAGCACAACGGTTGATTTTTGTGCTTCCAAAATATAACCGGCGATGTGCGCATCCTGGGCGGTAATTCCGCTGATTGCGTCAATCATCAATAAAGCCACGTCGGCGCGCTCGATAGCCCGCATCGAACGGATGACGCTGTATTTTTCAACCCCCGGCTCTACTTTTCCGCGCCGGCGAATGCCCGCCGTATCAATCAGGGTCAACGGAATGCCTTCGTAGTCTATTTTGGTGTCCACCGAATCGCGGGTGGTGCCGGCGATTGGGCTGACAATGGCGCGTTCCTCGCCGGCTAAACGGTTGAGCAGGCTGGATTTACCCACGTTTGGCTTGCCTACCAGCGCAATTTTGACCGAATCATCGCTTTCTTCCTCAAGTTCGGCTGGGAAGGCTGCCACTAAATCATCCAGCAGATCGCCGGTACCTGTGCCGTGTAGCGCAGAGATCGGGTAGGGTTCGCCAATGCCCAGTTCGTAAAATTCCGCCGCGCCGTTTCGAAAGGTCTGGTTGTCGGCTTTGTTGACCACCATTAGCACCGGTGGGTGAGGTTTGCCGGCGATACTTTTCTGGTTGCGGCGCAGAATTTGCGCCACCTCCACATCGGCGGGAGTCACCCCGGCGCTGGCATCGGTCAGGAAGAGGACTACGTCTGCTTCGCGGATCGCCAATTCTGCCTGGCTGCGGATTTGCTGGATATAATCTGCCGATCCAATGGAAAGGGCTTCCTTGCCGCCGGTACTCGGATCAATTCCACCCGTATCAATAATATGAAATACACGGCCATTCCACTCGGCTTCAGCCATCAAGCGATCCCGTGTGGTGCCGGGGGTGTTATCCACAATTGCCAGCGGTTCACCTGCCAGGCGGTTGAACAGGGTACTTTTGCCGACGTTTGGACGACCCACCAGTACAACGAATGGTTTTTGCATGTTGCTCCTTATGGACTGGCAGCACCGCTTCCGGGTCGAGTGGTGGTGCGGCTGATTTTTACCTCAACCGTACCGGGCAGCAAACTTTCCACGGTTAACTCGGTAATCAGCATCTCAACCTCAGGCTCGAGCTGGTAAGTGCCTTCGGTCAGGTTGGTTAAGTCAACCACTGCGCGAACATCGCTGGCGCGCAATCGGTCGAGCAGGGCAACCGGACCAGAGAGGATGACGGTCAGGTTGGCGGGCGCAATCTCGGCGGTTAATCCGGGCTGTACGCCGGTGATTTCCACTGGAACATTGGGCAGGGTTAGGCTGCTTTCGATAGCTGCAATTCCTACCCGTACCAGCACTTGCGTCTGTGCGCCAACGACCGAAACACCGGTCGGCAGGTTGAGGTTAATGGATATATCCAGATCGTCCTGCAAGCCATCTATATTTAGCGGCTTGGTCTCGATGAAACCAGGCAGGTCGCTGACAACCTGCGGGTCGGCGGAGAAAACCGTAACCGCTGGCGGGAATACCGAAATGTTCGTCAGGCGGTAACCTGTGGCAACCTGTCCCAACACCACCACTTTAACAACAACGTTACGGTAGCCAAATCGTTGAGAAATCACCTGGTTGATGGTTACCCGGTCGGGTGCCAGGCTCAGCCCATTGATGGCTACTCCGTTGCTGTCAAATGCCTGTAATTGGATGGTCTGGTTGATGGTCTCGTCTGCCTGGTTGATATCCAGCACGGCGCGCACTTCGTTGACACGGTTTACAACCGATTCCGGTCCGGTGATGGACACGGTTGATTGGCTGAGGGTTGGCTCATCCGCGAGGTAGCCGACCGATGGGCTGCCTCTCCGTACCAAGGTTATTGGAAAATCGCGGCGGGCAAGTTTTTCCAAAGTTAAGGTCAGCATTTGCGGGAATTGCGTTACTTTACGCACCGGGCGCTGTGTTATTTGGATTTGCACCGGGATGGTGTGGCTGCCAGCTTCGAGCCCCGAAAGATCAATAAATGCGCGCGCCGCGCCGGGTTCGGTAGTCAGCAGACCCCAGATGGATTGCGGGGCACTCAGCACCAAATTCACCGAGGCGGGCAGATTTGACGTGATGACCAGCCCTGGGTCTTGCCCAACAATTTCGATCGGCAGCGGACCGGGAAAGGCGCGTTCTTCTAATGGGTCGCGTGATGTGACCGCTGACACCCACACGGCTAACGCCAGGAGAAAGGCGGTCAACAGGGTGGGCAACAGGCGCAGCAGGCGGCGAAAGAAATCCAGGGTGAGCATCAATCCTCCGCTCCAGGGCGGAAAACGGGCGGTTTTTTGTCCCGTTTAAACAAATCCATCAATCGGATGGTGCGTTGGGGGGGTTGGTAAAAAGCCTGAAGGATGTTCTCCAGCCGTTCGCTGTCGAGGCGGCGGATCATCCGCCCGCCATGGGCGATGGATATTGACCCGGATTCTTCGGAAACCACAACCGCAACGGCATCGCTTGCTTCGGACGTCCCCAATGCCGCGCGGTGGCGCAGTCCCATCTGGCGCTCAGGCGAGCGGTTGAGGATGCCGCTGGCAGATAGCGGCATGACGCAGGCAGCCGCGGCAATCTGGTTGCCGATGACAATCGCGGCTCCATCGTGCAGGGGGGTGTTGGGGTAAAAAATTTGCAGTAATAATTCAGGCGTGATGCGCGCATTAAGCCGCACGCCGGTGCGGACATATTCCTGCAGGCTGTCACCGCGTTGCAGTACGATCAATGCGCCATGCTGGCGCGCGGATAAGCGGGCGCACGCGCTGACCACGGCCTGGATGGTTTCGCGCATGACCAGTTGCTCTTTTTCACTGCGCTGAAAGATGACCGTCTGGGCGGAACCGGCGCGCCCCAACCGTTCCAGACCGCGCCGAATTTCGGGCGCAAAGATGACCGGGATAGCCAGCACCAGGGTAGGCACCATGGTTTGGATCAACCAGGAAAAGGCGGGCAGGTTAACCAGGCTGGTGAGCAAGATCAAAGCCACCACCAACAGCAACACGCCGCGCAGTAAAACAATCGCCTGGGTATCACGCAGCAATAATAATACGCTAAAGAAGACCATGGTGACCAGGAACAGGTCAAGCGAGCTGAGCCAGTTGAAGCGTTGAAATATAAAAGCGAGTTCGTTTAGTAAATCTACCACAGCATAAAAACCGAAAAATAGTTATCAGATCGGACGTAAAACGCGATCCTCACGTAATTTCTTAAATAATAACACACAGCCATCCCGCATCGATTCTTTGGCAGCATCCTGCCAGGCTTGCACTTCGAGAGCATCGGCTGCGCTGCGCGTATAACCCAATTGTCGCCATACACCTTCGTGGCGCGACAGGCTTGGCGCAGCGAAGATCAACGATGCTTCGCATTGCAGATCTCGAGAAGCGCGTTCCATTTCGCTAACCAAGGCGGGAAGCGTTTGGTGAACTGGCAAGACCGGGTCAATCAGAATATCTGTGGTGCGAGCGACCAGGTTCTCAACCTGCCAGCCGATTAAGCCTTTCAATTGCTGGTCGAGGCGCAGCAGCAGAAAAGCCTTTTCGCCGAATGCTGCCATGATGTCCTCGCTTTTCAAGACAATCCCCTTTTTATCCAGCCGGTTGAGCAGGGCGGCAATTTCGGCTGAGTGGCGCGGTCTGCCGCGCTCAATTTGCATTTCACCTTTAATCTCCGGAGCGGCAATTTGCTGGGGCGGGGCTTCTTCTACCAGGGGGACGTACTTGCGCCAGGCAGTGACAACCTGTTTCCAGGTCTCATCGAACGAGCCGGCATTGCGAATCACTACATTCGCGGCGGCGATTTTTTGTTCCTGGGGCGGCTGGCTGGACATGCGCTGGCGGGCGTCACTCTCGGGCATTCCGCGATTCTTCATCAAGCGGGATAACTGCACATCGGCGGGAGTGTATACCACCCAAATCCCATCGCACTGCGCCGAGAGACCCGATTCGAGCAGTTTGATCGCTTCGATAACCACAACAGCCTGCGGCGCACGCCGGATGAGGTGATCAATACCCTGGCGCACCAGTGGATGGATGATTGATTCCAGTTTTTGCAGCGCTTCTTTGTCGGAGAAAACCAGTTTTCCCAACCGGGCGCGGTCTATCTCGCCATTGGCGGCGAGAATATACCTGCCAAAATAATCCAGCACAGGCTGGTAGCCCGGAGCGCCTTTGGTAATTACGCGGTGAGCCAGCGAATCCGCATCAATGCTGTACGCGCCAAGGTGTTCGAGCATCCTGCGCACCACGCTCTTTCCGGTGCCAATATTGCCGGTTAAACCAATGACATATTTACCCGCCCAATGACTCACCTGATCTCCTTAAAAAACGCATCGAGAAGGATAATCCTGGTTTCATTTTATCTTTGGCAGGCGAGAATGTCAAAGGAAAAGCCGCGCGACTATCCGCATGGATGGCTCAATTCGAGGATGCCAGCCGGGCTGATCTATGCGGGCGCCGGCAGGGTGAGCGCATAGATCTGCTCGGTTTGGGATGCGTTTCGCGCATCAAGCATTTGTATTCATTTCACCCTTTTACGCCGTTCCAGAACAGGTCGAGGAGCGTTTCGACTTGCGCGGGGGTGACCGCCGGGCGCACAGCTGATTCGCGGCTCAAAAAAGGATAGAGTATGCCCAGCAGCGTCCAGACAGCCAGCTCGGCTAAGACAGGGCGCACCTCGCCGCGTTGCTGCCCCTGGCGGAAAATATCCGCTAGCGGCTCGAGGAAGCGCTGGTGGTAGCGGCGGGAAAAGCGGTTGCGCAGTTCGGGCTGGAGTTTGCCCATTTCTTGGGCGGCAAGGCGGATCAGGGCACGGTTTTCGGGCGCCAGCCGCTGGAATATCGCGGAAACGAAATGCTGGATGCGCGCTGGCGCGCTGGTTTCGGCTTGAATGGCTTCGACGATCAACTGGTGGTAGGATTCCAGCCCGGCTTCGAGGATTTCGATCAGCAGGTGTTCTTTATCCGTGAAGTGATAATACAATGCGGCTTTGGTAATCTGGCAGGCAGCGGCTATCTCGCGAATCGAGACGCCGTCGTAACCGCGCTCGGCGAACAGGTTGGCGGATTGCTGCAAAATGCGCTCGCGCATGGCGAGAATCGGTTTATCCGCGGCTAAAGGTTTCATTGGCTGTAAGCATCTCCAATTCGCGTTCACGCCGTTGTAATAGCGCTGCCAAAAAGATCAACGCTATACTGAAAATTGCCACCAGGAAAAATGCGGCGCGGTAACCGCTGAATGCGCCTTCGCTGCCAAAGGATGCCACCATTGCGCTGATGATCGCGCTGCCGGTTAATTGACCCACGCTGGTAAACAGGGTGATGATCCCTTGTGAAAAGGTGCGTTCCTCTGCGCGGGCTTCGCTCAACATGATATAGCGGATTGGCGCACCGAGCAGAGCAGTCAAGCCCAGCCCGACCAACATGCCGGAAACCAGGAAGAAGATAATCGAAGTCCCAAAAAGCGCGAACACAACCAGCCCCAGGGTCATCACGCTGCTGCCCGCAAGAATTACATTCCGCGAGCCAACCCGGTCGAGAAGCCGTCCGCCCAACGGCGCGCCGATGGCCATGCAAATCACGGCGGGAATCAGCAGCCAGGTGGCGTTTCGTTCGTTGATGCCCTGGCTGGCTAACCCGCTGACTGCCATTAATGGGACGAAAACCAAACTGGCTTCCACCAGACCCGCGCCAGCGGATAAGGCGTAAGTCAGCCGCAGTTGGCGGCGATTGAACAGGCGCGCTGGCAGGAGGGGCTGTTCGGCGCGTGTTTCTACCCGGATGAGGATGACGAGCAGGATCAGGGCAATCGCCAGCGAGCCGCCAGCTGGTAGACTCAACAGGCTGGCGGGCAGGTTGGCGGCATCCAGCTGATTCAATCCGAGGGTTAATGCAGCCAGAAATAAACCCAGCAAGATCATGCCGGGAGCGTCAAAACGGCGGATGGTTGCTGAACGGCTGGCTGGCAATAAGCGCAAGCTGGCTGCTATGATCGCCAGCGCGATCGGCAGATTGATCAGGAACAGCCAGCGCCAGGACGCCAGCGCCAGAATCACCCCGCCAAGCAGGGGTCCGATCAGGAAAGCGACCCCAAAGACGGCGCCGATCATCCCCAGCGCGCTGCCGCGTTTTTCGGGCGGGAAGGTGTCGCCGATCACTGCGCTGGCAACCGGGAAAATACCGCCTGCGCCAAAGCCCTGAATGGCGCGCCCGAGAATGAGCAGCGGGAAATCTGCGGATACCGCGACCATAAGCGAGCCAAGCGCGAGCAAAAGGATGTCGAGGATATAGACCCAACGCCGCCCGTACAGATCGGATAGTTTTGCCATCAGCGGCGTGCTGACCAGTTTGAAGAGGATGTAACTGCTAAATATCCATGCCAGCGAGCGCTCGTCCACGCTAAACTCGGCGCGGATGGAAGGCAGCGCTGGAGCGAGAATGGCGATATCCAGCGCGCCCATCAGCACGCCGAACAAGAGCAGGGTCAAGATGCGGTTGCGTTGTTTCGTCTCCATCACACCGCTACTTACTGAACGTTCGTTTAGCACGAACGCAATTGTATCCCAGCCCAGCCGCGCCGTCCAGTCGTCCAAAGGGGTGATTTTGGCGCGGGTAAATCCGGCGGTTGATCCTGCTTAACGACCCGGGATGCGATTAAAAACAAGCCTCCCGCCGGGTATTCGGCGGGAGGTTGCCTTCACCGGCTTTCAGGGGAGGAAGGTGAAGGAGGAGATGACGGCGTCATACAGGCGGTCGAAATCGGCTTTGACCGATGGCTCGTCCAGCGGGAAGAAGATCAATTGATAGAAAATCCCGTTGCGCAGCGCAAAGACCATCCGGCTGCTCAATCTGCCCGGAACGGGTTCGAGCATCAGCGCGGGTTCACCGCCCAGTTCGACTGCGCTGCGCGTGATCTTGACCGGCGAGTTGGCACCTTCGAACTGCTTCTGGAAATCGCTGACCAGCGTTTCGAGCGTGGTGTTCGGCACGGAGGGCGAAGCGAAAATATCCAGCCGGGTGACAACCTCCTCCGGATTTGTCGGGTCTTTGGGCTGCGCATAGACAGCCGCCAGACCGCGTTCATCCTGGAGCATATCCGCCGGGAAGGAAAAACAAAAGGCGTTGACGAAATCCACATAGGCTTTCGTGTCATGCGCGTTCAGGCATTCGGAAGGGATCTCGGCTGGTCCAGTGACCGGCGGTTGGGCTATCATTCCGGCGTTGATCTTTACCATGCTCCCATCCAGGTTGGTGCGCACTTCGTAGGTCTTCCCTTCGGCTTCGACGATCAGGCGGTAGCCGGGCGTGATGACCTGAATGCACATTTGATCCGGGGCAGCCAGACCCAGGCAGCCGTCGGGCCATTCGACGGCTGTTATTTCCCTCAGGTGAAGTTGATCAGCGTTCGTGCCGATTCGATCGGCAATGGATTGGCGGATAGTTTGGAATATCATTTCGACTTCCTGTGTGGGTACGCTCACTCCATCAACCGGGTCGGGGTTGACCCCGACCGGGTCGGGGTTGATTTCTTTGGGCGGGGCGGGCGTTTCGCGGACTCCCTCGGGTTTTACTTCGCTGCCGATGGGAGTCTCGGATTGACTGACCGGATCGAGCGGAGCGCATGCCGCAACCACGAACAGGATTGCCAGCAGCGCAAGCAAGGCGCATCGTTTTGCCATTCTGGTACCCTCCATAACCGCGATCATCCATCTGGGCGATGGGTCACAGATAAGACGTTCAACAAGGCGGGCGGGTTCCCGTTTTTTAACCGATGGTTTACATCGAGATCACTTTGGCTGCCTTTTGCAGCGCCTCGAGGATATCGCCCATACCGCCGACCACCCCGACCACAACTTGATCTTTGAGATCAAAGAAATCCAGGCAGGTGCTGCACAGTACCAGCTCGACCTTGTTTGTTTCGAACTGCTGAAGCAGGTCAATTACTGGCGAACCCGCGCACGCCAGTTTGATACCTTCGGTATAGAACAGGATTTTTCCTGGCAGTTGACCCGACTCGAGCGCCAGGGTGAGGAATTTTATAGCCAGGCTATGCTGGAGCGCCTGTGGCGCATCGCCTAAGCCATAGCGGGTGAACAATAAAACGGTGTCCTGCTGCATGGAATAGTGCCTCCGGGTGCGGAAAGATAATCCATTTTACCGGATTAATTCATCCATTTTTTGATGGCATTAAAATCTTGACTCGGTCGCCAGTGAGTGGTATATTAAATTTCGTTAAACTAAACCTACGAAAGGAAACGCGCGTTTTATGTCTAATTTTGCATCGGTCATTGTCCGCCATATAGCCGTATGGGCGCGCCTGCCTTTTCGGAGGGTTGATTAAATCGATTCGGATTTAACCTCTCAAGCCACGGGTGTGCTCATCCCCGTGGCTTTTTTATTCCAACCTTGCGCGCGCCTGGTCGAACGCGTCCAGCGCTTTGATGCTGCGCAGCGATGAATGGATTCTGGCTGAATACAAGTCGGATCGAACGGAACAGAAAGCGCGCCAGCCACGGGATTGACCGGGCTGGCGTTTTTCATTGTACGAGGAAGTGCAACCATGTCTCAACAGAATAACACCGATGCAATCACTGGCATCGTGATCAAAAAATTGACCGCAGCCTACCAGGTGCGCACCGAGGAACAAGTGCTGACCTGTACCCTTGCGCCCGCGCTTATGGCTGCCAAAAACAAGAATCCCGCGCATTCTGCGCGCAATACCGCGCCGCCGTCAGTGGCGGTTGGCGACCAGGTGCGCTTGAAGGCGCTGCCTGCCGGGCAGGGCATGATCCTGGAGGTGCTGCCGCGGCGCAATAGTTTTGGCAGGCGATGCGCGCTGCCCATGCCGGACAAGCACCCCAGCGAACAGGTGATCGTGGCGAATGTGGATCAACTGGTGGCGGTTTTTGCGATGGATCATCCTGCACCGCGCTGGAATTTGCTCGATCGTTACCTGGTTACTGCCGAGGCGTCCGGCTTGCCCGCGCTGATCTGCATGACCAAACTGGATCTGCTGTCTGCATTGAGCGCTGAACACCGCGCGGAAACGCTGCAAACCCTGGCGGATTACCAGCGCATTGGCTATGCGGTGATCCAAACCAGCGTTGTGCAGGGCGCGGGGCTGGATGAACTGCGCGCCGCACTGCAAGGGCAGGTATCGGTGCTGGTCGGCAAATCCGGGGTGGGTAAATCCAGCCTGCTCAACGGACTGCAGCCCGGTTTGGGTCTGCGCACGGCGCAAGTCAGCGCTCACACCGGCAAGGGACGCCACACCACCAGCCACCTGGAAATGGTTTCGCTCAACGTTGGCGGGGCGATTGTGGATACGCCGGGCATGCGCGAGTTCGGTTTGTGGGATATCCACCCGGACGAGTTGGGACAGTGTTTTCCCGAAATGCGCCCCTACCTGGGCGCGTGCAAGTTCGGGCTGGATTGCTCGCATGATGAGGAACCCGGCTGCGCGATACGCCGCGCAGTGATGAACGGCGAAATTCACCCGCGCCGGTATCGCAGTTACCTGCGGTTAAGGAGCGAGCCATGAAGACCCGCTTTTACCCAAAACAGGCAGATTTTGTCTGCAAGCAGTGTGGTTACCTGGTCACCGTTCAGCCGGTTTTTTCCGGCGTGCTCAACCGCAACCACTGTCCCTATTGCCTTTGGTCGCGGCATGTTGATTTGTGCGCGGCGGGTGACCGCCTTTCGGCATGCAAAGCGCTCATGCAGCCGGTAGGGCTGACCATAAAACAGGAGCATAAGCGATACGGGCACGCTTTGCAGGGTGAGATAATGTTGATTCACCAATGCGTGGAATGCGCGGCGTTATCCATTAACCGCCTGGCGGCGGATGATGATCCGCAGGGTTTGTTGGAGGTGTACGAACGCTCGCTGTGCTCGGAGCCCGGGTTAACCCGCCGGTTGGACGATCAGGGAATTGTAATGCTGAAAACCGCTCACGCCGGACTGGTGCAGCAACGGTTGTTGGGCAGGCTCGTGGCGCAGGCAGTGCCAGCCCATGTTTGACAAGGAGGATTTTTATTCTTCGAGATAAACCGAATCAATAATGCCCACGATGACGGAAATCACGCAGGCATGGGGATTATCGAGAACCAGGCGGGCGCCGCTGCCTTCCCGGTTGATTAGCACGGTATCTCCAATGCCTGCCTGGGTATTGTCCAGGGCGATGAAATCAACATCCGCGGGTTCGTCCTCCAGCCCAAGCGGCTGGACAACCAGCAGGCGGCGGTTTTTGTAATCCGCGTGGCTGATGGTGGTAACTACAGTGCCGACCACTTTTGCCAGAATCATGACAGCCTCTTAACTGTACGGGTTCCAGCCGCGCCGCAGGGTCAGGTCAAATGTACTATCCGGGCGGACGTCCAATTCATCCACTAACCCCACCAGGGTCAGGTCAACCGGCACGAACTGCACATCCGGCAGCGCCAGCGAGGCTTCGCGGGCGCGTACCATGACGCATACATCGCCTTCGCCAGCCTGAACAATATCAGCCGCCACTTGCAGTCCGCCCAAAGGCTGGAGGTGTTTGTTGACCGGCTGGACGATCAACAACTTTAACCCCTGCGTGCCGGGGTATTTGATCGTGCAAACTGCGTTCCCTTTAACGACGCCCAGAAGCATGGGTTACTTGATTCCGGTGCTGAGCAGCACCCGTTGGATGATGGTATCCAATAACTGCGGATCAATTTGGTCGCCGCAGCGGGCGACCACCGCGGCGCGGATGCGCGCGGACAAATCATCCACCGGCGCACCGGGAGATGCGGGGGTTGGGGAAACAGCCGCCGTTTGTTGGGGCTGTGGTTTTTTAATTTTCGATAAATACGGGCGAATGGGCTGGGAAGGGGGATAGGCTTTACCTTCCGGAAAAATGATTTTAAATCCCAATCGTTTAGCATGATCGTACGCCTGGCTGGTCAATACCATGTCGGCGTCAATGGTCAACGCGGTCTCTCCGCTTTCGACCAGCCGCTGGATGTCGCGTTCGGTGAAAAATTTTTTCGCCATATCAGCCTCCCGGTTTCCCTTCCAGTTCAACCAGTGCTTTGACTGCCGCGTCGCGGGCAGTGATGATCTCCGCCTCTGTGCCGCTCAACCACATGCGCCCAAAGCGCCCGACCGAGGATACATGGTTGATTTTGATGCTGGCTTTCTTCTCGGCTTCGTTGCAGGCATAATTGATATAGGCTGCCGGAGCGCATTCCAGCACCAGCAAGGTTTCGCCGGGCACCAGCATGCTGCCACGGCGGAAGCGGTTGATCAGCTGCGCCTGGTAGGCGTCCACGCTGGTGATGACCTGTTCAGAAACCACCTGCGGTTTGATGCGGTCTTCAGCCCGCAGCCCAAGCCGGTTGAGCACCACTTGCCCGGCTTCCAACACGGCTGCCTGGTTGAGCGAATGGACCTCGAACATGCCAAATTCGCGTTCAACGATTTGGGCGCCGGGGCGGGCTTCGGTGGCTTTGACGGCAATATCAACCACCCGAAAGACCTCGTTGCCGGGCGCCATTTCAACGTACAATGCCGCCATGCCTTCGATTGGCAGATCACCCTGTGTAATGGTGCCAACAAAAGCGGCGTATTGGGCTTGCATTCGGTCAATGAAACAGTAACAGCGCAGCGAAAAGGCTTCGTTCATTGGTTGAATTTCCCTTTGATCCCAGGCAGGTTAAAAAGCATTATCCAGGCGCGGGGACGCCTGCCAGACTGTGCAAAGCGGATACAATTTATTTGCTTCCGCCCTTGCTCTTTTGAGGCAGAATTATCTCGACGTCGCTGTGCGGGCGCGGGATAACGTGCACGGAAACCAGTTCGCCTATTCGCTGGGCTGCGGCTGCGCCGGCATCGGTAGCGGCTTTGACCGCGCCGACATCCCCGCGCACCATCACGGTGACGTAACCACCGCCGATATATTCCGAGCCAATCAGTACCACATTGGCTGCCTTGACCATGGCATCGGCGGCTTCGATGGCGCCAACCAGTCCTTTGGTCTCGATCATTCCCAGTGCGATTAATGCGGTTTCTCCAGCCATTGTAAATCCTCTCCTTGTAAGTGATCTGTTTGGATAAGACCCCGTTTGTTGCCGGCTGCGGATGCTGCTAACCGGCGGACTTGACGAAAGTGAGCTGCCCTTCCACTTCGAGCGTATCAATGATCGCCATAATCACCGCGTCCACCGGAGTATCCTTGGTGATGGTGGTCTGGCGGGCGGAAGAACCGGCGCAAGTCAGCACCAGGTCGCCGGTGCCGGCGTTAACCGTATCCACGGCGACATACGGCTTGCCGCCAGGATTGCCGAATTCATCCGTCGGGCGGACGAGCAGCAGTTTGCGCCCGGCGAGTTTTTCATCCTTGATGGTGGCAACGGTGGTGCCGATGACTTTTGCAATCAGCATTTCAATAACCTTTCTGCGTGGCGGGTTCGGCGGGTTTGGCGGAGGTTTGACCGGGTCCGGCGATGATCTTGACGCCCGCGCTGGCGCCAATGCGCGTCGCGCCCGCCTTGACCATTTCCTCGGCGTCCTCGTAGGTGCGCACGCCGCCGGATGCTTTAACTCCCATTTCCGGACCGACCACCCGGCGCATCAGGGCAACGTCGTGGGCGGTGGCGCCGCCGCCGGAAAAACCGGTCGAGGTTTTGACAAAATCCGCCCCGGCTTCTTTGGACATCAGGCAGGCGATCACCTTTTCCTCGTCGGTCAGCAGCGCGGTTTCGATGATGACCTTGACGATTATACCGCGAGCATGCGCCGCCAGAACAACGCCGCGCACATCGCGCGCCACGAGTTGCAGGTCGCGGGCTTTGAGCGCGCCGATGTTGATGACCATGTCAATCTCGGTGGCGCCCTGATCCAGGGCGTGGTTGGTCTCGAACACTTTAACTTCCGGCGTGGAAGCACCGAGCGGAAAACCGATCACGGTGCACACTTTAACCGGGCAACCTTGCAGCAGTTTGGCGCACAATTCCACCCAGGCGGGGTTAACGCACACCGAAGCAAAACCATACTTGCGGGCTTCGAAGCACAATTGGGCGATCTGATCGGGCGTGGCGTCGGGTTTGAGCAAGGTGTGGTCAATCAATGCAGCGATTTTGAGGTCCTGCGGAACGCCGCCCAGGCTGGAGGTCAAGCGGTCAGCGCCGGCGCTGATCACCTGTCCGGTTCGGTCGAAACAAGTGCGCACGCACAATCCTTCCGCGCAGGCGTATTTGCATTCGCTTTCCACCCCGGCGGTTTTGCTTTGCTCGTGTTCCATCATGGTGACGAGCACTTCGCGGGTGATGATTTCGACCAGCGTTTCAACGGTTTTTTGATCCGGACTCATGCGTTCAGGCTCCCTTGAGGTATTGTTTTTCAACCGCGCTGATTTTTTCCACCCGACGGGCATGTCGCCCGCCGCCGAAGCCGGTTTCCAGCCAGGTTTTGAGGATCTGGCGGGCGAGATTGTCGCCGATCAAGCCTGCGCCGAGGGTGAGCACATTGGCATCGTTGTGCTCGCGGCTGTTGAGCGCCGAGGCATGATCGTACGCCAGGGCAGCCCGCACGCCGGGCACTTTATTGGCGACCATGCAGGAACCAATCCCGGCGCCGTCAATGATCACGCCACGCCAGGCTTTCCCGCTGGAAACCAGGCTGGCAGCTGCGTGGGCAAAATCAGGGTAATCTACCGCATCTTTACTGTGGGTGCCAACGTCAACCACCGCATACCCCCAATCGGCAAGATTCTTTTTGAGAGTTTCCTTGAGATCAAAGCCGCCATGATCCGCGCCGATGGCGATGGTCTGATCCGGCGCAGTTTGGGCAATTTCGCCTTGCCCGGCAGGGCTAAGATCGGCACTATCGCCCAAGGTATGCCGAACAACGCGCTGGACAATTTCTCTGATTTCAGAATCGGTTGGAAGGCTCAATGATCCATCCTGAAAATAGATGCCGTGCGATTGGATAGGAATCTGTTTCCGGCTTAAAAACCCGAAAAAATATAACTTTGTACTGATAGGTTTGGGCGTTCTTTAGAATAAACAACATCATTATCCAGCATATTGCGGTTCGCGTCAAGATGAGCGCAAATTAAAAAAATTTACTCTTGACAAATTGTGAAACAGGATTAATATTCAACATCCGTTAATTTATACGAGGGCTAAACTGCATGAGCGAGATCAAAGAACAATTTCTGGATGTATGCGAGAAAACGATGGGGCAGTTTATGGCGCGCTCGATGCGTTCCTTCTGGCAGTTTGCCAAAGAGCAAGGATTGACCATGACTCAAATGGTCGCGCTGCGCCACATTCACTTCAAGCAGGAATGCAATATTTCCGAAATTAGCGATGAATTGGGGGTTACCAATGCCGCCTCCAGCCAGCTGCTCGACCGGCTGGTGCAGCAGGGTTTAATCGCTCGCCATGAGGATCCGGTTGACCGGCGCAATAAGAAAATCCTGCTGACCGAACGCGGGCAGCAAATTCTCCGCGCAAGCGTAATTGCCCGCCAGCACTGGCTGGGCGAACTGGCCGATCATCTCTCTCCCCGCGAAATGGAGCAGGTGACCCAATCTTTCACGCTATTGATCGAGAAACTTGAACAATTCGAATCGGCTTAAGCGCTTGTCGTTCCACTGGCACAAGGAGTCCGGTACATGGTACGTATCTTAAAATATCTAAAGCCGTTTGCGCTGCCGCTGGTGCTGTCCATTTTGCTGCTCTTTGTGCAGGCAAATGCCGATCTGGCGCTGCCGGATTTTATGTCCCGGATTGTTGATATCGGCATACAGCAGGGTGGAGTGGAACACGGCGTTCCGCAGGCTATCCGCCCGCAAACAGTCGAACATGTGTTGATTTTTCTTTCCCCGCAGGAGCAGGAGCAAGTTCGGGCTGCTTACCGGCGGGTAGATTCGGGCGATGCGGATTATGCCAGCCTGGTCAAAACCTACCCGGCGCTGGCAGAGGGCGCCATTTATCTGCTCAACAGTGGCGATCCGGCCGAAATCGAGCCGTTGAAACCCATAATGGCAAAGGGATTATTGGTTGTGGCGGGGATCGAGCAGGCAATTGCCAACCCGGAGCAGACGCAAAACTTGTTGCCAGGTTCGGGATTCGACCCCGCGCAACTCCCTCCGGGGATAGATTTGTTCACCGCATTGAGCAATTTACCGCCAACCCAACGCGAGCAGATACGCGCCGCCATCGCGCAGCGTTTCGAGGAAATGGGCGGCGAGGGCGCCATTCAGCAGGCGGCTGCCCGGGCGGTCAAGGCGGAATACCAGGCTCTGGGAATGGATACTGCGCAAATTCAAAACCAGTACATCTTACGGGTGGGCGGGCAGATGCTGCTGGTTGCTTTGCTTTCGGCGGCTGCGATTATTATGGTTTGCTTCCTGGCAGCACAGGTGGCTGCCGGTTTGGCGCGTAATTTGCGCCGTCTGCTCTTCGAGCGGGTGATGCGCTTTTCGAGTGCCGAGATCGAAAAATTTTCCACCGCGTCGCTGATTACCCGCTCGACCAACGACATCACCCAGATCCAGATGGTGATGGTGATCCTGATCCGCATGGTGTTCTACGCGCCGATCATTGGCATCGGCGGCATTATTCACGCCGTTAACCGCAGCGCCTCGATGTGGTGGATCATCGCCGTTGCGGTGATCACCCTGACCGGCTTGATCGGGCTTGTGTTCATCATCGCGGTACCTAAATTCAAGATCATCCAATCGCTGGTTGACCGGTTGAACCTGGTCGGGCGCGAAAACCTGATCGGCATGATGGTCGTCCGCGCCTTTAACCGCCAGAAGCATGAGGAGGCGCGCTTCGAGCAGGCTAACCGCGATCTGACCCAGACCAACCTGTTCGTTAACCGCGTCTTTGTGGTGGTTATGCCGTTCATGATGATCATCCTCAACGGGATTTCGATCCTGATCATCTGGGTGGGGGCGCATCAGGTGGCGCAGGCAACCATGCAGGTTGGCGATATGATGGCTTTCATGCAGTACGCCATGCAGATCGTGTTTGCCTTCATGATGCTTTCATTTCTGTTCATCTTGCTGCCACGGGCGGATGTATCGGCAAACCGGGTGGCGGACGTGCTCGAAACCGAATTATCCATCCAGGATAGTGCGCAGCCAAAATCCTTCTCGCAGCCGTTTTGCGGCAAGATCGAGTTCCGTAATGTTTCCTTCCGCTATCCAAACGCGGAGGAGTATGTGCTGCACAATCTCAACTTCACCATGCAGTGCGGACAAACCACCGCGATCATCGGCACGACCGGATCGGGAAAATCGAGCATTGTTAATCTGATCCCGCGCTTTTACGATGTCAGCGAAGGCGCGATTCTGATTGATGGAGTGGACATCCGCGAGGTCAGCCTGAGCGAACTGCGCGATAAAATTGGCTACATCCCGCAGCGCAGCAACCTGTTCAGCGGCACCATTGAAAGTAATTTGCGCTATGCCAGCGAGGATGCCGGCGAAGAGCAGATGCGCCTTGCGCTGGAAATGGCGCAGGCAGATGATTTTGTCTATTCAAATTCCGATGGGCTGCAATCATCCGTTTCGCAAGGAGGGGTCAACTACTCCGGCGGGCAGAAGCAGCGCCTGAGTATCGCCCGCGCGTTGGTCAAGCAGCCGCCGATCTACATCTTCGATGATAGTTTTTCCGCGCTGGATTACCGCACCGATGCCCGTTTGCGGCGGGTATTGAAAAAACAATTAGCGGACAGCGCCGTGATTATCGTTTCCCAGCGGGTGGCGACCATCAAAGGCGCCGATCAGATCCTGGTGCTGGACGAAGGGCGCATTATTGCCAGGGGCGCGCATGGTGAATTGATGCAATCGTGTGAAATCTATCGCGAAATTGCCCTCTCTCAACTGAAGCGAGAGGAGGTGATGGCGTGAGCAACAGCACCCGTCCTGAAAATTCGAAAGAGCAACCGCCCGCCCCCGGCGCGGGAAGAGCGGGCATGCCCGCCCGTGGAGCAATGGGCGGGCGAGGTCCCTTTGGCGGCGGGCACATGATGATGGGTAAGGTTGAAAAAGCGCGCGACTTCAAGGGCACCCTTAAGAGATTGATCGTTTACCTGAACCCGTTCAAAGTAACCATAAGTATCGTCCTCGTGCTGGCGCTTGGCTCGACCGTTTTTGCCATTCTGGGACCGAAAATGCTCGGCGCTGCCACAACCAAATTATTCGAGGGATTGCTGGCGCAGCTGGGCGGGACGGGCAGCATTGATTTTCCTGGCATCGGTCAAATTCTGTTATCCGTACTGGGTTTGTATTTGTTCTCCTCGGCATTGAGTTACCTGCAGGGCTGGATGATGACGGACGTATCCATTACCGTAACGTACCAGTTGCGTAAAGAGATCATGCAAAAGATCAACCGCACGCCGTTTGGCTACTTTGACAACACCACGCATGGTGAGGTGCTTTCGCGCCTGACCAACGATGTGGACACGGTCAGCCAGACGCTTAGCCAAAGCCTGACGCAAATCATCACCTCGATTGCCACCGTGGTGGGTGTGCTGGTGATGATGCTGACCATTTCATGGCAGATGACGCTGCTGGCGCTGCTGATTGTGCCGCTTTCGCTGGTTGTGGTACTGTATATCGTCAAAAACTCGCAACGCTTTTTCACTCAGCAGCAGGAATTTCTTGGCAAGGTTAATGGACACGTGGAAGAGATGTTTGGCGGGCATACCATTGTCAAGGCATTTAATGGCGAAAAGAAGAGCATCGAACGCTTTGATCAATATAACACTGCCCTGTATGGTTCCGCCTGGCAGGCGCAGTTCTTTTCCGGCATCATGATGCCGGTTATGTCGTTCATTAGCAACTTGGGTTATGTTGGGGTAACCATTCTGGGCGGCTGGCTGGCTATCCGCGGATTGATCACTTTGGGTGACATCCAGGCGTTTATTCAATACGTGCGCTCCTTTACCCAGCCATTGACCCAACTGGCAAATAGTTCCAATGTGCTTCAGCAGACGGTGGCAGCCGCCGAGCGAGTTTTTGAGTTTCTATCCGTCGAAGAAGAAGTGGCAGAGATCAGCCAGCCGGCGCGCCTGGCGCAGGTGCGCGGCGAGGTCGAATTCCGCAATGTGCGTTTTGGCTACCTGCCGGAAAAGCCGGTGATTCACGATTTCTCCGCGCATATCCAGCCCGGTCAAAAAGTTGCCATTGTTGGACCGACCGGCGCGGGCAAAACGACCATGGTCAAATTGTTAATGCGCTTTTACGACGCGCAGCAGGGTGAGATTCTGATTGACGGGGTTAATATCAAAAACTTTAGCCGCGAGGATTTGCGCCGAATGTTCGGCATGGTTCTGCAAGATACCTGGCTGTTCAACGGCACGCTGGCGGATAACATCCGCTACGGACGGGAGGACGCCAGCGAGGAAGATATCATCCGCGCCGCCCGCGCCGCCCACGTGGATCACTTCATTCGAACCCTGCCGGAAGGCTATAACATGGTGCTGAACGAGGAGGTGACCAACATTTCGCAGGGGCAGAAGCAATTGCTGACCATTGCGCGGGCGATCCTGGCGGACCCGGCGATGTTGATCCTCGACGAAGCGACCAGTTCGGTGGATACGCACACCGAGATGCTCATCCAGCGGGCAATGAGCACGCTGATGCAGGGGCGCACCAGTTTCATCATTGCCCACCGCCTTTCGACCATCCGCAACGCCGATTTGATTCTGGTGATGCGCGACGGTAATATTGTTGAACAGGGCAGACATGACGAACTGCTTGAACGGGGCGGTTTCTATGCCGAGTTGTACAACAGCCAGTTCGAGAAGATCGAAGCCGAGCCCGCGCTGGTGGGGTAGCGCGGCGGCAATCAGGCTGCGCTAAGCAGCACGCCGTTGTGAGACGGATCGCGCAGCAGCAATCCTTCTTCATGGGAAGCAAAGGAAACACCAGCCTGCTGCAATCGCTGCTGCAATTGATCCAGCTCGGCGCGCGTGGGCAATACCACGGAAAAATAGCGCATACCCAGCGCATCGGGCGGGGGCGGCGGGGCGCCCTCGCCCTGCCAGGTGTTCAACCCGATGTGGTGGTGATACCCGCCCGCTGAGACGAATCCCATGCGGATGGCGGCATCCACGCCCATATTGTCAAAACCGAGCAGACCGTGATAGAACCGGACGGCTTCATCCAGGTCGTGGACATGCAGGTGAACGTGCCCAATGCGGGTCTGCGGCGGGAGAGGGGCATCCAGTGCATCCCCCGGTTGGAGGCGGGAAAACAGGGCTTGCAGGTCGAGCGGTTCGCGTCCATTGCTCAGGCTGCCGTCCGTGCGGCGGGTGATGTAGCGCCCACCTGCCAGGCTCCACTGCCCGTCCTCCGGCGATTCGGCGTACAACTCGATGCCATTGCCTTCCGGGTCGTCCAGGTAGGTGGTCTTGGTCATGACGTGGTCGGTGGGGTAGTTGGGATAGCGTAGTTCCATCAGTCGGGCAATGGCGCGCGCTATTTCGCGCTGGTCGGGAAACAGCACCGCGAAATGGTACAAGCCGGTCACCCGGCGGTAACGGCGGACTTGCGGCTGCTCGACCAGGTGGAGCAGGTCGCTGCCACCCGCCCCAAGTGCAGCCTGATTGCCTTCCCGCCAGCGCAGGCTGAACCCTAATACCTGCTGGTAAAAGCCAATCTGCTGCTCCAGGCTGGCGACAGTCAACGATACCTGCCCGATGAGAGTTTGCGGGTGGATGGAAAAGGCTTCGCGCGGTGCGTCCGTCCGATCCAGATTCATTTGGATTTCACCTCAGACAAGAATTTAGATAATTATTATCCAGTATAACTTAAAAAGCCCTGCCCAGGGCTTTTTAAGGAACTCTTGTAGAGGCTGCTGTAGTTTTTAAAGTTACTGATGGCGCATCATCAGCGCTTCGAGGTCTTCATCGAGGGCTTGCAGGTCTTCCTCGTGTTCGACTTCCTGGGACAGAATGGTCAGCACGAGGTTGTAAGTGACCGCATCCTTATCTTTGACGGTTGCCAGCAGTTTGGTATATACATCAATAGCGCATTGCTCGCCGTGAATATTCTGCGCCAGGATTTCCTTTACAAACGGATTGTTGGGCGCTTCGTAACCGCAGTGGGTGGTTTTCAGCCATTCCTCTGGGCTGATCAATGGCGTGCCGCCGAGTTGGATGATGCGCATGGCGAGCATATCGGCGTGCGCCAGTTCCTCGCCGGCGTGGAGCAGCAATTCGGCGGCGATGGCGTCTTTCATTGGTCCTTTGACGATCTTCGCGCCGAGCCAGTATTGATAGTACGCCAGCCACTCGTCCGCAAAGGCTTTGTTGAGCATTGTTAACAGTTCATCCACATCCATGCCAACGATTTCACGTCCTTTGGTTCCCATGCTTTCCTCCTGAGTTTCAGGTTGTATTGGCTTACCCCGCCTGAGGCGCACTTAACCTGCTCGCACTGCCAGGTGGATGCGCGGTGGGTGTCTATTCCTATTGTAGATCATCCAAGCCAGGTTTTTTAGTGAACTTTGTCACCACTTCGCCGCGCCATTGTGCGAAGGCAGGATGAATGGTTGCCGGCATCAGGAGAAATGACGCTTCTCAGCGCGGCGAAATGTTCATATAATTGGCGGGTTCTTCTTGGGATGGTTTGTTTCTCATTAGCGAGGTGTGCATGCAATACTCTTCTAAGCGCTCAACCCCTGTCGGGCAAATTCTGCGCGAATTGTTTACCCCGATGGATTTTTCGCGCAAAACAGTTCAGGAATATTCGTTCATTATTGTTGGCGCGCTGGTGCAGGCGCTGGCGATGCGCCTGTTCCTGGTGCCGGCTATGCTGGTCAGCGGCGGCATCAGCGGCACATCGCAGATCATTAACCATTTCACCGGCTGGCCGATTGGCTTGATGGTGTTCATTGGCAATGTGCCGCTCTTCTTTTTAGGCTGGCAGTATTTGGGCGGAGCGCGTTTTGCCAAACGCACTGCGCTGGCAATTGCTTTGTTCTCGCTGTTTACCGACGTATTGGTTTTCTTCCTGCCTGCGGAAGGGGTCACCTCTGACCTGGTGCTGGATTGTCTGTACGGCGGCATTCTGTTGGGCGTTGGGCTGGGACTGGTCTATCGCGGGCAAGGCACCAGCGGCGGCAGCGATATTTTAGGCCGCATTCTCAATCACCGTTTTGGCATCTCGATTTCGCAGGCGTATCTGATCACCGATACGCTGGTGGTATTGGCGGGTGGTTTTGCCTTTTCGTGGGAACGGGCATTGTATGGTTTACTGGTGATTTATATCTCCGGTTTGGCTGCTGAAGCAGTTTCGGAGGGTTCGGGCGTCTTTCGCGCGGTGATGATCATCACCAGCGAACCGGAGCAGGTTACCCAATCGATCATGACTACGCTGGAACGCGGGGTGACCATTCTGCCGGGCACCGGTGCCTATACCGGCGCGGAGCGTCCGGTGCTGTATTGCGTCATCACCCGTTCGGAGGTCAACCCATTAAAGCAACTGGTGCGCGAGGTTGATCCCAAAGCCTTTATGGTGATTGGGCAGGTGCATGAAGCGCTCGGTGAAGGTTTTAAACCGCTGGTGCGGTAGGATTCAGACAGCGCGCAGCAGGAACGCGCTGGTCAGCGCGGTCTGCGCCAGGTGATAGGCGACCATCACCGTCACCCGTCCGCGCCGTGAAGGATGGACGAAGCGCTGGGTTGCCAGTATCCAGTCTGAGAAGAAGAATGCCAGCGCTCCCCCGCTGGCAAGCAACGCAGCCGGCAAATTCCAGGCCGGATTCCACAGGCTGGTCAGTGCGGAAAACACCATAGCGCTAATCACCAGAATGTAAGCCAGTACCGCGTAGCGCAGGCGTGCGCCAGCGCGGATGATCCCGGAATAGGCTGACAGGCGGTGGTAAGCCAGCCGGATGATCAGGCATAGCGCCAGAGCAATCGCAAGGGCAGCCGGGATAAGCGGAGCAGGTGGCAGGCTGAAGGCGAGGGTGTAACAGAGGTGCGCGCCGAGGAAGGCTGCCAGCCCGCCGGGGAATGCCCGCGGCACGAGCAGCAGAACATCGCCGAGCAGTGAAAATAGCAGACCGGCACCGAACCAGGCGCTGGCAGTTTGCCAGCCGCCCGCCTGGGTGTAACCGGCAACCAACACGACCATCACCGCCGGTTTTGCCACCCAACGCCAGCGCAGGCGGTTGAGTATGATCGCGCTCCAATCGAGCAGAGCGAAAGCGATTACCCCCACATACCAGCCGGCTTCCATCGTCAATCCTTTGCGCGGGCGTAGCCCAGCCAGCGCAGTGCATCAGGCTTGTTGCGCCAGTTGAGGTTGACCTTGACCCGTAATTCCAGATACACTTTGCGCCCCGACATGGCTTCGATTTCCCGCCGCGCGGTGGAGCCGATTTTCTTCAGCATTTCTCCCCCTTTGCCAATCACGATGGCTTTGTGATTCTCGCGTTCGACCAACAAGGTTGCGTGAATGTATGCGCCGGTTTCATCCCGTTCGGTGAACTCGTCCACGCGCACCGCCATGGCATGAGGAATCTCGTCGCGCAAATGGTGCAGGGCTGCTTCGCGGATCAGTTCGGCGGCAATATCCCGCTCGTACAAGTCTGTGACCTGGTCAGGGTCGAATAATGGCTCGCCCGGAGGCAGACAGGCGGTCAGCAGAGTGAGTAAATTGTCCTGGCCGCTGCCATCGGCGGCGGAAAAGGCGGCAACATGCTCGAAGGAATACAACGCCCGGTAGGCGGACGCTCGCTCTGTATGCAAATCGGCAGCCAGCAGGTCAATTTTATTCACGCCGAGCAGAACGGGCGGCAAATTTTTCATGGATAACAAGCGGGCAGCAATGCGCTGGTCTTCATTGGTCGGGGTGACCGAGCCGTCCACCAGCCAAAGGATTATATCGGCGGATTTAAGGGCATCCTCTGCGGTCTGGTTCATATATTCGCCTAATTTATGCGCCGGCTGGTGCATTCCGGGAGTATCTACGAACACAATTTGCGCGTTGGGCAGACTGAGGATGCCCAACTGGCGGCGGCGGGTGGTTTGCGGGCGGGGTGAAATGGCTGCGATTTTTTGCCCCAACAAAGCATTCATCAGCGTGGATTTGCCGACGTTTGGACGCCCAACCAAGGCAACGTAACCCGAACGGTGAACTGCGGGCGGATTGGCTCTCATCCCGGCACCTCCGGCAGGGGCGGTTTGCGAAACGAAATGCGCGAGTTGACCAGCGCTACCCCGCTGATGATGAGCGCTCCGCCGAGCAGAATGCGCCAATCAAGAGCCTCCTGTAAAAAGAGCACCCCCAGCAGGACGCCGACCAGGGGGAATACATACGTGACCAGCGTGGTGCGGGTGGGACCGACCTCTTTGAGTAAACCATAATAGAAAACGGTGCCGATGCAGGTTGCCATGATGCCCAGCCAGAGGATTGCGATCCAGGTCATGGGCAGGCGCGGGATGTGGAATGGCGTTTCGAGCGCCAGGGCGAGCGGCATAACGGTAAAATTGGCGAAGAAATTTTGTCCCAGCGCTTGCGTGACCGGGGGCAGGTTGAAAGTGCGCCGGCGGGCAAAGATGATTGCAATGGAATAAGAGAACGAGGCAGCCAGCACCCCAATCTGACCCCAGGTGGAACTGGTCAATACACTACCCAACTGGTCGTAAACTAACACAACCACCCCGCTAAACCCTGCCAGCATTCCCAGGGCTTTAGGCAGGGTGATTTGATCATCGCGAACGAACACCTGCGCCAGCAGCATGGTGAACAGCGGAGCGGTCGAGTTGAGCACTGCCGCCATTCCCGAGGTGACGTGCTGCTCGCTCCAGGTGATCAACAGGAAAGGCAACGCAATGTTGAATACGCCCAAAAAAAGAAAATCCAACCAGTTGGAACGGAAAGCCATGCGCGGGCGGGTGATCAGGAAGAAGATGACCAATCCGCTCAGGGCAACGCTCAGGCGCAGGGCGGTGAAGGTCAGCGGACCCAGTTCTTCCAGCCCGATCTTGATCCATAAAAAAGTCGCGCCCCATACCAGTCCGAGGTAGATGAATTTAAGCCAGGATTTGAGGGTCAACAGCAATTTCCAGCGGCGAGAATGATTTTGGTCTGGTTTGAGTTTACCATATCCTGATCCAGGCTCGGGCTGGCGCGCAGATCATCCTGCGCGGTTTTGTGCTCGACCGAAACTACCAGCCGCACGGTGGTGAATTCATCGTCAGCCAACTGTTTTTCCCCGGCGCGGATGGTTGCCAAGCCGAATATACCTTCATCGTCCCCTGAGCGGGCAGGATCAATAATTGGTAACCTGGTCGATCAATCCTTTTTCGCGCGCCTGGTGATCGCAGGCGCGAAAGATGAAGATGGAGGCGATGCCAAACACCAGCGAAGAGCCCAGCAGGATCAACATCAGGTGAGCGTTGGTCAGCGAACTGAAGGTTGGAAATGCGTCTGCAACCGCGCCGACCAGTGCGCGGCGGATCAGTTCCAGCCAATACGTGATTGGCAAAAAGTAGCCAACCGGGCGCAGCCAGACAGGCAGCACCTCCAGAGGAAATATTGCGCCGGTGAAAAGGAAAAGACCACCTGCCACCACGTCACCAATGTAATACGAGTGGCGCGCGGTGCGCAGGGTGATGCCTGCCAGGATTAGACCGCTGACCGCCAGCATGATAACTCCAAGGATAATCGTCACCACCAACAGCGGCCAGTCAACCCGCGACCAGTCAATAGGGACGTTTAGAAACAATACCCCGGCGGCAATGGTGATGATCACGCCAAACGTGCCGACAAAAAACTTTGCCACTGCCCGCCCAAACAGGTAAAACGGGATGTTGACCGGGGCAACATAAATGTACTTCAACGTGCGGTAATGTTCGCGATCGTCAATGATTGTCCATGAGACGCCGGTCAAGACAGCAGGAACGTATTGGTAAAAAGCGTTGCCCAGATACAGGTAGGCGAACATCGGCGAGTCGAACTGTCCCTGGGATACGATGGAGTACATGGCGACCAGAATGGCTGCGCCAGCAACCGGCTTGATGATCGAATAGGTGGCGAAAAGGAACGGATCAGTCCAGTTGGATTCGATCTGCCAGCCCAGCCAGGAGGCGGTAAAAAACGAGCGAAAATTGATCGAGCGTTTCATGTCATTACCTAAATCTTACCGCCTGTTTTCGGTCAGGCGGCCTTCGCGGACGGCCAGTTTTTCAATATACGCCAGCAGAAAACGCGCGCCTGCCAGAAAGCCAACGGATAGGATGATCAAGATCACGATCTCAACTTCAACGCTGAGAAAGCCGAGGGTCGGACCGCTGGCAAAGACCAATTGGCGCATGGCATCCAAACCCAGGGTGAGCGGAATAATGGATGCGGTCGCGGCTGCCCAGAAACCAAGATTTTTAACCGGGAAATACATGCCCGATACCAGGTAGATTGGTTCCTGAGCCAGATTGGCAATATGCCAGGCTTCGCGGCTGAGCAATAAAAAGATGGATGCGCTCATCATCCCCAACCCGTACAGCGCGATCATCGTGATGAAGAAAACCAGAATCAACATCCAGAAGGAGGTGACCGCATAAGAAACCTGGAAGAGCAGGCTGCCGATGATGATGATTGCCACAGCGCGCAGCAGCGTGGCGAAAAGACCACCCACAGCCATGCCGAGCAATATTGCCATCATCGAGGCAGGGGAAATGATGTATAACGCCAGGTTGCCCTGTTCTTTCTCCCAGTACAGCTGGCTGGACATGCTCCACAAAA
This sequence comes from Bellilinea sp., assembly GCA_039666315.1. Lineage (GTDB taxonomy): Bacteria > Chloroflexota > Anaerolineae > Anaerolineales > Anaerolineaceae > Bellilinea. The sequence goes on along the minus strand of JAVSME010000008.1, from coordinate 271,189 downwards.
CGTTCATCCAGAAGGCGGTCATGGCGCCTCCGACGACGACGAAGCCGATGTAATCCTCTGGCGCACCGATGGCGCGATAAACGAATACATACGCAGCCACGCCCAGGAGGGGCAGGAAGACATCAAAGAAAACCCACGAGCGTTCACGCTGCATACCGACCACGCGCGGATAGGAGCGCCCCATTACCGTCATCAGGAAGAGCCGCCAACCGCTGTGTTTTTTCTCAACCGCTGACAGCATGGACATGTTCAACCTCCTCCATGCGCTGCCCAACCAACTGAACAAAGACATCCTCCAGGGTTGGCTCACGTTTTTCCAGGCGTAAGATGCGGGCTGCCTGGTTGCTCAGTTCGTTGATCACCTCGGAAAGAGCGGCTTCTTCCTGTAAGATGATCTCCAGGCGTATGGTGTCATCCTCTGGCATTTGGTGGAAATGATTCAAGCCCGGAATTCGGTCAAATTCCACTTCGCGCAGCAATCTGGGAGCAACCACCCAGATCTGGAAAATGACTTCGTTGCGCAGATTATGCTTCAGCCGGGCTGGGGTATCGCACGCCAAAACGCGGCCCTGATTGATGATCGCAACCCTGTCGCAAAGTTCATCGGCTTCCACCATGTAATGGGTGGTCAGCAGCAGAGTGCGCTGGCGGTTTTCGTCCATCCAGCGGCGGATGAAGGCGCGCACATCGCGCGAAGCGCCCACATCCAACCCCAGGGTAGGCTCGTCCAGGAAGAGCACCTCCGGATCGGTGAGAAAGCCGCGCACGATGTTCATCTTCTGGCGCAGCCCGGTGGACAGGTCGGACGACTTGGTATTCAAACGGTCGGCAATGCCGACGATCTCCGCCAGGGTTTTGATGCGCTGGTTGGCTTCCTGCCCGTTGATGCCATAAAATTGAGCGAACATCCATAGGTTTTCGCGCACCGTAAGCAGCCCGTAACCGGAGGTCTCGCCGCCGGATACCATGTTGATGCGCTTGCGCACTTCGCCGGGCTGCTGTTCGACATCCAGCCCGGCAACGCTGGCTTTCCCGCTGGTGGGCGAGAGCAGCGTAGTCAATATTTTGATGAGCGTGGTTTTTCCAGCGCCGTTTGGTCCGAGCAAACCGAACAATTCGCCCTGATGGATTTCCAGGTTGACTTCCTGCAAGGCGGTTAATTCGCGACCTTTTTCTTTTCGGTTGTTGCGGATCTTGTAGATCCTGCCCAGGTTTTCGGTTTTTACTGCCAGATGGTTATCCATACCAATTACTCCGATGGACGAGTACGTTAAGTGTTTGTAAGGCTAGCGTAGGCGAAGCGTAGGTTTTGCGTCAAGCAATGGAACAAGATTTCTTATATGATTGTGATTGAAAAGGGCGACTTCTCTTCTTCTCCTCCTTAAAAAGCGTGCCGGGGTCGGCGTCCCCGGCACGCTGTGATTCTATCACAGGATACTGGAGGAGCGCGGTATTGATGGTAGAATATAAATTCTATTCTGTCAAGTGGTCAATGGATTGATTTTTTACTAGACTTTTTACCAGCCCGATACTGCCGCCCAGGGGTACGGGGTAATCCGCATCGCACGAAAGAACAGAAGTTCAGTAATCGTCACCCGCAGTAACGGATTGGCGGGTGAAAAAGGCGCGGCTAATTTGAGCTGCTTTTTAGAAAGTCGAGGATTTCGTCCAGGCGGGCAAAAGCCAGCGCGGTAACCGTATCGGCGCCGCCATAATATATCGCAATTCGCCCGGAAGGCTGATCGTACAGAGCGGCGCAGGGGAACGCCACGTTGGGTACGTCACCTACGCACTCGTACAGGGTCTGCGGTGAGAGTAGATACGGCTCGCCGCGATAGATTACCTTCCATGGCTGATCGAGATCCAACAGCGCCGCGCCAAAGCTATAGACAAAGCCGTTGCAGGATGTTAACACGCCGTGATAAAAGAGCAGCCATCCGTGCGGGGTTTCGATCGGTATTGGACCGGCGCCGATTTTGGTGCTTTCCCAGCCGCCTTTGGTGCCCATGACAAAGCGATGCTGTCCCCAGTGAACCATGTCCGGGCTATGGCTGAGGAAAATATCGCCGAACGGGGTGTGTCCGTTGTCGCTGGGGCGGTTGAGCATGACGTAATGATGGTTGATTTTGCGCGGAAAGAGCACTCCGTTGCGGTTGAACGGCAGCAGGGCGTTTTCCAGGAAGGTGAAGGTTTCAAAATCAAAGGTATAGCCAATGCCGATTGTTGGTCCGTGGTAGCCATTGCACCAGGTAATGTAGTAACGATCCTCCAGCCAAACCGCGCGCGGATCGTAACGGTGTTCAAAATGGCTTAATTCGGCATCCTTGTACTGCCAGCGGATCGGCTCGTTTTCGATTTGCCAGTTAATCCCATCCTGGCTGAAGCCGCGGTGAATGTTCATCTCGCGTTTGCGGTTATCGCAGCGAAACACGCCGGCAAAACGGTCGCCGAACGGCACAACCGCTGAGTTGAAAATGCTGTTGGCTGAGGGAATCAGATTGCGGGGGATGATTGGATTGCCGCTATACCGCCAGACAACGTCGTGGCAATCCTGGGGACGTTCCTCCCAGGGTAGGTTGGGCAGAGATGTGATGAGCATGTGTGGTTACCTCGGTGGAAAGAATTTTCAGGTCTTTGATGCAACGCTTTCGCGTTCGATCAATTGAGGGTGAGTCAGCAGGGTCATGCGCGCCGAAGCGGGGTTTTCGATGCGCATGGACAGCAGACGCACCGCCGCTCTGCCCATGCTGAGCGTATCCACGTGCAGGGTGGTCAGCGCGGGGTGGGTGTTGGCGGCAAGGTAGGTGTCGTCATACCCGATAATTGATAAGTCATCGGGCACTTTTAAACCTAAACTCTGCGCGGCACGCAGGCTGCTGCTGGCGATATCGTCGTTGACGCAAAACAGGGCGGTGATATGCGGGTTTTGTCTCAATAAATCTGTGGTTTCCTTGAACCCGTGCGTCTGGTTGATGTTGAAACTGGCGATGTAGCTGTCAGGGATATCGCGTTCCTTTAAGGCGCGCAGGTAGCCATTCCGCCGCTCCCGCAGGCTGGGAAAGCTCAGATCATCGGAACCAACCAGCCCAATGTGCCTGTGCCCCTTATCCAGCAAGTATTCGATGGCATGGTAAGCGGCGCGGAAGTTGTCCGACAGCACGCTATCGAAATCCTGGTTTTCGGAATAGCCGTCCACCAGCACGGTAGGGATGCGGCGTTGGAGCAGGTGGGCGCCAAAGACCGGGTTGACGTACGCGCCAACCAGCAAGAGCCCATCCAGCGGCAAGTTGTTAAGCAAAGCCGGCATTTCCACCGGTTGGTTGTTTTCATCCACTGGGATAGTGGAAAAGAGCAGTTGGATGCCTTTGTTGCGGCAGGTATCCTCAATGCCCATCATGACTTTGGAATAAAACGGATTTGCCTGCGGGATCATGTTGACGTGGGTTTTGATGACCATGCCGATGGTTTGCAACTGCGCCGCAGGGCTGCGCCCACCGTTACCGAGGGAAGAATAGCCCAATTCATTGGCAGCCTTGATGACGGTGATTCGGGTCTCCTCGGAAACGCCGGGACGGTTATTCAGAACCAGGGAGACGGTGGAAAGAGAAACGCCGCTCAAACGAGCCACATCGCTGATACGGACTTTTTTTCTCAAGGATTCCTCCGAAATATTTTACTAAATATTTTTATATTTTAGCCAATTTTTTGAGTTTGTCAATTGGTTTTAGTCTGGAAAATCTCGGCTTGGTTGAAAAAAATCGGATGATGCTGCCTGGATTTGGCTTAAAAAGCGGCAATGCCATGAGGAATGAAGCGAACAGCCTGTTTGGGTGGTGATTTTTCCGGGTTGGGGAATGGAAATTGGCTAAAAGTATTGACTATTTTTAAAAAGGTTTTATAATAATTTTAATTGTTGGGAGCGCTTCCAGTTTTAGTAAATTGTGCATCCGCTCCCCTCCTTCTCCCTCTCCCATGCAATCAACCTCATGTCAGAATTGACGCTGGAAGATATTGCCAAAAAAGCCGGTGTATCCCGCTCGACGGTATCGCGGGTAGTCAATAATCATCCCAACGTGCGCGAAACCGTGCGGAACCGGGTGATGCAGGTTATCCAAGAGGCGGGCTTTCACCCCAACGCAGCCGCGCGGGCGCTGGCATCCCAGCGTTCCTGGGTGATTGGTCTGGTGTTGCCGCGCACGGTCGGCGCAATTTTTGTTGACCCGTATTTTCCCCGGCTGACGCAGGGCGTAGCGCAAGCATGCAACCTGTACAACTATACCCTGGCGCTCTTCCTGGTCGCCTCGCCGGCAGACGAAGCCAAAATTTACCCGCGCATTTCGCGCAAAGGCTCGCTGGATGGGGTTATTGTCCAATCCGGTCAGATCGGTGATCAATTGATCGAGCGGTTGTCCAATGCAGGCATGCCGCTGGTGGTTGCTGGCCGCCCGTTTTATGAAGGGTCGGTTAGTTATATTGATGTGGATAACGTCCAATCCACGTTCGAAGCCGTTAATCACTTAATCTCGATTGGACGCAGGCAGATTGCGACGATCAGCGGTCCATCCAACAGCACCGTTGGGATTGACCGCCTACAGGGTTATCTCAATGCGCTGAAAGCCGCCGGGCTGCCGGTCAACCAGGATTTGATCGTTGCCGGGGACTTCACTGAGCGGGGGGGATACCAAGCCATGCAGCAATTGCTACCCCGCAAGCCGGATGCGGTTTTTGCCGCATCGGATGCCATGGCGGTGGGCGGGATGCGCGCAGTAAAAGAGGCAGGGCTTTCCATCCCGCGCGATATCGCTTTTGTCGGCTACGACAATATACCCTTGATCAACCAGCCCGAACCACCGCTGACCACTGTAAGCCAGCCGGTGACTCAATTCGGATTCGAAACCGTTGTGATGTTGATTGACCTGATTGAGAATGGCATTATGCCGCCGCGGCGGATGATGATGGAAACTGAATTGGTCGTGAGGGAGTCGACTCTTGGCAAGTAATCCTCTGCCGGACTATCCAGCACGTTTTTTGGTGAACGCTGTTGATCACGCCGCCGGATCTGTTTGTCAAAATCTGTTGAGGAGGTGCGCATGTACGTATGATGAAGTCAGCCCGTTCTACGATTAGGTTTTTTCCAAACCCTGTTCACTCAAAGGAGAAAGAAAATGCGTAAGTTTATTTTTGTAGTCATGAGTCTCTTGATCGTAAGCAGCATTGTGCTTTCTGCTTGCGCTCAGCCTACCCCTGAGACCATCATCCAAACCGTCGAGGTTCCGAAAGAAGTCAAAGTCATCGAAACCAAAGAAGTCATCGTTGAGGTTACTCCTGTGGCTGCGGGCGGCGAAGTCATGTACGAACGCGGCGAAACCCTGTACGTTAGCGGCGCAGCGTGGGGTCCTCCGAACGATTGGAATCCGTTCATTACCTGGAGCAAGGCAAACACCACCGGATCAAACGGATTTGTTTATGAAACCTTGTTTGCCTTTAATCCGATGACCGGCGAATTGACTCCCTGGCTGGCAGAATCCGGCACCTGGAGCACGCCCACCACGTTTGACCTGGTGCTCCGCGAAGGGCTTACCTGGAGCGATGGTACTCCGTTAACCGCCGAAGATGTCAAATTTACATTTGATCTCAGCGAGCAGTATGCCGCCATCTGGTTTAGCCCGGTGTGGAACTATCTGGATGAAATCACTGTGGTTGATGAAACCAACCTGCAATTCAGCTTCACCGATCCGCTTTACCAGGAATGGACCAACAACCTGTACAATATTTTCATCGTCCCCAAGCATATTTGGGAAAACAAGACCGAAGAAGATATTACCGCAGGGGTTAATGAAAACCCGGTTGGTTCAGGCGCTTACCTGTATGATACTCACAGTGAGGACCGCAATGTCTGGATACGCAACGAGAACTGGTGGGGTATTGATGTGTTTGGTCTGCCCGCGCCCAAGCGTATCGTGGATATCCGTTTCTCCAGCAACAATGTTGCCCTCGGCGCGGTGATCAAAGGCGATGTTGATCTGAGTAATAACTTCCTGCCTGGCATTGCCACCTTATCCGATAAGCAATATGTCCAAACCTACTACCCTGAAGCACCTTACATGGTTTCTGCCAATACTGCGGTGCTGTTCCTGAACACGACCATCAAACCGATGGACGACCCGGCTTTCCGGCGGGCGCTGGCGTTTGCCATTGATGTGCCTTCGATCGTCAACGTGGCATACGCCAACCTGGTGCGGGCTGCCAGTCCGACCGGCTTGTTGCCAACCTTAAGCCAGTTCGATGATGCCGATGTGTTGGCGCGGCTGGGCTACTCCTTCGATACTGCCAAAGCCAGGCAACTGCTCGCGGATGCTGGCTACCGGGATGTTAATGGCGATGGTTTCGTTGAAGCGCCGAATGGCTCGACAATTGCCCTTGAGGTGACCTGCCCGAACGGTTGGACCGACTGGATGGCTGCCATTGACATTATCGCTACCAGCGCGCAGGCAGCCGGCATTAACATTGAAGCCGCATACCCGGATTATGGCGCCTGGAATACTGCCTTGACTCAGGGCACCTTTAATATGACCCTGAACAACTGGGCAACCATGAGCAATACTCCCTGGACGCTGTATAACCTGCTGTTCCGGCATCCTATTCAGGAGATCATGGGCAGCGGCAACTTTGGCCGTTATGACAACCAGGAAATGTTCGATCTGGTTGACGCGCTTGCCCGGGTTCCCGCCGATGACATCGAAGGGATGAAAGCGGCTTGCGCGGATATCCAGGAATTGATGCTGACCGAAATGCCGATGATCCCGCTGTGGTACAACGGTTTGTGGGCACAGTACAGCACCTCCACCTGGACCAACTGGCCAGTGGACGGCTCTGGTTCTTCCGCTCTCCCGACCACCTGGAGTGGTTACTGGCAAATGGGCGGCATGCAAACCCTGCTCGAACTCGAACCGGTCACGCCATAGCCTTTTCCCTCTAAAAACAACCCCTCCTTTGATAGAAGGAGGGGTTGTTACCCCCAATTTTTTCGAGCGGAGTCAGGATGCGACGTTATTTCACCCGCAAAATAATCATTTACCTGCTCACCTTCTTTCTGGCAGTGACCATTGATTGGATGATTCCGCGCTTCATGCCCGGCAACCCGGTGCAGAATATGCTGGCGCGGGTGGCGCTGCACCCGGAAGCTGCCGAAGCGCTGCGCAGTTATTTCACTCGCGCCTTTGGATTGGATGTGCCCATCTGGCAGCAATACATTAATTTTTGGATTGCATTATCGAAAGGCGATCTGGGAATCAGCGTGTATCTGTTTCCGACTCCGGTTGTGGATGTGCTCATGCGAGCGGTTCCGTATTCCCTTGGTCTGCTCATCCCCTCGATTTTATTAAGTTGGTACGCAGGCAATAAATTTGGAGCCTTTGCCGCGCGTTCCAAGTGGTTGGATAACACCATCTCCCCGCTAGGTTACATTCTTACTGCCATGCCGTATATGTGGCTGGGTATTTTACTCGCCTGGTTTTTTGGCATTGTTCTTGGGCTTTTTCCCATTGCTGGCGCGTATAGTTTCGCCATGCGCCCGCATTGGTCCTTGGCATTCATTGGCAGTGTTTTTCACCACTGGTTTATGCCTTTTGCCTCGTTATTCCTGGTCAGTTTTGGCGGCTGGGCAATTGGCATGCGCAATATGATTATCTATGAATTGGAAGCGGACTACTCTAATTATCTCAGCGCGTTAGGCGCGCCCAAAAAATTGATCCGCAGATATGCCTTCAACAATGCGTTGCTGCCGCAGATCACTGGTCTGGCATTGCAACTGGGCGTGATGGTCGCCGGAGCATTGGTCACCGAAGTGGTATTTTCATATCCTGGGATTGGTTCGTTGCTGCTGGCTGCCATCCAAAACCAGGATTACTTTTTGATTCAGGGTTGTTTCTTGTTTATCATTATTGGCGTTCTGGCGGCAAACTTTATCATAGATGTTGTCTATATCATCGTTGATCCCAGAACGCGCAGAGGAATGACAGGGGATGTGACATGAAATCTCAGAAAAAGAAAAATGAATTTCTGTTCTTTGCCCTGCGAAACAAAAAACTGGTCATTGGTTTTTCAATCATTGCCCTTTTCCTTTTTTTGGGATTGATTGGACCGCTGATTACGAAAAACGAACCGTTTGCGTTTGCCAATCCGCTGGGGGCAGCGCCGCCCTCTTCCAAATATTGGCTGGGTACTACGTTCTTTGGACAGGACGTTTTTTCTCAATTTGTCAACGGCTTGCGGGCAACCTTCCTGGTGGGAGTGTTTGGGGGCGGGCTGGGCACATTGATTGGCATTATCGTTGGCTTCACTGCCGGATATCGCGGCGGAATTGTGGACGAAATCCTCAATGCGATCACCAACATCATCCTGGTTATTCCGACCATTGCGGTATTGTTGATCATTGCCGCATACCTTGAAGTGCGCAGCCTGGCAACGCAATACATCTTTATTGGGTTAACTGCCTGGCCGTGGGTGGCGCGAGCGGTTCGCGCGCAGACGTTTTCATTAAGAACGCGGGATTTTGTGGATCTGGCGCGCATGAGCGGCATGAGATCTGCAAAAATCATTGCCACAGAAATTGCGCCGAACATGATGTCCTATTTGTTAATGGTGTTCATCCTCCAGTTCGGCGGCGCGATACTCACCGCGGCCACGTTGGATTTTATCGGTCTCGGTCCAACCAACACCATTTCGCTCGGCTTGATGATGCAGCTCGCGGTGTTGTGGGGGGCGATGCAACTCGAAATTTGGTGGTGGTTTGTGCCGCCCGGACTGGCGATCACCGCGATTGTCGGTTCCTTATATATCATGAATGTTGGGCTGGATGAAGTATTCAATCCCAAACTGAGGGAGATGTGATCGGATGAGTTTACAAGTCGACCGGCTGAGAGTTTATTACCAGACGCTTTACGGCGATGTTCAAGCGCTGGACGGGGTCACATTCAATCTCAGAGATGGTGAGATTATGGGTCTGGCGGGCGAGTCCGGCTGCGGCAAGACTACCCTCAGCAACGCGCTGATTATGATGCGCCCGCCGATGAAATATTTGGAAGGAAAGGTTTACCTGGATAACGAGGAGATTCCGGTCTGGGATACAGACCAAATGAACCCAATCCGCTATAAGAAAATTTCCATCATCCCGCAGTACGCGATGAACGCGATGAATCCGACCCGCAAGATCGGGAAGATGATTTTTGAACTGCTCGAATCGCGCCGTATCCACTCGGCAGGGGTGCTGCCGGAGCTGAAACGGCGTTTGGACCTGGTGGGGTTGTCGCATGAGGTTCTCAAAATGTACCCCATCGAACTTTCGGGTGGAATGAAGCAGCGCATGGTGATGGTTATTTCGACCTTGCTTGACCCTTCGCTATTGATTGCTGATGAAATTACTTCGGCGCTGGATGTTTCCACGCAACGGGCGGTGGCGGAAATGCTGGTCGAATTTCGCGATCGAAAAATCGTCAAAAGCATGATCATCGTGACCCACGACATTTCCATCCTGTACCAAATCGCGGACAGCATATTGGTGATGTACGCCGGTAAACTGGTGGAAAAAGCCGTTACCGAGGAAATCATTCGCAGACCGCGCCACCCGTATACCCGCCTGCTGATTTCCTCGCTGCCCAAGGTCGGCATTCAGCATGACCAAAAACAGTTGGTCGGCATCCCGGGCAACCCGCCGCTGCTCTTGAATCCGCCGCAGGGCTGCCGTTTTCGGCAGCGCTGCCCGCTGGCGCACGAGAAGTGTATCGAAGAACCGCCGTTCATCGAGATTAATCCCGACCATTACACAGCCTGCTGGAAGGAGATGGAAGGTCATGCTATCGCTTAAAGAGGTTTCCAAAACCTACCGGATTGGCACGTTTGGCGGCAAGGAACTGCACGCGGTGCGCAATGTCAGTTTTGATGTCAAGCCAGGCGAAGTGGTGGCTTTGATCGGTGAAAGCGGCAGCGGCAAAAGCACAATCGGCAAGATGATCCTGCAACTGATCAGTGTCACATCAGGAACGATTGAATTCCAGGGCGAGAACATTTCGGCTGCTAAAAAGGAAGGCTTGAAAGAGTACTACCGAAAAATACAGGGTGTGTTTCAAGACCCATTTTCATCGTTCAACCCGATTTTTAAGGCGGATCGGATTTTCCGCATCATTCGCGAAGAGTTTTACCCACAGGCAACCGAAACGGAGTGGGAAGACAAGGTAAATACGTCGCTCGAGGCGGTAGGACTCAACCCGGAGCATGTGCTGAATAAGTTCCCGCACCAGTTGAGCGGCGGGCAATTGCAGCGGTTTCTGATCGCGCGGGCATTGCTGCTGGATATCCGTTTCCTGGTTGCCGATGAGATCATCAGTATGCTGGATGCCTCCACCCGCATTGATGTGCTCAATCTGCTTTCAGACCTGAAAGCGCGCGGGCTGGCGATTCTGTTCATTACCCACGACTTGTCGCTGGCGCATTACATTAGTGAACGCGCGATCATCCTGTACCGCGGCTGCGTGGCAGAAATGGGCAACATTAATGCGGTATTCAACCACCCGCTGCATCCTTATACCAGATTGTTGATGGCATCGGTTCCGCGCCTGGATAAAAAATGGGAAGAGCCGGTTTCGGTGGTGGATGGGCGGGAATCGATTCTGGACGGTTGCCCGTTTTACGGGCGCTGCCCGGCGGCAGATCGAACGCTTGGCTGCGACCGCTTCCAACCTCCGCTGGTGGAGGTGGAAGCGCATCACTGGGTGGCTTGTTATCATCATCCGGCGGGCGGTTCTAATCCACGGTGAGCGTTTTGCTCAGGTTGCGCGGGAAGTCCGGGTCGTAGCCGCGGGCAACCGCCATGTGATAGGCGAGCAGTTGCAGCGGCAGCACGCTTAACAGCGAGGAGATTTCCGGACGGGCAGCCGGCAGGGTGATCACGTCGCTGGCGTTGGCGAGCAGGCGGGGGTCTTCCTGCCCAATGGCAATCGCCCGCCCGCCGCGGCAGGTTACTTCATTGATCCCGCTCACAATCAGGGGAACATCCTGTGCACCGGCGGCGAACAAAACCGGAAAACCATCAGTTATTGCCGATAGCGGTCCGTGTTTGAACTCGGTGGACAACATCCCTTCGCAGTGGGCATAGGTGATTTCTTTCAATTTCAGCGCGCCTTCCAGCGCCATTGGGTAGGTTGCGCCGTACCCAAGGCAGTAGATGTCATTCCACTGGTTGACGGATGGCACGATAGCCAGCACCGGATTTTCGGTCGCGCCAAGCGTATCTTCCATTAACTCAGGGATATTTTCCAGCGGCTGAGTATCCAGCCCTGCCAGGCGGTATGCCAGCGCCAGGAAGGTGACGATCTGATTGGTAAAGGTCTTGGTGGCTGGCACGCTGATTTCATACCCGCAGCACAGCGGCAGCCAGCCGGCGGTGGATTTGGTCAGGGTGGAGCCGATCACGTTGGCAAGCCCGAAGCAGGTCATGCCGCGCGACTCGGCGGCTTGCAGCGCGTTGAGCACATCCTTGGTTTCGCCGGATTGACTGACAAAAATACCTACATCTTGCCGGTTGACGGCAGGTAAATATTGGGGGATAAATTGGGGCGCCAGTACCGGGATAATCGCTTTACCTGCCAGTTGGGCAAAATAGACTGCGCCTGCCAGACAGGCGTGGTAACTGGTGCCGCAGCCGAGGAAATAAACCTGGCGCGCCGACCGCACCGCTTCCAGCACGGTTTCCACCTCCGGGCTGCCAGCCAGCATGTGCAGCACCTCGCGCGCGACCTGCGGTTGCTCGTGGATTTCCTTGAGCATGAAATGGGCGTAACCGCCCTTTTGCACCGCTTCCATCGTCTGAGTGATCTGTTCCGGTTCGCGCTGGATCAGGCTGCCATCTTTTACGGAACGCAGTTCGATCCCGCTGGCGCGCAAGGTGATGATTTCTCCGTCCTGAATGCGTACAATGGTGCGGGTGAGCGGCAGGATGGAGGGCAGGTCGGAGGATACGCAAGTGAAGCCCTCGCCGATGCCGACCACCAGCCCGGAGCCTTTTTTGATCGCGTACAGGCTATCCTCGTTGATGCGCCCGATTACATAGGCATAATCGCCTTGCAGGTCGTGATACGCCATGCGGATGGCATTGATAAAATCGTACCCGCGATCAATGTAGCGCTCGACGGCATGCACGCACGATTCCCCGTCGTTGTGCGAGCGGACGGTCATGCCTTCCGCCATGAACTGTTGGCGCAGCTCGACGTTGTTGACCACGTTGCCGTTGTGCGCGCCGACCAGGTCGCCGTCCGAATCGAAATGGGGCTGGGCGTTGATTTGAGAAGGCGCGCCGAAGGTTGCCCAGCGCAGCTGGGTGATGCCGCGCGTGCCGGACATTTCGGCGAAGTTGTACCGTTCGGCGACTTGATCCACCTTGCCGACATCTTTACGCAGATCGATTTTGCTGTTCGAGAGAGTCGCCGCGCCGACCGAATCATAACCGCGGTAGGTCAACCGCCGGGCAGCGTCTATTAAAATGGGTCCCAGAGGCTGTTCTTCTTTCGTGACAATGCCAAAAATTCCGCACATAGTTCCCTTTTCCAGGTTGGAGAGTTGGTTGGTAAAACAGGCATAGTGTATCATAAACCGCTGGGATACAAGGCGCAGGATCAACCGCGCTCAAGTTCGAAAATGATGCTAAACTAACACCAGCCAAACCTATTTCGCTTTCCAGGAGTCAGCGATGCTGCTGTGTATTGATATCGGCAATACCAACATCAAGCTCGGCATGTTCGACGGCGGGCAAATGTGCTGCCACTGGCGGATCGCCACCGACCGCAACCGGCTGGTGGATGAGTATGCCGTCCTGTTGCTTAACCTGCTGGCTACATCCGGCTTGAGCGCAAAGGACGTGCACGGGGTGGTTTTTTCTTCGGTGGTTCCGACTTTAACCCCGCTGTTCGAGGAATTGTCGCAAACTTATTTGCGCCAACCGGCATTAATCCTCACCGAAGGGGTGGACGTGGGTATGCGCATCAACACCCATAATCCCGCTGAGGTCGGCTCGGATTTGATCATGAACGCGCTGGCGGCACGCCACCTGTACGGCGCGCCGGTGATCGTCATTGGTTTTGGCACAGCCACCACCTTTTCCGCCGTCTCGGCAGAGGGGAATTTTGAAGGAGTGGCTATCGCGCCAGGCATCCTGACCAGCGCCGAGTCGCTTTTCCGCGCCACAGCCACTCTGCCGCAGGTTGCCCTGGCGCACCCGCAGGCAGCCATCGGTAAAAACACCTTACAGTCGATGCGTTCCGGGATCGTGTTTGGTTTTTCCTCCCTGGTGGATGGATTGGTTGAACGCATTCGCCAGGAATTGGGCGGCAATCCAAAAGTGGTTGCTACCGGCGGGCTGGCGGAGTTGATTGCCCCACAGACGCGGTTGATTGAGGCGGTTGAGCCCAACCTGGCGCTGATCGGACTGCGCCTGTTGTACGAACGCAATCGCTCAGCCTGAGCGATTCAAATTGCGCCGAATAATGTCGGCAATCGTCAGATTGTGGCGGCTGCCCAATTGCTGGTTGATCATCTCGATTTGTTTGCGCGGCGAATAGAACACCTCGCTCCAGCCGTATCCGGCGCAGGCGGTGGCGGCTATTTCGTTGCCGGCGGCGTCCCAGCCCCACCACTCGCGGTAGGCTTTTTCCAGGTCGGGGCGGATGTGCAGCTCGGCTATGTCAATATGGGCGGAATAGTAGAAATCGGGCGGCAGCGCGTTGAGCAGGGTTTCGAACGTGTGCACGCGGATATGGATATCCTCGCTGCCATCGCATTCGGTAATGCGGCACAGCCCGCGCAGTGTGGCGAACGGGGCGATCACTTCCACCCAGCGAATGCGCGGGAAGCGCTCCTTGATCTTGTTGATCACCTCGCGCATGACCAGCCCGCTGGCGATGCTGTCGGCGATAAATGCGACGGTGATGTTCTCGTGCTGGATTTTATCCAGATCCTTGTCCTTAAAAAGGGTCATCTCGACTTTCCGGTTGTACACCGGCACGCTGCTATCAAAAACATGGTGCGCGTCCAGAATGACTTCGTCGCACAGGTAACCGTAATTGTGGTATATGGCTTCGGTTACCTGATATTTGAGCCCTTCCCGCGCAATGGGGAATACTGCCATATTCGACTGGCGCTGACTGGCGAACAAAGGCTGGAAAACCGGTGAGGCGATCAGGTCTTGAATGGCGCGGCTGATCAGGCAGGCGCGCTGCGAGCCCATTATCAGTTGTCCGGGCAGGGTCAGGCGCTGGATGGACTGGATTTCCGCCGGGGACAGACCAGCCAGTTCGAGCAGATGCAGGTTGGCTTCAGCCGGGTGGGTGTAGATAAACTCGGCTGTGGCGGGGGTGTGGTAGAGAACGAGATCAATGGCTGTGCTGCTGGTTAAGGTCATCCTGCCCTGGCGGTAAAAGCCGCTTCCCTGTTGACTGGTTGAGTAGGGAAGCGGCTTGTTCAGCAGCAGTTGTCCGCTGGATTGCCCGGGTTCATTTTCGGAAAAATCAAATGGCAAGGTGAATTGGCTCATGGATACTCCTCGCTTGGCAGGCAATTCTTTCGCGCGCCTGCCGCAGGTATAAAAAACAGGATCGGGGCACGCTGTTCAAGCGGTGATTCCACGACCTGCCCGGATAATTCTATCCTAGAAATGCAGAAATGATAAGGAGTGAATTTTGGGAACTTGAAAAAGCCCCGCCGGATCCGGCAGGGCTTTTTCAAGTGGACAGGGTTCACGACTCGAACTCGCCGACTTTCTCGCCGTTCAACAGCACCGAGTAATTACCGGTCGGGAAACTGCCCAGGTTGATGTTGGCTTCGAAGGGCGCCAGCACCTGAATGCAAATTTGCTCCGGATCGACCACGCTGTACGCTTCAACCAGAATGTTGTTCTCCGCATCCGGTGGATTAACTACGATGCGTACATGGTGGCAGGGTGTGGGGGCAGCGCCTTTGACCGCCAGCATGATCTGCACCGGATAGCTTTCCATGATCAGCAGGTCGGTCGAGTCAATGTAGACCAAGCCGCGTTCCAGCTCGGCGTCTTCCTCGCGCGGTTCGAAGCTTACCGGTTCTTCGTTGGGAACGGGGTAACCTTCATCGGGTGTGCCAGCCACGGGATCCTCCGGGTTGGGTACAAGCGGCGCGCCTTGTGCCACAGTACAAGCGCTGAGCAGGACGATTGCCAGAATGCTTATCAACAGGTTGCGAAACATGATTACCTCCTTAACATTGTTATAGTATGGACGCTCCATTCCCGCCGGAGGTTCCCGGCAGCGGCGGGTTGCAGGCGAAAAATGATACAATATAGATCCTAAAACCCTTATTCGTTGTGAACGAACCATGACCCTGAAAGCGACGATTGACTATTCGATTGAAATCCCGGTCTATCCCGAGCGGGTGTATCGCGCCTGGCTGGACAGCGGCGAGCACAGCCGCTTCAGCGGGGCAGCGGCGCACATCGAAGCGCGCACCGGCGGCGAGTTCCGCGCACTGGGCGGCAGGGTGGCCAGCCGGCTGACGAGCCTGGTGCCGCACGAGCGGATCGAGCAGACCTGGCAGGTCGAGGGTCTGCCGCTGGAGCAGGATTCGCGCATTACCCTCAGGCTGGAGCCGACCTGCACCGGTTGTGAACTCAATCTGCGCCATCAGGGGCTGCCGGCTGCCTCGAGCCGCGCCCTGCTGGCCTGGTGGGAGCAGGTCTATCTGCGTCCGCTGCGGGCTTACTTCGACGCGCTGGTGGGCGAATACGCGGCGGATATGGGCGACGGCTGACCACACCGCCTGTCCGGGCGGGGGTGCGGGTCATAATTCCGCATAGGAATAACTGCCCCAAAAGTCATATTTCCGGTCACAATTGGGCGCGCGGCAGTTTTCCCTGCCTGCAAAATGGTATGATTTTTTCAGCCCCATATCCCGCCGTTCCACGAGGAAATCCAAGATGCAGATTGTAACCGACCGCGGTTGTGACCTTTCAGACGCGCAGCTCAAGCATTTGCCGCCTATCCATTCCGTGCCCATGCACCTGACCCTGGCTGGAAAAACCTATTCCAGCGGCGAGGACCTGTCCTCCGAGGAATTTTACCGCCTGCTGGACGAGACGGGTGAATTCCCGACTACCTCGCAAGCCGGGGTGGGCGATTTTGTTGATCTTTACCGGCGGCTCGCCAAGGACGACCCGCAGATCTTCTCCATACACATTTCCTCTGGGTTGAGCGGCACGCTCAATTCGGCGCGCGTGGCAGCCGAGATGGTGCCCGAAGCGCAGGTGACGTTCTGGGACACCATGACACTTTCTGCGCCGGAAGGCTGGCAGGTAGAAGCGGCGGCGCGGGCTGTCAAGGCAGGCTGGAGCGTCGAGCAGATTTTTTCGCTGCTGGAAAAGCTGCGCGCTGAAACGACCGGCTTTTTTACGCTCGATACGCTCAAATACCTGGTTCACGGCGGCAGAATCAGCCACCTGAAAGGATTGGTGGCATCCTTGTTGAATATACGCCCGGTGATCTCGGTCTCAAAACAGGATGGGCGCTATTACACGGTGGCGCAGGAGCGCACCTTCCGTAAAGCGGTTCAAAAACTGGCTCACACAGTCAGGGACAGTTTCCCGCAAACCAACCGGCTGCGTTTACAATTGATCCACGGTTATAACCCGGCAGGAATTGATTTGCTGCGCGAGGCATTGGAAAACCTGGTCGAGTGCTTCTGGCTGCCGCCGGTGCGGGTGGGGGCGATTCTTGGCGCGCATACCGGCAGCACCCTGGTCGGGTTGAGCGCCGCGCCGGCTGAGTTGTATGGAGATTTGCCTTGAACAGCTCTCTTTCTTTGTAGATGCTCAGGCGCCGCTCGCCGCCGGTTTCAACTGGCGGCTAACCTGGCTGAAAACCCGCGGAAGCGGGCTGCGACCCCATTTTGTACCTGCTTTAGCAGGTTTCCTGGACTTTTAGGCGTCGGATTCATCCGCTGCCGGGCATGGTTGAGTAGTACCAACATATATCAATCTGCCGTAACCCGCCCAAAAAATAATCATCCCTTACAATAGAGTGGACGAAGTCCACTCCGATCAACAGCCGAATGTACTTGCCTGTAATCAGGAAGGATTGATCTTGATAAGGAAGTACCCCATGAAACGAACTTTCTGGTCTTCTATATTTCTAATCGTGCTGTTGGCAGCCTGCAATTCGAGCAGTTCTGGCGCGGAATGCAAAGAGGGAATATGCATTAGTATCGAAGTCAAAGGACCAATTCAAGCTTTACAGGCTATTCCCTTCACTATCCGCTTTAGCACAGAGAAGGAGATTACTGGTCTGGCAGTATCCATGTATGGCGACGTTAGCATAACCATAAATGATATCGAGAAACAACCTTATGGGGCCGAAATTACTTTCCAAAAGGGAAGTAGTTTGCATTGGCAAATTGATACAAAAGGAGGAGAGGAATACCTGATCACTGGTCATATCATATTGGCTAAGCCGACTGTTTCCTATGGCTTTTTTAGCTACGGGTTAATCGCCTCCGCTGGGCATCCGTCCAGCGCTCGGGTAGCGGATTCGATCACAATCTATCTGGATGCCGAAGGTAAACAGGTCGAGGAAAGCCGGGCGCAAATGGAAATCGAGACCGGCTTTCCAGTCCCTACGGCGCCGCCAGACCTGACCATTGTGCCGGAAACCCCGCTGCCAACCATCGTGTGTCCGACCAACACCCCATTACCCTCCCCAACTCATTCACCGTCTCCGTCACCCACAGTCACGCGAACGCCCACTCCTCCTGCATATCCATAGACATTTCGTAACTGCTCAGGCGGCTAACCTGGCTGAAAACCCGCAGAAGGCCGGGCGTTTTCTAATCGGTTTATAAAATCTAATGCCGCGCGCGGGGTTAAAAATCTACATTTTTTTGATAAACTTATATCACGGTTTTGGACTGCACGGCGTAGAGTTCATGCGGGCTGCTTCAAGGATACCTGGACGTAGTAAAGGACCCGTAATTGGGAAATTGCCATGCGCATAAACACGAACAGCCAACAACCAACCGGCGAACTGTTCATGCCGCCAGACGTGGACGCCGCCCGCGAGTTCTTCCGGCAAAAACCGCGCGCGATGTCCGATAAGCGTATGACGGTGAGCGAGGCGGTTGAAGCCTTCATCCACGACGGCGATTACATTGCCACCGGCGGTTTTGGCAGCGTGCGCTTTTCCTCGGCGGTGCTGCACGAGATTGTGCGCCGGCGCAGGAAAAGCCTGGGCTTTTCGGGACATTCCACCACCCACGATTTTCAAATCCTGGCAGCCGGGGGGGTAATCGACCGCTGCGATATTGCCTATGTGGTCGGGCTGGAAATGCGCGGGTTGTCGCCCAACGGGCGGCGGCTGATGGAAAGCGGGCAGGTGCGCACCGCCGAATGGAGCAATGCCGGGCTGGCATGGCGCTACAAAGCCGCTGCCATGGGCGTGCCGTATCTTCCGGTGCGCACCATGCTGGGCAGCGATACGATGCGCTACAGTTCCGCAAAATTGATCGAGTGTCCCTTCACCGGCGCTGCCTTGCTGGCGGTGCCGGCGCTCTACCCGGACGCGGCCATTATCCATGTTCACCAGTGTGATATCTACGGCAACGCGCAAATTGACGGGATCAGCATCGTTGACCATGATCTGGCGCGGGCTGCCCGGCGGGTGATCCTGACCACCGAGCGGCTGGTCAGCAGCGAGCAGATTCGCAGCCAACCCAGCCGCACCAGTATTCCCTTCTGGCTGGTGGATGCCGTCTGCCTGGTGCCGTTTGGCAGTTACCCCGGTGAAATGCCGTACGAATACACCTCGGATGAGCGGCATTTTGGTGAATGGCTGGAAGCCGAAAAAGACCCCGAAACCTTTCAACCCTTTCTCGAGCGGTATATTTACGGTGTCAAAACCTTCGAAGAGTACCTGGAACTGATCGGCGGGCAGACTCGCTTGGCAGAACTTCAACAGCAGGAACCCTTGAAGCGGTCGCTTTGATGCAGGAGAAACCCATGGCAGCCAGTGGAGCAACGTATACCCTTCAGGAATTGATGATCTGCGCCGCAGCCCACTTGCTCGAAGATAACAAAACCGCCGTGATCGGCACCGGACCGCCGCTGGCGGCGGCTATGCTGGCGCAAAAGACGCACGCGCCTAACCTGATTATTTTTTTCGAGGCGGGCAGCATGGCGCCCATCCTCGAAAAATTGCCCATCTCGGTGGCAGGTTCGCACACCCAAACGCGGGCAATCCTGCATAGCGGCATGTTGGAGATCATGGAAACCTCGCAGCGCGGATTGGTGGATTACACCTTCCTGGGCGGGGCGCAGATTGATCCATACGGCAACCTGAATTCGACCCTGATCGGCTCGGACTATGCCCGCCCGGCGGTTCGCCTGCCGGGCAGCGGCGGTGCCAACGATTTTGCCTCCCTGTGCTGGCGGACGGTGATCCTTATGGCGCACGACCGGCGAAAGTTCGTCCCTAACGTTGATTTCATTACCTCGCCCGGCTATCTGGGCGGCCGCGGCGCGCGCGAAAGAGCCGGACTGCCGCGCGGCACAGGTCCTTACAAGGTCATCAGCACCCTGGCGGTGATGGGCTTCGACCAGCACACCTGCCGGATGCGGGTTGAATCGCTGCACCCCGGTGTGACCCGCGAACAGGTGACCGCCAGCACCGCTTTCGAGCTGGCTTTTGCGGACGATGTGAAGGAAACCCCCATGCCGACGGCGGCGGAACTGGAACTATTGCGCCGCGAGGTGGATCCGCTCGGCAGGATCATCGGCAAGGCTTAAGTTCTGAACCCGAATCAAAGGAGGATGACATGGATTTTCGCTGGAGCGAGGAGCAGGAACTGCTGGTGCAAAACCTGGAGGAACTGCTCCATAAAGAAGCGCCTGAGAGCCTGATGGCGGAGCTGGACGAGAAGAAAGAATTTCCGTACAAACCCTGGCAGGCGTTGGCGGATCACGGCATTCTGGCGCTAGGCATCCCGGAGGAATACGGCGGCGTCCCCGCCGACATCCAGACGCTGACCCTGGTGTGCGAAACTCTCGGCGAACACGCTCTGCCGTTGGGGATCATTTACTCGCTGGGGATCATCACCATCCGCGATATTCTCCAGTTCGGCTCGGAGGAGATCAAACGCGAGGTGCTGGGCGGCTTTATCCAGGGCGACCCGCCGGTCGCACTGGGAATCACCGAACCGCAGGCAGGCTCGGATGCCGCCGCGATGAAAACGACCGCCACTTTCGATGGTGACGAGGTCATCTTCAACGGGCAGAAAATGTATTGCACCCTCTCGCATCAGGCGCGTTACATTTTATTGATGACCCGTGATGCGCAAGTCGAAAATCCCTATCAGGGCATTTCGATGTGGCTGTTGCCGACCGATACGCCCGGGCTGCGTTTCAATTACCTCAACAAGGTGGGCTGGTGGACGGTGCCGACCTACGAGGTGTTCATCGAAAACGTGCGCGTGCCGCGCAAAAATCTGGTCGGCGAGATGAATCGCGGCTGGCAGCAGTTGATGGCAAATTTCGAGATCGAGCGGCTGGCGCTGTGCGCTGCCTCGCTCGGCGCGGCAAAAGCAGCCTACCAGGACGCGGCGGCGTATGCCAACCAGCGCACGCAGTTCGGCAAACCGATTGGCAGTTACCAGGCGGTGCAGCACATGATAACCGATATGGCTGTGCATATCGAAAATATGTACAATTACATCTACAAGGTAGCCTGGATGATGGATCAAAACCTGCCGGTGCGCCACGAGCACGCCATGTGCAAATTGTACGTCGCCCGCGCCTCGTTCGAGGTGATAGACACCGCCATGCAAATCCTGGGCGGGTTAGGCTACATGATGGAACACCGCGTCCAGCGCTTGTGGCGTGATATTCGCCTGATGCGGATCGGCGGCGGAACCGATGAGATCATGTACAATATCGCTGCTCCGCAGCTGCTTAAAAAGGCGGCCAAATGAAACCAACTTCAAACCCACAGGTGAAATTATGAACATTGTCGTTTGCTTGAAAATCACGCCTGACCCGGAAGACCTGCAAGTGGGGCGGGACGGTTCGATCTCCACCGAGCGGGCGGAGTGGACGATCGGCAGTTTCGATCTGCCCGCGCTGGAGGCCGGCGTGCGGCTGGTCGAAACGCACGGCGGCAAGGTGATTGCCTTGTGCGCCGGTCCCGCTGAGATCAACCAGTCCAAGATCAAGAAGGACATCCTCTCGCGCGGAGCGGATGAGTTGTATACCATCGTTGACGAGAGCCTGCGCCAGGCGGGAACTGCCCGCACGGCTGCCGTGCTGGCGGCGGCGGTGCAAAAATTGGGCGATGTGGATCTGCTCCTGTTTGGCGAAGGGTCGGCAGACCTGTACTTCCAACAGACCGGCGTGCAGGTCGGTGAGCGGCTGGGATGGGTGACCCTCAACGCGGTCAGCCGGATCGAGGTGCAGGCAAACGGTATGCTGACAGTACAGCGCACGCTGGAACAGGAAATCGAATTGCTGGATGCAGCCCTGCCCGCCGCAATTTCGGTGACCAGCGATATTCACGAACCGCGCCTGGCTTCGATGCGCGAAATTCTCAAAGCCGGGCGCAAGCCGATGTTCGAGTGGACGCTGGCTGACCTGGGGGCAGCAGACCTGCCCGAAACGATCGAGATTCTCAAGGTGGAAGCTCCGCCGCGGGTTGCGCGCAAACAGGTGATGATCGAAGGCAGCCCGGAAGAAGCAGCCAAAGCCTTGCTGTCACATTTACGCAAAGAAGGCGTGCTTTAGGAGGCGGACGATGAGTCAAGCATCGCAAACCCTGGTATATTGCGAAGATGTCAACCTGATGTGCGAATTGATCGGCGCGGCAGCGGCAATTCGCCCGCCGGTGGCGGTGCTGGTCACCAGTCCCGCGGCGGCGCAGCGGGCAGCCGAAGCCGGCGCAGATCTGATTTACCGCGTGGATGCGATTCCGGCCGGTTACCTGTGCGAAGACGTGCTGCCAACCCTGGCACAAATGGTGCGCGATTCGGCATTCAATGTGGTGCTGATCGGTTCGACCGCGCGCGGCAGGCTGGTGGCGGGACGGCTGGCGGCTCAGTTGAACACCTCCGCGCTGACGGATGTCAAATCGTTTTCGCTGGACGGCGGCAGCCTGACTATCCGGCACATGATCTTTGGCGGCGGAGCCGAACGGGTGGAACGCAGCCTTAGCCCGACCGTGATTCTGACCATGGCGGCGGGCATATTCGATGCCCCGCCAGTCCAGCCCGGGCGGCAGGCGGAGATGATCCCGCTGGTTTTCATCCCGCCAGAAAAACGAGTCGCGCTGCGCGAGCGCAAAGCGCTGCCGCCTGCCTCGGTCAACCTGGCGGCTGCCAAACGGGTGATTTGCCCGGGCAGAGGCATTGCCAAACAGGAAGACCTGGCAATGGTGGAGGATTTAGCGCGCGCCCTGGGTGCCGAAGTCGCCTGCACCCGTCCGCTATCGGAAGGCTTGGGCTGGCTGCCGCGCGAACGCTATATCGGCATTTCTGGCGCGCACATTAAGTCTGACCTGTACCTTGGGCTGGGCGTCTCGGGGCAGGTGCAGCATACCGTGGGAATCACCGGTTCGCGGATCGTGGTGGCGGTCAACCGCGATGCCAATGCGCCCATCTTCGAGCAGGCGGACTACGGCATCGCCGCGGACCTGTACACAGTTGTTCCGGCGCTGCTGCAAGCGCTGCGCGGGCATTGAGTGACGCGATGAGCGAAGAAAAACTGGATGTTATCGTGGTTGGCGCGGGGGTGGCTGGCTGCACGGCGGCGCTGCTGCTCGCCCGCCAGGGACTGGAAGTCGCCCTGATCGAACGCGGACCGTTTCCGGGCAGCAAGAACCTGTCGGGCGGGGTGTTGTACGGGCAGGTGCTCCACCGGGTGATCCCGAATTTTTGGGAGCAAGCCCCAGTCGAGCGGCTGATCACCAATCAGGTGGTCACGTTTCTGAGCGAGGATTCGGCGGTCAGCCTGGATTACAAATCGCAGCGTTTCAACCAACAACCCTACAACGCCTTCAGCGTATTGCGCTCCCGGTTCGACCGCTGGTTGGGCGACCAGGCGGAATCTGCCGGCGCGCTGCTGGTGCCGGGCATCAAGGTCGAGCAGGTTATCCGGCGCGAAGGCAGGGTGGTGGGTATCGCCGCGGGCGGCGAGGAAATGTACGCCGTTGTGGTCATCGCCGCGGATGGCGCCAATTCCTTCCTGGCGCAGCAAGCCGGTTTGCGCGACCGCCTGCCGGAGGAGCATGTTGCGGTTGGCATCAAGGAAGTGGTTGCCCTGCCGCGTGAGGTGATCGAGGAACGCTTCAACCTGGATGGCAGCCAGGGCTGCGCTTATAACCTGGTCGGTTCAGCCACCCAGGGCGTAGCCGGGGGCGGGTTTCTGTACACCAACCTGGACAGCCTTTCGCTGGGGCTGGTCATCCAGCTCGGCGATCTGGTTCGCCAGCAAAAGAAAGTCAGCGAGGTGTTCGACCAGTTCCTGGCGCACCCGCTGATTGCCGCGCTGATCAAGAACGGCAAAGTGCTGGAATACGGCGCCCACCTGGTGCCGGAAGGCGGGCTGGGGATGCTGCCGCGCCTGTACACGGACGGCATGCTGGTGGTGGGCGACGCGGCCGGGATGGCGATCAACAACGGCTTTTGGGTGCGCGGCATGGATTTAGCAATTGGTTCGGCAATCTGCGCTGCAGAAGCAGTACTGGAAGCGCGCCAGCGCGCGGATTTCAGCGCGGCGGGCTTGAGCCTGTACCAGAAAAAACTGGAGGACAGTTTCGTCATGGCGGACTTGCGCACGTATGCGCGCGCGCCGCATTTCATGCAAACCGAACGGCTGTTCACGGCTTACCCGCAACTGCTGGCGGACATTTTGTACGGGATTTACCATCAGGATGGTCAGCCGAACCAACACCTGACCCAGATTGCCCGCCAGGCAATTCAGGATAGAAAACTCTCCTTATTGGATTTACTCAAAGACGGCTGGAATGGAGCGCGCGCCTTATGAAACCCTTATCGGTGACCGAGAAATTGGCGTTGAACAAATACGAACTGGACGAGGACAATCCGCACATTATCGTGCACAATGAGGTATGCACCCAGCAGTGCACGCTCAAAGCCTGCCTGTTCGTCTGCCCGGCGAACGTGTACACTGAGCAAGACGGCAAAATTATCGCGGATTGGGCGGGCTGCCTGGAATGCGGCACCTGCAAAGTGGCTTGCCCGCCGCAGGCGCTGCACTGGGAATACCCGCGCGGCGGCTTCGGCATAATCTACCGGCAGGGTTGATGATTCAGGAACGGATTGTTTAGCGGAAAAGCGGAGGCGTTGCGGGTGGATATCCTTAACTCGAGTATTGACCGGAACAGTGAGGAACATCTCGCCAATCAGGCGTATCACCGCTGCCTGGCGGAAGATTTGCGCCGCAAGATTGCCCAGGCGCGCCAGGGCGGCGGCGAGCGCTACCGCCAGCGCCACGAGTCGCAGGGCAAATTGTTCGTCCGCGAACGGATCGAACGCCTGCTCGACCCCGGCTCGCCGTTTCTGGAATTATCCCCGCTGGCTGCCTGGGAAATGTACGATGACATGGCGCCCGGCGCGGGATTGGTGACCGGCATCGGGCGGGTGGCGGAACGCGAGGTGATGATCGTCGCTAACGACGCCACGGTCAAAGGCGGCACCTACTTCCCGATGACCACCCGCAAGCACCTGCGCGCCCAGCAAATCGCCGAGGAAAATTACCTGCCGTGCATTTACCTGGTCGATTCGGGTGGCATCTTCCTGCCCATGCAGGACGAGGTCTTCCCGGACGTGGACGATTTCGGGCGCATCTTTTACAACCAGGCGCGGATGAGCGCCAAGGGCATTGCCCAGATTGCGGTGGTGATGGGTTCGTGCACCGCGGGCGGTGCCTATGTCCCCGCGATGAGCGATGAAGCCATCATCGTCAAGGGGGTCGGAACGATTTTCCTGGGCGGTCCGCCGCTGGTCAAAGCCGCCACCGGGGAGGATGTCAGCGCCGAGGAATTGGGCGGGGCGGACGTGCATACCCGACGCTCCGGCGTGGCGGATCATTTTGCCGAGGACGATGATCATGCCCTGGAAATCTGCCGCAGCATTATCGAGCATTTGCCGCGCCGCGGCGGCAGGCAGTCGCCGGCCTGGCTGGACGGGCTGGACATCACCCCGCCCGAGGAGCCGCTCTACCCGGCGGAGGATATCTATGGCATTCTGCCAGCCACTTTTCGCAAAACCTACGATGTGCGCGAGCTGATTGCCCGCCTGGTGGATGGCAGCCTTTTCCGCGAGTTCAAAGCCCGCTACGGCTCAACGCTGGTATGCGGTTTCGCGCGCATCCACGGCTATCCGCTCGGCATCCTGGGCAACAACGGGGTCTTGTTCAGTGAAAGCGCGCTGAAAGGCACCCATTTCATCGAACTGTGCGAACAGCGCGGCATTCCGCTGTTGTTCCTGCAAAACATCACCGGTTTCATGGTCGGCAAGGATTACGAAGCGGGCGGAATCGCCAAGGACGGCGCCAAGATGGTTCACGCGGTGTCCAACGCCAGCGTGCCCAAACTGACCGTGCTGATCGGCGGTTCCTTTGGGGCAGGCAATTACGGCATGGCGGGGCGCGCCTTCAGCCCGCGCTTTCTGTGGATGTACCCGAACGCGCGCATCAGCGCGATGGGCGGCGAGCAGGCTGCCAATGTTTTATTGACGGTCAAACAGGATCAACTGGCGCGCGAGGGCAAGCCGCTGCTCACCGCGCAGGAAGCGGAAGCCTTCAAACAACCGGTACTGGAGGAGTACGAACGCAGCGGCCACCCGTACTACTCCACCGCGCGGCTGTGGGACGACGGTATTCTCGACCCGTTGGAAACGCGCCAGGTGCTGGCGCTGGCGCTTTCGGTCGTGCTGAACGCTCCGCGCGTCGAAGGCGGGTTCGGCGTGTTCCGGATGTAAACCGGCGGAGAGGAAAACGTTGATGTTCCGAAAAATATTGATTGCCAATCGAGGCGAGATCGCGGTACGGGTGCTGCGCGCCTGCCGCGAGCTGGGGATTCGCAGCGTGGCGGTCTATTCGCAGGCTGACCGGCGCGGACTTCATGTGCGCATAGCCGACGAAGCCGTGTGGATTGGCGAGGCGCCGGCAGCGCAATCCTACCTGAACGGCGAGCGCATTATCCAAGCCGCGCTGGATTGCGGCGCCGAAGCCATCCACCCCGGTTACGGCTTTCTGGCGGAGAATGCCGAATTTGCCCGCGCGGTCGCGCAGGCGGGACTGGTTTTCATCGCTCCGCCGCCGGAGGCGATCTATGCCATGGGCGACAAAGGACGCGCCCGCGAACAGATGCTGCGCGGCGGGGTGCCGGTTGTGCCCGGTTACCAGGGCGCGGACGATGACGCATTGCTAATGGAGAAGGCAGCAGAAATCGGCTTCCCGCTGCTGGTCAAGGCGGCGGCGGGCGGCGGCGGCAAAGGCATGCGCGTGGTTCGCCGGGCGGAGGACGTGCCCGATGCACTGGCAGGCGCGCGGCGCGAAGCGCAGCACGCCTTCGGCGATCCGCGCCTGATTTTGGAGCGTTACATTACGAATGCCCACCATGTCGAATTCCAGGTGCTGGCGGACGGGCACGGCAACGTGATTCACCTGTTCGAGCGCGAATGCTCGGTTCAGCGCCGCCACCAAAAGATCATCGAGGAAACCCCCTCACCGCTGCTGGATGAGCGGCTGCGGGCAGAGATGGGCGCAGCGGCGGTGGCGGCTGCGCGGGCGGTTGGTTACCAAAACGCCGGGACGGTCGAGTTTATTGTTGACCCACACACCCGCCAGTTCTATTTCCTCGAAATGAACACCCGCCTGCAGGTGGAGCACCCGATCACCGAACTGGTGGCGGGAGTTGACCTGGTGCACTGGCAGCTGCGCATTGCCAGCGGCGAAAAACTGACCCTGTCTCAACCCGCCCTCAGCCAGCGCGGGCACGCCATCGAATGCCGCCTGTACGCCGAGGATGCCGCCAACCAGTTCCTGCCCGCCACCGGAACGATATTGCGCTTCAGCGAGCCAAAGGGTCCCGGCGTGCGCGTGGATGCGGGTTATTCCAGCGGGGATGAGATCACCATTCATTATGACCCGTTGGTGGCAAAGGTCATTGTCTGGGCGGAAGACCGGCCGAAAGCCATCCAGCGCGCGCGTTGCGCGCTGCGCGAAACGGTGCTGCTGGGAGTGACCCACAACGGGGCATTCCTGCAGGATGTGCTGGCGAGCGCAGCCTTCCAACAGGGCGGCGTGCACACCACCTGGATCGAGGAGCATTTTTCCAGCTGGCAGCAGCCGCAGTGCGATCTGCCGCCCGAGGTGCTGGCAGCCGCCGCGCTGACCCACTTCCAGCAAGCCGCCAACGGCGCAGCAGGCGCGCTGCCCGCGGCGGACGGCAGGGATGCCTACAGCCCGTGGCGGATTGCCAATGATTTCCGCCCGGGCGGGTGAGTGGAAAGGGAACGCGATGCGATACCGGTTCGAATCACAAGGTCAGGTGCATGAGGTCGCGCTGGAACGGCGCGGGCAGCTTTACCAGGTCGAGATCAACGGCAGGCTGCACGAGCTGGAAGTGTTGGATGCGCAGCCGGGCGTGCTCAGCCTGCGCTTCGAGAATCGTCCGCTGATACTGTACTGGGCAGCGGATGGCGGGCAAAAATGGATCTCGTTGGATGGCTGCACCTACCGCCTGGGGCGGCCGGCGCCGCGCCGGTCGCGTTCGGGCGGCGAGATCCAGCACGGGCAGCAGATCCTCTCACCCATGCCGGCTCAGATACGCGCGGTTTATATCCAGCAAGGCGACGCGGTGGAAAAAGGACAAACCCTGTTGCTGCTCGAAGCAATGAAGATGGAGATTCAAATCAAAGCTCCCCAAAACGGCGTAATCACCCGCCTGGCGGTTTCAAGCGGGCAAACGGTCGAAAAGGAGCAAGTGCTGGTCGAGATGGGAGGTGCAGGCGATGCCGGGTAAATATTATGACGATTTGCAGGTGGGTATGCGCATCCAGCACGCCAACGGGCGCACCATCACCGAGATGGACAACACCCTGTTCAGCGTGCTGACGATGAATCCCCAGCCGCTGCATCTCAACGAGGATTTCGCCCGCCGCACGGTGTTTGGGCAGCGCATTGTCAACGGGCTGCTGACCCTCAGCCTGGCGGTTGGTTTGACCGTCGCCGACCTGACCGAAGGTACGGTGGTCGCCAATCTGGGTTACGAACGGGTGGTGCATCCCAATCCGGTCTTTCACGGCGACACGATTTACGTGGAGAGCGAAGTGCTGGACATGCGCGAATCGCGCTCCCAGCCGGAGCGCGGTATCGTGCGCTTGAAGCATGTTGCGCGCAAGCCCGACGGGACGGTTGTGGTCGAGGTCGAACGAACGGCGTTGTTTCTCAAGCGCCCGCCAGCCGACCCGGTTTCATAAACGACGGTGACACGCCTCAATCAAAATCTACCTATCCAACCAGGAGAAATCATGCGAGCCAGAAGAGCGATGTTATACGTTCCCGGCGATGACGAGCGTAAAATAGCCAAAGCCCCTGGGCTGGGCGTTGACAGCATCTGCCTGGACATCGAAGACGGGGTGGCAATCAACCGCAAGACCGCCGCGCGCCAGTTGATTGCCCATTCCCTGCAAACGCTGGATTTCGGGCGTTCGGAGCGGCTGGTGCGCATCAACCCGGTCGGCAGCGGGCTGGAAACGGACGACCTGGCTGTCGTGCTGCCCGCGCGCCCGGACGGTATCGTCCTGCCCAAGGTGGAACACCCTGATGCGGTGCACTGGGTGTCGGCGCAAATTTCAGTCGCCGAACGGCAACATGGCTGGCAGCCCGGCGGCATTGCGCTGTTGATCCTGATCGAAACTGCGCCGGGGGTGGTTCATTTGAAAGAGATCTGCGCCGCGGACTCCCGCCTGCAGGCTTTGATCTTCGGCGCGGAAGACCTGGCAGGCAACATCGGCGCAGTACGCACCCGCGCCGGGTGGGAGGTCTTCTACGCGCGTAGCGCGGTGGTGACTCACGCGGCGGCGTTTGGATTGCAGGCAATTGACCTGGTGTGGATGGATTTGCACGACCTGGACGGTCTGCGCGAGGAGTCGTTGCAGGGCGCGGGCATGGCATACACCGGCAAGCAAATCATCCACCCCAACCAGGTCGAGCCGGCACAGGCAGCCTTCACCCCCAGCCAGGCAGCCGTAGCCGCCGCGCGGCGGGTGATCGAAGCCGCCGCCGCCCACCAGCAAGCCGGCAAGGGCGCGTTTGCCCTGGACGGCAAGATGGTGGATGCGCCGGTGGTCAAAGCCGCGGAGCGCGTCCTGGAACGGGCGCGCGCGGCGAGCATGGTCGAATAATCCGCGCCGCGCGGATCAGTTTTCGCCGCTGCGGCGCACCACGATCAGGGCGATATCGTCGGAGCGTCGGGCGGCGCCCGCAAACCGATGCACATGGTCTAATATGGCGCGGTGAATTTCCGCGGCGGATAGGTGACTGTGGGACAGGGCAACGTCCAGCAAGCGCTCCTCGCCGAAGAATTCGCCGCGCTCGTTTTGGGCTTCGGTAATGCCATCGGTGTAGAGCAGCAGTACGTCGCCCGGATTCATGCGCGCCGTTTTTTGCGTCCAGCGCGCCTGTTCCGAAACACCCAGCGCCATGCCGGTTGTCTTTAAAGCGGTCAAGGACTGTTTACCCTTGTTGTTGGTGGTGATGATGTAGCCGGGAGGGTGCCCGGCATTGGAGAAATTCAACCGGCCAGTGAGCGGCTCCAAAATGCCGAAGAAGGCGGTGACGAACATGTTGCCGCGCGTGTCGGACAGGATGCGCTCGCTGACCGCGCTCATGGTGATGGCAGGCAGGGTCGGGAAGCGCACGGCGTAGGTGCGAAACAGCGTGCTGCTGAGCGCCATAAACAACGCAGCGCCCATGCCCTTGTCGGATACATCGGCAACCACGATGCCAATTTTGTGGTTGGAAAGCGGGATAAAATCGTAAAAGTCGCCCGATGTTTCCCGCGCGGGCTCTAATTGGGTGATGATTTCCCAGCCAGTCAGGCGGGGCGGCTCTTCGGGAAGGATATCGGCTTGAATTTTTCCCGCCATTGCCAATTCGCGGCTGGCAAACTGCTCGGCGGCTGCCTGGTGTGAATTGCGCACACTGGCAAAGGCGTTATCCCAATCTTGCTGGTTTTCCGCCAGAGCGCGGTGGTTGAAAATTGGATGGGGGAATTCCCTGTCATCCGTTTCGGAAAGCGGGGCAAGGTCTCTGTCAACCTGGATTAGAGCCGATTTGAACTCATCCTCGCTCACGTCGCGGGAAAAAAGGTAAACCGGGATGTTTTCGAAATCCTCAAATTGCAGGGTTTCTTCGGGGCAGTCGAGCAGCAGGACGATTTTTAGGGTCGGCCAGAGGGCATGGATTTCGGTAACCAGGTGATGCGCTTGCTCGGGTGAATTCTTGAAATCCAGCAGCACCAGGGTCGGCTGAGTTATCTTGCACAACTCGACAATCTCGACCACGCTCTGGGCTTCCCCAACCAGCTGGAAACCCTTGATGCCCAAGGTAAGCGATGCCAAACCTTTGCGGTAAATGGCTTGATCGGAAGCCAGGGCGACCCGGGTAACGGATTTCATCGCGCTCATGCCTTATTCCTTAAAGGTGTTGTTGCAGGGCAGGGTCGGGAGATGGGAGTCAGGTAAAACCATGCTGGTCTCATTTTTTCCGTGTTCATTATACCTGTGAATGCGGATATCTTAACGCTATTCTTGATTAGACTTGGGCACATTTAACTTCTATTTAACCACAAATTCGGGTCAAAAGTATGTATAATAGATAAAAATAGTAAATAATACCGTTTAGTGGGAGGTGAACCAGCAGTTTTACTCGCGCAACGCCAGAAATTCAACCGGTTGAATGGACGATTGTGTTTAAAACGACATCAATTTTCTCTAAGGAAGGATATGATGAAATCACTTGGAAGTCGGATTTTTATCCTGTTGGTAATTTTTTCGTTGACACTCTCATTAATGCCTGCCGGCATGGCGCAGGCGAGCCAACCTCGAGTCACCTTCTGGCTGACCATTTTGCACAACAACGATGGTGAGTCGGATCTGATTGACCTGGGCAGCGGTCTGGCTGATTTTGGCGGTGCAGCGCGTTTTAAAACCCTGGTTGATCGCCTGAAATGGCAGGCGCTGCGTGGAACGCCGCCGCCAGCCCAGCCTGCGGCGCGCAGCGTGATCATGGTCTCTTCCGGGGACAATTACCTGGCGGGTCCGGAATTCAACGCCAGCTTAGAAAAGGGAGTGCCTTTTTACGATACCATCGCGATGGATCTGATCGGTTACGATGCCGTGGCGCTGGGTAATCACGACTTCGATTTCGGTCCGGATGTACTGGCAGATTTCATCGGCGGTTATCAACATACCCGCCCGCCCTATTTGAGCGCCAACCTGGATTTCAGCGGCGAGCCGCGTTTGCAGGCTTTTGTCAATCAGAGGCGCATTGCCGCCAGCACAACCGTCAAGACCCCTGCCGGGCGGGTAGGTATCATCGGCGCGACCACCCCGATGCTGCCGTTCATTTCCAGCCCGCGCAATGTCAAGGTCAACGACATGGTCGTCGAGGCGATCATGCGCGAGGTGCAGCGTTTGCAAGCCATGAACATCAACAAGATCATCCTGATCAGCCACCTGCAAAGCATCACCGAAGACCTGGACATGGTGCCCTATCTGTCGGGGATTGATGTGATCATCGCTGGCGGCGGGGACGAAGTTTTAGCCAACCCAGGGCAATTGCTTGTGCCTGGTGATGAAACCCGAATTTTCGGTTCCTACCCGCTGTGGGCGACCGATGCCAGCGGCGTTCGGGTGCCGGTGGTGACCACCGCGGGCAGTTACGCCTACGTTGGGCGGTTGATCGCGGGTTTCGATAAAGCCGGCAACCTGCTGATGATAGATGAAAAGTCTGGACCGGTGCGCGTAGCCGGAGGAAACCAGCCCGATGCCGTGCCCGCTGATCCGCAAGTGCAGGCGCTGGTGGTGGATCCGTTGGTTGCCGCCCTGGATGAAATGGACAACAATATCATCGGCACCAGCGAGGTGCCGCTGGACGGGCAGCGGGGCACCGTGCGCACGCGCGAGACCAACCTGGGCAGCCTGGTTGCCGATGCGCTGCGCTGGCAGGCGACTCAGTTGGCGGGCGTCTATGGCGTCCCCGTGCCGCAAGTCGCTTTACAAAACGGCGGCGGCATCCGCAACAACACGATCCTTCCGGCAGGTAACCTGACCGAGTTGGACACCTTCTCGGTGCTTCCGTTCCCGAACTTCGTCTCGGTGGTGGAGGACGTCAGCCGCGAGCAGTTCAAAGAAATCCTTGAAAACGCAGTCTCGCGGGTGGATCGCGTGGATGGGCGCTTTGCCCAAATTTCGGGTTTTCGATTCACATGGAACCCGGCCGGCACTGCCCAGGTGCTGGACGCAGACGGCAACGTCACCACAGTGGGGTCGCGGGTGGTCAGCGTGACGTTGGATGACGGCACGGTAATCATCGCCGACGGCAGCGTGGTGCCCGGTGCGGCGTTGACCGTGGCGACGATTGATTTCCTGGCGCGCAGCGGCGATCAGTACCCCTTCCGCGGCGCTCCATTCACGACGGTTGGCGTGACCTACCAGCAAGCCTTGCAAAACTATATCCAGAGCGGGCTGGGCGGGGTGGTCAGCGCGGCGCAATACCCGGAGGGCGGCGCCGGCCGAATCACACGGCTGCCGTAGCAAGAGAAGCTCGTACAGGCTGTTGGTTGAATGATCGAACCGGATCACTCCCGTTGGCAGGCTTGAGACGGGGGTGATCCCTTTATTTGTCATGGCAGGTGGAAATGCAAAAAATGCGCGCCTCGATTGGATCCGTTGTGGCGCTTGCGCTGACAGTTGGGGTTTTCTTTGGCACTGTGCGACCGGTCAGCAGCCAGCCGGCGGCTCAGGAGGAGGTTTGCCGGCTGCCCTTTGAGAGCGTTGCCGTCCCGCTACCCGAACTGGGCGGGCAGGAATACGTGCGCATGGACGGCACGCGCACCGGTTTTAGCGGCGGCTTGTATCCGCAGGGCAGCAACCAGCCGCCGGCGGCGCACCTGGAAGCCGGGCTGCGCCTGGCAGATGAGATTCAGCCGCTGGATGCAAACGGGCAGCCCAACCCGCAAAAAGGGCGCATCCTGTTCATCTCGCTGGGCATGTCCAATACCGGTGCGGAGTTCGACGCTTTCACCCAGTTGGCGCAGCAGACCAGCGGGCTTAACCCGCGCATGGTGCTGTTCAACGGCGCGCTCGCCAGCCAGACCGCCGAGCGCTGGCTGGAGGCAGACGCGCTTGCCTGGCAGGAGATGGAGCGCAAGATCAGCGGTTACGGGTTTTCCAATTTGCAGGTGCAGGCTGCCTGGGTCAAGCAAACCCTGACCGGCGGGGGTGAATTCCCCCAAAAAGCCCAGGCGCTGCAAGCCGATCTGGAGGTTATCGTCCGTCATCTGAAGGAGAAGTTCCCCAACCTGAAAATCATCTTTCTCTCCAGCCGCACCCGTTCGTATACCTACTGGCGCGGTTTGAGCCCGGAACCGCTGGCATACGAGACCGGCTTTGCGGTCAAGTGGCTGATCGAGAAGCAAATTAACGGCGACCCGGGCTTGAACTTCGACCCGCAGAAAGGGGCGGTGGTCGCGCCGTACCTGACCTGGGGTCCTTACCTGTGGGCGGACGGGCAAAATCCGCGCGCCGACGGGCTGGTCTGGCTGGCGGAGGACATGACCGGTGACTGCACCCATCCCTCGCGGCAGGGGGCTGCCAAGGTGGCCGAGATGCTGCTGGCTTTCTTCAGCCAGGATAGCACCTCGCGCGGCTGGTTCCTGGCGGGACAGGCAACCCCCCAGCCGACCCGCCAGCCGCCAACCCGCGCGCCGAGCCCAACGACTGCCAGCCCCAGCGCAACGCCACCCGCTGCGCAGCCAAATCCAAGCACAGAGCCTTCACCGACCCGCGCGCCCGCCGCAGCAACGCCGCTCCCGGCTATACCGAAAACCATCCCGGCGGCGGTGTGGGTCGGCGGCGGCTTGATTGGGCTGGTAATCGCCGCCGGTCTGGCATTGCGCGCCCGGCGGCGGGCTTGAACAGAGCCTGCCGGGCTGAAACGGACATATTTGACGCGCTTTATAAAAAATTTATAAAAAACAATTACCCGCCAATCGTTTATGATTGTCGTTAATCCGGGCGGATAGAACCGCGCTGGATGCTGATCAATCTAGCATACCGGTAGGTGAGGACGAGCAGCCACCCTTGATTTTGCGCACTGAACAACTCAGGGGGAAAAGGGCGAACGGCTCGTTCCGGATTTGAAACGACAGGTGCGAAGCAAGGGGTGAGGCATGGCATTCTTGACCCGTAAAGGAATAAGGCGCTGGGTTTTGATTCTGGCAGTGGCAGGCGGGCTGGCGCTGGCGGCGGTTGGTCAGAGCGCGCGCGGCGACGGCGCGGCCGGCTTCGCGCTAGACTTCGACGGTACGCACGATATGGTCGAATTGCACCAGACCAATACCATGTTCCCGGACAGTTGGCGCGAGACCAAGACGGTCAGCCTGTGGGTCAAGCCGGATGGGGCAGGAGACTGCGAGGTCATCAACGGTATTCCCCGCATCTCGCCGGGAAATTGTGACAATATTTTTGGGGATTTCGCCCGTTGGTGGGGCATTTCGCAGGGACCCACCCAGTACTGGGTGTGGATGGCGTGCTGCGATCAGCCACGCCTGCCCGGCGAGCAGTTATGCCCGGAGGTGGGCGGCATTCCAAACAAGAACACGATCAAAAGCATTGCTTTCGATTACACCATTGAACAGTGGACGCACATCGCCATGGTGCACGAAAACAACACCCTGACCGCCTACAAGAACGGCGCCCCGGTCGGATCGTTCAGCTGTTTTTCGACCGCGCAGCCGCCGGCGCAGCCATTCCTGTACTTTGGCGGGATGATCAAGTACGATAGCAGCCCGCAGCAAAGAAATAGTATTTGGGGGTTTGGCGGGCAGATTGACGAAGTGCGCCTGTACTCGGTCGGGTTAACCCAGCAGCAAATCCAGGATACTTTGCAGGTCGAACTGGTCGGCAACGAGCCCGGGCTGGTGGCGTATTACCGCATGTCGGATGGCAGCGGGCTGGCCGTCAGCGATGACAGCAGCAACGATTTCACCGGCACCTTGATGGACGGCACAACCAACGTGCCCGGCGACGGCACGCCGCCCCAGTGGGTTACCTCGGCGGCGTTCGACAGCCTGCCACCGACTTTAACCCCAACGAACACCCCAACCAACACACCAACGGTAACCAACACGCCATTGCCGCCAACAAATACCCCGACGATTACAATGACTCGTACTTCAACCAGTACTCGCACAGCCACTCCTACGCCTACACCGCTAACTAACACGCCAACCCGGACCGAGACGAGCACTCGAACTCCGAGACCCACCTTTACTGAGACGAGCACTCCTACCCAAACGCTAACCCGGACTGAGACGAGTACCCGAACGCCGAGATTAACCCAAAACCCATCCTCGCCGAGTCAAACGCCGACGCATACTTTGAATCCAACTATGGATAATTTTATTTACCTGCCGATGGTTAACCGCTAATTGGTTTTTATGGCGCAGGCGTATTCGGTTCGATCACCTCGATCTTGACCCAGAAGGCTTTTCGACCGTCGCTGCCCAGCCCAAAGGTCATCCCTTGGGCATTTTGCAGCATCCAGTAGCCCTCATACGCGCGCGGCTGATCGGGGGCGCGCAGGTTGACCGAAATATCCACCAGCGCGTCGGGCGGAACGGTCACCGGCAGGTTGAAGCTGGCAGGCGCGCCGAGCGCGTTGCCCGAGTCGAACACCACCCGGTAGCTGGTCGTCCAGGTGCACGAGCCGGTATTCTTCAATCGCCAGGTTTTGACGAACGCCTCGCCGGGTTTGAAGTCGCTGCCATCCGGAACGGTGACGTCGCTGACAAATTCCGCCCGGTCGCAGGGCGGGGCGGCGGTGACGCCCGGCGCGGGAGTGGTTGCGGCAGGCGCGGGCGATGGCGTGACGGTTGGCGGGGTGGCGCTGGCGAGCAGGGCAAACTGGGTGGTCAGAGCGGCAACGGTTTGGGCGGCGGCTGTGCTGGCGAAATCGCCGGTTGGGGTGAGCGCCTGCCCGCGGCGGGGCAGGTTGCAGCCCGCCAGCAGCCCGCCCAGGCTGGCAGCCAGCAGCAGGGCGGTGATCAAACGCATCAATACGCGGTGGGGTGTTGCTGGTTTCATTGAGACAACCCCGGCCGGGTCGCGGTTAACGGGCGCAGCAGGGCGGCGGCTTGCGCCTGGTTGGCTTTTTCCGCCAGCGCGAGCGGGGTTTGTCCCTCGTCATCGGCAGCCAACGGGTCGGCGCCGGCATCCAGCAGCAGGCGGATGATTTCGAGGTCGCCATTCTGCGCCGCGCTGTGCAGCGGGGTGAAGCCTTCTGCCTGGCGGGCGTTGACCGGCGCGCCGTGGGCGATCAGCGCTCGGACGATGTCCACGTGCCCGCCGGCGCAGGCCGAATGCAGCGGCATGACCTTCATCGGGTTGCGCGAAGGGGAGTCGACCTGCACGCCGCGCGCGAGCAGGCTCTCGACCACCGCCAGGTGACCGAAGAAGGAAGCCAGCCCGAGCGGCTGGAAACCGTCCGGCGCGAAGGCATTGACCCCGACCTGGTCGGGGTTGACCTGGTCGGGCTGGGCGGCGAGCAGCGTTTCGACCGTTTCAACCAATCCGAGCGCGCAGGCTTCGTGCAGGTTGGGCTGGGCGCCGTATTTGAGCAGCAGGCGGGCAATCGCCGGCTGCCGGTAATAGACCGCCATCATCAACGCCGACAGCCCGTCCAGGGCGCGGGCGTGCGCCAGTTCGGCGTCTGCATCCAGCGCGGCTTTGACCTGGGCAAGGTCACCGCTTTGCACCAGATTGAAAAAAGTTTCGATTGGAATCATGGCTGCTCTCCAACACGGGTCGGGCTTGGATTAAGCATAGCCATAAAACCCACCTGCGTCAAGGCGTGCAACCCGCAGGCTGAGCCTGCCGAAGCCTGCGGAAAAGTGCCGGCTCAATTCGCGCCCCGCCAGCCAGCCGGGAGGCTGCTTCGGCGGGCAAAGAACGCCCTCCTCGCAGCGACGTTTACTGCTTCGACCCGGTCGGGGTCAGCGGGCGATGTTCGGAGCCTGCCGAAGCCTGTAGGCTGAGCCTGCCGAAGCCTGCGACATCTAAAACGGCGTTCATTTCAGAACTTGCGTCGGTTGTCGCCTCGTTCGGTATTACTTATGGACCAGCGGTATGAACAGGAAATTGGTGAAATTGGGGTTGAGCGTGGCAGTGCGGGTGGGCGTGACCGAGGGGGTAAAGCCCGGCGGGTACGGCGTGGGCGAAAGCGTGCGGGTGGGCGAAGGGGTGATGGACGGCGTGTTGGTGAAGGTTGCCGTCACCGTAAAGGTGGACTGGATGGTCGGGACGACTGTGCCATCGCCAAATAGATCGGAAGTCACCCATTGAGGTGGAGTTCCATCGGGAGTAACTTCGGTTCCTTTTCCATCATTCAAAGTGCCGTGATGTTCATTGCCGCTGTCATCGGTTAAAACCAAACCACTACCATTGGACATGCGGTAATAGGCTTTAAGCGCGGGTTCGAATGTGGGGGTCAATTCGCGGAACAGGTCGGTGCGGATCTCTTCGCCGGTCAAGGCACGGTTGTAGACGCGCACCTCGTCGATTACCCCGCGAAACAGGAATACCTTTTCCGCGTTGGTAATTCCGCCGCCGATATGAAATTCAGTTATATTGGGAAGATTTTCGTCATCCAATCCAATACTATTTCCGCTTGTCCGGCTGCCCGCCAGGTAACCATAACGGTAAGCGTGTAATTGCCCATTCGCGTGGACAAGGGTAATATGGATCCATTCGCCCGGGGTATAGATAATCGGGATCACATCCATTGTATCAACGTCCTGGTTCCAAACCCAGATACGGTCGAGCCCCGCGTATTGACCGATGGTGATGACCCCGCGATAGATTCCCCAGAATCGTGGGCGGTCTCCGACGATCAATTTACAGCCGGAGGGCATCGAACCTTCGCAAACTTGAGCCGGTCCTAATGGTTTGACCCAAACGCTAATGCTTTTTGTGCTCGTCCAGTTACTGTTACCAAAAATGTCCGATTCTTTGTTATTGATTTTTACCCAATCGGTATTGCCGTCGAATTGCAGCGCGTAATTGGGGTCGGTGGCATAGCCCGGCGTAGGGGGCTGCAACAGGGTCAGCATCAGCGCGAAGAGAATCAAGACTGCCCCAAGCCCAAAGATGGATCGCGAAAATCTGGAATCAGTTTTCATCGTTTTTTAACCATCCTTATCCCCGTATCTGAATTGCCCCCGCAAAGAATCATGCGCTGATAATGATTGCCGATAAAAATATTTTTCCGTTCTCTATTGTTTTGTTGATCCCGGATTACCTTACTAATTGTATCAAACAAGTCACAAAAAAAGTTTTAGAACAAATTGAGAATTGTAAGGAAATGGCACGCGCATGGTTTCCGCCGCAGCCAAAAAAGGAAAAACCCAATCACTTTGAGGTACAATATTGGCGCAATGATCTTTACGCCCACCCGCATCCCGGATGTGTTGATGATTGAACCGCGCGTCTTTGGCGACCAGCGCGGCTTCTTTATGGAAACCTACCAGGCGCGCCAGTTTGCCGATCGGGGACTGGCGGTTGAGTTCGTCCAGGACAACCATTCCGGCTCGCGCCGCGGCACGCTGCGCGGGCTGCATTACCAGATCCGGCAGGCGCAGGGCAAACTGGTGCGGGTGGTGGCAGGCGAGGTCTTCGATGTGGCGGTGGATTTGCGCCGCTCCTCGCCCACCTTTGGCGGGTGGGTCGGCGAGCGCCTGAGCGCCGAAAACCGCCGCCAGTTGTGGCTGCCGCCCGGCTTTGCGCACGGGTTTTACGTGTTGAGCGAATGGGCGGAAATCATCTACAAAGCCAGCGATTACTACGCCCCGCAGTTCGAGCGCACGCTGCTGTGGAACGACCCGGCGGTGGGCGTCGCATGGCCGCTGCTGGACGGCCTGGACGTGATCCTCTCCGCCAAGGACCAGGCTGGCTTGACCCTGGCGCAGGCGGAAACTTATCCTTGAGCATTGTGGAGGAACGATGAAAAACGTACTGGTTACCGGCGGGGCGGGATTTATCGGCTCCAATTTTATCCATCACCTGCTGGCGGAGGATGCGGCGGCGCGCATTGTCAACCTGGATCTGTTGACTTACGCCGGCAGTCCCGAAAACCTGAAGCAGCTGCCCGATCCCAGCCGCCACCATTTCGTTCAGGGCGACATCTGTGACCGGGCGCTGGTGGACGGGCTGCTGCGCGAGCACCAGATTGACACGGTGGTGCATTTTGCCGCCGAATCGCACGTTGACCGTTCGATTCACGCACCGGGCTCGTTCGTGCAGACCAATATCTTTGGCACCTATACCCTGCTGGAAGCCTGCCGCCAGCACTGGCTGGTGGAAAAGTTTGGCGAACGCCAGCCGGTGCGCTTTCACCATGTCTCGACCGACGAGGTGTTTGGCTCGCTCAAGCCGCAGGATGCTCCCTTCCGCGAGGATACCCCCTACGCGCCCAATTCGCCGTATTCCGCCTCCAAGGCAGCCAGCGATCACCTGGCGCGGGCGTATTACCACACCTACGGTTTGCCGGTGACCATCTCCAACTGCTCCAACAATTACGGTCCGTGCCAGTTTCCGGAAAAACTGATCCCGCTGATGATCCTCAACGCGCTGGAGGGCAAAGCGCTACCGGTATACGGCGATGGCCGGCAGATCCGCGACTGGCTGCACGTCCAGGATCACTGCGAAGCGATCCACCGCGTACTTGCGGCTGGCAAGGCGGGCGAAACCTATAACATCGGCGGCAACAACCAGCCGACCAACCTGGAGATCATCGAGCAGATTTGCGCCATTTTGGACGAGAGCCAGCCCGATTCGCCGCATTGCCCGCATTTCCAGTTGAAAACCCACGTCAGCGACCGCCCGGGTCACGACCGGCGCTACGCGATGGACATCACCAAGATCGAACGCGAGTTAGGCTGGCAGCCGCGCTACAACCTGGGCGACGGCTTGCGGCAGACCGTGGACTGGTATTTGGGCAACAGCGATTGGGTCGCTGCTATCCGCCAGCAGCAGGACTATCAGGGCTGGCTGGCGAAAAACTACGCCTCCCGAGGAGAAGCAAAATGAAAGGGATCATCCTTGCCGGTGGAAAAGGCACCCGCCTGCACCCGTTGACCATTGTGACCAGCAAACAACTGCTACCGGTGTACGACAAGCCGATGGTGTATTATCCGCTGTCCATGCTGATGCTGGCGGGCATCCGCGACGTGCTGGTGATCAGCACGCCGGAGGACCTGCCCTCGTTCGAGCGGCTGCTGGGCGACGGCTGCCAGTGGGGCATGTCCTTCACCTACGCCAAACAGGATCAGCCGCGCGGGCTGGCGGACGCCTTCCGCGTTGGCAGGGACTTTGTCGGCAGCGATCCGGTCTGCCTGATCCTGGGGGACAACATCTTCTTCGGGCAGGGCTTGCCGGCGGTGCTGCGCGGTCTCGCGGCGCGCATCCGCAGCCAGGGCGGCGCGGCAGTGTTTGCCTACCCGGTGCAGGATCCGTCGCGCTACGGTGTAATCGAATTCGACGCCGACGGCAAGGGACTCAGCCTGGAGGAAAAACCCGCCCATCCGCGTTCCAATTTTGCCGTACCGGGCATGTATTTTTACGATAACGATGTGCTGCGCATCGCGGCGGAACTCAAGCCCTCGCCGCGCGGCGAGTTGGAAATCACCGATGTCAACCTGACCTACATGCGCATGAGCCGGCTGCACGTGCAGCAACTGGGGCGCGGCGTTGCCTGGCTGGACGCCGGGACGCACGAATCGCTGCTGCAGGCGGCTGCCTTCATCCAGACGGTCGAGGAGCGGCAGGGCATGATGATCTCCAGCCCGGAGGAAATCGCCTTTCGGATGGGGTTCATTGACCGTGAACAGCTCCAGCGGCTGCTGAACGAACTGGGCAACAGCGCTTACCGCGCGCGGCTGGAACTGCTGCTTAAGTAAGGCATCACGCTTGCAGAGCCAGCGCCAGGGCTTTGTCCCAGGCGGGCAGGCGCAGGTTGAAGGTGCGGTAGAACTTGCTGCAATCCAGCGCGGTGTACAGCGGACGCTGGGCAGGGGTGGTGAATTCACTGGTCGTTGCCGGCAGCACGCGGCGGGTTTTTTGCTCGCTGCGCTGCGGGTCGAGTTCAAGGATCTTCTGCACCCATTCCAGGCGGGTTGCCTGACCGTCGCCCGCCAGGTGGTATACGCCGCGCGTGCGTTCCAGCTGGCTGTAAAAGTCGGCTTTGCAGCTCACCAGCGCCAGGCTGATGACCTGCGATAACAGCCGCGCGTAGGTGGGCGAGCCGACCTGGTCGGAGACGATCTTGAGCGTCTCCTGCTGGCGGCTCCAGGTGAGCACGCGCGAGACGAAATCGCTCTGGCGCAGGCTGTACAGCCAGGCGGTGCGCAGCACCCAAACCGCCGGTGCAGTCTCTATCGCGGCTTGCTCGCCCGCCTGTTTGGCGCGCCCGTAATGGTTGACCGGGTGGACGCTGTCCTCTTCGCTGTACGGCGCGCCTTTCAGCCCGTCGAAGACGTAATCGGTGGAGATGTGAATTAATCCGGCTTTGAGGCGGGCTGCCAGCCGCGCCACTTCCGCAACCGTGTGGTGGTTGACCTGGTCGCACAGCGCGGCTTCGCTCTCGGCTTTGTCCACGTTGGTGTAGGCAACGGCGTTGACGATCAGGCTCGGGTGGAGGGTTTCCAGCAGATGCGCCAGCTCGAGCGGGCGGTTGAAGTCAATTTGGGGATAATCCAGCGCAATGACTTGACCGAGCGGCTGCAGGTCGCGGTGGAGTTCCCAGCCCAACTGCCCGTATTTGCCCAGCAGGACGATGGTCGGTTGGTCGGTCATGCGACTTCTCCTTTGCGCTTGAGATGAAACATCGTTGTGATTATAACACTGCGGGCGAATTTGTTTCCGCAACGGCGCGGACATAGTACAATCAAGCCGATGAGCAATGACGAATCCTACCAATCCCCGTTTTCCTGGCGCTACGGGTCGGCGGAGATGCGCCGCATCTGGAGCGAGCGCAATAAACGGCTGACCTGGCGGCGCATCTGGCTGGCGCTGGCGGAAACCCAGGCGGAATTCGGACTGGTCAGCGCCGAACAGACTGCCGACCTGCGCGGCAGCGTCGAGTGCATTGACCTGCCGCGCGCGCTGCAGATCGAGGCGGAAATCCACCACGACCTGATGGCGGAACTGAAAACTTTCGCCGAGCAAGCCCCGCTGGGCGGGGCGGTGCTGCACCTGGGGGCGACCTCGACGGATATCGAGGACAACGCCGACGCGCTGCGCATCCGCGCCGGGCTGGATGTGATCCTTGCCCGTCTGGATGACCTGCTGGCGGCGCTGGCGGAGCGCATCGAACAGACTGCCGCACAGGCGGTGATGGGCTTTACCCATTTGCAGCCTGCCGAGCCGACCACGCTGGGCTACCGCCTGGCGTTTTACGGTCAGGACCTGTTGACGGTGCGCGCCAACCTGCGGCGGCTGGGGGCGCAGCTGCGCGGTAAAGGCTTGCGCGGCGCGGTGGGCACGTCCGCCTCCTACGCCGACCTGCTGGGCAGCGCACGCCTGGCGGACTTCGAGCAGCGTATCAGCCGGCGGCTGGGTTTGGAATTCTACCCGGTTACCAGCCAGGTGGCGCCGCGCCTGCAGGAATATCACCTGGTCAGCGAACTAGCCGGGCTGGCGGCGGTGTTGAGCAAATTTGCCATCGACCTGCGCTTTTTACAATCGCCGCCGCTGGGCGAGTGGCAGGAACCCTTTGCGGCGAAACAGGTCGGCTCGTCCGCCATGCCGTTCAAGCGCAACCCGATTCTTGCGGAAAAGATCGACTCGCTGGCTCGCCTGCTGGCGTCCCTGCCATCCGTTGCCTGGGGCAATTGCGCCTTCTCGCTGCTGGAGCGCACGCTGGACGACTCCGCCAACCGGCGCTCGCTGCTGCCGGAAGCCTTTTTGGCGGCGGAGGAAATCCTGCTGGCAGCCGGGCGAGTGCTGCGCGGGCTGGTTATTCACAACAGCGCGGTGCAGCGCAATTTGCGGCGCTACGCGCCGTTTGCCGCCACCGAGCGGGTGTTGATGGCGCTGGCGCGGCGCGGCGGCGACCGCCAGGCAATGCACGAACGGC
Organism: Bellilinea sp.; assembly: GCA_039666315.1. Classification (GTDB taxonomy): domain Bacteria; phylum Chloroflexota; class Anaerolineae; order Anaerolineales; family Anaerolineaceae; genus Bellilinea. The sequence goes on along the minus strand of JAVSME010000008.1, from coordinate 227,700 downwards.
TGCGCGGGCATTCCCTCGCCGCCTGGCAGGCGCTGCAAAGCGGGCAGGACAACCCGCTGCGGGACAGCCTGAAAGACGACCCGGCGATCAACGCGCTGCTCACTGCGGAGGAGATCGAGCGGCTGATGGCGGTCGAGGATTACCTGGGCGACGCGCCGCAGCGGGCGCTGGCGCTGGCAGCCGCCATCCGTGCCAGTCTGGCGGAGGGATGATCCCAAACCCGCTTGCCGGGCGTCAGCCCGGAAGCAAGGAGTGAAGGCATGGAAAAGGCAGACATCGGCATCTACGGGCTGGGCGTAATGGGCTTCAACCTGGGGCGCAATTTGCAGCGCAACGGCTTCCGCGTGGCAGTGTACAACCGCAGCCCCGAAAAAGTGCGCGCTTTCGTCGAGGAAGCCGCGCCGGGGACGCAGCCGGTGGGGGCAGACTCGCCGGCACAACTGGTTGGCGCGCTTGAACGACCGCGCCGCCTGTTGTTGATGATCCCGGCGGGGGCAGCCGTTGACCAGTCCATCGAGGCTGTGCTGCCGCTGCTCGAAACCGGTGACATTCTCATCGACGGCGGCAATTCGCACTTCCAGGACAGCGAGCGGCGCAGTCAGATGCTCACCGCGCGCGGTATTGAATTTGTCGGCATGGGCGTTTCGGGCGGCGAGGAAGGCGCGTTGTGGGGTGCCAGCCTGATGCCGGGCGGTTCGGCGGAATCCTGGCGCAGCCTGGAAGCGATGTTGACCGCCATTGCTGCCAAAGCCGAGGACGGGGCGGCTTGTGTGGCGCGCATTGGGCCGCGCGGGGCCGGGCATTACGTCAAGATGGTGCACAACGGGATCGAATACGGCGACATGCAGCTGATTGCCGAGGCATACGAGGTCCTGCGCCGCGCGCTTGGACTGAGCGCAGCGGAGTTGAGCCGCATCTTTGCCGGGTGGAACCAGGGCGAATTGCGCTCCTACCTGATCGAGATCACTGCGCAAGTGCTGGCAAAGGTGGACGAGGACACCGGCCGCCCGCTGGTGGATGTCATCCTCGACGAGGCGGAACAAAAAGGAACGGGCAAATGGACAGCCCAAAATGCGCTGGATATCGGCGCGGCGGTGCCGACCATCAACGCGGCGGTGTACAGCCGCATCCTGTCCGGTCTCAAAGCGGAGCGGGTAACCGCCAGCCGGATGCTGAACATCCCGGCGCAAGCGTATACCGGCGACTCCCCCGGGCTGATTGGCGCGGTGCAGGATGCCCTGTTCGCCAGCAAGGTGCTCTCCTACGCGCAAGGCATGGCCATGCTGCGTGCGGCTTCCCGGCAGTACGATTACGGTCTAGCGCTGGATGAACTGGCGCGTATCTGGCGGGCGGGCTGCATCATCCGCGCCGATCTGCTCAACGATATTACCGCTGCCTTCCGCCAGGAGCGCGATCTGCCCAACCTGCTGCTGGCGCCGTACTTTCGCGAGGTGATCGAACAGCGCCAGGCTGCCCTGCGCACGGTGGTGATAACGGCGGTGCAGATGGGCGTGGCGGCGCCAGCCATGGCGGCTTCGCTGGCGTACCTGGACGCCTACCGCAGCGAACGGCTGCCTGCTAATTTAATCCAGGCGCAGCGAGATTTCTTCGGCGCGCACACCTACCGGCGGACCGACAAAGCAGGCGTGTTTCACACCCGCTGGGAGGCGTAAGCCAAAGCATACCGGCAGGCGATTATCCGTTGAGGTAGCCGCGGTACCAGGCGATTGTGGCGCTCAGCGCGTCGCGCAGCGGCGTGGCGGTCACGCCAAATGCGCGGGTGAATTTGCTGCTTTCGACGATAAATGGTTTTTCGAACTCGTACATCATCTCAAGCGATTCGCGCGCTTCGGGGATGAACAACCCGCCCATGCCCATCATCAGCCTGCCCATGGCGCTCATTTTGGGCGGCGCGCCGAGGATGGCAAAGATCAATTCCCCTATTTGACGCTGGGTGAGCGTTTCGGCGTTGGGCACGTGCCAGACCTGCCCGTAAGCGCCCTCGTTTTCCGCCAGGGTGAGCATGGCTTTGCCAAAGTCGGCGATGTAGGTGAAGGTGTGCGGCTGGTCGAGGCTGCCGACGAAACGGGCGCTTTTCCCGCGCAGGGCGGGGATGAAAACGCGCTCCCCCAGCACCGAGCCAAGCACGCGCGGACCGAAGAAATCCGCGCCGCGCGCAATCACCGCGTTGACCTTGCCCGCGTAGTGGGCAGCCAGGACGGCTTCCGCCATCCGCGCGCGGGTGCACCCTTTGCGCGTGCGGGCGGCATTGGGTAGCTCTTCGTGGATTTTTCCATCCACCTCGCCATACATGTACAGGTTGTCGCCGACGATCAGGCGCGCTCCGCGAGCCGCCGCGGCGTTGAGGATGTTTTCCTGAAAGGGCGGGAACTGGGTCACCCAGTGCTGGTAGGCTGGCTGGGCGCACTGATAGACGTACCCGGCGTTGGCGCAGGCTTCCTGCACCTGGCGCGGATCGAAGGCATCGGCGTTAACCACCTCGACCCCGGCGGGGACATCGGCTTTACCGCTGCGGTTGACCACCCGCACCGGTTTGCCGCGCGCCAGCAATTCATCCACGACCGACAGACCAAGCGGTCCGCTGCCGAAAACAACGTGGGTAGGGCTGGTTTGGATCATTTGTTTTTCTCCTTATATATAACGAATTGGTCACAAGGCGCGCTGAACAGACCTGGGTGAACAGGCAGGCTGCAGATTGAGCGCCGGAGGCGCGTCAGCGCATGTTCATCGCTTCGAGCAGGCGCGTCAGTTCGTAGCGGTAAAAGGCTTCCATGTCCGATACCATCGGCGTCAGGTGGTGGAACAGTTCGAGCATGATCATGCCGTGAATGTGGTACCAACCAACCACGCCGATGTAGATTACCGCTTCGGGCAGCGCCGGGGAACGGACGGCTTCGGGCAGGGTGACGGTCAGTCCGGCTGGCAGGCTGCGGCTGGCGTCCGGCAAAGGCTGGCTGCCGTTGGCGTAGTATTCCGCCAGAATGCGCAGGATGGGGGCGAACACCCGGCTGGCAACCGGCTGGGTGATGCCTTGCTCGGCGGCAAAGCCGGGAATGGGGTTGCCGAAAATGAGCTGGAAATCCACCGGGTGATCCAACGCCCAGCGGCGGTAGGTGAGCAATACCTGCATCAGCCGCCCCGCGGGGGGGGCGGCGGCGTGATCGCCGGCAGTCTCTTCGAGCGCGTCCGCCAGCGCGTTGTACGAGTCAACGATCAGCGCGGTGATCAGCGCATCGCGGCTTGCGAAGTAGCGGTAGAGCGCCGGCGCGCTGATACCCATCTGGCGGGCAATGGCGTTGAGCGAGATGCTGGCTGTGCCGGCTTCCGCCATCTGGCGGCGGGCAAGGGTTTTGATCTCTTCGATGGTGATTTGACGGAATTTCTCGCGCCGCGACATGAACCGGTTACTCCTTGTGTTATTGGCTTTATTGTTAGTTATAATATATAACTTATATTACTACTTGTTGCATTGGTTGTCAAGAGCCGATGTAGATTAAGAGGAGCAAGAGAATGATTTTACAATGTATTTAAAACTTTTTGCCCGAATCTTGGCGCAAGATACGATACAATCAGGAGGCTGTTGTTGCGAGAAACGTTCGGTGCGCCGGCACTTACGCCGGATTTGGTTATGTGCGCTGCAAGCGGCACCCCGCCCAGAACGCGGGTTTCGCAATGACGGCTGCGCATGCCGGCGACTTCCTCGCAACGCACCAATGACCTCACTTTACAAGCGGAGGATTGGGATTGAAAACGAACCTGGCTGAATTTGTGTTTGCGCACAAGCAGCGCATATCCTTGTTGAATGCCGTTTATCCCGCGTTGGATTGGATCGGCAAGTCCATGCCCCAGGCAGTGGATGACCCGCTGGTGCACATCCAGGCTGGCGATGCGCTGGCGCAGCGTTACCCGGCGGCATTCGCCCTGCCCGCCTGGGACTTTACCATTGAGGCTGAAACTTATGGGGCGCAGATCACCTTCGATACCTGCCATCCCCCTGCCATCCTCGGGCGGCTGGTCAAAGAGCGGCGCGACCTGGATATGTTGATTGATCCTAAACCGGGACACAAGCGCACCACCATCCCGCTGACCACCGCGCGCCTGCTGAAAAACCGGGCGCAGGAGGCTGCCCGCTTCGTGCTCGGCGCAATGGTGGGTCCCTTTACGCTTGCCGGGCAGTTGTTCGGTGAGGAGGAGGTGCTCGCGCTGATGGATACGGACGACGCGCTGCTCGAGGATTTGCTCAAGATGGTGATGCGCTTTTTGCCGCGTTACGCGATTGCCTTCAAATTCAACGACGCCGATGGGCTGCTGTTGTCCGAACCGCTGGCGGGGCGGCTATCCCCGGCGCAAATGGAGCGTTTTTCCCTGCCGCACATCGAGCGTATCATTCGGGATGTGCAGTCGGTAACGTTCGCCGTGATTCTGCATAGTCCACTAGCCCGCCCGGATCATCTGCCGGTGATCTACCATTCCGGAGCGGGCGGGTATTTGTTTGGGGATGCAATGGACATCCGTGCCGCGCTGGAGCAGGCGGACGCGGAGACGGTCGTGGCGGGTAATCTGGATATTGGTGAGGTTTTTCTCAATGCCTCTGCCGAGTCTGTGTACCAGAAAACCAGTAAGCTGTTGGCGGAGACGAAGGATTTCCCCCGTTTCGTGCTGGCAGCCGCTCAGGAACTGCCGCCGGGCACGCCCGCGGCAAACCTGGTAGCGTATCAGCGCGCGCTGGCGGATTTCAACGCCGAATACTAACCGCCGTTTGCCTGGTCAACGATGCCGCCGCTGGCGCCGCGCTGGGAAGCCTGGGGAAAAATATCATCCGGGCTGACCTCGCGCACCTGCGGGGTAAGCACCGGCAGGATCAGCATCTGCCCGACCGGATCGCCGGCTTCCAGGCGCAGCGGTTGCGCGGTCGGGTTGGCGACTTTGACTAAAATTTCGCCCTGGTAGCCGGCATCCACCACGCCCGCGCCGAGCAGGTGGTTGCTGCGCCCCTTGGGCTTGAGCAGCCCGACGTACCCGGCGGGGATGTCCACGCACACCCCGGTGGGTACGATGGCAAGGCTGTTGGCGGCAATTTCAACCGGCAGGGCGGCGTATAAGTCTATGCCGGCGTCCGCGGGATGTTTGCGGGAAGGCAGTTTGGCTTCCGGGCGAAGGCGGGCAAAGTGTATGGTTTGCATGTGCTTGTGTCAGAGGGTTGGACGGGTTATCTGCCGCGGCGCATGCGCAGCCAGGCGGCGGTGATGAATCCCAGCGCGGTAAAGGCAGTCAGGTAGATCTTGGAAAAATCCACCACCGGTTTGACCGTCACGCCGCGCTCGCTGGCAACGATAACCGCCACCGGGCGGGCGAAGGCTTTGCCGCCGCCCCCGCCGCCAATGCCAACCCCTTTGCCGCCTTCGCTATCTCCGCTTCCGCCGCCGATCCCGAAGCCGAGAAAACTGATCACTTCGGCTGCCGGGATGATTAGGTGCTTTTCGTGCTCGATGGCTTCGCCATAGACGGCATTGACATCCGCGGTGGCGGCAAATTGATCCAGTGTGTCGTGGATATTATCCATGGCATTTTCGATATCAAATTCATTTACGTTTTCCGGCTGGGTGGGTTCGGGTTCAACAGCAGGCATGGTTTATCTCCTTTTTGTCATCCAATTTAACAGGTACATCACGGCCAGGCTGGCACATACGATCAAGATCTGGATGATGCGGGTCAGATCGTAAACCGGCTGTACATAGGACGCGCCGTCCGCCGGTTGAATCCTGACTGCCACCGGGCGGTTCCAAACGAAGCCAAACCGGGCGGATGGGTTGAACTGCACCGCTTGCCCAATCGGGCTTATCTTGCTCCCGCGCCACTCGATGGGCGGGCTTTGATGATTGCGAACGGTCATAGGGGACTCCTGTCTGTGAAGATTCTCGGCAGGATGTAAAACCAATTTTCTCAATCGGTAGTGGAATTATATTCTATTATGGAGGCATTTGGGCGGGCAGCCTGGAGCGATTCAGTGCTCAATTCCAGGTTGCTTTTGCCATGCTTTGCTCCATGAAAAGTTGTCAGGAATGGAACAGTTTTTCCCCGGCGCGTACGGCTACCGGCAGACGGTTTTCCGCGGGGGTCAGCGGGCAGGACCACTCGTCGTTGTAGGCGCAATACGGGTTATAGGCAAGGTTGAAATCCACCACAAACCTGCCGTCGGGGAGGATTTCGGGTTCCAGATAGCGCCCGGCAGGATAGGTTTCACTGCCCGCCAGGGTATCCACAAAGGGCAGGAAATAGCCATATTGGTTGCCGTACAGGGTTAATTCGACGTTTTGCCCTTCGATTTCGAGTAAAAATTTTCCCAGGCGCTCGTAGCGCTGAACGTCGCCGGTGTTGGTTTGAATTTCCACCACCCTGCGCTCGGTAAACGGCTGAAATTGGGTTTCGAAGCGCAAAGCCTGGTTGGGCGGAAAATATTTCAAACCGGAAAAGGCTGCTTTTTGTTCGCTCTGCAGCGGACTGTGCGGGTCGCTGGCGAAAAACTCATCTTTTTCCTTGCGAATTGACAGATAATCGTTCATTGCGTCTCCACCTTATATATAGCCGAGTCTGAAGGCAAACCTCAAGCCCTGTGACAGCCAACCGCGTACAGCCGGAGCAGGCGGTACGGTTCAATCGCATATTGATTGGACGTGCCGCAGCGCGTTTTCCTTACCGCCGGGGTTTACAGGTTCAGCCAGCGGGCGGTTAAGGCAGGCAAATCGCGCAGCGAGCCTATATGAACCTTGCATTCCGGCAGCGAACTGATGAAGGATTTGCCGTACTGCTTGCTCAAAATGCGCCTGTCGAGGATGACCACCACCCCGCGGTCGGATTGGGTGCGGATCAGGCGACCAAAACCCTGGCGGAAGCGCAGAATGGCTTCAGGCAGCTGGTATTCGTTGAAGGCGTCTTCGAAGGTTTCCGAACGGGCGGCGATGATCGGATCGGAGGGGACATCGAAGGGCAGTTTGACGATCACCAGCACCGAGAGGGCTTCACCGGGTATGTCCACCCCTTCCCAAAAGGCGCGCGTGCCGAGCAGGACGGCTTTGTCACTTTCGCGAAAATTTTCCAGCAGGGTGTTGGCGGAAGCGCCTTCACCCTGTTCATAGATCTGGATACCATCTTCCAGCAGGGGCGGCGCGATGGTTTGTGAGGTGCGGCGCAGCTGCGCATAGGAAGTAAACAGTGCCAGCATCCGCCCGCCGCTTGCCCGCGCCAGCCGCACCAGCGATTGTTCCACCGCGCGCTGGTAGCCGTTGGCGTCCACCGGTTCGGGAATGTCGTTGGCGATGAACAACAGGGTCGAGGATTCGTAATCGAAAGGCGAACCGAGCACCAATTCGTCCGCTTCGTCGGCATTAAGGCGCGAACGCAGGTAGTTGAATTGTCCCTGCGTAGTCAACGTTGCCGAAGTCAGGACAATGCTGTTTTTCTCGTGCCACAGGTATTTCTCCATCAAGGGACCGATGTGCAGCGGGGCAATCTGCAAGGCAAGGCGGTTGTTGTTCGGTTGAATCTCCACCCAGTAGATTGCTGCCGGATCGGGCTGGGAAACCATTCCGTTCAGGTAGGTCTTGGCTTCGCTCAGGCGGCGGTGGATGCTAGCCAGATTACCGAGCGTATCCTCCAGGTCGTCGCCCAGCCGTTCGAACCCCTGGCTGATATTGGTATGCAGGTCGGCGATCAGGTTGAGCAGCAAGCCCATCGTCTCGCTGGCTGTATCCCAGCAGATTTCAACCTCTTCCCAGTCAGGCAGGGTGCGGGTGGCGGGCAGAATGCGCACCTGCTGTCCGTAAACGCCCACCGGCTTGCCCTCGCGGATGCTTTCCAGGAACAAGTCAATGCTGCGCAGGAACTGGCTGAGGTCGTAATCGAGGCGGAAAGCCAGATCGGTGGCGCGCTGCACGGTTTGCTGCAGCGCTGCGAAGTTGGCTGGGCGGAGGACTTCGCGCAGCAGGGTAACCAGCCGGCCGAGAACCCCGCTGGACAGACCGCCTAGTTCGCGCAGCAGGCGCGCCAGGTCATTCTGCGTAACGCGGTAACTCAGCGCGTTGGTGGTGGCGGCTTCCATATGATGCCCTTCATCAACGACCAGGTACTGGTAGTCGGGCAGGACGCGGTTGCCGGTGACGACATCCGAGAGCAGCAATGCGTGATTGACGATAATCAGATGCGAACTCAACGCTTGTTGCCGTGAGCGGTAAAACGGGCAGGCGCCGCCCATCCGGCTGACGCATACATCTGCTTTACAGCCCTCGTCCTCGGCGGAAAGGCGCGACCAGACTTCGCGCTCTACCGGACCGTTAAGGTTGATTTCCGAGCGATCGCCATGACCACCTTCGTGCAGCCAGACCATTACCTTGGCAAGCACGCGCATCTCCTCGCTGGTTTCAGGTCCTTTGTGGCGCAGGACTTCCAGGCGGCGGGGACACAGATAGTTCCCGCGCCCTTTCAACACGGTGGCGCGTAGATCCAACCCCAGCGCATCGCGCAGGTCGGGGATGTCCTTGTTGACCAATTGTTCCTGCAGGGTAATGGTGTTGGTCGAAATAACGACGCGGGTTTCGTTTTTTAATGCCCACAATGCCGCCGGCACCAGGTAAGCAAAGGATTTACCCGTGCCGGTGCCCGCCTCGACCATCAAGTGATAGCCCTGTGAAAAGGAGCGCGTCACGGCGCGCAACATTTCCAACTGCTGGCTGCGGTGTTCGAACTGCCCGAAGTAGTGCGCAAATGCGCCGCCCGGCTCGAGCACGGCTGCTACTTCGTCCTCGTCCAGTGGTTGGGGGGTTTCCAGCGGGGGGAGGGGGGGGTAGAGGCGCAGCTCGCTGCCAAATAAGCCTTCATAATCGCGCTGGTGAGCCTGGCGCGCCTGGATCGGTTGACGGCTGCGGGCGCGCAGCACCTGGCTGAAGATCCAGCCGCCGCCCCATTCGAGCGGCTCGCAATGGCGGACGATCTCTGCCAGCAGTTCCAACGGCAGCGCCAGGGCGCGTTCATACAGGTTAAGGAAAACAGCATGCGCCAGGCGGGCGTCGTCCAGCGCGCGGTGCGAATTGGGAATTAAAATGCCGAGGATTTGACCCAGCGCGCCCAGGCTGTAACGGCTGGCGGTGGGCAGCAAAACCGATGCCAATTCGTAGGTATCAACGGCTTCCGCCAGGTGCAGCACGCCCTGTTTTTGCAGAAAGCCGAGGTCGAAACGAACGTTGTGCCCGACCACTGGCGAATCGCCGATGAAATCCACCAATTGTTGCAGTACCGCGCGCAGGAGCGGGGCATTGCGCACCATATCGTTGTTGATGCCGGTCAGGGCGGTGATGGCGGGTGGGATGGTGTGCTGCGGGTTGATCAGCGTGTTCCATTCGGCTTCGATCCGGCTGCCATTGAAGCGCAGCGCGGCAATTTCGATGATGGCGTCTTTTTGGGGGTCAAGTCCGGTGGTTTCGAGATCAATGGCAACCAGGGAGGGCATGCTCAGGATTATACCATCCAGCCGGGCGCATGGCTGCGCCGAAATAACAATAACGGCTTCTCGTCTTCATCCACCGATTAACCAAGGCTGCCCATCCCGCCCTCGCCCTGCTGACCCAGCCACCCCGGTCCGTACAGGTAGGAATTCCTCATTCACCGCGAGTGAAATCAGGGATTGCCGAGCGTGTAATAGTTGTACACGCCCTGCGCCAGGCTCGCCATCAACTCGTTGGCGGGGTTGAACAGCAGTTGCGTGGGGTGATAGAGAAACACCACCATGACGAAATTTCCACCGCTGGTGTAGATGATGCCTGCGTCGCTCATGGTGTGAATCAGCCCGTCTGCTGGATCGGTGATCCAGCCGTGTTTATGCGCCAGCTGCACGCCTTCGGGCAAGCCAGCCTGAAAGAGTACTCCGATCCGGTTCCTGGAAAGCAGGCTGATCATCAGGCGGCATTCGCTTTGGGTAATTTCACCGGGAAACACGGCTGCCAGCGTGCCCCCGCCAGTAGCGGCGCACTGGTAAATATCGCTCAACAAAACACCAACTTCCATCGGTATGGTCTGGTTGTAGCGATCGGGCGACGAGTTTATGTCGGTGCGTTGGTTGGCAGGCGTAGTGAAGGAGCGCAGCAGCGGCGCGCCGGGGTAAAAATAACCTGCCAGGAATGTGTTGCGTAGTCCCAGTGTCTGCATATCGCTGGTCAATTCGAGCGGACCAAGCCGCGCATCCAGCACAACCTGCATCAGGCGGTCGGCTGGGTCGTTTTCGGACAGCTCAATCATCGATTCGAGCAGATTGGATACCTCCAGCGATGCAGGTTCTTCAATCCGCCGAAACACGGATACCATAATGGGGATCTTCATTGTCGAGGCGGCGGTGAAGGCAATACCGGGGGCAATAATCTGCCCGTCGTTGTAGGCAAAGTTGATCTCTTGCCCGGTCTGCAAATCAAGAATGTAAATTTCAGCCAGCCCGTCAAAGCCGCGCGTAGAGAGTACCTGTTGGAGCATAACCTGTAAATTTTGGAACGCCGGGCGGGATGGGCTGACGCGGTTGAAAGACAGGTTGACCACCCGGCTGGATGGATTGCGCATGGCATCGGAAATGAGGATCACCGCGCGGTCAATATCCAGCACGGTGCCAGGTTGACCAGGCTCGAAGGTGGTCGTGCCGGGCAGTGGGGAAGCCGGTGAGGAGGGACGATCGTAGCGGGCTGCGATTTCATCCCGTAAAAAAGTCTTCAGCCGATCTTCGGAAAAGGAGGCGCGCAGGGGGACTTCCGCAGGGGCGGGGTATTGGTTCCATAAAAAATCCCAAAATGCCTGCCAGAATGGCTGCGCAATACGCTGCTGGTCGGCCGCAGCCAGCATGGCTTCCAGGTCGAGGCTAAATCCGGCCGCGGACGGGCGAATATTGATAACGGCATCCGCATAGCGCACTTCCACCGGGATGCTGTACGCCTGGGTCAGCCGTTCGGCTGCCTGGCGGCGGTCCAGCCCGGCTACCGGTACGCCAGCGATCACTGTGCCGGGCGCGAAGGCGGTGCGCAAGCGGCTGTACTGAATCAACTGTAATACTGTTAAAAGCATTCCCAGGAATAAAAATAATATTGAAATCCAGCGAAAAATAAAGACGCTGCCTCGTTTCAAACCAACCTCCGTGCTTTTGCAGGGAGAATTGTACCAGATTTGAAACCCGCTGGAACGGCGGTGATCTACGGGAAGATTTCCTCATTGGGATGGAGACGGGTAAAGATCAGGTACAAGCCCAGCAGGCTGATGCCGGAGAAGATGATCAGCCAATGGAACAGCGCCGGCGGCTGCACCGAGATCATGCGCAGGTCGGCAGTTAAGAGCGTCAGCCAACTGATGAATAAAAAGGCAAACCCCAGGCGGATGCGTTCCTTGAAAGGGACGATGCGCGCGCTGCGCACGAATAAAATATACAACCCCTGGGTTGCGGAGGTGATTAGGAGGATGAACCATAGCCCGAACCAGGCAGTGATCAGGGTGAAATCGCTTGAAGAGGCTTGGAAAGATTTATCAAAATTCGGCGATTTTTTCCATAAATCGAGTTGGAAAAACTCGGATATACTTAAATTCATGCAAGTAAACCGCAGCGATGTGTTCGACCTTTTACGTGGTTCGCATCTATTTATCAGCCTGAGTGATGGACAGATAGAGAGGATCGCTGAACAGGTTGAAGCATTCCTGTATCCCGAAGGGCAGGTAATCTTCGAGCAGGATGCGCCAGTGGAAAGTTTTTATTTGATCCTCAGCGGCAGGGTGGAATTGGTCCGCCGGAAAAACCAGGTCGAGGATAAAGTCATTCTGAACGAGAGAGATTATTTTGGTGAAGAATCGCTCGCGGATTCACCCGCGCCGCGCAAAGCCAGCGCTGCCGCCGCGACGAACGTAATTGTTATTCGCCTGGGCGGTGAATTGATCGAAGAACTTAAAAAAGAATATCCGAAAGTGGATGCTGTCTTCCGGTTGGTGGTTTCCAGTTATAACCTGGCAATGAACACGTCCATGCCCTGGCGCGGTCCGCGCGAAGTAGTGCACTACATTGGGCGGCGCCATCCTCTCTTTCTCATATTGCGCCTGATTTTGCCATCCCTGTGGGCGCTGGTGACCACTGGAATAGCCTCTTACCTGGATGTGGTTGTTTTTCGCTGGTCAGCGTTGGGCATTGGAATTCTGCTGTTGGTGATTATCATAAACCTGCTCTGGTTAGCCTGGGTGGTGGTAGATTTTTACAACGACTATTCGGTGGTTACCAACCGGCGGGTGGCGTTTTTGCGCAAGGTGTTGTTGATTTATGACAGCCGCCAGGAAGTCCCTTTGGATGCGGTGCTGGCGGATGATGTGCGCACCAGCCAGATTGGACGTATCCTGGATTATGGGGACATTATAGTTCGCACGTACACTGGCGAAATTATTTTATCGCGCCTGGCGCAGCCTTATATGATCATCAACCTGATCAATGAGATGCGCGAGCGCGCCAAAGCCAGCCGCAGACAGGCGCGGATCGAATCGATTGACCAGATTATCCGCCGGCGGCTGGATTTGAACGAAAATGAACCCATCCCTACCCCGGCAGGGGAGGTGAAGACCACCTATAAAACCGGCAGGCTGACCCGCTTCCTCTCCGACCTGTTCATGCTGCGGGTGGAAAGCGATGGTCAGATCATTTACCGCACCCATTGGTTTATCCTGCTTAAAAAAGTGCTCCTGCCGCTTGTGCTTTCGCTGGGGGTGATGACCCTGGTGATCTTGATTTTGTGGGGCACCCTGCCGCTTCCGCCCGTAGTCGCGCTGGTTATCGGAAGCCTGTTCCTGCCAATTACCTTGGTCTGGCTGGCGTACAATTATGTGGACTGGCGCAACGACCGCTACATCATCACCCGCGACGCGATCATCGATGTGTACAAAAAACCGCTTGGCACCGAGCAAAAGCGCACCGCGCCTTTAAAGAACATCCTTAGTATTGATTTCGAACGGCTTGGGCTGATCGGTTTGATCCTCAATTATGGGACGGTCTATGTACGGGTTGGTGACTCAACCCTCACCTTTAACAATATTATGGCGCCATCCGAAGTCCAGCGCGAATTGTTCCAGCGGTTTATGGAATTCAAGCAGCGCGAGGAAGAACGCGCCGAGGCATCCATCAACGAACAGTTGGCGGATTGGATTGAAGAGTATCACCGGCTGGTACAAAAAAAGAATGGGCGGAATTCTGCGACCCGCCTGGGGGATAATTCGTAGTAAAATCGGGGTAATTATTTACTTCATAAAGGTTATGATATGGCTGTCCGAGATATTGTCACCGTTCCGGACGCGGTCCTGCGGCGCAAAGCGCGCAAGGTGACCACGTTTGATCACGAATTGCAACAATTGGTTGAGGATATGATCGTTACCATGCGGCAGGCTCCGGGCGTAGGGCTTGCGGCACCGCAGGTTGGGATATCTGAGCGCCTGATTGTGGTCGAATATGCCGAGAACGAAGAGGACGAGGACGCGCCTAAAAAACTGTACGTGGTCGCAAATCCGGAGATTGTCAAAACTTCAGAGGAAATGGAGAGCGGTATCGAAGGCTGCCTGTCTATCCCCGGCTTGGTCGGAGAGGTTGAAAGGTATGCGCAGGTGGTTGTGCGCGGGCAGAACCGGCGCGGTCAAGTGGTGCGGATCAAAGCTAAAGGCTGGCTGGCGCGTATTTTCCAGCATGAGATTGATCACATTGAGGGAATTTTATACACCGACCGCGCCAGCCGGGTGTGGAAACCTTCTCCGGAAGAAGAATCCATTTCTTTGGATTAAACCGCTGCGCTGCCGCGTATTGGCATGTACCTTACCCACCTTTCGCTTTCTCAATTTCGTTCCTTCAGCCGCCTGGATATGGATATCCCCCGGCGGATTCTTTTGCTAGTGGGAGACAATGCCCAGGGAAAAACAAGCCTGCTGGAAGCGGTTTATTTCCTGGCAACCTTTACCTCATCGCACGCTTCTCACGACCGGCAGTTGATCAATTTCCTGGCGAGCGAAAAGGAACTGGCGGTGGCGCGTTTGGTCGCAAATTACGAGCGCGCCGGGCGGCAGCACCGCCTGGAAGTGCGCCTGATCCAGGACCCAGCCGGCGCAAACGGCTCGCGGATGCGCAAGGAAATCCTGCTGGATGGAGTTAAGCGCAGTATGCAGGAAGCGCTGGGTGGTTTCAACGCGGTATTGTTCCTGCCGCAGATGACCCGCATTATCGAGGGCGGACCGGATGAACGCCGCCGCTACCTGAACCTGATGCTTTCGCAAATCATCCCTGGCTACGGGCAGGCGTTAAGCGAATATGCCCAGGTGGTTACGCAACGAAACGCGCTGCTAAAACAACTGGGTGAGCGCGGCGGGGACGCGCAGCAACTGGTGTATTGGGATTCGCTGCTGGCGCAGCGCGGTTCGTTCATCATCCAGGCGCGTATTCGGGTGATTCGTGAAATTGAGCGGCTGGCAGCCCGAATTCACGCGCAATTGACAGATGGCCGGGAGGTTTTACAGTTGATTTACCGCCCGTCCTTCGACCCGGCTGCCGCCAGCCAGCCCCAATACAGCCTGCCGATCGAGACGTTTGTTGACCGATCCGGGTACAGCGAAGAACAAATCCGCGAGGGCTTTTTGCACCGCCTGAAGACGGCGCGCAGTGAGGAGATAGCCCGCGGGGTGACCACCATCGGTCCCCACCGGGATGAATTGCGGTTTAGCGGCAACGGGATTGACCTGGGGGATTTTGGCTCGCGCGGTCAGGTACGCACTACCCTGATGGCGCTGAAACTGGCTGAGGTTGCCTGGATGCGGGAAAAGATTGGCGAATGGCCGGTATTGTTATTGGATGAAACCATGGCAGAACTGGATATCCGGCGGCGCACAGACCTTTTGGACGCGCTCAGCGAAAGCGACCAGGCGGTGTTGACCACGACCGATCTCAATCTGTTTCAGGACAACTTCGTCCGTAAGTGCACCATCTGGCAGGTGCAGGCTGGCTGTATTCAACAGGTTGATCAACTTGCTTGAATAGGATCATTGGATCGGGCGGCGGGCTGGCAATCCTACCCGGCGAGGGTAGCCGGGCGGGGTGGAGGCAATTTTTTCGATGATCACCAGGTAGCGTTCTTCAGCAATGCCGGGAAGATGCACCGGAAGGATTTGTTTTAGCTGCCCGCCCAGTACGCGGATGGCATTTGCGGCTGATACTACTTCGGCGTGAGCGCCCACGCCTTTCTGCGCCAGCATTTTTCCGCCCAAAGAAACCAGCGGCAGCAAAAACTCGCTCAGCACAGGAAGATTGGCGACTGCCCGCGCCACTGCCCAGTCATACTGCTGGCGGTGCTCGCGCTGCAATCCCAGTTCCTCAGCCCGGGCTTGCAGCAGGGTTACGCCCTCCAAGCCGAGCGTTTCAACAATGTGACGGCAGAAAGCCAGTTTTTTGCCTACGGACTCGACCAGGGTCAATTTGAGGCGGGGATATACGATCTTTAGCGGTATTCCCGGAAAACCAGCTCCGCTGCCGATATCAATCAATGTTTCGGGGGAGCGCTCGCGCCACGCCAGGCAGCAGCTGAGCGAATCGAGGAAATGTTTACTGCGTATCCCTTCCCGGTCGCGAATGGCGGTCAGGTTGATGCGGCTGTTCCACGCAATCAGTTCGTCTTCATAGCGCTGAAAGGCATCCAACTGGCGCGCCTTGAGTTGAATCCCCACCGTTGAGCGAACATCCTTCACCCATTTATCCATACCGCGCCAATTATACTATCGGTTACAATTACAAAATGCACCGTTTTTTCATCCCCCCCGAATCGTTTACCGGCGAGTGGATTGAATTTCCGGTTGAGTGCGCCCGGCAGATTGGACGGGTGCTTCGGCTGAAGCCGGGAGACCAGGTAATTGTGCTGGATGGCAGCGGTCGGGAGGCGCTGGTCGAGTTGACGGCAGTTGGTAGGCAAACTGCGCGCGGAAAGATGCAACAGGTGCGCCGCAATGCCTGCGAACCGGCGATTCACCTGACTTTGGGATTGGGTTTAACCCAGCGGGAAAAATTCGAGTGGACACTGCAAAAAGCGACCGAAGCAGGAGCATCGGCTTTCGTTCCGCTCATCACTCGCCGCGGCCTGGTGCAGAATCATGCTCAACTGGAGGAAAAATACTCCCGCTGGCGGCGCATCTTGAAAGAGGCAGCCGAGCAGTCGGGGCGGGGCATCCTGCCGGCGTTGCTGCCAGTGCAAACGTTCCAAGTCTTTATTCAGCAGCGCAGTTCGTATGCCTCCGGCTGGCTGGCATGGGAAGGCGAAACCAGCCGCCGTCTGTGGGATGCCGCCAGGACGATCTCGCCCGGCTCGCGCGCCGCAGTGTTGATCGGTGCGGAAGGCGGCTGGGACGGCGAAGAAGTCCGTCAGGCAGTTCAGGCAGACTGGCAGCCGGTCAGCCTGGGGCGGCGTACCCTGCGCACCGAGACCGCCGCTGTGGTTGCGACGGCGCTCTTGCTGGCGCAATTTGAAACGGAGATCTAATGTTATGAGGAATTTTAGAATGGTATTGATCCTTGTTGCAGCTTGTGCCGCCCTGCTGGCTGGCTGTGCGCAAACGGAGCCGCCCGCGCCAAGTGCGTTGATTCAGTCTCCGGTTATCTCGCCTACGCCGCCTGAGGAAATCCAGACCGCCAACGCGCTGCCACCCCAGAGCGGGCAGCAGCCGGAAAACCTCAGCCTGATGACACCTACCCAAACCCAGAAAAGTCAGGATAAATGGTTTTTTATCTCGCCGGATGGTGAATGGACGGTTCACGTCGAGGCGCTTTTCCCGGTGGCTGCGGATGGAAGAACCATCACCGGTGATCAGTACACCGTCCGCTTGAATGTCTTTCGCAAGGATGACAGTCTGCGCTGGCAAATCCTGGAGGAATCCCGCCCGTTTGGATTGGGTTATACCCTGCCGGGTCAATTCCATTGGAGCCGGGATGGCAGCGCGCTTTATTTTAGCGAACATGGCATTGCCGACGGCAGCCTGACGGTGATCGGCTTTGACTGCGGTTTGTTCCGTGTGGCGCTGGACAGTGGAAGTATGAGCGCGCTTAGCCGTGAGTGTGGGATACTGCGGGCTGCGCCCGACGATTCCGGCTTCGCGCTGATTCAAGACGGCAGGCTGCTGGTGCGCAATAACCGGACTAATTCGGAACGCGAATTTGCCTATACCGATTTGCTGGGTATGGCAGGCGAACAGGACTGGCAGGCAGGCGGGCTGGTCTGGTCGGCGGATGCCAGCCGGCTGCTGTTTACCTTGATCCGCAATATCAGCTTGCCGGATGAAACCCGCACATCCTTCGTGCTGGTTGATCTGAACAGCGGGCAGGCGCGCTTCGTGATGGATCCGATTGCGGGGCAGCACCTGAGCAGTGAATGGCGCGAGGACGGTAAAGTCGTCGTACTGGACGCGTTTCAACTGGTTTATCTGCTGGATGTGGATCAGCAAACGCTGCTGCCAGCGAATTAAGTCAAATCAGGCGGCGGGGCAGCAGGTTCTTTAATCGCCCGGCGGAGCAGCGCCCGCGACCGATGAAACGCCCTTGCTGGTCAAGCACCAGCCACACCGGCGGGGCGCCGGAGGGCAGCGCGGAGCAGTCCACGTCCTGGCCCTTAAGCCAGGGATTTACCCGCTCCTCTTCCAGGGTCAACCTGCCGGAATGAAAACCGGACGCGAAGCGGCTGATCCAGTCGTGGGTGGGCTGCCAGCCCGAGGGGACTGGCTCGACCAGTTTGAGCCCCAGCATCTGGCAGGGCAATTGGGCAAAACGCTCCAGAAAAGTTTGCGAAACGGCGTACACCCCGTTCGGGCTGCGCAGCAAAGCCAGGCGGTGGCTCTCCAAAACCCCCTGCAGATCGAAACCGTAATGGGTGGAGAAGAAATCCAGCCATTCGCGCTGCTGGCGTTGGTTGAGCGTTTCCTGCCCGACTGCCTGCAGCGGGCGGGCGGGCGGCGGCTCGAACGGCAGGGCGATCTCGCCGGTGCGGGTCAGGCGGGCGGCGAAGAATCCGGATGTGCCGAAGCGGTGCGGCCATAAACGCACCGCGCGGCTGATCTGAGGATGGAACACCTGCCCGAAAGCGGATTGCAAGGCGGGGGCAGGAGCGGGCAGATGGCTTGCCAGCGAATCGATTTGGACGGCGTTGGCACAGCGGCGCAACACGGCATCCAGCACGGCTTCGTTCTCCTCGGGGGCGAGGGTACAGGTGGAATAGACCACCTGCCCGCCGGGCTTGACGGCTGCCAGCGCAGAGATCAACATGGCGGTCTGGCGGCGGGCAAGGCTGCTTTGCTCGCGGGTGGAAATGGGTCTCATGGGATGCGACTCGGTTGAGCGCAGCGATTGCATACTGCACGGCGCATCCAGCAGCACCCGGTCGAAGACGGCGGGGAACCAGCGCCCGAATTTTTCGGCAGGAAAGCGGGTAACTGCTGCATTCAGCGTGCCCCAATTTTGCAGCACCAGCCGCAGCGCGGTGATGCGCTCGGCAGCCGCGTCGTTCGCCAGCACCAGACTCTGGTCCAGCGTGCGGCTGACCAGGTGGGTGGTTTTCCCGCCGGGCGAAGCTGCCAGGTCGAGGATCAACGCGCGGGGAGCATCGTTCAGGTCGAATAACTCCGCCGGCAGCATCGAGGCGGCGTCCTGGATGTAGTAATGCCCAAGGCGGTGTTCCAGTGTCTGGCTGATGGGCACGCGCTGTTCATTTACCTGCCAGCCGGTGGGACAAAAGGGAACGGAAGTCAGCCGCCAGCCATAACGCTGCGCCCACTCTGACACCTGCCCGGGTTGGGCTTTGAGTGGATTAAGGCGCAGGGCGGGTTTCAGCGGCTGAGCCAGCTCGTCCAGCAGGGCAGTGTAATCCGGTTCAGAAAGCAGCCCGCGAAGGCGTTCCAGCGCGGCAGACTGCGCCTGTAAGGAGGGATTGGCGGGCGGCAGGGATTTCTTTTTTCGGCTCATGCTTTTTGAATGCAAAAGATCAGTTCGCTGTCGAAGCGGAGTTCATGCACCTGCCAGGGTTGATCCGCCAGCAGGCTTTCCATCAGGTGGCGCTGGCGCCCTTCCAGGTTGCGCGCGCCGCTCAGGCTGTTGACCGGCAGGGAAACCAGCAGCCAGCGTACCCGCAGGCTCTGCCAGAACGGCAGGCAGGCGCCGCGGCGGCGCTGCTCGAAGCGGTGGGCTTCCTTGAAGAAGAAGGCAACATCCGCCTGGATTTGTGGCGGTTCGACCAGAATGTCCTGCTGGTAGGCTAGCGGCGGGCGCCTGCCGGCAGCCAGAAATTCGCCAACCAACTCCACCCGCGCGCGGTGAAGATCGTAGGCGTGATAGCGCGCGCCGGCGGGCAGGTTCATCCACGGCAGGGCAAAAGGGTGCATTCCGCAGGCTAAATCCAGGACAACCTGCGGCACGTCGGTCACCTGCCAGATGCGGGCATAAAACGTATCCAGCAGCGGAATGCGCTCGCGGGTTGAGGCGTGGCTGTCCAGCATGGCGCGGCAAAATTCCGGCACTGCCAGCGGATCGGCGCTGGCAAAGGCGGCGCGCAGCCGGTCATGGGCGCTGGCGTAGTCGGGGTCGCCCAGGTAGGGGGCGACAATGTTGTGCAGTTTTTCGCGCACCGCATCCAGTGCCTCGCGCGGGCTGGGCTGGCGGGCAAGTTCGTGGTTGATCAGGTCGCGCAGCAGTGCTTCGGGCAGCTCGGCCGCGCGGTATTTGCGGATGGCGCGCAGTTCGGCAATCCAGGACTGGATGATTTCTTCGGAAACGCTGAGGAGTTTATTCATGCCGGCTTTCGATGATTGTATCTCTTGGTGGTATTCATTGACCAGGCAATAATCGAATTCCGCCTCGCGGGTATCCATCCGGAAATGGATTACGGCTCGGTCTGGAGATGGAATCCGGCGCGCGAGAGCAGGAAGACCAGTTCGCCGGGAAAGTCGAAGCGGCGAACCTGCCAGGGCAAATCCCGAATCAATTCGTGAAAGCGGTTTTCGTAATTGCGGCGCATGCCTTTGTCGCGGCCGCCCAGGCTGCGGGCGGGGAAGGTGACCAGCAGGTGTTCAGCCGGCAACTCTGCCAGCAGCCGCTGACCGGCGCTTTTATCCAGTTGCTCCAGGCAGGGGATGGTCTTGAGCAGCAGCGCCAACTGCGCCGGTTGATCGGGGAGGCGGGTGGTCAGGTCGCATAGCTCGGCGTGAGCGTTGCAGCCGAAGTGATCGAAAAATGCCTGCAAAAAAGCGATCTGGTCGGTGTAAATGTCGCACACATCCAACCGCGTGTTGGCGGGCAGGTTCATCCACGGCAGCGCCAGCGGATTCAGCCCGCACGCCAGGTCAAGCATGGAATTAATTGGAGGGAGCACAGCAAGGATCTCTGTGTAGAAATATTCAAAGTATGGCAGGCGCTCGCGGGTGGAGGCGTGCAGCGCCATCATTGCGCGGCAAAAGTCGAGCACGGCAGGGTGCTTCAGGTCGTTCGGCAGCGCGGCAAGACGGGCAGTCCATTGGGGGTAATTGATCGGCTTGTCCAGGTAAGCGCCGCCCGCCTGGTGCAATTTGTTGCGCACGGCTTTGACAATTTCGCGCGGATTAAGGCTTACGGCGCGCTGCTTTTCGATCAACGCGCAAATCAAGTCCGGCGCAATGGCGGCATAGCGCGGATTGGCGCGCACAGCGTCCAACAGGGATTGAAGATCGAGCGGGTCAGCCATGCGCTTGCATGTGAATGCGGTCGGTCAATTGGGTCATAAAGCGCAGGTTGTGCAGCGTTGCCAGGCGAAAATAAAGACCATCGTTGATCTTGAACAGGTGATGCAGATACCCTAGGCTGTACTGCTGGCAGGTCGGGCAGTCGCACCACGCCGAGATGGGGCGGGCGGCTTTAACATGCCGTTCGTCGTTGATGTACAGGTACTTGAGCCACTCGCCGTTCAGTCCGCCGTCCGCGCCGGGCGGCTGGGTGAAGGTGTACAGGCGGCCGTGACGCGCGTCGCGGGTGGGCATGGCACAATCGAAGATGCCGTATCCCAGGCGGTAGCCGTTGAGCACGTTATGCGGGTGACCGATTCCCAGCGCATGGAGAATGTACGGTTGGGGCACAAGTTGGCGGGTGAATTCGAGCACTTCGACCAACAGATTGCCCTGCCCATCCAAGGGCCAGCCGCCGAAGCCGAAGCCGTCGAAGCCCACCTCCAGCAGCGCTTCGGCGCAGCGCCGGCGCAGATCGAGTTCGCCGCCGCCCTGAATGACAGCAAAGATCAGCGGTTTGTGACTGGCGGTTCGTTTCTTTTGTTCCACCAGTTGATCGAAGGCTCGCCGGGCGCGCTTTGCCCACGCGATGGTTCGTTGTACGGCAAGCTCTTGCTCGCTGCGCGGGGCATCCACATGGGTGCAGTCATCCAGGCAGATGACCACATCCGCGCCGTAGTTGACCTGCAACTGGATGCTCTTTTCCGGGGTGAGCAAAAACTTGCGCTGGCTGCCCTCCGGTTGGAAGGTGACGCCGCGCTCGTCCATTTTGCCAAATTTTGGGTTTTGGCGGATGAGCGAATATGCCTGGAATCCGCCCGAATCGGTGAAGATGGGCTTGTCCCATCCGCTCATGCGGTGCAGCCCACCCAGCGCCTGGATGGTGGTCGAGCCGGGGCGCTGCATCAGGTGAAAGGCGTTCATCATCACCGCGCTTACGCCGCAGGAAGCCAGGTCGCGCGCATCCACGGTGCGAACCACACCCAGGGTGGCGTCCGGAAGAAAGACCGGAAATTCGAGCGAGCCGCGAGTCAGGTTGAGGGACATTAAGATTCGGTTATGGTTGTGGTAACAAATGTCGAAGTACGAATCCGCAAGAGTATAATCTATCATATCATTAGATTTATGTGTAGAAATGGACAAGAGGACGTGAAATGAGAAGCATCAAAGCCATCCACTCGGCTGAATTCGATAACAAGGTTCTGGCTGCGTCCGTGCCGGTGCTGGTTGAGTTTGGGGCTGTGTGGTGCGGGCCGTGCAGGCGGCTCGAAATGGAACTGGAACAGTTGCAAACTGAACTGGCTGGGCGGTTGGACGTGGTCAGTTTGGATGTTGATGAGGCATCTGACTTGATGATGAAATACGCGGTGATGAGTGTGCCAACCCTGTTGCTCTTCAAACAGGGCGGTGTGACCAAACGGGTTGGCGGTTTGCACCCATTGGAGCGGCTGAAAGGCATGATCGAACCATTTTTGCCAATCCAGCTTTGATCCAATTGGCTGCCTGCCAAAATCGGGCAAGTCCAAGCCGTGGTTTGCGAGCCGCCAGCTGCTCATTGAAAAACGGAATTGGCGATAAAAGTTGAATTTCCAGTAAAATCAGGTAAGTTCGCGATCATATATTCGACCACAGGTGATAAACCCTGCCGGGGAGGGGATAATCACCGATTGTGATTTTAAGTAAATCATGCTGACCAGGGAGGCTGAAGATGAATAATGAAAAACAAAACCACCCCTTCGGGCTGTGGGACAGCCCAATCACGCCGCTGCGCATGGCGCAGCGCACGCGCCTGGAAGATGTGCAGTTTACCGCCGACGGTAGCGGGTTGGTCTGGCTGGAAAGCCGCGGCAGACAGGGCGCCCTGGTCTTTCTGGCGAAGGGCGACGCCCGCCGCGATCTGCTCTTCGAGCATTCCGCGCGCGGCGGGGTAGGCTACGGCGGGGGCGAATTCGCTGCCGCGCCGGGGGTGGTTTATTTTGCCAACCAGGGCAAAGCGCTGATGCGCTGCGTCCTTTCCACCGGCGAGGTAAGCGCGATCACCCCAACCTGGGGTGCGTTCGGTGCGCCAACCCCATCACCGGGCGGCAAATGGGTGGTGTTCGTCCACGAATACGGCGACCAGTCCGCCCTGGCGATAGCAGATGGCGGCGGCGGGGAATGGATGCAGCGCCTGGCGCGCGGCGCTGATTTCTACATGCAGCCTGCCTGGAGCCCGGCGGGCGACCGGCTTGCCTGGGTGGAATGGGACTTCCCCAACATGCCTTGGGACGCAACCCGCCTGGTGCTGGCGAGTCTGGCGGGCGACCCGCCGCGCGTGGTCGAGAGCTGCGTGCTGGCGGGGGCGGACGGGCAGGGGACGTATACTCAGCCGTTATTTTCTCCCGACGGGCGCTGGCTGAGTTACCTGGCGGCGCGGGATGAGTGGGACGACCTGGTGCTGGTTGATCTGCGCAGCAGCGCACAGCGGGTGTTGGTGCGTGGCGAGGGCTGCCACCTGAGCACGCCCGCCTGGCTGCAGGGGCAGCGCAGCGCAGCCTGGCTGCCCGACAGCCGGCATATACTGGTCATTCGCAACGCTGCCGGCGTTGCCAGCCTGTGGCAGGTGGATATCGAAAGCGGCGAGCAGCGCCAAATTCCCACCGGGGGGTACACCTGGCTGCGCCAGTTGAGCGTTTCGCCCGTGGACGGCTCGGCAGCGCTGCTGGCATCTTCGCCGCGGCAAGCCGAACGGGTGCTGTGCCAGGATGGGAGTGATTGGCGCGCGCTGGCGTATACCGACGCCTGGATGATGCCCCAGGAGTGGTTCTCCCAGCCAGAGGCGGTGGAATGGAAAACGCCCGAAGGCAGCGCAGTGCACGGCTTGTTTTTCCCGCCGCGCAGTCCGCGCTGTGAGAGCGCGGGCAAGCCGCCGCTGCTCGTCCATGTGCACGGCGGACCGACTTCACAAGTAGCGTTCGATTTTCCGCGCGAGGCGCATTTCTTCACCAGTCGCGGCTACGCCTGGCTGGAGGTCAACCACCGCGGCAGCAGCGGCTACGGGCGCGCTTATCAGCAGACGCTGCATGGCGGCTGGGGCGAAGTGGATGTGCTGGATACGGTCAGCGGCGCGCGCCACCTTGCCCGGCAAGGCTGGGTGGACGGCGAGCGCATGGCGGTCATGGGCGGCAGCGCGGGCGGCTTTACTGTGCTCAATTGCCTGATCCGCCACCCGGGCGTGTTCAAAGCCGGCATCGCGCTCTATCCGGTGGCAGACCTGGCCGGGCTGGCGCGCGAAACCCACCGCTTCGAACGCCACTACACCGATCATCTGGTCGCCCCCTTCCCGCAGCAAGCCGGACTGTACCGGGCGCGCTCGCCGTTGTATCAGGCGGGGCAAATCCGCGATGCGCTGGCCATCTTTCACGGCAGCGAGGACAAAGCTGTGCCAGTGGTGCAGTCCGAGGCAATGGCGGCGCAGCTGCGCAAAAGCGGCGCGCCGCACCTGCTCCAGGTTTATCCTGGCGAGGGGCACGGCTTCCGCGCGCCGGAGGTGATCGAAGACCTGTACCGGCAGATCGAGCGCTTTTTGCAGGATCATGTCCTGTTTGGTTGAGATGCGGTTTCTTTCCGTTGGTGTGTCTATTCCGAGTGATTGCCGAAAGGCCCGACCTTCGGACACAAGTTCGGACATCCACAAGGGAAGGTGGTGATTAGTGAGCCCCGTCAGGAGCGACACTTGCGCCGCACTCCCTGCCCTGCGGTTCGGCAGGCGGTCACCCCGCAGGCTCACCTGCACCACCTGCACTTGCGGCAGGTGCAAGTGTCGGGCTGGCGCCCTCGCAATGACCGCCTGGGAAGTTATTGTCCGTACTTTCGTCCGAACCTCAGAAAAACACCTTGACCGATACGGTCGTAATGACTATATTAATGGACTGATTTGGTTGACGCAGCAAAAGAGATGAAGTCATGTGGAGACATTAATTCATCTTTCAAGCGAGAAAAAAAGCCATAATCAATGCAGGGTTGAAGGCTTTTTGGCAAAAGCACAAAATCATTCAGACTTGAACATTGATGATATTACGGCGGAATTCTACGAATGGTTGACCAGGTTAAGACAAAATCTCTATTAAGGAGGAACACCCGTGATAATTGTTTCGGGATTGACCCTAACATACCCAAGCGGGAAAGGCGTATTTGACCTAAACTTTACAGTGCCAAAAGGGGTCGTGATGGGCTACTTGGGACCAAACGGGGCTGGTAAAACCACAACACTCCGGGCTCTTCTAGGTTTTATGCGTCCCAACAGCGGTAACTGCTTGATAGGGGGGCTTGATTGCATCAAGCAAGCACCGCAAATACAAAAAAAATTAGGTTATATTCCGGGCGAGATTTCTTTCCCTGAAGATATGAACGGAGATGAATTTCTTGCGTTCATGAGCGCGATGCGAGGAGTGAATTGCACGGAACGCAAAAATCAGCTCCTTGATATGTTGGAGCTTGACCCAAGGGGCAGAATAAAGAAGTTTTCGAAAGGGATGAAGCAAAAATTAGGCATAGTGGCAGCTTTTATGCATAACCCTGATGTTCTAGTTATGGATGAGCCAACGAGCGGCCTTGATCCGCTCATGCAAAACCACTTTGTGGAGCTTATCCTAAGCGCAAAAGCCAACGGCAAAACGATTCTTATGTCCAGCCACATTTTTGAAGAAGTCGAAAAAATTTGCGATAGTGTGCTTATTATCAAGGATGGCAGGATAATAGAGCAATCGGATGTGCAAACGCTTAAAGACGAGCAGCGTCGAATTTTTGTGATTAGACCCGGCGAACCTGATATAGCAGCCAGCATACTTAAAGCCGCAGGTTTTGACATGCAGATTGGGCAGAATGGAGAACTCGAAGTCTCTGTGTCAGGCGAGAAAGTGGACGCTTTCGTTAAAACAGCCGCGAAGTTTACAGTTCTGAACCTCAGCGAAAAGAGCCAGTCTCTTGAGGATATCTTTATTACCTATTACGGCAACGAGGAGTAAGCAGCCATGAGTTTTCCCCTTTTTAAGCTTATGCTGAAGAGAAACTGGGTATTGCTCGTGATTTTTTTCGGTGTGTTGACCATGTATATGACGACAATGATTACTATGTACAACCCAGAGGATATGACAGGGCTGATAGGCATGATAGAGGCGTTTCCGGAAGGGTTGCGGGCTGCACTAGGTTTCGATGCCTTGGTTTTGGAACTGACGGGTTATCTGGCAAGTTGGCTTTATGGAATGTTAATGATTGGCTTTCCGATGGTGTATTCTATTATTTTAGGCAATTCTCTCGTAGCCAAAATGGTAGATAATGGATCGTTCGCCTACCTTTTATCAACGCCGACTCCTAGGGTTAAAATCATTGTCACCCAAGGGGTCTACGCGCTCGCATCACTTTTCGTCCTTTTTATCGCTTTGTTTGCTGTAGGTACACTTACCGCTGAGGCGATGTTTCCAGGCGAGTTAGATATATACGCATTTTTCAGGCTCAATGTAACAACGATGCTCGTAAACATGGTAGTGATGATGATTTCGTTTTTCTTTTCATGTCTGTTTAATGAAGTAAGGCTATCGCTTGGTTTCGGGGCAGGAATCCCGATAGGTTTTTTCTTGATGAATATGCTTGGTGGATCTGTGCCCAACCTGAACATCCTATCCGATATTTCGATTTTTGGTTTCTATGATCCAGTCAAGCTAGTTGCTGGAGACGACGTATTGGTAGTTAATTTTGCCTACCTTGGGATCATTGCAGTTCTGTTTGTTTTCGCAACGGTAATATTCAACAAAAAAAGGCTGCCTCTGTGAACCAAAGGTGGGGATGAACAGGCTCAGCGTGGGCAGGGCACGGCATTGGAAATCGAAAAACTGACAGGCATCAGCATAATTAAGGGTTGACACCCAAATTGTAGTTTTTTATACTGTATCCAGCGGTCTAGACATGCTTGTTCATTAATTTAGGCGGCGTGCCATGCACGAGTTCGGCGGGGTTCTTGAATTGCCATCAAGCACTCAAAGGAGTCGCATCCATGAAAACATCCAAAGTACTTAGACTGATCCCTGGGTTGGTAGGGGTGGCTTTGGCGGCTGTATCATGCCAGGCTGGCGCGCCCTCGTCGCCCTTGAGCGTCGCTGCGGCGGTCAGCCCATCGCCCCTGGTTGATCAGGTGGTGACGTTGCGGATTGAAGTCCAGGCGCGCGGGCGGGATATGCCGCAGACCAGATTACGACTCTTGTTGCCCGCCGGCGTGGAATTGGTTGCAGGGCAAAGCGAGTTTCTCCTGGATGTGGTGAAAGATGAGCCCTCTGTGGTGGAAGTCACCATTCGCGTCACCACCGCGGGAGAATGGCCGATCGATGCTTATGCGATTTGGCCGTCCGACCCTAATTCACAAGGCGGTTTTGGCGACAACAAGAGACTGTATCTGGTCAGCGACTCAACAACCGCCAAGGTAATAGAAGATATCAATTACCCGACGCAGGACATTCCAACGCTTCAACTGCCTCCGGATTTTCTCACGCCGGTAATGACCACGATGCCATGAAGAGAAGGGGGAACATTGCATGAATGTGCGCCGAAATTCGCTATCAAGAATTTGGTGGTTCATCTTATTCCTGCGCCCAACCAGCATCCGTGCCCGTCCGCCAGCAGGTAACACAAGCCATTTGGCGCACGCGCTATAATCTACGGAGGATCCACCCATGAAAGAAAGTACCCTTCAATTTCTTTGTAACCCGACCACAAAAGAAGACCTTCGCCTTGAAATAACGGAAAGCGGCGAGGAGGTGTTAGTGAGCGTTGATTCCGGGCAACGCTTTCCCATCAAAAATGGCATCCCCGTTTTCATCCATGCAGACCAGGTCGTCGGATTAAACAAAAAGTATCAAGGCATCTATGATAGGCTGGCGAGAAGCTATGATTTTTTTGAGAAAATAGTGTCCGATTTGGCTTTGGGTGGGAGAGATAACGCGCGGCGTGATCTTGTCAGGGGCATTGCTCTACATCCGGGCGACAAATTCCTTGAGGTCTCGATTGGCACCGGCATCAACTTGAGATACTTACCTGCAGGAGCAGTTTTTTATGGGCTGGACATATCAGCGGGCATGTTGGCGCAATGTCAACGAAATCTAGAAAAATGGAGACTTCAGGCTGAGTTATTTCAGGGCATGGCTGAGCAGCTCCCTTTTCGCGATGGTATTTTTGATGTTGTGTTTCACGTTGGCGGATTCAATTTCTTTGAAAATAAAGAACAAGCGCTCCAGGAAATGATCCGTGTGGCCAAAGGCGGCGCAAAGATCATCATTAGTGATGAAACCGAAGAAGTAGCAAAAACGTGGGGGAAATCACGACTTCCTTTTGCCAGAGCATTTTTTGCAAATCGTAAAGAAGAGATCACCGCGCCGATCCATCTTGTACCATCAACCGTGTTAGATGTCAGGGTTGAACAGCGGTTGAAAGGCAAGCTTTATTTGCTCAGTTTTGTAAAACCCCCGATCACCTGATCCTGGGTTCCAACTGCGGATTTCGTTATTCTTCCCAGTCATGTGGTTCGAGATGGACATAGGCGCGGTCTATTTCCGGCATGGCTTCGATGCGGGCGATGATCTCATCGGTAATGCGGTGCGATTCGGTCAGGGTGGTGCTGCCATCCACGTTGACGTGTAGATCCGCCACCAGGCGCGGACCGGCGTACTCGGTCATCAGGTGATGGACGCGCAGCACGCCCGGCACGGCGCAGGTTTCCTCGATGATGCGCTGACGCAGTTCCTCCGAAGCGCCCGCGCCGGTGAGGAAGTTCAGGTTTTCGCGGGCGGCGGCGAATGCTGCGTAAAAAATCCACAGCGATACAACAACGCCGGCTGCCGGGTCCAGCAGCGGGTGCAGCCGGGTTGACCCCAACGCGCCAATAAACGCAGCGGAGGACGCCAGCACGTCGCTCAGATTGTCCCTGGCGGCGGTGTTCAGCGTCGGGCTGGTTAATTTTTTGGCAATGGCGCGGATGGAGTAGAACATGCCCACTTTGGCTGCCGCGCTAAGCGCCAATACCAGCATTGGCAAGCCCGGCTCGACCGCCAGCCCGCCTTCCTGGAAACGGACAAACGATGCGCGCAGCGCGGAATAACCGGCAAACGCCATCGAGAACGACACCATCAGCCCGACCAGCGGTTCGAAGCGGCTGTGCCCCTGCGGATGGGAAAGATCCGGCGGGCGTTGGGACACGTATAATCCCAGCACCATCAGCAGCGAATAAAGCACATCGGAGATCGAATTGGCGGCATCGGAAAAAATGGCCACCGAGCCGCTGAAATACGCCGCCAGGCTCTTGACCACCGCCAGGGTGACATTGCCGGTGATCGTCACCAGCAAGGCATCGCGGTATAACCTTTTGTTTACCGGGTGGGGTATGTGATCTCGTACCCAGCGCATTGGTTTCTCCCCAATAAAAAAACTCAAAGATGCGGCTGCCGTTCGGATTGGTTCGAGCGCACCTTTGAGGCTGGTATTGGACTACAGAATACAGGCTGAGTGCTCCGCCGTCAGGGAATAGTTTACCACAGATCGGTTTGTTCAGGATGGGGAGCGCGCTTAGGGTTGGTTATCCAACAGAAGTGTTGTAAAACCATCCCGGACATTGATTTCACCAAGCACCCCGGCTTGCTGCAGCATGTCTGCCAGCGCCTGCCATTGATCCTCGCTCTGCCAGCCTAAGCCGTGCCGGTCGGTGAGCGGGCTGCGCGCGTCCGCCAGTTCGCTCAACAGCATGAAGCGCATGTGCTGCGGGTCGGCTTGCGCCCCGGCGTATTCCATCACGATCTGCACGGCTTCGTCTGGATTTTCTTGCGCATAGCGGATGCCGTCCAGGGCAGCCCTGAGAAAACGGCGCAGCGCTTCGGGCTGCTCTGCCAGGATGCCCTCGCTGGTCACATAGGTCAAGCCCAGGGTGGGGATGCCGTAATCGGCGGCGTCCCATAATACTAAATCATATCCCCACGAGCGAATCAGGTACGGCTCGTTGGACTTGAAGACCGGGTAAACATCCACCCTGCCTTCGGTGAGGATGCGCGGATCGAAACCGACGTTGACCAGCGCGACTTGGCTTGGGTCAGCCCCGGCGGCTTGCAGCAGGGCGAACAGGTCGGGCGGCGGGGTGCCTTTGTAACCCACCAGGCGTCCCTCCCAATCCTTTGGCGTGTGCAAGCCCGAATCAGCCAGCGCGGCGTACGCCTGCTGCCCGCGCTGCCCGATCAGCGCGATGGAGACCAGCGGCAGACCCGGGTCGGCGCGGCGCTGGAGCAATACCGCCGCGTCCTGGGTGGTGACGTGAACCTTGCCGGCCGCCAGCAGTTGCAAGTGTTCGCCCTGACCCGGTGAGTGTTCAATGGTCACCTGCAAGCCTTCGCGGGCAAAATAACCTTCCTGCTGGGCAACGTACACACCAACAAAGGGCAGGTTGGCTTGCGGCTTGTAGCCCGCCATGAACACCAGCGGGATAGGGGCGTTGTCACCCTGCGGTGGGGTTGTGCGCGGGGCGCAGCCGAGCAGTAACGTTATTCCAGCCAGCAAAACCAATACTTGTTTCATGGATACTCCTCAATGGTCGTTGTGACTTTGCCAGAAAACGACTTTTCTTTCCAGCAGGATGGTCAGGCGGTAGAACAACATCCCCGCTGCGGCGAGGATGAAGATGGCCGCAAAGAGAAATGGCAGATTGAGGTTGGTGTACGCCAGCCACATGGTGCGGCCCAATCCGCCGGAGGCGCCGGTCCATTCCGCGACCACCGCGCCGATAAGCGCCAGCGGCGCGCTGATTTTCAACGCTGCGAACAGGTAGGGCAGCGCGGAGGGCGCACGCAGGTGGCGGAAGATTTCCCGCTGCGAAGCGTGCCAGGAATGGAACAGTTCCAGGCGGTGCGCATCAACTTTTTGCAGCCCGCTGAGGACATTAACCAACACCGGGAAGAAAGTCATCAGGGCGGTGATCAAGATCTTGGGTAATACCCCAAATCCGAGCCACAGAGTGAGCAGCGGGGCGATTGCCACCAGCGGGGTGGATTTCATCAGGATGGCGATCATCATAACCCCGTCCTCGATGCCGGGCAGCAGCACCAGCAGCGATGCCAGCAGCACGCCCGCCAGCACGCCGAGCAGCAGCCCGCCCACTGCCTCGCCGAGCGTGATCAGGGTGGCTTCGGCGTACAGCAGCGGGTGATCGGCCAGGGTGGACAGCACCCGGCTGGGCGCGGGCAGCAAATAAACCGGGATGGCGAAATAGACCACCGCCAGTTCCCAAAAGACAAAAAAAGCGGCGATCATTGCCAGCGCGATGCCAGCCGGGGAGAATTGCCGCCGGGCTGGATTCATCCGACCTCAGGTATGGCGCCGGTGAGCGTCCGGCGCAGATCTTTCAGCAGCGCCTGGAATTGTGGTGAATCCTCCTGGCGCGGGCGCGGCATGGCAACCGGCAGGTCGGCTGCCGGTCTGCCCGGCGCGGCGGAAAGCACCACCACCCGGTCTGCCATGCGCAGTGCTTCGTAAACGTTATGGGTGACCCACAACACGGTGGGCTGCAACGGCTGCCACAGGTCGAGCAACACCTGAGCGAGGTGCTCGCGGTTGATTTCGTCCAACGCGGAAAAAGGCTCGTCCATCAGCCACAGTCCGGCGTTTTGGATCAGCAGGCGCGCCAACGCCAGGCGCTGCTGCATTCCACCGGAAAGCGTGAACGGGTAGGCGCGCTCGAAGGCGCTCAACCCCACCCGCTGAAGCGCTTCCTCGACCGTGATTTGATGGTTGAGGCGGGTGGCAAGCAGCCGGCGCGCCAGGGCGACATTCTCGCGCACGCTCAACCAGGGCAGCAGCGCCGGGCTCTGTGCCAGCCAGGCAACCTGTCGTTTGGCGTTTGCCTGGGCGGGGGACTGTCCGTCCAGGCGGATCTGACCGCCGGTCGGTTGCAGCAGGCTGGCAATCAACCGCAGCAGGGTGGATTTGCCGCAGCCGGAGGGACCCACCAGCGCAACGAACTGCCCGGATGGGACGAATAAGTGAATGTCCTCCAGGGCAGGCAGCGGCTGCGGTTGGGTAAAAGTATGGCTGAGGTGATTGATCTCGATGTTCATGGCGGCAGAGGGTCAAAGCGGGCGGGGGCTGGCGGGCAGCAAACCTTTCCAGCCGCGCAGCGTTTCAGGCTGGATTTGAAACACATCCGTTACCTGCCCGCTGGCAGGCGCCAGGCTGGCTTCGCCGAGGTAGCGGATGGAGAGCCGGCTGATCAGCGCGCTGAGCCGGGGGTCGTCCTTCTCGTATGGCAGGGCAACTGCCTTGCCGCGCGCGGTCACCCGGCGCAGCGGCGGCCAGGGTTCGTCAATGGTCAGTGAGACTTCCGGGTTGGCGCGCAAAAATTCCGCCCACAGCGAGCCTTCCCAGGCGATCAGGTGAAAGGCTTTGCCGTCCCATTCCTGCCAGACCGGGATGACGTGCGGCTTGCCATCCGGGCGCAGGCAAGCCAGCCTGGCTGTCCAGGGTGCCTGTAAAAAGCGGTTGATCTCTGCCGGGGTGAGTTGAATCTCGGGCGGCAGGTCGGCGGGGCGCTGCACCTGGTAAGGAGTGTACACCAGGGCGCCGATGCGGTAGGACAGGCGAGCAGCCAGGGCGCGCAGTTCCGCCAGCCAGGTATCCAGCAGAGCGGTTTTCTCCCAGCGGAAGGCTGGAGCGGTCAGCATCACGGCTGCCTGCGGACGAATGCCGTCCGCGCAGACCGGCAGCGCCAGTTCGATGGTCTGCGCGTTGAGCGCCAGCGCATAGCCGCCGGTAAGCACCGCATCGTCCGGCTGAGCATGAAGCACTGCGCGGCAGGCGGCCAGGCCGGTGGTCACTTCGCCGACCTGATAAGCGCTGCGCACGGTTTGCGGGCTTTCGACCTGCGCCAGCACCAGCTCACCCTGCGGGGCAGGAACCGCTACCAGCAGGGTCTCGCTCCATTTGGCGTTGCGGGCTTCCTGATAAAAGGCATCCAGCAGGCTTTGGTGGGTTTCACCGCTGGAGAAGCGCCATGCCATCAGGCGGGCGCCCGGGCGGTAGCGCCCGCGCCGTTCGGCTTGCTCGACATAGCCAAGCGCTTTGAGCGTGCGCAGCAGAATGAACAACGAACTGCGCGAGATACCCAGGCGGGGGAGGATGTCCTGCGGGGACAACCCTTCCGGGCTGGCAAACAGCAGTTCAACCAGCCGCAGGGTGCGTTCGGCGGTTGTGGTCAGGGAGTCGGGTTTATTCATGTATATTGTTTCGAAATTTGGACTTTAGTCTTATTTTATGGACGATGATAAAATTGTCAAGCCGTTGAGCGGCGCCATTTGCCGCCTGGTAAGGACCGCAGAATAAACTGCGTCAAAAAGCCAAACCGGATAGGCGTTTCGACTACAATTGCTGCCGCATACCCGTCCATTCGGAATGAAGGAAAGGAATAACCCTGAGATGTCTGTCAAATGGATAACAAATCTTAAGAACAACCCGGCATCCTGGGTGCTGGGCGGGATTGCCGTGCTGCTGGTGATCGTGATCAGCCTGCCGCGCGCCGCGTACCCCGAAGTTTCTCCAGCCCGCCTGGAGGATGATCCCTACCTGGGTAACCCGGAGGCGCCGGTTGTGCTGATCGAGTTCGGCGATTACGCCTGCGAGCCGTGCCAAATGTGGCAAAGGGCTGGCATTCGCGAACAATTGCTGGCAGAATTTCCCACTCAGGTCAAGTTTATCTGGCGGGATAACGCCCGCATCAGCACGGCATCCATCCTGGCTGCCGAGGCGGGGCAGTGCGCGCACAACCAGGGCAGATTCTGGGAGTATCACGACCTGCTGTTCGAACAAACTGCGGGTCTTGGCGAGCCGTCGTTGAAAGCGTATGCCCAACAGATCGGGCTGGATATGCAGGCGTTCAATCGCTGCCTGGACGAGCGCGAAATGCGCCGCAAAGTATCCTACGATATGCGCCGGGCGGGGGAGTTTGGATTCAGCATGACTCCGGCTTTTCGCCTGAACGATGAAAGCATCATCGGTCCGCCGCCGATTGAATATCTTCGCCAACAAATAGTGGAACAACTTGCACGCCAGCAGAAATGAAGGTTGTCATCATTAGCCAACCCTTTTGTATGACAATTATCTCAGCCAACTGTTACAAGTGTTATTGACTTGAAATTTTCCGGTTGCTATAATTTAAAAGTCGTTTACGAAAGTTAAATAAGCGCCTTTCTCTGTGTTCTCAATCCCTCCGAAAAACCCGTAACGTATGGTATGCGCCCAAACGGGTTGTTTTTATTCCCTGTCAAGCCAGACTGGTTGTGGCTGGTCTGTACCCAAAATCCCCATACCCCCTAAAGGAGTCGTGTAATGAAACTTACCCCCCCAACCCCTGTTTCCGTTGATACGCTGACCATTGACATTGGCGAGGTCGAGGCGATTCTGCAGGGATACCCGATGCAATTACCCGCATGGCCTGAATCAACCTTTCTGTTGAAGGATGGACGCACCCTGTATCTGCGATCAATGACGGATGATGATGTTCCCACCCTGCTTGGCTTCATGGAACGGGTGATGAAGGTCGAAAAAGATTTTTATGATATTGTGGGTGTACGTGTGTATGGAGAAATTCTGGCCGTCAAGCGCAAACGCATTAAAGATGGCTTCACCATCCTCGGTTTGATTGATGGTGAATTCGTCGGTTTTGCCAATGGTCGTTTCTGGAGCAAAGATCTGGCGATCAGCCTGCATACGATGGCTTTCTCGCGCCGCGGGCGGGTTGGCTGGGCGATGTACTACGCCAAAACCTATTACGCAATGGAAATATGCAAAGCAAAAGAATGGTGGTCAACCTTCGAAAGTTACAATGGCTGGCGCATGGCTGGGCTGGCAATGGCGCAGCCGACCAAACCCTGGCCCGAATACCAGCACGAACTGGGCGGCGCCAAGGTCTTCTACGTCAGCCAGGATCACTGGAACGTGCAGCTCAAGCAATACCTGGTGGATGCGGTCGGCGCCGATCTCAATTTTGACGTGCCGGAAGAAGTCCGCAAAGCCAACGCGGTCCTGCGCGTGCCGGAGAACCTGGAACTCTAATTCCTTAGCAGAAGCAGCCGGCTTGGCTTGATTGCGAGATCAGGTCAAGCCGGTGAATAGCGGCGTTCAAAAAATAATTTGATTGACTTACGCCTGTCATAGTGATATACTCCAAGGGTCAGTTGTCCAACAACCTCAATTCCTGGCAAATCCTTGCCAGTCTGTACTCGAACACTCCACAGGCTGCGCGGCAGCAAAACCCCGCAAACATCATAGCCATCCCTCTCTTCCTTTTCTGGTGAGAACCGAAATGGAATTTCCTTATTTTGTTAACCTCAACCATACGACCGGCGGGATCGGTGATCCCGATCGGTTTACGACTCGATTGAACTACAGGAGTGTAACATGAGCGTGATTAAAGCCGAAATCCGCAGCGGCGTTTACTACGACTCGGCAGTCTTGATGCAGTTGCAGCGTTCCCTGTCCGACTTGCCCGGTGTGGAAGACGCCGGTGTGATTATGGGTACTCCAACGAACAAAGAATTGTTAGCCCGGGTGAATCTTGTGTCTCCGCAAGTCGAAGCCGCGAAGGAAAACGATCTGGTGATCGTGGTGCGGGCGGGTGAAGAAAAAGCCGCATTGGATGCCATTCAGCGGGTGGATGAACTGCTCAGTGCGCGCAGATCAACCGTCCAGCAGGATTACCGCCCGCGCAGCCTGGAAGGCGCGGTGGGCATGATCCCGGACGCCAACTGGGTGTTGATTTCGGTGGCTGGCCGGTATGCCGCCGGGGTTGCCCGCGAAGCGCTGCGCCTTGGCAGGCATGTTTTCCTCTTCAGCGACAATGTGCCTGTTGAAGAGGAAATTTCTTTAAAAGCCGAAGCCAAACAAAAAGGTTTACTGGTAATGGGCGCGGACTGCGGCACCGCCATGATCGGCGGCATTGGGCTGGGATTCGCCAATAAAGTTCGTCGCGGTCCGATTGGCGTGGTGGCGGCAGCCGGCACCGGCTTGCAGCAGGTTGCCGCGCGGATTGACCAACTCGGCAGCGGGATGACCTTTGGCATCGGCACCGGCGGACGCGACCTGTCCGAGAAAATCGGCGGGGTCACCTTTCTGATGGGGCTGGACGTGCTCAGCCGCGACCCGGATACCCGGGTGATCGTGCTGGTATCCAAACCGCCTTCCCCCAAGGTCGCCGAGGAGGTGTTGCGGGTGGCGCGCAAAGCCGGAAAACCGGTGGTGGTCAATTTCATCGGGCGGACGCCCATTTCTCGCCGGGTTGGGAATTTGTTTTTTGCCTCCGGATTGGATGATGCCGCTGCCATCGCGGTTGAACTGGCGAAAAACCCACCCACGCTGGAAGCCGATCTCGATCTGAAACTGGAACGCTTTGCCAGCGGGCAAAAATACCTGCGCGGACTGTTCTCCGGCGGCACGCTGGCATACGAAGCCCAGCACTTGCTGACCGAATATCTGCCCAAGGTGTATGCCAATGCGCCGATCAACAAGGAAAACAAGCTGAAGGACTCGCTGGTCAGCGTGGAGCATACCATTGTGGATCTGGGCGAGGACGAATTTACCGTCGGCCGCCTGCACCCGATGATGGACAACGAATTGCGCATCCGCCGCCTGCTGGAAGAGGCGAACGACCCCGAGGTGGCGGTGATCGTTCTGGATGTGGTGATCGGGTTTGGATCGCATCCCGATCCAGCCAGCGAACTGGCACCGGCGATTGCCGAAGCCAAAGCGATTGCGGAAAATTCCGGGCGCTTCCTTGAGGTGGTGGTGGTCTGCACCGGCACCGAGGACGATCCGCAGGTATTAAGCAACCAAATCCGCCAGTTAAAGCGCGCCGGGGCATGGGTGGACACCAGTAATGAGGTGGTGGTGCGTTATGCCGGGCAGCTTTTGCAAGCGCTCAACCAGCCGGCGGAAGCAATGCGTGAGGCTGCCACCCCGGTGGATCTGGAGGTGTTGAAAAAGCCGCTCAAGGCGATCAATGCCGGACTGGAATCGTTTGCCGAAAATCTGACCGCTCAGGAAACGTCGGTGGTGCATGTGGACTGGCGCCCACCCGCTGGCGGCAATGAAAAATTGATGGGCATCCTCGAACGGATGAAGAAACTTTCAACCAATTAACCCACGGATAAAGCGATACGCTCTGGAGGAATTTTGATGCTCAATATTGAAGATGCCAATAAGAAAGTTGCCGAAAAATTCATGGAAGCCCGTCCGGTGGTTGTGGGCGTTGCCCCGGCGAAAGACGTGATCCCCGGAATGAAGGAAGACTTGCTGCTACACGCGGGACCCCCGGTCACCTGGCAGCGCATGGCAGGTCCAATGAAAGGCAACATGATCGGCGCGCTGCTGTTTGAAGGAAAAGCCAAAGACGCCCAGGAAGCAGAAGCGCTGCTGGCTGGCGGCAAATTCAAGTTTGCGCCATGCCATGAGTACGATTCGGTTGGTCCGATGGCGGGTGTGATTTCCTATAACATGATGGTCTATATTGTGGAGGATCAGACCCACGGGAAACGCGCATTTTCCGGCTTGAACGAAGGGCGCGGCAAGGTAATGCGCATGGGCGCCTACAGTGAGGAGGTCATCGAGCGAATGAAGTGGCTGAATACCGTGCTCGCTCCGCTGACGGATGCCGCATTGAAAGCCAGCGGGGGTATTGACCTGCGCTCGCTGCTCGGCAAGGCGCTGCACATGGGCGACGACGGTCATAACCGGCTGGACGCTGCCTCGGTCTTGTTTACCAGCCTGCTGGCGCCGTATATTGCCAAAGTTGCCAAGAGCGGCGACGTGGCGCACGATGCGCTGCGCTTCATGGGTGAAAATGCGCTCACCATCCTCAACCCGGTCATGGCGGGCTGCAAGACGATGTCCATGGCCGGGCACGGGATTGAAGGCAGCACGGTGGCGACGATCATGGCGCGCAACGGCACCGATTTTGGCATGAAGGTCAGCGGTCTGGGCGACCGCTGGTTCACCGCCCCGGCGCCGCACGTCAAGGCGCTGTACTTCTCCGGCTTCACCGAAAAGGATGCCAACCCGGACATCGGCGACAGCGTGATCACCGAAACGATCGGCATTGGCGGTTTTGCCATGGCAGCCGCGCCTGCGCTGGTCACGTTTATCGGCGGAACGCCTCAGGATGCGATTCGCACCACGCTGGACATGTACGAAATCACCGCTGTGGAACACAAATACTTCACCATTCCGTATCTCGATTTTCGCGGCACCCCCACCGGCGTGGATATTCGCAAGGTGGTCGAGAAGCAATTGCCGCCGCGGGTGAATACCGGTGTGGCTCACAAGGATGCGGGCGTCGGACAGGTTGGAGCGGGCGTGGTGAGCATGCCGATATCTGCTTTCGAGGATGCGTTGATCGCTTTTGCCGATAAATACGGAATTTAATCCAACTGATTTGTTTCGGAGGGAAACAATGGATCGCGAAAAATTTATCAAGATGATGGCGGAAGCCAAACTGTACGACCTGACCCAGGGCTGCAGCATCTTCACGCCGCCTTTCCCGGGCGACAAAGCGCTGGAAGTGCACTTTTTCAAGCGGGTTACCGGCGCGTACGGCGGCGGCGCGGGCGCCAATGGGCAGATTTTGAACTGGTCCAACACGGTTGGCACCCACCTGGTGGGTGAAACGGCGTACCATTCCGGCGGGCGCGTAATTTCTGATGTGCCATTAGGTGATCTGTGTGGTCAGGGCGTGGTGGTGGATATTTCCGACATGGTCTCGGATTACAGCCTGTAT
Source organism: Bellilinea sp. (assembly GCA_039666315.1). GTDB lineage: Bacteria > Chloroflexota > Anaerolineae > Anaerolineales > Anaerolineaceae > Bellilinea. Next base: position 189,044 of record JAVSME010000008.1, on the reverse strand, counting down.
ACGCCGGAAATGATCATGAAAAAAGCCGACGTGCGCAAAGGCGATATCCTGATCATCAATACCGGTTACCACCGTTATTCGTGGGACCAGCCGGATGTGTTCAACCCCAAGGCTCAGGGCGGCGTTGAATCCAAGGAATTCGGTTTTCTGGTGCGCCACCCGGGTCCCGCGCCGGAATTCTACCAGTGGGCGCTGGACATGGAATTCAAGTGGATCGGCGTGGATTGCGGCTGTATCGAACATCCCATGAACACCCCCATCCGCCGCCTGCACGAAAATGAATTCAAGAAGGCGGAAGCCAAATTGGTCAAGGAGTACGGCAAAACCTGGGATGAGATGTTCCCCCAGGATTGGTACTACGAGATGACCCACGTCACCATGCCCAACAAGCACCTGCTGTTTGTGGAATCGATCGTTGGGGATGTTGCTCAACTGAAGAACCAGCGGGCATGGATTGCGGCAATGCCAATTCCATACATGGAAGTCGAAACCGCCTGGGCGCGCGTGCTGGCTTACCAGGCGCCCGAGTGGATGGACGAAGAAGAGTTCTTTGCCGAGATGGATCGCGCGCAAATGATTGATATGACGGTGCCTTTCTCGGTGCGTTCCCCGCAATGGGCAAACTACGAACCTTTATCGGTCAAGTATTTCAAGCGGGTGGGCGGCGCGTACTTTGGCATGGCTCGCAACGGTTCAATTTGCAATGCTTCCATTCATCTCGCCACCCACATGGATGGGGAGAAACACTTCTACCCGGCTGGCAGGACAATTGGCGATGTGCCGCTGGAAGAATGGGTCGGTCCGGGCGTAATCGCCGATATTTCCGGCATGGTCAGTAATTCCAGCGTCTATTCGCCAGAGATGATCGAAAAAGTGGTGGACATTCGCGAGGGGGATATCTTGATCATCAAGACCGGCTGGTACAAATTTGGCTGGATCAGCCCGACTTCGGATGAGTTCCGCTACATGATCAAGCACCCGGGACCCTCGGCGGATTTTGCCGCCTGGGCTGCGGAGAAGAAGATCAAATGGATCGGCGTGGACTGCGTGGCTGCCGATCATCCGATGAACACCATCCAGCGCATCTGGCACCCCAAGACCTTCCAGGAAGCCAACGAAAAACTCAAGCGCGACTTTGGGAAAGATTGGGACGAGATGTTCCCGCTCGACCAATACTACCAGGATATGCACCTCAACCTGTTCCCAAAGAAGATCGTGCATGCTGAAAATCTGGGCAACCAGATTGCGGATGCTCCCAGTGGGCGCTACTACATTGGCTGCTTCGTCCAGAAAGCAATGGAAGTTGAGTCAATGTGGGGCCGCTTCGTTGCCTTCAAAGAAGGCTAAACAAAAAATTGCAGCCCCTCCGGAGTTGCGCAATTGAGGGGCTGCAACGATAATTATAACCTGTTCATTTTGCGGAGACCCATTGTATAGCGAATTACTTAATTATATGCTTCGGATAGCAGACCTGCACGGACAAATCGAGGCTTTGCTGGCTGATTTGCCTGTGGATGCGCTTAACTGGCGCCCGTTTGCAGGTCAGAATATCACCGAAGTCAATTCGCTGGCGGTGCTTGCTCTGCACGTTTGTGGTGCAGAGCATTTTTGGATTGGAGAGGTAATCGGCGGACTGCCGCGCACCCGCGACCGGCAAGCGGAGCTCTCCACTCAGGTGTCTTCGCCAGATGAAGTTTACGACGTTCTGCGGCGGACTTTGAAGCAGACGCGTGAAATTCTTGGGTCGCTTGCGCCAGCGGATTTGGATCGCACCCTGCGCGTAGATGGGCGGGAGGTGCCGCTGCGCTGGGCAATTCTGCATGTTATTGATCACACCGCCCTTCACCTCGGTCATATGCAAATGACCTACCAATTGGTTCGTCAGGGACGGGCATTCCCGGCGCCTACCTGGGAAAAAAGATTACCTGTTACTTGAAATTTGTACCATGCAATTATTTTTCGAGACCGGTGAAACCGACGGTCTCCAGGAGGAATCAGTTTCATGAAACCGGCTCCGTTTAATTATTACGCACCAACCAGCGTGGAACAGGCGCTCGCCAACCTGCATGAGCTGGGTTACGATGGAAAAGTGCTTGCTGGCGGGCAAAGCCTGATCCCGGCGATGAATTTCCGCATGGCGCGCCCGGCAGCGCTGGTGGATTTGAACAAAGTCAAAGAATTGTTTTACATCAAGCCAACCGCCGACGGCGGTTTGGCAATCGGCGCGATGACTCGCGACAGCGCTGTTGAACACGACCCACTGGTTGCGCAGCGTTTCCCAATCGTTCCCTACGTGGTCAAGCATATCGCCCATGTTCAAATTCGCAATCGCGGCACGTTTGGCGGCGCGATTGCCCATGCCGATCCGGCGGCGCAAATTCCCGCTTTGGCAGTGGCGCTGCGCGCCCGGCTGCTGGTGCGCAAGGAGGGCGGCGAACGCTGGGTGAATAGCGAGGAATTTTTTGTCGGTCCGTTCATGACCGTTCTGCAGCCGGAAGAGATGCTGGTAGAAGTTATGCTGCCACCCATGGCAAAACGCAGCGGGGCTTCTTACCAGCAAGTTTCGCGGCAAAGGGGCGGGTATGCCCAGGCAGCTGTGGTCAGCGTGGTTACACTGGATGAAAGCAGCCGCTGCACCGATGCCAGAGTGGTTCTGTTTAGCGTTGGTGAGATGCCCATCCTTGCCAAAGCCGCCGCAAAAATATTGGTCGGTCACGTGCCCAGCCAGTCTGCCATTGACCAGGTGGCAGAGCAGATTTCCCGCGAGGAGATTGATCCTGGCAGCGACTTGCACGGCACAGGCGAATACCGCCGCCAGTTGGTGAACGTGCTGGTCAAGCGCGCGCTGACCGAAGCCTTTGAACGAGCATAGTAGAAGGAGGATGGCATGGCTCAAAAAATGAAAATTAATGTTACGGTCAATGGAAAACCTTTCGAACGCGACGTCGAACCGCGCCTGCTGTTGAGCGATTTCATCCGCCACGATCTTGGTTTGACCGGCACCCACGTTGGCTGTGAACACGGTCTGTGCGGCGCCTGCACCGTTCTGGTGGACGGACAGGCGGTGCGCTCGTGCATTCTGTTTGCAGTCCAGGTGGATGGCAGCGAAATCCGGACGGTTGAGTCATTGGGAACGCCGGATCATCTGCACCCGCTGCAGGAAGCCTTCATCGAGAAACACGCCCTGCAATGCGGATTCTGCACGCCGGGTTTTCTGATGACTATTGTGGAGTACCTGGGAAACAATCCCAACCCCACTGAAGAAGAAATCCGTGAGGCGATTGATGGCAACTACTGCCGTTGCACCGGCTATGTCAACATCGTTGAGGCGGTAAAACTGGCTGCCCAGAAGATGGCGTCTCATTAAGGACGAAAGGAGAAGCAACCGTGGCAGAAAAATTTGTACATCAATCCATCAAACGCAATGAAGATCCCGACCTGATTACCGGAAAAGTACAATTTCTGGATGATATCGAGCTTCAAGGCATGCTTCATGCCGCGTTCAAACGTGCCGATTATGCTCACGCCCGCATCCTGAGCATTGATGTCAGCGAAGCGCGAAATCTGCCGGGCGTGATTGGGGTTTACACCGCAGCAGATTTTGGCGACTACATCAAACCGGGACCGTTGCAGGTTCCACCGCCGACGGCCATCAAAGGGGCAACCTATACTGCGCGGACGACCATACCCATTGCGGTGGACAAGGTGCGCTTTTCGGGCGAGCCGGTGGCGGTGGTGATTGCCGAATCACGCTACATCGCCGAAGATGCCTGCGATTTCATATACATTGATTACGAACCATTGGAAACGGTGGTTGACCTGGAAAAAGCGCTCGAGCCGGGCGCTCCGTTGGTGCATGATGACGCGCTTAGCAACCTTGCCGGGCATGTTTTTCAGGAACGCGGCTCGTGGCAGCAAGCGGTCAAAGAAGCCGACCTGGTTGTCAAGCGCAAATACTTCATCAACCGCGTGGCTGGGGCAGCCATGGAAAACCGCGGCATTGTGGTCAAGTGGGATGCACTGGCAAAGGAAATGACCATCTGGTGCGGCACGCAGTCTCCGATTGCGCTGCGCAACCAGACGGCCGCGCGGCTGGGTTTGTTTGAGAGCCAGGTGCGCGTGATTTCTCCCAACACTGGCGGGGGATTTGGTCCCAAAATCAACACCTCGCTGCCGGATGATGTGCTGCTGACTTACCTTGCCATGAAACTGGAACGCCCGATTAAGTGGTTTGAAGACCGGCGCGAAAATTTCCTGGCGACTACCTCCGAGCGCGACCAGGTGCATTATTGCGAAATCGCATTGAAGAAGGACGGCACCGTGCTTGGGTTTAAGGACCGCTTCTTTCACAATTCCGGTGCGTATAACCCCTACATGATGACCATTCCGCTCAATACCCAAACGCACACGGTCAGTAATTACCGCATCCCGCACTTCCAGACCGAGTTCAGTCTGGTGTTTACCAACCAGATGATCGCTACCCCGGTGCGCGGCGCGGGGCGCCCGTTTGGCACCTTCGTCATGGAGCGTATGTTGGATGCGGCGGCGAAGGAATTGGGCATGGATACGGTTGAAATCCGGCGCAAGAATCTGCTCCAACCCACAGAATATCCGGCATACACGGGGATTATCGGACAGGACTTTGTCGAAGGTGTGCTGGATAGCGGCGATTATCCCACCGCGCTGGAAAAAACCGTTCAAATGATCGGGTACGAACAATTCCGTAAAGAAATCCAGCCCCGACTGCGTGCTGAAGGGAAACACGTGGGCATCGGTGTGGTTTGCTTCACCGAGGGCACTGCGGTTGGACCGTACGAAGGCGCCAAGATCACTGTGGGCGGTAACGGCAAGGTGGTGGTTTCCACCGGAATATCTTCTCAGGGGCAGGGGCACTATACCTCTTTTGCTCAAATCGTAGCCGACCAGTTGGCGGTGGATGTAAAAGATGTTAAAGTGATCACCGGGGATACGGGTTTCTTTGGCTGGGGCGCAGGCACGTTTGCCAGCCGCGGCATCACCGTGGCGGGCACTGCCGCTTACCTGGCTGCCCAAAAGGTGCGCGATAAAGCGCTCAAATTGGCGAGCAAGATCCTGGAAGCGCCGGTTGAGGAACTGGAACTGGTTGACGGCGTTGTGCGTGTAGCCGATGTCCCGGCGAAATTCATTTCACTGGGCGACCTGGCAACCCGCGCTAATCCGCAGCGTGGTGTGATGGAACCGAACACCGAACCCGGCTTGGAAGCGATTGCCTACTACGGACCTCCATACGGGGCTACGGGGGCAGGCGCAATGGCTATGATCGTGGAAGTAAACCCCCATACCATGCAGGTCAAAATTGATCGGGTGGCAATGGTGCACGATTGCGGTAAACCGGTGAACCCGATGATCGTGGATGGGCAGATCCACGGTGGAATTCAAATGGGGATTGGAGATGCATTTTATGAAGAATTAGTGTATGATGATAACGGTCAATTAGTCACTGCGTCTTTCATGGATTATCTCTTCCCCCAAGCAACGGATATGCCAGAGAAAATTGAGTTAGGCCACATGGAAACGCCTTCACCGCTGAATCCATTGGGATTGAAAGGCGTGGGTGAGGCGGGTGCCATCCCGACCCCGGCAGCCTTTGCCCAGGCTGTTGAGGATGCCCTGAAGGACAGCGGCGTTGAGTTTACGCAGGATACCCTCAGCCCAAGCCGAATTTTTACCTTTGTCCAAAAAGCGAAGGGCGGTTAACGCCCTTCGCATCCCTGGTTCCCCCGAACCAATACCAATCTTTATTTTATGGAGGAATAGTAGGAATGAAACTGGAAGGCGAACACGTGTTTAAAGGTCCTCGCGAAGCGGTCTGGGAAATGTTTTACGATCCGGAGGTTTTAGCCAGTGCATTACCGGGCACCCAAAAGCTGAACATGGTATCCGAAAATGAGTATGAAGGTGCGATGAATGTTCGCATCGGTCCGGTTTCCGGCTCTTTTTCCGGGAAATTATTGATATCAGATGTGGTTGAACCTGAATCCTGCACCTTAACCGTAGATGGTCGCGGCACGCCCGGATTTGCCAAAGGAGTGGGCAAGGTGCAATTCATAGATCAAGGGGATGGCTCGACGCTGTTGAAATACGAAGGCGACATGAACATTGGAGGCGCATTAGCCAGCGTTGGACAGCGGATGATCGATTCGGTTTCCAAAAGCATGATTCGCCAGGCGTTCGAGACGCTGGATAAAGCACTGGAAGCCCGCCTGGCTGCCAAATTGAGCGGCAGCGAGGTTGTTGACTTCAAACCCCCGTCCGAAACTGAGTTTGCGGCAGCCGTAGCCAAAGACATGGCTGGGGGTTTTACTAAACTACCAGAGGTTCGCTTGTTAATGTACATTATTCCTTTGGTTGCGGTTTTGGTGGTGGTCGCTGTTCTTCTCAAGAACTGCGGCGGATAAGTTCCTTATCTTGCTTGGTGATAAGAAAGGAGGTGTGAATCGAACTACCTGATCTAATCTTTCCCAATCGGTTCGGATATCCGTTTAAAAACGCATGGAGGCGCGGATTAACCTCGCGGCTCATGTGAAAGGTGATCTGAACCAATCCCCCCATATCAAACCCTGTTCTGAATAATCTTTTTTTCAAGGGAGGATGACTTCTATGGCAACCAATGTACAAAAACCAGCAATTACGGGTTATCTACCACAGGACACCCCCCCTGTTGGTAGAATGATCCTGCTGGGCTTTCAGCACGTTATTACCATGTTCCCGGCAACCGTGCTGTGCGCTCTGCTAATGGGTTTCCCGGTCAGCACCGTTTTGACGGTAACCGGCTTCGGCACCGTGGTGGCTTTGATTGCCTCGAAAATCGCGATTGGCAATTATATCCCGCTGTATTACGGTTCATCTTTCAGCTACATTGCGGCGGTAACTGCGATTACCAAGCCAACCTTTGGCGTGCCGGCGGATCCGGCGCTGTTATCCGTTGTGCAAGCCGGATTTATAGCAACGGGTCTGATCAACGTTGTGGTAGGTCTTATCATCCGCTTTTCGGGTGGCAAGGAGGCATTGGATAAAGTTTTGCCACCTGTTGTCACCGGCTCGGTAGCCTGCGTGATTGGTATCGGTCTTGGCAAGGCTGCGCTCGACATGTCCTCCGGTGTTGCCGGCGGTATTGTAACCGGCGATATGAATTGGTGGACGGTTTCAACCATCACCTTGCTGGCAGCTTTCATTCTGTCCGTCTACTTGCAGGGTAAAGGCTTCATTGGTATGCTGCCGATCCTGCTGGCTGCAATCGTTGGTTATATTGTTGCCATCCCGTTCGGTCTGGTCAACTTTGATCTGCTCGGACAGTCGCCACTTTTACGCGCCCCGGCATTCACCTTCCCCAATTTTGCGCACGAACTGACCCTGACGGTCATCTTTGGCGTGGGCGTGATGGCAATTGCCACCATCCCAGAATCCACGGCGCACCTGTACCAGATCAGCCTGTATGTTGACCACCTTGCGGAAGAGACCGGGCGCGAAAAACTGCGCCTGAACCGCTACATCGGTATCAATCTGATGGTTGATGGTTTGAACGACATGGTCAATGGCATTTTCGGCTCGACGGCTGGCACCAACTATGGCGAAAACAACTCGCTGATGGTGATCACCCGTAACTACTCCGGTCCGGTGCTGATCACGGCAGGTTTTATCTCCGTTTTGCTCGGTTTTATCGGACCGCTGGCAGACCTTGTTTCGACCATCCCGACCGCCGTTTCTGGTGGTTTGGCGATCTACCTGTTCGGCGTGATTGGTATGCAGGGTATTGCCCTTATGCTGGCGGAAAAGGTCAACCTGTTTGATCCGAAGCAGCTGGCAATCGGCGCGACGATCCTGATCATCGGTATCGGCGGTAACATCGGCTATCCCGGTGGTTTCCTGCCCGTTCCCATTCTGCAAGGCTTGTTCCCATTCGGCTGGCCCGCTATTGCGACCGGTGCTGTGGTCGGTATTCTGATGAACCTGATCACCAACGTCTGGAAGCCGCCAGTGGAGCGTAAAAACATTATATAACCGTTGGGTAGACCGGCCGGTCAGCGGGTCGAGCGTGCCATCCAATAGCAGGTTTGACTCGCGCCCGAGGCTCCCGATGTCGTCACCCGGACATCGGGAGCCTTTTCTGATAAAATAAGCGCGAATTAGACGTTATGACGAACAAAATTTTGATTACCGGCGCAGCCGGGAAAACAGGCGAGAGCATCTGCCGCGCGGTGAGCGGTTGCGGTATTGGCGTGCGCGCCTGGGTCAAAAGAGAATCTCAGATGGAAAGTGCGCGCCAGGCGGGAGCGGTGGAAGTGCTGGTTGGCGATCTGCAAGACAGGCATCTGGCAGAGACTGCCTGCCGCGGAGCGACGGCGATCTATCACATTCCGCCGAATATGCACCCTGCTGAGTTGGAGATCGCCACAGGATTGATCCAGGCTGCTCAAAATGCCGGGATGCGACGCTTTGTCTACCATTCCGTATTACACCCGCAGGTGGAAGCCATGCCGCATCACTGGTTGAAGATGCGGGTAGAGGAAGGTTTATTTACCAGCGGATTGGCATTTACTATTTTGCAGCCGGCGGCGTACATGCAAAACCTGCAAGGGTATTTACCAACAATTGTTAATGAAGGAAAATACGCTTTACCCTATTCCGTTGATGCCCCAATAAGCCAGGTGGACCTGGAGGATGTTGCCCTGGTAGCCGTAAAAGTGCTTACCCATGATGGACATGATTACGCCACGTATGAATTGTGCGGAAGCGATATTCTTTCCGCCCGCCAAATTGCCGGATTGGTATCTGCGCGGTTGAACCGTGAAGTGCAGGCAATTGCCCTCGACCGGGTGGAATGGGAACGTTCCATGCGCGCTGCCGATATGCCGGATTACGCCATACGGACGCTTGTTAAGATGTTTTTATATTATGAGAATCATGGGTTTTATGGCAATTCGCTGGTTTTGGAGTGGTTGTTAGGGCGACCACCGACCAGATTCGACCAGTTTCTGGACCGGATATTACCAGCCAGTCTGCGAGGAGTTTGAATGGATAAAAATAAAACTCAGCATTACAATTTCACTCACGAAGCCTTGCCGGTTCTATTCCATTCCCAGACCAAGGGGTTTTTCGAGTACCTGGAACGGGATGGTTTGAAATTTCTCCAATTCTGGTGGGATCACGTCGGTGAGCGGTTGGATGATTCCAAATGCTCGTCCTTTGCCGGAGCGCAATTCGAAATCCGCGAAGTACCCGAAAAGAAAGCCCGCATTGTGCTGGTGCGTCTGCCCACGCCCACGTTGGATTACGAATTCCATATGATGGCGTTGATTCGCACGCCGGAGCGGCGACTGCCCATGATTCGCCTGCCTAATACGCGCGTGTTTGCCTTGGAGCGGGTGCCAACCGAGATGGGATTAAACGGAACTTTGCTGGTCGAAATCACTCCGCGTACCCGCATGTTACGAGTGGGCGCGGGACCCAAGCCCAACCTGCAAGCGTTTTATAGCACCGTGCTCAGGTATGTCTGGAAAAAGGATTTTGGAGGTAAAGTATGAAGGTTGATATTGGTCTAGTGATTACCGGTCTGGCGATGTTGTTCTTTTATCTTCGCCTGGCAATGCTGCGCGGCAGGAAGCGCCGCCTGGAGCGGGATATGGCATTGCAGGTTAAGAAAGCCGGAAAAGGCGCTAAAGCGGCCATCAAGGATCCACAAAAACCGGGCTATGAAATCAGCAGTTGGATATTGATTGGCGCAGCAATTGTCTTAATGCTGCTTGGACTTGCTGCCCGCCAATCTGATGCTTTCCCTCAATTGATGCAAGACTACTGGTGGGTGGGGACTTCTGGCGGGGCTTTAATGTTCGCATTTTCGTTTAAGTAATCATGAACGAACCAATCCAATTAATAGAGATTACCATCGAGTTTACTGGACTGGCGAAGACAATAGCCGGGTCGCCTGCGATCAATGTGCGGTTTCCTTTGGGTACCACCTACGGGGAAATCATTACATGGCTGGCGGAACAATATCCGGACATGGTTGGAATTCTTATTCAAGAGGATAAGAAAGCCTTGCTCAACTCCAACCTGTTCATCATTGACGGGGAGATGAGCCAGCCGGCGTTTATTATGAGTGAATCGCCGCAGGATGGGGTGCGCTTGACTCTGGTTTCAGTGGCAACGGGCGGTATGCAATAGCCTGTTGCGAGAGTACTTTGGCAGACTTAGCGCAGAAAGAATGAAAGCGCGAAAAGGATCGCGAAGAACGTCCCCGCCAGAATTCCGATCCGTTTGAGGTCTTTTATTATGGGGGCATAATCGGGATTAAATTCGGTCGAGGATGTATAACGACCTGTTGGGGCAACTGTTTTTTGTGCTACTTCTCTCTCCGGTTCGGCAGCGGAAATGCGGCGTTTTTGCTTCTTACTCATGAATGCTCCTCGAGATTAACGTTGTTCGACATAATCAGCCGAAACAATAATGCGCTGGGTGTTTACCATGTATGGATAACAGGAAATTAAGGTGACCACGGCTTCACGAGTGGGCGCCATCACTTCCACCCGGGTTGGCTCCACCAGCTGGGTCTGCGTCACGACATAAACATAAGCGCGTTGGCTGGTATAGACGATGATTTCATCGCCTTTTTGCAGTTGGTCCAGATCGCGGAAGATCTCTCCAAATACATCATTGTGGGCGGAAAGCACCAGATTGCCTTTCTGTCCCGGGTTGGGTGAGCCAATCATCTGGCCAACCCCTTTTTTCAATTGTTCCCAGCCGTCACCCTGCACAACGGGCGCGTCCACACCAATAGCGGGGATTTGAATGCGGACAGCCTGCTCGGGACTGGGAGTGGGAATGGGCAGGCTGGCAAAGGTCTGCACGATTGGACGTAAATGTTCCGGGATTTCGGCATCATTTGGACGAACACCGCCCGGCGAATTTGGCGGCGTGTGACCACCGGGCAGCACAACTGCTTGAATTAACGGAGTTGGGGTGAGCGTAGGCTGCTGCAGCGCGGCGGCAACTTCCTGGTTCAGGCTGCGGATCAAGTTCATCCCATTAAGCAGGACAAACGCCAACCCTAAGACAGCCGCGATTTCGATGAACAACAGAAAACGATCCAGCCAGGCTTTGCGCTTCCGGCGAGGTTGGCGCCCTTCCTCCTGGCTGAACAGCACATCGTCCAATTCGGTTGCCGTTGACGAAAACGCAGAAAACTGCGGCTGGGGCTCGACCACCACCACTCGCCCGGTGCGGCGAAATTTTTCCAGCCGCTGCTGGCGTTCGGCGCGCCGCTTTTCAATTAATAACTGGCGCAGTTCGTCAACGGTAAGTTCTTCGACTGTCCGTCGGTGCCGCAAAATGATTCCGGTCCTTTCTGTGGGTGATACTGCTCATTATACCTGATTTTTGGAGAAGCCATTTTTACGTCGTGCCATTTAATGGTAATATTGCCCAGTAAGTCTGCCGGATTAATCGTACTTGTGCCAATGAGGTGAATTTGAAGAGCGCAAAATTCATGCTGCAGTGGTTGTGGTTCGCAGCGCTGCTGTTCAGTTGGGTGATACAGCCCAGGGCTGTCCAAGCCCAAAATAACCTTTCCCTTGACTATCTGCGGATTGAAATTTGGCCGGAGTACGATCGCCCGGATGTTTTGATCATCCACCGGATGTCTTTGGCAGCCGATGTTGCTCTGCCTGCCCAGATGAGCGTGCGCATTCCACGCGCCGCTGGCGCGCCGTATAACCTTGCGTGGGAAGATATGGATGGAATGCTCTACAATCTTTCCTATACCAGCGCGGTGCAAGGGGAATGGCTGAGAATCACGTTTACCACGCCCTCTGCGTTCGTGCAATTGGAGTATTACGATCCGCGCATGGAACGCGAGGGTGCTTTGCGCAGTTTTGTGTACGAATGGAACGGGGATTTCGAGGTAAACAACCTGGAAGTTTCGGTTCAACAACCCGCAAACGCTAGCGATATGATCGTCTACCCGGGTTTTGACGAAGGAATCACTCAGGTGGATGGCTTTGTGTACTATTCAAATCCGGTTGGTAAGGTGGATGCCGGAACGGTGTTTCGAGTTAATCTGAATTACACCAAGCCGGATGATGCGCTTTCGGTCGGTCTGTTGCCAGTGCAGCCTGCGCAGCCGCTGGATGGTGATACGCCTGGCAGGGTAACCGCGAGCAGCCTGCTGCCGGTTTTTCTGATCGTGATTGGCGGCGTGGTTCTGGTTGTGATCGTTTCCTGGTTTCTGGTACAACGCAGCAAGGTGAGCCAGCCGATACCAAACCGCAAACGACATGCGCGAAGCAGGGCGCAATCTACCTTTGTGGATCCCAGCCAGATGGAGTATTGCCACCAGTGCGGGCGGCGAGCTGCACCGGGGGATACATTTTGTCGCACCTGCGGGGCGCGGCTGCATAAGGATTAAGCCTTGCCCCCCAGACTGAGCGGTCATATAATGGAGCAAGCCTTTAATAGTGCGGAGGATTGAGTGAATTTTTCTCCTACTGAATTGGAAAACAGTCCAACCCAAACCAGCGAAAAAAAACGTTACCCTATTTCACGCGCTTTGATCGAAATTCTTCAAACGCTTTTGTTGGCGTTGGTGTTGTACTTTGTGATTGATTCTGTTGTCGCCCGGGTGCGAGTGGAAAATGTCAGTATGCAGCCAACCCTTAAACCGGGACAGTTTGTTTTGGTGCACAAACTGGCTTACCGGCTTGGCGAAATTCAACATGGGGATGTGGTTGTTTTTCATTTCAGCCCGGAAGAGGATTACATCAAGCGGGTGATTGGACTGCCCGGCGACCATGTTGAAATTCAGGACGGATTGGTGTCTGTCAATGGGTACGCGCTTAGGGAAACGTACATCCATGCGCCGCCGTTATACGCGGGCGCATGGGATGTGCCAGCCGGAAAAGTGTTCGTGCTCGGCGATAATCGCAACCAATCGTCGGATTCGCACACCTGGGGTTTTGTGCCAATTGAAAATATTGTCGGCAAGGCTTTCGTGGTATACTGGCCCTTGGACGAAGTAAAAGTATTAACTACCGGAATCACAGTCATCGCAAAACACTGACGCATGAAAATAGATCGAAAGAAAACGCTCCCGTCTGATTACATCATCCCTTGCAGCGAATGCCAGGCTGGGCATATGCGCCGCATTCTGGTGGTTTACTATACCTGGCTGGGAGACGACCTGATAACCGTGCCGGATTTTCCCGCCTGGGTGTGCGATGTCTGTGGGCGGCGCGAATACGATTTGAACGCGCTCAATCAATTGTCCTTGATTCTCAGCCCCAATGCTGGCAAGGCAACCAACCGCCAACGCCGTTTGAATCGCAACGCCCCACAAAAACCAAAAAGCAGCCGGGCGAGCCATGCCGAGTGATTATAAAAAACAAGGCTGGTGAATTTCACCAGCCTTGTTTATTTGGTTAGAGTTTTGGCTAGGGCGTAGTCTGGATATTGCCGGCGATGATGTCGGCTTTGACCTGTTCCAGTTCGGCTTTCAGTTCATCGGAGATGCGGTTGGGCAGGAATTCGGGAATGTCCACGCCGTTGTTCTCCAGCGTGCCAACATACAATCCACCTTCGAAAGTGCCCTCAGACACAGCAGTCGCAGCAGCAAACACCGCATTATCCATCTTCTTCTGTACGGAAGTGAAGATAATATCGGCATACTGCGGAGCGCTGATCGTCCAATCGGTATCCACGCCAATGATCCAGGCGTTGCCGCGTTCCTGAACGGCGGCGGCGGTGCCGAGACCCACCGGACCAGCCACAGGCATGATGATATCGGCGCCTTCATCCATCAGGGTCTGTCCCAGTGCGCGACCGTCGTCGGTGCTTTCAAAGTTGCCAGTGAAAAGACCGGTTTGGGTGGTTTCATCCCAACCCAGGACTTCCACGTTGGTGCCGTGTTTTTCGTTGTAGTATTTGACGCCTAAGGCAAAGCCGTCCATGAAGACGGTAACGGGCGGGATCTGAATTCCACCGAAGGTGCCGACTTTACCGGTCTGGGTTGCGCCAGCAGCGGCATAACCAGCCAGGAAGGCGGCCTGGTCGGTGGAGAAGACCAGTCCCAATACATTGGGGATTACCGGGTCGTAAGCATAGTCCACGATGGTGAATTTCTGATCGGGATTGGCTTGAGCGGCGGCGGCGGTGGCGTCACCGAGAAGGAAGCCAACGGTTACAATCAGATTACAGCCTTCTTCAATGAAAGCGTTGATGTTTTTCTCGTAATCGACCTGCTGTTGGGATTCCAGGAACTTTCCTTCGGCGCCGAGTTGTTCCTGTGCCATCAAGATACCGTTCCAGGCGGTGGCATTGAAGGATTTATCATCAATACCACCAACGTCGGTCACCTGGCAGACTTTAAGGGCGGGCTGCTCCGGGGCCGGCGCGACGGGTGCTGGCTGGCAGGCTGCAAGAGCCATGCTGGCAATAGCCAGGATCGCTACAACAAGATAGACTTTTTTAAACATGCGTTTTTCTCCTCCAAAAGGTTAGGAAATGAAATTTGGAAACACAGGTTGCCTCGAGGGGTTTGCATACCCCCGCAACTTACAATCTAGTATACAATGCTTTCCCATACCTGACAAGCAGTTTGTCAGTTGACTTCTATTTTAACCCTCCTTTTGGCTTCCCCGCGACGGACGCCCAGCATCATGCTCATGGCAAGCAACATGAATATCGGTCCAACCAGCATGACCATGGCGTAGTTGTTTCCGCTCAGCTGGATGATGACGCCATTCAGGTTGGGACCCAGAATGGCAGCCATGGTTGAGAAAAGATAATACAAACCCGTAAAGGTGCCAATGTGAAGGTCATCGGTCATATCCACCACCATTGGCAGCGAATTGATGTTGATCAATGCCCAGGAGATGCCTGCCAGCATTAAGATTGTGCCGACAACCGGCACATTTCCGAGCACCGGCAGGCGGGTCAATTGAACAGTCAGGGTTTCTGCCGGAATGACGAACATTGCCAACATGC
This sequence comes from Bellilinea sp., assembly GCA_039666315.1. Classification (GTDB taxonomy): domain Bacteria; phylum Chloroflexota; class Anaerolineae; order Anaerolineales; family Anaerolineaceae; genus Bellilinea. The sequence continues at coordinate 174,029 of JAVSME010000008.1, read as the reverse complement.
ACGATCCCAGCAAAATAATGCCCGTCAGGATCGTTTTTCGGCGACCGATGCGTCCGCCAATCAAGCCGGCGGGCAGCGCCATGAGCACAAAGAAAAGGGATAGCTGTCCGAGCAGGCGAGCCCCATCCGCTTCAGAAATCCCAAGGTGGTTGACTGAGTAGAGCGTGAAAAATGCCTCGATGGCGTTGTACGCAACAAACCAAAAGAAGATTGCCAGTAAGATGCGCAAAGGGGATTTTTCTTCGTCGCGGATGATTTTTTTGAGACTGACCAACAGATTGGGCTTGGTTTCATCGGAAACCTGGAACTCTTTGGGCTCGCGGATGAAGATAAACACCATCAGCGAAGCCAGGATGACCAGAGCTGAGCCCAGCCAGAATGGATAAGCCGGATTCATCTCGTAGAGATTGGCGCCGATCAAAAAGGCAATGATGGCGCCAATCCCGCCCATGAAGTTGATGATCCCATTTGCTTGTGAGCGATAGTGTGACGGGGTGATGTCCGGCATCAGCGCAACCACCGGAGTGCGCCAGAGTGCCATGCTGAGCAACAGCGTGCTGGTGCAGGCAACGAACAGCGGCAGCAAAGATTGTAAGGGGATCAGTCCAAACGCGGCGGCTCCGATGGGCGCGCCAACGAGGATGAAAGGCATGCGCCGGCCGATTGGGGTGCGCAATCGGTCTGACCAGGCGCCGATTGGCGGCTGGATGAGCAGCGCGGCGATATTGTCCAGCGTCATAAAGAAGCCGATCAGGGCAGGCGCCAGTTCGAACCGGTTGGCAAGAAAGATCGGCACATAGGCGTTGTACACGCTCCAGATAACGCTGACGCCAAAAAAGCCGAATCCCAGCAGAAAAGTCTTTCCGAAATTAAAGCGTTGGTTCATGAGTTCACCTTTTTGTATTGAACGGATCATTCGGGTAAAACAGGATTGGGGGTTTGACCGGTTTGTTCGGAAGACAACGACGCCAGAAAACGGCGGTCGTTTTCGCTGAGTGGACAGGTTTTTAACAAGTCTGGACGGCGTTTAAGCGTTATTTTCAGGGATTGTTCGCGCCGCCAGCGATGGATCTGAGCGTGATTGCCTGAAAGAAGCACGTCGGGCACGCTCCAACCGCGAAATTCAGCCGGACGGGTGTAATGCGGATATTCCAGCAGCCCGCTGGCAAACGAATCGTCCTGAGCGCCGTCCGGATCACCTAATGCGCCGGGAATCAAACGGGTGATCGAGTCGATCAGGATCAGCGCCGGTATCTCCCCGCCGGTGAGGACGTAATCGCCGATGGATATTTCATCGCTGACCAGGTGCTCACGAACCCGTTCGTCTATGCCTTCATAGCGCCCACACAGCAATCCCACTTGCGGGTATTGCGCTAATTCCGCGGCGACTTGCTGGGTGTAGGTTCTGCCCAGCGGGGTGAGCAGGATTAGCGGACATGCGGGCGGGCTGCCGAGCACGCTTTCAACAGCGGCGAAGACCGGTTCGGGTTTCATCACCATTCCGCCGCCGCCTCCGAATGGGGTATCGTCGGTGACGTGATGTTTGTCGCTGGTGTACGCGCGGATATCGTGTAAATTGACCGTCAGAAGACCATTTTGGATGGCTCGCTGGAGGATGCTGATATTTAAATAAGGTTGCAGCACGTTGGGAAAAAGGCTGAATACGTCGAAGCGCATGTGATGATTTTAGCCTGAGCGGAATAACCTGGCAAGCCGAATCTTCAAGATTAACCCAGCCTTAAAGTTTGAATCACAGCGCTTGACGGTTGTTAAAGCCTGATGGTAAGATCAATCTGTATGTATTTACGAGGCAGTAAATTGCGCATGAATCGCCGCCGGCGGACCTCCAATCCGTTGACGATCATTTTGCTTTTGCTGATGATCGGCGGCGGTTTTTATGTCAATCAGGTGGTGGTGCCTCAAACTCCACCGTTATTTGTGCCAACCCCAACCCCGACCCGCTCGCCGGAATCCTTCCTGGCAGAAGCAGAGCAGTTCGCTCGCGAGGGAAGATTTAAACAGGCGATTCAAGTTTACCAAAGCGCTCTGATGGTCAACCCGGACAATCCATCCATCTATCTTGCCATTGCCCGTTTGCAAATCTACACCAACCAATACCAGGAGGCTATCCAAAATGCCGGCAATGCGTTGATTATCAACCCCAACAATGCGGCGGCTTTGGCTTTGCGCGGCTATGCCCAAGGCTTGAACGGAAATTACCTGGATGCCGAGGCTTCGATCAGCCAGGCGATGGAGATTGACCCTAATAATGCCGTGCTTTATGCTTACATGGCGGAGGTGTTGGCGCTAAAATCGCAGTCCACGATCCTGGATCCGGAAGCGCTCAATCGGGCAATCGAATTTTCACGCACGGCACAATCTATGGCTCCGAATGCGTTGGAGACTCACCGCGCGCGCGGCTTGGTGCTGGAGTTTACCACCAACTACACCGAAGCCGTAGCGGAGTTTGAGGCGGCTGTGGCGATCAACCCGTATATCGCGGATTTGCACATTTACCTGGGGCGAAATTACCGCACCTTGGGGGATTACCCTAAGGCAATCCGCTCTTTTACCAGCGCAAACACCCTCAACCCTACCGATGCGCTGCCATTGACCTACCTTTCGCGGACGGCATTTACTCAGGGCGAGTTTGCCAGCGCAATCCAATATGCGGAAAAGGCGATCGCCAATGAACCCGCCGATCCGTACCTGTACGGAAACCTGGGCGTGATGCATTACCGCCGGGGTGATTTCCCGCGAGCAGTGCAAGCGTTGCGATTGGCTGTGCAGGGTGGCACTGCCGAGAGCGGAGATGTTGTAGAAGGATTGCCACTATCCTACTGGCCTGTTTCTGAATATTATTATATGTATGGATTGGCGCTGGCGCGTCAGGGGCAATGCGGAGAAGCCTTGCCGATTGCCCGGGCTGTGATGGATACGGTGGTAATCGAACAGATATCGGTTGCCAATGCCCAGGAAATAATCAACATTTGCCAGCAAGTTGCCGAGGGTACACTGCCGACGCCCACCCCCACGCCAATTCCGTGATTGAAATTCGCGATGATCGAACTAAACGACAACCGAAGCCTGTTCAGGAAAAACAACCACCACTCCAGTCCATACCGGATCGTAATCATCCTGGCGTTGTTAATGGCAGGGTTGTATTTGTTGCGCGGTTATCAATCCGGACAGGTTGAAGCGTTGTTTCTGCCAACCCCGACACCCACCCGGATTGCCCGATCGTACGCGCTGGAAGGCGAAATCCAATTCGTTGCTGGCAATCTGCCGGCGGCAATTGCCGCCTACCAGCGGGCAATGGAGCTGGACCCGACCGATGCCCGGCTGATTGCTGAACTGGCGCGCATCCAGACCTATTTTTCCAGCCTATCCACCACCGATGCGGAGCGAATCGCGCGGTTGCAAGCCGCGCGGGAAAATATTGACCGGGCTACCGAGGTGGCGCCAGAGGATTCATACGTGCTGGCGATTCGCGCTTTTGTCTACAACTGGAATGCCGTGTATGGCGGTGACAAAGAGGAAGAATACCTGAGCGAAGCCGAACAATCCGTGCTGCGCGCGATTCAGTTCGACAGCAATAATGCACTGGCATTTGCATATTACGCTGAAATCCTCATTGACCAGCAGAAGTATGTCCAGGCGGATGAAAGTATGCGCCAGGCGCTGGAGCGCGATCCCTCGTTGATGGATGTGCACCGGGTGAGTGGTTATGTGCAGGAATCGCTGGCGGATTATGAAGCTGCTATTCAGAATTATCTCAGGGCTACGCAGATTACGCCTAACTTTACTCCATTGTACATCCGCATTGGGGCTAATTACCGCACGCTCGCCTTGCGCCGCTCGGCAGTGGTTGGGCTCGATCACCCCGAAGTGCGCGCGCTGTATGAAGAAGCGTTGGTTTATTATGCCAAAGCGGTTTCCATCAACAAGCAAATTGGGGTTAAGGATCCTATCCCTTACCTTGCCATTGCCCGTACGTATTCCCAGATGGGGGAGTTTTTTGCTGCCTCGTTAAATGTGCGCACCGCGTTAGCCATGCTCCCCGAGAACCCGGATATCTACGGTCAACTGGGCCTGGTATATTTCCGGGCGCGCAATTTTGAGAGCGCAATTCCCGCTTTTCAATGCGCGGTGCGGGGCTGCGATGCAGCCATCTCGTGTGATGTTCGCCAGTGCAATCCGGACACGGATGCGCCCATTGAAATTGAGGGACTTGAGTTAACCAGCGCCTCTTTGATTTATTATTATACCTACGGCTCGGTGCTGGCGGGTATGCATCGCCCCGGACTGGAATATTGCCAGGAAGCTGTGAAGGTGCTTGCCGAGGTGCGCGCAAGGTATGCGGAGGATGAAACCATCCTGGCGATCATTGAACCAAGCGAGCAAATTTGCGCTTCTTATAATATTACCGCGCCCTAACAAACCAGCATAACAATATCAGAGTTTTGTAAGAAGATTTCCAAATCCCTTGACTTTCGTAAAAAAGGCGGGTATTATTGCCTCTGGTTTAGCACTCTGGCGATATGAGTGCTAAAAACCGGGAGATTAACCTTAATTCCAGAAGTGGGAGGTTTCAATGAGTATCAAACTTAAACCTTTAGGCAGCCGCGTGGTAGTTGAACCGCTGGAGCAGGAAGAAGTAACTGCCGGTGGTATCGTTCTTCCCGAAACGGCAAAGGAAAAACCCCAGAAGGGGATCGTTCTTTCGGTAGGTCCTGGTGACCGCGATGATGATGGCGACCGCATCGCTATGGATGTGAAAGAGGGCGATACCGTCCTGTTTGCCAAATACGCAGGCACCGAAATCAAAATTGATGGCAAGAAACTGTTGATCCTGCGCGAGAGCGATTTGCTCGCGATTGTCGAATCCAAGTAATTTTCAAAATCATTTTCACGAAGGAGAACCCCTATGGCAGCCAAGCAACTGGTATTTTCGGAAGAGGCTCGCCGTCGTCTTAAGAACGGCATTGATGTTGTTGCAACAGCAGTGGCAACTACCCTGGGTCCAAAGGGACGCAATGTAGCCCTGGATCGTAAATTTGGTTCCCCGACCATCACTCACGACGGCGTAACCGTCGCAAAAGAAATAGAACTGCAAGACCCGTTCGAGAACATGGGCGCCCAGCTGCTTAAAGAAGCAGCCACCAAGACCAATGATATTGCCGGTGATGGCACCACCACTTCGACTGTCCTGGCGCACGCTATTGTTACCGAGGGTTTGAAAACCCTTGCTGCCGGCGCCAATCCGATGCTGCTCAAACGCGGTATCGAAGCCGCCGCAAAATTGGTCTCCGAGGAGATCCGCAAACAATCCATTGATATCACGACCAAAGAAGATATCGGTAATGTCGCCACCATCTCGGCGCAGGACCGCACCATTGGCGAGTTAATCGCTGAGGTGATGGACAAAGTTGGCAAAGACGGCGTTATTACTGTGGAAGAATCCAAAGGGCTGGAATTCGAAACCGAGTACGTCGAAGGCATGCAGTTCGACCGTGGTTATATCTCCCCCTATTTCATCACCGATCCGGAACACATGGAAGCGGTGATTCAAGACCCCTACATCTTGATCTACGATAAGAAAATTTCCGCTGCGCAGGATATCGTTCCTGTGCTTGAGAAAATGGTGCAGGTTGGCAAACGCGATCTGGTCATCATCTCCGAGGACGTTGATGGGGAAGCCCTGGCGACCCTGGTTTTGAACAAGCTGCGCGGCATGTTGAATGTCCTGGCAGTTAAAGCCCCCGGCTTCGGTGACCGCCGCAAAGCCATGCTGCAAGACATTGCCACCCTGACCGGCGCCAGCGTTATTTCCGAAGAAACCGGGCGCAAGTTGGAAACCACCACCATTGCGGACTTGGGACGCGCTGAAAAAGTTGTTGCTGACAAAGACAACACCACCGTGGTGGGCGGTAAAGGCAATGAAGCCGAGATCCGCGGCCGCATCGAGCAGATCCGCGTGGAAATTGACAAGACAACCAGCGATTACGACCGCGAAAAATTGCAGGAACGGCTGGCAAAACTTTCTGGCGGCGTTGCCATCATTCGAGTTGGCGCTGCGACCGAGACCGAATTGAAAGAAAAGAAACATCGCGTCGAAGATGCCCTGTCCGCGACCCGCGCTGCCGTTGAAGAAGGCATTGTCCCCGGCGGTGGCGTTGCCCTGGTCAATGCTGTGGCTGCCCTCGAACACCTGAAGATGGACCTGGAAGACGAGCAGATTGGCGTCAACATCGTGCGCAAATCCCTGGAAGTTCCCATGCGCAAGATCGTCGAGAACGCTGGCAAGGAAGGCTCGGTTGTGATTGAAAACGTTCGCCAGGCGCAAGTTCGCGAAAAAGACCTCAAGATTGGTTATGATGTCCTGCGCGACGAATACATTAACATGGTCAAAGGCGGCGTGATTGATCCCGCCAAAGTTACCCGCGGTGCGTTGGAAAACGCGGCTTCGATTGCGGCAATGATCCTGACCACGGAAGCCTTGATCACCGAAGTTCCTGAAAAGGAAAAACCCGCGCCTCCTCCGATGCCGGAATACTAAACCACCATTCATAAGACAGATTTACTCTCCCAGCCGGAAAGTGGCTGGGAGAGTTGTTTTCTTGAAATCGGGTATAATTTTTTTATGACCAAAAGACCGGAAACTAACTTTTCTTTAGCATGGCTTGTTTTACTGGCTGTAGCATGGTTGTTGGCAGGCTGTAATGTGTTTGGGGAAGCGACTGAACGGGTTGAAACACCAGGGCTGCCTCCCGCCGAGACGGACACTCAACCAACTGCCATGCCAACCATAACGCCCACACCGCTGCCGGTCGGAATTGTTGTTAATAACGAAGGCGTTCCCTTGGTGGAACTGGAGGCTTCCCTGAAGCAGCTGGTTGATGCCGAGACCGAGCAGGGCATTGAACGCAGCGCGGAGGATCGCCTGGAATTGGTGGTGGAAGACCTGGTGAGCCAGACTTTGTTGGCGCAGGAAGCCCGGCGCAGTGGTTTCAGCGTTGATGATACCGATCTGGATGTGCGCCTGGAGCAGTTGGCAAAAGATGCCGGCGGAGAGGAAGCGCTGCTGGCGTGGATGACACAAATGGGTTATGCTGATGAAACCGCGTTTCGGTTTGCGCTGCGCCGGTCATTGGAAGCAGCCTGGCAGCGCGACCAAATTGCTGCCAGCATCCCGGAGCGGGTGGAACAAGTGCGCGCTCGTCAAATTTTGGTTCGTTTTCCCAATACTGCCGAATCGGTCCATCGCCAATTGCAGGCTGGCGCAGATTTTGCAACTCTGGCTTTTCAGTATGACTCTTTAACCGGCGGGGAATTGGGTTGGTTTCCGCGAGGTTTCTTGACCCAGCCAGTGGTGGAGCAGGCAGCTTTCAATCTGCAACCCGGTCAATTCAGCGAGATCATCGAGTCGCCATTTGGGTTTCATATTGTGCAGGTTGTGGAACGCGCTGAAGATCACGAATTAAGCCAGGAGGCGCGCTTGCATTTACAGCAAAATGCACTGGCGGAATGGATCAGCCGGCAGCGCGAAGTGGCGCAGGTTGAGGTCCGCTACCCCTGAGATTTACTCAGCGCCGCGTTTATTTTTATCAACAGGAGCAATCCCGTGAACAGTCAACAGAAAATGCGAAGGAAAGATTTGGGTTGGAATCTGGCTACCGTGTTTGTCATTGCTTTGATTCCGCTGATTGCCTCGCTTTTCTTGATGGTTTTTCTCAATCCGCAGACTGAGATTAATCCATTCCCACCGCCAACCCTGCCGGCGCTTGCCCAACCCGCCACGGCTACGCCTGCGATACTGGCGCTGCCCCCCACCTGGACGCCGACCCCCTCGCTTACCCCGGATTACTCGCCAACCCCTGAACCCAGCCTGACTCCGACTCAGCCGCTAATCATCATCATCGGTACGCCCATTGAATCGCTGGGCACCCCCGAACCAACTGAAACCGCAGTTGCGGGTGGCTTTTCCTTTATGAGACAGAGCGACCCGCAGGCGATTTCAATCAATCTGTATGATGCCAGCCGCGGATGCGGATGGATGGGCATTGCCGGGCGGGTGGTTGACCGGCAAAACCGACCAGTGACCGGCATCCGCGTTTCGCTGCGTGGCAGCCTGGATGGTAAAAGCATCAACATGACCAGCCTGACCGGCACGGCGGCGCAGTACGGTCCTTCAGGATATGAGTTTACCATTGCCAACCAGCCATTGGCTTCGCAGGGCTTGCTATCGGTGCGTTTACTAGACCAGTCGAATCTGCCGCTTTCGGAGCGGGTCGAGTTCGATACGTTTGCCGATTGCGAAAAGAACCTGATTTTGATTGATTTCAAGCAGGTCAGGTAACCGGACTGCGCGGTCTTATCTGTATCTGATCGGCGAGGGAGAGCAACCCGCCAACCGCACCCTCTTCCAGGGACATTACTCGACCAGCGCTGAAAAATTCGAAGTCGAACTGGACAACATCGCCCGCGGCTTTGCCCGGTATGGGCATCAACCGGGCAGTGAGCGGCTTGTTCAGGCGCAGGGAGAGTGATGCCAGATCGAGCAGCAACCCAGCCAGATGTTGAGGTTCGCTGTTGCCTGGCAGAGGAATGGTGTCCAAGCCGGTGCCGCATACTGTTGAATAGAGCAGTAGATCCTTGATGGTCAGGCTTCCTTGGGCGGAGCGTAGCGCAAGGACGGAGTCCTCAAGCACGGGTAGCATCAAGCCATTGAAACCGGCTCGCTGCCAGTTACCCATATCGAGGGTATCTGCCAGAAATGCAGCCGCAGCCAGCGAGCCGTGCTGACCCAGCCGGGAGATGCCCAATCTTTCCAGGGCTGCCCCAACGGAGCACCAATCCTGAGGGTAGGGGGCGGTTGAGAAATCGTATCCGTAAAATTCCAGGCGGAATTTGGCTTGCAACGGGGAAAGCAGATGGCGCAATTCGGTGGCGATGTTTTGCAGACGTTCGAGCAACCTCAGACGGGCGGCGCGCAAATTCGGCGCGCTGCTGAAGACAGCCAGTATTTCATCCGCGCATTCGAACGCCAGCCCGTAAGCAGGTGAAAAACCTGGCGCATGGTAAGCAGCCGGCAGAAACGGACTTCCGGCTGGAACATTGCCGAGCGCGGCAAACCGTAAGTTGGCAAACCCGTTTGGCTCCAGCGTTGCATTGCGGTAGATTATTTCAGCGCACGCCCGCGCAGCGGGCAGGTGAACAACGCTGCCGGTGGTCATCAAACCGGTCAGGAAAACGCTGCGCGTGGCTGCCAGCACAGCGGGTATGAGTGAATAGGCTGCGGGAGTGTTGGGAAGCGCAGGACCCAGCGATAGATAGGTGAAACCGTGCTTTGCGGCGAGGGTTTCCAATTCCACTGCCCGGTTGACCAGACGCGAGGAAGTCAACTCCTCCAGCCAGTGCGGGAAGGGACTGGTTGCCAGCCGCCGGGTTTGCAAAACGAAACCCGCCTGCTGGACCACCTGGCTGGCTTCATCGGCAAAGTCGGAAAGGCGGGGCAGGGTTTGGGCTGGCGGGTCGCTGGCAGGGTCAAAAAAGCAGGTCAGGGTACGAATTTTCATCGCTTCCTTTGGCGGACAACTTCAAACAAAAGAATACCTGCTGCAACGGCGGCGTTGAGGGATTCAAACTTGCCGGGCATGGGGATGGTCAAAATTTCATCCGCCAGGCTGCGGGCGGCGGGGCTGGCGCCTGCTGCTTCGCTTCCAATTACGAGCGCGCATGGTGAGCGTAAATCCGCTTCCCAGATGGGGATACCGTTGTTTACATCGGTGGTTAAAATGCGCGCCGGCTGACGCTGACGGGTGCGGCACAGGTCGTGGATTTGCGTCCAGGTAAACTGCTGGAAGGCTATCCGGAAATGGGCGCCCATTGCGGCGCGCACCACTTTGGGAGCAAAAACATCCACGCTGCCTGGGGTCAGGATTACTGCCTGCGCCGCAGCGGCAGCAGCGCTGCGCAACAGCGCGCCGAGGTTGCCTGGGTCGCGCAATTCGTCGGCAATGACGATGAAATCCCAGTCCGGCGGTATGGTAGGTGAAGTTTGCCGCGCTACAGCCATCACGCCCTGCGGATTGTCGGTGTCTGCCAGGCGGTTGAAAACATTTTCAGCAACCCGCTCGATTGGAATGCCGCGCGCCGCAAGGTTTACCAGCAATTGATCCCCGCGGGGGGTGATGTTCTGGCTGGCAAGGACGTATTCAAGCGGGTGGGCTGCCTTCAAGGCTTCTTCGATCAGGCGCGCGCCCTCGATAACGAAAGCCTGTTCGGCAATGCGCTTGTCGCGCTGGTGGAGTAAAGCGCGCGCGCGTTGTATGCGGGGGTTTTGGGGAGAGGTAATCATCTCTTGATCATCCCAGTATACCGCAAGAATCACCGCTTCATTGCTACCGCAAACGAAAACGGGATGGTTATACCTCCATCCCGTCGGATCAATCGCTGATGCAGAACCGTTGCTGGATTGTTCAGGCTGCCCTGGCTTGTTCCACAACGGCGGTAAAAGCCTGTGGATCGCGCACAGCCAGGTCGGCGAGCATTTTACGGTTGAGTTCGATATTGGCTTTGCGCAGGGCGAAAACGAGCCGGCTGTAGCTCATCCCGTTAAGGCGCGCCGCTGCGTTGATGCGGGTGATCCACAGTTTTCGCAAATCGCGCTTGCGGGTGCGCCGGTCACGGAAGGCATACCACATGCTCTTGAGCATGGCTTCATTTGCCCGGCGGAAGAGGAAATGCTTCGTGCCGCGTTGACCTTTGGTGAATTTCAGAACTTTCTTATGTCGCAGATGACCTTGCGGTCCGCCTTTAACACGCATGATGTACTCCTTTGCAAGCCCCTGGGCGCCGGTGTTGCCACCTGTTGCGAACACCCAACAGCCGCACTAAACCAAAAAACGGTATTGCCTTAGTCCTTTTTCTTCAGGTAAGGCGCCAGACGTTCGACCCGCTTGATGATATTTTCCCCTTCCACGGGGATCATCTCGGTGAACAATGCTTTGGTGCGCTTGGGGGTGCGCCGGCGCAAGTGGCTCTTGCCGCCTTTGGTGCGCACCAGCACGCCCGACCCAGTCAGGCGGAACCGTTTAGAGGTTGCCTTGTGGGTCTTCATTTTGATTTTTCCTGCTTTCGCTTTGCGAGGCACGCTCAATCTCCTCTCGTCTCAATAACCTAGAATAACGGTCTGCTTCCGCGACCGCAGATTATACCAGATTTTCGAATTCAAACAAGGCGCGAAATGTGAGAAAGCAGTTCGGCTTAACCGACAGAAGTTTCTTCACTGGCGACTGATTCGGGCGCATCGGCAGTTTTCTTGCGGGGCGCGCGCACCGGCGCAAGCACCATAGTCATGCTTTTCCCTTCAATGGAAGGGATCGACTCAATGGTGGATACGTCCGCCAGTTCCTGGGCGATTTCCTTTAAATCTTCCAGCGCCAGTTCGGGATAAGTTATTTCCCGACCGCGAAAACGAACCGTGACGCGCACCTTCATCCCCTCTTGCAGCCAGCGGCGAGCGTCCCGGGTTTTGAATCCGCGGTGATGCTCGTTGGTTTTTGGGCGCAACCGAATTTCCTTGACCTCAATTTTTGTCTGGGCTTTGCGGGCTTCGCGTTCTTTTTTCGTCCGTTCGTAAAGGAACTTGCCAAAATCCATCACCCGGCATACCGGAGGAGTTGCACCGGGAGCTACCTCAACCAGATCCAGCTCGGCTTCACGCGCTGCGCGAAGGGCTTTGTCAATGGTCAAAACGCCCAGATTTTCGCCTTTGGGTCCGATAACTCGCACCTCCGGCACTCGAATTGCCTCGTTCACCCGATAATTGGTTGTACTAATGGGCTTTCTCCTTTCTTGTTCTCATTCAACGATATACAAAACCCTCCGCATCATGCTCACGGAATGGGTTGAAATAGATATTACCACATTTGTTCAAACCGCGTCAACCAATTGGCTGCTCTCTTTCCAACCAAATAGTAACCGGGCCGTCGTTTTCAATATTCACCAGCATGTGCGCGCCAAAAATTCCGGACTGAACCCGGATGCCCTGTGCCATAAGGGCGGCAGAAAATTGTTCCACCAGCGGCTGGGCAATTTCCGGAGGGGCAGACTCGGTGAAGGAAGGCCGGTTGCCCTTGCGCGCGTCCGCATACAGGGTGAATTGGGAAACCACCAGCGCTTCCCCTTTGATATCCAGCAGGGATAGATTCATTTTCCCGTGCTCATCCTCGAAGATGCGCAGCAGGGCAATTTTTTTAGCCAGCGCCTGGCAGGTTTGCGCAGTATCCGCCGGTCCAACTCCCAGCAGAATGACTAATCCGCGCCCAATTTCAGCCACCCGGTGGCCTTCGATGCTAACTGCGCCGCGCTGTACCCGTTGGATGACTGCGCGCATCTCAGGGCAGCCCAATTGCCCGGCGGACTTCCAGCATGGTGGCTTCCGCAATGATTAGAGCGCGCTTTCCGCCATCGCGCAGCACGTCCCAAACATCATCAGGGTTGCGCGAGATTTCGGCGCGGCGTTGGCGGAAGGGCTGCAGGTGGTTGTTCAAATTTTCGGCGAAAATTTTCTTGCAATCCACGCAGCCAATACCCGCCCGGCGGCATTCTGTATTGATGTTTTGAACCTGGTCTGGCGGTGAAAAGACCTTGTGCATACTGAACACATTGCACACATCTGGATTTCCGGGATCCGAGCGGCGCTGGCGCTGCGGGTCGGTGACCATTTGCATCACCCGCTGGCGGGTTTCTTCGGGGCTGGCTGCCAGTTCGATATGGTTGTTGAGGCTTTTGCCCATCTTTTGAGCCCCGTCAATGCCGATAACTTTGGGTACTTGAGTGGCTTTCATTTGCGGTTCGATCAACACCTGAGTGTTATACCGGTGGTTGAATGAACGCACCGTTTCCCGGGCGAATTCGATATGGGGAGCCTGATCAATGCCCACCGGCACAAGATCGGTTTTGTACAATACAATATCGGCAGTCTGCAACACCGGGTAGCCTACCAGACCGTAATTGACGTTGTGGGGCTGCTCGCGGGCTTTTTCCTTGAAGGTGGGTAGATCGGTCAGTTTGCCTAACGGGGTGACCATCGAAAGGTAGGTGTGCAGTTCCATCACCTGGGGGACGTGGGACTGGACAAAGACGATCGTCTCTTCCGGGCGAATACCAGCCGCCAGCCAGTCGAGCGCCATTTCGTATGTGTTTTGGCGCAGGTCGAGGGTGGTTTCCATGGTGGTTAATGCATGAATATCAACGATGCAGTAGACACAATCGTAATCTTCCTGCAAGCCGACGTAGTTGAGCATTGCGCCCAGGTAATTGCCCAGATGCTGGCGCCCGGTGGGTCTTGCGCCGGAAAATACCCTTCCTTTTCTTGGCATAGGATCAGCAGCCTCCATTCAGATAATTTTTGATTAATTCTTGCACCTCGCCCGGTTCTGCGTGGCGTCGGGTGGCGAGTTTTGAAAAAACAACGCTGCCGTTGACCAAGACTTCAAAGCAACCCCCATCCGATGGCAGCAGAGTGATTTTGCTGATGCGGGTTTCGTATGTTTTCAGAAGGTTGACCATCAAACTGATGGCGCGCTCTGTGTAGTGTCAGACGGCGCAATATTCGATGGATATTTCGAGCAGCATGGATTACTCCACGGTGTGGTGAGTTGCTGAATTATAATTCATGTGATGATTATCTTGCCATCAAAACGAAATTGAATCTTTTTGAACGAATCATGCAGCGAATACCGTTGGTTAAAAGACTCTTTGACCTGATCCTGACCGTGATCCTGGTGATACCTGCATTGCCACTCATGATCGGGATCGCGGTGCTGATTTTCATCAGAGAGGGTAAACCGGTGCTGTTTCGGCAGCCGCGCCCCGGTTACCGTGGGAAAATCTTTACCATGTATAAATTCCGAACCATGCGCAATGCGGTTGACCGCGCGGGGAAACCATTGCCGGATGGCGAGCGCTTGACCCGCTTGGGACGATTTTTACGCTCGACCAGTTTGGACGAATTGCCCGAATTATTCAATGTTCTGCGCGGTGAAATGAGCCTGGTGGGACCGCGCCCGTTGCTGATGGAGTACCTTCCTCTCTACAATGCCGAACAGGCGCGGCGGCACAATGCGCTGCCAGGAATAACTGGCTGGGCGCAAATCAATGGTCGCAATGCCTTATCCTGGGAGGAAAAATTTAGCCTGGATGTGTGGTATGTGGATCATTGGTCATTGTGGTTGGATGTGAAGATCCTCGCGCTAACTGCGTGGAAGGTGGCGCGCCGCGAAGGCATTAATGCTCCTGGACAGGAAACCGCCCAGCCGTTCACGGGCGGCTCAAAGCCAGAGGAATGACCTCCCCATCACGGAACGCTCAATGGAGCAATCCAGCCGCCCTGTAATTCGGACATAGTATGTTGTATCAGCCGCAGCCTGCCTTCACTCAGGCGGTCCGGGTTGATGTTATCCAGTTTAAAAGCAGGCAGCAGGGCTTGACCTCCAGCACCGCTTTGCCATTCCTGCCAAAGCGTGTCCAACGCGCTGAGGGTGTCCTTGTGGATTGAAACAACCCACTGATCCTGGTAACCATCAGGCGGTGGTTCGGCTGCCAGGACGGCTACATTCTGCGCCGCGAGGTAATCCAAAAATTGCGTATCGCGGGCTACACTGCCAGGCAAATAAAGAATTTGGATGCGATTCTGGTGCAGGGTATCGAAGGCAGCCTTCCAGGACTCGACGCCGTCGTTCAGATTGAGCACGCCGGTTTGGGGAAAGAGCACAACTGGGGCGAAGACAGGCGCGCAGCGTCCGCAAAAGTAGCGCCCTCCGTTTTGAAATCCATCCCGCAGCAGGCTTAATTGCGGGTCGTTTTGATCGAACAGGGCTGCGGATCGAAGATCGGGGGCAACCAGAGTGGCGATATAACCGGCAATGAAAGCCTGGGGGATGACCGCTGGGCGCACTACACTTAAATTCGCGGCAGGCTCGGTGCTTGGATCATCCAGAATGATCACGCGGGTTTGAGGAAAAGCCGCTGCCCAGTTGGCGGCTGCGGGATCTGGCGCGGCGAACACTGCCAGACGGAGATTTTCCGGCGCATTGTTCAGTGCTGCGGGGTCTTTGGTTTCGAATAACATCCCGCCGCCGGCGGATTTTTGTTCCAGCCAGTTTTGCACAGCCTGGAAGGCTGCCGGATCGGCGCCTGCCGGCAAGACTAACCAGACCAATTCCGGCAATGGAGTAGGGGTGGGGGTCTCTTCGGGCAGCGGGGTGGTCAGTTGGTTGGCAGGGTCAGCGGTTGAGCTGGATGGAGTTCGGGGTAGCGGACTGCAAGCGCTAAGCACCAACAGGACCAAAACGAGGAAGAGTAGTTTGCGAGGTGGGGTGGGGGAGGTCATCATGGGCTAATTGTACCCGTAAAATCATTTTTTCAGACTGTATTATAATTACCTCATGATTGAAATCACCGTTCCCGGACGGGGAGAGTTAAGACTAAACCACCTGGTTTGTGATGTCAATGGCACGCTTGCTTTGGACGGCAAACTGATTGATGGGGTAGTGAGGGCGATGAACGTGTTGGCAGACCGGTTGAACCTCCATTTGATCACCGCCGACACTCACGGGCAGCAGGACCAAATTGACCGCCTGTTAAATCTCACCGCTCACCGGTTAACTTCCAGCGACCAGGCGAAACAGAAAGCCGACTATGTCCGCTCGCTGGGCTGTGCTCAGGTGATTGCAATTGGGCAAGGCGCCAATGATAGCGCCATGCTTGCTGAAGCAGCCCTGGGCATTTGTATCGTTTCACGGGAAGGAACAGCAACCTCCGCGCTGCTATCCGCTGACCTGGTTGTGCCGGATATCATTAGCGCGTTGGAGTTGTTGGAAAAACCTTTACGGTTGATTGCGACCTTGCGCCAATGAGTATCCCCACCAGCGAACCCCTTTTACCGGAAGACGAAAACCGTCTTCCGCCAGCCCGCCGGCGGCGGGTTAACCGCCAATTGCTGCCGCCAATTGGCGATGAACGGGCTGCCTTTTTGCATCAGTTGGCAAATCAGGTTATCCCGGGGTACGAATTTTTTCTTTATGCGCTTCTTGCGGCGGTGGTGTTGAGTTTGGCAATTATTTTCGATTCGCCAGCGTTATATCTGTTGGCGGTCTTGTTTGCGCCGTTTCTTGGTCCGGTGATGGGATTATCGCTGGCGGTTGTGGTTGGTTCGGGGCGGTTCTTTCTGAAGGCGTTGGGCAGCCTGCTGGTTGCCGGCGCCTTATTCTTTGTGGTCACCCTGCTGGCTGGCTGGCTGAGCAGGATGCTCCTGCCCGGCTTGGAGTTAACACAGCGGCTGAACTTTATGGTTTTTAATGTGCCCAACTTCATTGTCCTGGCATTGGGCGTTGGTCTGGCAAACTTTATGCTGGCGCGCTCGGCGCGTCAAAAACCACTGGTTGCCAGCGTGGCAATTGCCTATCAACTGTTTATTCCTCTGGGAGTAGCTGGTTTTTCACTTGCTTACGGCGCGCCAGCGGCTTGGGTGGATGGTTTGATTGTGTTTGTGGTTCACCTTGCCTGGGCGGCTTTGATTGGCGCGGTCGTGTTGTTTGTGATGGGCTTGAAACCCACCAATCTATTTGGTTATACCCTTGGCACTTCGCTGGTACTGATCGGCGTGATTGCGGTTGTGATGATCACTGGATTAATGACTTCCAACCGACCGGTTGTCGTTGCCCTGCCGCCAACCGCAACGGCAACGGTTTTGGCTGCCACGACCCCATCGCCGGTGAATACACCCATAACCACCGCAACGCTTTCCCCTGTCGTTGTGACTGAAACTGCCACAGCAACCATCCGACCCACATTCTCGCCAACCCAAACCGTCACCCCCGAACCAACGCCAGTTTGGGCACGGGTGAGCGCGCGAGACGGTGATGGCGCTTTCGTGCGCGATGAACCCAATGGCACCGTGTTGACTTCCCTGTTTAATGGAAGTCTGGTTCAGGTCATTTCCGAGCCAATGCGCGGACAGGGAACCACGTTATGGGTAAAGGTGCGTACGGACACTGGGTTGGAAGGCTGGATGATGCAAGCGTTACTTGCCACCGCTACGCCTGCCCCGAACTGGTAAATTTAAAGAAAATTCAGATATAATCGTTTTTTTTCGGTTTTTTCTATTACACATTGCTTTTGAGGAGAACCAGGCATGACAATTCATTTTGGCACGGATGGTTGGCGGGCAGTCATATCAGATACTTTTACCTTCCATAATTTACGCCTGGTCACGCAGGCGATTGCAGACGCGGTGGCTTCGGATTCATGGCTGAACGGTAATTCAAACGGTCCGAGTCCCGATCCACGCGTAATGGTGGTCGGGTTCGATACCCGTTTCCTTTCAGACCGCTATGCTGCTGAGGCGGCGCGCGTGCTGGCGGCAAACGGTTTCAGCGTTTACCTTGCCCAGGCGGACGCGCCGACTCCTGCGATTTCCTACGCTGTCCGCCACCTGAACGCCATTGGCGGGATTATGATCACTGCATCGCACAACGCACCGCGCTACAATGGCGTCAAACTAAAAGCGGCTTTTGGCGGTTCGGCTTCTCCCGAACAGTGTCGAAAAGTTGAAATTTACTTAAACGATAATGAAGCCCAGGCGCGCGGACCCAACCTGATGGATTTTGAGCAAGCGCGGCAAATGAAATTGATCCAGCGCGTAAATCCAATCCCTCCTTATGCTGCGCATATACATGAATTGATTGATTTCGACCAGATTGCAGAAAGACCGCAACGGATCGTGGTCGATTCGATGTACGGTTCTGGGCGCGGCGTGATCCGCTCGGTATTACAGGGCAGCGGCTGCGAGGTTTTTGAAGTGCGCGGTGAGATGAACCCGGGTTTTGGCGGCGTGCACCCCGAACCGATCGGGCGATACCTGGGCGCGCTGGCGGGAGCTATTTCGATGGGCGCGGGCAGTTTTGGGTTGGCTACCGATGGGGACGCTGACCGGATCGGCGCAATGGATGAGCGGGGCAACTTCGTTGATCCGCACAAAATCATGGCGCTTGCGCTGCGATACCTGGTTAAAAAGCGCGGCTGGCAGGGTTCGGTCGTGCGGACGGTTTCGACGACGCGCATGATTGACCGGCTGGCGAAACAGTACGGTTTGCCCCTGCGCGAAACCCCGGTCGGCTTTAACCACATCGCCGAATTTATGCTCAAGGAAGATGTGTTAATTGGCGGAGAAGAATCCGGCGGTATCTCTTTCAAAGGGCATATCCCCGAAGGAGACGGGGTGATCATGGGATTGTTGCTCGTGGAGATGGTCGCAGCGAGCGGCGGCAGCCTGTTCGAACTGGTGGAAGACCTGTTGGCAGAAGTTGGACCGGCGTTTTATGAGCGGCGTGATTTGCGGTTAAAACACCCGGTTGCCAAGGAAAAAATGACGAACCGGCTGGTCAACGAAACCCCAGCGCGCATCGGCGGTGAAGTGATGCAGGAAGTCAGCACCCGCGATGGAGTTAAATATATTCTGGCGGATGATTCCTGGCTGTTGATTCGTCCCTCCGGCACCGAGCCGGTCTTAAGGGTATACGCCGAGGGCAGATCGTCCGAAATGGTCAAAGCGCTTTTGAAGTACGGCGAGGAAATTGCGGCGAGTGTATCTTGAAAATTAACTCCCCGGTGAGAGGCAGCCGGGGAGTTTTTGCTTTTATTCAATTTGGGTTGCGATACAGACCGGTTGTCAACCAACAGCCGGGTATGGATGATGATGGCAGGGAGTGATTAATGGTTGGTGGATAGCCGCAGCCGGCGAACAATGAGCATGACAAGGATTAACGCCAGCGCAACGCCGAACATGCCCGGCAGTCCAACCTCATCCATAAAACCCGTGTCGGGCAGGGCGGTGGAGGTAGGAACGATGGTGCCTGCGCCGGGTGTGGCTGGCACGGTGGGGGATCCCTGGGCAACGGCGGTCAGGAAGGCGGCAACAGTCGCCGTGCGGGCAGCCGAATCTCCTTCAGCCATCACCGCGCTGGTTGGAGTTGCCAGCGGCGTGCTGGTTGCAATGACGACCACCGCAGTGGGAGTCCAGGTCGGCGGCATGATCGCTTTTTCGGTCAGGCGTTGAATTTCCTGCGCGGCAATGTTGGTGGATTGTTGAGCGATGGCGGTGTTCTGCGCGTTGATTTGCGCGGCTTGATCGGTGTATCCATCGGCTGCGCGATTACGGTTGATGAATACAAAGACTATCACCGCAACCACAGCCAGGACGAATAAACCAGCAATCACGCCTACCACGACCCAGAAAGTCCGGTTGCTTTTCTGCCCGCTTTCTTCTTCCGGCAAGGGCTCTTCCTGGTAATCTTCCTTGAATTCGTTGAATTGGTTGTCGTCCAAGTTGCTGTTATTGTTGTCTATGTTCATGAGTGCCTCTCCTCAAAATTATTCTAGCACATCCAGGTTTGTAAGAGGTAACGAAATCACCTGGTTATTTTCGAGCCGGATATCCGCCACCTGAGCGCGTAAACCACCCGGTAGGCGGGATTGTCCGGGACGGATGGTCAACAATGTGCCAATTGCGCCGGCATGCGGAGCTGTTAGGATGCGAACGGTTTGCCCTGCGGTAAATTCGACCGCTTCCACCGGCAGCGCTCCAAGGGATGGTAAGGGGATGACCACTTCCGGGCGCTCACCGTATTCCGGATTCCAATTGGTATTGATCGAAATATCGCGTTTCTCGTGGGTCTTTAACAACTGAAACGCAGCCCGATTGATTGGAATACGTCCAAACCCTTCGGTAACCAAAATAGGCACGGGCGATTTTTGAGCAGCAGCGATGAGATCGGCTGCCAGGCTGCCGACAATCAATCCACGCAACGGCATTTCTTCGGCGGCATCCAGGGTATCAGCTTTTTCGATGTGCCCGCCAACCACAATAGAACCGCGCAAATTCAGGTCCAGATTGGCGCGGGTAAGTTCAATATCTGGCTGGTTGACCGGCAGGCTGAGTGAGCCGTAACTGATCTGGTCGTTACCCCACACACCCTGGATCAACGCGCCATGCGTCTCGACGATGACCCCGCGTTCGGGCAAAACCTCACTGACAACGCCATTCAACCCTGCTTTCAACTCGAGGTGCTCGCCGGGTTTTTCCAGCAGGATTTGACCGCGCTGGATGGCAACAATCTGGCAATTGATTGGGGCGCGGATCACCTTGGGAAGAATACCGGTGGTTTGGGCGAGGATATCGCCTTTTTCAATCCTTTCGCCAACTTTTCGTTCAATCAGGCGGTGGGTTTGCTCCACCCGCCGCAATCCTAAAATCCGGCGAACGTCCACCAAAATGTGGTTTCCTGGTAAATCGGCTTCCGCCACGATGAAAGACGCACTGACTTCCTGCCCGACACGAGCGAGGATTCTCCCTTTTCCGGGCAACATGCGCGCCCGGCGGATATGAGCCAGAGGAAGAATATGGGTAACGGTTGCAATCATAGCCACTTATTCCTTCGATCCTATCCGTGCAACATCTGTACCAGGTTTAACTACCAATTGCGGCAGACCATTTTTTGAGTAGGTCGCGCCGCCGGGCGGTATCATTAGGCAGAACAAGCGGTCTGCCGCGAGTGTCAATGATGGTGCCGCAAATGCCGCCAACAATTTTGAATGATCGGGTTGCATCCTTGCCGGAAGGATCGATCACCAATGGACGCAGCGCTTGCAGGTGAATGCGGGCAACCTGGCCGGATTGGATTGGCAGGGAGGTGAGCATTCCCTGGCGGATTTCCAGGCTAACCTGGTCACCGGCTTCGTATTCCACTTTGACCTTGAGGATGGTTGTGCCATAGCGGGCGCTGCTGAGGGGCGAAATGACCGTGCCCAGGTTAAGGTAAGCATTTGATTCGATTACCTGCACCGGCAGAAGGGCGTTGTTGGAAGAAATAACCCCCAAGGCGGACGTTAATCCGTGAGCGTCCAACACAAAAGTGGTTACGCCGTATGGCTGAACACCGTCAAGGAGCAACATCAGGCTTTGCGCTGCGCTCCATTGGGTAATGGGCATGCCAGCAGCCAGCACAGGCTCGCAGACAAGCGGGGTTTCGCTGTACCGGGCGCGGTGCTGTGTTAGGGCAGAATTCAACAGCTGGCGTACCATTGCCTGCTCAATGGCTACGCTTTCCTGGGTGGCTGGCAATATTGCCGGGTGGAGGGTCTTGTGCCAAAGGTAATCCTGAACCACGCTTTCCGGGATATGAATCGGCAGCCAGCGGGATATTTCGGCGAGAGGAATATTTTTCAACGCTTGCGCCAGCCCATTACCCATCCCCATTGGAAAAACGCTCAAGCCGAGTTTTCCCTGCCGGGCGGCTGCAACAATCAGATTGCCTGCGCCAAGGTCAAAACCGATGACCCCTTTTTGCGGGTTGTTGATGCGGCTGAGAAAACGCACCATGCGCCCAAAGGCATACGGGGTGGAAAGTGGGTCGCTGGCGCAGATTGAGCGGTAAGACTGCAAACCTCCCAATTGGCGCATGCGGATATGCAGCTCGGCATCGCTTAACACTTCCTTTGCCGGGGCTAGGTTTTCATGGTCGATTCCCGGACGGACATTTGGCGCCAGATGCACTTGGGTATATTTACTTAATACATCTTTCACCGGCGTGGCAAGCGCCTGGTTGCCGGCAAAGATGATCTCGGGACGCTTTTCGCGGGGGACAATTTGTAACGCCAGACTGAGTACGTCAACATGTTTTGCGATCGAGCGGGTGGCGCCCTGGTCCGTACCGCCGGAGAGGATAACCAAATCGGGTTGAGCACGCAAGAGGGCATCAATTTGAAATTCAGGTGGACGACGGTCGTTCAGACCGATGGTTTCGACGATCAGGGTACGGGCTGATGCCGCCAAACGACGGGCACTTTCCAACGACACGTCCTCAAGCAGTCCCATAACTGCCACCCGCAGGGATTGCCCGGCGGAATACGTAAGTACAACCTGGTCCACACCGCTGCCGTCCGGTTTGGCTGGCAGGATCAAGCGCGAGTCTTCGACGAATACGCGGGCGGTGATGTTCTGCAAAGCGACGATTGCCTGGTGAATGCCTTCGCTGATGTCAAAGAATGGCGCGTTGACCGTGGTGGAGGCGCGTCCCGAGCCGATAAAGCGGTATTGCCCATCAACCACGTCGAACAGCAAGGCGCGGGTATGGATACTGCCTATTTCGATGGCGAGAACGGATTCGGCGTCAACAAGGGATGTTGTCATAGGAGTTTACTCAAGGGAGAAGGCTTTGCAGGGCGACACGCAGAAAATCGAAGCGTTCGATCAACGCGGTGAGCGCAGCAGCCAGCACGCCGGCAAATAACGCGCCCAGGGTGATGCCAATGAATACCTGACCTGTGCCAGCGACCAATTGAATCACTCCGGCGCGCCCCACCTGTTGGTTGGCATTCCGGCGGGCAGAGAACTGAAAGAAAATCAGGGTTGATATTGTTCCGACCAACAGGATAATGCTGCCGATCAATTGGCTGCTGGCTTGAATTGCATCTGGCGCCTGCATTAGCCCGAACGGCTGGATAGCGCCGCGAATCTGCCCGAACAACGTCCCGGTGATTGCTCCGGTTATGATTACACTGGCGCCAATTCCCACCAGAAACGCCATCGAGGGATTGCCAAGTACGGAAAAGCGGGGAAATAGTTTAAATAACAGCAACACACTGAGGATAGCCGGGAAGATGGTGAGCAGTTTTTCGGAGGCGCTGCCAAAAATCAGCGGCGCAACCAGCCGGGGAAGGAGAACCTGGGAGAGCAAGATGATGGCAACGTATGCGGCGGATACACCGATGAACAGGTAGGTAACAATTCGAAAGAGAGGATTGTCGCCGAGCAAATAACTCAGGGTGAGCAAGGTGAGGAAAAACGCGACTGCAGTCCAGATCAAATCCATGTCCATGGGACTCAATTCCTCTTCTCGGATTTCGGCTTGAAAAGTAATTGACGGGCGATAAAGAACAGGCTGCCGAGCAAAATTAAGACCACGATCAATATCAATCCAGCCTGATAAGCGCCCCAATAACCTGCCTGGGTAAGTGCGTTTCCACTCAATTGCTGGTAAGCAGCAAGACCAGGTAACCCCGCTAGCATTCCGGCGACCTGCCTGCTCTGGATGTAGGGTTGGATCATAGGTGCTGCCTGATTACTGGCGATGACCAGCAGTGGAGTTTCGCCCAATGCGGGGGAAATTTGTTCGATCCACGCCCGGCTGGTATCGGTATTGTCGGTGATGAGCAGGACAGCAGCAAATTCGGACAAGCGGGTGATGCCCTGTAAAGGGGGGCGGTCCCAAGCAAAGGCTCCATCGCGGTCGGTCGGGGCAGCCAGCATTGGCTGACTTGCCAATGCTGCCAGCGCACTGCTGCCGCCAGGCAGATACCCCATGTTTATCATACTGTCCGGCGCAAAACCATTCGCGGAAATCAGCGCATCCTCCATGAGCGCAGCGCCGGTTGGATTGGTGGACACAATGACCGTTGCGACGCCTCCAGAGATTAAATCCTCAAGCACTGGCTGGGCAGCAGCGCGAATTTCTCCGGCGAGCGCGGGCTCAAAATCTACTGCCAGGAGCACAGGCGAACTGCCCGTTGCGCTGGAGATGGATTGAATTTGATTGAAAAAGGCGACGCTTTCCGGAGCGTATAGACCGGGCAGGCTGGTGGTGGTGAAACCGCCAACCAGAAATGCAAGAATCACCAGCGTGACCAGACCGCTCACCAGCATCCGCGCCAGCAGGCGCGGCGCCACGCTCCTTTCGGCGGGCGCGGGCTGGCTGCGTTTTTCGTCCGCGATCAGGTTTTCGAGCATGTTGGCATAGGCGCGCTGTTTCTCCAGAACATTGAGCCGGCCAGAGTAGATGCCGGGCTTGGAATACTGGGTAACGAGCGCCTCGCCGGGCAGTACGCTCTGGTAACCGGAAAGCGGTCCGCTCGTCTCGATGCGCTGATCGGCGTCGCTGCCGAGGCGTCCGGGGGCAACTGCTTCCAGCGGGCGCATGGCTTGTAGCCAGCCGGGCAATTCCGCTGGTTCCAGGCTGGTTTCGCTTTCGACCGCTTGCGTTTCACCTTCTTGAAGGGTTTCGAGCAATTGATCGTCCGAAAACCAATCGGGCAGTTCATCGCTGATAAACGGCGTGGCTTCAGCGTCATCCTCCAATGCGGGCGGTTCCCCTGGTTGAAGGCTGAACGCTGCGCTGCTTTCGAGGTCATCCAGGCGGGACAATTCTGCGGAGTAGAGCCTGTCCGAAGGTGACATTTGATCGCTGTCTTCGCCTGGCAGTCCGGTCGTGTCCAAAACAGGGATTTCAGCCTCGAATTGCGCGCTTGCGGGGACTTCCTCCTCGCTGGGAAGTGGTTCAAAGGACTTGAGCCATTCCTCGCCGCTGGGTAAATCCGCCATTGGTTGTGGTTCTTCAGCCAAGTCGTCGAAGGAACTCAACCATTCCTGACCAGAGCCCTGCGGCGAACCGCTGGTCGGATCGCTGGCAGCCGGTGCTTCGGCGGGTTGCAGGGATGCAAGCCAGTCTTCGCCGGTTGTGGCGGGAAGGATGGTTTCGGCTTCGTGGGCGTCGCTTTCCGTAGGTAATTCGGCTGGCTGTAATGCGCCTGTGTCAATTGGCGTAAAGGCTGGCGTATCTTCGGCTTCATCCGTTGCCGGTTCGTTAAATGTTCCAAAGGCTTTCAACCAATCGTCATCAACCAGCGCGGGGGTCTCATTGGTTTGGATTGCGTCAGCCTCCTGCAAATCAAAAGCCTTTAACCAGTCGGGAGTTTCCTCCTCGATCGGGGGAGTATCTGTCGCTGGCTGCTCGTCCTCCTCAGGCGGCGCAAGTGATGACCCCGACCCGGTTGGGGTTAACCCCGACTGGGGTGCGGTGGTTAACCATTCCGGCAGTTCTCCGTGATCAAGCGGACCATCACCGTCCTCCGCTCCGGAAACATACAGCGTATCCGGGAGGACATCTTGCGCGGAAGGGAGAGGGCTTTCGGCGGCGGCAAGCCAGTCCGGCAAAGGGATGTCTTCTGGCAGTTCTGCTGCCTGACTGGTTTCGGATTGCGGCGGAGCAGGTATTTGGATCTCCTGCAACCAGGCGGGCAATTCCTCGTCGGAGCTGGCGGAATCTTCTGGCGGCGTATCATTATCCGCGTCCTCGTGGGAGCGCTGGCGAATCCTCGCCAGCCAGTCGGGAATTTCCTGCTCATCAGCAGGGACAGCCGACTCATCGGGGGAAGATTCATCCTCCGGTGGCGGTTCAGAATCGCTGCGCAGGCTGTTCAGCCAGTCGTTGTCGGTATCTTGATCTGGCGTTGAGCTTGCGGGTGTCTCACCGAATAAGAATTTCTGGCACCAGCGGCACTGGATAACATCCGGCGTATTTGGTTTTCCGCAATAAGGGCAGATGATCTCACTCATAGAATTATCCACTGTATGGGCGGTCAGCGCCGATTAAAATCCGCAGACCCGTGGTGAGGCTTCCGAGAGCAATACCCAGCAATATGCCGCGCGCGCCGGCTACTGGCAGCGTGTTGAGTACTGCCAGCAGATCTTTGACCAAGGGAATCGATTCGCCGATGCTGAGGAAGCCGCTCAACACAATCAGGAAAACAACTGTGCTGCCAGCAAAGAGGATTGCCAGCCAGCCAATCCGGCGTTGGAACATGCGAATACTGGCATAGGTCAGGCTGACGGTGAGAACCCCCATCAGGCTGGCTTCAACGGGAAACTGGATATGCGTGACGATCTTCTGGAAGTTGGGATCCGAAGGTCCAAGAAGGATCCCCGCTGCGAAGGCAGCGATGAAACCGAGCAGCAGGATGATGCTGTAATTATCCCGCTCGCGGGGATTATTCAATTTGCGCCAATGAACGCCCAGCAGATTCACAATCGCTACCAGCCCGGCAGCCGCTGCTACAGGGATTGCCCAGGAGAGCAATGTCTGGCGCACCGGCTGTAAAATCGGAACGGGCAAAAATGCGCCTGCCAGGACGATGATGCCAACGCTGATTGCAATTGCGGTGGATAGGGGCGCTCTCATACCACCCCCATCAATCTCAATACCGCGCCGGCAATGAGGATGAGCACCACACCCCAGCGCAACACATCCTGAGCCTGGAGACTGGCTGTGTAAACTGCGCCTGCATTAAGATAGGCAGGAATGGCAAACAACTCTTCGCCAATCAGTGATTCCTGAGTGGAAGGGTACAATGCCGCCTGAGCGCTGAGCGAATCGGTTGCCGCCAAAGTAAATGCCGATTCCTGGTCGGCGGCTTCCATCAACAGCGCGATTTCAGGCGCAAAGTTTCCAATGGCGATGTGGGTGGATACATTTTCATTGTTAGCAATCGGCAGCAACCCGGCGGCGTAAGAGAATGAGGTTGCCCCGCTTAGTCTGCCGCGGTCGGCGTTGTATAAATCAATTTGGTTGATTTGGCGGTAAGCGGCTCGCAGGGTGTCCTGGCTGAGAATGGCGAGAGTTCCTTCGCCGCTGGTGGCAATTGGCGGCCGGTCGCTGATGCTGCTAACCCGGGCAATTCGTTCCAGCGTGGTTAACCCTGCCAATCCTGCCGCGCTAATGGATTGAACCATGCCTGCTTTACCAAGTGTGATATGAATGCGGGTGCCGTTCTCGACCGCCAGCCCAATGGCTCGGCGCAACCGATCGAATGCTGGCAGGGGGCGCAATCCGCTGCGCAGGACGTTACGTTGCAGGGTGAAGAGAAAAATTAATCCTGCGGTGACCAGGATCAATGCCAGCGCAATGATTGAATCAATCATGCTGTATTAAACCTCCTCTCGCAAAAGAGCGATAAAGGACTGGCTCTCTTGACTGTCTTCCAATAAATTTGCCATTGCCAGCCAGGATGTTCTGGAAGGGGAAAAAGCATCCACCAAAGGGATGCCAGCGTAGAGCAATTGGGCTGCCAGGATTCGCAACGGAGCAGCCGCTTCCAAAAAGAGTGCAGCCAGATCCTGCAAATGATAGCGGCGCAGGTTGTTTGCCCAATTTAGCCACAATGCGTGGTTGTCATGCATAGTATCAGTATAGCATAATTTTTTAAAAGGTCTTTTTAGGCAGATATTTAACAGTTTTATTCAAGTTAGTCTGCGCGTTAGGGCTGCCCGCCAGCCCATAGCGTGCTGCCACCATCTTGCCGCCAGAATTGTTCGATGGCTGCGCGCATCTGTTGCTCGTCCTTCCAAAAGGTGCTGATTTGTGAACGGTAGCAGCTAACGGCGTCCTGCCAGGCGGCGAGCGCAGACAATGATAGAGTCAGATGATGAGCACTCCAACCAGGCTGGCGTTCTGCTAATGATGGATTGCCGGATTGAAGCAGGTAGGGGTAATCGGCGTAATACCACAGCGGGCGTTTGAGCATTTCGGCTGCCTTGCGGGTCAGGTGGTGGTCAATATGATCGCCAAGCGCGATGGGGCAGGCCAATTGAACCCCCGGCGGGAATAGCCGGGCTAATTCACCAGCAACAGTCTCCGCCAGGGGAATCTGACTGTCGGGCAAGGATTGGAATAAATCCTCGTTGCGTTCTATGAGCGGATGTCCTGACAAGGGATCGCGGCGGTAGATACAGTCCGGGATAGCGAGGTGACGGGCGGAAGCGCCAAGCCGGCGGGACGCTCGAAGATCTTCCGCCTGACGCAGTTGGTTCGCGCTGGCGCCGCTACCCCAGCGAGCGTGCAATTCCTCTGCCAGAGGGGATAGGGAATCCGGCGGCGGGTCGCCGGCGCAAATCGTGCAGATTTCGATCTTCGCGCCAGCCTGAATTTTTTGGTAAATCCAACCGCCGCAAGAGAGTGCTGCATCATCCAGGTGTGGAGAGAGGAAAACCCATTGCATAGCCGGTAATTTATTGTATCACCCTGCCGCCTTCATGATACAATCCATACAGTGGAGGTGTGGATTGGGTTTATTCGACTTTTTATTCGAAAAGAAACCATATCCGTCCGATATGCGCGTCGAGGTCGAGCGGATGATCGAAGACCTGGCGCGGATAGGTGAAAAAGAGGGCTTTCTTTCTGAGCGATCGGGGGGAGCGTTCAATGCCCAATGCCGTCATATCCGCGTTCGGGAAATTGGCGCCCGCCTAAACCAGATTGGCGGTTTCGCCTTGATGGAATATGTCCAAAAAAAAGTGCGCAAACGCCTGGGGGCTAATATGGCTGCTCACCTGGCTTACGCCTGGACTGAAATTGGCAAGTGGGTTCCTTGAGCGCGCAAATCTTGACAACAAGGTTGGTGTGGTTTAGACTTTTCTTGGTCATGGGGAGTAGCCTCCTGGCAGGTGCGGGTTGTCGTCATAGCGAAGCGCCAGCTTCCGGCAACCCGGGCGCGTAGGCTTTGCGTCTGGCAAGACCATCACGTTGATCGAGATGGTCTTTTTTGTATTGCCCTGAATTTTCAGCGGGAGACGAGGAAATGAAAAATTGGCACACAGAGAATCTCACTGACATTGAACGCGAGCTGGAAACAGACTTCAAACAAGGGCTCTCCAACCAACAAGTTGAGCTGAGAAGAGAAAAATATGGCCCCAACGAACTGATCGAGCGTGGTCTAAAGAGCCCATGGAAGATCTTGCTGGAACAATTAACGGAAATTATGGTGGTCATTCTGATCCTATCGGCGTTAATTTCGTTGTTCCTGCACGAGATCACCGATGCGGTGGTTATTTTGGTTATTGTTGTATTGAATGCCTTACTTGGCTTTACTCAGGAGTACCGCGCCGAACGGGCTATGGCAGCCCTAAAGCAAATGGCAGCCCCGCGCGTCAAAGTGCGCCGGGATGGTCACCTGGTGACAATTTCCTCTCGCGAGTTAGTGCCGGGCGATGTGATTCAATTGGATGCCGGCGATGCAATTCCCGCCGATTGCCGGTTGATCGAAGCAATCAATTTACGCGCGCAGGAATCGGTCTTGACCGGGGAGTCTGAGCCGGTCGAAAAATTTGTCGTTAATCTGAGCGGTGATTCCCTGCCAATTGGCGACCGTAGAAACATGGTCTTCATGGGCACGGTGACGACCTACGGACGTGGTCTGGCGGTGGTCGTTCAAACCGGGATGCAGACTGAACTGGGACGCATAGCAGATATGATCCAGGCAGTTGGACAGGAATCCACGCCGCTGCAAAAGCGGCTGACTCAATTGGGTAAAGGGCTGGCAGCTGCGGCGCTGGTGATTGTAGCGATTGTATTCATCTTTGGTCTGTTGCGCGGCGAACCTCTCCGTATCATGTTTCAGACCTCGATCAGCATGGCGGTGGCGGCAGTGCCCGAAGGGCTGCCAGCAGTAGTAACCATTGCTTTGGCATTTGGCGCGCAACGGATGTTAAAACGCAATGCGCTGATCCGTAAATTGCCAGCGGTAGAAACGCTTGGCTCGGTCACTTCGATCTGTTCGGACAAAACGGGCACGTTGACCGAGAACCGCATGACAGTTACGGTGGTTGACGTGGCTGGCAACCGGTTTGATTTTCAGGAAGAGGTAAAGAGTTATTCGTTTTCGTTTACACAGCACGATCATCTTGATCCGGTGGTGGCTGAATATCCCGCGGTGGCGCTGCTTCTGATGGGCGGAGCTTTATGCAATGATGCGGTGATTGAACCCAATGAACAGGCGCGGGGAGGGTTCCTTTTGGTTGGCGATCCAACCGAAGGCGCGTTGGTGATTGCCGGGGCGCGGGCAGGTTTGTGGAAGGAAGACCTGGATAAATCTCTGCCCAGGATTGCGGAATTGCCTTTCGATTCCGAGCGCAAACGAATGACAACTGTCCACCGCCTGGAGGAGAAAAATTTACCGGAGGTTCTGAAGTCTGCCGAAAAAATTATTAGCAGTGAAATTTGGCAACCCTACATCGCCATAACCAAGGGGGCAGTTGACAGCCTGCTGGAGGTTAGCAGCCGGGTGTGGATTGATGACCGCAGCGTGGAGCTGGATCAGGATTGGCGCGGACGGATCGAAAATGCCAATGCCGACCTGGCAATGAAAGGGATGCGCGTATTGGGCGTAGCAATTCGCATGTGCCCGCCAGACCAGGTTGAGGAGTGTAAACAGCCGCTCGAAGAAAATTTAATCTTTATCGGCATGGTTGGTATGATTGACCCTGCCCGCCCGGAAGTCAGGGATGCCGTGAAGACCGCGGTTTCCGCTGGAGTGCGCCCGATCATGATCACCGGAGATCATCCGCTGACCGCATTGCATATTGCCCGCGAGCTGGGCATTACTACCGATACTGGACGGGCTATTACCGGACAGGACCTCGCGGCGATGACCGTAGAGCAGTTAAAGAGGGAATTGGAAACGGCATCCGTATTTGCGCGGGTTTCGCCGGAACACAAAATGAAAATTATCCAGGCGCTGCAAGAAAATGGAGAAATTGTTGCCATGACCGGCGACGGCGTTAACGATGCCCCTGCGTTAAAGAAAGCCGATATCGGGGTGGCAATGGGCATAACCGGCACCGATGTATCCAAAGAAGCCTCGGATATGGTATTGCTGGATGACAATTTTGCCACGATTGTCGCTGCGATAGAGGAAGGGCGGCGCATCTATGACAATATCCGCAAGTTCATTAAGTACACCCTGACCTCTAATGCTGGCGAGATCTGGGTAATGTTGGCGGGTCCGTTTTTGGGTATGCCCCTGCCCCTGACTCCCATCCAAATTTTGTGGGTGAACCTGGTTACCGATGGGCTTCCTGGTCTGGCGTTGACCGTAGAACCCGCTGAACCTAATACGATGAATCGCAAACCTTTTCCGCCGAAAGAAAGTATCTTTGGGCGTGGTATTGCCAGGGACGTGTTGTGGATCGGTTTGCTAATGGGCGCAGTATCCTTGGTGGCTGGTTTATGGGCGCTGAATACCGGGCGTACCGAAACCTGGCAAACGATAATCTTTACTACCCTGACCTTGGCGCAAATGGGCAATGTTCTGGCTATCCGCTCCAATCATTATTCCCTCTTTCAAATTGGCATACTATCCAACAAGCCTTTGCTCGGAGCGGTCCTGCTTACCTTTGTGTTGCAAATGGCAGTTGTTTATGTCCCGTTTTTACAGGAGATTTTTAATACCCGCCCGTTGCCGCTCGCTGACTTATTGGTCAGCTTTGCTTTCAGCACGATCGTATTCATTTCGGTTGAACTTTTCAAATGGTTCAGGCGGCTGAAAAAAACAGGATAATTCCAGGCAGGGGAGTGGTTAGAAATGGATTTTGGTTAACTCAAACCATAACCTGATTGCTAAAACTCTACCTATTGATTTTCTTGGAGATGAGGTATAAAATCGGGAGGTAAAGAATACTATATTGCCTTCTGATTCTTTATAATTATATTTTTCTTGGGTTATTCCCCAGGATGGGGCATGAAAACTATAAATAAAATAGATCATACTTTAGGAGATTATATGCCCACTCGAGGTGGCGGTAGTAAAGTTGGCATTTATGTGGATGTTGCTTATGTATACAACAACGGTGGCTCCAAGATGCAGTATGACATTCTGCGCGAATTTGCCTGCCGGGATCATTCCGAGCCGGTGCGAATGAATGCGTATGTCAGTTACGACCGCGAGCGCGCGGAGTGGGATGAAGTTTATCGTAAGGGGACGCAAAATTTTCACTCTGCGCTGCGTGATATGGGTTATAAAGTCATTGTCAAAGAGATCCAATGGTTCGAAGATGAAAGCGGTAATCGCTACGGGAAGGCGAACGCCGATTTGGACCTGGCAGTGGATGCGCTGCTCCAATCGGAGAAGCTGGATAGGGTTTTACTGGCGAGCGGTGATGGCGACTTTGTCCAGGTGGTGCGCGCCCTGCAAGATAAGGGCTGCCGGGTTGAGATCATGGCGTTGGATAATGTATCCAATAAATTGCGCCACGAAGCCGATTTTTTCATTTCCGGTTACCTGATTCCAAGCCTGATACCGGTAAGCAACTACAAGACCGATCAACCTGAGTGGGGTGAAATTGGCTCCCGGGTGCGCGGTTGGTGTTACTGGCACAGCGAACAGGGATATGGGTTCATGCGTTATCTTAAATTGGTCGCGCCGGGTTTGTGGTTGACCGATACCCGCCACCCCGACTCGCCTTACGCAACCGCGTTTTTCCACGATTCGAATTTGCCGGAAACGGTGCGCTCCAATGCGCTGCCTAGCCGCAACCACGTTTTTGAAATGGAACTGGCGCGCTCGGAGCGCGGGGGCGGCATCCAGGCTGTCAACATCGAATTGGTCAGTAAATTCTAATCAAACCCATTGCGCACTTAACCAGCCGCTGCCATTTTTTTTGCTGGCTGGTATAATTTGTCCATTAATTTATTTACGAGATAAGATCCTGTTGTATGCTTGAAAAACTAGCAAAAATCGAAGAACGTTTTACGGAAATCAACCGCCTGTTGGAAGAATCGGGCGATGATTATCAACGCGCGGTCGAGCTGGCAAAGGAACGCGCGGAATTGGAAGAGATCGTCGAGAAAACCCGGCAATACCGCCGGACATTGAACCGGATTGAAGAAGCCAGACAACTGGTTAACGGCGAAGATGAAGACCTCAGCCAACTGGCAACACAAGACCTGGAAGAACTGTTGCCTCTACAGGCGGGATTGGAAAAGGCGTTGAAATCCCTGCTGTTGCCCAAGGACAGGCGGGATGATCGCAATGTAATCCTGGAAATCCGCGCCGGAACCGGCGGTGAGGAAGCGGCGTTATTTGCCGCAGCCCTGTTCCGGATGTATGCCCGCTATGCAGAACGGCGCAATTGGAACGTGGAGATCCTTTCGCAAAACGAGACCGGCATTGGCGGATTAAAAGAAATCATTTTCGTGGTTAAGGGGCGTGGAGCGTATTCGCGGTTGAAGTTCGAATCGGGGGTGCACCGTGTTCAACGCGTGCCTGCCACCGAAGCATCCGGACGGATTCATACCTCGACCGTCACTGTGGCGGTTTTGGCAGAAGTGGAGGAGGTTGACATCCATATTCCGGAAACGGATATCCGCATGGATATTTATCGTTCGGCTGGGGCGGGCGGACAAAATGTGCAAAAAAACTCGACAGCGGTACGAATCACCCATATTCCTACCGGTATCGTTGTGGCGTGCCAGGACGAGCGCTCGCAATTGCAAAATCGGCTGCGCGCCATGAGCATCTTGCGCGCCCGCCTGTTTGAAATTGAAGAAAACCGCCGCCAGCAAGAATTGGACGAGACCCGCCGTTCCCAGGTAGGCAGCGGGGAGCGATCCGAAAAAATCCGCACGTATAATTATCCTCAAAACAGGGTTACTGATCACCGCATCAATATTTCATCTTTCAACCTGCCCGCAGTAATGGATGGCGATTTGGATGAATTTATTGAGGAATTATCCTTGCAGGATGAGACCGAGCGCCTGACCACGCATGAGGAAAACGACGATTGAAGTTGGTGAATGGCTGAGTTCTGCGCGCAGGCAGATTGTCGGGAGTGACCAGCCTGGTCTGGAGGGACAGCTTATCCTTGCCCATGTGCTGGAGGTTAGCCGCGAAATGCTGCTTGCCCACCCGGAACGATGGATTGAGCCAAAACGCCTGGAACAAGCCAATGCGCTGCTCCTGCGCTTGATCAACGGTGAACCGCTGGCGTACCTGGTTGAGCAGCGCGAGTTTTACGGGTTAACCTTGCGCATAGAGCCGGGAGTGCTGGTGCCGCGCCCGGAAACGGAGTTGCTGGTTGACCTGGCGCTGGAATGGTTGCAGCGTCATCCGGATTGCCGCCGGGCAGCGGATGTTGGCACAGGCAGTGGCTGCATCGCGGCAGCCCTTGCCGTCAAGGTGGATGATCTGGTGTGCGCAGCGGTGGACCGATCCTGGAAGGCGCTGCGGGTGGCGGTGGAAAACTACCGGCGGCTGGGAGTGCTGTCCAGAACCAATGCCGTGCTGGGTAATTTGTTAACCGCATTCAACGGCCCTTTTGACCTGGTGTGCGCGAATTTACCCTACATCCCATCCGCAAAACTGGAAGGTTTGGCGGTCAGCCGCCACGAACCGCGTCTTGCTTTGGATGGCGGACGGGATGGCTTGGCGTTAATCCGCGCTTTGTTTGCGGACGCCAGCCGGTGGCTGGCAAGTCCGGGTTTGCTGCTGGTGGAGATTGAAGCCAGACAGGGCATGATTGCGACCCGCGAGGCAAGCCGGTACATCCCGGAAGGTAAAATTGACCTGATTCGCGATCTGAATGGATTGGCGCGGGTGGTGCGGGTGGAACGAAATGTATCCAGATAAACTGCTGCGAGACCAATCTGAACCCTGAAAGCAGGTCGGTTTCGTGCTAAAATAGTCACATGCAGAATCAAAAGAGTGCTGTCACGTCGGCCGCTTACCAAAAGCACCGAAAACAGGTAATCTGGCAGATCATTTTACCAATGGTCGCGGCCGGTATGATTTTTATCGCATTGGGGATATTCGCGGTGATCAGCCCTTCACCGGTCAGCGCCAGAACCGGTCATTGGGCTGCCATTTCCACCATTTGGCTGGTAAGCCCGCTGCTTGTGGCAGGGTTGTTGTTCTTGTCTGTTACTGTCGCGCTGATTTACCTGATGAGCCGCTTCTTGAAAGTGCTACCCGTGCATTTACATCTGGCTCAAGTTTATGCTCAGATTGCCAGTTTGTGGGTGTTGAATCTATGCAACCGGATTTCCGCGCCGTTTATCAAAATAAAGGGCTGGAAGGCCGGCGCGCTGGCGTTGCGTTCGAAACTTACCAACCGTTGATGGTGTTTGATGTTCGAGGAAAAATTCAACCCAAGAGGACAGCCAATGGATAACTGGAAAACTAAAACGATCATTCTGGGTGGGGTATTGGGAGCGCTTGCTGGCGTGGTTGCCGCGTTTATGTTGATTCAAAGATCCGAAGAAACTCATCAATCCCCAAAACTAACCGCTGGCGATGGCGTAAAAGTAGGTTTGGGCGTGCTTGGCGTACTGAAATTGATTGCGGATATTCCTGGTTCAAAAAAATAAACTTGAACCTGCAGGTTGGATGCGGGGGATTATTTGGATAGCGTTCCTTTTTTACGTTACTTGATTGCGGGCAAGTTACAGCGTGATTTCCTTTTACCGCTGAATGGCAAGCCATCTCTGGATATTTCTGGGGGAAGCTTGATTTATTCCGCGGTCGGATTACGCATTTGGGATCAAGGCATTGGATTGATCAGCCGGGCAGGCGAGGATTATCCCAAGGAATGGCTGCAAAAGTTCGAACAGCACGGTTTCGATTGCCGCGGAATAAAAATCTTGTCAGATGCCTTGGATATGCGCTCCTTTGCTGCTTACACAGAAGAAGGCGAAACCCGCGAGGTGGATAACCCGGTAGCCCATTTTTCCCGGTTGGGCATCCAATTCCCCAAAAGCTTGCTTGGTTACAGCGCGACCACCCGATCCATTGACAGCCGAGTGCAGCCTTCCGAATTTACCATCCGCGCCAGCGACTTCCCGCCCTATTACCTGGACGCGACTGCGGCGCACATCGCGCCGTTGGATTTCCTCAGCCAAAGCCTGCTGCCTTCGCTCTTTCGCCAGGGACACATTACGACTCTGACAATGGACCCTTCGGCAGGCAGCATGAACCCGACCTTCCGTGATGATCTATCTGCCATGTTGCGTGGGGTTAATGTGTTTTTGTGTTCAGAAGAAAAGTTGCGCAATCTGTATCAAGGAATCAGCGAAGACTTGTGGACGATGATCGAGATGGTTGCCGCGTACGACTGCGAAGTGGTGGTGGTTAAGCGCGGCAGCCGCGGACAGGTGGTTTACGATCGCGCCCGCCGCCAACGATGGCTCATTCCGGCGTATCCTGCCACAGTCGTTGATCCGACCGGCGCGGGGGATGCCTTCAGCGGAGGTTTTTTGGCTGGCTTCCGCCAGACGTATGACCCGCTGGAAGCCGCGTTGCGCGGTAACATTTCGGCTTCATTGGTCATCGAAGGCAGCGGACCGTTCTACGCGTTGGATACACTGCCCAATTTACCCAACCTGCGCCTGGAAAAACTACGTGATATGGTGAGTAAAGTCTGATGGTCAGGATAGGCGCTCATTTGATCGAAATGACGATCAATCAAACGGCGCGGATACAGCAGATTGCTGCGCCCACCTTCCGGGAAGAGAAACGTGCTGCCTACCTGCTGGAGGAGATGATCCGGCTGGGGATGGACGAGGCGTTTCAGGATGCAGACGGGAATGTGTATGCGCGCTGGCGTGGCGGCGAGCAGCAACCGCTGATTCTTAGCGCGCACCTGGATTCGGTTCATCCTGCCGGGTTGCCGCTTCCCCTCGAGGTCACTACCGGAAAAATGATTGGTCCAGGAGTTGCTGACAATGCCCTGGGGTTGGCGGGTTTGCTCGCGCTGGGAAAATGGCTGGTTGAATCAGGGCGGCGCTTTCCGGGAGATATCTGGTTGGTGGCGGATGTAGGTGAGGAAGGGTTGGGCAACCTGGCTGGAATGAAAGCGGTGGTCAATCGGTTTGGTGAGATGGTCAAGGCTTATCTGGTTTTGGAAGGGCTTGGCTTGGGACAGGTATGCCACCGCGGGCTGGGCGTTGCCCGTTACCGAATCACTGCCAGCACGGCGGGTGGTCACGCCTGGGTGAATTACGGTGCGCCTTCCGCGATTCACGAACTGGCGCAAGTGATTCGCAACCTGGTGGAACTTTCTTTGCCGGTAAAACCGCGCACCAGCCTGAATGTGGGCATCATCCAGGGTGGAACTTCGATCAACACGATTGCCTCAAGCGCGAGTTGCGAACTGGATTTGCGCTCGGAAGATCAAACCACGCTTAACCGATTGATCTACCGGGTTAAGCGGGTTGTTGCGGCGCGAACGCGCAAAGAGGCGCAAATTGAGATGGAAGTGATCGGCGTCCGTCCCGCAGGCAGCCTGCGCCCGTCGCACCCATTGGTCAAATTGGCGCTGGAGTGCCTGGCGGACATGCAAATCCCGGCGATGCTGGAGACAGGCTCGACAGATGCGAACGTCCCGCTCAGTCGGGGGATCCCTGCGATATGCCTGGGCTTGAGTCAGGGCGGCGCGCCGCATACGGTTCACGAGTATTTGGAAATTCCGCCAATTCGGCTGGGATTGCAGCAGGTGATGACCATCATCGAACGGGTGTGGGATAGGTTGCCCGAAAAACTCTGAATACGCTGCGCTGGGGTCACAGGATCACCGATAATTCAAATACTTGGATTGGGTCGCGCTTGCCTTTGGCATGAATCGCTTGGGTGGGTAAATATACGCCGCGCCCATCGAGACGATCAATGACGGCTTGGGTAATTAGAATCTGTCCGCCGGAGGCGTTTTCCTGGATGCGCTTGGTGGTGTTGATGCAATCGCCAATGGCGGTGTATTCCATCCGTTTATCGCTGCCGACCAGCCCTAACACGGCTTCACCCGTGTGAATGCCCATCCCAAAAGTGAGGTGGTGCTCTGGCGGCATCTGGCGGTGAAGTTCTTCCATTGCCTTGCGAATATTCAGCGCAGCCCTCACTGCGCGCAAGGCATGATCGGGCTGACGCACCGGAGCGTTGAACCATGCCATGATCGCGTCGCCAAGGAATTTATCAATCGTGCCTCCCTCCTGCAGGACGGCTTCTGCGGCGGCTGCCAGATGCCGGTTTAAAACCGCGACCAGTTCCTCCGGTGATGAGGATTCGCTGAACATGGTGAACCCGCGAATGTCCGCAAACAGGATGGTGATTTCTTTGCGTTGACCGCCGAGGATCAGACTATCCGGGTTCAATTGGCGGATGACTGCCGGCGAGACCATTTTTTCAAACAGGCGGCGCTGCGCTTCGAGTTGTTTCTTCTCGGTCAGATCATCCATCACAATCGCGACCCCTTGCGTCCGATCCTGATCATCCTTCAGCGGGGTTATGCTCAGGCGTAGGTCAATCTGTCCGCGCCGCGGCACGATGGGCGAGATTTCCAGCCCGAGCATGGGTTCATCCGTGTCCAAAACGCGCTTCAACTCCGGCAACAGGGCAGGAGAGAGCGGGTCGAGCACCGTTTCCAGGCGTTCACCGATCAGTTGGCGGGAATTTTTATGCAGTATCTGCTCGGCTGCGCGGTTGCACAACAGGATGCGCTCCTGAATATCCGCAGTTAGTACCCCGCTGGCAATGGACTCAAAGACATTATCCATCAGGCTCTTTAACTCGGTGACTTCGGATAGGGTTTGCTTGACCGAGTCGAACAAGCGCGCGTTTTCGATTGCCACTGCGGCTTGATTGGCAAATGCCGCCAGCAGGTCGAGCTGTCTGGCGGTGAATAAGCCGCTGCGAATGCGGTTGTCAGCGTAAATGACGCCGGTTACCTCGTTTTTGACTCGCAATGGAACGCACAGGATCGAGCGGAGGTTGTGGGCGATGACCGAATCCTGGTTGCCAAAGCGCGGGTCTTCCTGCGCATTGGTGGTTAACACCGGCTGTCCTTCGTTGGCGACGCGGTCGATAACCGTGAAACTAATTTGAAGCTCGGTGGTGTTGAGCGATTCTTGAACCCAATTGCGCGCGATGTGGGTGACCAGGTTGCCCTGTTCGTCGCGCAGCATTAAAAAGCCGCGTTCCGCGCCAGTAATGCGGATGATGGTATCCATCACGATTTGCAGGACAATAGAAAGGTTTAGCGAGGAATTAATCACCTGCCCGACACCCGCCAATGCGGTCAGGCTGCGGCGTTCCTCTTCCAACTCTTGAACCTGCAGGTTAATCTTTTCGATTAGACTATGCGCCTGATAGATTTTTTCGAAGAAGGTCTGGGGGAGAGCTGCAGGGCGGTTAGTTTGTATGTAACTGCGAACCTGCTCGCTGACCGTTTTCAGGTTGTCTAGGTTGGTTGTCAGGTTGTTTCCCCGCCCGACGGATTTGATCTCGCTCAAGCCGTTATTCCCTCAAGGTGCATGGATTGGTTGGTTTATTCAGGATGACGCGCCCCAAATATTTGCCCAGAACATTTTACCGCGTTTTCGAAGAGTTTGTCGCCATAATTGGCTGCTGGCTTCGCGGGCGAGCGGGTTGTCGGGTGGGTGAGGGCTGTAAACGGCTTTTTGGTATTCTTCCAACAATTGGTTTGCCGGGTACTCACATTCTGGAACGACTCGAACAAGAGCCTGAATATGTTCCGCGGGAGTCCAGGCAGGTTGAATTTGAACGCCCATGATGCGGTTCATCCAGCCGATGCTGTAATAACTGCGTTCAATTGGGCTGAGTTGGTTGAAAAGCGACCATTGGATCAACCAGCGTGGTATACGCCAGCCACGGCTGCGCAAGGCGCGTTCGATGAACACGGGTAGAGACTGCTGGGGCTTGCCCCGTCGTTTGATTCGCCCGGGTCCGTACAAAAAGAATGCGATTGCGCCGACGAGCACTCCCAGGATGATTAATGTGGCTGCCAGCAGCGGAGTGGTCTGTAATTCCATGGCTGAAGGGCCGCCTTGTTCATCAAAACGGGTGGCTTCCTCGAAGTCGTCCAATAGCTGCGGCAGATTAGTGTTGGGCAGGTCGGGCAGGGCGGGGTTTTCTGTTGCGCCTCCGGCTGGACGGTCAATAGCCAATTGAAATGCGGTCGGCTCAAATTCGATCCAACCTAAACCCGGGAAAAAGACTTCCGGCCAGGCGTGGCGGTCTTTATCGCGCACCCGGTAAACACCTTCTTCGGCATCAAAGAATCCTTGCGCATACCCGATGACCCAGCGGGCGGGAATGCCAAGTGAACGCAACATCAGCACCTGAGCGGTAGCATAGTAGTTGCAAAATGCCTGCCTGTGCTCGAACAATACCCATTCGATTGCGTCCCTGCCAGGTGGCGGCTGGGGGATCGTCGCGGAATACTGAATATTTTCTCGTAACCATTGGGTTATCGCGGCAGTTTTATCATAAGGATTGTCCAAACCCGCGGTGATCTCAGCCGCAAGTTGAGGAATGCTCTCCGGCAGGTCGTTGGGCAATTGCAGGTACTGTTCGGTTACCCATGCGGGATAGGATTCGCCGGCTTCGCGCATTGATGCAATGGTGGGAGCGGCGATGAAGGAAGTAACCTGGTAGGTGTCGCCTGGTTCAATGTCTGGATCAGCCAGAACGGTGATCACATCCTCGAGTTCGGTATTGTTGGTGCCGTTGAAAACCAATTGGACATTGCGGTTGATGGCGATGGGTAAACCGGGAACATAGACCATGCTCAGGTTGCGCAGCGGGTGGAAATCGAAGCGCACGTTCAAACGATGCGAATAACCGGGATATTCTACCGGCGCGCTGGTGCTGGTCAGGGGACGCAGATTGGTGAGCGTGCTTTCCCAGCGGCCCTGGTTGTAGGTGTCGTAGCTGCGGATTCGCCAGTAGAACGGCACGCCGCTCCGCTGGGTGATGCTGGGCTTGACGGAGAAGATGTTGGTATCAGTCAGAACGCTGCCAGTGCCTAAGGCAAATTCGTCAGCATAAAACTCGTCCGCGATGGCGGCTGATCCGCGCAATGGCGCGGTGGCATTTTGAAAACGCTCTCGCAGGGATTGGAGAGATTCAATCATGCGCTGCCGTTCGGGGGTGTGGGGAACAAATGCGCGCACGACGCCAGGTGCCCGCCAAGCCAGGAAAACCAGCATGACCACAACGACCAAAGTGCTGCGCATCAGGTTAAATCCGGTATCCGGATCCACGCTCACCTGATTTTTTTCCCACTCGCGGGCGCGTTTGAGGTAATGCAGGCGGCTGACCAACAGCAAGGATAACACGGCAAAAAAGGCGGTTGCCACTCCGCCGCGCGCCAGTGGAGGGTGATACAGGTCCACGACGACCAGCGCAATGCCGGTGATGATCAACCCTTGCCAGGGTTTACCGTAGCGAGTTAACTGGTAGGCGCTGGAGAGTGCCAACAGCCAAAAGAGCAGCACCATGTTGGCGAGGAAAAGGATCGAGTCGTTGAGCGGTTGATTGCCCAAGAAGAGGTCTAAATTGCGCCCAATCCGGTCGCCCAATAACCACAGTCTTTCCAGCCAGATATAATCATCCGGGGTCAATTCGGCTAATTGCCAGGTAACAAAGAAAATGGTAAACAGGAAGCCAAACAGACCCACCACTTGGGATGAGAAACGGCTGTATCCAAGCGCAAAGCCTAAAACTGCGGCGATAAAGGTTAAGCCAATGACGAGGTTTAGATTATCAGTCCACTTGGTATCCGCCAACCGGTAAGCAACAGTAATCAAAGCTGATAGGAGCAACACTGCGGACAGGATGTCCCACCAGCGTTTTTCATTGGTGAGCATATTTTTAGTGTACAATACTTTAGTCAGTCTCGTCAACGGTGGTTTTTCAATTTTCGAAGGTTTTAATGCAATTAATATTTTAATCAAGGTGTTGCCATGGATGGATTGATGCTTCTTGAACTAACCATCAGCCACTGGCTGCAATCCTGGCTGGGTTGGTTGAAACCATTTTTCACCACCATAACCTTCCTTGGAAACGAAGAATTTTACCTGTTGATTATCCCGTTCCTCTTTTGGTGCGTGGACACCGGCTTGGGCTTGCGGATTGGGATCATGCTGATTGCCAGCAACACAATCAATAGCGCGCTAAAACTGGCGTTTCATTCGCCGCGTCCCTATTGGGTGGATGGGACGATACGGGCAATGATTAGCGAAACATCTTTCGGCTTGCCATCCGGGCATGCCCAGAACGCTGCCAGTTTATGGGGGCTGGCGGCATCCAAAGTTCAGTTGCAGTGGGCATGGTGGATTGCTGGCGTGCTGATTTTCTTCATTGGCATTTCAAGGTTGGTGCTGGGGGTTCATTTTTTGCGGGATGTGCTGCTGGGATGGATTGTGGGCTTCTTATTGCTGGTGATTTTTTTGCGCTTCGAGCGAAAAATTATTGCCTGGTTTACCGCTTTGCCGGTTTCCCGCCAGTTCACCGCTGCGCTTGGCTCGGCAATCGGGATTATGCTGGTTGGGTTGTTGATCCGCATGGGCATCAGCGCGTGGCAATTACCCCAGACATGGCTGGATACCGCGTTGGCGGCGGCGCCGGAAGAATTGATTGACCCGCTTTCGTTGAATGGCTTTTTTACGGTCGGCGGCACCTGGTTTGGCTTATTAATGGGCGTTATCCTGCTGCTGCGCCGGGGTGGTTTGGTGAGAACGGATGGGAGCGTTAGGCAGCGCGCGTTTCGGTTTGCTGTGGGGTTAATTGGTCTGCTCGTTCTGTATGTTGGGCTT
The DNA here is from genome assembly GCA_039666315.1 of Bellilinea sp. Taxonomy (GTDB): domain Bacteria; phylum Chloroflexota; class Anaerolineae; order Anaerolineales; family Anaerolineaceae; genus Bellilinea. The sequence goes on along the minus strand of JAVSME010000008.1, from coordinate 131,754 downwards.
GGCGCAATATTTCCGCGCGAACCGGACTTAATCGCGTATGGATTTCGCTTTTTCCGTTATGCCCTGATCGGTTTCTGGGTCTCTGCGGCAGCCCCATTGACTTTTTTGCGCTTGGGACTGGCGCAGCGTGTCCCATGAACCCCCGCTTTCCGGTATAATCTTTTTAGATCTGTTTCATTCCAATCAAAGGAGGTTATGATGCGTCGCCTGGCAAGTTTCATCCTTGGCGTGATAATTGGCGGGTTGGTTGGCGCGAGTCTGTCGCTGCTGTTTGCGCCTTCATCCGGCAAGCAGTTGCAGGAGCAACTGAGCGTGACCGTTGACCGGGTGAGCGATGAGGTGCGCATGGCAGCCATGCAGCGCCGAAAAGAACTGGAAGAGGAACTCAACCGGCTGCGGCAATCGCGCATTAAACTGGAGTAAGCGTGATTTTATTCAACGAATCAAAAGGCTGCCTTTTGCATTGAGGCAGCCTTTTGATTTTTTAATTGATCAACGCTGGGCGTCGAAGCGATAACTGGCTTCCTGGCGGGTGAAGCGGGTTGTGCCGCTGACCACCAGTACAACCCGCTGGGAGGGGGCGGTAAGGTTGACTGCGATCTGCGCAGCCTGGTTTTCATCCAGATGTATGGTTTCCACTCTTGGGTTGGCGTCCAGATAAATTAACGAAAGGCGGAAGGTTTGCGGCAGGCGGTTTTGAATGCGTACAAAGCCATTGGCTTGCCAGCCGCCGTAGTCGGCTTCAAAGTCGGTAAAATAATCAATGGCTTCCACTGAGATATCGTCCAGCAGCAGCCCTTCGCCGTTGACCGCGGCATCTGTAACGTACTCAAAGCGCAGGAGCACCTGTTTGCCGGCATAGGCAGAGAGATCAACTTCCTCCCGGATGTAACCGCTGGTCTTTCCGTTGTATCCGCAGCCGTACGAGTTCCCCGATGGGTTGTAGGTGGTGCAGGAGGGGGTGGTGAGGATATTCCAGGTTGCACCGCCATCTTCGGAAGCAACCAGGTAGAGATAGTCGTAATCGGTTTCCAGGTCGTACCAGGTGGCATACTCCAGGTTGATGGGCGCGGAAACGGCGCGGAAATCAAACTCGCGGGTGAGGGTCATGTTGGATTCGTCGCCTTTGTTGGACCAAAAGGCGTAATTGCCGGAATGGGCGTCCACGGGTAGGACACCAACTTCGCTGCTGCCCTGAAAAGTGAGGGTGAAGCTGCCCTGGCAGTCGAAGAGGATGTAATCTGTGCCGTATTGATTGACTGCGCGGCTGTGTGATCGCCCATCGCAGGCGGATACGGATTCGGATTCATTGAACTTGGGGGCGGAGGCGTAGCGTTTGTAGTGATACCGCCCGTCGCCAGCGCTGGGATCATTGAGGTAATTGGTTATTGCCCAGTCGGCAAACACGTCATCCGCCTGGATGACCGCCCCAGTTTGCGGGTCGCGGTCGTTCAGGTCGGCGAGCACGGCGTCAATACTGTCCAACCCGTTGTCGGGGTGTCCAACCAGCGCTTGGGTGGCTTCTTCGCCGAACCGATCGAGGAAGTAGGCGACGAACAGGAAGGCTGCACCGTAATGGGGAGTGGTGGCACTGGAGTCGTTGGGCCAATCGTTGAGCTGAAGATCAGGGTCAATGGAGAAGATGTAATCGAATCCACCCGGATCAAAACCGTTCAGAAAAGCCGCCAGTTCGGAAAAGCCCTCGTTGAGCCAGGTTTCCTCGTTGCGGTCGCGGTACCAGTGGATCATGTGTTGAAATTCGTGAGCCAGAACACCGTAGGTGAATTCCTCTGACAGTCCGGCGTTGTCGGCGCTCAAGACGAACATTTCTTTGGCGTTGGAGTACTGGTGTGCCAGCGGGTGAACCGAATCAGCGGAAGAAAAGTAACCGGCGATGTTGCTGCCTGCCCCGCGGGTATACAGGATGAACAGGCGCGGATCGTTATCCACGCCCGGATTCCATTCGGAGCCGAAGAATTCGCGGTTGGTGGGTACAATTTGGTTATTAAAAGCATTGGCAAGGCGCGTCAGCGCGCCAGCATCGTAACGCACGCCATCCTGAATCCAGAAATAGGCGCTATCGGTCACTGAGCGCAGCACCGCCTCGACCTGGAAATTCTCAACGGTATCCACGTTGGTGACCCAAAATTGTTTCCGGTCGCCGACCTTGAATTCGCCGCTGAACGGGATGGTTTCCGGGATTTCACCTTTGCCGCCCAGACGCTGGGCGAGTTCGCGCGGTTCGTTGACCGGCACAAGCGCCTGTTGCAACTGCTGGAGCGTCTCGAACGCCGCGTCACCGGCGGGGGTGGGCATCTCATCAGATTCGCGCGGCAGGGACGGCGTAAGGGTCACGCCCGGCAGGCGCGGGGTGGCGGGGTCGCTGAAAGGGGTTTCGAGAAACGATTCCCATACTGGCTGTGGCTGGCTGACAGCGGATTGAAAGATCGAAAATCCGAGCACGCCGGCAACCACCGCTGCCACGCACAGGCATAGGCAGAAAAGGACGAGGACGGCGATCAGGATGATCCAGATTTTGCTGTTGTTCATGGAAGTCTCCGGCAAACGTGGTTAATTGGACGGATTATAATAGGTTTTGGATTGAAAAATGCAAAGCCTCCGCCAATTTCTTAAAGAGTTCTGGAAAAAAGATGCTTTGCGTTTTCACGTGTTTTATAATTAACCCATGCAAGCAGATAATCAATTGAGCGAACGAGAAATAGATATCTTGCGCCTGGTTGCTACAGGCGCGAGCAATAAAGAAATTGCCCAACAGTTATTCATAAGTCCTAACACGGTTAAGGTTCATCTGCGCAACATTTTTATAAAAATTGGCGTCGTCTCGCGCACCGAAGCAACCCTGTACGCCATAAAAATCGGATTGATTCCGGAGGCAATCCGGGAAATTACTACCAATGGGGCGATGTCAGATAGCGAGGCAGGCGAAGGTGAAAACCAAAAACAGGGAAACATGCTGGGCAACCTGCGCACCGGGCGCGGTTTGCTGGCTCTGGTATTGTTGATCTTGATCGTGATTGGTTTTGCCCGCACGGCGCGGTTTGGTCTTAACCCAACCCAACCCGGAGCGTCCGCCCAGGAACGTTGGAGAGCAATGGCTGAATTGCCTGCCCCGTTGGCTGGTGCGGCGGTGGAGCGGTTTGAGGGAGTTTTTTTCCTCGCCGGTGGTGAGAACAGTCAAGGAGTCAACGGTGAGGTATTTGCTTATGATTCCAACCTGGACGCATGGAGCGAGAGGGCAGCCAAGCCTACCCCGGTGAAAGATGCCCGCATGGTCGTGCTCGGTGATAAATTGTTCATGCCGGGCGGAATGATGGCAAACGGTCAGTTGACTGATGTGGTAGAGTATTATGACCCGCTCAATGATCGCTGGGGAAGCGCCGCGCCGCTGCCGGTTGCGCTTGGTGGTTATGCCCTGGCGGCGTTTGAAGGACGCATGTACCTGTTTGGCGGCTGGAATGGTAGCCAGTTTGTTGATACAGTTTGGATGTATGACCCAGGGGAGGACCGCTGGAGCAGACGTCAGCCGCTGCCGAATGGAACAGCCTGGGCAGCGGCGGCGGTGTTGGGAAGTAAAATCTTCCTGGTCGGCGGCGAGACCGACAGCGGCGTACAGGCGGATTTTTTGGCGTATTACCCCAACCGCGACTTGAATGATCCGTCTGCCTGGGAGGAAAAGCCGCCCCTGCCGCAAGCGCGCAAATCGCTTAGCGCGGTAACTCTGGCGGATGGCATCTATATTGCCAGCGGGGTGGATCAAACCAACAGGCTGGTCGCGCCGATTCTACGCTTTAATGAGGCGGCAAACACATGGGAGGTGCTGGGAGACCCGCCGCAGCCGCCGACTGTGAACATGATCCTGGCAGCCACCCAGACCCGCCTGCACCTGATGGGCGGGGCGGTTAGCGATGCGGTGGTGCCATACCACCAGGCGTATCAGGCAATCTTCACCGTCGTGCTGCCGGCGGTCAGCCGTTGAACCCGCTACGGCTGCGCTGGAAGGACTTGCTCGATGGTCGCTTTGACCTGCTTGAGCAGCTGGCTGCCTTTGCGCAGCAGGATTGCCCCACCAGCCCAGTAGAGCAGGATGGTGGCGATTAATGGAAGGCGCAAAAACAGCCACGGATTGACCGGCGGATTCTCGAACGGGATGGCAAGCGAAAGCAGAGTCAGGCTTGTAGTGAAGATGCCAACGGCGATAAAACTGCCTTTGGGCGCGCTTTCCGCCAGTCCGTTGAGGGTCAGCCGGGCAGTTTTTGATTTTTCCAGCCGCTGCGGGTCTTTTTCCAACATGCGGGCGCTGCCCCAAAATTCGCGCACTTTGCCATGCCAGCTGTCCAAGCGGGTAAAAAACAAACCGTTGATAAATCCGATCAGAGTAAAATAAAAACCAAGCACCGCGAGCGCATTATCCATGCAGCAACCTATTCTTTTTTATACCGGGATGAGTTTATCCAGGTCATCGCGCAGCCGTTTTAACAGCGGCTGGCGGTCGTTGATTCCCATTTCGATGCGGATGCCCTCAGACAGGCGCATCCGGCGCGGCAGGGTGGCAATCGAGCCTTCCAGGAAAAGCTCGTTGGCGATGGAGTAAAGGTAATCCTCGCATTCTTTGGGGACGACCGCAACCGGCAGGTGATCTTCCCTGGAAACCTCTCCTTTTTCCAGGGCGGAAATCAGCGCGGTCAGGCGGCGTTTTTTCATGAACCCGGGATAGCGGTAGCTGAGCGTTTGGACAATGTACCGCGCTCTGCCCATTGGCAGGTTGAAGGTCTGCCCGATGTCTTCGCCGGTGGGAAGCAAACCGGGGAGGATGCTCTGGTAGATATTGTAAATCCGCCTGGCTTCCAGGTCGGAAATCGAGGTGGGGCGGTCTTCGGCAGTCAACCAAAGGACGAATTCCTCCAGCGCGGTAACCACCACGTCCGGCAGAGCGTCGCCGCCAAAGTAAGCGGCGACTTGCTCGAGCAGCGAATCGGGAATTTCGATGGAGATCTGGCTCATGATTGCTCCCCTTTTTTATTTATGATAGCATGTAAATGGATAAAATAAAGCCCCCTCTCTCACCATCTTTGAGGGGGTTTTGAGCGGGAGACGGGATTCGAACCCGCGAATGTCAGCTTGGAAGGCTGATGCCTTACCACTTGGCGACTCCCGCCAGATATGGGGGGTCGCGCGCCGCAACACCGCCAGATATGCTGTTTTCGGCGTCCGGTGGCAACCCCGCAAGCAGACGAAGCTAATGCCCTCTTTGGGGAAACCGAAACGCTATGGATAGTTTACAACTGCCAGTCGCGGAAGGCAAGTTTTTTTAAGGTTGGTGTTCGAGGTCGTCGAGAGAGATAACCTTTACCCGCACCGTCCCGCCACAGCGCGGGCAGGTGGTGTTTTGCGGTGTCTCCGGTTCGTCCCAGCAGACGCTGATTTCCACCCCGCCGCACGTGCAGCCGTCAACAGGGATTTTACCCAACCGCCGCTCAAGCGCGTTCAGACGGTTACGAACGGTCATCCAGCTCCGCCAGCCGCTGCTCGATGGCTGCCAGCCGCGCCGAAAGTTCGCCCTGCTCACGCGCCTTCCACAGGGCGTCCAGCCAGCCCAGCGCGGCGCGCACCCGCGCCTGCGCCGTTATGTCGCCGTCTATAGCAATGTTCCGCAGCACCGACAGCATTTCCCGCGCGCCGCCGGACAGCGAGCGCACCACGTCCGACAACACCGCGTCCTGCGCGGCACGCAGTTCCGCCGCGAAGTGCGGCAGAGCCAGCCAGCGGCGCACCTGCTGAGCCGTAACACCAACCGCCTGCCCGGTCTGCTCGGTCGTCAAGCCCGCCGCAAGGTAAGCAACAGCGGCGTGCTGCCTATTCGTCAGGCGTGATTTTTGTGTCATCCCGCAACCTTTCTGCGTAAACGATGCCAGCGCATTTCCAGCGCGTGCGGGTTCTCGTGCTTCCCGCGCCCGGCGTTCCAACGCGCGGCGAACGTGTCCCAAAAGCCGCGCGGCGCGCGCTGCCCCGTGCGCAGTCCAGCCTCTTCCAGCGCGCGCAGAAAATCCCCGTCGTCCGCCGACAGCGGGCGCGGCTGCGCGCCGCCCCTCATACGGCGCAGCAATCGCTGCACTTCGCCGCCGATTGCCCGCCCGGACAGCAGCGCGTGGTTGGCGACCAGGCGGAAGCCGAGCAGGGTATCGCCCTGCGTGACTCGCCCGATGTTCAGCGCGGGGACGTGGAAATCGTCCACTTCGCCCGCCAGGAAACGCAGTGCGCGGGCAGCCAGGCGCAGTTCTTCCGGCGGGTCCTCGATGAGCATCGAACGCGACTCGGCGAGGATACCGCGTTCGCCGCCCGTGAACCGCTCGAAGCGGCGCAGCGCGCCCGCCTGGTGCGTCTGCGCAAACGGGTACCACGCCAGGTCGGCGCGGTCGCTGCCCAGAAACGCGCCGACCTGCCCGGCGATTTGCCACTGGGTTTCCGCCAGGATGCGTAGCGGCAAAGAAAGTTCGTCCAACGTTTCGGCTGTGGTCACGTCCGGCATCAGAAGGGCGAGCGGCACGTTCCAGAAATGCAGGCGCACGCCGCCGGCTTCGCTCACCGCCAGCGGCGGGGCGGCGCTGAACGAGTCGCTCGCGCCGAGAAGAAAGCCTAGCCAGGCAGCGGCATTTTGCGCGCCATGCCCGGTGAAAACGTTAAGCAGCGCGTCCCAAAAATCGGCGGCGATTTCTTGCGCCTGGTGCGCAGCCATCGCCAGCGTCCCGCAGGTTTCGAGTAGCCCGGCGGCTTCCCAGCCGCGCTGCGCCTGCTCTGCCAGTTCGCGCGCATAAGCCGTGACACGGCGCGTTGTCCGCGCGTCCAGCACGAGGTGCGGAACGGCTTCGGGCGCTGCGGCGATGGGTGCGTGCCGGGCAAGCGCGGACGCCTGAAGACGCGCGATGCGGATGGCGGTTCGTTCATGCGCGCCCGCCCGCTCTAAGGCGTCCCGCAGGGTGGCAAAAGTTTCATCCAGTTTCATGAAAAGCCCCATAACTCACGAGTTTGCAAATCCATTGTGAGTTTAGTACGATTGGAGTAGCTTGTCAAGCCAAAAAAGGAGCAAAAAATGAAAACCTACTCGAATTTTTCCGGAATCAACCAGGACGCGCAGCTCTATCTCATCGCGCTGGGACGCACGCAAGGCTTCCGCCTGGTCGCCGAGTGGCTGCGCTCCGGCGAGTTGCTGCTGGCTGCCGCCGAGATGCTGGAAAACTTAGCCGACGCGCAGCTTGAGGAAGCCGAAGACGCGCTCAAGGACGGCTGACCATGCGTGACGCTGAACCCAAACCCCCCGCTCGAGCGGGGGGTAGCACACAGACGGGCGGGAAGCCGTCGCAAGTTTATTTTACCGCAAACGGAAAAATTGCAGCGCAACTGCGCGGCTCAGTTCTCCGCAAAACGGTTCGCGGGTCGCACCACCAGCTGAGGAAGCCGCCGGGCTGGGCGATTGACCTCCGCATTCTGGAACAGGCACGGCAGGACGGCTGCCGGTTGGTCGAAATCATTGACCTTGAAAGTCGCCAGGTCTATACCGCGCCGACTGATGCGTTTGACCGGCACGGTATCCGGCTCAATCGCGGTTTTGGCGAGCAGGTCGTGCTGCCGATGGCGCACTGGTCAACGCGAGACGCACGGCAACCAACGCTATTCAGCAGCCTGGAGGCGCTGCGATGACCAATCAAGCAGTTCCAACACTCGACGCATTGGTCGCCGCAGCGCGGGTCGAACCGCCGCCGTTGCAGAACCTGCCCGCAATCGTCAACGGTGAAACCCTGCTGAAAACGGTGTTTCCCGAAATCGCCTGGCTGGTCGAAAACCTTTTGCCGCAAGGACTGACCATCCTGGCGGGTGCGCCGAAGCGCGGCAAGTCATGGCTTGCGCTCGAACTCGCGCAGGCGGTTTGCTCTGGCGGTCATTTCCTGAACCGCCCGGCAAAGCGCGGCAGGGCGCTTTTTTGCGCCCTCGAAGACTCACCGCGCCGGATGCAATCCCGGATGGCGATGCAATGCTGGTCGGCGGAAGCTGCCGCAAACCTGGACGTGATTTTCTCGCGGGAGTTCCGCGCGCTGTTCCCCGATAGTCTGGCGTTCGCGTCGTGGCTGCGCCGCGAGGGCTATAGCTTGTGTGTCATTGACACGTTGTCGCGGGCTTTCCAGTCGCGCGACTGGAACGATACTGCGGCGGTCGTGCCGGTGATTAGCCCCCTGCAAGAATTGGCAGCCGAAAGCGAAAAAACCATCCTGGTCATTGACCACCACCGCAAGCGGAACGGTCTCGGCGATAATCCGGTCGAGGATACTTTGGGTTCAATCTCAAAAACCGGCATCGCCGACACAATTTGGGGACTGTATCGCGAGCCGGGCAAGCCGGGCGCAAAACTCGCCATCACCGGGCGCGACTGTGGCGAACAAACATTCGATGTTCGTTTCGACGGGTTACGTGGCTGCTGGCAGGAAGTTTCCGCAAAGGATACACTGACCCAAACGCAACGAGAAACGGTTGACCTGCTGGGGGAACTGGAGAAAGCCTCGCTCACCGAACTGGTTGAGGCATCGGGACGAAATCGCGGCACTCTTTATCGCGAACTTCAGACCCTTCAAGAGAAGGGCTGTGTTTCGTACAGCGATGGCTGCTGGCAAAACAACAACAGAGGTTAAGCAACAATGGCAACAGACGCAACAACAACAACGACGGCAACAAGGGCAACAATGTTAGTACCATTAACAATAGTTAATGATGTTATCTGTTGCCTCTGTTGCGTCTGTTGCTTACCACCCACAGGCAACAAAAATGACGCAAATTGACTTTTCATCCTTGCGGCGAAGCGTAAATTTGCACCACCTTGCGGCGCAGGTTACCCGCCTGAAACGGGCTGGCGCCGGCTGGTGGTGCGCTCCATGCCCGTTTTGCGGCGGGGTGGATAGGTTCACTTTGAAACGCACCCCCGACGGCTGGCGCTGGCTCTGCCGCCACTGCACGAACGCCCAATACCGCGACGCGCTGGATTTTGTCCAGCGGCGCGACAACGTGCCAGTCGCCGAAGCCGCGCGTATCCTGGCGGGAGACGTTCCATCCCTTGCGGCAGCCGAACCGCGCCAGGTGGCGGCTGCAAGCGCTCCCCCTGCGGATTTTAGCGCAGTCGCATTCCAGGCAGCCGAACGGCTGGACGGCGATACCCCGCTGGCGCACCAGGTGCGCGAATACCTGACCCGGCGCGGTCTCATCGAACCGACCTGGCGGCGCGCCATGTTGGGGGCAGCGCTGGCGTGGGACGGCAAATTGCGGCGCGAACGTCCGGTTGCGAGTATGCCATACTTCGATGCCGCGCTGGAGATACGCGCCATCAAATACCGCTTTGTGGACGACTGCCCGGACGGGCTGCGCTACACTCAACACAAGGGCAGCCGCTGCGGGTTGTACACGCTGCCCGAAACGCTGGGCGGGTTCGACACGCTGCTTGTGGTTGAGGGCGAATTGAACTTGCTGTCGGTCGCGCAGGTGCTGCCCGAACTCGACCTGGTCAGTCCCGGCAGCCAGGAACTACCCGCCACGCTGCGCGCCGAGCTGCTGCACCTGGCGAAATCCTACCGCAAGGTCTTGGTCTGGCTGGACGACGAGCAGCGGGCAAACGGACTTGCGGCGGACATTCCCAATGCCGCTGCCATGAAAACGCCGGTTCTCGACAACCAAAAATGGGACGCAAACCGGCTGCTGCAAGCCGACAGGCTGCACGGCTTCATCGAGCGGATGACGGGTGCGCGGGTGCAGCGGCTGGACGCTCGACGCGTGGAAACGCGCCCGCACTTGATGTGTGCTGATATACATAAATAATCAGCACTAAAAAAACTACTAAACTTGAGGGCGCGCACTCGGTAACCCTGTGGCTGCAAACCGAGCGCGAACGCTCGGACGCGCTGCTGGACGAAATCCGCAGGCAGGATGAACCCATCCGGCGGCTTTGGGATGACTACCTGCGCGAGGAGCGCGAGCGCTCGGATGCGCTGCTGGACGAAATCCGCCGCCTGGACGAACCCATCCGGCGGCTTTGGGATGGCGCAAAACAGGACACCCACGCTTAAAAGCGGTCAACAGCCGCTGGAATGCCTCTAGAAACCCACAGGAAGCCCGTAGAGCGATTTATTTTGCGAACAGATATCCATATTGATTTGGACGCAAAATCGCTTGCAGGGCTTCCTGAAGGCTGTTTTCAGTCATTACCGAAATGACTGAAGCGACCGGCGCGGCGCCGGACCCGCTCGGCATGGCGGGGGAATTCGCAATCAGGCGTCCTTCACGACGACGCCCGGAAACGCTTCCGCGTAAGATACGCGCTGTTCGGTGAGTTCGTTCTCGAACAGGTTGAGGGCTTCCGTTTCGCTGACGGGGGTCAGACTGTCGCCCTCGCCCTGCCACTGGGTCAGGTCAACGCGGAAATACCTGCCGTTTGGGGTGCGGTAGAGGAACGTGTTTCGTCCCTGCCGCTCGAAATTGTGACCGTCCCAATAATCATCGCCAGCCAGCAGCGTGGCGGCTTTGGTGCGGTAACGCACCTGGTCAATAATCCGTTCGAAATTTTTTGGGGGTTGCATTTTATGAACTCCTTTGGTTTGGACTGTGCCTATCGGGGGCAAGAACCCCCGCCATGCCCTAAAAAATCAACCGGCGAAGCCCGCCGGTGCGCTTCCAACAGGTCAGCATCCAGCCATTGCACATAGGCTCGCGTGGTGCTGATGTCGCTGTGACCGAGCAGCATTTGCAGGGAAACCAAATCCATGCCGCCCTGCAAGGCAAGGGTGGCGAACGTGCGCCGCAGCGCGTGCGGGCTGACCTTGACCCCTGACCGCCTGGCAAGCCGCGTCAGCAGTGAACGCAGCCCGGCGGGTGTGAAGCGTCCGCCGCTTTCGGTTTGCAGGGCAGGCGCGTTTTCCGCCTGGTCTGGGCAGGCGCGCCAGTATTTGAGCAATTCGCGGCGTGTCGCTGCGCCGATAACCGCCAGGCGGTCTTTCCTGCCCTTGCCCTGCCGGACGCGAATTGCGCCGCTGACCAGGTCAACGTCCGCGCGGTTCAGGTTGATGGCTTCCTGGCGGCGCAGCCCGCTATCCACGAGCAGCAGGATAATCGCCCGTTCGCGAGCGTCACAAACTGCCAGGACGGTTTTCACCTGGTCAGCGGTCAGAAACGGCAGCCGCTTTTGGTGGACTTTCGGCATGTCGAACGTGACCGGCTGGGCAAGATAGCCCTCTTTGTGCCAGAACCGCAGTAGGGTGCGTATGGCGCGGGCATTGCCATTGGCGTACCAACCCGATTTACCGCTGAACTGCGCCAGGTATTCGCGCACCAGGCGGGCGGTCACGTCCTGCGGTGCGGTGACGCCTTGCCCTTCCAGCCAGGCGATGAACCTGCCGAGCGTGTATCGGTAGTTTTTCAGGGTCGTGGCGGTGCAGCCCATTGCCTGGCGCGCCAGGATGAAATCCGTCCAGGCGTCACGCAACGCGATGGACGAAATGTTAAAGAATTTCGTTTCGGAAGCTAATGCCCTGTCGAGGGTTTTGGATGACATACATACCGCCAGATATGGGATTTCTGGCGGTAATGAGGGGCGCAAGCACTACATAGAGCGGGAGACGGGATTCGAACCCGCGAATGTCAGCTTGGAAGGCTGATGCCTTACCACTTGGCGACTCCCGCGTTGGGCGTTGACTTGCCAAGCCATATTCTAATCGAATTTGCCGCCTGGCGCAATGAAAACTGGATACCTGTATCCAATCACAGCAATTTATCAATCAAGCCCTGGTGGGGGGCGGGTATGACAACAAACGAATCGATTACGCCTTCTTCTTTCATTTGTTCTGCAGCCGAGTTGACCGCATTGCGGACAGCGCTGACCTCGCCGGTGAAAATACAAAAAGCCTTGCCACCCATGGCAAACGGCAGGCGGATTTCGATTAAATTCACCTGCGCGGCTTTGACTGCGGTGTCTCCCGCAACGATTGCTGCTGCCAGGGTGAAGGTTTCTATCACCCCAATTGCTTTGACCTCATCTATTTCGGTGGTTGCGGTTAAGGCAGGAAAAACGCTGGGGTGAACGTTAGGCAAAACGAAATAATCCAAAACCACATCGGGGGCTACCTGTTTACCGGTTTGTATGGCATTGTTGACATGACTGATCGTTCCAGCGATCAGGATGATGTATTTGCCGGGACATACCACATGCGCGCGGAGTAATTCCACATCCGCTGCTTTGAGCATGGCATCGGTGGTTAACATTCCTCGCGCGACGCTGCGCAGTTCAATCAAGCCAATTGCCCGCTTAGGGGAGGTGGTTCTTGGAATGGTTGGGTTGGGGAACATGTTATTTTGCCTCGATAACGATTGAATCCGGACGAACCTCTTGGACAAATCCGTTGATGCTGGCGTGAACTGGCACCCCCAGCGCGCCTTTTGGCACGTCGGCGATTGGGCTGCCTGCCTGCACCTGATCGCCTGCCTTGACTAACGGAACGGCTGCCATGCCTAACCCCTGCCGTAATTGCAAAATCACCCTTTTGAACTCGACCGGTGTATCCGTCAGGGGTGCCAATACATCGTACTTCGCTAACCCGAGCCGGGCGATTAGACGTTGAATGGGAACCCGCCGAAATTCGCGGTAGGGGTTTGCTTCGGTCTGCTTGGGGTGCGGGTACTTTAAACCACCTTTGACCAGATCGCGCTTGACCTGGATGGCGATATCGCCTGGCAACAGGTGTACCGGGCAGGAATAGTTGCATGTGCGGCATTCGCAGCACAATAACGCGCCGAGCATTTGCTCATTGGTTAAAGGCACCCCCGATGATAGCAGCAGGATTAACTTGTGAGGCTGGATGGCATGCCCGTGGGCATGACGTGGGCAGAAATCGGTGCATATAAAGCATTGGTCACAGGCAGAAATGGCTTGCAATTCGGTAGACCTGCGAGACATGCGGCGCTTGACACTCAGCTGGTGATCGTAGGGAAGAACGAGAAGGATCTTGGTGCGTTTAGAAACCGGCGCGTCGGGTTCAGCCACATTGCCCATCATGGCGCCCCCATCCAATATGAACGAGTCTGACACGGTAACGCCGCCTGCCAAATCAATCACTTCCTGATACGTGATCCCCAATGGCACTTTCACCGTCATTGGTTTTTGTACCGCCCCAATAACGGTGATGTATTTGTGGATAAATGGCTGCCCTTCCACAGCTCTGTGGATATTCACAAGGGTCTCGATATTTTGCACGACACAACCAACATCAATGGGAATGCCTGCTTCGGGTACAACTTTTCCGATGGCGTCGTAAACCAACACATGCTCATCACCCGCCGGATAGAAGTTGCCCACCTCACAAATATTGATATCGGATGCTCCCTGCAGATGATTTCTGAGGTGGTTGATCAGATCCTTGTATTTTTTCTTAATGCCAATAATGCCTTGGCGGGCATGAATTGCCTGCATGGCTAGCCGGATACCGGATATGATTTGCGGCGCAGAATGGGCGATTAATTGCTTGTCCACTTGAGCCAGGGGTTCACATTCGGCTGCATTGGCTATTAGATAATCCGCAGAGGCTTGCAGTTTAAAGAATGTGGGAAAGCCTGCTCCACCTGCGCCGGTGACTCCAGCTTCGCGTACGGCTTGTATGATTTCTTCCCTGGTTTTCACCTGACTCACCTCATTAATTATAACGAACCCATGCGCCTTGATCCCAATTCCGTTATACAGCGGAAAAAGCGCCCACCAGCGTGCAGCGACGAATGCGCGAGAAGGTTCGGGCAGTGGTCATGCCTTCTCCGGTTCGACCAGCAATTGTGAAGCTGGTATAACCTTCGCCGCCAAACCCCAACCCGGCATAGGATGGCGCATTCTTTGTAAACAAAGTTGTATTGATTGCCCGGGCAAATTCACTCATGTGATAAATGTTGCTGGAATGAATGATGGCAGAATGCCGCAGCCCGGCTTCCACAGTTACGGCTACTTCTACGGCTTCCTCAAAGCTGCGCACTCTCACAAAAGGCAATACCGGCAGCATCATCTCCAGGCGAACAAAGGGGTGATTTGGATCGGTTTCCACAATGATGGAACGAAGCTCGTCGTTTGCCTGGTAGCCTAATTCCTTTAGAATGACGTTGGCATTTCGCCCAATAAACTTGGGATTCACGCCGCTGCGTTTTTCATTGAGGATTACTTTCTCAAGGCGGGGCAAGTCTGATGGTTCCAGCACCAAAGAATTATCAGCCACTCTAAAACAAGCCAGTAAGCTGTCCGCTATGCCGGAGGTTACGATGGCTTCCTTTTCGGAGGTGCAAGGCAGGTTGTTGTCGAAAGAATGTCCCAAAACGATGTCCCGCGAGGCTTTAACCGGGTCAGCCGAATCATCCACCAGTACCGGCGGATTCCCGGCTGCAGCACCGATTGCGCGCTTACCGGATTTCAGGGCGGCATCTACAACGGCTTTTCCTCCAGTGGCAACCACCAAAGCGATTTTCGATTGTGTCAATAGTTCCTGAACAACTTCGATGCTGGCTTGTTCGCAAGCGGTGATTACGTTGGCTGGTCCGCCTGTCAATTCGATGGCTTCGTTGATCAGGTCAATTGTTGCCAGGGAAACGACCCTTGCGGATGGATGAGGCGCAAAGACAACGGAGTTGCCTGCGGCGATCATGCTGATTGCGTTGTTGACGATGGTTGCGGTTGGATTGGTAACCGGCGTAATTGCCAGGATTACACCGAAGGGGGCAAATTCTTCCAAGGTTAATCCATTATCCCCTACGTATGCGCTATCCTGCAGGATTTCAATACCAGGCGTTTTTTCCGCCACCAACAGGTTTTTTAATACCTTATCCGATACCCGACCGATATGGGTCTCTTCGACCGCCATTTGGGCTAAAGATTGCGCGTTTTCAATAATCTTTTCCCGAACGGCTTGTATGATGGCTTTGCGCTGAGCGATGCTGATCCGGCGGAATTTTTGGAAGGAAATTAGCGCAGCCTCCACTGCTTGAGAAGGGGAAGGAAATATGCCCCGAAACTGCACCGAGCGGGGCATTGCCTTTTCACGCAACTCGAACATCACCGCTTGGACAATTTTATCCAACTGATCTTCTTGGATTGGAAGGGTCATTGGAGTCGCTCCTGATTTACTTGGGTAAAGGGTATGCAGCCAGCATAGCCTCAGCCACAGCGATATCCTGCTCCACGCTGCCACCACTGACGCCAACACCTCCCACCACTACGCCATCTTTCAAAACCGGGAAACCACCGCCCACCAGGGTCAGTTTTTCTTGATTCACATCAATGTGAAAGAGGGGCTGCCCGGGTTGCGACAATTTGGCTAACTCGTGCGTAGCAATGCGAACAATGGCAGCCGTGCAGGCTTTTTTAGGCGCAAGCGTCACGCTGACCAGTAATGCGTTATCCATCCGGCAGGTTTGGACAACTTCGCCATGCCCATCAACCACCGATAGAACCATCGGGGTACCAATTTGTAAAGCGCGTTGTATGCCGGCTTCGATCATCCGGTTACTGTCGGTTAAATTCAGGTTCATTTTATCACCTCGTTTTTTTGACGAAATATCGGATATGTCCAGTTGGAGAGATTGGATGATCGCCTGGCTTTGGAGAGTATCTTTGACAATTTTTTTCAGCGTGCGCTGTTCATCAATCCTTCCGAGAACATACAACAGATCGGATAGACGATTAAGATATTTCAGTAAATGTGGGTTGACAGGCGTAATCCGGCTCAGCGAAACCAACCTGCGCTCTGCCCGGCGCACAATTGTACGCGCCAGATCAAAAGCAGCCGATGCCTGCGAACCGCCTGGGGTTATGAACTGCCCGCTTTGAATCCATTCCTGGTTGTAGGTGTCAATAATTTTTTCAAGTCGAAGCACTTGCTCTTCTTTGACTTGGGGGAGAGCAGGTTTCGTTAGCGCGCCATCCGGCGGGGTTGCCACTTCGCTCATCACAGGGATCAATTCTTCCTGCAATTCGATGATCAGACGGCAAAGGTCAGCGTAGCAGGTTGTCGCCCGCGCCAGCCCTAACGCGGAAGTGGCTTCGTCTAACGTGCCGTAAACCTCAACGCGAGGATCATCCTTGCTGGTTTTTACATTACCCAGCAGGCGGGTTTCTCCGCTATCCCCAACGCCGGTATAAATGGTTGCTTTCATACATTCACATCCACGCTGTCCACAATGCCAACAATTGCCGTGTCGAGGGGAGCGGCGCGGTGGGTTTCGCTGATCACCCGCGCAGCACCGCCGTGTACGACCAGGACAGTATCCAGCAAGCCTGCTCCGAGCGTATCAATGGCAACATACCTGTTGCCGGTCAGTTGCTTGGTTTTGGCATCCAACTCTTCAACCAGCAGGATTTTGAATCCCACCAGCGAGTCTTCTTTTCTTGTAGAAACGACATTTCCGATCACTTTTGCTAATTGCATAGTCAGACCTCAATTCCGCTGTCATCCTTCTACCAGGTTCAACCCAATCTGGCTGGCATATTCTTTTGCCAGCGGCGTCAAGCGGGCGCGATGCGGTATCTGAACGGTTTGCCCCCGGCTGAAGTGCCTTAAATCGCTGACGGTGATCACCGCGCTGGAGATGGCTGCCTTGTCAGCGTTTTTAATTATGGGGGGGGCATCGTTTGGCGCGTCTTTCTGCGCGGGTCGCATCACATGCCGGGTCAGGGTTAATAAAAATTGTTCTTTCCTTACCAATACAATCCCATAAGAGGTCAGGGTGGACAGGTTGTAGGCGTAACGTTCTCTCAACAAGGGCGCTGCGGAGGCGTCACTACCGAATACTTTACCGCCATCC
This sequence comes from Bellilinea sp., assembly GCA_039666315.1. GTDB lineage: Bacteria > Chloroflexota > Anaerolineae > Anaerolineales > Anaerolineaceae > Bellilinea. The sequence goes on along the minus strand of JAVSME010000008.1, from coordinate 114,879 downwards.
CCATAGGGGTCGGCGCCATCACAAATGGTGATGATGGGCTTTCCTGCCAGCAGCCCGCCCAGCACTACTGTACAAATGAGTGAATTCATCAATCCTAGCGCCAGGTGCGCCGCGGTGTTCATCGAGAGGGTTGGCACCAAAACTAGATCAGTCTCCTCGATCAGTCGCGGAGTGCATATCATCTGATCGGTGTTGATTATTTCCTGAGCGCCAGCCTTACGAATATTCTCCTCGCCAATTACGTAGTTGGCTGCGCTGGTTAAGATCACTTTGATCGAGTGACCGCCCTGAGAAAGAAAGCGAATGGCTTCAACGCCCGCCACATAACCCGAACTGGCGCCGCTGAAGAGAATCAGCACATTCTTGCGCGGGGCGGAAGCGATCAACCTTTTCAGGACAGCTTCAACCGCTTGCGTTATGATCTGTTCCAGCCTCTCTTGCTCCATCAGCTACTCCGATTTTTTGGGGGGTGAGCGATGATCAATGTGCCCGTTTGACCTGAACGGATGCCAATCGCGTTGCCTTCATCAGCGTCTAGATGTACTTCGGTTCGCCAGCCTTCCTTGATTCGCACCACAATGTCATGAAGCGTGGCTGAACGGATGCCATCCACAAACAAATCAACCAAATCACCTTGTTTTAAGCCCAGTTTTTCCGCGGTTCGATCGTTGAGATGCATGTGCCGGCGAGCGACATACGCGCCTCCAAGTCCACCACCGGGCAGGGTTACTACCCCTTCCGGTCCGATCAAGGTGACTGGTTTGCAGGCGGGGTCGCTGCCCTCAATGGTAATGGGCAGCTTCAAGCCAACCAGCAGAGCATCGGTTTGGGATAGTTCGACTTGCGAGTAAGGTCGGGTTGGACCCAAAACACGCACCTTTTCCAGGCAGCGCTTGGGCCCGGCAACAACAACCTGTTCGTTGGCAGCAAAATACCCTTTTTGATACAGTTCGTTGTAAGCAACCAGATTGTGTCCCTTGCCAAATAAGATTTCGACATGTTCCTGACAGAGATGAACGTGCCGGATAGAGATCCCGATGGGCACAATCAATTCGGAATAACCGTTTTTACGAATGGGTTCGGGTTCTTCATCGCCTGCGGCGTTGATTTTTTTGGAAAGACGTTGGTATACCTCGCGTGAGATTCGATCAACGTCCCATTCTTTCGCGGGCAGGCTCTCAATAATACGATTCAGGTTTTTTTCCATCCCGCTTTCCTTTCCAACTGCAAGAGGTATGCAACAAGTACACTTTTGCAGTTAATCCATTCTTACTTCTTCTCCAGTTTTCGATGGAAGATGCAGTAATCCGAGCCGGGACGAGCGGGCAATTTGCACGGGGCTCCAGCTTTAGTGACAGCGATACATCGCACGGGTTCGCTACTGGCGGCGGAAGTATCCTGGCTGGTTTCCTCGCCTGGCTCGATGCCGGGAGTGGGCTGCGGGGTTTCCATTGGCGGCGGCACCACAACCTGGATCGCTACCGGTGTTTCAGGAACTTCGGCTCGGGCAGTTTTGGTGGTTTTTTTTTGTTTTCCGGGAGAGGAGGAGGCAGGTTTGCCCCGGTCAACTTGTTGTATCAGGCGGTCTATCTCCTCATGCGGACGGGAAATGACTAACGAGCCGTAAACTTTTCCCACACGGGAGGCAGCTGCTCTGCCGGAAGCGACGGCTGCCTGAACAGCGCCAACATCGCCAACCAGTTTGACGGTAATTTTCCCTCCGCCTTTTGTGTTTTCATAGCCTACCAGGGTAACGTTGGCAGCCTTAACCGCCGCATCTGCCGCCTCGATTGCCGCTATCAGGCCAATTGTCTCGATCAAACCGAGTGCCTTATTCATAACAAATTCCTTTCTCTTAACTTTCGAATCACGAGAACCACCAGGTTTTTTATCGTTTCAGCCTCAACAAGAATCGGCTCTTCGGACGGGTTGGCTTGGGGTGACTGCGCGCCAAATTCTATTTCCGGGATGATATCCAGCCGCAAGGGTCGCCGGACGTATAAGCGGGCAGCGTTTGCGCCGATCAGGCGGCAGGTTTGTTCGGGAAAAGAATCGAGCTGCCTGTAAAGCACTGACTGTTCAGGAGGCATTCGAAACTCATGCAGCGCAATGGCATTCATGGATACAGCCACCCCTATTTTCAACGGAGAAGCCAGAGCGCATTGATAGGCTGCGGCGATCAAATCTGCGCTTTCCGTATCAACCCGGTGGCAAGGGACGCCTTCCTCTTCCGCGCCAATTTCAACCCAGCGGGCGAATTTATCAGGGACACCGGGCATCAGGCTGATATATATAGAGGGTAATTCGGAAGAGGAGGGAGGAGGCATCATCGGATTACACGCTGCCTTTCGAGATAGCCCAACACCAATCCAGTGGATACGGCATTAATTGGTCCCAGCCGACCTTGAATATTTGCTGCGCCCACCACGATCCCGTACTCTGCCAGTTTGTTCATCAGCATTTGTGAGAGTTCAAAATCTAAGCCAGAGCCGCCAACGATAGCGACAAATTCAATATTGCGGATATTTCCCAGCGGCGCAACATTTCTTAAAGCCCGTAAGCAATTTTGCATAAAGACTTTTCGCTTTGCCTCGCGGCGGATTTCCCGGATGCGCTCGATGGTGTGATCGGTGGGCAACGGAACCAAGCCATGCGCGGTGACCAGAGCAACTCTTCCAAATAAACGGGGATCCAAAGGTTCTTTGAAAAAGCGAACCGAATTATCTTCATTGCGGATATGAAACAAACTTTCCACCTTAGCCAGCGGGTTGCATTTGATCTGTTCCGCCAGGTCAACATCCGTTGCGGCGGGCAAGCCCAGTTCTCTTTGGATGAGCAGCGTAACCATGTTGCCTGCGCCAGCAAGGTGAATGCTGGTGACTTTTCGATCGCGCAGCATTAATGCGGCATCGGTTGAGCCTGCGCCTAAATCCAGTATTGCTACAGGAATGTCAATGCCCGGTGTGGTTAGCGCGCCTAATATTGCCATATTGGCTTCCACCCCGCCCAATTCCACCGGAGCTTTGATCTCATCCGATAAGGCTTTAGCGACTCGCTCCATCAGCAAATGGTCGGTGTTGACCATGGCTGCCAAACCCACTGCGTTTTCCATGGCAAACTCTTGCGCAATTCCGCCATAAACCCGCTGTGGAACCAGGCAATCCACTGCCAGGATGTCACGGATATTGATGTCTTTAACCGGTTTTTCGGTAACTTCGCTCATGGTTTGGCGCACCCGCTGCACCATCCCGCCGACGTTGGTGCCGGCTTCGCCTTCAACGTCGCGCAATTTGCCAATCTGTTCCAGCGCATTCATGATCGCTTCTGCGCCCTGGTCAAGTTCGATGACGATGGTGCGAATATCACCAATTAACCTTAAAGTGCCGGCTGGTATGCGCCGGGTTTGAATATCACCAGTGGGTGTGCGAATCACGACCGCTGAGCGTAAACCAATTAATGCCTTGGCAATGGGAACCACCAACGCGGTTTGTTGGGGAGTAAGATCGAACAGGGTGGCAATCCCATAAGGATTCGACAACTGGCGAATAACCTGTCCATGCTCAGCCACTTCCACTGCGGCGAGCATATTTAAGGGGACGTGGTTTATCAATGCCACTTCATCCACAATGGGAATAATTTTTGGCAGCCGGTTGGCAATCAAAACGCCGTCATCGGATTGCACAATTGCACCCTGAATATCTACGCTGGCTTCTAAAGCGCGGCGAATCAGGTTGGCTGCCAGCTCAAAATCAAACTCGCGGGGAATAATCACAATTAAGGATTCATTGTGATTTGCGTTAATAATATCTTTGATGTGGGTCGTTATTCCGACGCCAATACCCAATCCGCCTGGTGAAGATGGGTTGTGTCCGACCATCGTCGATTCGGTAATGATGGTTTCGGTTATGGTCTCCATGGCGATATCGCCAATGACCGGGGTTGCCTCGTTGAGCAAGACTAGATCGAGGTTGCGGAACTCAAGACCGATCGGTTTCAATGCCTCGCGCAGAGCAATAACGATGCCTGGGAGGTTACCCGGTGTGCCTTTAATGCCCGTAGTAGATACGCGGCTGGTGGACAGGAAGCGAGGCGGGCGTTGGATATCGGTGATTTCAGCAATCGCCACCTCGGTTGTAGAATTGCCTACGTCAACACCTGCAATGATGCGAGCCATGGTCAAATCCTGATCGCTGGAATTCAATCCGAGTGACTGGCGGTTTTAACCATATCCGCCAGCCACTCGTGGTGATTGAGTTATTCTTTCTTAAGAACACCGCGCGCTTCGTAAACTTTTGCTGCTTCGCGGACAAATTCGGCGCAAGCCTTGGCATTGTATTGGCGTTCTAATTCATCAGCAATTGCCAGTAACTCTTCTTTGGTCATGCGGTTCGGTCGAAGAGCGTTGTAAATCTGCAGCATTCGTTCGTCCGAAAGGCGGGTTAGTTCTGCCGCCCGGCGCATGTTAAAAGCCATCTGCGGACGATTGATGCTTTCAGCGATTTGTGCCTGGTATTCCAGGGTTTGGGGGGTAATGCGGATTTCTTCTGCTTTGATACGATCGGCAAGCACCGCATCCAGCGTGATCTCGTCCAGCGATTTACCGGTGGCTGTTTTAACCATCTCGGGATGTTTTTTTGCCAGGGGGTAATCTTTGCGGTAATCCAGTTTTCCGTTGGAGAAAGCCGCAGCCGAATTGGCATTGCGTTTTTCACCGCCCATTTCCGCCATGACTTCCCGCACGATTGCAGCGATCAATTCTTGTTGAGACATAGTTGCACTCCTTTCGCTTATTGGAAGGTTACTTCCAGCTCAACCGGCTTCTTGCCCAGATTTACAAATTCGGTTTCCCGAATATGAAAGACTGCCGCAATCGCCTGGTATTTGGGGCGCGCCATCTGGTCATTGACTTGCGGCACCGGGCTGGGTGAGTCGCCTTTTGCATAGCGGGCAGCGTTACGGCCGATTTGGCGGTACATCTCTAAGGAGATCACCGGCGACTGCGGGAACAGTTCCAGGTTTTGCAGGGGAAGCAGGTCTCTTTGATGAATGAGGGTTGTCCCGCGCGATTGGATGCTTATGGCAATTCCGGAACCGCTCAATTCGGCGCCGCGTTTACCAACAAAGGCGAGATCGGAAGTGTGAAAGACACGGATAATGCGCGGTTTTAACCCTTCTTCCTCAATGCCAGCCATGATTTCGCGCAGCACTACTGCGTGAGGGACGCCGACGATGGTTTGCTTTTTTAGTTTGTCCCCAAAAGCCGGCGCGAGAGCAATAACCACCTCGTTTGGAGAGGTGCCAGGTCGTGCCTCACCGGTTTCGCGTAAAGTCATCGCACTGGTCTTGTAGGTTGTGGCGGTAGCTGCCTGGCTTGTGGCGTTTGTGGAACTGCTTGCCGACGCGGCGACTGCCATCTTGGCGAGGATTTCTTTGACAACCTCTCGAACCATAGTTTCAGATAATTGGGACATGAGAATCCTCCTTATATATCCTCTGGCCGCATCGCATGGCGGATATTGGAAATTTCCTTCCAACGTTCGCCTTGCAATCGGTAGCCAGTGCCGGGACCTTGGTAGTCATTCAGATCGTTGACGGCTGCAATCACATTGAAAGAGCGGTCTAGAATGGCGGATGTTTGCAGGTAATCGCCAGAGACACGCTGCTTTTGAATGTTGAGAACAGCTTCGGCTACGTCGGTAAATCCGGCTTTGGCAAGCGCTTTGACCACATCTACTCCAGTGACGCCGCGTTTCATCATTTCCTGCGCGGCTTTGGTGTCCTGCACCTTATCGCGCGGCGGCATGTCCTGGCTGTTATAGGCATAGGTGGCGGCTTCCACTTCTTCTTCGGTGATGCGAGGGAGGCTGAGTTCCATGAAGACCGCCTGGATTGCCCGGGCAGCCTTGTTGCGGACTTTGATAACCTCTTCTTCGCTCACCGGGCGCAGACCGCCGTCCACCTTAAGATCTCGCTGCAGGATGAGATAGTCATCGTAATCGTCTGCATCGAAGTTGGCGCCAGCAAACATGTTGTCGTAGTTGGGCACCGTGCTATAGCCGGAGAAGATGTAATCGGTTCCAGGGAGGAATTGCCCCATTAATCGAGCCGTGCGGCGAATTGGTGAGTGCGAGAAGGTCTGGTCATTGCCGGAAGCAACTTCCAAATCCAGGCAGGTGGTAACCAGGTTTTCAGCCAAAACGGCGCGAATACCTCCCGGCACGCCGCCAGGAACGCCAATACAACTGATGGAACCATTCTGAAGACCCTGTACGCCCGCCCCTTTGGTGAGCATGACGCATTTGATCTCCAGGTAAAGCATGGATTTACCCTCGGAATACGCCATTTGCACTTCGGAACCGGTGCCTGACGTAAAGCGCATTTTCAATCCGCGCGATGCATACGCCGAAGCCAGAAAAGCCTTTGACCATGGTGTATCGTCACCATCCACGAAAACGCGTTCCGTACCATACACCGACACAGTTTCCGCATAGGCGGTTAAGCCACGCAAACCTAATGTCAGTTCGGTGGCTTCTTCCAGCGCATCCTGACTGAGAGTGCCCGGTCTTCCAACCTGACCGCCAATGAGGAGCGCAAGCGCATTCATGGGGCCATAATTGAAAACGCCTACCGTGGTTTCAATTTCATCGAAACCATAGTAGGTCGCTTCGGCAGCATCCGCTGCCATCAGCACGGGGTTATCCTGAAGGTTGGTTACGTGTCCCTGGTTGCCGGGAGTGCGACGGGCGCGCATTTTCTGGATGCCCATCATCATCTCAACCACGTTGAGTTCTTCCATTACTTCGGCAATCTTGGCGGGCGTTAGCCCGGAAAAAACACGTGCCACTTCGGCGCGCGGTACGTTGATGTCGACAATCTTGTGGGCAATCTTCACGCTCGGAATTGCCATCATTTCTTCAGCGATAGCGGTGTTGATTGCATAATTGGCGATGAAGATTTCGTTGAAGTCAAATTCATCCCTCTTCTTGCCGTCCATCTCCGTAATGACGCCATTGACGACCTTAATGCCAGGTTTTGGATCGTTGGGACTGCCCATTGCCACCAAGCCGACTTCTGCCCATTCGGTTACGAAGCCGTCTTTGTTGACCTCCCGGGCATCCAAAACCTCAAATCGTTTCTGTCGTTTAGCCATTGGTCTTTACCTCCTTAATTAGAGCATTGACTGGCTTTAGATATAGGGAACGCCAAGACTTTTTGGAAAGGCACCCAAGGAACCCAAAAGCCTGACACCCACGTCTCTGGCGGTGAGGATTGCCTGGCGAACAGCGCCAGCATCGCCGGAGAACAACCCGACTACTTCGTTCGTGTAGGAAAGACCGCTGGTAGGTCCAAGATAACCAACTATTTCCACATCCGCCGATTTGATGGCTGCATCAACCATGAGGATGCCAATACCTGCTGGCGCGCCGACAGTTAACCCAAATGCGCGTCCAATGGGGGCATTGAAGGCTTTGTTGCAGGCGTAACTGGCGCGGGCGGTGTATTGCAGTTCGATATGGCCGGCATCATTGGCGTATACATCGCCAAACGTGCGGGAAAGGTCTTTCAAGGCAACTTCAATGCCACGCCGCGCGTCGGACACTTCCTCGGCGCCGAAGATGATCAGCGATCCATGCCCGGCGCCGCCTTTGGTGTCTCGGGGCAACTGAATATCCACGATTTCGGTGTTGGTTGCTTTTACCGCCTCGTCGGCTGCCAGAATTTGCGGTCCGGCGCCGGTGCGAGCGCTGAGAATCCCGATCGAGCGATATTTAGGGTCGAGCTTCATTTTTTGATGAACCACAGGATCCAGATTGGCAATGACGATGCCAATCGTATCCCCAAACGCGGTTCCGACAAATTCGGTCATTCCAGGATTTTGAAAAGCCCCAGTGGAGGACGGCTTTGGAGCAGAATCTCCGCCAGACACCTTTTCCATTACCTGTTTGACGATTGTGTCTAACAATTTTTCATCCATTGAATTCACTCCTGTTTCAGAATTAGGTGCAGGACAGTCTCACCTGCGCACCTCTAGTTGGACTAGTTCGGCAGATTGGGACAGCCAGAGGGCTAATCCTTGGACGGCAATAGCTTTTCGGTGTCGGTGTGGGGGCGCGGAATGACATGCACTGAAACCACTTCCCCAACCCGCTTAGCGGCAGCTGCGCCGGCATCCGTGGCGGCTTTTACAGCGCCAACATCGCCGCGTACCATGACTGTTACCAAACCGGAACCGATTCTTTCCATTCCGATCAGGGTCACATTAGCGGCTTTTACCATGGCATCGGCAGCCTCGATCATGGCTACCAGGCCGCGGGTTTCGATCAAACCCAATGCTTCACCTTGTTCTTTAACCATCGTTTCACTCCTTTTGTTAGAAATCTTGGTTTATAAGATAATCTCTGAGTTCAGAGATACCTTCTCCAGTCAAAGCTGACACATAGAAAATTTCTCCATCTACTCCAGCTCCTTTCAGTAACTGGCAGGCGCGTTGTGGGTCAGCTTCGGGAAGATCCATTTTTGTGATGACGCCGATTTTTCGCTGGGGAAACATTAAAAAGTAGTGGGGTGGAAAGATTACCTTGTCACTGGTTGCATCCTGAACCACCATTAACAATTGGGAGTCAAAGGCAGTGGTAACCAGAATGCGGCGCAGCCGGGCGATTTCGCTGTATTCGCCAGGCGTGTCAATTCCCCAGGTGGAGTAATCAATCATTTGAGACTTCAAGGCTGTTGTTGGATCCTTTCTTTCCAGCGCCAAAAGCAGGGTTGTCTTCCCGACTGCGCTTCCACCGAAGACCATAAATCGCCAGGTTCTTATGTTATTCGTTGCCATGATTGGAAACTTATTGGACATGAATGGTTAGCTATGTGTGCGTGATGGGAGCAGGATGAAAACCGAGGATTTCCTGCATACCACGATTGGCAGCTGCCAGTGCGAGGGTGACGCTGGCGAGCCTCCCGCTGATGACCAGAGTTCCGCTGAACCGATCAAGGAAGCCAATTTCAACATCGGCGGCTTTGAGGGCTAAATCACCGGCGATAATCGCACTCTCGCCAGGGGTGATGGTCATAATGCCAATCGCCTCGGCTTCCTTAAGCCCTACTCGCTGACACAGAGGCTTGTCCGGATTGGCGATGATGTGGGCTATGGTGACTTGCCTGCCCGGCACGTATTCTTGAATTATCCGGGCGGCAGGTTTGTCTTGACGGTAGGGATAATCACCTTCGGTAAGCTCTGACATGGCAATAATAAAATACTGGTTTAGACAACCCGTCTTCAATCGTTATTTCCGGGTTGTTTGTGCAATTTTCAAAGAGGTTGTTCAGTAGAAAAGTGGAATTTTGGATGTTTTTTTGGATTCTTAAAAATGTGAATAATTAAATCTCGATTAGTTTATTACCGGAAAGCGGAGAAAATTATCAGTTAAATTGGTAATACATGGAAAAGATGAAAATATAAACAATAAAAACCACGGAAAATTGTACAGACAGGATGAAAATAATAATTGTTTCGAAGAAGTAAATCTTCTATCCTATAGGTTAGTCACCCGCTATAAAAAACTGGAATTCCCAAGGAGTTGCCTCCTCATGATCTTGGTGATCAATTGCGGAAGTTCGACGGTCAAATACCAACTCTTTACCACGGATGTGCAACGAGTTGTAGCCAAAGGTATTGTCAGCCGAATTGGGGAGGCGGGTTCCTACTTTGACTACCAAAAAGGCAGCTTTGAGCTTCGAGAAACGGCAGCGGTTGCCAATCATCACCAGGCGTTCGAATTATGTATTGCCTGCTTGATGCGCCCAGATTATGGCGCCATCCGGCACATTGAAGAAATCCAGGCTGTCGGACACCGGGCGGTTCATGGTGGAGACCTTTTTCTTTGCTCAACGGTCATTAACGATGAGGTGATCGAGAAGATGGAGGAATGCGTGCCACTGGCGCCGCTTCATAATCCGCCCAACTTGATTGGCATCCGCGAGGCGCGTCAACTTTTGCCGGATGTTCCCCATGTGGCTGTTTTTGATACCGCATTTAACCAATCCATGCCGGCGCGAGCTTTTATGTATGCCATACCCTACCATTTCTACAAAGAACACAAGATTCGCAAATATGGCTTTCACGGCACTTCCGTTCGTTACGTCAGTCAACAGGCGGCTGAGTTTTTAAACACACCCATTCAGCAGTTGAAAATGGTGGTATTGCACCTTGGAAATGGAGTCACAATGACCGCAGTGGATGGTGGTCTTGTGGTGGATTCCAGCATTGGTTTTGCGACATTTTCCGGCGTGATGATGGGTACCCGGTCCGGCGATATTGACCCCGGTATTGCTTTTTACCTGCACCGCCAGTTTGGCTACCGCATTGATGAGATCGAAAATATTCTTTATAAACAGAGCGGATTGCTAGGAATTTCCGGGTTGAGCAATGATATGCGGACAATAACAAAAGCAGCCGAGTCTGGTAATGAGCAATGCCAACTGGCAATGGAGTTGTTCGCGTATATGGCTAAGAAATATCTAGGCAGCTACGCGGCAGCAATGGGCGGTGTGAATTGCATCGTCTTCACGGCCGGTATTGGTGAAAACAGCGTCGAGGTGCGTCAGATGATTTGTGAGGGTTTGGATTTTCTGGGGATCAGGGTTGATCCGAGCCGAAATATGACTGCGGTGGGCGGCAAACAAGTCGTGGATATACGCGAAGAGGGATGCCCGACGGCTATTCTGGTAGTACCTACAGATGAAGAGAAGATGATTGCGCTGGATACCCGATTCCTCGCGAAGTTGGACTAAGCAGGAGAATAAATGATCGTGGAAAATGATAATCCTGTATCTTTGAGAAATTGGAGGTTATCACCTGTCACGCTGCCAGCGCGAGAATTTCCACAACCCTACCGGAAATCTGAAGGCAATTTGAAATGGCGCAAAGGTTTTACCGGTAGACAATCAGGACCAAGCCGTTGTCCTGAATTTAATCCAATAACACGGATGGTCGGGACGCCAACAAAGATTATCATACAATCTTTGAACCCGAACCAAAATGTGTTATTATTTTCAAACAGGATGAAAAAATATCATACAGAAAAAACCATGCACGGCACTGGTTTTTTGTTAACGGTTGGAGGACACGAGTATTTCCTCCTGAATGACAACGTTTTTCGGAAGATTGAAAAGTTTGAGCATCCTGTAACCTGTGCTCAGACCCAAGGTGAAGTCCGGTGACCCAGTAGAGTTATTGGGGAGTCCGGCGCTGTCCCGCAACTGTGAATCCGGGGTGCAACAGAATACCCGGTAAGCCAGGTCCCCGCATCTGCCGATGGCGTCTATGTTCCTCGCGGAAGGAGCAGCCTCATTAAAAAGGCTGCTCCTCTTTGTGTGTGAGGTGAAAAATGTCCCAACAAAAGGTTAAATCTATTCTACCGAATATCAAAGATTTCGTTGATTTAAATGTGTTGCAGCGCATTCAGGATACATTCGCAAAGGCAATGGGGGTTGCAGCCGTTACGGTTGACCGCTGCGGAACGCCGATTACCGAAACCAGCAACTTTAGCCGTCTATGCTTGATGATACGCTCTACCCCAACCGGACTTGCCCGCTGCCAGCAATGCGATGCGGAAGGTGGACGGAAAGCCAATCAACTCAGGCGGCCGTATGCCTACGTTTGCGCGGGTGGGATGTTGGATGCTGCAGCGCCCATTATCATTGACGGCGAGTATCTCGGTTCGATTTTATGCGGTCAAGTAATTCCTGTGGATGATCAGGAGTCATTTCGCCGGCGAATTATCGAACGCAACGTGCCGTTAGGTTTGTCCAGCTACGAAATTGACCGTGCCGCGCGGGAAATTGCCCAAGTTCCGCGCGAACGTTTCAACGCGGCTGTGGAGATGCTTTCCATAGTCGCGAATTATGTGATTCAAATGGGTGCAGCGAATCTGGCAAAGAGCAAACTGCTGATCGAATCTCAAGAAAGGGCGGCTTTGAAAGCAGCACTGCAGGAAGCTCAATTGCGCGCGCTCAAGGCGCAAATCAACCCTCATTTTCTATTCAATTCCTTAACTCTTCTGGGCTTTACAGCACTGGAAGAGCGGGCGCACCGCACGGAAGAGATTGCTTACAGTCTGAGCGATTTACTGCGTTATAGCCTGCGCAACATATCCACAACCGTGGAACTGGGTGAAGAAATTAAGATGATCGAGCAGTATCTTGCCATCCAAAAAATTGGTTTTGGCAACCGGTTGGAAAAAATCATTGAGGTGGATAGTGACCTGCTGCAATTTGAAGTGCCGTGCATGGTGTTGCAACCATTGGTTGAGAATGCAATCATCCACGGCGCGGAACCGCTCACCCGCACGGTCACCGTTACCATTCGCGCGTACCGGCGTGATGGTTTTTTGGTGTTGGAAATCTCGGACGATGGGGTAGGAATGCCGGAGGATATCGCTTTTTCAGTCAATTCGATGCGGTTTACCAAGAAAAACTCGCTTGGTTTGCAGAATGTCATTCAGCGCCTGGTTGGTGAGTACGGTCAAAGATTTCATGTGGATGTGGAGTCCGCGCCGGATCAGGGAACCACAATTCAGCTTTATATTCCGCTCACGCCGCTCCAGGAGGAAAGTCGAACCCAGTTTGTTGAATATCTTGTGCCGATGAGCCTGATCGGCGAGCCTGCTTCTGGTGGGGCTTATCCCATTTCTAATCCGGTTATTGAGAATGTCCATTCTGTCGCTGATCAGAACATCGTCGAAATACTGGATGTAGATATGGATGCTTATAAGTTGCCGGATATTCAAATCGAAACGGTAAGGTAAGAATGCCGGGAATATTGGTCGTTGACGATTTACCGGTAATACGGTCCGGGATTATCCACATCCTGGAGCAGCATGTACCCCATCGGCAACCTTTTTTTCAGGCTGCCGATGGGCATTCTGCTGTGATGCAAGCCCGTACGCATAAACCAGAGGTTGTGTTTTTGGACATTAAAATGCCAAACCAAACGGGTTTGCAGGCTATGGCGCAAATCAAGGCAGAGCTTCCAGACACGCGCGTAGTAGTTCTGACGGCGCATAACGAATTTGCCTATATTCAGAAGGCTATTCAACTGGGGGCAAAGGATTACCTGCTTAAACCGGTGCGACCGCAGCATTTGGTCGAGGTGATCGAAAAAATTTTTGCTGAGATCATGCAGGAACGCCGCGACCTAAAAACAATTCAAATCGTCAAAGATTCGCTCCAAAAAACCCTCCCTGTGGTGGAAGCCAATCTGATCGAAACTTTGATCCGCGGTATGCTGCCCGACACGGAAACGGTAGATGAAACGCTGACTTTGCTAGGCAAACGAATCAACCGGCCAGCGGTCATCCTGGCGAAAGTGGATCAATTCGATGCAATGAGATCCGAGTATTCCGGCGCCGAATTGCAAAAAATATTTAACCACATGGTCGAAATCGTGCGAGCAAATTTACCCTCCCCCCAGCATTCGCTTGTTGGCTACAATTACCCGGCGCGCATTGTTGCCATTGTCTCTTGTGATCAGAGCCTAAAATCGGTCGATCGTTTATACTCGCTGGGTCAGCAAATTAGGGGCGCGATTGAGGCGCAAATGCCATTTACGGTCACCATTGGTTTGGGTAATCCGTTTACCGATTGGCAATCCATCCCTTTGTCCTATGCCGAAGCCAGTCTGGCGCGGAGAGCGCAGAGCCGGATTGCATATAACAAAACGCTGCACATTGATGACCTTGCCAACCTGCCGATAGATGATAAGGATGCCGGTTTCTTTCGAATTCAGCGTGAGCAGGATTTGATCCAGGCGATTAAACAACTAAATCCACAAAGAGCACTGTTATTGACCAACCAGATTGTGGAGTATTTCATCGAACGGTTCAAAGATTCCGATGATTTTATCAACGCAGTGAAAAACAATTGCACCGAAATACTGACCCTTACTTCCTGGGTGATGGTTGGAATGGGTTGTCAGGAAAAGAATGTCCTGGATATTTTGCACAACCAGGTTGCTTCGCTGAAATCCTTGACCACACTGGCTGAGGTTCGCGCCTGGATTATAAACAGCCTGATGGAATTAATGCAGTTGGGACAGGGACATAGTCAAGGTAAACGCGCCATTGATCAAGCGGTTGAATATCTGCAAGCCAATTTTTGTCGTTCCGATCTTTCCTTGCAGGAGGTAGCCGATGCGGTTAACCTTAGCTCTTCGTATTTGGGTGCTCAATTCAAGCAATACACCGGCAGCACCTATATCAATTACCTGACTACGCTCAGAATTGAGGAAGCAAAACGGCAATTGCGCATGACCGACTTAAGCATCAGTTGCATTGCGGAGCGCGTGGGTTACCCGAATATTACCAATTTTTACCCGCATTTTCAGCGCCTGGTGGGTATGACCCCCTCAGCCTATCGTAAAAAAGAAGGGGAATGGACGGCAGCATCAACAATTACAAATCCATAGCGCCGGATCTACAATCGGTGTGGGTTGACTCTTACTCCGGAAATGGCGCCGGCGTCACTGTGCCTGTCCGAACTGGAACCAACAAGCCTGCCGCGAATTCGCTGACTTGCAGTTGCAGGGGTATATCAACATTTTCCAATCCCACCCCGTTAAAATACATGCGCACCAGGCTGCCATCCAGCGCCGTTTGGTGGTGCTCAAAAGGCTGTAACGAAATAAACCATCTCAATAATTGACTTTGATTTTCCGGCGTTAGGCGGGCAAATCCTGGTTGCTGGCTGGCTTGCCCGCGGCAATTGTATTGCACCAGCCAGCCATTGAGGTATATTTTCAAGCCATCGCAGTATTGCATTGCGGAGCCTTCGCGACCCCAGTTGAGCGCGGGTATGGCAGTGGAGTTGCCATCCACGGCGGCTAAAACCGGAGAGGAGTCGTTTAACGCCATCCGAAATTCGTAAATGCGCTGATCAACGCCCAGGTGAATCACTTGCCCCTGGACAGGAAGATAGGTGCACGGGACTTCGGCGATGGTGATTTCCAAACAGTCATCAGCGAAGAGGGTTGGGCGGTCGCCCAACCGTTGAATTGCGCCAGGGTCGTAGCCAAGTAAACCTGCAAGATACTGGATTGCGATAAGCGCCGCGCTGGAGGGTTCCCCTAACGGGCGGATCTTTCGAATGAGCGAGCCGTCTAAATTGGAATGGTAAACATAATTGTTGCCAGCATGCCGTAGCGTGATTTGCAAACCGGGGATTCTTTGCGGCTCGCAGACTTCACCCGGTTCGCCTGCCTCCAGGCACGAATCCTGCCATTCGATCGAATCAATGGACTGGATGGTTATTGTCTGTGCGGCAACGTTAAGTTCGCGGGAAAGCAACCGTTGCGCTTCCAGCGCGCCCCCCGGTGGTTGGATAAAACCGCCATCTTGTGGGGGTAAAGGGGACGGGTCTGTTGGCTGGGTCACAGGAGCACTGCAACCGGTTAGAAAAATGAGAAAAATGATTAGCGGGATACCTCTGCCCATCAACAACCTCTTGCGGTATGATTGTAATAGAAAAAAAGGACTTGCGCAGTATTACCTGTAGACAGGTTTTTTATGCGAGTCCAGCCCCTTTCAAAACATGAGGAAAAAATGGATCACAAATTGCTTGAGTTGCGTAACCGGCTGCACGAAATCTCCGACCTCAACAAAACCATTGGTTTGCTCGGCTGGGATCAGCGGGTGATGATGCCGCCCAACGGGGCAGCCGATCGCGCCGAAATGCTGGCGACTCTGGGAAAAATTGCCCATGAAAAGTTTACCTCAGATGAAATGGGTAAACTGCTGGAAGAATTGCGTCCTTATGAAGAAAGCCTGCCTTACGATTCGGATGAAGCCAGTTTGATCCGGGTGGCGCGCAAAGATTACGAAAAAGCCGCCCGCGTGCCGAGCAGCCTGAGGGCGGAAATGACCCGTTCTTCATCTCAAGCCAACCAGGTGTGGGTGGAGGCGAGGAAAAAATCGGATTTCCATTTGTTCCTGCCCATGCTGGAGCGTCAGATCGAGCTGCGCCACCGCTACATTGATTGTTTTCCGCCGGCCGAAGACCGCTATGATGTTCTGCTGGATGATTTCGAGCGCGAGATGAAATCCGTGGAGGTTAAAAAGACGTTTGATGACTTGAAGGCTGGGTTGGTGCCCTTGATCGCGGCAATTGCCGAACGCAGTGAGAAAGTCAGCGATGCCCCGCTTCACGGTCATTTTCCGGTCGAACAGCAGCGCCAGTTTTGCCATAAAGTGCTGGAACGGTTCGGTTTTACTGCAAACGCCTGGCGGTTGGACGCGACGGTGCACCCGTTTGCCAGCAGCATTGCCATCCAGGATATCCGCATCACCACGCGGTATTACGAGGGTTTTCTTTCGCCAGCGTTATTCGGCTCGATGCACGAGTGCGGTCACGGTTTGTATGAAAACGGGGTTGACCCGATGCTGGAGCGCACGCTGTTATCGCGCGGCGCATCTCAGGCGCTGCACGAATCGCAATCGCGGATGTGGGAGAACCTGGTTGGGCGCAGCCGCCCGTTCTGGAAATTCTTTTATCCTGTCCTGCAGGAGACCTTTCCACAGCAATTTGCCAACGTCAGCATGGACGCGTTCTACCAGGCGATCAACAAGGTGCAGCCTTCACTGATCCGGGTCGAAGCCGACGAAGCCACCTACAACCTGCATATCATCCTGCGCTTCGAACTGGAACGGGAAATGATTCGCGGCGATATCGCGCTTAAGGACTTACCCGAAGCCTGGAATACCCGCTTCCGCGAATACCTCGGCATCGAGGTGCCCAACAATGCCATGGGCGTGCTGCAGGATATTCATTGGTCAATGGGGTTGGTTGGCTACTTCCCGACCTACTCGCTGGGTAACATCATTTCCTGCCAGATCTGGGATAAGGGTTTGCAAGCCATGCCGGACCTGTACGAACAATTCGAGCGCGGCGAATTCCATAACCTGCGCGAATGGCTGCATGAGACCTTGCACCGCTTTGGACGAAAATTCACACCGCGAGAAACGCTGCAACGTGTCACCGGCAGAGCCGAGATTGATGTCCAGCCGTACCTGCGTTACCTGAATTCCAAACTCGGCGAGATTTACGGTGTATAGAGAGCGCCAGACAGGCAATGTTTCAGCCGAGACTCTGAAGGCAAAGCCGGGCAGTCAGCGGTAATTTTCGTAAATGCTGAGCACCTTGTCGGCGTAAGCATACTCGCGGTCCATGGGTCCATACGATCGCAGTCCTTCGCGCACATCGCCCTTGCGCTCGATTAAACCTGCCAACATGCGCACGCCGTATTCGATGTTGAACTGCGGATCGAATAATTCTTCCATACTCGGCCGATTGGCAAAGCAAGGTCCGTTGATACACATAAATTCTGCTGCCAATCCATCGCGCGGCATGACCTGCATCAAGCCAACCGCGCCGCTGTGGGAATAGGCATCCGGATTGCCGCCTGATTCCTGCAGCATCACCGCGGCGATCAAATTCGGCTGTAAATGGTGTTCGCTGGCGGCTGCCACAATCCAATCGCACCAGCGAAGAATGCTTTCCGGATATTGCGGAGATAGAGGACAACCCTGCCCGGTTTCCGGGCTGGGGATGATCTCAACCTCAACGGCGGCAGGCTGAAATGAACCGGGATCGTGCTCGGATGCCTGAGCAATGGATGAAGGATTTAGCAGAAGACGGGTCAGTAAAATGACCGCGCTTACGCCGATAAATATCGCAGGAAACAAGGCTCGACTCGGGTTGTTTTCCATCCTGGCTCTCCAAAATCTCATTTGACTTAGGTTTTATTGATGATAGCACAAATGTTCTAAAATGAAAATGAGCTTCGAAGCCGTGGCGGGGATTATTTTGGGGTGATTTTTTGATTACTACTGCAATCCAGATGAGATCAGGTCTTCGAGATATTCGCCCGTGATTTGGTTCTGCTATAATTCATGAGGATAGGGGAACAAAAACAACGAGGAGGCGAAATGATTTCCAACGATTTGCTCTGGTATAAACACGCCATTTTTTACGAGGTCTATGTGCGCGCTTTTTGCGACAGCAACGGAGATGGGCACGGTGACCTGCCCGGCTTAATTCAAAAATTGGATTACATTAAGGATTTGGGGGTAGACTGCGTCTGGTTGCTGCCGATTTATCCTTCCCCGTTGCGCGACGACGGATACGACATTGCAGACTATTATACCGTATTGGAAACCTACGGCACGCTGGAAGATTTCAAACAACTGGTGCGCGAAGCGCACCGGCGCGGCTTGCGCATCATTACCGACCTGGTGTTGAATCATACATCTGACCAGCACCCCTGGTTTCAGATGAGCCGCGAGGATCGAAATTCGCCCTACCGCAACTATTACGTTTGGTCGGACAGCGACCAGATTTACAAAGAGACGCGCATCATCTTTTTGGACACTGAAAAGTCCAACTGGACGTGGGACGAAAACGCCAGGCAATATTTCTGGCATCGTTTTTATTCCACCCAGCCGGATTTAAATTATGATTACCCGCCAGTGCAGGAGGAAATGAAGAAGGTCATGCAGTTCTGGCTGGATACCGGCGTGGATGGCTTCCGGGCTGACGCGGTGCCGTACCTGTTCGAGCGCGAAGGCAGCAACTGCGAAAACCTGCCTGAAACCCATCACTACTTGAAGGAGGTGCGCGCCTATATTAATTCCAATTATCCGGGCAGGATTCTGCTCGGTGAAGCCAACCAATGGCCCGAGGACGTATTGCCCTACTTTGGCAGTGGCGATGAACTGCACATGAACTTTCACTTTCCGCTCATGCCGCGCCTGTACATGGCATTGAAGCAAAGCGATAAAACCCCGCTGGAATGGGTCTTCGAGCGTACCCCACCCATCCCCGATAACTGCCAGTGGTGCACCTTCTTGCGCAACCATGATGAATTGACCCTGGAAATGGTTACCCCGGATGAGCGCGAATACATGTGGCGCGCATACGCGCCTGAAGCGCGCATGCGCCTTAACCTGGGCATCCGCCGCCGGCTGGCGCCGCTGTTGGAAAACGATCAGCGCCGCATCCGCCTGCTAAACTCGCTGCTGTTCAGCCTGCCGGGCACGCCGATCATCTATTACGGCGATGAAATTGGTATGGGCGATAACATTGAGTTATTCGACCGCAACGGTGTGCGTACGCCGATGCAATGGGATTCTTCACCTGGGGCGGGGTTTTCCGCTGCCGCGATGGAGAAATGGTACGCGCCGTATATTACCACCCCGCCGTTCGATCCGGCGCAAGTCAACGTTGCCGATCAACTGGCGCGTCCAGAGTCGCTGCTTAATTTTTACAAACACCTGGTGCGGCTGCGCAAGCAGCGCCATGAATTGTCATCCGGTTCATTGCAATGGCTGGAAACCGGCTCGAAAGCCGTGGCGGCGGTTTTGCGCCAACAAGGCAAGCGCTGGTTGGTTGCGGTGCATAATCTGTCCTCGCAACCGCAACAGGTCGGGTTAAAAATTCCGCTGGCGCAATACCCACTGACTGATTTGATTAGCGGGCGGCTTGAATACGACCCCGCCGCGGGGCGCGTCGTGCTGGAGGCTTACCAGACGGCATGGTTTGGCAGCCCGGATTAAAATGCGGGCATAGAGCATTCAATGGCTGCCGTGGGCAAGCAGGATGATGCGCGGCAGCCCAATTTGCAGGATGTTCTCGATCACGTTTGCCGTGGCTTCGAAATCCTGGCGGCGCAGCCCGGCGGGGTCGTGGATATCTTCCTCCAACCCAGCCATTTCGCTGAGCAGGTAAACCCGCCCGGCAAGCTCGGGATAGACGTGCTGCAAGGCTTCCTTTTGTCCGGCTTCCATGACCAGAATCAAGCGATGCCGCTGGAGGATGTTATCTTCGATTCGGCGCGAGCGGTGCTTGCTTAAGTCCACCCCTTTTTGAGCCATCAGTTGCACTACTTCCGGAAATGCAGGCAGGTGATCCTGCGCCCAGGTGCCGGCAGTTTCAATGCGCCACGACTTGAGTGGCAAACCTTGTTTAGCCAGCAGTGCGCGGAACAGCGCTGCGGCGAGCGGTGAGCGGATGCGGTTGGCAGCGCAAACAAACAGGACGGACGGTTGGCTTTCGGGCGCAGCACTGCGCTGGGACATGCTCAGCGCTCCATGCTGACGACCTGTTGCTCCCAGCGGTGCCAGTTACTGAAACGTTCGTTGAGGATGCGTTTTCCCTCGCCCGGGCAGGGCAATCCCGCCAGTTCCAGATCGGCGTCCACCATAATGCGCACCAGTTCGTGGAAGCGCACCTTGGGCTGCCAGCCCAGTTGCTGTTTGGCGCGGCTCGGATCACAAAGCAGGTAATCCACCTCGGTTGGGCGGAAGTAGCGCGGGTCAATACGAACGTAATCTTCCCACTTCATCCCGGCGTAACCAAAAGATTCGTCCAGGAACTCGCGCACCGAGCGCGATTCGCCGGTGCCGATGACATAATCGTTTGGCTTGTCCTGCTGCATAATCAAATACATGGCTTCAACGTATTCGGGAGCGTAGCCCCAATCGCGTTTGGCATCCAGGTTACCCAGGTAAAGATATTTCTGTTTGCCGGCTTTGATGGCGGCAAGCGCGCGGGTAATTTTACGGGTCACAAAGGTTTCGCCGCGGCGCGGGGATTCGTGGTTGAACAGTATACCATTGCAGGCGAACATGCCGTAGCCCTCGCGGTAATTGCGGGTAAGCCAGTAGGCGTACACTTTGGCGGCTGCGTACGGACTGCGCGGCTCGAAAGGCGTATCTTCGTTCTGCGGCGGTTTGGCAGCGCCGAACATTTCGCTGGAGGAAGCCTGGTAGAAGCGCTCCTCGAAGCCGCTCTTGCGAATGGCTTCCAGAATGCGGATGGCGCCCAGCCCGGTCACGTCGCCAGTGTATTCGGGCATGTCGAAACTGACGCGCACGTGGCTTTGGGCGGCAAGGTGATAGACCTCGTCCGGGCGAACATTATAAATGATGTTCGAAATTGTCTCGGCAACCGAAATATCACCGTAATGTAGGAATAGTTGAACCTCGCCGCCATTCGGGTGTGGGTCACGGTAGATATGATCCAACCGGCGGGTGTTGAAGGTTGATGCGCGGCGGATAATCCCGTGAACTTCATAGCCTTTGGACAGCAGCAATTCAGCCAGATAGGATCCATCCTGACCGGTGATGCCGGTAATCAGCGCTTTTTTCAAATGAATACCTCCATGATTAGACGGACGACCCCGTGAATCTTTCATTCCAGAAGCCTGGTTTGTAAAACATTTACCCGGCAGCAAGCAAGTATAACCCGATCGAAAAGAAACTGTCAATTGACGAAATTGACAGTTTTTTGAAGAATGCGCCCTCCGTTTTGGATGGAGGGCGCGGTTATATCAAACTGGTTGTTGGACGGTATCTGCGGGGATTTCTTTGCGGAAATTTAACTGGCTTTCCCCCTCGATGTAATCCACGATTACCTGGTCACCTTTTTGGAATTTACCGGCAAGGACGTTGATTGACAGCGGGCTTTCGATGTGTTTTTGCAGCGCGCGACGCAGCGGACGGGCTCCAAAAGCCGGATCGTAACCAACCTGCGCCAGCCATTTTCTGGCTGACTCGGTCAAGGCAACGAACAGCCCGTGCTCTTTCAAACGTTCACCGACTTCGTTCATCTGCAAATCCACGATTTGATACATTTGCTCCAATGAAAGCGGCGAGAACATGATGATTTCGTCAATGCGGTTGAGAAATTCGGGGCGGAAGGTGGACTTGAGCGCTTTTTGAATTTTCTCGTGCTGGGCTCGGTCTTCGTCGGTGGTGCCCTGGCGCAGAAAACCGAGCGTGCCGCCCTGGCGGACGAACTCGGTGCCGAGGTTGCTGGTCATGATCAATACGGTATTACGGAAGTCCACCACCTGCCCCTGACCATCGGTCAGGCGGCCGTCATCGAGGATTTGCAGGAGCGCGTTCCATACTTCGGGATGGGCTTTTTCGATTTCATCGAACAGCACGACCCGGTAGGGGCGGCGGCGGACAGCTTCGGTTAATTGTCCGCCTTCCTCGTAGCCAACGTAGCCGGGAGGCGCGCCGAACAGGCGCGAGGCAGTATGCTGCTCGCGGTATTCGCTCATGTCCAAGCGCACCATAGCATCTTCGTCGCCGAACATAAACTCTGCCAAGGCTTTTGCCAGTTCGGTTTTGCCAACGCCGGATGGTCCAATGAAGATGAACGAACCAATGGGGCGGCGCGGATCTTTCAATCCGGCGCGGGCGCGGCGGATGGCATCCGAGATGGCATGGATGGCTTCGTTTTGGCCAATTACCCGCTCGCTCAAGCGCTCTTCCATGTGCAGCAGCCGTTCGGCTTCCGATTCCATCATCTGGCTAACCGGGATGCCGGTCCATTGCGCAACGACCTGGGCAATGTCATCAACATCAACCACCTCATCCAATTTGTGTTCGGCTTCCCATTTATCGCGCAGCTGGTTGAACTCGGTTTCCATGCGCAGCCGGTCGGCTTTCTTGCGCGCAGCGCGCTCGTAATCGCGCTCGATACCGGCTTGTTCTTCTTCCGCGCGAAGTTTTTCGAGCTCGGTTTTCATTTCTTTTAATTCGGTTGGCAGCGAGAACAAGGCAACCCGCAATTTGGCGGCTGCTTCGTCCATCAGGTCAATGGCTTTGTCCGGCAGATGGCGGTCGGTTACATACTGAGAAGAGAGCCGGGCTGCCGCGACCAGCGCAGCATCGGAGAAGTGAACCTTGTGGTGCGCCTCGTAGCGGTCGCGCAAGCCTTGCAGCATTTTGATTGTATCCTCGACGCTGGGCTCATCAACGTAAACAGGGGCAAAGCGGCGCTCGAGCGCGGAATCTTTTTCGATGTGCTTGTGGTATTCATCCAGCGTGGTCGCGCCGATACATTGTAGTTCACCACGCGCCAAAGCGGGCTTGAGCATGTTGGAGGCATCCATCGCGCCCTGCGCAGCGCCTGCGCCGACCACAGTGTGTAATTCATCAATAAATAGGATGATCTCGCCTTCCGAGCGCTGCACTTCTTCAATGGCTGCTTTGAGCCGTTCCTCGAACTCACCGCGGAAGCGGCTGCCAGCAATCATCGCTCCCAAGTCGAGTGAAACCACTTTTTTCCCCATTAGAATTTCCGGCACGTCATTGCTGGCAATTTTTTGCGCCAATCCCTCGACGATGGCAGTCTTGCCCACGCCGGCTTCGCCGATGAGCACCGGGTTGTTTTTAGTGCGGCGGGAGAGGATCTGCATAACCCGGCGGATCTCGTTGTCGCGACCGATTACCGGGTCGAGTTTGCCCTCGCGCGCCAGTTGGGTCAGGTCGCGGGAATATTTTTCCAGGGTGCGGTAACGGGTTTCTGCCTGCGGGTCAGTCACCCGCTGACCGCCGCGCAGCTGCATCACTGCGTCCAGTACCCGATCACGGTTAATGCCGTTGCTTTCCAGCAGCCGGGCAGCCGGCGTGTTACGCTCGTTGAGGATGGCGAGGAAAAGATGCTCGGTGGAAATATATTCATCTTTGAGGCGGCTGGCTTCTTCGTTTGCCAGATCAACGATCCGTTTGACGCGCGGGGTGATGAAAATTTGCCCGGCGCCGCCACCGAAAATGCTGGCTTTCGGGCTGGTGCGTAAAATATAATCCAGCCGGTCGGCAAGCATATTGGAATCAACTTTTAACACTTCAAGTATCTGAGAAATGACGCCCTGGGGCTGTTCAATCAATGCGAGCAGGATGTGCTCGGTATCAATCTGATTGTGCCCGTATCGTTGTATGATTTCAGCAGCGCGCTGGGCTGCTTCCTGGGCGCGTTCGGTAAAACGGTCAAATCGCATCATGTTCGGAAATCCTTGTTTACGGGGTGCACTTCACCTGTCTTCAGATTATAGCATCGCGCGCATTAACGAATGGTATTCATTGTATAAGAAATCCATCATCGAGCCCGATTCTGTGGCGCTTTATCGTGCCTGGCAAGCCGTTCAGGAGCGGATGTGGACCATCTCACCTGCCACCATCGTCCAGAAAATTTCACCGTCATCGTCCATCAAAAACATATCGGCATCTTTTCCAGGTTCAAGGCTTCCTTTTTGATGGTCAACGCCGATGGCTTGCGCCGGATACAGACTGGCGCTAAGAATGGCATCTGCCAGCGGGATGTTCGCAGCCCGGCTGAAGTTATGAACGGCTTTGTCCAATGTCAGGGTACTGCCTGCCAGCGTGCCATCCATCAGGCGGACAGCGCCATGACGCACCTGAACTGGACGGTTATCAAGAATAAAATCGCCATCGCTGAAGCCGGTCACCCGAGTACAGTCAGAGACCAGCAAAATCCCGCCAACGCCGCGCGCCTGGTACAGAATGCGCTGGACGACTGGGTGAACATGGATATTATCGGCAATCAATTCACAGCGTAGCTGCGGCATGGTTAAACCGGCGCCGACTACGCCTGGTTCGCGGTGGTGGAGCGGGGTCATGGCATTGAAGCAGTGCGTTAACTGCCGGACTCCTCTTTGAACGGCGATTTCCATTTGCGCATAGGTGGCGGCGGTGTGCCCGGCTGCCACGGTTATGCCGCGTTCAGTACATGCGTTGATTAGCCAGATGTTTTCCGGGTATTCTGGCGCAATAGCCATAATGCGCACCAGGTTATTGCTCACCAACAACAGGGCTTTTTCATGGTCGGTTGCCTGGCGGATCAGGTTTATATCCTGTGCGCCCGCGCGGTTAGGGTTAAGAAAAGGTCCTTCCAGGTACGCCCCGAGCAGGGCAGCGCCTCGGTCAATCCGCCCATACGTGGCGGTGATGGCATCCAGAGCCTTCAGGATGGCGGCATCGGTGGCGGTCCAGGTTGCGCCGAGGAATGCGGTGACGCCGTGGCGGGCGAGAAAGCGGGCTATCTCCTGCACGGCCTGGATGCTGCCATCCATAATTTCATAGCCCATAGCGCCGTGCACGTGCAGGTCAATCATCCCTGGCAGGAGCAAGTGACCTGCGGCATCAATGGTGTCCTCCGCAATTTGAGCCAGTCCGGCTGCGGGCGAGCCGCGCGCAACCCGGGTTATCTTGCGATTTTCGATCCAAACCCAGCCGGGATTAAGAATGCCCAGCGGGGTGTAAACTTCAGCGTTGAAAATCAATGTGGACATATCACGCTCCTTGGATTGAAGCACTCAATCCCTTTCGTATTCTAAAGCATTTACGGTGGAAAGACAAAAAAAGGGTTGTAATGGTTTTCAATGCTGATCATTGGGTGTAAAATTTTGGTTATGGAAGCAATCCTGCACGCCCAGCCTGCCTCTATCCGCCCGTTGAGCAGCCGGAAGGATATTGCTGCCATTGCCGATTTGATTGATCAATGCTTTTCTGACCACATGGATGCGGACGGACATGAGTATGTTCGCCAACTGCGTCGTTATGCCTCTCCTGAGGACGGCGTTACCGGAAAAATCCTCGATTCGCTGCATTTACCGGTACAGGGTTTGGTGTGGGAGGAGGAGGGGCGCATTGTGGGCAATCTTACGTTGATCACCATGAGCCGGGGCGGCAAGCGTTATACCCTGATTGCCAATGTCGCTACCCATCCCGATTACCGCCGGCGCGGGATTGCCCGCCAGTTGACTTTGGAAGCGTTACGCCATATTCAACTGCGTGGTGGTCGCGAAGCTTGGCTGCATGTGCGGGATGACAACCACGCAGCTGTGGAATTGTATCTGTCCTTGGGATTCGAAGAGCAGTACCGGCGCACCCATTGGCTGCGGGAAGAAGTACAGCGCCAGGCATCGTTCAATGTCGGAGCGGAGGTCAGTATCACCACCCGCCTGCCGCGTGATTGGCAAGCGCAGCGGGGCTGGCTGGATCGCATCTACCCACCGGAAATTTGCTGGAATTTGTCATTGGAAAAAGAGCGTCTGAAACCGAATATTTGGCGCGATTTCTGGTTCTGGCTGAATGGCGGTCTGACCACACACGTTGCCGCCCGCCTGCGTGACCGCCTGATTGGGGTGGCAACATGGCAACCTACCTTTTCTTATGCCGATACACTCTGGCTGGCAATTGACCCTGACTATGAGGATCTGGCTATCGCGGCTTTATTGAAAGGCATTAATCGGCGCAGGCAGCCCATCCGCCCACTGTCCGTCAATTATCCGGCGCAAGCGGGTGAAGAGGGTTTCCGTTCGGCAGGTTTTTTTTCCCAATTAACTTTGATCTGGATGAAAAAATCATTTTAATAAAAAGGATGAGTAGATGAAAAAAATGCTGATTCGATTAGGCATCAATGCTATTGCGCTGTACGCAGCCGTAGCGTTACTGGATGGAACCTACATATTCCCCAACACGACCAACTGGTTATCCTTTATCTGGCTGGCGCTTATCTTCGGCGTGGTAAACGCCGTCTTACGCCCAATCTTGATGGTGCTTTCCTGCCCGTTAATTGTGTTAACCTTGGGCTTGGGCACGTTGCTTATCAACACCCTGCTGTTTGTGCTTGCGGGTTGGATCGGCAGTCAGTTTGGAGTTGGCTTCGAGGTTGCCGGCTTCTGGGGGGCGTTCCTTGGAGCATTGATCGTCAGCGTCGTCAGTTTTGTTTTGAGCCAGCTTTTCAAAGACGACCTGAGATGATCATCTGAGCGGAGGAAAATTAAAACAAAACCGCCGGATACCCGGCGGTTGATCTTTTTATGGAAGAGTAAAGCGCAGTAGGGATCGGTTGCCGCCATCGGCTACCCACACATGCCCAACGCTATCCACCGCCAGACCGGTTGGGAGTCCAAAGCCGCCTTCTGGATTGGCGCCTACATCACCCCAGGCGCGGACGAATTGACCTTCTTCGTTGAATTGCAGGATGCGGTATCCTTCCGGGTCGTTGACAAAAACGTTGCCCCGATTGTCAACCGCCAGGTAGGGTTTGTTATCCAATGATTGTCCGAACCAGCCGAAGATGTCCCAGCTGCGAATGAAGGTGGTCGAAGCGGTCTCCGGGTCAATCTGAAAAACCTGTATCCGCTGGTTCCACGTGTCAGCAACATACAAACGGTCCTGCGCATCAATAGCGATGCCGACCTGTTCATCGAACTGTCCCGGATCGATTCCTGCGCTGCCAAACTGGTTGATAAAATTTCCATCCTGATCGAAGATGGCAATCCGCTTATTGCCGGTATCGGTTATGTAGAGCCTGCCGCGCGAGTCAAAAGCCAGATCGCGCGGTCCCCAGAATGCTTCCGGAGCGACATCCTGCCCAAAAAATCCCCATTTAGTAATGAACTGACCATCGGCGGTAAATTTCTGGATTCGGTGATTCCATGTGTCGGCTACGAAAACCGACCCATCCGGGGCTATGGCAATGCCCCAAGGCTCATAGAATGTGCCACCGGGCGCATCACCATCGGCGAGGTTGGCAAACGACCCCCAACGATTGATAAGCCTGCCAGCGGAGTCGAAATGAAGGATTTCGTGACTCCCGGTATCGCTCACATAGAAGGAACCATCTGGCGCGAAGGCGATTTTTCGCGGGGTTGTCAGTGGTGCAGCATCGGAATGAGTGATGATCTGGTCGGGGATCAAGTTGACCGTTGCGGCGAGATAGGGATCTACCTGCTCCGGTGTGACAACGGCGGGAGCCGCCCCATAATTCCAAATTTGACTTAGAATATCCTTGCGGATGTACATTCTAAGTTTTTGACTGGGCTGCCAGGTTTCCAGT
The DNA here is from genome assembly GCA_039666315.1 of Bellilinea sp. Lineage (GTDB taxonomy): Bacteria > Chloroflexota > Anaerolineae > Anaerolineales > Anaerolineaceae > Bellilinea. The sequence goes on along the minus strand of JAVSME010000008.1, from coordinate 87,171 downwards.
GTCAGGTTGGGGTTGTTGGTGAGGCTGGCATACAGGGTGTAGTCTCGGTCGCGCCAGATCTTGAATAGGGCGGCGCGCATTTGCGGATTAGAGAGCGCATCCCAAATGCGTTCCCAGGTCAGGTTGAAATAATCCTGCATGGGCCACCACAGGCGCATGTATTCGAAGGTATGGAAATTTCCTCGCGTAATTTGGTCCAGGCGAGGCCAGTTTTTCTCGCCGGCAATGATAATCGGAGAGTCTGCCAGGTCGCGGGTGACGTTATCTGTGAAATACCGTTTGTTGGGGTAATCCCGAAAATACCACCAAAACGGGTAAAGGGCGTCATTGTCGTAAGCAACGTTAATGTTGAGCCCGCCGGTGGTGCGGCGTGAAATTTCCTCAACCTGGGCAAGGATATCCTTGGGTCCGCGCGCGGCGTGCGCGTACACTAGAAATTCCTTGGCGTTGTCGTAATTGATAAAATTGGCGGTGTAGGCAGTCCGGGCGGTCATCACTGCCATAAATACCGCCAACCCGGCAACGAACAGGCGTAGAATGGTGGAAGGTTGCCAGTCGCGCAGCAAGCGCAGAATTCCCCAGACCGAAAAAACCAGCCCAAGAGCAGAAAAGAAAAACGCTGAGGTAGAGTGCAGCTGTTCAAGGGTGTTACCCTGGAAGGGTGGTTGTGCTCCAAGCAGTGAGCCAAGCAAGCCGCTGAAACTAATCAAAGCCACCGGCACGAGCAGCAGGGTCAGCCAGCTATGGTTGTGGCGGAGTTTAGCCCAAGGCGTAGTCTCGACCAACCAGCCGAAACCCCAGGCAGCGGAGAGTAAAAATGGCATGGTGATGTGGGTGGTCAACCAGGGCATTCTCTCGCCAGCGGCGGTGTAAGCCGTTAATGAAATGATTGACCAGTACAAAAGCAATGCCAGGATTGGCAACGGGCGTTGCTGGTTGAAAATAACCGCCGCCGTCTGTCGGTTCGCGTCTGTGTCAGGCAGCGGATCAGTGCCGTGAACGATGCCATGATCCTTGTTTGCCGCCAAAACAGTCGTAGAAACCGGGCTGGGGTCGCTGCTGGGCTCGCCTCCGCTGGCAGCGGAAGGGGCAGCCTGGCTGAGCACGTCGCCAGAAAAGGCGAGAATTTTATTGTGCTTGATACCAAAATAGGCCGCAATTATCGCCCCAAACACTGCCAGGTATTCATAGATCGGCATTTGGATCAGAATATAATAATAATCCGGTTGTTCACCGCGAAAAACGGCTTGCTGTTCCAACCAGTAGCCCAGTTGACCGATTACCCCAGTAAAGAAACCAAAACCATTGGTGAACAAAGTTGTATAGAGGATAGTGAAGATGCCATAAAATATCGCAAAGTGAATCAGCCACACTTTTCGGTTCCACAGCAATCCGATCACGGCGCTGGCAACAAAGAGCAAAACCAGAAAAAATCCGGTGCGGACGATGCTTTCAGGACCGTAATCAATGGGGTTCCAATTTTGTCCGAGCAGCCTGCCAATGATGATAACCGGAAATGCGGTTAACAAGGGCAGGATCAACGAGCCGGTTACGATCAGCAGATCGAACGAACGCTCTGTTTTTAATGCGTTCCAGCCGAGCGAGCGCAGTAAAATCACTGCGGCAATAATGCCCAGAACAAGCGCGATGATTACCCCAATCACCTCAAGCAGCAGGATCGTTGTCATGGTATCCTGAACAATGTTGACATCACCTTGAACATTCCGATTGATGATTGCATTGTATCCTGCCAGGAGTACCACAATGACCAATAGCACCAGCGATGTGGTTAACAGACTCATGAAAGACCGGCGCGCCGTGAGATTCACCCAACGGGCTTTGCTGATCCGAACCATGAAGACAACCGCCAGGAAGATCAGCAATTGGGCTGTGTAGATATAGCCGGTTGCTTTTTCGGTGAATTGCAAGGCAGTGACCGCGGTGAGCAGGAATAACGTATTTCGTTCACCTTTTTCAAGATAGCGAAGCACGGCATACAGGGTGACAACACCGTAGAATACGATGAACACTTCATTGCGGGTATAGCGACCGTAAAACAGAAGGTATGGCGAGATCATGAAAAGGTAGCCGCCAATCAACGCGCCGATTTTCCCGACGTAGCGACGGAACCCAAAGACAACGAAAAACACCGTAGCAACGCTGTAAACTGCGGCAGGAACACGCGAGGTAAAATCGTTTGCCCCAAAAAGGAAGTAGGACAGGGCGATCAGGTGAAATTGATGGGGTCCATGCGTGACCGGGTCGTGGCGGTAGCCTTTTCCAATTGACAAATCATACGCAGGGACAACATGGTTGACCTCGTCGTGCGCCATTACGCGTTCGCCGAGAATGTAAAACCTGGTGAACAGGGTCAAGGCGACCAGGATAATAATTAAAATTGTATAGAGCGAAATTTTTGGCAGGTGTTCAATTAGCGGCTTATCCAGCCAGGAGGTGGGAGATGGGCTATCTTTCGTGAGGTCCATAGTAAGGCTGTGATTGATATTGTTTCGAATAATGTTCTGTTGCGCATCGTTGACTATACTTTAAGTTTCACTTTCTGACAAGTGTCCCAATCCGGTTGACGAAAACTGCGCGCGATTCTATACTCTACCCAATCCTGCGGACTGCGAGAGTGTTATGAATCGGATTACCCGGTATGCCATGTTTGGGCTGTTGTATTTTGCCCAGGGCGCGGTGTTGAGTTATTTCACCGCGCTCAACTCGCTATATTTGCTTAAATTTGATTTGAGCATGAGCCAGATTGGGCTGGTTGGAGCAATTGGGCTGATCCCTTTTGTGTTAAAGATTTTTCTTGGCATGCTCAGTGACCGGGTCAACCTGGCGGGAATGGGTCACCGAAAGCCATACATCCTGATTGGCTTGATCATCCAGGCAGCCTGCCTGGCGGCGGTGCCGCAGATCAACCCGGGTCTGCAATTCGGGTTGTACACGCTGCTGGCATTCGTTTTGATGCTCGGCATGGCGCTGTACGATACCTGCACGGATGGGCTGGCGCTCGACACCACCCCGCCGGTGGAGCAGGGCACCATCCAGGGGTTCATGGTGGGCGGGCGCGCGTTGGGCGTGGTGGCGATTTCAGCGCTGCTCGGCTGGATGGTCGAGCAGGCAGGCTGGCCGGCTGCCTTTTACAGCCTGGCGGCGCTTACCTTGCTGCCGCTGCCGCTGGTCTGGCGGGTGACCGAACCGCCGCGAAAGCCGGAAATGAAATTCACTTGGGGCGCGTTCCGCGCGTTTGCCCATTTCCCGATCATCGCGCTGGCAATTTTAGGCGCGCTGTATTCGCTGGTCATCAACGGCGCCAACCAGATCGTCAACCCATTCTTGCAATCCCAATTTGGAATTGGTTATGCCACTGCTGGTCTGGTAACAACGGTGTGGGGGATTGGTGTGGTACTGGGCTCGCTAGCGGGTGGGCGGTTAACGGACCGCTGGGGACAGCGTACTTCTGTCGTGCGGGCAATGTTCCTTTCGTTTGGAGCGATCTTGCTGCTGGCATTCACATCGCAAGGCTGGCAGGTCTGGCCACTGGTGATTCTATTCGGGCTGGCATATGGTTTTTACGAGACGGTGTATTTTGCCATTTCGATGAATAAAACCGATCCCCGTATTGCCGCTTCGATGTTTTCCATCCTGATGGCGGTTGCCAATATTGGCACCGGGATTGGGCTGGCTTTGAGCGGCGGGCTGGTGGATAGCACCGGCTTCCCGCTGACGTTCGCGATCCTTGCGGGACTTAATGTACTTGCCCTGCCGTTGATCCCCGCCATTTTTGGTAAAAACCAGAATGTCTTGCCTGGAGAATACTAACTTAGCCTCACTTCGTTGCGCTTAACGAAAGCAGGTTAATTTATGCGGCAAAAAAAGGAGATTGTAAAGCATGGATGAGGAAGAAATAAGGATGCCGCTGGCAACTCCGTTTGCAGATAGTTATTGGGTAATCCCGGGCCGCTTGCTGGCAGGGGAGTATCCCGGTGCAAAAGAGGAGCTGCCAGCGCGAAAAAAAATACTCAGCCTGTTGCAGTGCGGTATACGCGCGGTGATCAACCTGACCGAAGCCGGAGAATTGGTTGATTACCATGCCTGGCTGGAGGAGGAGGCAGAAGAATGCGGGATGAGCTGCGAAGTTCGACGCATGTCGATTGCAGATTTATCCACGCCAACCGAAATTGAACTGATCCGCATCCTCGATCAGATCGATACCTGGCTGTCAGAAGGCAAGAACGTGTATGTACACTGCTGGGGCGGGATTGGGCGCACCGGAACGGTGATAGGCTGCTACCTGGTGCGCAAGGGTATGCCGCCGGAAGCCGCGCTGCGCCAGATCGCCCAATTGCGGCGCGGCATGCCGGATGACTGGAAAAATTCACCTGAGACGGAGGAGCAGCGGCAGATGGTGCTCAACTGGCGGGCGGGTAAATAAAGCGGAGGATAAGCAGTGGATATGAACATCAAACCGCTTGAGATTAAGGATTACGACGCCGTACTGGCGTTGTGGCAGTCTTGCGAGGGAATCGGCTTGAGTGCAGCGGACGAGAAGCCGCGCATCGCGGTTTATTTGGAACGTAATCCGGGCTGCAGTTTTGTGGCGCGGGTTGAGGGGCAGATTGTGGGGGCTGTGTTGGGCGGGCATGATGGGCGGCGCGGTTTCCTGCATCACCTGGCGGTGCGCCCGGATCAGCGCCGATTGGGCATCGGGCGGCTGCTGGCGCAAGCCAGCCTGGATGCGCTGGCGCAGCAGGGCATTGACCGGGTGCACATTTTTGTGTACGCCGACAATTTTTCAGGAATAGCTTTTTGGGAACAGATTGGCTGGCGGCTGCGCCGTAACCTGGTGCTGATGTCGTTTGACCTGCAAAGCGAGGCTAGCCCATCAAGCTGTTGAGCCAGCGCTGGACGGGTTCATTCAATATGGCAATCAGGCAGACGCATGACAGGCAGAGCAGCGCGATAACCAGCACGATCACGCCGAGGATTGTGCGGCGGATGCGTCCAATAGCGGGGGTGCGGAAGTTGTGCCATCCGGAGGGCAGTTTCAGGTGCTCGAAATCGGAGGCAGCGGAAGACGGGCGAAATTCGGGCGGCGGCGGGGGTGTAAACACCGGGGTGGACGCCGCGGCTGAGGTTTCCTCGGGCAGGAGCTCATCGCGAATCAGGCTGGCTTTGATGAAGGTGGCGCAGAATTCACAGGTCACCCCGCGGGGCGTGCGTTGGAGCGGCAGCGGCGCGCCGCAGGCAGGACATGAGGTCAGTTTATCCATGAATTCACCCTGTTTCGACCCAAAACTTATGGGTTAATCTTATCAGACCTCGAAGAAAAAAACTTGTTGAGAATGGCAGGAACGGGTATAATGGGGGTGTTCGGGGCGTGGCTCAGCCCGGTTAGAGTGCACGGTTCGGGTCCGTGAGGTCGGCGGTTCAAATCCGCCCGCCCCGACAGCAATGAGGATGTACCCGACATCCTCTTTTTTTATTTCGGGTCGGCGGTTCTCCCCGCGGGGGGGATTCCAAAATCCGCCCGCCCCGACAGCAATGAGGATGTACCCGACATCCTCTTTTTTTATTTCGGGTCGGCGGTTCTCCCCGCGGGGGGATTTCAAAATCCGCCCGCCCCGACAGCAATGAGGATGTACCCGACATCCTCTTTTTTTATATCAGTCGGCGGTTCTCCCCGCGGGGGGATTTCAAAATCCGCCCGCCCCGACAGCAATGAGGATGTACCCGACATCCTCTTTTTTTATATCAGTCGGCGGTTTACACCAGTTTCTTCTGCAGCGCGGTGGTCACGGCAGCCACGCGGTTATCCACGCCCAGTTTCATCAAAATGTTGCTGATGTGAAATTTGACCGTCGAAAGGCTGACCACCAGCCGTTCGGCGATTTCGGCGTTGTTCAAGCCCTCGACCATCAGTTTGAGCACTTCCTGCTCGCGCTCGGTCAGCATCTCGACCTCCTGCGCCTGCTGGGTGGCGCGCACCAGTGCCTGGGCTGCCTCGGAGGAGAGCACCATTTTCCCCTGGCGGGCAGATTTGATCGCGTCTGCCAGTTCGCGGGCGGAGACATTCTTCATCAGGTAACCCACCGCGCCGGCTTTGAGCGCGTTTTGCACCAGTTCGTCCTCCTGAAAACTGGTCAGCGCGATGATCTGGATGTGGGGGTGCTTGCCCTTGATGGCGCGAATGGCAGCCACCCCGTCCATCACCGGCATCATCAGGTCCATCAGGATCACGTCCGGCTGCAGGATGCTCGCCCGCACCAGCGCTTGCTCGCCGTTTTCGGCTTCGCCGACCAGTTCCAGGTCGGGGTTGACGCTGAGAAAGGCGCTCAAGCCGGAGCGCACCACCGAGTGATCATCAACGATCAGAACGCGGATTTTGGATTCGGTCATGGTTTTTCCTCGCTATACGGATCAGTGCGCCCGGCAGTCTGGCGCGGCTTATTTACTGTCTGGGGCATACCAGGTGACGGTCACCTGGGTGCCCTCGCCCGGCTCGCTGTACAGGCTGAGGCGGGCGTTGATCGCTTCGGCGCGTTCGCGCATGATTTTCAAACCCAGGTGATCGGCGGTGACGGTGGCGGGGTCGAAACCGCTGCCATTGTCTGCCATGCTCAGCCGGACGGGTTCATCCAGCCGCAGGGTGATAATGGCCTGGGTGGCATTGGCGTGTTTGGCGACGTTGTTCAGCGCTTCCTGGGCGATGCGGTACAAGCCGACCTGCACGTCGGCGGGCAGTTTGCGCTCGCCTTCCGCGCTGAATTGAATCCGCACGGGCGAACGGCTGACCATGGCTTCGGTTAACTGGCGGATGAGTATCGGCAGCGGCACCTCGACCAGTGCGTTGGGGCGCAATTCAACCAGCAGGGTGCGCATTTCCGCCAGCGCGCCGCGGGTGAGCAGGCGCAATTCCTCCAGGCGACGGGCGCCTTCTTCGCGGTTCATTTCCCAGATCTGTGGCAGCACTTCGGCGATCAGTGTGGTGGAGAAGAGCGTCTGGGTGACTGCATCGTGCAGGTCGCGCGCCAGACGGGTGCGTTCCGCCAGCACGGCTTCGCTGGCGGCTTTTTCGCGCAGCCGTTCGTTGAGCCGGTTCAGCTCTTCGGTGCGTTCGGTGATGCGCTGTTCCAGAGTGGCGCGGTATTCGCTTTCCTTGGCGGCCAGCATTTCGGCGATCTGCTTTTCCTCGGTGATGTCTTCGATAATCCCGATGATGTACAAAGGCTGCCGGTTCCATCCGCGCACCAGTGAAAAATTGACCCGTCCCCAGAAAACGCTGCCATCCTTGCGCAGGTAGCGTTTTTCGATCAAATACTGGTCGCGCTTGCCGGCGATCAATTCGGTGAACAAACCGCGGTCCAGGAAGCGGTCTTCTGGAACAACCAAATCGGTTGGGTTGATGCGTGCCATTTCTTCGGACGTATAGCCGGTGATGCGGGTAACGGTTGGGTTGATCTGGACGATTTTGCGGTCGAGGGTCATCAGGGCAACGCCGACGGCGGTATTCTCGAAAACCGCCTGAAAGCGGGATTGGGATTCCTGCAATTCATTGGCGGCGCGCTGCGCCAGTTCGGCTTCGGCGCGCTTGCGCTGTTCGACTTCCTGCTCCAGCAGGCGGTTGGTCTGATTGAGTGCCTCGGTGCGTTCAGCCACAATCGTTTCCAACCGGCGGGCGTCGGCTTTTACCGCGCTCAGCCGCCACTGGTAGCCCCCGGCTGCCAACAAGGCAATGAGCAGCCCAATACCGAGAATGAAGGGAGGCGTTTGCCAGAAGGGCGGGATGATGTTCAACGCCAGGCTTGCGCCGCTTTCGTTCCAAATGCCGTCCTCATTGGCTGCCTTAACCCGGAAGACATACTCACCCGCCGGCAGGTTGGTGTAGGAAGCAAAATTGCGCTGACCAGCCTGGATCCAATGCGGATCGAAGCCTTCCAGCATGTAGGCGTATTGATTTTTTTGCGAGGCGTGAAAATCGAGCGCGGCGAATTGAAAGGAAACTGAATTTTGCTGGTAGGAAAGCACCAACGGTGATGAATTGAGATGGTCGAACGGGTACGGATTGTCGAAGATATTGAAGGCGGTAATCACCACCGGGGGCGGGATCATATTGTCCTGCAGGCGCATCGGGTCGAATACATTGAATCCATCCACGCCGCCGACAAAAAATTCTCCGCTGAGCGGGCTGGCAAAATAGGCGTTCGAGTTGAATTCGTTGCTTTGCAGGCCGTTGCTCTTGTCGTAGATGCGAAACGTCTCCTGGCGGGGATCGAACTTCGCCAGCCCGTTGTTGGTCGTCAACCACAAAAAGCCGCCCGGGTCTTCCAGAATACCCAGAATGGTGGCATTGCGCAAACCATCTTTTTCGGTATAGACACGGAACTCGCGCGTTTGCGGATTGAAACGGTTAAGCCCGCCCTGGGTGGCAAACCACATCATCCCATCGCCGGTCTGGTGGATGCTCCAAACCGAATTTTCGCTCAACGAGTTGGCATCCGCCGGATCATGGACGAGATTGGTAAATTGGGCGCGTTGGGCATCCAGATTATCCGCATTGCTCAAATCCAGCCGCCAGGCGCCGCCGCCCCAGCTGCCAATCCACAGATCGTCATGGCTGATAAACAGGCGCACCGCCGGGGCGGGCAGGCTGTAATTGACGAATTCATCCCGACCGGGATCCAGGCGGGACAAGCCCTTCATGGTACTGACCCACAGGCGTCCCTGCGCGTCCTGGGTGATGTGGGTGACCTGATCGTCGAGCAGGCTGGCGGGATTGTGCGGGTCGTTGCGGTAGCGGGTGAACGTTTGCCGCGAGGGCTCCAGCCGGTTGAGCCCACCGCCCAGCGTGCCAATCCATAAATTGTTGTCCCGGTCGCCATAAAGCGACATGACCAAATCGCTCGACAGGCTATTTTCGTTGGCGGGAACATTCTGATAAAGGGTGAATTGACCGCGCTGCGGGTGAAAGCGTGCCAGCCCGCTTTCCCAAGTGCCGACCCACAGGCTGCCATCGCTTGTTTGCGCGAACGCGCCGACATGATTGCTTGGCAGGCTGCGCGCATCCGCCGGATTTTTTCGGTACAGGCGGAACTGGAGCGTGTCCAGGTCCAGTTTGTTGACGCCCGCGCTGAGCGTGCCGATCCACACCACGCCGCTGCGGTCTTGCATCAGGGAAAAGGTGTTGTCATTGGACAGGCTGTCCGGATCGTAGGGGTTGTGGCGGATGCCGGTAAAAGCGCCCGGCTGGTTAGCCGGCATGTGCCATAAACCGCTCGACCAGCTGGTCGCCCACAGGTTGCCGCGCGCGTCGAACATCAGGTCGGTGACATTGTTATCCACAATCTGATTATCGAATGTTTTGGCGTTATCGAAATGCGCACAAGTCCCATCTTCAGGGTTGTAGCGGTCAATGCCGCCGCCGCTTACCCCGTAACCACCAAAGGAAATCCAGAGGTTGCCCTGTTTATCCCAGACCAGATCGGAAATGTTGGGCGATTGCAGACACGGCGCTGGCGCGCTTCGGTGTTTAAGCGTTTTGTCTAGTGGGTTTAAGTGGTACAACCCGCTGCCTGGGGTGCTGAACGTGCCGCTGCCGACCCACACCGAGCCATCCGGGGCGGGCAGAATGACCGAAACGGGCAGCGGGTCGGATGGCTGCGATGAGAGCGGATAGGCGGTAAAGACACCGGATTGCGGATCGAGATGCTGCAAGCCGCCCAGGCTGCCGATCCACAGCCCGCCGTCTGAAGCAGGCACGATGGCAGTCACAACCGGATTTGCCAGGCTGGCAGGGTTGGCTGCATCCGGCAGGTAGCGGGTAAAGGCTTGCCGCGCCGGGTCAAGCCGGTTCAATCCGCCGCCCCAGGTGCCAATCCACAGGCTGCCCTGGTCATCTTCGTACAAGGTGATAATCCCATTGTGGCTGATGGATTGCGGGTCAGCCGGGTCGTGCTTGAATTGGGTCAGATTGTAACCGTCGTAACGGTTCAAACCGTCCTGCGTGCCAATCCACAGGTAGCCCTGACGATCTTGCAGCAATGCCAGTCCGGCGTTTTGGGAAAGCCCGTCATCAATGGACAGGTGCTCGAAACGCAGGCTGCTGCCGGGATAAATCTCAAACCCGACCGGTTGGGCAGCGATCGAGTCTATCGGCAGAAGAATTGACAACAGGTATAGCAGGATGAGGGTCAGGGGGATCGAGCGCACAAAGACTCCAGCAGGTGTTACGAACAATTTTATTATACGGGTAATCGAAAATTGCGCTACCATGCTTTCTGCCATGGTTCGCTCAAATCGTACTGGGTGAAACCAATCGAGGCATACAAAGCGCCGGCGGATGGGGAATAAGAACCAACTGTCGCCAGAGTGGCGCCCAGGTGGCGCACCCGGCGAAGACCTTCGGTCAGCAGGGCTTTGCCTATGCCTTTACGCTGGTGGTCGGGATGAGTGCCTACCGGCTCGAAGGCGGCGGTGCGGGTGGCTTCGTCGAACCACAGCGTGCAAAAGGCGGCCAGTTCGCCATCCGGCGCAACGGCGACCAGGTCAAGGTCGCGGCGGTACATGGGCGCGCGCTGGACATTGAGGTACCATTGCCAGCCTTCGTAACGCTCATCCGGCTCATCGGGATGAAAGGCGCGCCAGGAAAGCCAGGAACGAGCGGGCAATTCATCCTGCGCGCCAAGCGCTCGTATCGTGTAGCCATGCGGAAGTGGCGCATCCATAATGGGTTGGGTCAGCTCCCGGCGGCGCTGGTATTCCGGCGTGTTTTGGCGGGTGTAGCCGCGCCGGGCAAGTAGTTCCTGGCGTTGGCAGTCAGCCTCATGCACCCAGATGGTGAGCTGTTCTCGTCCATCGCGTTGAACGGCGTACTGGGTTTCGGCAATTTGCAGCATCTGAATATCGAGATTGTTGGATTGGAACTCCGGGTGAACCTGCAAGAAAGCCTCCCCGCGCCCGTCGGGGTGCAGCACGGCAGCCAGCCCGCCGTTTGCGTCCTCCCACATAAATACCGCCGCGTTCAGGTTGAACTGGAAGATATTTTCATTGACATGCCAGCGCCAGTAATCCCAGCGGTATGGCTGCCAGCACATTTCGCGGCGGTTGTTGCACAGGAAAACCTCACGCAAAAAAGCGCGGATTCTCCAGAAATCGTCTTCACTTGCGTATCTGCGCATTACCGGTTTCATCATCCTTTTCCTGAGCGTTATCCCACTGCTTCAACACGTTGATTGATGCCACGCGGCATTCCGGTTTCCAAAAGAATTCGCGCGGTTCTGTCAGGCAGCAGAAGCAGGTTGTTTCCTGGAGGGCAGCGACCAAACCAGTTTGATGATGCCCTGGATATAATCCGGCAGACTGCCGACCACCATGAGGATGAAAATATCCGGATTACCGCCGGGCAGGTAAGCCAGAGTGGGAATCAGGTTGAAGCGGTTACCGTAGAAGGCTGAGACCTGCCAAAGAACGACGACCAGGATGACGCTGGGAATCAAAAAACTGATTCCGATATCCCACCATCGTTTGGATGCCGGGCGGGTCATCATTCGCTCGCGCCAGCCGCGCAGCGCCAGAAAATTGCGGGTGTGCAGAACGACCAGCCCCAGCACAACCAGTCCGATCCCCCAGCCGATCCAGCGCACCGACCAGCCCTGGGCGGCTTGTTGGGCTGATTTGCCCAGCAGCAGGGCTTCCAGTCCATCGCGCAATTGTGCCATGGACACATGATGGTCGAGCAAACTACCGATGTTGACCAGCATGACGAACGCCAGGTCGCGCTGCGGGTAGATATTGACATCCGTGCGAAAGGTGCGGTTTGCGCCACCGTGAAAGATGCGCCGGGTGCCGGGAAAAGCATCAATCCACCAGCCCATGCCGTAATTTGCCTGCCCAGGGCTGAAGATGCGCTGTGTGTTCAGTTTGCCGATCCCGGGCAGGGCTTGATTTTTGACTGCAATGGCATAGCGCGCCATGTCTTCGGCGGTGGAGACTATGAACCCGGCGCCCACTTCATAGCGTGGGATGGGTTCGCGCCAGGGTAGCGGAAAACCGAACAGGCGCGTGTGCGCCCGATCGAGATTATGGACGGCGAACGGGTCGGCGTTGGATTGGTTCATTTGCAGCGGTTGGAAGATATTGGCATGGACGTATTCCGCATAACTCATTCCGCTGGCGGTCTCGATGACCAGGGTGAGGATATCGTAGCCATAGTTGAAGTATTGAAATTCAGTCCCCACCGGAGCCGTCAGGCGGGCGGTGGAGAGCGCGCGGACGAGTTCTTCAAGGGAGGTGTCGGATGAAAAAACGCGGTCAACGCCCGATTCGGACAACCCGCTGGTATGGTGCAGCAAGTGGTTGATGGTGATCCGACTGGATGCGGCTTCATCGGCGACCCGGAACCAGGGCAGGTAGGTTTGCAGCGGGGCGTTGAAATCAACTTTGCCCTGTTCCACCAACTGGGCGATGGCAAGTGCAGTGAAAGATTTGCTTTGCGATCCAATCAGCATGGGGGTTTGGGGGGTCATCGGTCGGCTACCCTCCATGCCGTATCCTTTGGCGTACACAATCTCGTTCCCGGAGACGACCGTCAACGCCACGCCGGGTATTCCATGCTTGCGCATTTGGGCTTCAATGAAGGTGTCCAGTGCGGCAACATCCAGAGCGGAATATCCAGCCTGAACCGGGCTGGGTGATAGTATGGCGGGAAGCAGAAAGACGACCAGAGTGAGGCAGCAGAAGGTTTTTTGGGGCATGAAATCTCCTTGTCCGTGACTATCGGAAAAGCCGGCAGCACAGCCGGATGAGTTGTTCCTATTATCGAGGAAAAAGGAGATTTTGCCGCCCAACCCAGGAGGGGTAAGGCGCTGGTCAAATGGCCAGGCTTTCAGGGCAAGGCAGCGGTGAATTCTTTTTGGTCGAGGGAATAGATGCACTGGATGGCGATTTTTTCCGAAGCCGCCAATGGAACGCTCCCGCCAGGCTCGACCCACTGTCCCGCCAGGATGAAATTCCACAACCCTGGCAGGGTCTTGGGCAGACTCTTGATCAACATTGGCATGGTTTCCTTCCAACTCCTCCTGCTTGCCAGTCCCATTGTGTCCACGTTTGAACGAAAACCCCCCGTTTGCGGAGGAGTTTTTCCCTGGTCAGGTAGCCGGGTGTTTCAGCAGGTATGGATTTGCGTCGCGCCAGGGTCAGGCGCGCTGCACGCCGCGTATACTGCGGGTCATTTTCTCGAACATGGCTTTACTGCGTTGGAAAGAAGGGCTAAGCTGGTCCTCAAAGTCTTTTTTCAGCTGGATGGCTTCTGTTAGGTTGTTCGTTTGTAGCTGTTCCCAGATCAACTCCACCGAGCGGTTAATTTGCTCCAGGAATTCAGCAAAATAACGCACCAGGTCAAAATCTGCCTGGCTGAGAATGCCCAATTCCTGGCGCAGGGCTTCATAGTTGTCCGGGCTTAAAAGAGGAGAAAGCCGCGGCAATATTTTGGCGGATAACTTCTCAATTTTGACGCAGGAAGTGTTTTCTTGGATCCAGGTCTGATTATCGTAATAGGTCTTAAAGTCGTAATAAAAGGTTTCGAAACGGGCAGCAAAATCAGCCGGATTTCGCCCGGTGCGCCTGAACTGGTCGGCAACCGATACCAATGCCTGATGGCTCTTGCTCAATTCCTCAACCAGGCTGTTTAGATCGTCAACGAGTTGTTGACCATGCTCTTCCAGCCGGGCAGCATTAAGGGCTTCATCAATGGCAGTGTACGCGGAATCGGTATGACTCAGGTAACGGCTGTAAAATTCACCGATGGGGAAATCAATCACCTGGTTATCCACCAGACGGCAGAACAATACTGGCACGCCCCAGTCCCAGTCGTCTTGAATCAATGCGCGCGCTTCGTTTAACGCAATGTCCACCATGCCGTGCTTGAGCAGGCGGGTATAGAATTGGACGGAGAAGGACTGCGCCACTTTTAGCCCAACGTTGCCGCTCATGGCAACGGCTGCCTGCGCTCCGCCATCCTGAACCAATTGCGGGGCAAGCGGCAGCATGGCGTCGGCGCGGGTGCGTTTTGCGCTTTCGCAGACTGCCAGGAAAATCAGCGCGGGCGGTTTTTGGACCACCTTGAAGGCTTCCACCAGCCGGGTCTGGTCAACCACATCCACCTGGCCGTGTTCGTCTTCCAGGAACAGCCCGCTGCCGGCTGGCGAGTGCGCGCCGTGACACAGAAAATGAACGAACTGCTGACCGGCAGCCAGTTGGGCGCGGATTTCGTTGAGAGTCGGTTTCAATGCGCCGCCAGATTCCAGGCAGGTTACGCTCAGGTCGCTGAAACCGGTCAGGATTTGTTTGAGCCACGCCCGTTCTGATTCTGGAATAGGGTCGAGATTGAACAGCGAGGTCAAATTTTGGGGCGAGGCAATGATCAGCAACATGGACAATGGGCGAGAGGTCACCGGCAGCGGGCGGTCCCATTGCTGCGGACGGATAAAGCGGGAGAAGGGCGTCAGGGCGGTGCTGCCAATCGGACGCCATTCTCCCGCGATGGGGTGATACAACCGCTCCCAATGGATTTCGTCCAATTCGGGGGTTTTTATCAGTAGTTTGACGCGCACGCCCTCGCCGCGCGCCTGGACGGCAGCCAGGGTTTCTTTGTACGGTTCTCCAATCGCTTCATTGTCGAAGATGCACTCGCCCAGTAGTTTACCGTACCCGCGCGGATCCGCGTTGAGGGCAAGCAAATGGGTTTGATTTAAGCGCAACCGGACGGGATCGAAATAACGCCAGCCGGGGATTTCCAACTGTGCAAGCACCGTGCTGCGGCTGCGTTTGGATTTTTCGAGCGAAATCAACAGGGTAGCGTAATCTTGCTGGGGACCGATTGCATCGCTGATGATCATGACAAGACCTTTCTAACCGCCAAACAACCGGCGGATGAAATCCCAAAGGCGAGCGAAAAACCCTTTCTTCTTTTCCTCAGGCTGAGGCTCGGGCAATACCGAAACGCTGGCTGTGTGGGCAGCGTTGCCGTAATACTGCATGTAGGCGTATGGCAGACGGGCATAACCGCTGCCGAGCAGGCTTTCGGATGCCCAACTGGTGCCCCAACTGTTCCGAATGTGGAAATAACCGCCGCCGGGCACTTCCGGGTCATCCTGATACCCCACCATGGTCATGGCGTGCCCGCCTTCCTGCCTGTCGCTGCTGAACGGAAGTCGGATGTCGCCGCTGCGGCGCAGCGGTTCCATGAACCAGTACGTAAAGACCGGAACCGCAAATGCCACCGGCTGCCCATCCGCCAGAGCCTGTTTAAGGTCGGCTACCGAGCGGGCGGGGATGCGCCGGGTTTCGCTGATGCGCTGCGGCAATCCTTTCTCGCGGGCGTCCGCCGGCGGGGGAGATTGTCCTTCGTTACCCGCAATGGGCAGTGGATTGTAGGGCCAGGTTTCCTCCGGACACTGCCCATCGGCGAGCAGCCGCTCCATGGCAACGCTGATATAGGTGCCCGCGCCGGACACGCCATCGTGCTGTTTGCAGTTCCAGTACAGGTGCTGCTCGGACAGGTTTTTATAGCCAGGCATTTTTGCCAGCAGGTATTCGCGCACGGCAGTGGTTGCAAAGGCAACGCAGGTGCCCCGCTGCCCTTGATTTTGGATGGCTGGGAAGTCATTCCTGAGATCAACCTGTTCGGGCAGCGGGGCAAAGGATAATCGCGCCGAGGGGCGGGAATCATCATCTTCGGCTTCGTCCAGCGCGCCTAGACCGAAGGACTGCACATCGCGGGTGTCAAATGACACTCCCGCCGGCAGAGCATTTTGGGCGAGTTCGACAGCATGATTGACTTTTTCGATGGGTATATTAAGTGCTTGCGAAAGCGCAAGCGGACCTTCTTCGGTGAGGGCTGCTGCGACCAATTCTTCGGCGGTGGTGATCCAATACGCGGCGAGAAGGGAGAGAATTTCCTCTGGAAAATTAGCGATACTCGATAACGGGATACCACTTTTTTGAGCCATTGTTTACCTCTCGTTTCATTCCTGCAAGTCTTGAATCCGGATCGCTGCAGCAGGGTCACCGATCAGGATGTATCCCTCGGCGTCGTTGCGCTCTATCCAGCGCGTGGTCAGCGCTTCAGGATCAATGTTTGCGCCCCAACCTGCCTGTTGGAGCATGGATGCCAATCCGGTTGATAAAGCCGCATAGCGTTCGTTGAAATCTTTCAAGGCATACCCGATTGGCTGTCCGATCAATATTCTGCCGATTGTGTTTTGAAACGTCTGTATTTGGTGCCCGGCATACGGGGCGAGGATCGAGTAACCCCAGGCGCGCTCCACATGACCGATGACCGCCAGCGCGCCGCCGCCGGGATGAGCAAGCCATTTTTTCGGCAGGCTGGCAATAAAGGGCTGTTCGGCAATTTGAGGCGGGGGTTGTCCGGTTTTATGAATGTACAGATCCTGGGCGGGAGTGCCGCCGCCGTAACAGGCAAAGTGGAAAATGACCATGCCCTGCACGCGGCTTAGTGAATTGACATCTGCGGCAGAGAAATACTGTTCCGGCTTGATGCTGCCAAACCCTTTCCAGTCCTGGCAGACCAGCGCCCCCTGGTGGGTATATTGTTTGCCGTCCCCTTTGGGAAAGCCGATTCCGTGACTGGCGGTGAACAAGAACGCGGGCGGAACCTGGTCAGCGGGCTGGACGACCTGCGCCAGGGCGGTTTTAGTGGCGGCATCTCCCCAGATTTTGCGCGTTTTGAAACCCCATAATTCTGCCACGCCCGGTTGAGGCGGCGAATTATCCGCAGCGGGTGCGCCATCCACCAGCGGGTTGATCAGAAAGTCGGCGCTCATTTTGGTGGCTGGGTCGAAGGGGTGACGCGGCGCAAAGAAGACGGCTTCCTTGCGGTTGGGTACAATTTGGCTGGTCTCGTAATCAATCAGGTTGAGCGCGTAGGCGTTGTATTCAGCGGGGGTATCGAAATGCAGCCTGCCGACGCTGTATTCCACATCCAGCAAGTGACCAAATTCAAAGGATATGTTTTCCGGTGATCCGATCAGCAGCAAGTAAAAGGGGATTTTGGCGGGTTGCACACTGCCGGGAGCAACCCCGTGGCGACCTAACCATTGCTCCCATTTTTCGCCCGGTTTGTATTCGAGTATTTTGACGATGGTGTCGTTTTGGATTTGTTGGCGGCGGTGTTCGATCAATGGCTGCAGCGCCTGTTTCACCGCATCGCTCTCGCCGCTAGCGAAGACAATCCCCCAGCCAGCCTGGGTGACATCCGAGGGCTCCACCCCAACCGGCAATCCCATATAGGTGGTCTTGATCTTGTGCCAGACTTCTGCCAGCCAGGTGAGAACATTTTTCTCCTTCTTCTCTCCCTGGATGATCTCCGCCAGGGCAGATATTTGCATGGGTGGCAGAAGATACTCGCCGCTGTTTCCGTCAATCCCGTTGAAGTAGATTTCAGCCATAACGGTATTCCTCTTTGATCCGGTTATTGTTAAAAGTTCTCAAAAAAGGTGCCGCGCACGCGCACGATGATAAAGGTGCTGGATAGTTGTTCGCTGGTGGCGGAATCACGGAACGATTTGAGTTGTTCCTCGCTGTTGGGTATCAGAATCGCTTCGATCCCCATTTCTTTGAATTTTTCCTGTAAAGAAGCCGCGAAAAAGTAACTGTTGGAATCGCCTTCAACCACCATCAGATATAACGGACTGCGGCCACCCAGCCGGCTTTCGAGAAAAATTTTCTGCGCCGTTTCCGGATTGCTCTCGATCTGGCGGGCATCGTTGATAATTTGATCCTGATAGGTGATCTCTACGGCAATGTTGGCGTCGAACCAATTGGCGCGTGATAACGATAGCCAGTCGAAGCCGGTGTACAGCGCCTGACGCAGAATGTCATCCTGCCAGGTTGCGCCTAGCAACTCCAGCGTAACCTGGCCGGGCTGGCGGGGGAGGAACTCGGGGAAATATAAATCTTCTGCTTCAGCCCGCTCCTTGACCGCCTGCATCCAGATGTCCAGATATGGGTAGCGCTCGACCAATTCGGGACGCATGGCTTCCCATACTTCGAGCGGCTGCGGCTGGCGGCCGGAGATGCCGGCAATGTTCGGCGGGGTTCGCCCGGGAGCGGAGAACCATAAACTGCCCGCCTCGAGCGGACTGCTGCCGGTTTGCTCGCCGGTGCGCATGTTGACAACTGCCTGGGTATTCACCTCGCCTTCGTAAACCTGGACGATGCTCAA
This sequence comes from Bellilinea sp., assembly GCA_039666315.1. Taxonomy (GTDB): domain Bacteria; phylum Chloroflexota; class Anaerolineae; order Anaerolineales; family Anaerolineaceae; genus Bellilinea. The sequence goes on along the minus strand of JAVSME010000008.1, from coordinate 68,921 downwards.
TTGGTCGGCAGGCAGGTACAAGACCGTAAACCAGGTGCCGCTGGTCTGCACCGTGCCGCTGGGGGTCTGCACGTTGACCTGCGAGAGGCAATTGTTGAGCACGCCGGTCAGACCGGCGGTACTGCATACTCCCAGCCCGCTATCGCCATCTTCCTTGCGGCAGGTGTTGCGCTCGAGCGATGTGTCTTGAAAGACGAAGATTTTAAGGCAGCCCTGAATAACTACTTCTGCCTCGCCGCTTAAATCGGTGCTGACCAACCCGCCCGGATCCAGATTCAGCGGGGTATTGTTGGTCAATTCGGGCAGCGGTTGATTGCTGCCAGCGAAAACGGCTGGAATCAAACGACGCACCTGGGAATCGGGTTCGATCACTGCCACTTCCGTCAGGGTGGGCGCGGGCGGTATCTCGGTTGGTGGGATGGCTTGGGTCGCTGGCGTGGTTGGGATAGGCTCGGTGCGCACCGGAACAGGGGTTTGGGTTGCGGTTTGAGCGGGGATCATATTGCAGGCAAAACTTACCAGCAGGATAAACCCGACCGCAAGGCTGATCTTGAGCGAAGGATGGAGAATTCTTTTAAAGGACATTGCAATACCTCTTTCTCACGAACCGGTAAGATCCCAATATTTCCCCCAGCGTTGATAAGCGTTGTTCGCGGCGGTAAATCCACTGGACGCGCCTAGCGTGAGCGCCAGACCCGCTAAACCGCCTTCTATGATTGCCAGTATGGATGCCCACTGCGGGGTGGATTGAATCCAATTCTGCCAGAAGATAGCCGGAAAATAATCAAATTCGACTTCGATCAGCGCGCTGGAAAGCGCAACCGAAATGCCGCTGCCCGCAGGCGGGGACAGTTCAAAGAATGCCTGCACCAGCGCAAACATCCCCGCCGATAGCAATGAAACCAATAGCTGGCTGGTGAAACGCTGCCCGCTCAGGCAAAGGCTGCCTGCCAGGGCGGCGCCTGCCAGGACGCCGGCGGGCAACAATCCCGGCGCTTTTGCCAGATTCAGATTATTAAGCACGGCAACCAGCAGGTTAGCCAGCGCGAAGCCCACCCCCCCCAGCAAAATGGTGGATAAGCGGCGCTGGACCACCCGGCTGGCGGATGCGTCCGCCAGCGCGAGGATCGGACGCAGTACAACAAACCCGGCGGTGAAAGTGCCAAGAAGTAACCCCCAATACGAAAATAAGGCGAAGAATATCCGCCCCAATCCGGCGTTGGCAACAACACTCGACTCGGATAATGCCCCGACCAACAAGCGTTCCACCCCCAGCCCCAGCGCAGCGCCAATACCCGCGCCAGCAGTAACCCAGCCAATCCAGCGCCGGTTACGCAGAAACCGCCGCCAGACGCGCCACATATACGCGCCGCTCTTTTGCGATAACGGCAAATGGGATAGGCTGGCGGGAGGCAGTTCGCCGGAATCGGCTAACAAGGCGGTCAATTCGGCGCGGCGAAGGTGGCGGCGTACAGGCGATGGCAACGCAGCAAGAGCGGGTTCCAGCGCCGGAAGGAGAGGGCTTTCTGGCGCGGATCGAGCCGCAAGCGCGAGTGCGCTAGCCGCCCGGTCGGTTGGATTGGGACTGTGGACGGCTGCCCATGCCAGTCTGCCGATGCCGGCAGCGGGCGGTTTGGGGAGGTCGGTGCGGTTAACGCCCAACAACTTGCCGGCAAGATCAACGGCGGAAGGAGGGATTGCCATTTTTCCGGCAGACGGATCGGGCTGGTCAACGAGATGAAGCAGACGAACGCCGTTCTCTTTGCTGCGCAATAATCGCATCCATGGCTGGGGTTCCAGTTGGTGATGGGCTGCTGAACGAAGCATGAGCAGATACTTGATCGGGCGCGCATCCAGGCTGGCGGCATTTTCGCTCAGTAGCAGGTATTGCTCACGAGACGCCAGGCTTCCGTCTAGTTCCCGTGAATTACCGCGATTTTTGACCTGGTTTGCCAACCAGATGCGCCAGACGCGCTCCAATTCATCCCCAGCGGCGTACGCTTGTTGGATCGTCTCGGAGGCGATTCTGCGGGCTTCGTCGGCGATGGTGTGGCTGGAAAAAGCGTAAACGATGCTCCCTTCCCGCGCCTGCCGGGAAAGCAGCTCGGCGTTTACAAAGTCATCCAACAGTTGGGTGAGTGATTCGGCATCCGCTTTGGAAAGGTCCTCTTCCAGGTCGGAAAACAGCGGGCTGGCGAGAATCTGGGCAGGTGACACCCAGCGCGGCATCTCTGGCGAAGCCAAAGCAATGAGGGCGCGTTTTGCAATCTCGAAACGATCCGCAAACCGGGTTTGCAGTTCCTCCTCGAGATAACGCACCAGAATTCCATCCACTCCACCGGCTTCATCGAGGTATAACTTCTCGTCAATCACCGGCGGACGCTTTTGACGGGCTTGATCGTACAGCCAGGTGCAGGTGATTTGCAATTGCCCCGGATCAACCCACTGATTCGTTGGCTGCCCCTCGTCGCCGGGATAATTGGCGCTTAGGTCAGTGACAATATAGCGCTCCGCCAGATCGCGGTTGAGCGTGACTGGCCAGTTGAGCGCATCCAAAGGTTCAAGTATGGCTTGCAGTGCCTGGTTGTGGTTCAAAGGTGGCAGCCTGATCCATTTACCGGAGCGCCCATCCAGCAGAGGCTGCAAGGCTGCCAGGACGTTTAGGGCGTCCTGATGGATGAGGATGGCGATACGCAGCCGCTCGCCCAGGCGTTCCAGGCAGAGTTGGATTTCTGCGCCCAGGCGGTTGAATTGTTCCTCGCTTAACGAGCCGGTTTGTTCGAATTGGTCGAGGATGAGCAGGATTTTTGGATAGCGCAATGGATCAATGGCGCGCAAGACTTCGTCCAATGGAGCATCACCGCGCACGATAATCGTCCTTAACTGGCGGGAAACAGGGTAACTTTGTCGAAACTGATCCGCCAGATTGCTGTAGGATGAAATTCTGCTGACCAGCCAGTTTTCTTTGGATAATCTTGGGCTAACCCCGGCTTGCAGCAGGGATGTCAAGCCGACCCCGGCTTCAGCGTAGATGATGGTCAGCGGGTGTTCGCGGATACTGTTCTCGACAGCGAGGATTTCTTCGGTTCGACCTTTGAATAAGTCACTGTCGCCGATCTGATAAGGAGCGAGATATTTGAATGGGCGGCGTTGAGCCGGCTGGAAACGCTGTCCAACGTCGAATAAAAAACCATCCGCCAGGTTCATCAATAAAACCGGAACTGCCCACTGGAAATAAGGGCTGTCCAGCAGGTTTAATCGGGCGCGATTGACGGCATAATCAACGCTGCCGCTGGATGAGAGGGTGCGGTAAAAATCAAAGGTAAAAGCGCGCAACAATGCAGTTTCAACTTTTTCCTGCATGCACACTACCGCCGGACAGCCATTGCGAACGAACTGAGCAGCAATGCTGGAAAAAGCGTCCAGGCTGGATTGCCGCGCGCTTTCACAGGCTGCCAGAAAAACCAGGGCGGGCTTGACCGGCTGCGTGTGTAAAATTGAATTGATTTCACCAGCGGGTATGCCGCCGGGACCCAGGCTGCCATCCGGGTAAACAGTGGTAAGCAGCAGATAGGCGGTATTTTCACTTTCACGCCACTCACCGTGACCGATGTAATGGATCAGATCATAGCTGCCCGAGTTCAATTTTTGGGCAATTTGCTGGATTGTAACAGCCCCAGAAAAAACCTCAACTTCCAACCGGTGCTTAAGGTCTTTCAGACTGCTGAGCAGATTTTCCTGCTCAACCGCCGGATTGACAAACAGGGGATGATTTTCCGGAAACGGACTGGATATGATTACCAACATGCGCAGCGCTCCACTAGCGGCTGACAACCCCCACGGATGGGACGCGGCGTTTTGGCGCGAGAACAGCACCATAGGCGAGGTTGACAGCGGTATCCAGTCCTCCCCTTGCGGGTATGCTGCTCGTTCCCACGGGATGCGTTGAAGGTGGGGTAAATCAGGATCAATTTGCAGCCGAAAACGGACGCCGCGCTGGCCGGAAGCGTGCAGCACTGCCAGAAAATGAGCGCTCAGCAGATCCGGAAAAAGCGCGCGGAACAACACTTGCCCCCATTTTTGGCGGGTAATGTCCGCGGGATGCCGTTCGAGGTTCAATTGTGTGATTTGATCAAACAGCGCTGCCGGGTTCAGTTCTCCCCAATGGGTACTGCCATCCGGCAGGGTGAGCCGGATGCGGCAGTTGGGTTCGCTGCCCTGAGCAAGGATTTCAACCAGCAGCGAATCGGGTGCGACCAGGAGCTCCATTGCAGGGCTGGACAGTATTAACGTCCAGCAATGAAATCAATCACACTGGGTTGGGCAGCGCGGTCGGGGGAGAAGGATACTCCGCCTTGATCGGGTGGTTTCACCGGTATCGCGGAGGCAAAACCCTTGAGGATCAATGGAGCCGTAATGCCGATGTTGATTGCCAGCCACGGTTGGTCCGGTTGAATGCCCTGTATCAATACCAGACCGCCGCCAGCCAGCGCCATTAATACCGTCACAAACCAGTAGAACGGACTGCGCAGGTAGGCGGGCAGATTGGCTGATTCGCGCAGCGTGTACCACTTCAGCAACTCACCCAAAATTCCGCCAAGCACACCGAACAAAAAACTAGTCCACATGTTGATCCTCCTACAATGCAAAGTAGAGAGATTGCAGATCGCGGTGATCAATCGTCCCGCTCTCGATTTTCTCTCGCAAACTTTCTGCCTGAATATCCGGCGAGGGGGCAGATTCGAAGGAGAACGGCTTTGGGGCAGGCAAGGTTTCCGGCAGGTCGCATGTCGCCGAATGGATGATATCCAACACCGCATCAATGACTGTGCGGTTATTGGGCAAGTCGCGGTGTTTTTCCTGGATATAGAATACTCGCGCGCCTTTCAGTCTGGCAGACCAAAGCGGCACGGTTCCATCACCGGATTGTTCACCAATCAAGACAGACTTGGGCTGCCAGCCTTGCGCTTCAGCCTTATGGAATTGGAAAATGGTTTCGGTATGACATCCAGCGATAACATCCACCGGAACAGGTGAGGCGGATTCTGCCAGCAGCTGGTGAAACAAACGCGCTGAGTCGAGGTATTTTTGCCGGATGGAGGGCAAGCCCCATTCTTCGGCTCTGTACAAGTCGAAGTTTACCGGCTGAGCGCTGCCTGCTGGCAGGTATTCGCCCGGCGCGGGCAGCAGTTGGTAAACGCTTGGCAAGTTGTAAACCAGGTCGCGCATGGCATTTTTCCGGTTGAGTTGATCAGCCGCAGCCATCATGGTATTACCATGCAAGAGCGTTTCGATGGCGTTCGGAGCACCGTAATTGGGACTGCCCAGCTGGATCAGGCGGCGAACGGTTTTTTCGGCAATTTGCGGGTGTCTGGCAAAGCAAGCGCGCGCTACCAGACCGCCCATGCTGTGAGCGACAAGCGTGAACTTGTAATCATTGTCTGCCGCCCAGCGTTGCAGCATTGCGGCAAGCGCATCGGCATTGTGTTCGATCGGACGACGCCAGTCGTAGGGGAATTCGTGCAGTACAGCCCGGCGGTTCAACGCCAGGCTGATTTTGAGATAAGTCAACTTTTCCAATCCGGTTGGCGCGACTTCAATGCGCGGGTTTTCATCCTGAATGCCGTTTTCGTCCAGACGGAGGTAATGGGCGTTGCCCTGTAAAAAAAGCAGGGGATTAATCCACAACAGGTTGGTTATACCGCGAATACTGGAGAGGATGGATCCCATGATGCCGGGCAGCAGGACGACGTTTTCGCGGATCGGGCTAAAGGAAATTTTGGATTGGTGCGCCTGGATTTCGGCAACTGTATCTGCCCCCAGCAACCGGGTAATGGTTGGATTGGCTTCCTCGCGCAAAATTTGTTCTTCGATTTCAGTGAAGGATTGGTTTGACCATTTGAGGTATAGATCGTTCGTGTTCATGTCCATTGCTCTAACCTGCTTGTTTGCAGTTTGTCCATTATCTTCTGGCGAGAATAATAAATATATAATCAACCAAAATGGTCAATAATCCCTTTGGGTAGTTTAGCACATTGGAGGTTAATAATCAATCCACGAAAACCTTCCAATTAAGCGACGGGAAGTTTCAACAACCAGGCGGCTGCCCAACCTTGTTCCCCGTTCGATTTTTGAACCAACAACCAGTTCCCGGTTTTCCCAATTTTTGCCTGCGCTGCGGCAAGATCGGTCTCGATGACGGTAAGCGGTTCATCCAGATTTGCTCCGCTGATGCGCGGGGAGTTGATGCTTGGCTGGGCGCGCAGGTTGAGCGCCGCGGTTGGGCTGACTTGCATGGATTTCACGTCCTCGGCGGACGTGGATGGCTGCGGCTGGATCAGTGAAACCAGCCAGGCAGCAACGAACCCGCTATACTGCTGCCGATTACGGACATTCAACCAGGCATCAGCCATTCCGATCTGTGATTTGGCGAGTTGGGCATCACCCAAAATGGTCAATGGTTCGCCGATAGACGCCACCGTTAGCACGTTGGCATCCGTTATAGGGCGAACGCGAACATTTAGGGGAGTGGTTGGGTAAACCAGCAAATTGCTTTTGGGGGCAGGCTGCCCGGTCTTGTGCACCAGCCAGGCAGCCACAAACCCGCGTTGCCCTGTTTCGGTTTGAACTTGAAGCCATTCATTATTTTTTCCCAGTTTAGCTTCGGCAAGGCTGGCATCCCCTAAAACGGTCAGCGGGGCGGCAAACGTCAAGGAGGCGAGCAGGTCAAATGTTGCGGCTGGTCCGCTGCGTAAATTGACTTGACCATACGGATATACAATAAGACTACTGGGCGGGAAAGGCTGCTGGTTGTCCTGCACATACCAGGCGGCGACGTAACCGGTTCTGCCGCCGGCGGTTTTTACCATTAACCATTCGCCCTGGCAGCCAATTTTGGCAGCCACGCTGGTTTTTTCGCCGAGCACTTCCAGTTGTTCCCCGCTGGGAATGCTGCCGATCACCTCGGCGGTGATGCTGCCGCTGGCGCGCAAATTGAGGTCGGAAAGGGTAAAAACGGTGATCCCGCTGAGCGGAAGCGGTTCGGGCTGCGGTTGAGGTTCGGCGATGCTGTCTTTCAGGTAGGGATACGGATCAACAATCCCAGCCGGGTAGCCGGGCGTCTTCTCGCCATCAATCTTTAAAGTCAGATGGAGGTGAGATCCGAATGAATTGCCGGTGTTGTCCGCCAGACCAATGCGCTCGCCGGCGGTAACAGTTTGACCTGATTTGACCAGCGCTTCGGAGAGGTGCCCGTAGGTCGTATGAAATGTTGTGTCGCCAGCGGAATGCTGGATGCGAACGTGCAAACCGTAGGGGTGATTTTTAGGAAAACCAGCCAATGTCACAATGCCATCCGCTGCGGCGTATACGTTTGCGCCGGAAAGTGCGAACAAATCCAGTCCTTCGTGACCGGGCAGCCCGAAGGGTTTGTACGAATCGGGATTTTCCCCGAAGTACTGGTTGACTCGCCGGCTGTCCACCGGCCAGCGCAGACGAAAAGGCAAAGCCGCAAACGAGATTGGGGTAATCTGCTCTTGAACGATTGCGGGCGGTTGCCGAAATTGATACGGCAAGACAAACAAAGCCAACAACGGTTCGCCGCTCGATTGGGAAAGATCCAAATCATGGGAGGAACTGGACAGAGACAGGCGGATGACCGGATTCCTGTGGGGATGATTGGGGTCATACACCTCGATTGCCATTTGTTGGCTTTCAGGATTGAATTCGTAACCGGTAGCCAGAACCTGATGATTTTGAGTCGGATTGTTGACCCCGCGCGCGCGCAGCAGCAGCAGCACCACCGGCTCGCCTTTATCCAGCCAGCGGCGCAGTTTTGGAATTTCCGTGCGTTTCATCCGCGCAGCGAGGATCGATTCGTCAACCAGCATCCATTCCAACATCTTGAGAACCACAGAGACTTTGAGGCTATCCAGTTGTCGTTCGCACAAATAGATAAATAACCGGCGATCAATTTCCGCCGGCGAGGAGTAATTGGGTTGGGTGATGCGGGCGTGAAAGTAATCCAGCGCGGCAAGGCACATTCCACCGCACAACCCAAACGAAAGGCGGTTGAGGTCAATTTCGCCGCCGAAGGGCAATTTATAACGCACCGGAAGGTTGACCTGAAAGGAATTTACAAAACCGAAGCCTTGTTCCCGCGCGGAAAAATGGGTTTTTGCCTTTTCCATAGCGCACCATCCTGATCTATAGATAAAATAGCGGGCTGCAATGGATAACCCATTGCAGCCCGTTCAACTATCTCGAAGTTTAACGCCCGCTGCGGTTGCGCGGGACGAACACAGTGGCGCTGGATACGGTGGTGTTGCCGCAGCCGTCACTGACCTGATAGGTAATCGTGTAAACCCGACCATTGCCCTTGCCAGCCCGCTCGGCGCGCAGCAGGAAATTAAAGTCATCTACGATGACGATATCGTTGGCGGTATCGCCGTCACCGAGTCCGTTGTCGGGTTCGTTGGAGGTGACCGAAAGCAGCTGGATAACCGGGGCTGGGTCGGCGTTGTCGCTGGCGTTCACGCTTGCGCTGACCTGTATGTATTGATGCTTGGGCGGCCACAGAGTGTTGGGTGTGACGCTTAGGCTGACCTGCGGGGGAGTGCGATCAACGCACAGGAAGGCAACCTGCGGTTCGTGGTCGCTGGCTTGGTCGGCAAACTCAGCGTTGACGTGCACCACGTCATAGACGAACGGGGCGGACAATAGCCGGTCGCCGATCAGGATATGATCCAACACCTGCGAATTGCCATCGAAGATGTAGGTGTAGCGTTCCTCCTGCGGCAGGGTTTCGATCAGCGCGTTCAAGCCGGAATTTTTAAGAATATCGAGCGGCGCGGAGAACTCGAAATCGTTCAGATCGCCGAGCACGACGATGTTGGCTTCCGGGTCGAGGCTGAGCAGGCTGGAGACGAAGCCTGCCACAACCTGCGCCTGTTGAATGCGCTGGGCTTCGGAGAACAGCGCGGGTGGTTGGAAGCGCCCGAACAGCGGCTGGTCGCCGCCTTTGGAGTTGAAGTGATTGGTGACAACAAAAACCCGTTCACCGCGGAAGAGGAATTCACCTGCCAGCGGCTTGCGGCTGGATAGGAAGGCAGTGTTGGTCGGATCCAGCCTGCCCGGGCTGAACTCCAGCACCGGTCCGTCCGGTGTGCTGAGGAGCGAGGTGGCGGTGGTCGGGCTGCCGCCCGGACGGTCGACAAAGGAAACCCGATCCGGACGGAAGAGGAAGCCAACGCGGATATTGCCGCCGGGCTGTCCGCCGTCCTGCCCGTCCACAGGATTGATCTGGCGGTACTCATATACCGGACCGCCGGCAGCCTGAATGGCGCTGATCAACAGGTTGAAGGTCAGGTCGGCATCCACGACCCCGTTATTGGTTGCGCCGCTGTTGTCCTGAATTTCCTCCAACCCAAGGATGTCCGGGGAGCCGAGGTGATTGACGATCAGATTGGCAATTTCGGCGAATTTTGTTGGCGGATCGTTGGGGTTGAGGTTCTCGACGTTGAAGGAAGCCGTGGACAACTGGAAATCCGCGCCGCTGGCAGCGACTTCACGTTCCAATCCACCAGAGACCGCTGTCAAAGGCTGGGTGATGTACAGCTTGAAATTTCCGAAACTGTAATCCAATACCCCGACCACCGGGGTGGTAAAGGTGTCCCCAACGTTGACGATGGGCGTAGGCAGCAGGGTGTCGTCCAGAATGATCCGCTCGGGGTTGAAATCCTGTGGACGGATGACGATCCCGCCGCGGTTGGTGCGGATGGAAGCCAGGCTGCCGCCATCGCTCAGGACGGGGATTTCGCCAAATGAATTGGTCGGACCAACGGCTACCGGGTCGTTGACCTGCACCAGCATGCCTTCCATGCTTTCGTAGAAATCAATCCCATCTGTAGCGGCGTCGAACGAGCCGCCGGATTCGACCGAGCCGAAGGTATCATCGTCAATCACTTCGGTCGGTGGAACGCGCCCGCCCGCGCCAATGATGACCGGGTCGGGCAGCGGATTGCCGCTGGAGAGGACGGTCACGGTACGGCCGGGGTTGTCAATCTCGGTCAGGGTCAGGTTATTCGTGCCGCCCGATCCGCCGGGACGAAATTCGGTAACCGTGCCGGTGACCAAAACCAGATCACCCACCTGGACGGTGGGCGCGGAACTGGTGAAGACGAACAGACCCTCGGAGGTGGCGTCATCCGCGTCCGGGTTGGGCTGCTGCATGTAAAATCCGCGCGCAGCGCGGGCAATGACAATTCCCTGAGTGCTGACCAGCTGGCTGACGTATGGTGAGGTGTGGGCTGCGCCCTGAATGGCATGAATGGCAACCAGCGGGGGGCTCACCAGCAGGGAAATGCTGGAGGAGCCACTGCGCCCCTCCGCATCGCTGATCGAGACGGACAGGGTCTTGCTGCCGGGGCTGGTGGCGGGATCCACGCCGGTGGCGTAGGTGAAGATCAGGTCGCCGGCCGAAACATCGCCATTGCTGCCGTCATCGAAAAAGGGCTGCGGATTCGCGCCGCCGATGGCGGATAAATCGGCAGAGACATTCAGACCGGTGCTGGGTGGGAAATCGCCGGGGATCACACTGACCGTCAGGGTGACCATCTCACCGGCGTAGAGCGAGGCGGGCGCGGCAGAGCCGGCGCCGCTCGGGCTGGTTGGGGCGACAGCGCTGCAAACGTTGAAGGGCGATGCGGAGTTGCGCGGGGCGGGCGCGGCGGCAGAAAAGTCTGCGCCGTTGTTGTCGGTTTCGACGCAGCCATTGCCATTGCGGAATATGGCGGTGGTGTTGCTGGTGGTGGGTGCCGGGCTGCTTTCAAAGAAGTTGGCTGTTCCCCAACCAACCAGATCAATGATCAGGGCAAGCTGAGCAGGTGAACAAGTTGTGGAGCTGCCGTTGCAGCCCAGCGAAGCGGTCGAGTTGACCAATGCGATCTTCGCGCCGGTAGCGCTCATGTTGATCGGAGATGAATCGGTCAAATCTGGCGTGACAGGGAGTGGAGCGCCAGCGCTGCCGCCGCTGGCTTGCTGCACCAGGTAGTATTGCCCGGGTTGTAAAAGCGCGTCAGGGAGCGGGGTGATGAGATTGGTTGCTGAGCCAAAATTTCCCGTCCCGGTTGCGCTGGTGTACTGGATGGAGAGCCCGTTCAAGGATACCGCAGTTTCTCCGCGGTTAAAGATTTCGACATAATCATGGGTAAATGGAGCGCCGGAATTACCTCCGCCGCCGTACACCTGGCTGATGACCAGGTTGGCGGATAACGCCTGAACGGTTTTCGGCGGATTTAGGGCTAACCCTGCCAGCATAGCGGCTACAATGCTTAAAATTAGCCATATACGCGCAATGTTTGCTTTCTTCATCTGGTTTCTCCTTTTGAAAAGTAGAGGTTTAAAGAGAAGATTTATGCGATTACCACTAAAAAATCTTGATCTATGTAGTCAATATTATTGTATATGCGCGTGGTTTGAATTTCAACCCGCAAAAATTTTTCAATGGGGTGATTCAAAAAATCATACTGTAAAAAAAAAGCCAACGTAGTAAAATCAAAAAATAACTAAAAAACGCCAGTGTTGCACAACCCTGACGCGGATCAGGGGGTTATTTTTTCCGATCAAGGAGTATCGAATGAAGCAGTTGCGTATACTAATTGGAATTGTTGGCATTCTTAGTTTGGTAACGGCGTGCAATCCTTCAACGCCAGGCGAACCATCCCCCGTCGCTACATCTGCGGAACTTCAACCCACGCCTCCTCCGGTTGAACAACCAACAGCGACCCAACCGGTGGATGTGCTCGGCTTGCTGCGCAACGCCACTGTGCAGATCGAGGCGCAGGGTAGTTTTATTGATCCCGAATTGGGCAGCCTGTACAACGTCGCCGGACGCGGCACCGGATTCATCATTGATCCGTCCGGGATTGCGGTGACCAATAATCATGTGGTAACCGGAGCGGCGCTGCTCAAGGTTTACCTGGCAGGCGAAGACCGCCCGCGCAATGCCAAAATTTTGGGCGTTTCCGAATGCTGGGACCTGGCGGTGATTGACATCGAGGGCGATGACCTGCCGTTTTTGCCCTTCTCTGATCAGGAATTGACCCCCGGCGTGGAAGTGTACGCGGCGGGTTTCCCGCTCGGCGACCCGGAATATACCCTGACTAAAGGCATTGTCTCCAAAGCCAACGCGGATGGCGAATCGTTCTGGGCTTCGGTGCCGGCGGTGATCGAACATGACGCGCGCATTCGCGGCGGCAATTCCGGCGGTCCGCTGGTCAACATGGCGGGGCAGGTGGTCGGCGTTAACTATGCCGGCAACGACCGCTTCGATCAGAACTTTGCCATCCGCGCCAGGGACGCGCAAAAAGTGATCGAAGTGCTGCGCTCCGGGCAGGATTTTGAATCGATTGGCATCAACGGGCAGGCGGTCGTGTCCGAAGATCAGACCATTTCCGGCATCTGGGTTAGCTCGGTCAAGTCCGGCTCACCTGCCGGCAAAGCCGGCGTGCAGGGCGGGGACATCATCACCCGCATGGAAGGCTTGATTCTGGCTACTGATGGTCAAATGACGGATTATTGCAACATCCTGCGTACCCGTAACGCCACCGACACGATAGCGATTGAGGTGCTGCGCTTCTCTTCCCAGGAATATCTGGATGGCGAGTTAAACGGCAAAGCATTAGAGACCTCCTTCTCGTTTGCTCAGCAGTTGGAAGAAGATGTGACCGAAGATGTTGGTGGTCAGGGATATGGTGATTATGTGCTGGTGCAGGACGATTATGGCGCCATCCAGGTTGCTGTGCCTTCTGCCTGGGCACAGGTGGATGGTTCGCCCTGGGTTTCGGATGGCGAGGTGATCGGCGCCAGTATAACTGCGGCAGCCGATGTAGAGCGCTTCAACAATTATTTTGATGAGCCGGGCGTATTCTTTGGCGTATCGAATGAAGTTGCCAAACTGGCTGGGTACATTCAGTTATTGGATTATTACCAGTCAATTTTCCAGGAATCTTGTTCGTTGGAAGGACGGAGCGATTACGAAGACAGCGCTTTTGAGGGCGCGTATGATGTTTACAAGAACTGCGACCAGTCTGGAAATCTGTTTGTCGTTCTAACTGCCCGCCCAATCCAGGACAAAACGGCACTGCTGGTGACTGTGTTGTTTAATGCCATGACCGATACCGACCTGGAAGCGTTCGATCAAGTTTTGGCTACCTTTGATGTGGTAGGTTCACTACCCTGATCGTCGCTGCGTGATGCCTTGCAGGGCTGGAAGCCAGATCCAGCCCTGTTTTTGGTTAAACCTGCCTCATTTGAATCCGGCTTGATTTTTTAACTGGGTTATGGGTTTACGGTAGAATTGGGATACTTACTGTTACAAGGAAAATTTGAGGAGTCCGATAATGAAAAATAAACACATCAAGTTGATCCTGGGGGTTCTGGTGCTGGGGTTGGTTTCACTGGCTTGCAACCTGAGCCTTCGCGATGGAAAATTGAGTGTGCCCATTACACTGCGTGAGGAAAGCATAAAACAAATCCTCTCCGCTGCCCAAGCGGTGACTGCCAATCAGGGAGACAGTCTCCCGGTGATTGAGGTACAGGATATTGAGTTTATCGAGCCGGATAAAATTGTCGCCAGTGGGCAGTACCAACTGCCGATGGGGCAGCGTCTGGACGGGCAGGTTGAATTGAAGTTCTCGGTGGTGGATGACAAACCCAAAGTCGAAATTACCGGTATCAACATCCCGGGTTTGGATTTAGCCAGTGATGCGGTAAAAAAGGCAAACGAGGCGTTATCCCAGGTGATACAGGATCAGGTGCGCGATGCTGGTCAGGATGCGGTGATCAAATCAATTACGGTTGAACAGGATGCGTTGAAGATCCTGGTTGAAGTTGCCATCCAACGCTGATGGTTAAAACTTTTCGCCTTTTGCCATTTGAATTTGGTTGCGCCCGTTTTCTTTGGCTTCATAAAGGGCTTTATCGGCGGCGTTGCTGATTTCGGCAGCAGTCTTGAAGGCCGGATAGGCAGCCACCCCGCCGCTAAAAGTGACCGTGAATACGCCATCGCTGCTGTGATGGTGTAAGCGGGAAAAACTTTCACGCAGTTTATCCATTACCGACACGGCTTCCAGGACTGAGGTGTTTGGCAGGATGATCGAAAATTCCTCGCCGCCATAACGCCCGATCAAGTCAGTCCGCCGTAAACGCTGCTTGAGCATGCGCCCCAGACTTTTTAGCACCCGGTCGCCGGTAGCATGACCGTGCAGGTCGTTTACGTCTTTGAAATGATCCAGGTCAATCATGGTAAAGGACAGGGGTTGTTTTTCACGCTCAGATCGAAGCAGTTCCTTAACCAGCCGTTCTTTGATGGTGGTATGGTTGAGCAGATTGGTCAAACCATCGTAAATCATCAGACTGCGCATTTTTTTGAAGCGTTCCACTCGCGAGGTGATGAATGCAATCAGGTGCTCGGGTTTAACCGGCTTGAGTAAAAAATCGTCCCCGCCAATCATCAGTGCCGCCAGCTGTCGTTGACGGTCTGTTTCGCTGGACATGAATACAATGGGTACAGACACATAATTTTCCATTTGACGGATCATCTGTGCCAGTTCGATCCCGTTGCAGTCGGGGAGGTGCATATCGAGCAGGATCAGATCGGGGTTAAATTCGATCATCGGCTGGATCATGTGCCGGGGGTCGGTCACAATACGAGTCTGCATGCCGACTTTTTCCAGATGTAAGGCATAATAACTCGCCTGAGTTACCGAGTCCTCGACGATTAAGATGCGCATCGGTACGTTGGATGTCGGGTTTGAAATTTCGTCGAGCGAGCCAATCAGGGTGCTGATATCAACCGGGTGGGTGAAAAACGCCGACCCGCCGTTACGCACCACACGCAGGCGGAGATCAAAATTATCCTGAGGACTGATGATCACCAGGGGAGTATGGTTTACTTGTTTTTTTAGGTTTGCCGACAGGAGGTCAAAATCTTCGAAATTGAGAGATTTCCCATCAATGAAAACCAGAATTACATTCGGCAGCGACCAACGCAGGGCGGCGCGCAATTCTTCCTCGTCCTCAAAATGGTTTACCTGGTATCCGAAGGCATGGATTTGCTCGGTTAGTTCCTGGCTTTCTTTTGGCTCGCGTATAAATAAAAAAACCCGATAATTCAGTTTCGGTTTGTACACCGATGGTACCATGAATGAGTCATCGGGCATTAAGTAATTGGTCATAGAATAAAGTGAATCACGATAACGGATAGGTCTTTGATAAAATGCTCCGCCAGTACATGGAGCATTTGTGTCGTTACAAACCAACCTGTTGTGAATCTTATTATATCCGCATAATCCTATAAATTGTACTAGATTAATAAACAAACCCCAAATTGACTGCAAGGCATACTAGAGGGTTTTACGCGAGGAAAGAAGTACTGAGATATTACAAAATTGAAAGTATAATTGGGTTTGAAGATGCCCATAGGGGCGGTAATAAAAAACAGATTTCCATTTTAGGCAAAATTACCCAGGCGTTGATCACGGCGTAAGCGGTCAGCCTGTTTGAGCGTAAAAATTTTTAATCTCCAAAGGAGCTCTTAATCGAACATGGCAAAAGAAAAGAAAGTGCGCGTAGCAATTATTGGTGTGGGTAATTGCGCGTCCTCGCTGGTTCAAGGCGTGTATTATTACCGTGATGCTGGGGAAAGTGACCGCGTGCCCGGTTTGATGCACGTGAACCTGGGCGGATACCACATTCGCGACATTGAATTCAGCGCAGCGTTCGATGTAGTGGAAACCAAGGTTGGCAAGGATCTTTCGGAAGCCATTTTTGCGTATCCAAATAACACGTTTAAATTTACCGCTGTGCCCCGCATGGAGATTCCGGTGCAGCGGGGCATGACGCATGACGGGTTGGGAAAATACCTCAGTCAGGTGGTCAAAAAAGCGCCCGGTCCCACGGCGGATATCGTTGGTATTTTGAAGGAAACCAAAACTGACGTGGTGGTAAGTTATTTGCCGGTTGGGTCGGAAATGGCGACCAAATGGTACGTTGAGCAAGTGCTGGATGCCGGCTGCGGTTTTATCAATGCGATTCCGGTTTTTATAGCCAGTTCGGATTACTGGGCGGAACGCTTTCGCCAGCGCGGTCTGCCGATCATCGGAGATGATATCAAAAGCCAGGTAGGCGCTACCATACTGCACCGGGTTTTGACCAGCTTGTTCGTTGATCGCGGTGTACGACTGGACCGCACCTATCAGTTGAACTTTGGCGGGAATACCGATTTTCTAAACATGCTTGAACGTGAGCGCCTGGAATCCAAGAAGATCTCCAAAACAGGCGCAGTTACCTCCATGCTGCCCTACACATTGCCGGAGGATAATATCCACGTTGGACCAAGTGACTACGTTCCATGGCTGAGCGACCGCAAGTGGTGTTATGTGCGCATGGAAGGCACAACTTTCGGCGAGGTTCCGCTCAACCTGGAAGCCAAATTGGAAGTGTGGGATTCGCCTAACTCTGCTGGCGTGGTTATAGACGCCATTCGCTGCATTAAACTTGCTTTGGATCGGGGGGTAAGCGGACCATTGTACGCCCCGTCGTCCTATTTTATGAAAACCCCGCCCAAGCAGTTCCGCGATTCAATCGCTCTGGAAATGACCGAAGCCTTTATTCGCGGAGAGCCTGATTAGGAAGATTAAACTTGCCGGAAGTTTTTTTGGCGCCTTCGAGCGGGTGGCATATTGGTCTATCCATTGCCGCCCGCCAATTTTTTAATTTCAACTTTAACTTGTTTGTGTACAATAATTTCTTCGCAGTTATTGCCAGTTCGTTTTCCGAATAAAGTGGTCAATTTCTTGCAACCGGTTGGTTGTGAAAAGATCGAAAAAGTGGACAACATCTTCATGTCCGCGAATTAATGCCATCGGCTAATTCAAATGTAGAATTAAACTAAGTTCTATGAGAAAAAGCCAATGAGGGAAGCGTTGGCTGGTGGAGCAAAACTGGTAACAAAATGTATGATTGCGTCTTTTGTCAGATTGTCGCTGGTGAATCTCCCGCTGCCATTCTATTTGCGGATGAGAGTGTGACTGCTTTTAATGACATTCATCCAATCGCGCCGGTGCATATTTTGGTGGTGCCCAATGATCATATCAGTGGGTTGGATGAGGTGGATGAATCGCACCAAACCTTGATCGGACATATGATTGTAGTTGCCAAAAATCTGGCAAATTCCAATAGTCTGTCAGAAACAGGTTACCGGTTGGTAATCAACACCGGTGCCGATGCGGGCCAGTCCATTTTTCATCTGCACTTGCACTTAATCGGCGGGCGGCGAATGCCGTTTCGATTTCAATAAAGGTCAGGGATGAATTATAAGCGTGCTATGGCGTGGAAAATTATGCTGGGCGTTTTGGCAATCCTGTTGCTGCGCTGCGTCCAGTCTGCGCCTCAAAGCGATGCGTGGAGACCGGCAGGCAGCGGGCAGGCGCAGCCAGAAACCGGAGAGTCAGCCACCGCAACCCCTGCCTGGCTTTTTACACTACCGCCAACACGGATACCCGGCTCTCCGATCTTTACGCCCACCCCGGATCCCCCCCGTTTAATGGCAACGTTGCGTTCCGAGCAGGAGGAATATATTCTCCAGCCCGGCGATACGCTTGGAAAGGTTGCCAACCAGTTCAAAGTAAGCATCGAGTTGCTGGTGGAAGCGAACCAGATCGCCAACCCCAACCTGGTGCCGGCCGGATTGAGGGTAATCATCCCGGCTCCTTCCCCCCAACCACCTGGACCGTCTTTCAAAATCATCCCGGATTCGGAATTGGTTTATAGCCCGGCAACCATTCCCTTCGATATCTTTGCCTTTGTTCGCCAGCAGGGTGGGTATTTGTTTACCTACCGCGAAACTTTGGACGAACAACCCTATACCGGGGCCGAGGTTGTGCTGCGGGTGGGGCGTGAGTATTCGGTCAATCCGCGCCTGTTATTGGCGGTGTTGGAATACCAGTCTGGCTGGGTCAGCCTGTTGCAGCCGGAAAGCATCACCCTGGATTACCCGATGCGGTTTTACGACCCGAACCGGCGCGGGCTATACCGGCAGTTGTCCTGGGCTGCCAACCAGTTGAATCGCGGGTATTACTTATGGAAAGTGAACGGCATTTCGCACTGGCAAATGGCGGATGGCGGGCTGACTCCTGCGGATGCTACCCTAAACGCGGGAACCGCTGGCGTGCAACACTTGATGGCGTGGTTGCATCCCCGCCCGGAATGGGAAAAAGCAGTCGGATCGCAAGGAATCTTCGCGGTTTTTTATCGTTTTTTTGGTTATCCATTTGATTATGCTATCGAGCCGTTGCTGCCTCCCGGATTGCAGCAACCGCCCATGCAGCTGCCTTTCGAGGTTGGCAAGGTCTGGTCGTTTACCGGTGGACCTCACGGCGGTTGGGGCGATGGCTCTGCCTGGGCAGGGCTCGATTTTGCGCCACCAAACGGCGGTTTGGGATGCGTCATCAGCGATGAATGGGTGGTGGCAGTGGCAGATGGGGTGGTCGTGCGTTCTGAAACAGGCGTGGTCGTAATTGATATGGATGGCGACGGATACGAGCAGACTGGTTGGAACATCCTGTATTTACACCTGGCGACTGCGAATCGGGCGCCGTTGGGGATGCGCGTCAAGGCTGGCGACCGGATAGGACATCCTTCTTGCGAGGGCGGTCTTTCCAGCGGCACCCATGTTCACCTGGCGCGTAAATTCAACGGGGAATGGATCCCTGCGGATAGAGAAATTCCCTTCGTGCTCGACGGTTGGATTTCCAGCGGTGACGGTGTAGAATATAACGGAAAGTTGATCAAAGATGGAGTTATTGTTGAAGCCTGGAATCGTCTTGTGCCGGAAAACCAGATTTCCCGCTAGGCGATTCTCGATCGGGATCGCGCTTGCGGTTTGGTTATTTTCCATCCTTGCTTGTTCGCAAGGATATGTTTCCAACTATGATTTGACCGCTACAGCCCTGTTTCAAGTGGGAGGCGCCGGAGGTGGGGAAGAGCAGGAATTACCAACCGTCATTCTGGAGCAGCAATCAACCCCCATGCCCACAGAAGCGGTTGTATTCATACCCAACACACCTGTTCCACGAGTAAATACCCCCGAGCCGCTGGTGTTTACCCCACTGCCAACGCGCAGTACGCCGTTGCCACCTATTTTGTATTACACGCAGGCGGGGGATGCCCTACCGGCGGTGGCAGTGCGTTTTGGTGTGGCTGTCGAGGAGATTACCTCACCGGATGCCATTCCGCCAACCGGATTAATCAACGCGGGCAAGCTGTTGATCATCCCCAACCGGCTGGATGAAACCGGACCGGGCGATTTGCTGCTCCCGGATAGCGAAATAGTCTATTCACCATCGGCGTTGGATTTCGATGTTGATGCCTTTGTCCGTCAGGCAGGAGGTTATTTAAGCACGTATCGAGAATACCTTGCGGGAGGATGGCGAACCGGCGCGCAGGTAATTGAAAAAGTAGCGGTTGAAAATTCCATAAATCCGCGCTTGCTGCTGGCATTGGTGGAATATCAATCAAACTGGGTCTACGGACAACCCCGCAACCTGGCGGAGACCGATTATCCCATGGGGGTGGTGGATATCAATCGCAAAGGGCTGTACAAACAGCTTAGTTGGGCGGTTCAGCAGGTGTCCATTGGTTATTATGGCTGGCGGAATGGCATCCTGACCGAGATCAACTTCTCGGATGGCAACCGGGTGCGCATGGCGCCGGGCTTGAATGCCGGCTCCGCGGCAGTACAATATTTATTCTCACGGTTGTATTCACCGGTGCTTTGGAACGGCGTTCTGGGCGGTGAGGAAAGTTTTGTCAAACGGCACGCACAAATGTTTGGGGATGCCTGGCTAAGAGCGCAAACCGTGGAACCGCTGCTGCCAGTAAACCTGACCCAGCCTGACTTGATCCTGCCTTTTCTGCCGGGTCGCGTATGGGCTTACACCGGCGGTCCACACTCCGCCTGGGGACCGGATGGCGCCCGAGCAGCGCTTGATTTTGCGCCAACCTCTTCGGTGGTTGGCTGCGGCATTTCAGAGGACTGGGTCACTGCGGTTGCGGCTGGGTTGGTAGTGCGCACGGATACCGGCGTGGTTGTGCTTGATTTGGATGGAGATGGTCATGAACAAACCGGTTGGGTAATTTTTTATTTGCACGTTGCCAGCCTGAACCGGGTGGAGACAGGCAGCTGGGTGCAGCAAGGCGATCCGCTGGGGCATCCATCCTGCGAAGGTGGAACTTCAACGGGTACGCATGTTCACGTTGCGCGCAAGTATAATGGAGAATGGGTGCTCGCCGATGGCGCGCTGCCGTTCGTGCTGGACGGCTGGCGGGCGGTTGCGGGCAAAAATCCTTATGAAGGTAGTTTGGTTAAAGATGCAAAAATTATCAACGCCTGCGTGTGCGGATCTTTCGAAACCCGCATTGCCAGACCGGGCAGAGCGAATCAATAAACCACGCCTGGGCGTAGTGGCGGTTTTACTGGTTGCAATCGGATTGTTGACCTCCTGCGCTCCGCGGGTGATTGGAATGGATTTGCCAGCAGGGGAGGAAATTGTTGCAGCAATACCGGCAACGCCTGCCGATGCCTTCCCCACCCCACTGCCTACACGCGAACCTTATGAACCCGGTACGCTGGTGGATTATATTGCCCAAACCGGTGATACACTGCCAGCGCTGGCGGGACATTTCAATACCACCGTAAGCGAAATTTTGGCGGCAAACCCTTTCATCCCGGCGAATGCAACCACCATGCCGCCGGGTATGCCAATGAAAATTCCCATCTATTACCGCGCTCTATGGGGCAGTCCGTACCAGATTCTGCCAGACGCTCTGTTCATCAATGGTCCTGCTCAGAGCGATTTCCGGGCAGTGGAATTTGTCAACTCTCAACCGGGCTGGTTCAAGGACTACTCGTTCTACATCGGCAGCCGCGAACGACGCGGCGGGGAGATCATTGAGTATATTGCTGCCGAATACAGCCTGAGCCCCCGTTTGTTGCTGGCGCTGCTGGAATACCAGACCGGTGGCTTGAGCCAGGCACAACCAGGTGTGGATATTGAGTTATACCCGTTGGGTTATCGCAACCAATTCGCCAAGGGGATTGCCCGTCAATTGGCGTGGGCAGCAAACACGCTCAATAACGGCTATTACGGTTGGCGAACGGGCAGCCTGGATACTTTCTATCACCGGGAGGGTTTGCTGGAGAACCCGGATCCCTGGCAGAATGCTGCCAGCGTTGCGCTGCATTACTACTTCGCGATGGTTTTACCCAAAGAAGCCTATGATTATGCCATTAGCGGAGATGGTTTTTTTCGAACCTACAGCCAACTGTTTGGTGACCCGTGGCAGGCGGGCATACCGCCGCATATACCGGGCAGCCTGACGCAGCCCGAAATGAGCTTCCCGTTTCCAGCAGGGAAAACGTGGGCATATACCGGGGGACCTCATACCGGCTGGGGTGAAGGCGAGCCGCTGGCGGCTTTGGATTTTGCCCCGCCGAATGTGGCTGGTGGTTGTCAGCCGAGCGAAGACGCGGCTGTTGCGGTGGCTGATGGGGTGATTGCGCGCAGAGGAGATGCGCTGGTGGTGCTTGACCTGGATGGCGATGGCGACGAGCGCACTGGCTGGACGGTAGTTTATCTGCACCTGGCGAACGATTCGCTTCCACCGGTGGGAAAACGCTTCAAGATGGGTGATCCAATTGGGATGCCGTCTTGCGAGGGGGGCAAAGCGACTGGAACCCATGTTCACATTGCGCGGAAATACAACGGGGAATGGATACCCGCAGATGGCGCGCTGGCGTTTAACCTAGAGGGATGGCTTGCGGTTAATGGTGAGCGCCCCTATCTGGGAAGCCTGGTTCGGCAGGGCCGCGCGATTCGGGCGTGCGAGTGCGCGGATATCAACAGCCAGGTTCGTTCGAATCCGTAAACAAAGCGCAAACCAGGTTGACAACGCGCAAGTTGTCAACCTGGTCTGTTTTGCCTGAAGAACTATTCAGGCGTTTTTGATGACGATTTTGTTGGCGATTTCGACCACTCCGCGAATAGTGGCAATGGAGGCGCAATACTTTTCCTCCGATAATTGCACAGCCCGCTCAACGGCTGCCGGGTCAATAT
Organism: Bellilinea sp.; assembly: GCA_039666315.1. Taxonomy (GTDB): domain Bacteria; phylum Chloroflexota; class Anaerolineae; order Anaerolineales; family Anaerolineaceae; genus Bellilinea. The sequence goes on along the minus strand of JAVSME010000008.1, from coordinate 46,746 downwards.
CCCTGCCAGTGATTACGTATTCGATCATCATATGGGTGATTTTTTTGGGGTGTTCGGTTGCGCGGATTGCATGAACCAGCACTTCAAAAGCGGTGACTTCCTGGCGTTTCTTTTTCAAGATCGAAATGACATCCATGCCGGTGCAACCGGCGGTTCCCAAAGCGATTAATTCGACCGGGCGGAACCCGGACTCATTTCCGCCAACGTCGCGGTAGGTATCCATCACCAAAGAAAAGCCCGAATCCGCACTTGCGACGAAAGTGAGATCACTTTTCCAAACGGCTTTTATTTCCACGGTTATCTCTCTCCTTCAGGAAATCAGGCAGCGGCTTCCATGATTTTTTGCAGCAGGTGGCTTTCGGGTACTGCCCCAATCACTTCGCCGGATCCTTGATTTATGATCGTGTGAGGAACGCCTGAAACTTTATACTGATCCGCCAGAGCACTGAACTCCATGGCTTCGATCATTTCAGCCTCGATCATTTGGCTTTCCAGAGCCATTTGGTGGGCAAGCACGACCGCGCGCGGACAGTAGGGGCAGGAAGGGGTCACGAACACCTGAAGCAGCACTTTTTGGTTTAATTTTGCCAGCGCTTCGCGGGTTTCAGCCGATAATCCCGAATCTCGTTTGGAGACCATCAGAATAACATTGATCAAGGAAGTAAATTCATGTCCGGCAGGAATTCCGGAGAAGCGGATGCCGAAATCGTCCAGGTCCTCGCCAAATTCTCCTAAAATAACAAATCCGGGGGATTTATCTACGCCGTGTTTCTTTGCCAGGATGGCATCCTTGTTCAGGTCAAAACTCTGCAGAGAGATTTTTTCAGACAAAGAAGCCACTTCTTCAAGAAGATCATGAGTGTCGTTACAGTATTCGCAGGGTTCCGTTTTGCTGCCAAAAAACAGGATGTTCACCGGCTTGACCATGCTGACCAACACTTCACTCACCTGTTTACGGGTATCATCATCGAGCAATGGTGTCATTTTTTTCTCCTCATTTGATGACAGGTTAGATGCGGATTGGGGAATAAGGTTACACCTGTTGATTGGGGGGATTCATGAACTCTTCCAAGTGCAAGCGGAGATACAGGCGTTGGCGCACTTCTCCAGGGAGACTCGATTGATCGTCACTGTGATGGTATAGATCAATTGTTTTGCGCAGGGTATTGATGACCACGCGGCAGTTTTCACAACCGTTTAGATGCGCTTCGACACGCCGGCAAATTTCGGGGCTTAGTTCCCCATCAATGAAATCGGATAGGGAGGTCAGCAGATGTTCGCAATCCAGTCGTTTACTCATTTTTTCGCCACTCCGTTAACCGCTCGCCGAAGTAACGGGATAATTCCTGGCGCAAGAACAGGCGGGCGCGCAGCAGGCGGGTTTTCACGTTTGTTTCGGTTAATCCCAGCGTTTCGGCAGTTTCTCGTATCGAAAGCCCTTCAATATCGCGTAATAGAAAGACGCCTCGCAATGTTTCCGGCAGTCTGGCAACAGCCTGATCCAGAAAGACGCGCGATTCATCGGAAAGAAGCTCATTTTCCGGAAGACAACACCAGTCTGCCAGAATTAAACTATTCGGGGTTAAACCATCCTCATTGCTTTCTTCCGGTTCTAATTCCAGCGAAATATTTGGCTTGCGTTTTCGCAGCAGCATCAGCGATTCGTTGACCGCAATGCGGTATAACCAGGTGGACAGGCTGGATCGCCCTTCAAAGTTGGGTAGAGCGCGCATCGCTTTGATAAAAGTCTCTTGCAAAACATCTTCCGCGTCTTGCGGGTTGTTCGTAAACTTGAGCGCCAGGCGGTAAATTTTTTGTGAATACAGTTCGACCAAACGGGCAAATTCCACCTGGCTGCCTGACTTGAGCGCAGATAGCGACAAGCTTGTTTGCTCCCGACTTTCTCTAATCATTGGATGTTTTAATGCCTGAAAAGTTTCGCAACCATTAAGATAACAACCAGGTTGGTAAGACATCGAGATTGAGGGGGTGGCGTTCCCCGGCGACGAAATGGTAATAACCTGCGGCTGCGATCATGGCGGCGTTATCCGTACAGAGCGAAAGCGGCGGAATGTGGACAGGAAATTCGCGTTGTGAAAGAAACGCATTGCGCAGCGCTTCGTTTGCCGAAACGCCCCCGGCGATGAGAATTTCTTTAGCCTGATACACACGCGCAGCGTGGATCGTCTTTTGCACCAGCACATCCACCACCGCAGCTTGAAAGCTGGCAGCCAGGTCTGCAACCGGCAGATTGCGTCCGCGGTTTTCCAGGTCACGCACCGTCCGCATGACGGCGGTTTTCAACCCGCTGAAGGAAAAATTCCAGGAGCCTTCCAACCGGGCGCGCGGGAAGGAGAAGGCTTGCGGGTTGCCATCCTGAGCAGCCCTTTGGATGGACGGACCCCCCGGATAAGATAACCCAATGAGCCGCGCCACTTTGTCGAAGGCTTCTCCTGCGGCATCGTCCAGCGTGCCACCCAGCCGCTGGTATTCCAGGTGCTGGCTGATCAGATTCAGTTCGGTGTGCCCCCCGGAGACGAGCAGCGCGAGGAGCGGAAATTGCGGCGGCGGGGGCGGCTGAGGCGCATCGGCAGGATACAGCCAGGCAGAATAGATGTGTCCTTCCAGGTGGTTTATCCCAATCAGCGGCAAGTTGGCGGCAATTGCCAGACCTTTTGCCATGTTGACCCCAATCACTAATGAACCCGCCAGACCAGGTCCGCGGGTTACGGCAATGGCGTCTATTTCACCCAAGCCGAGATGCGCCCGCTGGAGGGCTTCATCAACGATCGCGTAAATGGTGCGGATATGCTGGCGTGAAGCAACTTCCGGAAATACCCCGCCGTATTGGGTGTGAATGTCCACCTGGCTGGCGATCACGTTGGAGAGCAGCGCGCGTCCATTTTCTACTACGGCTGCGGCAGTCTCGTCACACGAGGTTTCTATACCCAGCAGTCGGGCGGGTGGTAATTCGGAGGAAAATTTTCCAATCATATCCGATTTATACCACAGGTTTAGCCGCGCAGTGGCAGAATAAAGTCATACGGATATTCCGCCAGGCACTCGAATGCGCCGTCTTCGCGCGTCAGGTAGGTGTTTTCTATTCTAAAGCCCATGCCGCGCGAAGGATAATACAAGCCCGGTTCCATTGTGAATACCGTTCCCGGCAGCAGAGCATCCTGTTCGCCGGCGGTGAACCCGCTGAAAGGCATTTCGTGAATGTGCAAGCCAACACCGTGCCCAACGCTGTGAACGTAACCTTCCTGAGTGTTTGGGTCGGTCTGTATCGTTGGATGACCGAGCGATTCAAACAGGTCGCAGGTGCGTTGCTGGTAATGCTTGAAAGGAGAGTTGACGTTCAATTCTGAGATCAATATATCGAACGTATGTTTAACTTGCTCATACAACTTCATCGCCTCGTCGCTGGCGTATCCCAAGCACCAGGTACGGGTGAAATCATAATAATAGCCGCCGCCCGCCTCGCACGGAAAAATATCGAAAACAATCGTTTGACCCGGGCGGAGCAAATCGGCTGGATTACCGCTGCTGTGCGGAACCCCGGCATCGCGCCCGATAGCAAAAATGGTGCCTTGCGGATTTTCGGCGCCAAGTTCACTCAACCACAAATTGATCCTGCTCTTGACTGCGCCAATGGTCAACGGTTGCCCATCCGTTTGCACTAAAACATCGTGCTTGACGGCATGAGCAGTGAGGAACTCGGCGGTGCGGCTGACTACTTCGGTGGTGATTTTCCCCATCCGGCGAATGCGGGCAACCTCATCCGCGTCTTTGGTCATCATGGCTGGCATCAGGATTGGATCCTGCGCGAATCCAATCCACTCGATCTCTGGGGATTCTTTCTTCAATTCTTCCAGGGTGGCGTACAGAGATCCGATTTCAACCTTACCGTACAAGGCAATCCTGCCGTTGAGTATCCCCAGTTCAGCCAGCATTTTCTGGTAACGCAGCGCCATGGCGCGGGCGTAATTTTGTCCGGTTTGTTCGAGTAACGGGCGGAGGGGATAATCCGAATACAGACGGATTTCCAGCCCGCTGCTGGCAGCCTCATCGCGTTCCATTGGTCCGCAAAACAAGACGCCGGGAGCACCGCGTCGTTTGATCAAGTCCGCCTGGGTGACATGCCCGCCACCAGTCATATAGACCATTGACGGATTGTGAATCGCGCTTCCGGTGATTAATAACGCATCCAACTGCTGGCTTTCCATAAAATTATCAATCTGGTGTTTCATTGCTCCTCCTCAAATTAAAATGGATTGGCAGAGGTTTACCTTGTTGTGGATTGGGCGGCAAGGATCGAGATTAATGTCTCGTCCTGCTCAGGTAAAACGGTGCGCGGGTCGAGCAGCGCGCGCTGTTCATGGATGCGCACGATAACAGCAGGGGATTGATTGCGCAAAGCAGCGGCGAACCGTTGCGGGTTAGGTGGGGTCAGCGAAAGCAAATAACTGGGTTGCGTTTCCTCCGGCAGGGAGCCGCCGCCTATGGTGGAAAAGCCTGGAACGACGCTGCCCGCATTCAACCGGGTTTGCCAGTTGACTGCCCGCTGGTGGATTTCTTCCAACGGGGCGGCGATCATCCGCCAAACCGGCACCTGAGTTAGCGCCTGATCGGTCAGGTAATGCAGCAACGTTGCAGACAGGGCAGCCAGGCATAATTTGTCTGCCCGCACAGCGCGGGCGAGGGGGTGTTTTTTGATTTTTTGCGCCAGATCTGTTTTGGCAAGGATAATGCCGGCTTGCGGTCCGCCGAGCAATTTATCCCCCGAAAAGCAGACCACCGCCGCGCCGGAAGCCACGGATTCTTGCACGGTGGGTTCGTGGGACAATCCGAATGCGGCGGTATCGAGCAGCGCGCCGGAACCTTGATCAGCCAGGACGCGCGCCTGAAATTCATGCCCCAAGTTTACCAACTCAGCCAGTGTTGGCTCGCTGGTGAAGCCAGTGATTCGGAAGTTGGAGTGATGGACGTGCATGATCAAGGCAGCCGGGTTTTCCTTGAGGGCTTGTGCATAATCGCGCAGGTGTACCCGGTTGGTCGTTCCGATTTCCACAAGCCGCGCGCCAGACTGCTTCATCATTTCGGGTATGCGAAATCCGCCGCCGATTTCCACCAGTTGGGTGCGCGATATGATAACCGCCCGGCGGCGAGCCAGGGCGCTTAGCGCGAGCAGGACAGCCGCAGCGTTATTATTCACGACCAGCGCGTCTTCCGCGCCGGTCAGGCGGGTGAGCAGCGACTTGGCGTGGCTGTCGCGCGTTCCGCGCTTACCGCTGGGGAGGTCAAATTCAAGGGTAGCATAGCCTTGCGCGCACTCCTGGATCGCCAGCAAGGCTGCCTGGCTGAGCGGCGCTCTGCCCAGGTTGGTGTGAAGGATTACGCCGGTGGCATTGATGACCGGGCGCAGGCTGGGTTGCAGCCAGGTAACCAGGCGGTTTTCGATAGTATCTAAAACCGATTCGAGATCTGAAAGATTGTTTTGATGAACGGCGGAATTGCGAAATTCCTCCAGCGTGGCGCGGATGGCGGATAAGGTAAGCGCGCGCCCCCATTGCATTGCCCAATTGCCGGCGCGCGGGTGTTGTAATAGCCGCTCTACGGAAGGGATCTGGCGGAGTTCATTCTTCATCGCTGGCAACGAAACGGCTGCGTTCGGCAAGCCGCAAGGCAAACTCGATTGCCGCCAACCCGGCTGCCAGCGCAAGCGCTAAAGGCAGACTTAAAAAGCGACCCATTTGGAACCAAGCCAGCAGATCAAAATACACGCCCACCCAAATTGCCTGGCGAATGATGATCCCCGGGGTTACCGGGCTGGGGCTTGGGAAACGCCAGTGGAAAAAATAAATCACCGGCAGGGCTAATCCGCTGGTGGTTATGGTAGCCAGGAAGAAAAACAACCAGCGTGGCGCCAGGGTGGGTAAGGTAAAACTGAACAGCAGATACAATCCGGCGAGCCCGATCCCGCCCAAGATGAGCGCGGCAGCGAGAAATGAAGTGAATGGGGGGAGTTTTGGTTTTTCCACAGCGCAACCTCTTTTGAAAATTATATCCCATCTCGAATATCCAGCGGTTCTAAACGATGATTAATCAAACGAATCTACAGATAAGGATGCACGCTTGCGCCAGGAGATGCGCGGTGGTTTTTGGCAAAACGGTGGATGAGCAGAAAAAATTGTTGAAAAATATAACAATTGTGGTAGAATTTTGGGTAATAAATTGTCCGGGAGCAATCCCGGCGCTCATCCAGAGAGGTGGAGGGACCGGCCCGAAGAAACCTCGGCAACCGCTGCCAGTACAGCAGGTGCCAACTCCGACAGAAACCGCGAAAAATAGCGGCATTTCTGGAAGATGAGAGTAGAACATCGAAGCGGTGTGCCTCTCGTCCGAGAGGTATTTTTTATCCTACACAACGAGGAACTCACAATGAACCGAAAATCTGGCAAATCAGGCTACCTGGAAGCGCTCGATAAAAAGGTGCTGGTGTTCGATGGCGCCATGGGCACCAGTTTGCAAAAAATGGATCTATCCGCCGAGCATTATGGCGGTGAGCAGAAATTCGGCTGCAACGATTACCTGGTGCTTTCGTACCCGAAAGCAGTGGAACAGGTGCACCGTTCTTTTTTGGAAGTGGGGGTGGATGTGATCGAAACCAACACTTTCCGCTCCAACCGAATTACTCTGGCGGAATATGGATTACAGGCGCAGGTCCGGGAGATCAATCGCGCTGCGGCAAGCCTGGCGCGGCGGCTGGCGGATGAGTTCAGCACTCCACAGCAGCCGCGATTCGTAGCTGGTTCGATAGGTCCATCCGGTAAACTGCCGTCAATGGATGACCCGGAATTATCCAATGTAACGTATGAGGATCTGGCGGAGGTGTTTCGCGAGCAAGCATACGGGCTGATTGAGGGCGGGGTGGATGTCTTATTGATCGAAACCTCGCAGGATATTCTTGAGGTCAAGGCTGCCATTGCCGGCATCCAGCGCGCCTTTGAGGATTTGGCAACCTGCTTGCCCATTCAGGCGCAGGTTACCCTGGATACCACCGGGCGGATGTTGTTGGGGACGGATATCTCGGCTGTCCATACCATTCTGGAGGGTTTGCCGATTGATGTGATTGGTCTCAACTGCTCCACAGGACCGGAACACATGCGCGAGCCGATTCAATACCTCGGCGAGCAGACTTCGCTGCCAATTTCCTGCATTCCGAACGCCGGATTGCCGCTCAATGTGGATGGGCAGGCGGTATACCCGCTTGAGCCGCGACCATTTGCCGAAGCCCTGACCGAATTTGTGGAAAGGTACCACATCAGCGTAGTGGGCGGTTGTTGCGGCACCACCCCCGAGCATCTGCGCTTGTTGGTTGAACGGGTGGGTGGCGTCAAGCATCCGGCGCGCCCGGCGCTGCAAGTTCCGCGACTGGCTTCCTCCATCCAGGCGCAGTCTATGCTGCAGGAACCGCGCCCTTTTTTGATTGGCGAGCGGCTCAATACGCAGGGATCGCGAAAATTCAAAGCACTTATTCTTGCTGAAGCATACGAAGATATACTCGAAATTGCCCGCGAGCAAGTTGACTCGGGCGCGCACGCTCTGGATGTCTGTGTTGCCCTTACCGAGCGGGCAGACGAAGCCGAGACGATGCGCCGGGTGGTAAAAAAACTGGCTCCGGCGGTTCGGGTACCGCTGGTGATTGACACCACTGAGGCGGATGTGCTCGAGGCTGCTCTGCAAACCGCGCCCGGCCGCTGCCTGATTAACTCGACCCATCTGGAGGGCGGAGCGGCTAAAGCCGATCAGGTCTTGGGCATGGCTCGCCGTTATAACGCAGCGGTTATCGCGCTGACGATTGATGAACAAGGGATGGCAAAATCTGCCCAAAGAAAATTGGATGTTGCGCGGAGAATTTACCGGATGGCGGTTGATGCGCACCGGCTGCGACCCTGCGATCTGGTCTTCGACGCGCTCACGTTTACCCTGGCAACCGGCGATCCTGAATTTGCTCGATCGGCGATTGAAACGATCGAGGGTATTCGCTTAATCAAAACTGAATTGCCCGGCGTGTTGACTTCATTGGGGGTGAGCAACGTCTCCTTTGGGTTGGCAGCTCGAGCGCGGGGTGTGCTCAATAGCGTGATGCTGTATCATTGCGTGCAGGCAGGGCTGGACATGGCAATTGTCAATCCCAGCCATATCACCCCGTATGCGGAAATTTCGTTTCAGGAGCGGGAACTTGCCGAAGATTTGATCTTCAATCGCCAGCCGGACGCTCTGCAGCGCTTCATTGCGCTGATTGACCAGTTGCAGCCTGCTGCGCAGCAGCGTGCCGGCAGTCAGACGACTGCCTTGCAGACGATGACGGCTGAGGAACGACTGCATTGGCGCATACTTCACCGCCATAAGGACGGGGTGGATGCTGACATTGACGAGATTCTGGCGCGCAATCTGTATCCCAGCCGGCATGCGTGCGCGGTTTATATCCTCAATGAAGTGCTCCTGCCGGCGATGAAAGAAGTGGGTGATAAGTTCGGCAGCGGTGAGTTAATCCTGCCGTTTGTGCTCCAATCGGCGGAGGTGATGAAAAAATCGGTCGCGTACCTGGAAAACTACCTTGAGAAGAAGGAAGGGGTCAGTAAAGGCTTGATGGTGCTTGCGACGGTGTATGGCGATGTGCATGATATCGGCAAGAATCTGGTCAAAACGATCCTAGCCAACAACGGATATGAGGTGGTTGATCTAGGCAAGCAGGTGCCGGCGGAAACGATCATTGCCAAGGCTGTGGAGGTCAACGCGACAGCAATTGGTTTGAGCGCACTGTTGGTCAGCACCAGCAAACAAATGCCCTTGATTGTCAATGAATTGCATCGCCGGGGTCTGAACTTCCCGGTACTGATCGGCGGCGCGGCAATCAACCGCCGTTTTGCCCGGCGCATCTTGTCCACCGACGCGGGCAAATTCTATGACCCGGGTGTTTTCTACTGCAAGGATGCTTTTGAAGGGCTGGCAACGATGGATGCGCTGGTACATCCCGAAAAACGGGCAGCGTTGCTGGCGAACACACAGCGTGAGGCGGAATTGGAGTTGGGACGCGCCGCGCGAAGCGATACTCAGCCACAAAGGATTCGCCGTTCGGCGGTAGAAGCAGCGGATTTCGTGCCGCGCCCTCCCTCGTGGGGCGTAAAAGTGGTTCATAAGATGCCGCTCGAAGCAGTCTTTGAATGCCTGTTCAAAAATGAGTTGTTTCGGCTTTCGTGGGGAGCCAAGAACGCGCATGGCGATGCCTGGCAAACATTGGAATTGGAATACGAGCAACGTCTGCAACAGATGAAGCAGGAGGCGCTCCGCGAAGGCTGGCTCAATCCCAAGGCGGTTTACGGTTATTTTCCGGCTCAGGCAGACGGCAATGAACTGATCATTTACGAACCTGGCAGCGTTCAGTCGGGTAGTCCAGCTGAGTTGACCCGGTTCAACTTTCCACGCCAGCCGCATGGAGAGTACCTTTGCCTTGCGGATTACTTTGCCCCAGCCGATTCGGGGAAGATGGATGTGACGGTTTTTCAGGTGGTTACTGTGGGGCGGCAGGCAGCCGAGCGAGTGGAGCGGCTGCAATTGCAGGGGGATTATTCGGAAGCCTATTTTTGTCATGGATTGGCCGTGCAAACTGCCGAAGCCACAGCCGAGTATCTGCATCGTCACATCCGCCGTGAGTTAGGCGTTGCTGAGGGGCAAGGCAAGCGGTATTCGTGGGGTTATCCGGCGATACCCGATCTGGCGGATCATGAAAAGGTGTTTCAGTTATTGCCGGTGGAAACTGAACTGGGCATGATCTTGACTGAAGCCTATCAACTGGTTCCAGAGCAATCCACAGCGGCGATTATTATCCATCACCCCAAAGCGCGTTACTTCAATATCGGCGAGAGCCGTATAGAGCAGTTATCAAGATCGTGAGGTTTCAGGATGAAAGAGAATCCTTTTCTGACATTGATCGGTTCCGACCGCCCAGTCCTTGCGGATGGCGCAATGGGAACTTTATTGAATCATCGCGGAGTGTCCTTTGAGCGCTGTTTTGATGAATTGAATTTGAGCGAACCTGCGTTGGTGGCATCAATTCACCGTGAGTATATTGATGCTGGTGCGCAGATCATACAGACCAACACCTTTGGCGCGAATCGTTTCAAGCTGGCGAATCACGGGCTGGAGAAACGCGTGCAGGAAATCAACGCTGCGGCGGTTGAGTTAGCCCGCCGGGTTGTTTTGGCGTCCTTCAAGAATGTTCTGATCGCTGGCGATATTGGACCGCTGGGGGTACGGCTGGCTCCTTTTGGGAGAGTGCAGACGGAACAAGCACGCCAGGTTTTTAGCGAACAAATAGCCGCCTTGACCGAAGCAGGGGTTGATTTGTTGATCATCGAGACCATGACCGATTTGTACGAAGTGCGGGAGGCTATTCAGGCTGCGCGTTCCGTTGCCGCGCACGTTCCAGTCGTCGCCTCGATGACCTTTACCCGCGACGACCGCACGCTTCTTGGGGATGACCCGGTCAAGGTGGCGCGCGGCTTTTTCTCCATGGGGGCGGAGGTGATCGGAATCAATTGTTCGGGCGGTCCCAATCAAATTTTGCGCATTCTCAAGCAGATGCGCCAGGCAGTTCCGGAAGGATATTTTTCGGTGATGCCCAATGCAGGCTGGCCCGAGCGGGTTGCGGGGAGAATCATGTATCCGGCTTCGCCGGAATATTTTTCCGAATATGCGTTAGCCTTCTGGCAGGCAGGCGCCAACCTGATTGGCGGCTGTTGCGGCACTACCCCGGCGCATATTGCAGTGATGCGCCAGGCAATTGATACCCGCCGGTTGGATAAATTTTCCAACGGGTTCTCGCTTTCGGTGGTCGAGCGGGATGAAACCGGTCAGGAAAAACAGGCGCCTACCGAATTGGCGCAAAAACTAGAAGACGGCCATTTTGTGATAGCCGTTGAGATGGATCCACCCCGCGGATTGACCATCCAGAAGATTGTAGCGGGCTCCAGTTTGCTGGCGGATGCTGGCGCAGATGTTATCAATGTCGCGGATAGCCCAATGGCGCGGATGAGGATGAGTCCATGGGCGGTGTGCCGTTTGATACAAGAAAAAGTGGGTATCGAAACAGTCCTCCATTTTCCGACTCGCGGGCGCAACCTGCTGCGCGTACAGGGGGATTTGCTTGCTGCTCATGCGCTGGGGGTGCGCAATGTCTTTGTGGTTATGGGAGATCCGACTGCGATTGGTGATTATCCAGAGGCGATGGATAATTACGATTTGGTTCCTTCCGGGTTGATTAAATTGATCAAGCAGGGGTTCAATGCCGGGGTGGATCACGCTGGCGTGGATATTGGACAGCCAACCACTTTCTTCGCCGGATGCGCGCTCAACCTCAACCCGGCTAATCCGGACGAAGAATTGAAAAACTTGCGCCGGAAATTTCGCGCCGGAGCGGATTACATTCTTACACAGCCGGTATATAACCTGCTGCCAGCGCTGCGCTTTCTGGAACGGATCCGGGCTGAAATAGAAGGGTTCGGCATTCCTTTGTTGGTTGGCATTTTACCGCTTGCTTCTGCGCGGCACGCTGCATTTTTGCAGCATGAGGTGCCAGGGGTGGATATCCCGGAAAATATTCGCAACCGCATGGTTGCAGCCGGGGATCAGGCAGCCCGCGAAGGGATTGAGATTTCAATCGAACTGATCGAGCAGATCCGTGCCTTTGGACAGGGCATTTACCTGATGCCTGCTTTTAATCGCTTCGATTATGCCGCTGAGATTATTGAGCGAGTTCGCCAGAGCCAACCAGCGAAAAGTTGAGATTTTCAGGCTGAAATGTACTTGCAATGTTAGAAAAATCGAATTATGCTACACTCAATTCAATTGATTCCTGTGGGGAGTAGTACGTGAGAAAAATTCTTGTGTTATCGGATATCCACGCCAACCTGGATGCTCTGGATGCTGTTTTGAGAGATGCGGGTCAAACGGAAGAGGTCTGGTGCCTGGGCGATTTGGTTGGCTATGGTCCCGATCCCAAAGAATGCGTCGAACGGGTAGCTAATCTGAGCAATTTGGTCTGCCTGCTGGGGAATCATGATGCGGCTGTGACTGGAAAACTGGATCTTTCTGCGTTCAATCGGGATGCAATCCTTTCAGTTCAGTGGAGCCGCGCTCAGTTAAATAACCGCCAGATCGAATTGCTGGCTGGGCTGCCGGAAGTGGTCGTAAAGGAAGGCGTGACGTTGACTCACGGCAGCCCGCGCAACCCGATCTGGGAATACTTGTTGGATATCAACACTGTCCAGATTAATTTTTCGCATTTTTCCACCCCGTTTTGTTTTGTTGGGCATACCCATATTCCCATTTGGTATACACTAAACAACAATGGAAATGGTAATCAACATGTAGATTGGATGACCCCGCCTGTTGGCGAACCAGGAATACTGCATCCCAAAGCCATCCTCAACCCCGGCTCGGTGGGGCAGCCGCGTGATCGCGATTCACGCGCATCATACGCAATTTATTATCCCGAAAACAAATACTGGGAACTGCGGCGGGTTAAATACAATATTCAAGCAGTGCAGAATCGCATCAATTCCGCCGGTTTGCCCGCCAGGCATTCCGCGCGCCTCGAGGATGGTTGGTAAGGGAACGAAACAGCGCAATCAAGCGTCATAGGCATAAATCGGCTGTTTTGCTCAGGAGGAGAATATGTTCAAGCGAGGTCTGTTATTTTTTGCCTTGATAATCATGCTGCTGGCTGGTTGCCAGGCAGCGCCGCAAAGTTTGGAAAAAGCGGTTGTGGAAGAAATGTGGTCTGGCGTGCCGCCGTCGGCGCCCATGGAAAGTTACGATGCAGCAGTGGAAGCTGGACGGGGATTGGCTTATGGCGAACAGTCTGCCATTTCCGTCGAAAGGCTGGTGATTCGCAATGCCAACTTGGGTATTGTGGTTGAGGACCCTGCGGAGGCGCTGAGCGGGATTATGGCGATGGCGGAAGAAATGGGAGGGTTCGTCGTCAACTCCAATCTCTTCCAACGCCAACTACGTGACGGCGTTCAGGTGTTCGAGGCGAATGTCACGGTTCGCGTTCCTGCGACCAAATTATCCGCCGCGCTCGAGCAAATAAAAGCCTACGTGGAAAATCCGGAAACGGACGTGCTGTCCGAAAACGTCACCGGACAGGATGTAACCAGCGAGTATACCGACCTGAAATCCCGCCTTCGCAATCTGGAAGATGCCGCCGAACAATTGCGGGCGATCATGGCAGATGCGCGCAGGACAGAGGATGTGCTTAATGTGCTGAACGAATTGCGCGCTGTCAACGAGCAAATTGAAATTCTCAAGGGTCAGATCCAATACTATGAGGAATCGGCTGCCATGTCGGCGATCAGCGTGAGTATCCAGGCGCAGGAAACCGTTGCCCCGCTGACCATTGGTGGATGGAAGCCGGAAGGAGTCGCCCGGGATGCGCTGCAAGCCTTGATTGACGCCTACCAGACCATAGCCAGTGGTTTGATATGGGCAGTCATCTTCTGCCTGCCAATAGCCCTGCCGGTTGGGCTGGTATTGTATCTGATCATTCGCGGTGCTCTGCGCATGCGCAATAAGAGGAAAGCCTCCGTCCAGTCTGCGGCAGTAGTCCAGCCGCCCGCCGCCGGTCATGAATAATCAATCGTGATGGTCAGTGGCTCTCGTTTGGAGCGAACGAAGACTCGTGCGCGGTTATCCGCAACTATTTCGCAGCGCAGGGGGCGCCCAAGACAAACCGCCTGAACCTTTGTGCCCTCCAAATTGATATCGAACCAGCCTTCGAAAGCCCTTCCCAGGTCGAGTGACAACTCGACCTGGTTTTTTTTGGTTTTCCAGGCGATCACTTCCAGTCCTTGGGAAACATGCAAATTGCTACCCGCAAACGTTGGAGTGGGAGCGGCGGGATAGACTGCCAGGAGACAGACCCCATGCGGTGGGATGAGGGGCATCTCGAGCAACTGCCCTGACCGGCATACAGCCGTGTAATCATCCCAAAGTGAGTGAAGGGTGTAACCCATGCTGTTCAAATGAAAATCAGCCGGGTTGAATTCCCACGCGCGCGGCAGATCATCCCAGTTGAAGCGCGCCAGCAAATGCCACCCGCCAATGGCGCCATCCAGGTCAAGGCGCACGAAAGCCGGGGGATTGGCTTCGTACAGATCAATCACCCGGGCTGTTTTACCAATCACCGGCAGGAGAAGCTGGGCCAGGCGCAGGCGGGCATCCGGAAGGGCTGGCAGATCATCGGAAACAAGCAATGAACCACCGGTTAGGGCAATGGCGGTTGCCAGATTTTGCACTTCCGCCAGAGTCAAGCGCGTGTCCGGGCGTACTAACAGGCAATCGGGATCATTTATCCACCAACGGCGGTGAAGCGGGGCGCGGGTAAGGATGTTGTGGATCGAGTTTCGCGCCGAGGGCATGGAAGGTTCAGTTTTAAATGGAAAGCGCAGATTGAAAAAAGAGGGCAGCCAGTCACCGCTCACATCGGCGCCGATGCGCATGGCATCCACCAAGCCGAGAACGCTGCCCAGCGGTGCTCCGCAGCCGAGCAAAAAGGTCTCCTCCCCGGCTGCTTCGCGCAAGGCTTGCATGCCTTTGCGCAACACCTGGGCGCGGGTTTGGGTGGGATCAGCATAAACACCGGGCAGTGCAGCGGCGTACAGAAAATCCAGTTTCAGGTAAGGGAAATGCCATTCTTCTTTGGCAGTCTGGATAACCCGGCAGGCATAATCGAGAGCGTCTGGAATCGTCAGGTCCAGCGCGTGGGTAAATGTGTTCCAAACGAACCCGGCATTAACCGCCCTGCCCCGCTGGTTGCGCAGCAGCCACTGGGGATGCTGTTGTTCCAGTTGCGATTTGGGATGGACAATGAACGGGGCCAGCCACAACCCGGGAGTCAACCCGGCTGCGGCAATTTTATCCGCCAGCGGAGCAACCCCTTCCGGGAAGGTGGATTTAAACGCGAACCAGTCACCTACTTGGGACTCGAAACCGTCGTCTATCTGGATGAGTTCGAGCGGCAGTTGAGCGCGGTTAAGTGCAACAACGTCAAGGTTTTCGATCACGTTTTGCGCGGTAACGCCGGTGTAAAAGTGATACCAGGAACACCAACCCGACGGCACCGAATCCGGCAGGCGCACCTCATTTTCTATTGCGGAGCAGGCGAGGTAGGATTCGAGCAGGCGGTTATCCTCCAGCGAGCCGGCGCCAAGCACTGCCCAATCTGTACACATAGTCGCGCCGCGGTTCAACCGGCTGTTATCTCCGCTTGCCCACAGGCGCAACGTTGGGCGATCGTACAACAAGGCTTCCAGGCTGCCGAAGTGTTCGCGCTGCGAAAGAAAACCCGCCAGCAGCGCGTTTCGCTGGCGGGTTTCCGTAATCAGACCGAAAAAATCGGAGGTAAAAAAACCGGGCTGTTTCAGGTCGGGAGTGCCGGCGTTGATGATCATGGGTCTTTGAAATGAGCCCAAATTCGAGCGGCGCATCGAATCCCGAGCCGAGTACGCCCCAGTAAACGACCAGGATTGCCAGCCATTGCTATAAAACCAGGTATGGTGGGGCGAAAATTCCCCACCCAGAACAAGCATACTGCCCGGTTTACGACCGCCAGCGCGCAGCAATTCGATCCGGTTAATCCAAACGGGTTGTTCGCCACGATTGTGAAGCAAAACCCGCCACAAGAGGAAGGGTAGAGCATTGATTTGCCCGAATTGCATTTCCACCCACAAACCGCCAGGATGTTCGCCGCTATGAATGGAGACCACGTTCAGGCTGCCAAGCCGGGTTGGCAGCATCTGGTTTGTTTCCACAGTACAAGGTTCCCAGGTCTGTGAGAGGATATTGTGGTTGGTTTTATCCAATTGTTGGTAAGAAACCCTCACCTCTGCGCCGGTTAGCCGGGGCAGGCGGTCATCGCGCGGCAGGAAGGCGAACCATCCTCCCTGCGGATGAATTTGAAGAACGAAGTGTGGATGCTCTAGGATGGGCATGCTGCCTCTGCATGGAAATTGATAGGATATTGACTCGCTCTGGTGAGTAAGTTCGATCCTTCCGCAAGTATAATAGAAATTAATAGGATGACATGATGAAATCCCAAGCCGGACGATTTCAAACCATTGTCGCTCACCCAAGACTGCTGGAATACTGGTTGTTTTTACCTGAACAGCCATTGGACGGCGGGGGTAATAAACTACCATTGCTGCTTTTTTTGCACGGGGCGAGTGAACGCGGGAATGATATCAGCCAGGTGCTGAATTCCGGACTGCCCTATCTGCTGCGGCATGGGCTGGAAGTTCCATTCGGCGTGCTTGCGCCGCAATGTCCACCCGAAACCTGGTGGTCAGATCATCTGGACGTATTGGATGTGTTGCTCAAGGACGTTATAGATCATTTACCGGTTGACGCCAGCCGAGTGCTTGCGAGCGGTTCGAGCATGGGCGGTTATGGGGTGTGGCACCTGGGGGTGACCTTTCCACAGCGATTCGCCGGTCTTTCACCGGTCAACGGTGGCGGGGCGTATTTTTACGGCTTCCCGGAAAGGGCGCAGGCGCTGCGCGACGTGCCCATCTGGGCTTTCCACGGTGAAAACGACCCGATTGTGCCGTTGCGCGAGGCTCAGGTGCTTGCGGACGTACTCAATGCAGCCGATGGAAACATTAAATTGACCATCTTTCCGGAGAGGGGGCATGATATCTGGCAAGACGTGTATCAAATGCCGGAGTGGATGGATTGGGTTATGGCTCAACGCAAGGCGTAAGTCCTGGCGTTGATGCGTTATTTATCTCCAACCCGTTTAATACGAGTATAGAGCGGTTAGATATTGTTTTTCTGATCTGCGCTTGATTACAATCGCGGCAAGAGGATGCCTTGCTGGTGCTGATATTTTCCCTTCTTATCGGCGTAGGATATCTCGCACGGTCCATCGCCTTCAAAAAAGAGCACCTGGGCGATGCCCTCGTTGGAATAGATTTTTGCGGGCAGCGGCGTGGTGTTGGATATTTCGAGGGTTACAAAGCCTTCCCATTCCGGTTCGAAAGGGGTTACATTGACGATAATTCCGCAGCGGGCGTAGGTGCTCTTGCCAACGCAGATGGTCAAAACGTTGCGCGGAATTCGAAAATACTCAACCGTACGCGCAAGGGCAAATGAATTGGGCGGAATGACACAGACCTCGCCTTTGAAATCCACCATTGACTGGGTGTTGAAGGACTTGGGATCAACGATGGCTGAAAAAACGTTGGTAAAGATCTTAAATTCGTCGGCAACGCGGATATCGTACCCGTAAGATGAAAGCCCGTAGGAAATGACCCCGTCACGTTGCTGGTGATCAACGAAAGGTTCGATCATCTTGTATTCCTGTGACATCTTGCGAATCCACGAATCAGGCTTGAGTCCCATTGAGTAACCTCCCTGTGATTTGGGGAATTATTGAGTGATTCCACCGCGTTCTGCCATTACCTGGCGCAGCGCGGTTTCCAGTTGCCCGGATTGAGATTCAATTGCCCGCAACGAGGCGCGGATGTTCTCTGAGTGGGCGGATTCTTCCAGGCTGTTCAGGTTGATGCGCACGTTATAGGCGGCGCACGCCAGCGCTGCCCGCGCCAGTGTGGATGCTGAGGCAGCGTCGGAGATGGCATTCACGTTGCCGGTTTGCGCCAGTTCAACCGCCAATTGTTGTACTTGCAAGCAATGTTCTGCGGTCTGGAGCGGAATGCGCGCGGCGGTCAGCGTGGCGGACTGAATGGCGCGGTTGCGATCGGCTTCCTGCTGCGGGTCATCCTTCGGTAGTTTGAAAGCAGCCATAACCGCCTCAAACGCACTGGCGTCAGCCTCTACATCGTGCAGCAATTCGACGCGCAGTTTTTCCGCCAGATCGAGAATCTCCCACATCCGTTCCTTGACCGCCTCGTACTTTTTCTTGCCCATTGTCAGGCGGGAAACCATGGCGACCAATGCGGCGCCGACGGCGCCGGTATGCGCCGCTGCGGATCCGCCGCCGGGAGCAGGGGTAGCACTGGCGAGCGCGTCAAGGAAACTATTTTCCTTCACCGCAGATTCAGTTGGCTGCGCGCGCATTAACTCCATCATGCGCTGCTCGAGTATTTGTTCGGGCGAGAATTGGTCAAGCTGTAAATACCAAATTGCTGCGTCGTTGAGCGCTTCCTGGGGCAATAGCCCGACCAACTCGCAGTTTTGGATGCCAACCCCATAACGCCCGGCTTCACGGCGGATCAACTCAACAACCCTGGCGATAGGTGTTTGACGATAATTGGTCAGGTTCATTGACACTTGAGCGCGCCCTTCCACCAATACGCCCATTGCTTTCACGTAGCGTAATCCGCCAGAAGAATGCCGCACCACTTTTGCGATTTTTTGGGCAATGGAGGTATCGTTGGTATTGAGGTAGACATTAAAGGCAATCAACGGCTGGCGGGCGCCAATCACGGTCGCGCCGGCGGGTCCCAGGTGGTGAGGACCAAAATCGGGAAACCGATCCGGATTGGATTCGATCTCGCCTTTCAAGCCCTCATACTGCCCGCGGCGAATATTCTCCAGGTTTTGGCGGTCGGGGCGGGTGGCAGCCTCTTCGTACAGATACACAGGGATGCCAAGCTCGGAGCCAACCCGTTTACCCAGCCTGCGCGCCATTTCGATACAGTCTTGCATGGTTACATCACTAATTGGCACGAATGGAACCACATCACTGGCGCCAATGCGCGGGTGGGCGCCGACATGCTCATCGAGGTTGATTCGCTGCGCAGCGCAGGCTATGGCGAGAAACGCGGCTTCTTCAACGGCTTTCGGTGGACCAACGTAGGTAATCACGGTCCGGTTGTGGTCAAGATCGGAGTGCCGGTCGAGGACGTGAATTCCAGATACATTCTTGATCAACTGGATTAATTCTTCGATGATTTCAGGACGCCGGGCTTCAGAAAAATTAGGAATACATTCAACCAGGGGAGTGGGCATGTTTACCTCATGAGGTTGGGATAGGTCAATTATAATCGCTTGCAGGCAGTAAATTTTGAATAAGGAGGCTGGTATGTGCGGACGTTTTACGCTGACGCTTGACCCGGACGAGTTGCGCGAGGCATTCGACCTGTCTTCAATTCCGGCTCAATGGGTGCCCCGCTATAACATTGCTCCATCGCAGCCATTGGCGGTGATTCTGGATGCTGAAAAACGAACCTTGGATTATTTGACCTGGGGGCTGGTTCCATCATGGGCGAAAGATGCAGCCATCGGTCAAAAATTGATCAATGCCCGATCTGAAACCATCACCGAAAAGCCATCATTCCGGACAGCTTTTTCACGGCGGCGGTGTTTAATCCCCGCGGATGGATTTTTTGAGTGGACAAAGCCCGATCACAGCCAAAAAATCCCTGCTCTTCCGCATTATTTCCGCCGTCGTGGGGGAAAACCGTTCGCCTTTGCCGGATTGTGGGAACTGTGGCGTTCACCCAAGGGGGAGGAATTGAAAACGTGCACGATCCTGACTACCGCAGCCAACCCGCTGGTAGCCAGGGTTCATGAACGCATGCCCGTGATCTTTGACCCTGCAGAGAGTTTTAATTGGTTGCAGCCACTGCCTGCGCCGGATTTATTGGCGATGTTACGGGCTTTTCCGGCTGAGGATATGGAAGCCTTACCTGTAAACCGGGCGGTCAATGACCCGCGCCGGGACGACCCGTTGTGTATTCAACCGTTAAAATAAACGGCGCGAAAATTTTTTAAATTTCCTTGACCACTTTCAATGGTGGTGGTAGAATTACGCCCGTTGTTGCCCCCATCGTCTAGGGGACCAGGACGCAGCCCTTTCAAGGCTAAAACGAGAGTTCGAATCTCTCTGGGGGCACTAATAAAAACCGCTCCGGCAGGTGTTTTTTTTGCAACCCTTTCACACCATCGAGGTGGGGTCAGGCTAAAACGAGAGTTCGAATCTCTCTGGGGGCACTAATAAAAACCGCTCCGGCAGGTGTTTTTTTTGCAACCCTTTCACACCATCGAGGTGGGGTCAGGCTAAAACGAGAGTTCGAATCTCTCTGGGGGCACTAATAAAAACCGCTCCGGCGGGTGTTTTTTTTCCTTTTTACCCGTGCAAATAACGCGCTTCAGTGGATGATCAGGATGAATTCCGCTTTACGACCGCGCAGTTTCATTCGAATATCCTCGACTGTGCCTCGCAGTATGGTTTCGCCAGGCAAGGTAAAATCTAGTCCAACGGTCAGGAGGCGATTTTTGCCCCCCATCTTTTCAATGTCTTCCAACAGATTGTTAAGCCGGTAGGGGGTGTCCATTAAAACGATCGGCAGGTTATGTTTGAGCAAGTTCTGTAATTCCTTGCGGCGTGTTTCCGGTGTGCGCGAGAGGAAGCCAGCGTAAACGAAGCGCTCTACTTTGAAATCCAGTACGCTCAGCAGCGCTGTCAGCGCTGAAGCGCCCGGCAGCGGGCTGACCAGTATGCCATAATCAACCGCCTGACGGATCAAATCTGCGCCGGGATCAGCAAACACCGGCGTACCCGCATCCGAAATTAACGCCATCGATTCACCCCGCAGGATACGCTGCACCAGGGAAGCGGCTTCAAATTGTTCGTTATGCTCGTTCAGGGCAATCAGCGCGCGGGGGATGATTCCCAGTGATTTGAGAAGCGTGCTGCCGCGCCGCCGTTCCTCGCATATTACTGCGTCCACATCGCCCAAAAGTTTGACCGCCCGCAGGGTTATGTCCAGAGGGTTACCGATTGGTGTTGCGACAATAAATAATTTACCAGGCTTCACAGCTGTCATTATAAAGCATGGTAGCGGATTTTCCGGAAGCCGCTCCTGGAATTACGTTGATTTGTGGCATAATAAGACTTTCTGATTCTTAACCAGCCCGTGATATTTTTCGCAATGATTGCGACCCGTACCCGTACTTGAATTTCAGGATTAGACAAAAGAAATCATTGTTGGAAAAATTGGCTGCAAAACCGACATTGGACGTGGCTATTGGATAAATTAAACAAACTTTCCCGGGTCACCCGGATAACCTTCCTGTTGATGGGTTTCTTTGCTTTGGATAAAGTTGTTGCTTTTATCCGCCAGGTAGTTATCGCCCGCCAGTTTGGTCTTTCTGCTGAATTGGACGCTTTTAATGTCGCCAACAATCTGCCAGACCTGTTGTTTGCATTAATTTCTGGTGGGGCTTTGGCTATGGCGTTTATCCCTGTGCTGGCAGAAGAGATTACCCGCGGCGGCAGGCAAACTGCCTGGAATCTGTTTTCCAAGATTGCCAACCTGGCGTTTCTGGTCACTGCTGGTTTTGCGGTGGTGATTGCCTTATTCGCCGAGCCGATGGTGCGGGGGGAATTAGGGATTGCGCCAGGATTTGAAAGTGCCCAGCAGCAATTGGTTGCCAACCTGATGCGCCTGAACTTGATTGCCACGCTAATATTTTCGATCAGCGGGTTGGTCATGGCAGGATTACAAGCAAACCAACACTTTCTTCTACCCGCAATGTCGCCACTGTTGTACAATTTTGGGCAGATTTTTGGAGCGTTGATCCTTTCGCCTGAAGAAGGTTACCGAATCGTCGGCATCAGCCTACCTGCGCTGGGTTTTGGGGTTCACGGATTGGTGTACGGAGTCATTCTTGGTGCCTTGCTCCATCTCGGAATTCAAATCCCCGGGTTAATTCGTTACCAGTTTCGCTGGAACAGCGGTTTGGGTTTGAATACCGAACCGGTACGCAAAGTGCTGCGCCTGATGGGACCCCGCCTGGTCACGATGATGTTCATTCAATTGATCTTTATCGTTCGAGATAATCTGGCATCCCGCCTCGAACAGGGCGCAGTGACCGCATTGACCTACGGTTGGATGATCTTTCAGGTACCCCAGACCTTAATAGGAACGACCATTGGCACCGCATTGCTTCCGACTCTCTCGGAGCAATCCGCCCGCCAGGAACACGAGGAATTTCTAGCCAGCGTGCAACGCGCGGTGCGGGTTTTGGTTGCAATTACTCTGCCTGTAACCGTGGTATTAGCCTTTGGTTTGCGCCCGCTGCTTTTGCTGGCGTTCAATTTTGACCCGGCTGGCACCGATTTACTCACCTGGGTTACACGGGGTTACATGGCAGGCATCATGGGACAAAGCCTGGTGGAAGTGGCAGTGCGTTCATTTTATGCCCGCCAGAATGCGATCATCCCTTTGTTTGGCGCTGGCTTCTTGTTTGTGACGTTCTTGATATTCAGCAGCCAGTTGTTCCGCTGGTTTGGCGCGGCAGGAATTAGCCTGGCGGATGCGATTGCCTTCACTGCCCAGGCGACTTTCCTGTTGTTGCTGCTCAACCGCCGACTGGTTCGTTCCATCAGCCTGGGAGGCAGCCTGATGCGCGGAATCGTATCGGCTGGCTTCGGGGGGGGAGCGGTATGGCTGGGGATGACCCTGTTGGCTGGATTCCACCCGTTGATGCAAAGCGGGGTTTCACTGGTTGCTGGCGGACTGGTGGTCATTCCGATAATTTTGCCGGAATTGCGTTTGCTGCTCAAGTTGTAAGGGTAGAGTAGGGTATAATTGCCGCCATGACGGAAAAGGAAAAAAGCATTGAACAACCGCTGAACATCTCTGCAACGGAGCCAGTGGCTGTAGTCCAATCCGAAGAAGAGCCGCGCCGAAAAAACCGCCTCTGGCTGGTTTTAGTCGGCATCCTGTTGTTGTTGGCAGGAGGCGGTATTGGGGTTTTTTTGGGCTATCAGCAAGGGATCGAATTACGGCGAGAAGCGCAGAAAAACCAAATTGTCACCGAAGCGACTTACCAATTCAACCTGGGGATTGCCGACCTGGAAGCCAAACGGTACGAAACAGCCCGCAGACGTTTCGAGTTCATTATCCTGCTCGATCCGACTTTTCCGGGCGCAGCCGAAAAATTGGCTGAAGCGATGATGCTGGCATCGCTGGCGATGACGCCGACTATAGCGCCAACGCCGACCCCGGTGCCAACTCCCGACTTGCGCGGTGAAGAGGAACTGTTCAACCAAATTCAACAGCATTTAATCAACGAAGAATGGGAACAAGCCATCCTGACGATCCAAAACTTGCGCGACCGCAACCTGGGTTTTAAGTCGGTGGATGTTGACGGAATGTACTATATTGCGCTGCGCTTTCTGGGGATTCAAAATATCGCATTGGGCCAACTGGAAGTTGGAATTTATAACCTGACGCTGGCAGAGCGTTTCGCTCCATTGGACGTGGAAGGAATAAACTATCGTAACTGGGCGCGCATGTACCTCTCGGCAGTCAGTTTTTGGGGCGCTGATTGGGCGCGGGTGGTGCGGTCTTTTGCAGATATTTACCCGTCTTTGCCTAACCTGCGCGATTCGTCCGGCATGACTGCTACCGAACGCTTTCGGATAGGCTCTATTCGCTATGGCGACCAGTTGATGGCTCAGCAGCAATGGTGCGATGCAGAAATCCAATACCGTGCTGCGTTGAATATCGCCTATGACCAAACAGCGGAAGCGAGCGCAGCGCAGGCGGCGGAATTTTGCGCCAACCCACCTACTGAAGAAGAAGAGCCTCCCCAAGAGGAGCCCGTTGAACCCACTCCCACCCCACCGCAGGCAAATGAAGGCGGAGGCGAAACTCCAACCGTAACGCCTACGCAGGAAGGTGGTGGGTGATCGAAAACCTGCCAGGTTGGGGGCTGGTGGCAGCCTACTGGCTGCACATGCTTGCCACAGTCCTCTGGCTGGGTGGATTGGCAACCCTGGCATTTCTGGTCATTCCGGCGGCGCGGCGCAGTCTTGCCGCCGCGGACTATTCATCTCTGGTGGATAAATTAACCAGCCGGCTGCAACAGATTGGCTGGTTTTGCCTGATGGTATTGATCGCTACCGGCATGTTCCAGATGAGCGCGCACCCTTCCTACGAAGGTTTCCTGACCATCGGTAATGCCTGGTCGCTGGCTATTTTGAGCAAGCACCTGGTAATTGGCGGAATGATCGCAATTAGCGTTTACACTACATGGGGATTAACACCTGAACTGCGCCGCCTGGCTATGTTGCGGGCTGCCGGTAAACCGGTTGATGAAACGGCGCAGCAAGCGTTTTTACGCAAGGAGCAATATCTGCTGCGAATTAATATTATCCTTTCCGCGCTGGTATTGCTGCTGACTGCTTTTGCGCGGGCTTCCTGACGTTGCTCAAGGCCGCGGGGCAGTGTAGAACCGGTAGGGTTCGTCCGGGTAGTAATGCCATATCGAACGGTTGGGAAACGAGTTGATAACTTTTTGATTGTCTGCTTCGCTTCGGCTGAACACGAAGACAAAAGGCGAATTCAGCAAGGGTGAACTGAGCTCCAACAGGGTGGCGTACTCACGCCAGTTTTGCTGACGGTGAACGAAGATCAGCGCGGGGGTCAACTCGCGGGCGGCATCGGTCTTAAAAGGCGCCAGTTGCTGGCGGGATGCGCCGTAAAGTTGAAACATACCACCCAGGCGCACAGGAAGGTAATTGAGCAGGTTCACGCTGATAAGCAGCACAACGACGGCAGCAGTTAAAGCAAAGCGCAGGCGCGAAAGCCAGTGTGGAGCAGGCGCAACAGCCGCATCAGTAAGATTACCCGCCAGCCAGGAAATTCCGGCTGCGCTGAGCAGGGTTGCGCTTATTAAACCTTCAAAATAGTAACGGGGACCGAACACCACGGCGCCGACCCAGTAAAGCATATAGGTCGCCATCAGGGATGGGGCGATGGCGAGGGTTGTCCATGCTGCCCTGGTTTTACGCAGAGCCAATAATCCCACAGGCATGAACAGCCAGGAAATTCCAGTCCAACCGAACAAGTCGCTGATGCCTGCGTTCAGGCTCTGTCTGAGGTTCACCCAAGCCCAGTAGAGATTGTGCCCGCCTTCTTGCACGCCGATTCCGGGACCAAAACCAATTTTGTCGTACGGCCACCACAGGGTGTAGGGATTGAGCAGAAAATCACCCGTGACGGCGTATTGCCAGACGAAGAACAAGCCCGCAACCACCCCGGTAATGGCAGCGATTAGCGAAACGGCTTTCTTTGCAGGACCGGATTTGGTAAGCAGCAAAATTAAACCATGAATAAAAAACGGAATCGCCACCCCGATTGCAGTCAGTGGACGAGTGAGCGCTAACAATCCGAGCGAGAGACCAGCAACCAGGATAGACAACCAACGTGGAACGGGGTTCTCAAGCCGGGTTGAATCGATCCAGGCGATAGTCCACGCCAGAGTGAGAAAAAAAGACCACAGGTGCGCAAGCAGCGTGCCGGCGTTGAGCAGGAAGAAAGGGGAGGTTAAAGTGAGCAGCGCAGCGATCAGCCCGGTGGCGCGGTTCGTGAACCGGCTGGCAAGCCGGTAGGTAAACCAGATGCACAGCGCCGCCAAAATTGGGTTAACCCAATCGCGAAGATCCAGCCGGACGCCCAAGGAAAGGGCGGCTGCCCAGCCAGGCGGGTATTTACTGAAGCGCAATCCGTCATGATCCACTACAAAAGGGGTGAGGAAGCAATGCGGGCAGGGCGGCGTGGGCGTGGTTAACTGACCCTCCGCGTACAGCGCGGCTTGCCAGGAATATGCGACCTCATCCTCGACATGGGGCACACCTTCGTAAATAACGGTTGTGACCTGATACACAATACCCAGCGCAATCAGGCTGAGGAGCAGCGCAATGAGATCAGGGATCCGCTTCATGCCAGCAGCAAACTCAAGCGCCCCCATTGAATGGAACTGCGGTCAGGTCGTGCGGCAGTGCTCCGCTGACCTGGACCGGAACGATTTCGCCGATGGGGAGGCGGCCATCAACGAAAACCAGACCATCAATTTCCGGGGCATCGCGGTAGGATCGTCCTACCGAAATGTTGCGGTCAAAACCGTCAATCAACACGTCCAGCCGTCTGCCGATCAGCGCTTGATTACGCGCCAGGGAGATTTTTTCCTGCAATTTCATTAACCGATCCAGCCGATCCAACTTGACCTCTCCAGGGTTGGGGTCGCCAAGCGGTTCGCTGGGTGTTCCAGGCTCAAACGAGAATGCGAAGGCGCCAACGCGGTCCAATTGGACTTCCTGTAAAAAGTCGAGCAGGGTTTGGAATTCTGCTTCGTTTTCGCCAGGGTAACCGACAATAAAGGTGCTGCGGATTGCCAGGTTTGGGATGGCGGAGCGCATTTTTTCAAGAGTGCGGTATACCCAATCCATGTTAGCCGGGCGACGCATGCGCGTGAGCGTATCCGGGTGGGCATGTTGGAGTGGTATGTCCAGATAGGGCAGGATGCGCGGATTGGAGGCGATCATCTCAATCAACCGATCGGTAACATAGCCGGGAAAGGCGTACAGAATGCGCAGCCAGGGGATGTGAGTGTTCTGTAATAACTGGCTTAGTAAATCGGGCAGACCATCGCGAATGCCTAGATCATGTCCGTAATCGGTCGTGTCCTGGGCGATGAGGATCAATTCTTTAACGCCGCGCCGTTCGAGTAAACGGGCTTCTTCAACGATGGCATTTGCCGGTCGACTTACCAAAGAGCCTTTGATTAACGGAATAGCGCAGAATGCGCACGGTCGCCGGCAGCCATCGGCTATCTTCAGATAAGCGCTACTGCCGTGCACCGCAGCGCGCAAAACGCCGTGTTCGTCGCGCCCCATTGTCTGGGTTTCCGGCAGGTGATAGATTGGCTGGGGCGGGCGCTGGCGAATTTTTTGAACGACGTCCAAAATGTCCATCCAGCGTCGGGTACCAAGCAGCCCGTCAATGCCGGGCACCTGTTCGATGACCCATTCGCGGTAGCGCTGAGTCAGGCAGCCTGCGGCAATGAGCATTTGCCCATTTTTCTTGCGCCGGGCAAGCGCGCGTAACTCCGTGATCGATTCATCACGGGCGGGTTGAATAAACCCGCAAGTGTTGACGATCAGTAAACCGGCTTTGGCGGGTTTATCCACCGGATAGTAACCGGAGCGTTGTAAAAGTTCTGCCATTGAGGTCGAATCGACCGTGTTTTTTGAGCAGCCCAAAGATAGCAGATAAAAGCCCTTTGAATTCATGCAACCTCTAAGGTATTAAGGGGGTAACGGTAGGAGTCGGTCGGGTGGGGGTTGGGCGCGGCGTTTCGGTCGGCAGCGGAGTGGGTGCGGGAGTTTCGGTAAACAGCGGGGTTGGCAGTACCGTTCCTTGCGCAGTAAAAATCAAGCGGACGACCTCGCCAGCAGAACCGAGCAGACCGAGGTTGTTTTGGTTGTGAATTACTTCGATGCCAGCACCGTTACCGCTGATTAACTCTATCGATTCTCTGCCAGTGAAAGGGTAAGCGCTGCCGGGTACGGTGCGACCATCAAAAACAACCTGATTGTCCACGCTAACGCGCATCCAGGTGCGCTGGTTGGCTACAATGTAAACCTGAACCGGGTCGTTGTTAGGTGGGATAATTTCAGTCGGCAGCACTTCACCGCTTTCGGGGGCAATGTTTTGGCGGGGCGCGTCAATATCACCCGTCGCTGCAAAATTCTGGGGGGGTGGGGTCGTCTCGATCAATCCAGGCTGCGCAGTATCATTGATCAATAATTCCGAGATTGAAGGGGCTGTTGGACTGCTGTCCAGACCTTGAAGATCGCTGACGCGCGCCGTGCCCCAGACGACAAAAACTGCCAGAACGAGAAATAACATGGCTCCGATTAAGAGATCGGGCGTAATATACCTGCGCCAGATGGGTGTAGAAGGGAGGCGTTTGCGCGTTTTTTGAGGGGTATTGTCTGCCGCAACAGGGGCAACGGGCGCGCTGAGCTCCACCCGGCGTTGTTGAAGTCCTTCAGCGAACTGATCGAGGATTAAATCACTGTTCAGGTTGAGAAAATGGGAGTAATTGCGCAACATGCCGCGCCCTTGAACCAGCGAAGGTAGATGCTCCAGACGACCTTCTTCGATAGCCTGTAAATACCGTGCTTTGAGACGGGTAAAGCGTTCGGCATCTTCCAATGATATGCCAAGCGTTTCGCGTTGGCTGCGCAGCTGCCGGCCAAGATGCGCAAAAATGAAAGAAGAACTGCCTTCAGGCGGCGGGGGCGGTTCAATCGAAAGCGCTTCGGGCAGGGCGAATGGCTGGGATTCGACCGCAGATTCTACAGGGCTTTCATCAATCGGTGGGATTGTGCCGGTCACTTCGCTCGATGGTGCTGCAATGGTTTCGGACTCAGCCAAAGGCGTGGCAGCATCTGCTTCGGGCAGGATGACCGGTTTGTCCGGATAGGCATTTAGCAACGGTTTGGAGTCGATTTCCAGAGCATTGGCAATCAGCCGCAGGTAGCCGCGCGCCTGCACAACAGAAGGCAGCAAGGACGGCTCGTCACTTTCCAGCGCGCGCAGATAGATGAGCCGAACCCGGGTGGCTTGCGCCAACTGATCCAGGGTCATGTTGCGGCTCTCGCGGGTCTGGCGGAGATACTTGCCAATAGAGAGGGTCATACCGGATTGGTTTTCGAATGAAAGACCGGTCTATAAGCCGGGAGGCTGTTGTGGACCGGTCTTAATCATTGCAATGGGTGCAAGCGAGGAAGGTCAGGCAGAGGGAGATTCTTCAACCGGCTGTGATTCCTCTATCTCGATTACTGGCGCGGCTGGTTTGGTGGTTAGGCTGGCTGCCTTCTGTTTCATTTCGCCTTCGCGGTGAACCACGATGGTGATTTCCGGAACCAGATCTACGGTCAGGCGGATGCTGGCTTTGTGTTCGCCCAAGGCGCGGATTGGCTCGCATTCGATCTGGTGGCGGTTCACCTGAACATTTAATTGTTTGGCAATTGCCTCCGCGATCATTTGCGTGGTGATCGAACCATACAGTTTTCCTGTTTCGCCGGCTTTGGAGACAAAAGAGAACACTTTGCCGCGGATAGTATCAGCAATGCTGCTCATTTCGTTGTTAAGTTCCGTGCGGCGGGCGGCGGCTTTCGAGCGGATGAAATCCACCTGTTTCAGCGTGCCGGGAGTTGCCAGCACCGCCAATCCCTGCGGTATCAGATAGTTTCGTCCGAAACCATCGGCAACTTTTTTTACATCTCCGGCGCGTCCCAGTTTATAAACATCTTTTATTAATAGAACTTTCATTCTTCAAGCCCTTTCGGAAAATAGTAGGATTGCCCTTAGGCAGCCGCGGCGAAGGGTACAACGCCTGCAGCGAACGAATTTTACCAGAGGGTAAGCCATCCGTCAACGAGCGTGTTAGGTCACAACGGAATGAAAGGAATGGAAAAGAGATCGTCAAGCGGTTATTTCAGGAAATTTGTTTGGGATTTACCATGAATTCATCCGGTTCATTTTACAAGCGGGTAGAGTATACTAAAATTGTGACCCCAATTATCCTGGAACGAGGAAAGAAATGACTCTTGATGCCGAAAGAAAACGTTGGGAGGACGAAGTTCTCAAGCCGCTGATTTCCAAATATCCAGAGAGACAGCCCGAATTTTTCACCACATCCCGTATCCCGGTTCCGCGCCTGGGAATGCCATTTAAATGTGACTACATGAAAGAATTAGGTTTTCCGGGCGAGTATCCCTATACCCGCGGCGTGCAGCCAACCATGTATCGCGGGCGCTTCTGGACGATGCGCCAGTATGCCGGGTATGCCAGCGCGGAGGAATCGAATTCCCGCTACCGGTATTTACTGCAACATGGACAAACCGGACTTTCGGTAGCATTCGATTTGCCGACTCAAATCGGTTATGATGCTGATGATCCTATTGCCACCGGCGAGGTGGGCAAGGTGGGGGTGTCCATCTCTTCGCTTAACGATATGGAAACCCTTTTCAAAGAAATCCCTTTGGATAAAGTTTCTACCAGCATGACCATTAATGCGCCGGCTTCGATATTACTGGCGATGTATATTGCAGTGGCGCGTCGTCAGGGGGTGGATGAAAAGTGGCTGCGCGGAACGATACAAAACGACATTTTGAAGGAATACATAGCCCGCGGAACGTATATTTTCCCGCCTGTACCCTCAATGCGCCTGATCACGGATGTCTTTCAATACAGTGAACGCAACGTGCCGCGCTGGAACACCATCAGCATTTCGGGATATCACATTCGTGAAGCGGGTTCGACCGCCGTGCAAGAAGTGGCCTTCACCCTGGCAGACGCCATTGCGTATGTCCAGGCGGCTTTGAGCGCAGGTTTGGAGGTTGACCGCTTTGCCGACCAGTTGTCGTTTTTCTTCGCTGCGCATTCGAATTTTTTAGAAGAAGTGGCAAAATTTCGCGCCGCCCGGCGTCTTTGGGCGCAGATCATGCGCGAACGATTTCAAGCCAAGGATCCAAAATCGTGGATGCTGCGATTCCATACCCAAACCGGTGGTTCAACCTTGACGGCGCAGCAGCCGGAAAACAACACTGTTCGCGTAGCTATACAAGCCCTGGCGGCGGTTATGGGTGGCACTCAGTCGCTGCATACCAACAGCATGGACGAAGCCTTGTGGCTGCCAACCGAGAAATCGGTACGGGTTGCTTTGCGAACCCAGCAAATCATTGCCTACGAGTCAGGCGTGGCAGACAGCATTGATCCGCTGGCAGGTTCGTACATCATCGAACACCTGACCAACGAGATCACAAGCCGCGCCATGGAATACATTCAGAAGATCGACTCGTTCGGCGGCGCACTGGCAGCGATTGAAAATGGATACATTCAAAATGAAATCCAGGAAGCGGCATACAATTTCCAAAAAAGTATCGAAAATAAAGAACAAATCCTGGTCGGGGTCAATGCTTTCCAGGTTGAAGAGTCTTTGGAATTGGAAGCCCTGAGGGTTGATCCTGCCATTGAGCAGCAACAGCGCCAACGCCTGGCGGATTTGCGCAGCAACCGTGATCCTGTCCGCACCAATGAGCTGCTCGCCCAGCTGGATAGCGCTGCGCGCAGCCGAGATAATATGATGCCCCTGTTCATCACCTGCGTGGAAAATGACATGACCCTGGGTGAAATATGCGCTGTATTGCGCAAAGTGTGGGGTGAGTACCAATCACCTGCCTGGATATGAATTTGAGAGGAATAATGGCTAAAATCAAAAAAATTAACCATGTGGCAATTGCAGTTGCAGATGTGGAGGCGTCCTTAACCTTCTGGCGTGACGCGCTGGGATTGGTTGTTGACCATATCGAGGACGTGCCCAGTCAAAAAGCAACCGTGGTGTTCATTCCGGTTGGTGAAAGCGAGGTGGAACTGGTTCGCCCGACAAGTGATGACACCGGGGTGGCGAAATTCATTGCGGAACGAGGCGGCGGCATGCACCATCTATGCTTCGAGGTTGATGATATCCAGTCCATGCTGGACGATCTAAAAACTAAAGGGGTTAAATTGATCAATGAAAAACCACTGGAACTTCCCGGCAGGAAGATGGCGTTTGTGCACCCAAAGAGTACCGGTGGCGTGTTGGTGGAATTGTACGAAATTACCACCTGATCTAAGACAATATCCGAATTTTATACTGCATGGATAGGTTTCCCTTCGCGGAGGAATGGGGCATGATTACACAGTCTAAGAGAAACATGAGTACCCAACATTCAAGGCAAATTTTCCAGGCGGTTTTGTGGGTGCTGATTTATCTTCTGTTGACCCTGCTGCCGGTTTTGGTCATGTTTCTGCCGCCGCGCCCGCCGGGGCGTGAATTCATCCGTGAGTTCTCGGTTGCGTTGGGATTTGTGGGAATGGCGATCATGGCGCTGCAATTTGCCCTCACGGCCCGCTTTCACTTCATTAAAGCGCCGTACGGCGCGGATGTGGTTTATTTTTTTCACCGCCAAATCTCCATCTTGGCGTTCATCCTGATCCTGGTGCATCCCATTCTGCTGTTTATTCCCGCTATCCACCCGGTTGGGATTTTAAATGTTTTCTCGCCGGACACACCATGGCGTGCCCGATTTGCGGTGACCGCGACGCTGGCTTTGACGGGCTTGATGGTGATGGCAATCTGGCGCAAACCGCTAAAAATTGAATACATCCGCTGGCGCATCTGGCATGGCGTTCTTGCAACGGCTGCAATAGCCTTCGCCATGCTGCACATTTTGGGGGTTAACTGGTATGTTAATACCCTTTGGAAGCAATTGCTTTGGGGACTCTATTCCATATTTTGGGTCGGATTGTTGTTTTACACCCGCGTTTTCAAACCACTTCTCCTGCTGCGCCAGCCGTATGAGGTAACCAAGGTTGAACCGGAACGAGGCAACAGTTGGTCTGTGTATTTGTCTCCGTGCGGGCATGCGGGAATGCAATTTCAACCCGGTCAATTTGCCTGGATTACTGCCTGGGATTCTCCCTTTAAGGATAGCGAGCATCCTTTCTCATTTTCCGCAGCCCCTGCCAGGGATGGCGGTCTGCGCTTCACCATCAAAGAGTTGGGTGATTTCACGCGGCGAATTAAAGAGTTGAAACCAGGACAGAAAGTGTACGTGGATGGACCTTTTGGAGCATTCAGCATTGATCAGCACCCCAACGCTGAAGGATATGTGTTCATCGCTGGCGGGGTGGGGATTACCCCCATGGTCAGTATGCTACAGAGTTTAGCCCAGCGTGGAGATACCCGACCCCATTTGCTTATATATGGCGGTAAAGACCTGGAAAGTCTGACATTACGCGAAGAAATCATCCAATTACAAAGCAATTTGAACCTGAGAGTGGTTGAAGTGCTGGAAATGCCGCCAGCAGATTGGCGGGGTGAAACCGGGTTAATCAGCCGTGCCTTGTTGGAGCGTGTTTTACCAGCCGAATGGGAGAAAAATCGACTCGAAATCTTCATCTGCGGTCCGAAACCGATGATGGATGCGGTTGAGCAGGCATTAGCAGCCATGGGTGTGTTTGCCGGTGATTTCCATTCCGAGCGGTTTGATCTGGTGTGAGGTAAATCTGATGCGAAACCGAATTGTTATCGGTCTGACAGTGCTGATTGGAGTGATCGTTGTGATTGTAGCGCTGGTTTTTGCTGCAGTGCAAAGCAATGCGTGGTGATCCTGACCAGCAAAGGCGGCTTACCTGGACTGAGCGATCATTTGGTTTTCCTCTTGAATAGCCACAGCCGCGCCACGTTCGATGTTGACCGAGCGAAGCAGGAGCATCCCGGCGGCGAAGAAAATCACCAATGAGACAATGCTCAAGCGGCTCTCGCCCATCACTGTTGAAACTACTCCAAATAGCAACGGTCCGGCAATGCTGGAAAATTTTTCGAAAACGCTGAAAAAACTAAAGAATTCAGCCGATTTACTCTTAGGGATCATGCGTCCCATCACTGACCTGCTAAGCGCCTGGCTGCCGCCCTGTACGGTTGCCACTGCTGCGCCGAGCGCCCAAAACTGCCATTCAACGCGCAAGAAATACCCGGCGATAGCAATCAGCGTATAAACGGACAGGCTGAGGTAAAGAGCCTTTTTAGCTCCGACTTTTTTCGCCAGCCTGCCGAACAGAATTGCGAATGGCGCGGCGAGAAATTGGACCATCAACAAAGTGCCAATCAAGGTGTTTTGCCCGATGCCAATTTCGTTACCGTATGCTGTTGCCATGGTGATGATGGTGCCGATGCCGTTGGCATACACCCAAAAAGCGAGTAAAAAGAGGGATAGGTCCCGGTAATTTCTTATTTCTTTGAAGGTCTTGGATAAGCGGTTAAGGCTGGCTTGCAGCGGGTTGAAATTTTCTTCCCCGGGCAACAGGCGGCGCGTGGGTTCAGATACGCGCCGCAGCAATGGCAGCGTAAAGACAAACCACCATACGGCTACCGTAAGAAAGGAGAAGCGCGTCATCAACTCAGTGATGGCGCCTTGCTGCTCTTCGGGGAAAAAACCCGGCACCAGCAGAATCATCGCCAGGTTGATGGCAAGCAAAACTCCACCGCCGATGTAACCCATTGCATAACCCCGCGAGGATACCTGATCGAGCTCCTCCGGACGAGCAACGTGAGGCAGCAGCGCGTCATAATAGACCAGACTGCCAGCAAAGCCAATGTTACCAATCAGAAAAAATAACGATCCAAGCAACCAATCACCCGTTCGTACGATATATAGCAAGGCAGTACCGGTGACACCCAAGAGCATAAAAATGGTAAGAAAGCGCTTTTTTGAACCGCGAAAATCCGCCATTGCGCCAAGCACTGGGCTGATGACCGCGGCTATTAGCGCGGAAAGCGATGTAGTAAAGCCCCAATATGCGGTAGCGATATTAGCCGGCAGGTTCGCGGCAGCAACCGATGTGTAATAGACCGGCAAAACGGCAGCCATGATGGTAGTCACAAAAGCAGAATTTGCCCAATCGTACATTACCCAGGCATTGATCGCCCGCTTGCGGTGTTTATCGTCCATTGCGGATTCTCCGATCCATAGCAACAAGATGAAAAGATTATACAATTGCGCGCCGTAAGGTTGGTAGAAAAGAGGTTAAGAGTTATTAACAAACCCTTGCTCGCCATCCGTGATTGGTGACAGCCAGGCATGGAGTTGTTCGGCATCCTCGCCGGATAATTCATTTATACTCAATAGCATTTTGTTGATTTCAGCGACAGCGACACTCAACCTCGTCCATTTCTCATTGCAGCGCGCACTGGTCATATCTGCCCCACCTGCTTTTATCTTATAGCCGCTCAGCATCCTTCGCATTTTTCCGATCCCCATGCCAGGACTGTTCAGGACAATTTCCTGCCACATCGAGTTAAATCCTTGACAAAAATTCCAATACGGTGATAGGATAGTGGGGAAGATATTTTTGAGAAAGGACAAACGCGAGATGGTTTATCAGAGCACTTTACTCTCCAGCAACATTCGAATCGCCGCAAGCGGTGATGTTGTTTTAATACCTTCTCGGAGTGCGCCTGTTCGTCGTTAGACGAGAAAACTCTCAACCACTGACAACCACGGGAGCGCGCCGATCCCGTGGTTTTTTTTATCCATCAACCGGTAAAACCACGGAAACCGATAAGCCCGTGGTTTTTTAATTCGTTGGATGAGATAAATTTGGAGGTGTAACCATGTCTCCGATACGGATCGCAGAACAACAACCAAGACAGCGCGTTACGCGCACGACCGTTCATACTGAGGATTATATAGAGATGGAGCATACCGTGTTCGAAGCCATGATGCGCAACGGCGCTTATCGAGTTGACCGCATGAATCCAGAGCGGATGGGCACCCCGGAGGCAGTTGCTTTGTATATACTGGGCGATTTACCTCACCAGCAGCCTTACAGCCGCAGCGCAAAACACCATTTGATAATTGGATTGATGCTCATACGTCAGGAACTGGGTATTCACAACCTGGTGGGGGTTTACCTGGATGTTAATGAAATCAGCAACCTGGAACGACCAGCGTACCAGGAACTGAAACGCGATCTGCAAACAGGCTTTTTCCACCGGCTTCTATTCCTGCCAGGAAAGGAGTTTGGCGGCTTGGATCCTTCGGCTCAAGGCTGGCGGCAGTTCTTTACTGATTTACCATCGTGTGAACTGTTGATCTACCAATCCGGGCGAATCCGCAGAATCGATCGCCTGAAAATTGCCGATGCGGAAAGCGCGCTCGCGGATTGAGCAAGTCAAGTAAGGAGTAGCAAGGAGGAACCCATGTTCTCTACCCAATTATTCCAATCGGAGCAACTATTGCTGGAGCCGTATGATCCGGAAAAAGATGCGAAAGTTGAAGCGGAGTTCACCCGCCGTTGGGAATATGCCTGGGGGCTCGATTTTAATGGCGAGCCCCACCCGTTATCTGCCTATCAGATCAAGAAAAAGCGCGAAGAACAACTTAAAAGCAGCGATGAAAGCGGAGAGGCATTTTTTTATGCCGTGCGGGCGCGGGATGATCAGCGCCTGATCGGTGTGCTGGGCATGCCGTGGGTTTCATGGAGTAACCGCCTGGCGTGGATGTACATCCTGATTGGCAGCGAGCAGGATATTCCGGTCTTTCTGCCGGAAGCGCTGGAGATGGCCATGCGCATTGTCTTCGAGGAATTGGACATGAACTTCCTGGTAATGTCAAGCGGTGAATTTGCGCCGGTGACGCTCAATCTGCTATTAGCGAGCGGGTTGAAGATACAGGTGCGCCAGCGCAAGTATGTTTTTTGCCACAGCCGTTTCTGGGATCGTCTGCTGCTGGGTATGTCGCAAACCGAATGGAAATCGCTGCGCAGGGAGAACTAAGCCATGAACGAAGATCCTTTAACCGGAAAACTGGTGCGTCTGGTGGCCATTAATCTGGAAGAAGATGTCCGCCTGATCACGGAATGGGAGCGTGACAGTGAATTTCAACGTCTATTGAATTCGGAGCACGCGCGGCGCTACAACCCCAAACAGGTCAAGGAGTCCTTCGAAAAGGGGCTCGATTCGATGCACTTTTACATGATCCAACGCCTGGAAGATAATAAAAATATCGGGTTGATCGCCCTCGATGGTTTCAATTGGGTGACCGGCAATGCCTGGGTGGGAATTGGCATCGGCGTGCGCGAATTGTGGGGCAAGGGCTGCGGCAGCGATGCCATGCGAATCCTGTTGCGCCATGCCTTCACCGTGCTCAATCTAAACCGGATCACCCTCAACGTGTTCGAAATCAACCAGCGCGGTTATGCGTCCTACCGCAAATGCGGCTTCCAGGAAGAGGGACGGCTGCCCGGCGCGTTGATGAAAGCCGGTCAGCGTTACGATTTGATTTTCATGGGCATCCTGCGCGAAGATTGGCAGGCATCACAAAATCAAGAAGGGCAACAGGTGTGAAATGAGAGAAAAAACGATCTTTCAAACCAGGGCGTATGATAACCAGTACATCGAGGAAATTGTCGAACTATTAAACGCGGCGGAACAAGCCATCAGCGGCAAGCTGTCCACAACTGTCGAAGAACTGCGCAATGATATGCTGTTTCCCGGTTTCAACCCGGAAAGCGACGTACGCCTGTTTTTTAACGACCATGAGCGTTTGGTGGGTTACGCCGAACTGTGGGACCTGGCGCAGCCCCATGTGCGTTTGCGTGGTTTCGGCGCCGTGCATCCCCAATTTTTGGGCATGGGCGTGGGCAGCCAGATTCTCGAATGGCTCGTGCAGCGCTCTCAGGTCAGCCTGCCGCTTTCGCCGGCAGATGCTCAGGTTGTGCTGCACAACCACATTTCGGTGCTGGATCAAGCAGCCCTCAAACTGCACGAGATACACGGGTTCAGTCATGTGCGTAGCTCCTACCGGATGCGAATTGATTTCGTTGAGCCTCCCGCGGCGGTGGATGTAGTACAGGGCATTCAGCTGCGGCGGATCGAGAACGATGAAGACCTGCGTCTGGGATTGTTGGCGGATTTCGAGGCTTTTCAGGATCACTGGGGATTTGTTCCCAATGGCGAGAGCTTCGATGCTTTTTATAAACGCATGGCTCACTTCCTGACACACGATCCCTACGTGGATCTCAAAGCCTGTTTCCTGGCGATGGATGGCGATGAGGTGGCAGGTGTGTGCTTGAACTCGATTGGCACAATTCAGGATGATAAACAGGGCTGGGTCAACATTTTGGGCGTGCGCCGGGCATGGCGTAAACGAGGGATTGGGTTGGCGTTACTGCGGACTTCGTTTAACGAATTTGTCAAGCGGGGCATGACTTCGGCTGGGCTGGGCGTGGATAGCGAAAACCTGACCGGCGCGCTGCGATTGTACACACAGGCAGGCATGCAAGTTGAAGAACAGTTCAACATGTATGAAAAAGTAATCCGCCCTGGAAAAGTTTTAATGAATTGCGGTTGAACCGGATTAATTATTTTCCCAAAACCTCGCCAGGGTGTCTTCAGGGTAAGCGCTTGTTTGAGGCAGTGATGATTGCCCTGGCAAGGTTTTATTGAAGTAATTCGAGCTCACAGACGCAGGCGGTTTTCGTGGTATACTCTGGCGGGCACCTATTCGTTTATTCCTTAAGGTAACAACGTGATCAAAGCGGTAATCTTCGACATGGGAGGGGTATTGCTGCGCACGGAAAACAGCCAGCCCCGTGAGCAGCTGGCAGAGCGACTGGGCATCAGCCGCGAGGTTTTGGAAAAAGCCGTGTTTCATAGCCCATCTTCGCGCCGCGCTGAAGTGGGAGAAATCAGCGAGGAAGAACACTGGCGATTGGTGTTTGATGAATTGGGGATTGCGCCGGAAGAGCGGCTGGCATTTCGACAGGCTTTTTGGTCGGGGGATCGGATGGATTACGATCTGATCAACCTGCTGCGCAGCCTGCGCCAGCGGTATCGCACCGGCTTGCTCAGCAATGCCTGGAGCGGTGCCCGCGCGGCGATTGAAGCACGAACCCCGTTTTTGGATGTTTTTGATGTCAGCCTGTTTTCGGCTGAGGTTGGATTGCGCAAACCGGATGAGCGGTTTTATCTGGAAATATTAAACCGCCTGGACGCAACACCCGGCGAAGCGATTTTTGTGGATGATTATCAGCCGAACATTACGGCTGCCCGCAGCCTTGGAATGCGCGCTATCCACTTCCTTACTCCAATGCAGGCGCGCGAAGAGTTGTTAGCGTTTTTGGACGACCCTCAAAGCCGTGCGGCAAACTGAACAACCCGTGGCAAAACGTACCCAGCCGCCGCTGACTGTTGGCGTAATTGCGGATACCCATGTGCCGGACCGTTTCAACACGCTGCACCCATGCCTGGAAAGTGCGCTTCGCCAGCGGCGAGCAGATCTGATTTTACATGCTGGGGATATCTCCACCCCGGCGGTTCTGGAGCGTTTGAACCAGATAGCGCCGGTTAATGCAGTTCGCGGCAACCGCGATTGGGCATTCGGCAGTTTGCTGCCCTGGCAGCGGCGCATCACCCTGGGCAATACGACCATTCTGATGCTGCATGGTCATGGCGGATTGGGAACTTACTTTCTGGACAAGTTTTGGTATATGCTTCAGGGCTACCGGACTGAACGGTACTTTAAAGTAATTGACCGCTGCTTAGGAGATGAACAGGTGGTCGTTTTTGGGCATACCCACCGTCCATTAATTCAGCAGCGCAATGGCAGGTTGTATTTTAATCCTGGTTCTGCTGCTTTAAAGTCAAAATACACCGAAGCTCCTTCTCTGGGATTTTTGACCATTCTACCTGACGGGGGAGTCGAAGCCGAGATTGTTAACTTGCCGCCGGTGATGCCCAACTGCCGAACGATCTAAATTTTTAAGATTTCGATTTTTTAATTTTCTTAACATTGCCTTTTTTGTGTTATAATAACCAATTGCGCATTATGGGATAATGCCCAAAAAGGGTCTGGAAACATTGTTTTGTTAGCCGCAAACGGTGATATCCTGTCCGTAATTTCTGTCAGGAGAAAAAAATGCCTTCTGTCTTAAATACAAAATCGTATGCTCGTATCCCGGTCGTGTTCAACCTTCCCGATCTCATCGAAGTACAGATTGATTCCTTCAAGCGCCTAAAAATGGAGGGGCTGGCAGATTTATTTAACGAGATTTCTCCGATTGAGTCCTATAACAAGGGCATGAAGTTGTACTTTCCAAGCCGCTCCTCAGAATCGGAGCAGTGGGGTTTGAAATTCTGGTTTGGTGACCCAAAGCATTCGATTGAAGAATGCGTCGAGCGCGATTTGACATACGCCAGCCCGTTGTACGTTTCGGTGTTGCTGGCGGGTTCGGATGTGCCCGAGCCGATCAAACAGGATATTTTCCTGGGCGATTTTCCGGAGATGACCGAAAAAGGCACGTTTATTATCAATGGTACCGAGCGAGTGGTGGTTTCCCAATTGATCCGCTCGCCAGGTGTTTATTTTGAAGCGCCGGTTGACCGAGCCAGTGGGCACCGCCTGGCAATGGCGAAATTGATTCCCGACCGCGGCGCCTGGATGGAATTTGAGACGCGCAAAAACGATTATCTAATCCTCAAGTTCAATCGCAAACGCACAGTGCCGATCACCATTTTTCTGCGCGCGCTGGCAGCTGTGGTAGATGGTCTCCCGGATTCGCCCATCAAGACCGGCTCGGATGAAGAATTGATTGCGCTGTTCCAGGATGTGGACAATAACACAGAACGGTTGTTTATCCCGTCAACTTTCCGGCAGGAGCCTCCTTGGGATTTGAGTGGTGGTACCAAAATCGCTGAAGCCGCATTGATCGAATTTTTCAAACGGATGCGACCCGGCGACCCGGCAACCCTGGAAAATGCCCGCCAGTTTCTTGAAGAACAATTATGTGACCAGCGCCATTACGACCTGGAAAAAGTTGGGCGTTACAAACTGAACCAGAAACTTGACTTGATGGAAAAAATTCCCATGTCTCACCGCACGGTAACCAGTTGGGATATCGTATACCTGGTGCGGCGAATGATCATGATCAACAACGAAAAAGAGGATAAAGACGATATTGATCACCTCGGTAACCGCCGGGTCAAGACAGTGGGCGAGTTGATCCAGAACAAGCTGCGCATCGGTCTGCGCCGGATGGAGCGGGTAATTAAGGAACGCATGTCGATCCGCGATCAGGATCAAACCTCTCCGGTCAGCCTGGTCAACATCCGTCCAGTAGTGGCGGCGCTGCGCGAATTCTTCGGCTCCAGCCAGTTGTCCCAATTCATGGATCAAACGAACCCGCTGGCGGAACTTCGTCACAAGCGAACGCTGTCTGCGCTTGGTCCGGGTGGGCTGCGCCGCGAGCGGGCGGGTTTCGACGTGCGCGATGTGCATCATTCGCACTATGGACGCATTTGCCCAATCGAAACGCCGGAAGGTCCAAACATTGGTTTGATCGGTCGTCTTGCCAGTTTCGCGCGCGTCAACGAGTACGGTTTCATCGAAACGCCTTACCGGCGGGTGGTGAAAGCGCTCTCGCCCAATGATCCGCAATTGATTGGGCGCGCACTGGCTGAAAATTTGACCGATGCAAAGACGGGCGAAGTTTTGTTGCGCCAGGGCGATCGGATTACATCCGATTCGGTGGAGGTAATCAAGAAGACCAACCGGACGACCATTTTTGTTGTCCCATTTGTTTCCGCGGAGGTTGAATATTTGTCCGCGGACGCCGAGGATAAGTTTGTCATCGCACAGGCAAACACCTCGTTGACCGGGCACATGGAATTTGCTGACAACCGAATTATGTGCCGGCATCATTCCGATTTTCGTATTTCCTCGCCAGAAGCCGTCAATTACATGGATGTCGCGCCGCACCAGGTGGTGGGCATCAGTGCGTCACTAATTCCTTTTCTCGAGCATGACGATGCCAACCGCGCGTTAATGGGCTCTAACATGCAGGCGCAAGCAGTCCCTTTGGTTCAACCAGATATTCCAATCATCTCCACTGGGATGGAAGCCTACGCCGCCTTGGATTCGGGTCAGGTGTTGGTTGCCGAAGAGGATGGGGATGTCGTATCGGTTACAGGACGGCAGATTGTGGTGCGAGGTGAATCAGGTTTGCGGACGTACAATCTGCGCAAGTATCATCGCTCCAATCAATCAACCTGCATTGACCAGCGCCCAGCCGTTGTCAAGGGACAGCACGTCCACAAGGGTGTTGTCCTGGCGGACTCGTCTTCAACGGTCAACGGTAACCTGGCGCTGGGTCAGAATGTTGTTGTGGCATTCCTTTCCTGGGAAGGCGGTAACTTCGAGGATGCGATCTTAATTTCGGAGCGTCTGGTGCAAGAAGATCGCTTCACCTCTGTGCATATTGAAAAATACGAAGTCGAAGCGCGGGATACCAAATTGGGTCCTGAGGAAATCACGCGCGATATTCCCAATGTGGGCGAAGATGCGGTCAAAGATCTTGATGAACATGGCATCATCCGCATCGGAGCGGAAGTTGGTCCGAACGATATCCTGGTTGGAAAAATCACCCCCAAGGGCGAGAAAGAACTGACGCCCGAAGAGCGCTTACTGCGGGCAATCTTCGGTGAAAAATCCCGGGATGTGAAGGATACCTCGCTGCGCATGCCGCACGGTGAACGCGGTAAGGTTGTGGACGTCAAGGTCTTTACCCGCGAAGAGAACAGCGACCTTTCCGCTGGGGTGGATATGATGGTGCGGGTTTCTGTAGCCCAGCGCCGGAAAATCACCGCGGGAGATAAGATGGCAGGGCGGCATGGCAACAAAGGCGTGGTTTCGCGGGTTGTGCCGGTGGAAAACATGCCTTTCCTTGATGATGGCACGCCGGTTGATATCATTCTCAACCCACTGGGCGTGCCGGGCCGTATGAACATCGGTCAGGTGCTGGAAACCCACCTCGGCTGGGCAGCCCGCCAGATGGGCTTTCGCGCGGTTACACCGGTATTCGATGGCTCGAACGAAAGAGAGATCGAAGCCGAATTAGCCCGAGCCTGGATGATTGACCGGGCTTGGCGGGTAGCTGCCGACCGCGCCTGGGACTGGCTGACGGAGCAGACCTATGACCCCGAATCCATTCGCGACGATGACGAGGTGCGTTTATTGTTCCTGGAGCAGGAGCTTGCGCGGCATGGGTACGATGTGGAAAAACTCTCCTACGAAGAAAATTATGCCCGCTGGTCTTGGATGGAAGTCTGGCTGAGAGAGCATGGCTTCAATCCGGAGGATGTGCTGGTGTACGAAGCGGTGGTTACCCAGGATCCGGAAATGGAAGCCAAAGACCGGCGCGCCGTGACCGCATGTTTGCGTTTGTGGCTGTCTACTAATGAGATTGAGGTAGATCCTGACGCGGATGATCAGGCTGTTCGCAACCAGGCGGAAGCCTATATGCTGGAAACAGGCAAACCGCTGCCTGTGATTGGTAAGGCAATCCTGCGAGATGGAAAGTCTGGAGCGCCGTATGACCGGCCAGTCACCGTTGGGGTGATGACGATGCTCAAACTGCATCACCTTGTGGAAGATAAAGTACACGCGCGGTCAACCGGACCGTACTCGCTGGTTACGCAACAACCGCTGGGAGGTAAAGCCCAATTTGGTGGTCAACGGTTCGGCGAAATGGAAGTATGGGCGCTGGAAGCCTACGGCGCCGCATATACGTTGCAGGAAATCCTGACCGTCAAATCCGATGATGTGCAAGGGCGGGTAGCCACTTACGAAGCCATTGTCAAAAACGAAGCCATCGAAGAGCCCAGCCTGCCGGCTTCGTTCCGAGTGCTGGTCAAGGAATTGCAAAGCCTGGGTCTGGCAGTCGAAGCCGTGATGGATTCGGGAGAAATTATCCGCTTTGGGAAGGACGAAGAGCGGGTTCGCCCGCCCAAACTGGAAACCGGCTTGTTGACATTGGGGGAGGATCTGGATGAATTGATTTGAAAGGTTGACGCGCCCCAAGGCTGGTGATATAATCCTTCTTCGTGCCTTAACTGTCCGATAACGCGGTTCTAACGGACGAACGGAAATCAGTGAGGCGATCCGAATCTGTGATCGCCTCCGTTGTTGAGAAAACCACACTGTATTATCGAGGCGAAAACTCGCCGCAGAACTAATCTTCTGGAGGCAAAAGAACGTGCCAACAATCAATCAATTGATCCGCAAAGGTCGTCAAATCAAAAAGGCGAAGAGCAAGGCTCCTGCGCTGCAATTCACCTACAACTCGATGAAACAACGCCGCACCCGTCAGGATAAGGGTGCGCCGCAGAAACGCGGAGTGTGCACATCGGTGAAGACAATGACCCCTAAAAAACCGAACTCGGCGCTGCGAAAAATTGCCCGTGTTCGCCTGACCAACCTGATCGAGGTAACTGCCTATATCCCCGGAGAAGGTCACCAGTTACAGGAGCACTCGGTCGTATTAGTGCGCGGAGGTCGTGTCAAAGACCTGCCTGGCGTGCGCTACCATATTGTGCGGGGTACATTGGACACCACTGGGGTAGCCAAGCGCGCTCAGGGTCGTTCTAAGTACGGCGCCAAGAAAGCCAAGAAGTAGCCCAGACATAAGGACGGAGAAAGTTTCATGCGTCGAACCAAGCCCGAATCTCGTGAAGTTTTACCCGATGTTCGCTACGACAGCGAAGATCTGCAGCGTTTTGTTCATCACATTCTGCGCCGGGGTAAGAAGAGCACTGCGGTGACCATCGTTTATGATGCTTTGGACATGGTGCAGGAAAAAACCAATCGCAACCCGCTGGAAGTATTCGAACTGGCGCTAAAAAATGTCGGTCCGATTATGGAAGTTCGCCCTCGTCGTGTGGGTGGCGCAACTTACCAGGTTCCAATGGAAGTGCCGGGCGACCGGCGACTTGCGTTGGCAATGCGTTGGATAACCGACGCGGCGCGATCGCGCAGCGGCAAATCACTGGCGGAAAAAATTGCCTCCGAGTTGATTGATGCCGCCAACAGCCAGGGCAACGCGGTGCGCAAACGCGAGGAAACGCACAAAATGGCGGAAGCCAACCGGGCATTCTCTCATTACCGGGTGTAATCAGGCAAACCACCGCTTTCGTTAAATCAGGAATTGGGTCATGCCGCGTAGTTTTCCACTTGAAAGGTGCCGAAATATCGGAATTATCGCTCACATCGATGCGGGTAAAACCACAACGACGGAGCGGATCCTGTTCTATACCGGTCGAACCTATCGGATCGGCTCGGTAGATGACGGCACAACGGTAACAGATTGGATGGCGCAGGAGAGGGAGCGCGGTATCACC
Source organism: Bellilinea sp. (assembly GCA_039666315.1). Lineage (GTDB taxonomy): Bacteria > Chloroflexota > Anaerolineae > Anaerolineales > Anaerolineaceae > Bellilinea. The sequence continues at coordinate 2,130 of JAVSME010000008.1, read as the reverse complement.
ATCGTTTCAGCTGCGGTCACAGCAGAATGGAACGGTTACCAGATCAATGTGATTGACACTCCCGGTCACATTGATTTCACCGCCGAAGTGCAGCGCTCGCTGCGCGTACTGGATGGAGGCGTGGTAATTTTCGATGCTGTGCAAGGCGTAGAACCACAAAGCGAGACCGTCTGGCGTCAGGCTGACCGCTATCACGTGCCGCGAATATGTTTTGTAAACAAAATGGACCGGGTGGGGGCATCTTTTGAGCGGACGATTGAGTCAATTCGCCAGCGATTGGGCGCTAATCCAATTCCGATGCAGATTCCTATCGGTGAAGAAGGAAGTTTCCAGGGGGTTATTGACCTTCTGGCGATGAAAGCCATCACCTGGGGCGATGAATTAGGTCGCGAACCAGTTTTGGGAGCAATCCCGGCTCATTTATTGGCGCAGGCGCAGGAACAACGAGCCATGATGGTGGAAAAAATCGCCGAGTTCGAGGATGAGCTGATAATCAAGTTCCTCGAGGGAATAGACATTTCGGTGGATGAACTCAAACGAGCGCTGCGCAAGGCTGTGATCGCCAACAAAGCTACGCCAGTATTTTGCGGGTCGTCTTTGCGCAACAAAGGCGTCCAGCCTGTTCTGGATGCTATCATTGATTATTTACCTTCGCCGCTAGAAATCCCAGCGGTAAAGGGTGTTGACCCCGAAAATCATGATCGGGTATTGCAGCGCCCGGCGGATGACGATGCTCCGCTCAGTGCGCTGGTCTTTAAAATTGTCGCCGATCCGTATGTTGGCAGGCTGGCATATTTCCGGGTGTATTCCGGAAAAATCGTGCAGGGCGAATCGGTGCTCAATACATCCAAAAACCGTCGTGAGCGGATTGGACGGATGGTGAGGATGTACGCCGACCGCCGCGAAGACATTACCGAAGTGTATGCGGGCGATATTGGCGCGGTGCTGGGTTTCAAGGACAGTTTTACCGGCGATACACTATGCGATGCGAAAAACCCGATTTTGCTGGAAAGTATTACCTTCCCGGAACCGGTAATATTTGTCGCAGTTGAGCCAAAAACCACCGCCGATCAGGACCGCATGGCTGAAGCTCTGCGCCGCCTGGCGGAAGAAGACCCAACCTTTAAAGTGCATACCGACGAAAACACCGGACAAACGATCATATCCGGGATGGGTGAGCTTCATCTGGATATCATCGTTGACCGGATGATGCGCGAATTCCGCGTTCAGGCGAACGTTGGACGCCCGCGGGTTTCATACCGCGAAACCATCAGCCGCCCGGTCATTGGGGTCAATTACAAATATGTCAAGCAAACCGGTGGACGCGGGCAATACGGTCATGTTGTAATAACCCTGGAACCGTTGGATCGCGGGAATGGTATCCAATTTGTCAACCGCATTGTGGGAGGCACCATCCCCAAAGAGTACATTCCGGCGGTTGAAAAAGGGATCGTGGAAGCCACCGAATCGGGCATTCTGGCAGGATACCCGGTCACCGATATACAAATCACATTGACTGATGGTTCTTTCCACGAGGTCGATTCGAGCGAAATGGCGTTTAAAATGGCAGCGATTTTTGCCTTCAAAGAAGGTTTTCAGCGCGGCGCGCCGGTTCTGCTGGAGCCAATCATGAAGGTGGAAGTCGTCATGCCGGAAGAATATTTAGGGGACGTGCTGGCGCAACTCAACTCGCGGCGGGCGGACATCCTGGGAATGGACATTCGACCAGGTAATGCCCAAGCCATCCGCGCGCGAGTACCGCTGGCTGAAATGTTTGGGTATACGACCGAATTGCGGTCGGCAACACAGGGCAGAGGCGTGTATTCCATGGAATTCGATCATTACGCGCCTGTTCCAGAGTCGGTAAAGCAAAAAATTCTTGTTTAATTCTGATCACATCAAGTGATTTACCACCAACTTATCAGGACTTTTCGTGAGGAGAAATCAAGCGTATGGCGAAGCAAAAATTTGAGCGCAACAAACCGCATTTGAACGTTGGGACGATGGGACACATCGACCACGGGAAGACGACGCTGACCGCGGCGATCACCAAGTGGTGCAGTTTTTTAGGGAAAGCGGAGTTCAAAGCGTACGATCAGATCGATAACGCGCCGGAAGAGAAAGCGCGCG
>JAVSME010000003.1:0-860095 GCA_039666315.1 Bellilinea sp. | reverse complement strand
TGCAGGGTGTGGGGGCTGCAGGGTGAGAGTGTTTATCGGTACTACGTGATCCTGACAATAAGCATAAGAATTATGCTTATTGTTAGTTTACTACCCATGCCGGTGGTGCAGGTGAGCAATCCCCAACCCGGCCGTGGGGGAGATTGCTTCACCCCGCAAAATGCGCGGGTTCGCATGACAAAACATACGAATCCCGAACTGACGTTATAATAAAATCTGAACCGCCGGTTTAGCCGGCAACGTTGCCCCATATTAACCCCGAGGATTTCTCCCATGCGCATACTGGTTGGGTTGGAAAACAACAATGAACGCCGCTCGCTTGCCTGGGCTCTGGAGCATCCCGGCTGCTTTGCCTACGGCGCGGAAAGCAGCTCAGCAGTGATCAACATTTCCAAAGCATTCGTCGAATACAAACGCTGGCTTGGCGGGCAGCTCAGCGATTCCTGGCTGGCAGACGCACAGGATGTGGACATCCGCTTGATTGATGTCTGGGATGTATACGAGATTGATGAGCATTACGATGTGATTCCAGATGGAAAATATGCGATCAACGCCTGGTTCCGTTATGACTGGAAGCCGCTTACCCGCCTGGAAGTCCAGCGCGGGCTGCGCATCCTCGCCTGCCTGCGCGCGGACTTGCTGCAACTGGTCAGCCGCATGCCGGCGGCGGTGCTCGACCGCGAATATCCCGGTGAACGCTGGAACGTTCACGGGGTGTTGGGACACATTGCCACCGCTGAGTGGTGGTACCTCGACCGGCTGGGGCTGGGTCAGATCACCCGGCGCGAGCTGCCCGAAGATGTCTTCGAGCGGCTGGCGTGGTCACGCCAGCGCCTGGAGGACGCGCTGCCTGCTCTGGAAGGGGTGGTTCAGGTGGTGGGCAAGCAGGGGGAGATATGGAGCCCGCGCAAACTGCTACGCCGGGCTGCCTGGCACGAGCGCGACCATATTGAGCATATCCGCAAACTACTTTCCGGCACGCGCGAGTTGGGCTAGTCTGCCCGGACAAGGTGATAACTGGTATTACAGTATTCGTTCGCGGAGGAAAAAATGGATGCGATAACCGGCTGGTTAATGGAAGGCGATGCGGCCATCCGCTGGCAAACCCGGCGCGATCTGCTCGGCGAGCCGCGCGAGGTGTGGGCAGCCGAACGCGAGTGCACCCTGCGCGAGGGCTGGGGGGCGCGCCTGCTGGCGCTGCAACAGGCGGACGGCGGCTGGGGCGGCGGCGTGTACAGCCCCAAATGGACCTCGACCACCTACACCCTGTTGACCCTGTTCCGCATCGGGCTTCCGCCGGGCGTCCCGGCGCTGCGTCGCGGGGCGGAGCAAACAGTCGGCGCGCTGCTCGGCGGACAGGTGGATGAACCTTTCCAGAAGAGGCTCAAAGCGCTCGACCGCTGCATCGTCGGGATGATGCTGCAAGCGGCGGTCTATGGTGGGCTGGATACCGCGCGCATCGAGGCAATCACTGCCAACCTGCTGGCGGAGCAGATGGCGGATGGCGGCTGGAATTGCAGCCGCGGGCGCCCGCAGCATAGTTCATTTCACACTACCTTGAACGTGCTGGATGGGTTGCGTGAATATATCGAGTGGCAGGGGGCAGTCCGGCGCGCCGATGCCCAGGCAGCGGAAAGCCGCGCGTTGGAATTGTTGCTGCAGCACCGCCTGTACAAGTCTGATAAGACCGGCGAAGAAATACATCCCCGTTTCCGCTTGCTTTCTTTCCCGCCGCAGTGGCACTACGACGTGCTGCGCGGCTTGGAATATTTTGCCCGCGCCGGCGCGCCGCGCGACCCGCGCGCCGCAGAAGCGGTGGAGTTACTGCGCAGCCAGCGCCAACCGGATGGCTGCTGGCGTATCCAATACATTTACTCCGGCAAGTACCATTTTCTCATTGAAGGGCGCGGCAAGCCCAGCCGTTGGAACACCCTGCGCGCCTTGCGCATCCTGCGTTGGTGGGAGGGATAGAAAACTGCCTGCGCGTCTGGCAGCGGGTTGAGGACAAACTTATTCGCATGGCGGGGATGGGGGTTGCACACCTGTGCTGCGCCAAACGCCCTTCGACAGGCGGTTGGTGAGCTTGCACTGAGCTTGCCGAAGTGCCTGCCGAACCACAGGGCAGGCAGTGCGGCGCAAGTGTCGGGCTGGCGCTCTGGCAACTCTGCCAGACCCGGGCGGGGCATTGACTCAAACCGGGCGCCGCAATGACGGCTACTCAGGGCTGTGAGAAAGGTGCGTTCCGGCTGCGGATTCTACTTGACAGGCAAGGGGGAGATGACTATACTTGGAATTGTTCTTTTGTTTCCATACAAGTATACAATTGGATACGTCTCAAGGGAGGGGCTATGAAGAAACATTGGTTAATGATGCTAGTGATTCTGTTTGTCATGTTGCTGGCTGGCTGCCAGGCTGCCGCCACCCCGCAGCCGACCGACGCGCCGACTCAACCGCCGGCACTGCCCAAACCGACCGCCGCCGAAGCGGACAGCGGCGAAGTGGTGCTCACCCTGACCGGGCTGGATGGCCGGGCTAAGGAATTTACTATGGCGCAATTGAAGCAGTTGCCCGCCACCGAAGGATATGCCGGTATCAAGACCAGTACCGGCAAGATCACCCCGCCATCACTATACACAGGCGTGCTGCTGACCGACCTGATCAAAGAAATGGGCGCGATAGATGAAAACGTAGGTATCCAGATTGAGGCGGTGGACGGCTACGCAATGACCTTTTCCGCCAGCCAACTGACCAAAGGCAATTTCATTACCTACGACCCTGCCACCGGTGATGAGATTCAGGACGCCGGTCTTCTGCAGGTGTTGGTCGCTTACGCAATGAATGGCGAAGCGCTGGATGCCGTGCGGGATGGCGTCCTGCGCCTGGCCGTGATCAGCGAGAAGAACAACCAGGTCACCGATGGGCACTGGGCAGTCAAGTGGGTCAATAAAGTCCAAATCAAAGAAATGGCGCGCGAGTGGAGTATCATCCTGGAAGGCGCGACCACCGAAACGCTCGACCGCGGCTCATTCGAATCCTGCTCGACGGCTCTCTGTCACGTCACCAGCTTCCAGGACGACCAAGCCCAGACCTGGAGCGGGACGCCGCTATGGCGTATCGTCGGCTTGGTTGACGACGAAGACCGCCACAGCGATGACGCCTTCAATCGCGATCTGGCTGCCGCCGGCTACACGGTTGAAGTGATTGCCAAAGACGGCTTTTCCGCCACCTTCGACAGCGCCCGCCTGGTGGAAAACAATGACATCCTGGTTGCCAACCTGGTCAACGAAAACCCGCTGAGCGACGAGGACTTCCCGCTGCGCCTGGTAGGCGCCGACGTGCAGCGGAGAGAGGGCGTTGGGGCAATTGACCGGATTGTCATCCGCTTCGGTGAACAACCCGCCTCTGAGCCTACCGCTGCCCCGACCACCCCGCCGGTCAGCGCGGAACCGCCCGTGCTGCCGGAAGGCAAGGCGTTTATGGCTACCGGCTTGGTGGCAAGCGAGATCACCTGGACGCGCGATGAACTGGAAGGGCTGGATGTGGTCAAGCTGACCGTCGAGCATCCCAAGAAAGGCGCCATGGAGGTGGAAGGGGTGCGCTTCAGCACGCTGCTGCCATTAATGAAGGTCAAACCGGAAGCGAAATCGGTTACCTTCACCGCGGCGGACGGCTTCGCCGCCACCGCCAGCCTGCAAGATCTGCAAAACTGCGCCGACTGTCTGCTGCAATTTGACGCTGGCAGCCTGCTGCTGGCAATGCCCGGCATGCCAGGTAACCTGTGGGTCAAGGACGTAGTCGCCATCACGCTGCATTAAATCGGACGCAAACCGCGCGGGAGCGGTGGGGCAACTTGCCGTTCCCGCGCCGGATCATCGCAACCATGAAAAAAATCCTTGTTTTGCTGATTCTGTGGTCGCTGGCAGCGGGCTGCGCGGGCGCGCCTCAGGCGCGCCAGCCGCTGGTGGTGTATGCAGCCGGCAGCCTGATCATCCCCTTCGACGACCTGGAAAAAGCCTTCGAAGCCCGCTACCCACATATTGACGTGCAGAGCGAATATCACGGCAGCATACAGGTCATCCGCCACGCCACCGAACTGCACAAGCCGATTGACGTGGTCGTAACCGCTGACCATGCCCTTATTCCAATGCTGATGTACCAAACCAGCGATCCCGACACGGGCAAGCCCAACGCCGATTGGTACATCCGCTTTGCCACTAACCGCATGGCTCTGGCGTACAGCGATAGAAGCCGCTACGCGAATGAGATTAATGACCAAAATTGGACGGAGATCATCCGCCGCCCGGATGTCAAGGTGGGCATCTCCGACCCGCGCTTCGACGCCGCCGGTTACCGCGCCTTCATGACGCTGCAACTGGCGGAGCACTACCTGGGACAGCCGGAACTGTTCGAGGAGATGTTCGCCAGGGCGTTTACCTTCCCGGTTGGCGTCAGCACGCTGGGACCGTACGATATAATCCGCATTCCCGAGATCCTTGAGATCCAGCCAGGCGCGAATATCGTTATGCGCGGTTCGAGCATCCAGCTGGTGGCGCTGCTCGAATCGGGCGACCTGGATTACGCCTTTGATTATGAGAGCGTCATCCGCCAGCACAATTTTCGCATGATCGAATTACCCGCCGAACTGAACCTGGGTGAGGCGGAGCAGGCGGATACCTACAGCAAAGTGGCGGTCCTGCTCGATTTTCAGCGTTTTGCCTCGGTCAAGCCGGAATTCCAGGGTGAGCAAATTGGCTATGGCATCACCATCCCCTCCGGCGCGCCGGACCCGGAGGCGGCGCAGTTGTTCGTTGCCTTCGTGCTCGGCGAAGAGGGGCGCGAGATTATGGCAGCCGAGCACCACCCGCAGCTCGACCTGCCCGTGGCGGACGGCTACCAGCGGCTGCCCGAAGCACTCAAACCGCTCTGCCAGCCGGCGCCCTGAGCGGCGATGAAAAACACCCGCTTTCCGCTCGTTTTTCCCCTGCTGGGGGCTGTGCTGGTGGTTTTCATCCTGCTGCCGTTAGGAGTAACGCTGCTGTCCTCCCCGCCGCGCCAGGTAGCGGAGGCGCTGCTCGCCGCGGAAGTCCGCCAGACCATTGCCCGTACGCTGTCTGCTGCCGGGATTGCCACTGCCATTGGTTTGTTGGGCGGACTGCCATTGGCATACCTGCTGGCGCGGGCGCGCTTCCCCGGTAAACGCATCGTTGAAGGGGTGATTGACCTGCCGGTGATCATCCCGCACACCGCGGCGGGCATTGCTCTGCTGATGGTCTTTGGGCGGCAGGGGCTGCTGGGCAAGCCGCTTTCGCAGTTCGGGCTGATTTTTACCGACACCCTGACCGGGATCGTGACGGCGATGCTGTTTGTCAGCCTGCCTTATCTGGTCAACATGAGCCGCGAAGCGTTCGCGCTGATTGACTCGGAAATGGAGCAGGTGGCAGCCATTGACGGCGCCTCGCCGTGGCAAGCCTTTTGGTACGTAACCCTGCCGCAAGCCTGGCGCGGCATTGCCGGCGGGGCGCTGATGATGTGGGCGCGCGGGATCAGCGAATTTGGCGCGGTGGTGATCCTGGCGTATCATCCCAAGGTGGTGACGGTGTTGATTTTCGAACGCTTTCAGGGATTTGGTCTCAGCCAGGTGCTGCCGGTGACCATCCTGCTGATCCTGGTGGCGTTGCTGGTATTCATCCTGCTGCGCTGGGTGCTGCTGCCCGAACGCAAACATTAAGGCGTGATGGACAATCTCTTGCCCGGCTGGCAATTCGCTGCGCCGATTTTCTTGCGTCGTCTGTTACAATTAACCGCAATCTTATTCGTATGCGAGGATACCCGATGAGTAATCCCAAGTGGCTGGGCTGGGTTCAGCAGATTCAGGCGCTGGCGCTCCTGCTGGGCTTGCTGCTGTCCGCCTGTCTGCCCGCTGCCCCAGCCGGTCCGCAGCCAACACCGCAGCCCCAGGCAACCAATACCCGTCCGGTGCTGCCCACTTGGCTGCCCACCCAAACCGCCACCCCCAACCTGACCCCCACCCCCGACCCGCTGGCAGGCTTGCGCGGGCTGCAGATCACCTTTGCTCATCCCTGGGTGGGTGATCTTTCCCGATTAATTGACCAGCAGGTTGACCGTTTCAACCAGACCAACGAATGGGGTTTACATGTAATTGTTCAACGCGGCGGGTCCAGCATGGCGCTTGCTCAGCAGATTGAATCCGCCAGCGACCCGCTGCCCGATCTGCTGGTCGCTCCATCCGAAAACCTGCTTTACTGGCACCTGCGCACGGACAAATTGCGTCCGCTCAACGACCTGTTGCTCGACGAGCACTGGGGCTTAAGTGAGGGTCAGCGGGCTGACTTTCCGCTGGTCTTCTGGCAGCAGGACCAACAAGATGGCAACCAGTTGGGCATTCCGGCGCAGCGCGCCCCGCGCGTCTTCTTCTACAACCTGTCGTGGGCGTCCGAGTTGGGCTTTTCGCGCCCGCCAGACAGCCTGGAAGCCTTTCGCGAGCACGCCTGCGCCGCGGCGCGCGCGAACAACGCCGACCCGAGCGGTGACAACGATGGCAGCGGTGGCTGGATGGTGGATACCGACGGTTGGACGATCTACGCCTGGCTCGAATCCTGGGGGTTGGAGAACCCGCTGCAAGGCGACCCGCCGCGGCTGACTTTTTCTCAGCCTGCCACGCTCCAGGCTGCCGAGTTTCTGCGCGGCATGGTGGATGAAGGCTGCGCATTCTTCGGGCGCATTCCCCCCGAAGAAGCCTTTGCGACCCGCCGCGCGCTTTATTTTTCCACTTCGTTGCTCGATCTGCCCATCCTCAGCGCGACGATGAACCGCCTGGGCAGTAATGATGTTTGGATGGCGCTGCCCTTCCCCAGCAGCAACCGCCCGGTGGTGATCGTCAGCGGGCTGTCCTACGGCATTTTGCGCAGCCAGCCAGAGCGCGAAATGGCTGCCTGGCTGTTCCTGCGCTGGATGCTCCAGCCGGAGGTTCAGGCGCGCGTTTTGCATACGGGCGGCGGGTTTCCAATTGGAGCAGCCTCTGCGAACCTGGCGCAAGCCGAACTGCGCACCCTGTATCCTGCCTGGGGTGCAACCTTGCAGTGGATTCCGTTTGCCCAGCCAACCCCGCCGAGCGGCGAGTGGCGCATCGCCCGCTTTGTGCTTGAGGATGCCTTCTGGCATGTGCTGCAATCATACCTGCCTGTTAGCGAGATTCCACGCATTGTCAGCCAGATTGATCCGACCGTGCGCGAGGTGCTCGAAGCGCGCGCCGGCACACGCTGACAAGGCTGTGGCTGGGACAGCCTTTCTCAGCCAGCGCAAGGCGCGCATCGAGAAAGATGAATTCGAGCAATAAGCATCCCGCCTCTGTTGCGCCGCCGGCATGTCGTGAACCAGCGGAAGGAGATTGCTTGATCTCCGCTCGGTTTGGCAGCGCCTGTTACGCGCAATACCCGATTTCCACCGGGTTGCAGCACTTGCCGTCTGTGGCAGCGATTCGCTTTCCCCCCTTACGGCGGCTTGTGTTAGAATCGATTCCAATGGTGCAACCCCGCTTTATATTAGCGTCTAATTCCCCGCGCCGCCGGCAGATGATGGTCTGGACAGGCTGGGAATTTTTCGTCAACGCTGCCGGCATTAATGAAGACCCGCTGCCCGGCGAGCATCCGGCTGCCTATGTCACCCGTCTGGCAGCGCAAAAAGCCCGTGCTGTGGCAAATCAGCGTCCGGATGGCGGTTTTATTCTCGCCGCCGATACCACCGTTGCTGATAATGGGCAAATTTTGGGCAAGCCTGCCAATGCCGCCGAAGCGCGCCGTATGCTTGTTGGTCTGCGCGGGCGTATTCATCAGGTTTATACTGCCCTGGCGCTGCTGGATACCCGCAGCGGCGTGCTGCGCCAGGATGCGTGCGTATCGCTGGTCGCGATGCGCAATTACTCGGATGAAGAGATTGAACGTTACATCCTCAGCGGCGATCCGTTCGACAAAGCCGGCGGATATGCCATCCAACATGCCGGGTTTCAGCCAGTGGAAGGGTTCGGCGGCTGCATTGCCAGCGTAATGGGCTTTCCACTGTGTCACCTGACTCGCCTGGCGCGCCAATTCGCGCTGACCCCACCGCAGGATGCAGCGCGCGCCTGCCAATCCAACCTGGAATATGCCTGCCCGGTCAGCGCTGCGGTATTGCGCGGCGAAGACGCCGGTTGAGGGGCGCAGGTCATGGGAGTTCAATGATGAAAGTTCGTGCTTTATTAATGTTCCTGCTGGTGATTTTCGTAACTGCTTGTAACGCCGCTCCGCCGGCGAATACCCCTGCCAATCCAACCGTTACCCCTACTTTGCGTGCCCCGGTGGTTAATACAACCCCCGTCCCGGACCTGCAATCCGCTGCGCGCGCCTTTCTGGATGCCTGGGAGAACGAAAATTACCAGGCGATGTACGACCAGCTCACCCTGCTTTCGCGCGATGCGCTCAGCTTCGAGGATTTCTCCACCCGCTTGAAGAACATCGCGGTCACCATGACCCTGAAGGAAACCCGCTTTGAAATCACCCAGGCGTTGATTAAAAACCCCAACGAGGCGCAGGTTGCCTACCGCGCCACCTACCAGACCGTGCTGGTCGGTGACCTGGCACGCGACACGCTGATGAACCTTTCGATGCAGGATGGCAGTTGGAAGGTGCAGTGGGAAGACGGCATGATTCTACCGGAATTGCGCGGGGGCAACCGCCTGGCAATGGATATCTCCATCCCCACGCGCGGCAATCTGTATGATTCCGAAGGCAGCGCGCTGGCAGCACAATCGGACGCAATCGCGCTGGGCATCGTCCCCGGACAGATCCAGGAAGGCAAAGAAGGCGCCCTGCTGGTCGAACTGTCCAACCTGACCGGCTTGAACACCGAGTATATCCGCTCGCTGTACCAGTTTGCCGCCCCCGACTGGTATATCCCGGTTGGGGATGTCTCTGCCCAGGCAGCGCAGCGCCGCGCCGAGGTTTTGGCTTCACTGGGCGGGCTGGTGATGAACACCTACAACACCCGCTATTACTTTGACAGCACCGCCCCGCACATTACCGGCTATGTCCAGCCAATCCCCGCCGAGGAGTTGGATGAATACCGCCGGCGCGGCTATCGCGGCGATGAGCGCGTTGGGCGCACGGGTTTGGAATTGTGGGGGGAGGAGCAATTGTCCGGGCAGCGCGGCGCATCCCTGTATGTGGTTGATCCGCAAGGGCTGACCCTCACCCGCCTGGGACAACGCGATTCCGCCCCAGCCAACTCCATTTACACCACCTTCGATAAGGATTTCCAACTCCAGGTACAGCGCGCCATTGAGGGCTTCCGCGGCGCGGTAGTTGTCTTGGAGCGCGATACCGGGCGGGTGCTGGCAATGGCTTCCTCGCCGTCCTTCGATCCCAACCTGTTCGACCCGAATAACTTCAACAGTAGTTGGATGCTCAATTCGCTCTTCGATGGCAATACCACCCCGCTGCTCAACCGGGCTACCCAATCCGGTTACCCGCTCGGCTCGGTGTTCAAGATCATCACCATGGCAGCCGCGCTGGAGACCGGCGCCTTCCAAGCGGATGACGAGCTCGAATGCGGCTACACTTTCACCGATCTGCCCGGCTATACCCTGTATGACTGGACCTACGAGAAGGAAAAACCTGCCAGCGGCAGGCTGACTCTTTCCGAAGGTTTGATGCGCTCGTGCAATATCTGGTTCTACCACATCGGTTTGTCGCTCTTTCAACAGGGCTTTACCGAAGATGTTTCCAGGATGGCGCGCGATTTTGGGCTGGGCAGCCCAACAGGCATTGACCAGATTGCAGAAGTCTCCGGTGCTATGCCTAACCCTGCCAACGAAAACGATGCCGTGCAGCTGTCCATCGGTCAAGGGGCGATGCTGGCAACCCCAATCCAGGTGGCGCGCTTCATCGCTGCCATTGGCAACGGCGGTACGCTTTACCGCCCGCAGGTGGTCGAAAAAATCACCGACCCGGACGGCAATCCAATCCAATCGTTCGAGCCCGAAGCGCAGGGCACGCTTCCTGTTTCTGAAGAAAACCTGAAACTGATCCAGGACTCCTTGCGCAGCGTGGTCGCCAACCCGCGCGGAACAGCCCAGTTCGTCATGGTTGGCTTGCAGGTGCCCATCTTTGGCAAGACCGGCACTGCCACCAGCCCGGGCGGCAGACCGCATGCCTGGTTTGCCGGATACACCAACGCCGGGCGCGAGAACCTGCCCGACATTGCCATTGCGGTGATTGCCGAGAATGCCGGCGAGGGTTCAGAGATTGCCGCGCCGATCTTCCGCCGGGTGGTGGAATCCTACTTCTTTGGGCGTCCCAGCCGGTTGTACCCGTGGGAATCCAGCTTCTTTGTCACCCGCACGCCCACCCCGCTGGTCACCAACACGCCGGCGCCAACCGAAACTCCTGCTCCCACCGATACGCCTCAACCGTAAGCATAAAGGAACCACCAGCCCGCACAGATGGATGATAACGCCCGCGATGGTCAGATTGTTCGCTTATTGTCCGGTTTTTACACCGTTCAGAATAAAGACGGCGCATGGGTCTGCCGTATTCGCGGGCGGCTCAAGCGCGGGCGCGCCCAGGGTGATCTTCTCGCGCTGGGCGACCGGGTGCGCTTTACCCCCTTGGGGGAAGGAAATGGGATAATTGAGGAGGTACTGCCGCGCAGCCATGCGCTGATTCGCCGCGCCCCCGAAGCGCGCGGCGAATATCAGCAGGTGCTGTTGGCAAACCCCGACCAGGTGGTGTTGGTGTTTGCCTGTTCCCATCCGGCGCCGCGCTTTGGCATGCTCGACCGCTTTCTGGTCATCAGCGAACAGCAGCGCATCCCGGCAGTGATTGTGGTCAACAAGGTTGACCTGGTGGGCAAATCCGAAGCCGTCCGCCTGTTTGCTCCTTACCAACCGTTGGGCTATCCGCTGTTGTTCACCTCAGCCAAGAGCGGGCTGGGCATCGAATCTCTGCGCGCTTGCCTGCAAGGCAAACTCTCCGCGCTGGCGGGACCCTCCGGGGCGGGAAAATCCAGCCTGCTCAATGCCGTCCAACCCGAGCTGGGGCTGGAAGTGCGCGAAGTCAGCCAGTCCACCTTCAAGGGGCGCCACACCACGGTGATGCGGCAGATGTTCCCGCTGGCGGGCGGCGGTTATGTAGCCGACTTGCCTGGTTTGCGCATGTTGGCGTTATGGGATATTGCCCCGGAGGAAATTGACGGTTATTTTCGCGAGCTGCGCTATTTGGTGCAGAATTGCCAGTTCAACGACTGCATCCACCTCAACGAGCCTGGCTGCGCGGTGCGCGCCGCTGTTGAGAAAGGCGAAGTATCCAGCCTGCGCTACCAGTCCTATCTGCGCATGCGTTTTGGCGAAAACGAAACAGGCTAAGCATCGCGCGCCGGGCAAGAGCAAAAGGTGTTTTTCCGCTGAAGATTCGCGGGGAACTTTTTTTGGATTTGGTCGTATATATATATATATAGCAGTACCCGCGACCGGTACAGACTTTACAATTTTTTTATTTGTAATCTGGGCAGAATCTGCTACAATAAAAACATGAAATGTCTGTACAATCAGGGGGTTGTCTTGATGAGATACACCTTGCCAATTGGCTAGGGTAGAACTCCCCTCATAGGCAGGTTGACAACCCGCCGATCGCGTGAACCCTTTTGGTACGCTCAGGGTTATATTACTCATAGAACCTTCTGATGTACGGGCGTTTCATCCGGCTTCTTGATCAGGTGTCCCTTCAGCAGGAGGAGGAGGTCAAAATGGCTACCGTGGTTTATCTGGTTGTTGCAGTGGTTGGTTCCATGTTCGTGGCGTTCAGCCTGATCAGCCTGCAAACTGAGGAACGCAAAGACTGATATGGCTTGGTCGTCTGGAATTAACCCGTCTTACCCACCCCGCCGAGAGATTCGCCCCGATCGGTCGCGGGATACTTTTCTGCGCCTGTAAACCGGGACTCGCGCCCGGTTGGCGGGTGCCGTCCGTCTCTTCCTGAGTTACTCTCCCGGGTGTGCCGACACCCGGGAGTTTTTTTATCCGTTTTCCTCGAAAGGCTGCCCGCCCGATCCGCGCTAGGGCTGGCGAAAGACCAGGTACAGGCTGCCGGTAAAAGCAGCGCCGTCCTCCGGCGCGCATGGCGGCGCGCTCAGGTCGTTGATGGTCTCGCTCAGTTCGCCCACCCGCAGGCTGTACACCACTCCCGCCTGCATATCGAAATCGGCATAACCCAGGCTGATTGCCGGGTGCAGCCCGGTAAAGAAGGTGTCTATCCCCCCGTCCCAGGCAACGCTGATCTGGATGCCAGGCACCGGCTTGCCCGCGCTGTCCTGCGCTTCAATTTGCAGGCGCGGCGGATTTTGCGGCGCATCGCACACCTCGCGCCGCTCTAGCAGCGCGAACGGCGCGCCGAGGGTTGGCAGTGGTGAAGGCTGGACGCGCGGGGTGAAGGTGGGGCGCGGGGTTGGCGGCGGGTTGGTGGGCGTGGGCGGCAGGGTGGCAGTCTGCACCGCCTGCGCCAGCTCGAGCGTGGCAAAAGTCTGTGGGGTGGGGACAGGCGGAAGCGCTTCCTCCGGCAGGGCGGTTGGCGCATTGGCGGGCGGGTTCGCGTTTTGCGGCGGGTTGGTCAGCGCGGCAGCCAGTTCCGCCAGCGCGCGAATCTCGCCTTCGCTGCCGGACGCGGCTTGCAGGCGCAGAGCATGTTCTGCCAGCGCCTGCACCGGATCGGCATCTTCGAGCAGTTTCAGCCGTTCGCGGGCGCGCGGCAGGTCACCGTTGGCTTGATACGCGCGGGCAATCATCAGCCGGTAAACGTCCTTATCCGTGCCTGAGAGCAGCGCCGGCGCGGTATCAACCACCTGCGCCGGGACAATCACTAGCGAAATTAGCAGCCCGAGCAGCAGCCCGATAACCAGCCCGGTGAGCAGATAGACCGGCGGCTGGCGCGGCGCTTCATCCTCTTCGTAATACTCATCTACATTCATGGCTGTGGACTGGGGGGGAGCGTAGGGGTTGGCGGCGGGCTGCCCTTTTGCAGCGCCTGGAACAGGCTTGCCAGGGTCTCGACATCGCTGCGGGCATAACCGAGCGTTTGAGCGGTGAGGATGGCTTGCTGTACGACTCGCAGCGGCGTTGCGCCGTCTTCCAGGCGCGCCAGCCGTTCCGCCACGGCGGTCAGGTCGCCGTCCTGGCGGTGAATCTCGGCAGTCATCAAGGTATAGTCGGCTTTGTAATCGCTGCGCAGCGTGTCCAGGTTAAACCCGCTGGCTTGCACCGGGCGCAGCACCCAGCCGTACAGGATGCCCCCGCCGGCGCCGATGGCAATCATAATGACGAACCACAACAAGCGGCGCAGTCGCATGGCTTAACCTTTCAGCATTGGCATGCGCACGCCGCGCTGGCGGGCAGTCTCGACGGCGATGGAGTAACCGGCATCGGCATGGCGCACCACCCCCATGCCAGGATCGCTCGCCAGGACGCGCTCCAGCCGGCGGGCGGCAGCCTGGCTGCCGTCGGCGACGATGACCATGCCGGCGTGCTGGCTGAAACCGATGCCCACCCCGCCGCCGTGATGAAACGAGACCCAGGTTGCCCCGCCGGCGGTATTGATCAGCGCATTGAGGATTGCCCAGTCGGATACGGCGTCGCTGCCGTCGCGCATGGCTTCGGTCTCGCGGTTGGGCGAAGCAACCGAACCGGCGTCGAGATGATCGCGCCCGATGACCAGGGGAGCCTTGAGAATGCCTTTGGCGACCATTTCGTTGAATTTTAACCCGGCGCGGGAGCGCTCGCCGTAGCCCAGCCAACAGATGCGCGCGGGCAGTCCCTGGAAGGGCACCTTCTCGCGCGCCATTCGCAGCCAGCGCTGCAGGTGGGGGTCGTCGGGGAACAATTCCATCACCGCCTCGTCGGTTCGGTAAATGTCTTCCACATCGCCGGAAAGCGCGACCCAGCGGAAAGGACCCTTGCCCTCGCAAAACAGCGGGCGGATGTAGGCGGGAACGAAGCCGGGAAAGTTGAAGGCATCCTTGACGCCGTGATCGTAGGCGCGCTGGCGCAGGTTGTTGCCGTAGTCGAACACCTCAGCCCCGCGGCGTTGAAATTCGAGCATGGCGCGCACGTGGCGCGCCATCGAATCGAGCGAGCGGCGGGCGTACTCCGGCGGGTTGCTGCGCCGCAGGGCTTCCGCCTGCTGGACGCTCAAGCCGGAAGGGACATAACTGAGCACGTCATGGGCAGGGGTTTGATCGGTGATCACATCGGGGATGATGCCGCGCGCCGCCAGTTCGGGATAGATATCGGCGGCGTTGGCTACCAGCCCGATCGAGCGCGGCGCGCCCTGGCGGATGTAGTCCTCCACCAGAGTCATCGCCTCTTCAAGCGTGTCCACCACTTCGTCAACATAGCCAATTTCCTGGCGGCGGCGGGCGCGTTGCGGGTCCACTTCCACAATCAATCCAACGCCTTCGTTCATGGTGATTGCCAATGGCTGCGCGCCGCCCATTCCCCCCAGCCCGGCGGTGAGCACGAATTTGCCTTTCAGCGACTGCCAGCCTTTTTGCGCCGCCAACGCGGCGAGCGTCTCGTATGTGCCTTGCAGAATGCCCTGCGTACCGATATAGATCCACGAACCGGCGGTCATCTGCCCGAACATGATCAACCCTTTGGCAGCCAGATCGTCGAAGTGCTGCTGGGTTGCCCAATGCGGGACGAGGTTGGAATTGGCAATCAGCACGCGCGGCGCGTCGGGATGAGATTTGAACACCGCCACCGGCTTGCCGGACTGCACCAGCAGGGTTTCGTCGTCCTCCAGATCGCGCAGCGTGGCGAGGATGGCATCCAACGCCTCCCAACTGCGGGCTGCCTGCCCGCGCCCGCCGTACACCACCAGGTCCTGCGGGCGCTCGGCAACCTCGGGGTCAAGGTTGTTTTGGATCATGCGGTAGGCGGCTTCAGTCAGCCACGATTTGCAGGTCAACTGAGTGCCGCGCGGAGCGCGCACTGTGCGCGGAGCAGACATGCCACACCTCCAGGTTGGGAATTGGAATGGTTTTATTTTACATCAGATTGGCGGGAAGCAGACTGCCTGCTCGCGTCTTGCTTGCCTCTAAACGGGTTTATGCCAGGTTTGATACAGGCTGAGCCGCCCGCCCTCGCCATCCGATTCGAATTCGCTGCCGATGACAAAGCCGCTTTGCTGCGCCAGATGGCTCAACTCACTCCGCGAAAACAGGTGAACATAGCGCAGTCCAACCTGCTCGACCTGACCGGGCAGCGCGTGGCGCCAGTCCAGCAGCGTGTCGCCTTCCTCCAACTCTGCCGCGTCAATGCCTGCCGCCTGCCAGGGTTGGATGCGCGCCCGCCAGCGGGCAGAGTGCTGGAATTGCCACTCGGAATGGATGAATGCCCCGCCGGGTGGAAGCAGTCCGTTCACCTGGCTCATCACCCGCAGGCGCAAATCATGGGAAGGCAGATGGTGCAAAACCGCAAACGCCAGAGCCACATCCACCGGAACAGCGGCGGTCTGCTCGACCCAGTCCGGGTTTGCCAGGTCGGCGCGGGCAAAGCGGATATCCACTCCGCCGGGCGGGGCAGCGCGCAGCGCGGCGCGCGCTTCTGCCAGCAGCGCAGCGGAAGAATCCAGGCCCAGGTAACAGCCGGTTTGCCAGCGGCGGTCGAGTTCGAGCGCCAGCGCGCCCGAACCGCAGCCCAGGTCCAGCAGCCGACCGCCAACCGGAAGGCTTTCGATGACCCGGCGCACGCCCGGCTGAATACGCCGGCGGGTGGCGGCAAACGCCGCCGCGAATGTCTGGTAAAATTGGGCATTGATCTGCAGCAAAGCGCTGACCGTTTCTGCTTTCATGGCTGCCTGCGAGTAATATGGTCTTGCCGGTATCATACCGCAATTTGGTGTCCCATGGACAAACAACTCTGGTTGGCAAAACGCCAGTTAACCCTTGACAAAATGGAACATGCCCGCGCAATCCTCACCGAAGTGCGCGCGGGCGGCGAGGTATTTAAGGTGGTGCGCCGCCACCCGCTGCCCGGCGGCGGCTACCTGTCCAAATCCATGCTGGTGGCGGCGTACCGCGCCCTGGTGGCGAGCGGCGAATGGCAGGCGGATGACGATTTGTTGGCGCGCATCCGCATGAAACCGGTGCGCACTCTATCGGGCGTGACCACAGTGACTGTGTTGACCAAGCCGTATCCCTGCCCGGGTAAGTGCATCTTTTGCCCGACCGATGCGCGCATGCCCAAGAGTTACCTGCCCGACGAACCGGGCGCGGCGCGCGCCTACCAGAACGATTTTGATCCTTACCAGCAGGCGCAAACCCGCCTTGCCTCCTACCATGCCAACGGTCACCCGACCGACAAGATCGAACTACTCATCCTGGGCGGCACCTGGAGCGCTTACCGGCGCGATTACCAGGAATGGTTTGTCCGGCGCTGTTTCGATGCCATGAATGGCTTTGATTCGTCCTCGCTGAAGGAAGCCCAGCGTGCCAACGAAACCGCTGCCAGCCGAAATGTCGGGCTGGTGATCGAAACCCGCCCCGACGAGATCAGCCCAGGCGAAATCGCCTGGCTGCGCTATCTGGGGGTGACCAAGGTGCAAATGGGGGCGCAGTCGCTGGACGATCATATCCTGGCGCTCAACCAGCGCGGTCACACCGCCGCCGATACGCTGCGCGCTACCGGATTGCTGCGCGCGGCGGGCTTCAAAGTGGTGCTGCATTGGATGCCCAACCTGCTCGGCGCGACCCCCGAAAGCGACCGGCTGGATTTTGCCCGCCTGTGGCAGGGCTACTGCCCGGATGAGATCAAAATTTACCCCTGCCAGCTGCTCGAAAATACCGACCTGTACGCGCACTGGCAGCGCGGTGAGTACCAGCCGTACACCACCGCTGGCTTGATTGACCTGATTGCTGGTCTCATGCCGGATATCCCGTCTTACTGCCGGGTCAACCGGGTGATCCGCGATATTCCCTCCACCCATGTGGTCGCGGGCAACCGCCGCACCAGTCTGCACATGGACATTCTGGCGGAATTGGAGCAGCGCGGGCAGACCTGCGGGTGCATTCGCTGCCACGAGGTGCGCGGCGAGCGGGTGGACGCGGCAACGCTGCGCCTGGAGGATACCGTGTATCCGGCTGCGGTGGCAGAGGAGCACTTTTTGCACTTTCGCACCCCGCGCGGACAAATCGCCGGTTATCTGCGCCTGTCGCTGCCGAAAACCGGTGCGCCACAACTGGGATTGCCCGACCTGGACGGCGCGGCGTTGATCCGCGAGGTGCACGTGTACGGGCAATCGCTGCCGGTGGGGGTGGACCAGGACGGAGCAGCGCAACATGCCGGGCTGGGCAGAGCGTTGATCTTCGCGGCTGAACAAATCGCCCGACAACGCGGTTTCCGCCGCATGGCGGTTATCGCGGCGGTTGGTACGCGGCGCTATTACCACAAACGCGGTTTTGAGATGGGGGAGTTGTACATGGTCAAAGACCTGAGCGCGGTAAGCCCTGCCGATTATGAGGTCGCCGCTTGACGCTGCCTGTGCCCCTCGCCGACCCTTCGGCAAACGGTCATCGAGCCTGTCGAGACACCTGCACCACCTGCACCACCTGCACTTGCAGCAGGTGCAAGTGTTGCAGCAGGTGCAAGTGTTGCAGCAGGTGCAAGTGTGCGCCACCCTGTGGTTCGGCAGGCTCACCAGCCGCCTGCCGAAGGGCAGCAGGTGCAAGTGTGCGGGGTCACCCCTTCCGCCCGCCCTTTGGCGCGCTTTGCGCCTTTGTGCGGGACATCATTAGCGGCTGCGTCAAAATCAGACTAAATCGGGCTTATTTGCGCCCAAAAACCTTGATATAATTTGGCGCATGAGATACTACATCTGGACCGAAGGCTGTCAGATGAACGTGGCTGACTCGCAGCGCGTGGCGTCCGCGCTGGAGCGCCTCGGCTACCGCAGTGCGCCGCGCGCCGAAGAAGCTGACGTGATCGTGCTCAATACCTGCGTCGTGCGCCAATCCGCCGAGGATAAAGCCTACGGGCGGCTGAGTTCACTGCGCCCGATCAAAAAACAACGCCCCGACCTGGTCATTAACCTGATGGGCTGCCTGGTCGGCGTCAAGGGCAATCCGCGGGTGAGCGAGCGTTTCCCCTACGTGGACGTGTTCTCCCCGCCCTCCGACCCGCGCCCGCTGGTCGAATACCTGCTGCAGCGCGACGGGCGCGACCAGCAGCAGAGTGAAACCGCGCTGCGCTTCGCTTTGCAGGACGAAGAGCTGCCCCAGCCTGCCGCCGAGCGCGGCAGCCTGGTCTCCGCCTTTATCCCGGTGGTGTACGGCTGCTCGCACGCCTGTACCTTCTGCATCATTCCCTACCGGCGCGGGGTGGAAAAGAGCCGCCCGCCGGAGGAGATCCTGGCTGAGGCGCGCGCGCTGGTCAGCCAGGGCGCCCGCGAAATCACCCTGCTGGGGCAGATCGTTGACCGCTACGGCAAAGACGAGCCCACCTACCCCACGCTGAGCGGCTTGCTGCGCCGCCTGCACGCCATTGAAGGTTTGGAGCGCATCCGCTTCCTGACCTCGCACCCCAACTGGATGAGCGACGACCTGCTCGACGCGGTGGCACAACTGCCCAAGCTGATGCCGCACATCGAAGTGCCGGTGCAAGCCGGCGATGACGCCGTGCTGGAGAACATGCGCCGCGGCTACACCGCCGACCAATACCGCGCGCTGGTCGAAAGAATCCGCGCGCGCATCCCCGGCGTATCCATCGCCACCGACGTGATCGTCGGCTTCCCCGGCGAGAGCGAGGTGCAATTCCAGCGCACCTACGACCTGCTGGCGGAACTGAAACTGGACGTTGCCCACCTGGCGCGTTACTCCCCGCGCGATGGCACCGTCTCGGCGCGGCGCATGGCGGACGACGTGCCGGACGAGGAAAAATGGCGGCGCTTCCGCCTGCTGGAAGACCTGCAGGAGCAGATTGCCGCCGAAATCCATGCCGCCTATCTGCACCGCAGCGTGGAGGTGCTGTTCGAAGAAAAGGTGCGCGGGCGCTGGAAGGGGCGCACGCCGACCAACAAACTGGTCTTCGTCGAGAGCGAGCGCGACCTGCGCGGGGAAATCCTGCCCGCGCAGATCACCCGGACGGGAGCCTGGTCAATGCAGGGGCGCATCGCCGGGGCGAGGCAACCCCGCCAGGTTCAGGCGGGGTGAAGAAATTCCTCGCGGTTGTGCTGAACGGGTTGATCGTCGCCGGGCTGGTGGGCGGCTATTTTTATTTCATCCACCCGCGCCGCACCGCCAGCCGCACCACCCGCGTGGTGCAGTTCCTGCGCAGCCCGCAAACCTACGCCGATTGGATGGTCAGCGCCAAGGCACGCTGTCCGGGCGCGCCGTTTGCCTTGCCCACCAGCGGCTACATCGGCTTCCTGTGGGACGATTCCTTCCGCCCGGGTCACCGCCACACCGGGCTGGACATCTTCGGCGGGACGACCAACGGGCAGACGCCGGTCTTTGCCGCCTACGACGGCTACCTGACCCGCCTGGCGGATTGGAAATCCTCGCTGATCGTGCGCATCCCCGATGACCCGCTGCAAGCGGGACGGCAGATCTGGACCTACTACACCCACCTGGCGGACGAGCGGGGCAATTCGCTCATCGCCGCCGCTTTTCCGCCCGGCACAAGCGAGGTATTCGTCTCTGCCGGCACGCTGCTCGGCTACCAGGGCAATTATTCCGGCACGCCCGGCGCGCCGGTGGGCGTGCACCTGCATTTTTCCATCGTCAAGGACGACGGGCAGGGGCGCTTTTTGAACGAACAGGAGATTACCAACACGCTCGACCCTTCGCCGTACTTCAACCTGAGCCTGAACGCCAACGACGATCCGCCCCTGCCGCTGCTCTGCCCGCCGTCCGGCGGGGTGGGCGGGGGCGCGCCGTGAGCCAGCCTGCTTTTTCAAGGGTTGTGCTGGTGTGCGCAGCCGGGCGGCCGCCCGGACGTGAACTGGCGCTGGGTCTGGCGCGCGCCGGCTGCGCCATTGCGGCGCACGATCTGCACCCGCTGCGCCTCGAATCGCTGCACGGCGAGGTGCAAGCCGCGGGCGGCGTCTGCCGCGCCTACGTCGCCGACCCCGGCAAGGGGCTGGCGGCGCGGGCGTTGATTGATGACGTGCTGGCGGATTTTGAGCGCCTGGACGGGCTGGTGTACTGCCTGCATGCCGCACCGCCGGAAACGTTGCTGCAACTGGACGAGTGGGACTGGCAGCGCGCGCTGGAACTCAACCTGAGCGCGCCCTTCCTGCTCAGCCAGGCGGCCGCGGCGGTGATGCGCGAAAACGGCGGCGGTTCAATCTTCTTCGCCCTGGCGGAGGATGCGCCGTACCGAGCCGGTCGAGGTGCGCCGTCCGCTTCGCTGCCGCTGGCGGTTGCGCGGGCGGGAATCGCCGGTCTGGTGGACGGCATGGCGAGCGAACTCTTGACGTATAATATCCATTGTGCGCTGTTGCCAGGCGGCAGCCCGGCGGCGCTGGAGCAAATCCTCGCCCAACTCGACCGCCGCTGACCACCGCGCGCAGCCCATCCTTTTTGTGCGGGGGAGGCAGCCATGCCCGTCACCTTTCGTGAACTGCTCCAGGGATTGCAGCGGCTGGGCGTCGAGCCCGGTGCGCCGGTCATTTTTCACGCCTCGCTCAAGGCGTTCGGCGAGGTGCGCGGCGGCGCGGACGCGCTGCTGGGCGCGCTGCTGGCGGTTTTTCCGCGCCTGATGGCGCCCACCCACACCTATCAAACCATGCTGATCCCCGAAGAGGGACCGGCGGACAACGGCATAACCTACGGCAGCGGCAAAGACCTGAACGCCATGGCGGTCTTCTTCACCCCCGACCTGCCCGCCGACCCGCTGATGGGCGTGCTGCCCGAACGGCTGCGCCAGCACCCGCAGGCGCGCCGCTCCAGCCACCCGATCCTGTCGTTTGCCGGCGTGGGAGTCGATTCCGCGCTGCAAACGCAAAGCCTGGCAGACCCGCTGGCGCCGCTGGGCGCGCTGCTGGCGGAGGACGGCTGGGTGCTGCTGCTGGGGGTGGATCACAGCGTCAACACCAGCATCCATTACGCCGAAAAACTGGCTGGGCGGCGGCAGTTCGTCCGCTGGGCGCTGACCCCCGGCGGGGTTGCCGAATGCCTCGGTTTTCCCGGCTGCTCGCTCGGCTTCGAGCAAGCCGCCGCGCTGCTTGCCCCCTTGACCCGCGAGACGACCATCGGCAGCGCGCGGGTGCGCGCCGTGCCGCTGGCGGAGATGATTCCAGCCCTGACCGGGCTGATCGAACACGATCCGCTGGCGCTGCTGTGCAGCGACGCCGACTGCGAGCGCTGCAGCGCCGTGCGCGGGGCGCTGCAGCTATAGGGTAACGCCATCGCGCGCCCGGCACGACCTGTGTTAAAATAGCCTCATC
Organism: Bellilinea sp.; assembly: GCA_039666315.1. Taxonomy (GTDB): domain Bacteria; phylum Chloroflexota; class Anaerolineae; order Anaerolineales; family Anaerolineaceae; genus Bellilinea. Next base: position 838,610 of record JAVSME010000003.1, on the reverse strand, counting down.
TTTCAACATCCGAGTGAACCATGCCTGCCAACGCTTTCGAAGAACTTCAATGGCGCGGAATGGTCTTCGACTATGTCGAGGGCGTCCAGAGCCTGCTTGCCGCCCAAAAGGTGACCGTGTATAACGGTTTCGACGTTACCGCCGACAGCCTGCACATCGGGCACATGGTGCCCCTGCTGGCGCTGGCGCGGCTGCAGCGCTACGGTCACCACCCCATTGCGGTGGCGGGCGGCGGGACGAGCATGATCGGCGACCCGAGCGGCAAGAGCGCCGAGCGCCAGCTGCTTACCCGCGACCAGGTGGAACACAACACCCAGGCAATCAAAGCCCAACTGGCGCGCTTTTTGGATTTCGAATCGCGCAGCAACCCCGCCCGGCTGGTCAACAATGCCGATTGGCTGATGCCGCTTAACCTGATCGACTTCCTGCGCGACATCGGCAAATACTTCACCGTCAATTACATGATCGCCAAGGACTCGGTGCGCAGCCGCATTGACCGCGAGGAGGGCATTTCCTTCACCGAGTTCAGTTACATGCTGCTGCAATCCTACGACTTTTTGCACCTGCACCGCGCCTTCGGCTGCCAGCTGCAGACCGGTGGCTCCGACCAGTGGGGCAACATCACCGCTGGGGTGGAGCTGGTGCGCCGCGCCGCCGGCAGCGCGGTGTACGGCATGGTTTACCCGTTAATCACCAAAGCCGACGGCACCAAGTTCGGCAAAACCGAATCCGGCGCGGTCTGGCTGGACGCGAAACGCACCTCCCCGTACCGCTTCTACCAGTTCTGGCTCAACACCGACGACCGCGACGTGATCCATTACCTCAAGGTGTTCACTTTCCTCAGCCAGAACGAGGTGGCGGCGCTGGAAGATGCGCTGCGCGCCCGCCCGGAGCAGCGCGAGGCGCAGCGCACCCTGGCGCGCACGATGACCGCCATGCTGCACGGCGAATCGGCGCTGGCGCGCGCCGAGCAGGCAGCCCAGGCGTTGTTCGGCGGCGCGGTCGAGGGACTTTCGGCGGCAGAGATCGAGGATATTTTTGCGGATGTGCCCTCGGCAGTGCTGGGCAGCCACGCGCTGGGAGGCGGAGGGATGAATATTGTTGATCTGCTGGCGGACTGCGGGATGATGAAATCCAGGGGCGAGGCGCGCCGCGCGATCAGCGAGGGCGGGGTGTACCTCAACAATCACCGCGTGGCGGAGAGCGAGCGGGCGGTCACGCTGGCGGATCTGCTGGAAGGCGGCTTCCTCATCCTGCGGCGCGGCAAGAAGACCTACTTCCTGGTCAAGGTGGCGCAGGGTTAATCCCGCGCGCCCGTCCGCGGGCTTGGACAGGCTCAGCCTGCGAGCGGGCGCACTGTGGGCTTGTCTGCCGGCAGATTACTCACCGTGCCGGTTTCCTGGTTTTCGTAACCCCTGCGTTGGGCGACGAACTGCCTGCCGTCCGGCGAAGCCAGCCAGTCAATCCACTGGCGGAAGGGCGCCTGGCGGGCGGTTTCGCTGGAAAGGATCAGGTCGTAGCGTTCGCGGTTGAGGAAAATAAAATCCAGCCCAAATGCCTGCCCGGCGGCTTCCAGCCCCAACCCGACATCTGCCGCGCCTTCGGCGACCGCGCGGGCGACCTCGGAATGGGTCAGGCGCTCGTCGGCGTAACCGGCGATGCGCGCCGGGGCAATGCCTGCCCGGGCGAGCATGGCATCCAGCCAGACCCGCGTGCCGGAGCCGGATTGGCGGTTGGCAAAGCGGATGTCCTCGCGCGCCAGGTCTTCCAGCCTGTGGATGTTGAGCGGATTGCCCGGCGCAACGATCAACCCCTGTCGGCGGTGCGCCAGGGTGATCAGGGTGACGGCTTTACCAGGCAGCAGGCGGCGCACGAAAGGCAGGTTGTAGGCATCGCTTTCCGCGTCCCACAGGTGGCAGCCGGCGAATTCGGCTTTGCCTTCCACCAGCGCGATCAAGCCGCCCAGGCTGCCGCAGTAGGTTAATTCCAGCGCAGCCTGCGGCGCAAACCCGGAAAACACGCTGCGCACCAATTCGTTGAGCAGCGGGTCGTGGCTGCCCGCAAAGCGAATTACCCCGGCGGGGGGCGAGTGCGGCGCGGCGCGGATTGCCCGCCAGCGGTCCATTGCCAGATCAATGGCTTCCTGAACCTCGTTCAGGCTATAGCCTGCGGTAACCGCCTCGAGCAGGAAAGTCTCCGAGCGATGCACCAGGCTGGCGCGGCGCAGCGCCTGCTGTGACTGGTTTTTTCCCGCCGGCAGTTCACTGGCTACTCGCGTGCCGCGTCCTACCCGGCTGACCAGCAGCCCTTCGCGCGCCAATTCGTTATAGGCGCGCTGGATGGTTCCGGGGGTGCAGTTCCATTCGGCGCACAGGCGGCGGACGGATGGCAGGCGCTCGCCGGGCTTGTAACGCCGGTTCAAAATATCCTGCCGGATGGTTGCGGCAATTTTCTGGTAGAGGTGCGTATCGTCCACAGGCATCCCTCCGCGCTGTCGTCTGCGCAGACAGTATATCACCTCTTTGCGGGTTGCGCTGCTGCGCCAAACGCACTATTCAAACCAGCGCCATGCTCAATGAGTATGTCGCCTGGCTTGGCTACATCCGGGCACTATTTAGAAAACCAGCCTCTCCAGAGAGCAGGCATCGCCATCCAAAGTGCTTCAGGCGCGAGGCAAGCGCTGGCTGGTCGAAACCGGTCTCCATTTTCGCCGCGATGTCACTTTCACAAAGCTGTCACCGGCGATCTGGCTTTTTCCCTGCTCGCTACAGTCAAATCCCGTTCTTGCGAAAGCCATATCTGCCGCCCGTTGAATCGCGGCAGGGCGGGGGGAAGTTGTGTATAATCTATCCAACCGCGAGAAAGGGGAGGTTTGGGATGATGACCTATAGTGTGATGATTGGATTGCTTTGTCTGGGGGGAGTGTTTGTGCTGTTTGCCGGACTGGGCGTTTTTTTCATCGTGCGCCACCAGCGCGACACGAAGAAAGCTGAGCAAAGCGTGAGTTGGCCCTCGGTAGCCGGCACGGTGACTGCTGCGCAAGTCAAGACCCACCACTCGACCGACTCGGAGGGTGACCCCAGCGAAACCTATTCCGCACAGGTCGAATACCAGTACGAGGTCAACGGGGTGGCGTACACCGGTGACAGGCTTACCATTGGCACGCCGCTGGCGATCAGCAACCTGCGCAAAGTACAGGAAAGCGTGGCGCAGTTCCCCGTTGGCAGCCGGGTGACGGTGTATTTCAACCCGCAAAATCCGGCAGAAGCCACCTTGCAAACCCGGGTGGGCGGCAAGGCAGGTCTGGTTTTGGGGATTATCTTCCTGTTGATCGGCATATCGGTGGGCTGCATTGGGGTTGGCGGTATTCTGCTGTCCTTCCTTGAGCTGTGAGCGCGGGATAACCTTATTCATTGGATTGGAAAACGCATGGACATCATTCACTACAACGGCTGGCAAAATTGTATCCGCCTGGAGAACGCGCTGGTGGACGTGGTCATCACCACCGAGGTTGGCCCGCGCATCATCCGCTACGGGTTTGCAGGCGAGGAAAACGAATTCGCCGAACTTGAAGAGCAGTCCGGCAAGAGCGGTGGCAAGGAATGGCGCATGTACGGCGGTCACCGGCTGTGGCACGCGCCGGAATCCCTGCCGCGCACGTACTATCCTGACAATGAAACAGTCGAAGTTCAGGATCATACCGATTGGGTGCGCGTAATCCAACCGCTGGAGACCACCACCGCCCTCCAGAAGGAAATGGATATCCGTCTCGCGCCGGCTGGCACTCACCTGCGCGTAATCCACCGCCTGCGCAACCGCGGCGTATGGGATGTGCGCCTGGCGCCGTGGGCGCTGTCGGTCATGGCGGCCGGTGGGACGGCGATTCTGCCCATGCCGCCGCGCAGCACTCACCCGGAAAGTTATTCCCCGGTCAACTCGCTCGCGTTGTGGCCGTACACCGACTTGTCTGACCCGCGTTTCATTTGGGGCAGACAATACATCCTTATCCGGCAGGACGGCATGTTGAAGGTAGCGCAGAAGATTGGCGCCTTTATTCCAGGCGGGTGGTGCGCTTATGTGCGGCGCGGACACCTGTTCATCAAGCGTTTTGCCGCTGAAACGGGGCTGGAATATCCGGATTTTGGCAGCAACGTGGAAGTGTTTGTCAATTCCCGTTTTCTGGAACTGGAAACCCTGGGAGCAGTGCAAACCCTGCCGCCGGATGGCGCGGTCGAGCATGTCGAGGACTGGTACCTGTTCCGTGAAGTGCCCACCCCGCATAACGATTCCCAGGTCGAGCGGCACATCCTCACCCGCATTGTCGAAACGGTGATCTGATTCCACAGCGCGGATGGGCGCAATCCTGATTTCCGGATTGATCAACCTTGAAACCACCCTGCGGGTGGAGCGTTTCCCGCTGGAGTATTTTCCCGTCACGTATCCGTTTTTTGGGATTCGTTCGAGCGTTTCGGGGGTTGGGTACAACATTGCCCGCGCCCTGACCGTACTGGGCAACCCGGTGCGTTTGTTGTCCCTGATCGGAAAGTCCGATCCGGCTGCGTATTTGGCGCGGGACGCGCTGCAACGCGATGGCATCCCGGCGGAGTACGTGTTGCCCAGCCTGGAACAAACCTGCCAGTCGGTCATCGTTTATGATCCACAGGGCAGGCGGCAGATCCATACGGATCTGAAGGACGTCCAGAAACAAGCCTATCCGCAGCAACAGTTCGACCTGGCGCTGGTGGGGTGTAACCTGGCGGTGTTGTGCAACATCAACTTTTCGCGCCCGCTGCTCGTCCGGGCGCGCCAGGCGGGAATATGGATTGCCACCGACGTGCACGCCATTGCCGATCTGGAGGATGATTACAACCGCGATTTCATGCAGGCTGCCAACATCCTGTTCATGAGTCACGAGCGGCTGCCCGTGCCCGCAGCGGAATGGGCGCGGGCGGCGCTTGCCCGCTTCCCGGCACAAATTATTGTGATTGGCATGGGCGGCGAGGGTTGCTTGCTGGCAGACCGGCAGAGCGGTATTATCGAGCACGTTCCGGCAGTAAAGGAACGCCCGGTGGTTAACACCATCGGTGCCGGGGATGCGCTGTTCTCTGCCTTCCTGCATGGCTTGAACGGCGGCGATAATGCGCGGGTTGCCATCCGTAAAGCGGCGGTGTTCGCTGCGCACAAAATCGGCGCAGTATCGGCTTCGGATGGTTTTCTCGATCGCGAGGGGCTGGAAGCGCGCTTCCGGTGGGCGCATCCGGACACGCCGTTCACTTGACCGTAATTGCCTGAGCGGCTACAATCGGCACATCGCACCTAAGATATTGGGGTACTGATATGGAAATCGAGAGCAACACCGATCGCGAAGCGAGCATGGATGCGTTTAAATTTCTGCGCTTGCTGCGTATGCGGCTTGTCAGCCAGGGTATTTCAACCACCGGCTTGTGGATTTTTAACGTCTTCAACCGGCTGGTGCTGGATTTGCCTATCCGGCAGCAGTGCCAGGTAACCCCGCAGTTGTTTGTTGGAGCGCAATTCCGCCGGCGCGGGTGGAAGATCCTCAAAGGGTGGGGAATCAACGGGGTGGTCAATCTGCGTTCGGAATTTGACGACCGGTCCCTGGGCATGGTAATCCCGGAATATTTGCATTTGCCTACGATGGATGATACTGCTCCGCGGATGTCAGACCTGCGGCGAGGGGTGGAATTTATTGCCCGGATCATTGCGCGCGGGGGCAAGGTATACATTCATTGCGGAGCGGGCGTTGGGCGCGCGCCGACCATGGCAGCCGCCTACCTGATATCGCGCGGCAATTCACCTCAATCCGCCTGGGAGCATATCCGGCAGACGCGCAAGTTTATCCGCCCGACCCAGTCGCAGCGCGAACTGATCGAGCGGTATGCCGCCGAGATGGTTTAGATATAAATTCGCAAATCGAGCACCGGCCAGAATTTGCGCGCCTGGCGGCTGCCAGATAAAGCGGGATTAATGGCTTGTAAAGCAGCGGCGTAACTGCTGGGGTTGGCTCGAATTTGACGTAAAGCCCGGCGGGTGAGCGCGTCGGCTTCACGATTGCTGCGGCGCGGGATCCATTCCCAGTCCAACCAGCGGAATGAGCCGGCAATCTGCTGGGCTTTTTCGTGCAATGGGCGGATGTGGTTGGAATGCACCGATGCGGTTCCCTGCATCTGTTCGATGATGGACCTGGCGTCGCCGATAATATGAATCGATTCGTGGATGGCGCCCATGTCGAGCAATGCTTCCAGCCCTTCGATCAGCGCCAGGTATTCGGCAATGTTGGAACTGGCATCGCGTCCGCGCAGATAACCGCCGTGCCCGCGGGCGATTATCCGGCTTCCGCGCCAGGCGATCCAGCCATAGCACATGAAACCCGCACCGCTTGCCGGACAGGATTTTTTGGGAATACCCATGAAGAGACCGTCGAAGTAGAGGGTGATCGTCATGACTGCCTCGTTAAAAGCGACCTGGCGATGGAGTATTCCATCGCCGGTCGGGAAGAAGAGGGCTCTTTGCGAGCCAGAGGGAAGAAAGAGGATGAAAACGCGAGGATTGCCTGTTCAGTGAAAGCCTCATTCGTTTGTCTTTGCAGTGCGCGGAAGCGGCATCAATTGCTTCACTTGATACCATTATGCGGTAAATGTTTAAATATGCAATCAAAATTGGGTAAACAAACGATTAAGAATTCTGTAAAGTCACTATAATCAAGGACATGAACCCGCCCTCACCCAATCTCGAAGCGCTGCACGTCCGGCTGGAACTGGCGCTGAAAGCCCGCGCGCCGCTGCTGGAACACCGGCTGCCATTTGCGCTGCGCCTTTTTAACGGATTTTACGAAGGCTGCCCCGACCTGGTGGTGGATGTGTTCGGGGATACGCTGGTGATCTACAACTACCACGCGCAACCGGAAGCGCTCGCTGCGCTGCTGGCAAACATCGAGCAGTTTTATCTTACCCGGCTGGGATGGCTGCGGACAGTGCTGGTTAAGACGCGCAATAGCCCGGACACGCAAGCGCGCCTGGGGCTGGTGCAGCGGGGCGAGGCGCGCGATTTGTGCAGGGAGATATTCGAAAATGGGGTTCGCTACACGGTGAATTTGCGTCTTAATCAGGATGCCAGTTTTTACCTGGACACGCGGCTTCTGCGGACGTGGCTGAAGGAAAACCTGCAAGGCAGGACAGTGCTGAACACCTTTGCCTACACTGGCAGCCTGGGAGCGGCAGCGCTGGCAGGCGGAGCAAAGCAGGTGCTGCAAACCGACCAGAATCCCCGCTTTTTACAGGTGGCGCAATCCACGTGCCGGTTGAATGGCTGGCAGGCGCAGCAGGCGGACTTCCTGCGCGGGGATTTCTTCAAGGTTGTGAATGGCTTGAAGCGGGCTGGACGGCTTTTTGATTGTGTCATCATTGACCCACCCTATTTTTCGATTAGCGAGGGCGGTCAAATCGCGCTGCGCGAGAATCCGCTTGGGCTGCTCAATAAAACGCGCCCGCTGGTGGCGCATGATGGCAGGATTGCGTTGGTCAATAACGCCTTATACCTGAGCGGTAAAGATTTCATTGCCGCGATCGAGAATGCTGCCGCGAGTGGTTACCTGCATCTGGAGCGGATTATCCCTGTGCCGGAGGATGTGAGCGGTTACCCGCTCACCCAGACCGGCGTACCGCCGGTTGACCCGGCGCCGTTCAACCATCCCACCAAGATCGCGCTGCTGCATATCCAGCGCAAGGACCGCGCTTCCGCCCGCTGAGGCGGCTATGATTTTTCCAACAGGCGCAAGGCAATCACCCCAGCAAGGATCATCAGGCTGCCGGCTATTTGTTCGGGGGTAAACCGCTCATTAAGCAGGAAATATGCCTGCGCGCCGGTCAGGGATGGTTCGAGGGTGGCAATCAGGTTGACCACCGAGGCGGGCAGGTAACTCATGCTCAAGGTGTACAACCCGTAGCCGCCGATGGTCGGACCGGCTGCCAGGACGATCAGCGCGCCCCAACCGGTGGCATCGAGCGTTGGAACAAGTCCGCTTCCACGCGGGGTTGCGCCGAGCGAGGCGGGCAAGACGGCGCTGGCAAGGAAAAGGATTATGGTCGCAATGCCGAAACTGTAAGTCAGCGCCGTCCAGGCAGAAATTCCCCGCCGGGCGGATTCTTTACCGCACAGGCTGTATCCGCTCATTGCCAGCCCGGAGAACAGTCCGGTCAATACGCCAAGCGGGTTCAATTGCCAGACCTGCGGTTGCAGCGCGCCCGCCACCAGGACGCAGCCCGCCAGGCTGATCGCGATTGCCAATCCCTTAACCCAGGAAAGGGATTCGCCAAACAAGTAGCGGGCTAACACGGCGGTGAAAGCCGCCGAACTGTAAACCAATACAACCGATATAGCAGCCCCATTGAAAGCGACTGAGAGGGTCCACAAAGCGTTGAACAATGCCAGCAGCAGCCCGTATATCAGCATGAAGCGATAATTGCAGCGCGCCAGGCGTAGCAGCCCGCGGCTGAGCAGTGCCAGCGCAGCGATCAGCGCCAGGCAAGCCAGCAGGTCGCGCCAGGCAGCCAGTAGAAGGGGGGGAACACGGTGGTATTCAGTCAAGTAGCGGATGAAGATCGCTGTGGTTGACCAGATCAATACGCCAATGAGCGCAATGGTGTAGCCTTTTCCGGCGGTGCGGCTGGCGGCGCTGGTTGTCAGGTTCAAAGGGAACTCCCCGAAAATTGGTGAATGGATCAGACGGATTTTACACGAAATTTACACCCAGCAAAGAGGAGTTTTATGGGATTTTTCGGTTTGATCGTATATAACTCATTATGGTGACCACAAGTTTTTTAAAACCGTATGAAGGGAGTCAACGGCGTGATTTTAAATCGCTTCAGCACCAGGACCAAGTTGATCGTTTCAGCAATAATTGGAGTGTTCTTTGTTCTCCTTGTCGCGGCAGTGGGCTTTTTCAATGCGCAGTCAATCAACCAGCGGCTGCAGACGCTGTACCTCGACCAGACGATCTCGATTCAGAAATTGGGCGATGCCCATAAGATTTTGTATGATTTGCGCGGGAACCTGCTTACGTACGTCATGTTGCCCCAAAGCCGGGCTGAAACCCGCAACGTAATAAAGAAGAACATGGATGAAATCAACGCCTTCCTTGGAGAGTACGAGCAGGGTAATGTCCCGGCGGAAGTCCACCAGGCGCTGACCAATTTTAAAATGTACTGGGCGGCGTATCAGAAGACGGTGCTGGAGGCGATGACCCTGACTGATAATGGCAGCCGCAGCGAGGTCTATGGGTCCTTTCAAGAAGGGGCGTTGGCGAAAAATCATCTCCTGGTCAGCCAATCATTCGATGAACTGGTGCGCATAAACGAGCAGTTGGCGGAACAGGCGTATTTGGCGGGCGGGAGTTCGTTTCGCACTGCTTCTGCCTTTGTGTTGGTAATCAGCCTGCTGGCAGCGGGGTTCTCGCTGGCAATGAACGTGGTGATCAGCCTGAACATTACCCGCCCGCTGGCGCAGGTCACTGACCGGCTGCGCAACATTGCCCAGGGCCGAATCGAAACGGATACGAGCAAATTGGATCAGTTGGAGCGGTTAACCTGGCGCAAGGATGAAGCTGGCAGCCTGGCGGCCGGTTTGATGGAGACCGAAGCCTATCTACAGCACATAGCGGCGGTCACGCAAGCCATGGGCAAGGGCGACCTGACCGTGCAGATCGAGCCGAAAGGCAGCGAGGATGCGCTGGGCAATACTTTCAGGCAAATGCTGGACATGCTCAGGACGATGATTGCCCAATTTACCAAAAGCGCGCTTTCGATGAGCCTGGCTTCGGATGAATTGTCCGGGGCTGCCGACCAGAGCGGGATGGCGAGCGCGCAGATTGCGGCAACTGTGCAGCAGGTGGCGCAGGGAATCACCCAGCAGGCAAGCGCGGTCAGCCAGACCAATACCTCGATTCACCAGATGGCGCGGGCAATTGACGGGATTGCGCGCGGCGCGCAGGAACAGGCGGTATCGGTGGGCAAGGCTGCCCAGGTTGCCAATCAGATTACCGGCGCGGCGCGCGAAATTTCCACCTGTGCCGGCGAGCAGGTGAGAACTTCCACCAACGCGGTAGAGACCAGCCAAAAGAGCGCGCGGGTGGTCGAAGACACAGTCAAAGGGATGGACCGCATCCGCGATTCGGTCGGGCAATCCTCAATCAAGGTGCAGGAGATGGGCGCGCGCTCGCAGCGAATCAGCACGATTCTGGAAACGATTGATGATATTGCTTCGCAAACCAATCTGTTGGCGCTTAACGCGGCTATCGAAGCCGCCCGGGCGGGCGAGCATGGTAAGGGTTTTGCTGTGGTAGCAGACGAGGTGCGCAAACTGGCTGAAAAATCTGCCCATGCGACCCGCGAAATCGCCGCGCTGATCGGCGAAATCCAAGACGCGGTTAGCGAAGCGGTGCAGGCGATGAGTGACAGCGCGGGCGAGGTGCAGCATGGCGTTATCCTGGCGGCGCAATCGCGCAACGCTCTGGATCAACTGCTGGTATCTGCCCGGCAGGGTTTGCAGTCCGGCGAGGAGATAGCCCGGGCGGCGCGCAGCATTGACGTTCTGGCAGATGAACTTGCCAGCGCGATGAGCAATGTTTCGGCTGTGGTGGAGGAAAACACCGCGGCAACCGAGCAAATGGCGGCTGGTTCCGGGCAGGTCAGCGAGGCAATCGAAAATATTGCCAGCATCAGCGAGGAAAACAGCGCTTCAGTCGAGGAGGTTTCGGCGTCAACCGAAGAATTGAGCGCCCAAGTGGAAGATGTGTCCAATTCGGCGAACTCGCTGGCGGAACTGGCGCAAACGTTAATCCAAATGGTGGCGAACTTTCAGACTGATGACGGGCGGGATGTTCAGACGCGCTTTCAGATGGTGCGCCAGGCGCATCGCGCCTGGTTGCGCCGCCTGCGCACCGCGCTGAAAGATAACACGATGAATTCGTATGGCGTCGTAACCCACGCCGAATGCTCACTCGGCAGGTGGTATTACGGTGCGGGTAACCAGCACTACGGACATCTCAAGGAATATGCCGAACTGGAAGACGCGCACATTCGCTTCCATCAGGCAACCCGCAAGGCGGTGGAGATATTCCAAAGCCAGGATCGCGCCGCTTTCGAAGCGGCTGCCCGTAAGGTGGAAGCGGTGACCGCCGAATTTTTACGCGGTCTGGAGCGGCTTGAGGAAAAAATCCGCGCCCAATATACAGCGGAACGATAAAACCAATTCAGGAGATGCGGTGTCCCCCTGTCCGCAGGGTCGAGACAGCCCTGCTCAGGTCTTTCCCGCGCACCAATACGTAATCGGTTTCGAAGGTCGAAAGGGCGAAGATGCTGATCTGCGCGCTGGCAAGCGGATCGAGGATTGATTTGAGGATGCCAACCTGATTGAAGTCGAACGGACCCTCCAGCATCAGCGCGCGCCAGCCGCGCTCGCAGGTGATCTCCGGTGGGACGAAGTGTTCTTCGCATACCAGGGATAATTCATCACCGGTGCGGGTGATGGAGAAAAATTCGCCGCCGGATGCCCAATTGGGAATGGGAGCGGATGATTCGAGCCGGCAGACAGCCAGCCGGTAAGGGAGCGTTGTCAGTACCTGAGCAGCCATAGGGGGCAATTCTCCTTGGAAAATCACGTCCGGTATACGTACTGTGGTGGTGATTCGATCTGTACGGTTTCATCTTTGCTGACTGTGCCGGTGCGTTCGACCACTGCAACCAGCCCGCGCAGACCGCGCGCGGCAGTTACGAAACGGCTCGCCAGATTTTCCTGCGTTGGAAAATACGATTGAATTACTGTGCCGGCGCCCCGGCAGGGTAAGTTTTCGCCAGAGACGATCAGAACTACCCCGTGAGAAAAGAAAATCCGGGTGGCGGGCGGCAGGCGGGTCAGGGCGGGCACGGCGGACAGACAAAGATTGGCGCCCAGCCATTCCGGCTGGATCTCATCCACGCCAAGCGCAGCGGCAACCTGCGCCAGTTCTTCCAGCGAGACGATTGAGATCTGCCGGTCATTGCGGATGAGCGTTCCGCGTTCGTAGAAAGGGGTGCGGTTATCGGAGAGCCGCGTCCAGCCGGCGTGTTTGTCGCCGGCAAAACCTTCAAAGGTGACCTGCGCCTCGCTGACTGGCGTGGTAACCAACGAATCAGCGTACAACCCCAGGTATACTCCCTTAACAACGCCTTGCAAAATGGTTTTCATAAAAACAGCTCCTTAATCTGCTCGCTTCATTCGGTGGCGTAGCCAACCGGTGAACACGATTGACAAGGGCAGCAGAGCGGCGGAGGGACAAATCTGGTCAAAGCCGCGCCGCACCTGACCTTCGATCCACTCCAACACCAACTGTTCAATGTTATCCAATTTCATGCGCGCCCATTCGCGCACCTGCGTTTCCAGTTCCTGCTTGCGGTCAGCCAATTCCTCGGGCAGAACGATGACGTTAATCACAATCGGGCGCGGGCTGATCGAACGTTCGCCCCGCAAGCCGGTGGACTCACTGCGCACCGCTTCCCACAGCGCGGTGTGGACGCCCGGGCGGGTAAACGCTTCGGTGGTGAAGGTGAATGCCGTAGTATCACCTGGCGGGACGGGCTGCGAGATCTCGATCCGCTCGCCGGCGCCCCAATCATTGCGTTGGTTGCGTAGATACACCTCGCCCGGCAGCCAGGGCTGGCTGCCGTTGTTGCGCAGGATCACTTCGACTTGCGCGCTTTCGCCTGCCATGGCAATCGGCCATTCACTTTGGCGAACAACAACCGCTTCGTACTCGGCAATTTTTCCGGCGCGCACGCCGATCACCTGGGGCAAGCCCGCCTCGGCGTACACATAAGGCTGGTCATTGCACCATAACTGGGTTGCGTCTCCATCCGAAAGTAGCATCACCTCCTGCGCGCCAAACGCGCGCAGCACATCCACAGCGTCATTTTGGCGGGTGGTCTTGGAGGCGAACAACAACAGCGTCTCCGCCTGCCCATCGCCGTCTGCGTCCGCGACGCCGACGGCAGTGCGCGCCTTTAGCGCCTGGCTGTCGCGCTCCGCCTGCGGGCTTAAACCAACCAAAACATGATCGGCGGTTGACTCTTTGAATCCGCTTTCACTGTATGGCGTAATGCGGGCGTGCATCTGCCAGATTTCAAGCAGAGCCGCCTGGTCGGATTTTTCGAGACCCTCGCTGACGATCACCCCGCCGGATTTGAGACCAAAAGTCAGCGGCGCCGGGTTGCGGTCGGCGGGGAAAAACGTGCCGTTGATGAGGCAAAAGGCATCCTCGCTCGCATTGCGGAAATTGCGCCAATGCGATTCCATGGACGGACGGTTAAAGGCAGGGCTGGCGGTGAAAGCCTCGGTAGAGGGCGTGGTTTCGCCGTGCATGAATACCAGGCTGGCGTGATGCGCCAGATTGACCCGCACCACATAATCCGGCGTGCCGCCGGGATACTCTTTTCTGTACAATTCCACTCCGTCGGCAGCAGTGATGGATTCAAAGCCGGGCGGTGCGCCCACCCCAGGGGCAGTGGCAGCAACGGGCATAGGGAAGAACAGCGCCACCAACACAAAAAAGAGCAGGCAGCACCGGACGGAAAACCAGTTGTTCATGCCTTAATTATACCGGGTTGCCAGCCAAAGCCAAACTGTTCCCGGCAAAATTTTGGCGGGCGGGATGTGACCAGATATATGACTATATACACCCAATATATCTATATAGGCGCCGGACTCGGCTGGCTATAATCCTTACAGAGTGCACATAGAGAAGGAGAAATCATGGCTAAAGCAACCCCCCTGATGATTAATGGCGAAGCGCTGCCGACGATGGCGGAAATCAACCGTGAGATCGCGCCCTACCAAAAGGCGGACATCCGCCGCGGCGTGTGGCAGCTGGTCAATACCCTGGTTCCCTACGTGGGCTTGTGGGCGTTGATGGTGTACAGCCTGCAATTTTCATACGTGCTGACCCTGGCGCTGGCGGTGGTGGCGGCCGGATTTCTGGTGCGGGTGTTCATCTTTTTCCACGACTGCGGGCACAATTCGTTTTTCCCGACCACGCGGCTGAACCGGTTGGTCGGGTTCTGGCTGGGGGTGCTGGTGTTCACTCCGGGCGAGCACTGGTGGCACTCGCATTCGATCCATCACGCCACCAGTGGCAACCTGGATAAACGCGGGATTGGCGACGTGGCGACGCTGACACTGGAAGAATTCTACGACCGGCACTGGCTGCAAAGGCTGGGCTACCGCTTCTTCCGCAACCCGCTGGTGATGTTCGTGCTGGGACCGATCTTCATGTTCGTGATTATGCACCGCCTGCCGCTGCCCAACTACGGCAAAAAGCAAACCCGCAGCGTAATCCTGACCAACCTGGCGATGCTGGGCATGGCGGGCGGGATCAGTCTGCTCATCGGCTGGCAAGCCTACCTGCTCATCCAGTTGCCGCTGATCATGATGGCAGGGACGATGGGCATCTGGTTGTTCTACATCCAGCACCAGTTCGAGGATGTGTACTGGGAGCGGCAGGACAGCTGGAATTACGTCGCCGCCGGGCTGCTGGGCGCCTCGTACTACAAACTGCCCAAACTGCTGGACTGGTTCAGCGGCAGCATCGGCTACCACCACATTCACCACCTCAGTCCGCGTATCCCCAATTACTACCTGGCGGAGTGCCAGCGCCGCTCGACGATCATGCAAAAATGGGCGCGGGTAGTGACCATTCCGGAGAGCATCCGCGCGGTGCGCCTGAAAGTGTGGGACGAGCCCAACAAACGGCTAACCGGTTTCCCGCACGCGAGCGGCGAACCTAAACCGCTCATCGAGCGCCCACTGGAAAAAGCCGAGTCGTAGCCGCTTTGCGCCCCTCCTACAACGATAGATAGCGGAGCGTAACTCATGACGTGGTATTTTTACGGGTAGGGCGCCTGGGTAGCGGTGCGGGTTGGGGTGGGTGTGCGGGTCGGCATAGGGGTCGCGCTGGGGACTGGCGTAGGCGGCGGGAAGGTGGGGTAAGGCGTATCGGTGGGGAAAATGATGATGCCGGTTACCTCAGGAAGAATCTCCTCCTCTGTTCCTGATAACTCTCTCACCCTTTCAGTATCCATCTGGTATCCGTCATCGTCCAGGTAAATATCTGCTGTCACCCATATGGGATTGCCTAATGGATGTACCAAAACCACATTAAAACTATAGGTATGTTTACTGGTCTTGAACTCCGGTTGCGCTAAAACAACCACACCCTCGATGACATACTCCTGACCGGCTTCAGCATCGATCACTATGCTTACACCCAGGTCTTTATATTGTACGATCCTCGTTGGTTCGGGCAGTTTTTCAATCTTAAGGCTTTCCATACCATAGATGGTCAAAGAGACCGCGAGGTGATCGGTTTTTTGGGTGGAACTGACCTTTATCCGCAAATTCGCCGGTTTCATAGCTTGGACAGGCTGTTCGATTTCGATGGAAACGCAGCCATGTTTATTGCAGTTCTCGTTTGCCTGCGAACTGCTCCCCGGCGCGTCCTGGCTGCAGGCGGTCAGTGCGGCGATGACAAGCAGCGTGACGATGAGAATCAGGCGTTTCATCCTTCCCTCCTTTCTTATTTCGCAACAACCGGCAGGTACACTCGGCTGGTGACCGCCAGCACCTGCACGCTGAAACTGCCGGTCGTGTTCTTGAGCGTGTCGCTCACCCGGTAGGTGACCGTGCAGCTGCCCACCCAGTTGTAGGTTGGCGCAATCGAGACCAGGCTGGCGTTGAAACTGACCCCGCAGCTGGCATTCGACTGGCTGACCAGGGTGTAAAGCAGCATGTAATCCGGGCTTTCGGGATCGCTGGTGTAGGCCGTCAAATCCAGCACATTGGTCAGGGAGGTATTTTGCAGTATCCTAACCGGCGGAATGGCGCTGGCAGCCGGCGGCTGATCGTAGTCGATCGTGTTCTGCCAGATCGCGCGCAGGGTGTCGTGCCGGTCATTCGCTGGGCTGCCTTGATAAAAATGATAGAAGTTGTTCTTTCCAACCCAGGCAAGTGCATTGTCGGCAATCCAGTCGAAACCCCAGGCAGCGGTATCGAACCAGGGATGCTCGTTGCTGAAATCCATCAGGTCGTATAGTGCGCCAGCCACCCGCCCCTCGACCGTATCGCCCCATGGAAAAAGCGCCGGGTTGTCATTTCGGGTGTGGTTTTCTAAATCGACTGAGCCGTTCCCGCAGGCAAATTCATCAAAATCATAGCAGCGGTTGCCATTGACCGCCAGGGCAAAGAAATTTGCCCAGCCCTCGAACCAGGCGCATTCCGGGGACTCCACCGAAAACATGTGGTGCTCGAAGCAGGCTGGATCAACATACCACTGACCGGTTTTATTATACATCACATGGTGGCCAAGCTCGTGGACGACGGTGTCATTGGACAAAGCGGAATTGTGGGCAATAAAGACGTGTGTTCCCTTGAAACAAGAACTTTCGCATGGCCATTCCTCGTACCTGTCTTTTTCCCAGTGGGCGGTCAGAAAGCCGGGGGAGTAAGAGGGGTTTGTGAGCGTGAGGAAATATTCTCGGGTGCGCTGCATATCCTGGAAGATCCACATTGCTCTTACCGTATTACTATCAAAACCCAGTATTCCGTTTATATTATGAATCTCGTAGCTTGAGATATTATTGCGCGTTGAACTCCGCCAGGCGTACAGGCTGCCATCCGACCTGGTGACTTTGAAATACTCATTTCCCGACTTCCAGCGGACGTAGATATCCAGGCGGCTTTCGTCCGGGTCTGAACTGCTGCCGTCCGCATCCCAATTGATGATATCCGGCACGACATAATAGCCATTGTGGTCCACCGTGAGGGTGTAGAGCAGGTCATCCGCGCCGCCGTCGCCCGGGTAATCCTCATCCCAAATTTCCACAGTGATGTCCCGGGCAGGTTGGATTTGGTGTCGGCGGTCGTAATAACGGAACTACCTTTCCAGATAAACGTATTCCGCCGTCGATTCGAGCGCAGCAGAATAAACAGCGGCCGGTGCATATTCTGGCGTCTTTGATCCTTCTCTCGCATTACCCTGAACAGGAGAACTGGCAAACTCATCAACATGGCTAAAACCATCAACCAAGCCACTCAATAACAGAGTTGTCAACCAACAATACAAGAAAACCTTGGAACGCCCCATGATTTCCCTCCCCGTACGAACCAACACCAGGAACACCCTCTCATTCAGTGTACTCCGCTGCAGTTGTTCAGTCAAGCACAGAAATCCGCGGTGTTTGTGTCCCAAAATTGGTTGGTGACTTATTAACCGGTATCTGTGGTGGCGCCGATGATAATCACGTCAGCGTAGATGCCGATTTTCAAGCGCTTTGCTCAAAAACACCAATAATGCGACAGACTCCCCCGCGCTTTGTTCAGCGCGGGGTGTGCGCTTGGGCAGGTGCTGCGCGCTTATTCGTAGCGCAGCGCGCGGATGATCTCCATCTTGACCGCCTGGCGGGCGGGCAAACTGGCAGCCAGCACGCCCAGCAGGATGCCGCCGGCGATGCCGAGCAGGATGCCGGCGTATGGAAAGGAGTAGGGCATGGGGAAGCCGCCAACGGTCAACGCGTCGATCAGCACCTTGCCCAGCCAGACGCCGCTGATCAAGCCAAACGCGGTGCCAATGGATGCCAGCAGCAGGCTTTCGGCGCGGATCATCCGGCGCACCTGGCGGCGGGTGCTGCCAATGGCGCGCAGCAAGCCGATCTCGCGGGTGCGTTCGATCACGTTGATTGCCAGGGTATTGATCATCCCCAGCAGGCTGGGCAGCGCCAGCGCCAGGATGAGAAAGTACATCAGCAGGAAACCGGCTTGCGAGCCTTTCAGTGTGTCCGCGCGGAAGCTGGCGGCGTCGGTCAGCGAGAAGTTCGGGTAAGCCGCCAGCAGGGATTGCAGACTCTGGCGGGCGGCATCCAGGTCGGCGCCCGGTTTGGCGTTCGCCATCAGCAAAACGTCGCTGGCAATGTTGAAGTCGCGCTCCAGGTTCGCCTGGGAGATGTAGGCGGTCGCCAGTTTAGCGTTGAGAAAATCCACGCCGATGCCGGCGACGCGGTAGGTCTGCTCGCCGTTGGGAGTCAGCAGGCTGAGCGTGTCGCCGGTTTTGACCCCGGCTTGCAGGGCATAAATGCCGTTGACGATTACCGCGCGGCTCTGCCCCAGTTCAGCATAAGCCGTCTGCTCATCGCCCGCGCTGAAGATCAGCCCCGAAACGCGCGGGAAGACCAGCGGGTCAATGCCGATCAACTGCAAGGCTTCGCCGTTGACGGCGGTCTTGCCGATGCGCAGCGAACTGACCGCTTCGATTTCCGGCGCGGCAGCCACGTCGGCTGCCAGCTGCGGGCTGGCGCCCAGGTTGCCCGAGCCGAGCACCATCGCCGGGGGCATGATCAGGAAATCGGCTCCCAGGCTGCGTTGGATGTACTGGGTCAACCCGTGGTTCACGCTGGTGATCATGCCGCCGGCGGCAACGATGATCGCCAGGCTGATCATCACCGTTGAGGCGGTGATGGCTGACCGCCCCGGCTGGCGGGCAACGTTGCCCTGCGCCAGTTGTCCTTCTCGCGCCAGCAGGAACGCCAACATGCGGCTGAGCAGGCTTGCCAGCGGCTGCACCAGCGCCGGGGAAATCAACACCAGCCCGCTGATGAATAACAGCATCCCCAGCGCCGAAAGCCCGACCTCGCCGCTGAACAGCCCGACCAGCGAAGCCGCCATCAAGGCAAGCCCCAGCACGGTGCGCAGGCGGGATTGCCAGCGGTTGACCGGCGGCAGCGAAGGGCGCAGCGCGTCCAATGGGCTGAGGCGGGTGGCGCCGATGGCTGGCAGCAGCCCGCCCAGCACGGTGATGCCGATGCCGAGCGCAACCGAAAGCACCAGCGCCTGGCTGCTGAAGACCGGCGCGCTGATTTCGAAGCGCATGTAGTCGCGCATGGTCGGGTTGACCAGCGCAACCATGCCATACGCGGTTGCCGCCCCGGCTGCCAGCCCAAGCAGCGTGCCGAGCAGCCCCTGGAGCAGGCTTTCGATCAAGATCAGGTTGAAGATCGTCTTGCGCGTGGCGCCGATGGCGCGCAGCATGCCCAGGTCGTGGCGGCGTTCGGCGACCACCGTGCGGAAGGTATTAAAGATGATAAAACCGCCCATCAGCAGCGCCAGGAAGCCAAAGGTGTTGAAGACTTGTTCGCCCAGCCTCATGCCAGACATGAATTCCTCGCCAAACTGAGGCAGACTGGTGGTGTAGCCGCTCTCCAGCCGGGCGAGCAACTGTTGCTGCACCTGCCCGCGATCCGCGCTGCTGCGCACGATCACCTCGACGCTGTTGATCAATCCCGGCAGGTTGAGCATCTGCTGGGCAGTTGCCAGCGGGACGATGACTTCTTCATTGCCGGGCGACGGGGCGGCGCGGAAAATGCCGGTTACCACCAACTCGGTCACGCCGTTGGCGGAGGGCAGGCTCCAGGCGTCGCCCACCTGCAGCTCAAAGGCATCCGCCAGGGTTTGCGAAATCAACGCGGCGCGGATGTCGTCCGGCTGCAAGGCGCGCCCGCTGACGATCTCCACAGCGCGCACCTGGCGCTCCGCGGCGGTCTCCGTCCCCACCAGGGTGACGATATTGGGCGCGTTGGGGCGGGTTTCGGCAAGCAGAATGTTCTGGCTGAGCACACCGGCTGCCCGTTCCACTTGCGGATCGTCGCGCACGGTATCCGCAACCTGCGGGCTGAATACGCCGCCGCTGGCGTGGGCAAGGGTGATGTCCACCTCGCCAGCGATGGTCAGCATTTGATTGCGGAACGCCTGCGCCATAGAGGGCACCAGGCTGCTCATGCCAAACAGGATCATCACCCCCAGGGTAATCGCCAGGGTGGTCAGTGCGGTGCGCAACTTGCGCCCGCTGAGATAGCGCCAGGCAAGCAGAAAATAGCGATTCATGGCTTACTCCTCCAGGGTGTTGAGCGCCTGGACGCGCTCGTTGAGGGCGAGCGCGTCATCTTGCCCGCCCAGACCGCTCAGGCGGGTTTCATCCACCAGGCGGCCGTCTTTGAGAAAGATGATCCGGTCGGCGTAGGCGGCAATGCGCGGATCATGGGTGACCATCATCACCGTGCGCCTCCACTCGCTGACGATCTGGCGTAGCAGCGAAGCAATTTCGTCGCCGGCGCGGGTATCCAGGTTGCCGGTTGGCTCGTCCGCCAGTACCAGCGCCGGTTCGGTAATCAACGCGCGGGCAATGGCAGCCCGCTGCTGCTGCCCGCCGGAAAGCTGGTCGGGGCGGTGGGTCAGGCGGTCGCCCATGCCGAGTCGTTCCAGCCACTGCGCGGCGCGCTCGCGCGTCTCGGGAATGGATACTCCATCCAGCAAGAGCGGCAGGGCAGTATTTTCCAGCGCGGTGAGCACGGGAATCAGGTTAAAGAACTGGAAGACAAAGCCAATCCGGCGGCGGCGCAGCGCGGTCAACGCATCGTCATCCAGCCGGGTTATGTCCAGGTCATCGATCCGAATCCGGCCTGCGGTTGGGCGGTCGAGACCGCCGATCAGGTGCAGCAGGGTGGATTTTCCGCAGCCGCTGGGACCCATCACCGCCAGGAACTCACCCGAGCGGATGTTCAGGTTGATCCGGTCGAGCGCGGTGACGGCAGTTTCTCCTGAGCCGTAAATGCGGGATAGATTTTCGGTGTTTACGAGGTTCATGGTTATACTCCTAAAATGTGGAATCAAAGTTGCTTCGGTGGTCGTCCGCGCGGGCGCGGCGCGGGTTGCGGGATGGGTTGATCCGCCATATCGTCCAGTCGGGCTTCGACCATATCCAGCCAGCGCAGGTCAGCTTCCAGGTGCATAATGCGCTTGTCCATCAGCAGCACCAGTGCCAGATGGCTGCGCGGATTGGTGCGGGTGCGCTGGCTGGTCACGCGGTGCAGTTCGCGGTACAGCGCCGCGCGGTGATTTTGGATCACCTGACGGACGCGCTCCTCGCCCTCCATCAGCGCCAGCATCAGTTTTAAAAACAGTTCGTCACCGAGCGGCTGACTGGCGTCGGGTTCACTGGAAAACCAGTCGCGCAGGGCTTGTTCGCCCTGCGTGGTGAGCGCAAAGACCCGTTTTTCGGGACCACCGTCTTTTTCGAGACTTTCCGGACTGACCAGACCTGCGGCAGCCATGCGCATCAAGGCGGCGTACACCTGCGCTGGTTTCAGGTCCCAGTTTTCCCTGCCGCCGACCAGCGCCTGCATGGCGGCGGTCAGATCGTAACCGTGGCGGGATCGTTGCCGCAACAGACCAAGCAAAGCGTTACGGAGCGTCATAATAAATTACTCACTTTGTGCATAGATTAATAAATACTATAAACTATGTTTCTAGTTTTGACAAGGGGTTAAATTTGTCAGACAAATCAGCCAAAAAGCCGCGCTGCGGCTTGATTTTTGGCAGTGATTGGGTCATAATAATGGATGAATCCCCGCTTCATAAAAATCTAAAAGGAGGACAGGATGAGTTCCAAACGTGCGTTCGAGCCCACGCCGCTTCAGCGTGTCACACCGGTGCCGAGTGATATTGAAATTGCCCAACAGGCAACCCTGAAACCAATCACCCAGATTGCCGAGGAGTTGGGCTTGCTGCCGGAGGAATACGAGTTATACGGGCAGCACAAAGCCAAAGTGCGGCTGGAGGTGCTGCAGCGGCTGCATGATGTGCCTAACGGCAAGTACATTGATGTGACCGCCATCACGCCCACCCCGCTGGGCGAGGGCAAAACCACTACCACCATCGGCTTGAGCCAGGCGCTGGGCGCGCACCTGGGCAAACCGGTGGTGACCTGTATCCGCCAGCCCAGCCAGGGACCCACCTTTGGCATCAAAGGCGGCGCAGCCGGTGGCGGTTACAGCCAGGTCATTCCCATGGAAGACTTCAACCTGCACCTGACCGGCGATATTCACGCCATTACCGCCGCCAACAACCTGATGGCGGCGGCGATTGACGTGCGCATGCTGCACGAGGCGGAAGCCAGCGACGAACAGTTGTTCGAGCGGCTTTTTCCGCCCGACAAAAGTGGAAAGCGGCGCTTTTCGATCAACATGACCAACCGGCTGAAGAAGCTGGGCATTCATTGCGCCAACCCCGCAGAGATGACCTCCGAAGAGCGCAGCCGCTTCGCGCGCCTGAATATTGATCCCGATTCGATCACCTGGCGGCGCGTGCTGGATACCAGCGACCGCTTTTTGCGCGGCATCACCGTTGGGCAGGGCGGCAACGAAAAGGGCTTCGAACGGCAGACCGGCTTCGACATCACCGTTGCCAGCGAGATCATGGCCATCCTGGCGCTGACCACCTCGTTGGCGGATATGCGCCGCCGCTTCGGTGAGATCGTGATCGGCACCAGCCGCACCGGTGAAGCCATCAACGCCGATGACCTGGGCGTGGCGGGAGCCATGACCGTGTTGATGCGCGACGCCATCAAACCGACGCTGATGCAAACCCTGGAAGGCACGCCGGTTTTTGTGCACGCCGGTCCGTTTGCCAACATCGCCCACGGCAACAGTTCGATCCTGGCGGACATGATTGGTTTGAAACTGGCGGATTACGTGGTGACCGAATCCGGTTTCGGCTCGGACATGGGCATGGAAAAATTCTTCGATATCAAATGCCGCTATTCCGGGCTGCTGCCCAGCGTGGTGGTGATGGTTGCCACTGTGCGGGCGTTGAAAATGCACGGCGGCGGTCCCAAGGTGGTGGCGGGCAAACCGCTCGATTCAGCCTACACGGACGAGAATCTCGATCTGCTGCGCGCCGGACTGGGCAACCTGCTGGCGCATATCGGCATCGCGCGAAAATACGGCGTGCCGGTGGTGGTGGCGATCAACTCGTTTGCAACCGACAGCGAAGCGGAACTGGCGTTGATCCGCAAAGTTGCGATGGAAGAAGGCGGCGCCGAGGATGCCGTCATTTGCCGCCACTGGGCGTTGGGCGGCGAAGGCGCGCGCGACCTGGCGGTAGCGGTGGTCAAGGCAGCCGAAAAACCCTCCAATTTCAATTTCCTTTACCCGCTCGACCTGCCGATCAAAGAAAAAATCGAGATCATCGCCCGCGAAGTGTACGGGGCAGATGGGGTGGATTACCAGCCGCTGGCGGAGGAGCGCATCGCCGATTACACCCGCCTGGGTTTCGACAAACTGCCGATTTGCATGGCGAAGACTCATCTCAGCCTGAGCCACGACGCCAACCTGAAAGGGGTGCCGAAAGGCTTCCGCATCCCGGTGCGCGATATCCGCGCCTCGGTCGGGGCGGGCTTTCTCTACCCGCTGCTGGGCACAATGAGCACTATGCCCGGACTGCCCACCCGGCCGGCATTCTATGACGTTGATGTGGATCTGCAGACCGGCAAAGTATTGGGCTTGTTCTAAAAATATGTTATGATCCATGCTGGAGACCGGTCATGGATTTGTATGGACGCGAGGCGATCTCGGTTGACGTGGGTCAGCGGCTGAAAGCACTGCGCGAGGAACGCGGTATCTCGATGCGCGCCCTGGCGAAAACCAGCGGTCTTTCTGCCAACGCGCTGAGCATGATCGAGCGCGGATTAACCTCTCCTTCGGTCAGCACGCTGTTTAAAATTGCGTCTGCGCTGGGGATCGCGATTACTGATTTGTTCCGCTCCGAACCGGAGAAAAAGAAGGTGATTTTCAGCCGGGCTCACCAGCGCACACGCATCCCGTTTTTACGCGGGCTGTGGGAAGGGATGGGTGGGGAGTGCTTTGCCGGCAAGTTGAACGCGTTCACGATTAACCTGGATAATGGCGCCAACAGTGGTCCGCACCCGATCGTGCACACCGGTTCTGAGTTCGTCTTTTGCCTGCGCGGCAGACTGGAGTATGATGTTAACGGCGAACGCTACACGCTGGAGACCGGCGACAGCCTGATGTTCGCGGCGCATTTGACCCACCGCTGGCGCAATCCCGGTCCCGGGGCGTGCACGGCGCTGATTATCATTTCCTGCCACGAGGAAGGCGACCGGCTCTCGGAGTTCAACCACATCACGGGCACGCTCGAGCAAAGCGAGCCGCGCACTGAGTAGACGCAAAACCGCGAACGGGTCAAGGTGAGCAGATAAAAGAGCTGTCCCAACGGTGTTTGCGGAGCCACCCCAGAGGGCAGGGTAACTTTGCCCCCAATATCTCCGCCGGGCTTGCCTTCTGCCCGCTCAGGGTTGTGCTATAATCCTCATGCGGCACGGCTCCTATTCTCTTTATCTCCGGGTGGCGAACAGACAATGCGATTTCTGATTACCGGCGCGGCTGGTTTTCTTGGTTCCGCCTTAGCCAACCGCCTGGCGCAGGAAGGACACACGGTGCGCGGTCTCGATGATCTGTCCACCGGTGATCCTGCGGCGCTGGCGGCGGATGTTCACTTGGTGCGCGGGGATGTCAACGACCGCCCTAAGCTGTGGACGCTGCTGCAGGAGGTGGACTGCGTCTATCATCTGGCGGCGCGCGTGCTGGTGCCCGAATCGGTGCTCTACCCGCGCGAGTACAACCAGGTCAACGTCGGCGGCACGGTCAGCCTGATGGAAGCCATGCGCGATGTCGGCGTGCGGCGGGTGGTCTTCATCTCATCCGGCGCGATCTACGGCAACCAGGCGGCGCAGCCGGTGCGCGAGGACGCGCTGCCCGATCCGCGCTCGCCGTATGCGGTTTCCAAACTGGCGGCGGAGTTTTATGTCAAGACGATTGGTGGGTTGTGGGGAATCGAGACGGTCTGCCTGCGGGTGTTCAATGCCTACGGTCCGGGACAGCACCTGCCGCCGGTTCACGCGCCGGTGCTGCTCAACTTCCTGCGCCAGGCGTTGCAAAACGGGACGCTGGTGGTGCACGGCGACGGCAGCCAGACGCGCGACTACGTTTACGTGGATGACGTCGTCCAGGCGATGATTGCGGCTTCGACCGCGCCAGGCGTGGATCAAATGACGATTAACGTCGGCAGCGGGGTCGAAACCAGCGTGCGCGAGGTGGTCAAGCTGGTGCTGGCGGTCACCGCAGCCAACCCGGAGGTGGTGTACAATCCGCGCAGCGATGGCGGAACGGCGCGGATGCGCGCCGATCTCAGCCTGGCGGCGGAAAAACTTAATTACCGTCCCTCCGTTTCGCTGGAAAACGGGCTGCGGTTGACGCTGGAACGCGACCCGCGCCTGCGTTTACGCGCTGCTGGTTAAGGCGCAGGTGCTGCGCGCGGCGTTTTTGTCAATCATCTGTCCACGCCAGCGGACTATTATCGTAACATCGGGCATCGGCTGACAATCCAATACGCATTAATGGTGGATTCTGTGGAGGGGGATACGTCCGACTCTTCCACGCCAATTGGTTGGCTTTCCGGAGATGGATTTTCGGGAAGATTGTTTATCGGAGAAAGAGTGAACGTGCCAAAAAGCGTAAATCGCTGGGTCTTGCGGGTAGTGACGCTCCTTTTAGTGGGAGGGATGTTTGCCGCCTGCGCTCCAGCCGAGCCGCTTCAGCCTGTGCAGCAGCCGGGCACTTACAGCATTGACCCGCTCTTCCGCGAATTTTTCGCCTCGCTGGGTGGGGATGAAATCCTTGGTCCGGCGATCACGGCGGCGTTCAGTTTTCATAATTTTCAATGCCAGTATGCTCAAAACGCGCTGATGTGCTTTGACCCATTCGGTCAGGGCGTTCAGCGTTTTAGTTTGTACCCGCTTGGGCGCGGATTCGAATTGGATCATGTCATTTCCACGCAAAGCGGCGCGGATAATTTTCCTATCTACGAAGAATTTGAGATGTTGTACAGCCGCCTGGGTTGGCAGTATACTGGCAAAGCGTTGACTCCGCCGCGTTATAACCCCAACAAGAACCGGATCGAGCAATACTTTGAGAACGTCGGTTTTTACCGCAATATTGATGACCCGCAGGGAGAAGCGCGCCTGTTGTCCTATGGTGTGTATGCCTGCTCTGCCGACTGTCGTTACTCACCGCCGGTGAGCGCGGTGGTGGTTCGCAATGTGGTCGAGATCGAACAACCCTTCCTGCCTCGTCTTGCGCGTATGGGAGGGGTCAAGGTGTTCGGTTTGCCGCTTGGGCATCCCCGCATCGCTGAAGATGGCTTGCTGGAACAGGTGTATGAGAATGTAGTCTTGTTCTCGCCGCCGGACAATCCCGCCGCTATGCAGTTGCGCCCAACAGCCGTGAAGTTGGGCATGCCTGCCAGCGCGCCGCAGCCGCGCCAGCACAGCGAAGCCGATGGGGTGGTGTTTTACCCGCTGGAGGGTGAACTCGGCTTTCACGTTCCGCTGGCGTTCGACCAGTTCATTGCCTCGCACGGCGGGCTGGAAATCTCCGGCAAGCCCTTAATGGATCCCTACCAGGTGGGTGAAAACCTCTTCCGCCAGTGCTTTGAGAATTACTGCCTGGATTACGACAATCAACCTGGCGTAGTAAACCGGGTGCGGATGGTTGCGCTTGGCAGAGAATACCTGCGTGCCGCCGGCGGCGAGCCTGCCGAACAAACCGCCTTCCAGATTACCCAGGATGCGGTGCGGCTGGCGGTCAACGTGGTCCAGCCGAGAGTGGCAGCCGACCAGGGGCAGCGCTTCGAGCTGCTATTGCTGGAGGCGGATAACCAGCAGCCGGTATCTAGCGTTGAATCTTCATTAACCCTGACCCTGCCGGATGGCACGCAGGCATTGTATTACCTGCCGCCTACAGATGCGAAGGGCAGCGCTGGTTTATTAATCGCTCCCTTGCAGCCGCCCCCGCCAAATGGCAGCGTAATCGCCTACCGGTTATGCCTGAATGTTCCCGCCGACCCTGCTCTGTGCGCCGGCGGCAGTTATCTGATCTGGAATTATCGCTAGCCGGATCTCACGGCAGTCCTTCGCTGAAAAGCAGCACTTGAGCGATTGGCGCTCCGCTGGAATAAACCTTTACCTGGAAGGGCAGGCTCTCTCCTGATTCGAGCGGTTGGTTGTATTCCCAGCGGCGCAGCCCGACCACCCGTCCGGTATCATCCAATGCCGCCGCTGCCAGAGTAACCATAGCCGCGCTGGGCTGCCCGGCGGCAAGCGCCAGGCTGCCACTAACTTCTGCCGAAAAGCGGTCGTCAGAATACGTGGTCACAGGGTGGCTGATTTCCAGGCTGATGTATCGCTGGTCGTCCGGGGGCAGCGGCAGGGCGGTGAGCAGTTCGATGCTGGCGGAAAAGTTCTGCGCTGCCGGAGCGGGGAAATAGACAGCCAGCGGTAGGATCTCTCCGGCTGCCAGGCGGTTAAGCGGCGGATAGGCTGTTTTGGCGAGGATTTCACCGCTGGCGCGGTTATACAGGCGGAAGACCGCCGAGATGCTTTCCACGGCATAAGACTGGTCGTTGCGCGCCAGACCAAAACACCAGATCCCACCAGGATTGACGGGAAAACAGGCTGGCTGATCCAGCGACAGCCCGACAGGCGTGGGCAGAGGCGGATTTTTTGGGTCAATGGTTGGGGTGTACTGCGCGGCGGGGATGATGAGCGAGTCACCGACCCGCAGCAGGTTCGGCTGGACGGTTGGGTTTGCCGCCAGCAGGTCCTGCAGGGTGATGTCATAGAACAGGGAAATGCCGAACAAATCATCACCCAGGCGGATGGTATGAGTGCGCGGGGTGGGGGTGACGGTTGGCAGCGGGGTAGGAGTATCGGCGGGGGTTAGCGAAGGAGTAACGCTTGGGGTGGGACCCGGATAGCGGGTTAGTGCGCCGGGCAGAGCAGGACGCGGGCTGGGGCTGGGAGTTGCCTGCGGCGGCTGGCTGCATGAGGTCAGCAGCGCACCAATCAACAGGGTAAGAATTGACAATGTACGCATGGCAGCGATTATAACCTAAGCCGGACAAGCCATCGCGGGTGGTTTTTAGCGCGAGCGCGTTGCAGCGGGTTAACCGTTGTCTATCACTTGACAGTTGAATTTAATTCCTTCAAAATAGAACATAATTTCAACAAAGAGGAACCATGACCGTGTTGTTGTATTGTGCGGGCGGAGACCTGCGCCTTCTGCTAATTGATCCGCGCCCGGGGGAGGAGGTATGTCAAGCAGTCAATTGCGGACAGTGGTCACCGCTGCCGGAATGGACGAAAACCACCCCTCCCGCGCAATTGCGCGCCTTGCGTTTGAGCAAGGAGGTGGTGTTGGTATTTGTGCTTGCCGGGGACAGCGCAATATGGAACACCCAACCGCTGGCTGGGCTGCTCTCTCCGCGTCAGACTGCGGTGCTGCATCTTTTGACGCAGGGCCGCACCACCAAACAGATCGCGGTCGAATTGGGACTTTCGCGCCGGACAGTGTTCCTGCACCTGGCTGCCATCCGCCAGCGTTTGGGCGTGTTCAGCAATACCCAGGCGGTACTGCGCGCTGCCCAATTAGGGTTGTGGGGAAAGGAGGATTAATTTTGGCGGCGCAGTTGACAGACATATCATTGCAAGGTATCCTATTCTTGCGATGGATTTACCGCTTTCCTTTCCTGCGGCTGCTATTACAGTCAGTGATCTGACCCGCTATTTGCGCCAGGTATTGGAAAGCGATGAGGTCTTGCGAGACGTGTGGGTTGCGGGAGAAATTTCCAACCTTTCCCGTCCGGCTTCCGGTCACATATACTTTACCCTTAAGGATGTTACCGCCGCGCTGCGCTGCGTGATTTGGAGGATGAACGCGCAGCGGGTGCGCTTTAATTTATCCAACGGTCAGGCGGTTGAGGCGCATGGGCACATCAGCCTGTACGAGCGCGACGGGCAGTACCAGTTGTACGTGGATGCGCTTCGACCGGCAGGCGAAGGCTGGTTGTACCGGGAATTTTTGCGCCTTAAGGCGCGGCTGGAAAGCGAAGGATTGTTCGATGAAGCCCGCAAACGCCCGCTGCCGGCTTACCCGCAGCGGATTGGCATTGTCACTTCGCCGACCGGTGCGGCGCTGCAAGATATGCTCAACACCCTGCGGCGGCGCTACCCGCTGGTGGAGGTGATCCTCGCCCCGGCAGCGGTGCAGGGTGATGAAGCTCCGCCGGCAATCATCGCCGCGTTAAAACGATTGTTCCGCGTGGAGGGTCTGGACGTGATCCTGCTGGCGCGCGGGGGCGGCTCGCTGGAAGATCTGTGGGCGTTTAACGATGAGCGGGTGGTGCGTACGGTTGCTTCCTCGCCGCTGCCGGTGGTGACCGGCATCGGTCACGAAACCGACTTCACCCTGTGCGACTTTGCCGCTGATTTGCGCGCGCCCACCCCCAGCGCGGCTGCCGAGCTGGTCACCCCAGACGCGGCTGACTTGCGCTACCAGTTGATGGAACGCATCGCTCGCCTGCAAGGCTGGATCAGCAGCCGGCTGAGCGGCGAACGCCGCCACCTGGCGGAGCGCGTCAACCGCATCAGCCTGCTTTCGCCGCAGCGGCGCATACAGGACGACCGCCAGCGGTTGGACCAACTAAATGAACGTGCCGCGCGCTCGCTGGCGGTTGCGCTGCGGCTGCGCCACGCCCGTCTGGATGGCAGTCAATTGCGCCTGGCGGCGCTCAACCCGCTGGCGGTGCTGCGGCGTGGGTACGCGGTAGTTCTTGGCGCCAGCGGCGTGATCCACAGCGCGCGGGCGGTGCAGCCGGGCGATGAACTATCCGTGCGGCTGGCGGACGGGCGCATTCAGGCGCAGGCGCAGCGCATCATCCCGGAGAAAAATTCTGGAGAGAACTATGACCCCAAAGACACCGGCGGTTGAAAAAATGAGTTACGAGCAAGCCTTCGCGGAACTGGAGCGGATGATCCTGGCGTTGGAAAACGACCAGCCCGCATTGGAGGAGTCCCTGGCGCTGTTCGAGCGGGGTCAGGCACTGGTCAAACGCTGCGCCGGGCTGCTGGACGAGGCAGAATTGCGCGTGCGCCGCCTGAGCGATGGCGATCTCGATCTGTTGGCGGAGGTAGGGGAGGGGTAACTGCGTGCTGGATGATTTGATTCACAACCGGGTTTTCTTGGCTGCGCTGCTGGGGTGGTTCCTGGGGCAGTTTTTGAAAGTGCCCATTGAATACTTGCTTAAGCGGCGCTGGAATTGGGCGCTGTGGTTCAGCAGCGGCGGTATGCCCAGTTCGCACTCTTCCCTGATGGTGGCTACCACGCTGTCCATTGGGTTGTACTATGGTTTTGGCTCGCCGTTGTTTGCGTTGGCGTTCGCGGTCTCGATGGTGGTGATTTACGACGCTGCCGGCGTGCGCCGCCAGGCGGGTTACCACGCCCAGAAAATCAACATGCTGTTCGAGGAGCTGTTCAGCGGGCATCCCATTTCTCAGGAACGTTTGAAAGAAGTGCTTGGTCACACCCCGCGCCAGGTGATCGGCGGTATTGTGCTGGGCACGTTGATCGCGCTGGGCGTGTTCGGGCTGCTGCCGCCGGATTGAGGCGGCGTTTAACCCGCCTGGTAGATTACCCGGAAGCGCTCGCACACGACCGGCATGCGCAGGGACAATTCGCGCCCGATGCGCAGGCAGACGCGCCCAAAATATTTCCAGTGCCCATCGCGCCAGGATGCCAGCGACAGGTCGCCCTCGCCTTCGGCGGCAGCAAATTCCTCGCTCACCTGCTCGAATGGGCGCACCTCCACGCCGGTCGTCTGGATGACGCATAACGGCAGCCCGTCCGCATTGGTGACGATGCTCAGGTCGCCGGGCTGGGGCGGCCGGCTGCCTTCGTCCTCATACTCCCATAACAGTGAAGCGGTGGCGACCTTGCTGCCCTGCAAAACCAGCGCCGCCAGTTCGTCGGCAAGTTGCGGATTGTCACCAAACGCAAACGCATCGAACAATGGGGTCGCCGGGTCGAGCTGGTGATGCGTCAAAAAAGCCTGCCAAAACGCATTCAATTGTGGAGAAAGAGGTCGCATAGCCGTTTTCTGGGAAGTAAGCAACTTGACATTTCGAGTATAATGAGGCGGAGTGTTCCTAATTTTACATTATCCGTATGGGTTTCCACGCCATGAATGTCGAAAAAATCCGGCAGGATTTCCCCCTGCTGAATTCTCACCACAACCACAAGCCGGTCATTTACTTCGACAACGCCTGCCAGAGTCTGCGCCCGCAGGCGGTGATTGAGGCGGTCGAGCGTTATTACACCGATTTCCCAGCCTGCAGCGGGCGGAGTATGCACCGTCTGGCGGGCGAGGTCACCCGTCAGGTGGACGAGGCGCGCCAGGCGGTGGCGAAGTTCCTGCATGCTGCCCGCAAGGAAGAGATCGTCTTTACCCGCAACACCACCGAAGCCATCAATCTGGTGGCAAACGCGCTCGACTGGCAGGCAGGTGACGGGGTTCTGCTCAGCGACAAGGAACACAATTCCAACTTGATCCCCTGGCAAATGCTGGCAAAACGGCGCGGGGTGAAGCTCAAGTTTGCGCCGTCCCATCCCGACAATACCTTCAACCTGGAAGCCTATCAAAAATTGCTGGCGGAAGGGGTTAAACTGGTCGCCATCGGCTGCACCTCCAACCTGGACGGGGTCAGCATCCCGGCGGAGGAGGTGGTGCGCCTGGCGCACCGCCATGGGGCGCGGGTGTTGCTCGATGCCGCTCAGACGGCTCCCCACCAGCGTTTGGACGTGCGCCGGCTGGATGCGGACTGGGTTGCATTTTCGGGGCACAAGATGCTGGCGCCATCCGGCACGGGCGTTTTGTACGGCAAGCACAGCCACCTGGAAACGATGCAGCCTTTCCTGGTCGGCGGCGATACGGTTGTCTCCTCCACCTATGATTCGTGCGAATTTCTGCCCCCGCCGGAGAAGTTCGAAGCCGGGCTGCAGGATTACGCCGGCATCATCGGGCTGGGCGCGGCGGTCAAATATTTGCAGCAGGTTGGCATGGACAACATTGAAAAACAGGAAATTGCTCTCAACCAATATCTGAGCGATGCGCTAAAGGGCATTTCCGGTTTACAGATTCTTGGTCCGGCGGACGCGCGGCGGCGCGGCGGGATCGTGTCTTTTATTATTGAGGGCATAGATCATCACCGCATATCCTTGATGCTCGACCAAATGGCGGGCATCGCGGTTCGCAGCGGTCAGCATTGCGTTCATTCCTGGTTCAATTCGCGCGGGATAGCGGGATCGGTGCGAGCATCGGTGTACTTCTATAACACCATGGAAGAAGCCCGCCAATTCGTGGATTGCCTGGTAAAGGTGCGAAAGGTGCTTTAGCAATATGATCTGTGTAATTTCGCTGGTAATTTTATCGGTCATGGGGATTTTCAGCGCCGAAAACCGCAGCCTGGCGCGCGAAGCGCTCGACTGCGTGCTGCGGCGGGTAACGCTGCGCCCCTGCAACACCGGCTTTAACGAAAAAATGAAGGCGCGTATACTGGGTTTTGTCATCACCCGCTCGGAGAGCGGCGCGCGTCTGCTCAACCGTTATTTCGAACCGCTGGCGTGGTTGTTTGTGATCCTGTTTGTTGGCAGCAGCATTTTTGCGGCACGCGGGATATTCCTTTTCTACACCACCGGTTCGTGCGATGGTCTAAACCAGAGTGGTTTTTGCGTCTTCGATCCAACCGGACAAGCCAATCAAATTTCCAACGCAGGCGATGCCTGCCCGGTAGTGCTGCCGGGCGAAGATCCTGTGCGGCTGACCGGCGTAAACCTGGACGAATTCCCAACGCTCAACCCGCAGGCAGGCGAAACGATGGTTTTCATTGGCTCGTATGGCTGCGAATTCACCCGAAAAGCCTATCCGCGCGTGCGCGCGCTGGCGGAGCAAAACCAGGTTGGTTTCACCTTGCTCTATTATCCGGTTAAAGAACAAAGCGACCGGCTGGCGAGAGTATCGTACTGCGCTTACCAGCAGGATCGCGAAAAATACTGGCAGTTGGTGGATTTCTTCTTTAGCGTAGAAACCTCCCGGCTGGAGGATGAGTCTGCAATTACGGAAGGCTTGCTACAAGCAGGGTTTGATCCGCTTGAAATTGATTTATGCGCCACGGAGCAAAAAACCGAGCAAGCGGTCGAACAGCAGCTATCTCAAATCGTCAGCACCGGTTTTTTTGGCACTCCGACCGTGTTCATTGGTGATGATATTCTGATTGGACCAAAACCAAGCAGGGTTTATGCCATTGCCCTGAATGGATTGTTCTTCTGGGCGCGTTGATTGATTTTCAGAATGAAAATCGGGAATCTAATGCAAAATTAACGATTTGGGCGTAAAATTAGTGGTCGTTGATCTGTAAGCTAGCGAGGGAGTACGTATGCCGGTTTATACCTATCGGTGCGAAAATTGCGGGGTTCAGTTCGAACGGACCCAAAAATTCAGTGAACCGCCGCTGGCTTGGTGCCCGGAGTGCGGGAAGAAATCGCTGCGCAAGGTGTATACGCCGGTGGGAATTGTTTTCAAAGGCTCGGGTTTTTATGCCACAGACCACCGTTCACCATCCGGAACAGCGCGTTCTGCTTCCGCGACCCACAGCGAAACCAAAGAACCGAGCGACACCCAGTCTTCGACCACGGAGAAACCCGCTTCCTCCAGTGATGTGACGAGTTGATTGCTTTGAACCGGCGCAGCTTGGGCGTGGAGCGCGCCAACCGGTCTTTTTTCGGGGAGTTGGATCATCGAGTGATAGTTTTTGACACCGCAAAGATAGGTTTTGAGAGGTGCGCCGGACTAGTATGGAGGTATTCCAACCGACGGTAATGCGGCTCTACAAGGCGGGGAGGTTGATGACCATCAACCAGATGATCCTGTCCACGCGGTAATTGGAGGCAGGTATGTCCAAAGAGATTAAGAAAAAAAGCGCGCCGCGTGAAACCCCCGACCAGCGGGCTATCCGGTTGCAGCGGGTGGTTTTTATCATCCTTTCGGTGATGATTATCATGGCGATGCTGTTATCGGCTTTCGCCACACCCTGAGTCATCCCTTGCCGCTGCGCACAACGACTTACCGGTTGGCATCCTCGCTCGTAAAAAGGAGTCCCCTGACCTATGCCAAAATCCGTTAACCAGTTCTGGCTGACAGCCTTCCTGGTTGCCGGCGCAATTGATGTATTGTTTTGGGATAAACCCCTCGGAATTTCTTTCTTTCTATGGGTTGCGCTGGCTATGGGGGCGGCGCTTTTCCTGTCCCTTCGGGAAGGTAAATTACCGTCTCGAGAGGCATTGCCGCTTGGCTTGATTGTGCTCGCGTTGGGTTTGGCGGTATTTATCCGCCGGGAACCAATGACCCAAACCTGGGCGGTATTGTCTGGACTGGTTGGGCTGATGGTGTGGGCTGCCAGTCTGACCAATGGCTATTGGCTGCGTTACAACATTTGGAATCACATCACCGCGCTGGCGGTGTTGATATTTTCTGGAATTACCCGTCCCTTCGGACTGAAAAAAGCGGAGCCGCCACCTCAAGAGCAAACTGCCAAACCTGCCCGCGGATGGCAAGAGGGTAAAGCCGTGTTGCGGGGAGTTTTGCTGGCGCTGCCTTTGGTCGCGCTGCTGGCGCTGCTGCTGGCATCTGCAGACCTGGTGTTTGCCGAGCGGTTGAACAGGCTGCTGGATGCGCTGCGCCTGGAGCGGCTGCCCGAAACGCTTTTTCGATTCATCTATGTTTTAATCTTTACGTTTGTTTTTTGTGGTGTATTGCTGCACGCTGTGCTGCCACGCCATACCATCCATCCGAGCGAGGAAGGGCGGGCGGCTATAAAACCGTTCCTGGGATGGACCGAGTCTGCGATTGTGCTGGGCAGTGTTAATGCGCTGTTCCTGTTTTTTGTGGTCTTGCAGTTCCAGTACCTGTTTGGCGGGCAGGCGAACATTACCGCGACCGGATTTACCTACGCTGAATATGCCCGGCGCGGGTTTGGGGAACTGGTTTGGGTAGCGGTCATCAGCCTGATGTTGATTCTCGGTCTGGATGCAATTGCCCGGCGGGAGATGCCTGCCCAGCAGCGCTGGTTTATGGTAATGGGGTCGCTATTGATTGGACTGGTGCTGATTATCCTGGCTTCTGCCATGCAGCGGTTATTGTTGTACGAACAGGCGTACAGTTTCACCCGGCTGCGCACGTATACTTATTTGTTCATTCCCTGGCTGGGTTTGCTGCTGCTGGCGGTTTTAGGATTGCTGCTCAGCCGCCAGACCGGGCGGGTGGGGCTGGCGCTGCTTGTGTTTGGATTGGGCTTTGGCTTGGTCCTCGCCGGATGGAACGTGGACGGTTGGATCGTGCGCCGCAATGTCGAGCGGGCGGCAGCCGGCGCGGAGCTGGACGAGCAATACCTGATCAATCTCTCCAGCGATGCGCTGCCAGCGCTGGTGGAGCAGGTTCAACGCGCCGATCTGCCCGCCGAGGCGCGCCTGAAATTGGGCGGGGTGCTGGCGTGTTACCAGGCGGAAAATGCGCTGCAGGCGCGCCCGTGGCAGTCCTTCAGCCTGAGCGAATGGCGCGCCCAACAGATGTTGGCTGATTATGCCGGCTTGTGGTCCGACTATACGGTGTACTGGGATGACACCGTACCCTACCTGATCAAAGACGGCGTGCGCTACGATTGCTACCGGCGTGGATTCATGGATTGAGCCGGACGGGAGACAGCCGCGCCCGCAGACTGAGCCCATGTGTCCGTAAGGGTATGTCGAAGCCTGCGGCAGGGGCGCGCCCTGAGTCTGTCCCCTACTCCGGGTGCATGGTGAACTTGCCGAACCCTGCGCCGCCCGTCCGCGCCCTGAGCCTGTCGAAGGGTACGAACGGGCGGCTGTCATATCCCAGCTAATGACAGTCATCTGACAATTGATTAAAAACAGGGATGAAAATCAGTTAAAAATGGTATATTATACGATATAAGTGGCTGTGTTTTTTTATTACAATAGTTGTAGCGGGCAGTATCAGCCCATTTGGGAAGCGCAAACCTTCCCTTTTCTGCTTTCCACATACCCAATCTCAAAAGCGAGGAATCCGTATGCCAGAAGAAGATCCCCGAATTATTGAATTGCGCGAAATGCGCGCCAAGGCACGCATGGCAGGTGGCGAGGAACGAATCGCCAAACACAAAGCCAAGGGTAAATTAACCGCCCGCGAACGGTGTGAGGCTTTGCTGGATGCTGGCACGTTCAACGAACTTGAACCTTACGTAACCCATCGCTGTGAGGACCTCGGCATGACCGAGAAGTACCCTGGCGATGGAGTGGTGATTGGCTATGGCAGCATTGACGGGCGGGCAATTTACGTGTATGCCCAGGATTTTACAGTCATGGGCGGCTCCTTGGGTGAAATGCAGGGCAAGAAGATCGCCCATATCATTGACATGGCGGCGGCAGCCGGCGCTCCGGTGATTGGTCTGATCGACTCCGGCGGCGCGCGCATCAACGAGGGCGTGCGCAGTCTTTACGGCTATGCCCAGATCTTCCAGCGCAATGCCTGGTACTCCGGGGTCATTCCACAAATTAGTGTGGTGTTGGGACCGT
Source organism: Bellilinea sp. (assembly GCA_039666315.1). Lineage (GTDB taxonomy): Bacteria > Chloroflexota > Anaerolineae > Anaerolineales > Anaerolineaceae > Bellilinea. The sequence continues at coordinate 802,143 of JAVSME010000003.1, read as the reverse complement.
GCGCCGGGGGCGCCGCCTATTCCCCCGCGGTGACGGACATGATCATCATGGTCGAGAAGCAGTCCTTTATGTTTCTGACCGGACCGGAGGTGATCAAGTCGGTGACCGGCGAGGTGGTCGATTCGGAGAGCCTGGGCGGCGCGGATGTGCACCTGGGCGTGAGCGGCACAGCCCACTTGAAGGCGCAGTCCGATAAAGATGCCATTGCTCTGGCGCGCAAGGTGCTCGGTTATTTGCCCTCCAACAATGTTGAAAACCCGCCCTTCATGGACAGCGGCGACGATCCCAACCGGATGGACGAGTCGCTCAATTCGCTGGTGCCCATAGATCCTTACGAACCGTACCATATGCACGAAGCGATTGAGAAGATCGTTGATCTGGGCACTTTTGTTGAATTGCAAGCCACCTTTGCCCGCAATGCGATTGTCGGGCTGGCGCGCATGGGCGGCTACCCGGTGGGTATTGTCGCGCAGGAACCCGCCTTTATGGCAGGCTCGATGGATATTGACTCGGCGGACAAGATTGCCCGTTTTGTCCGCTTCTGCGATGCCTTCAATATCCCCCTGGTCACCTTCTGCGATTCGCCTGGCTTCCTGCCTGGCGTTGACCAGGAACACCGCGGCGTGATCCGCCACGGCGCTAAAGTGCTGTTCTCCTATTCCAATGCCACCGTGCCTAAAATCCAAATCATCACCCGCAAGGCATATGGTGGCGCGTACATCGTCATGTCCTCCAAAGTGATGGGCGCGGATATTTCTTTTGCCTGGCCCAGCGCGGAAATCGCGGTGATGGGACCCGAAGGCGCAGCCAATATTCTCTATCGCAAGCAGATCCAGGAAGCCGAGGACCCGGCAGCCGAACGCAAGAAGATCGTCGAGGAATACCGCAAGAAATTCCTCAACCCCTACGCAGCAGCAGCCGATGGTTACGTTGATGACGTGATTGAACCGCGCGAAACCCGCATGAGGGTGATTGCAGCCCTGGCTGCGCTGCGTGAGAAAACCACTTCAACCCCGGCGCGCAAACACGGCAACATTCCGCTTTAGTCCATGAAAGGATAAAGAGGAGCGAACCTAATGACCGAATTGTTGAATCAAGGTTTGTTGATGACCGTTATCGGGATGGGGCTGGTTTTTCTTGTGCTCGTCTTCTTCTGGGGATTGATCAGCCTGATTTCCCGCTTGCCGATCAAAGAAAAAGAGGCAGAAGTAGCGGCGCAGCCGCAGGAAGCGCCTGCGCCTGCCGAAGCCGCCGGCGAACCGCTGGAGGATCAGCGCGGCGCGATGCGGGCGCGGGCAGCCGCCGCGGCGGTGGCAGCCGCGCTGGCGTTGCAGCGCTCGGCAGCGCGGATTGCGCCGCCACAGGGGAACTTCATTAGCCCCTGGCAGGCAGCCCGGCGGGGCGGTCAATTTACAATGAACGCACACATATCCACTCGAAAAACCCGGAGTTCAGCGCGATGAAACTACATGTAAAAATTGATAACCAAACCTTTGAAGTGGAAATTGCCGACCTGAATGCCCGTCCAATCCTGGCGACGGTCGAAGGTCAGACGTTCGAGGTTTTTCCTGATGAAGCGGTGCAACCGGCAGGCAGCGTCGGGTCGGCTTTGCCGGTGGTTGCTGCGCCGGTTCAGGCTGCGCCAGCCGCGCCCGTCCGAGCGGCCGCCCCCGCGGCGCCGGTCAACGCCGCCAGGGCTTTAACCGCACCTTTGCCGGGCACGGTTGTAAAAGTGATGGTCAAAGAAGGCGCCGAGGTAAAGTTTGGTCAGGAATTGCTCACTCTTGAAGCCATGAAGATGAAAAACGCCATCCGCTCCAGCCGGGATGGCAAGATTGCCGTCGTCCATGTCAAAGAGGGTGATCCGGTGCGTCATGGTCAACCACTGCTCGAATACGCCGACTAACGGAGGCGGATGGAATGGACTTTAGCGAACTTTTCGTTGAAATATCCAAAGGCATAGCTGTCTTCACCTGGGGTAACGCCATCATGATCCTGGCCGGTCTGGTACTGGTTACCCTGGCTGTGGTGAAGGAGTTTGAGCCGGTTTTACTGCTGCCCATCGGTTTCGGCTGTATTCTTGCCAATTTGGGCATGTCTGCCGACCAGGGCGTGTTCAAGGTTTTGTATGATGCGGGATTGAAAAACGGGCTGTTTCCGCTGCTGATCTTCGTCGGCGTGGGGGCGATGATTGATTTCCGCCCGATGTTATCCATGCCAAAAATGGCGCTGTTGGGCGGAGCCGGGCAGTTCGGCATTTATGCCACCTTGTTGCTGGCGATTTTACTCGGATTTCCGATGAATCAGGCAGCATCAATCGGCTCGATTGGTTCAATTGACGGACCCACGGCGATCTTCGTCACTTCCAGGCTGGCGCCGGAAATTCTTGCGCCGGTCACCGTGGCAGCCTATTCCTACATGAGCCTGATACCGATCATCCAAATTCCGGTGATGAAATTGCTCACCACGCGCAAAGAGCGGCTGATCCGCATGGAATATGCGGCGCGTCCGGTCTCCAATTCGGTGGTGATAGCTTTCCCGATCATCGTCACCGTGGTGGTCAGTCTGATGGCGCCGGATGCAGCGCCGCTGATCGCGATGTTGATGCTCGGTAATCTGCTGCGCGAATCGGGGGTGGTTGACCGCTTGAGCAAGGCAGCGCAAAATGAAATCATCAACATTGCCACCCTGTTCCTTGGTTTGACCATCGGCTCAACCATGACCGCGGACAGTTTCCTGAACATCAGCACCCTGATGATCCTGGGCTTGGGCTTTGTGGCATTCGTAATTGATACAGTTGCCGGGTTGATGTTCGGCAAGGCGATGGCAGTTGTCACCGGCGGCAAGGTCAACCCGCTGATCGGCGCAAGCGGCATTAGCGCGTTCCCAATGGCGGGAAGGTTGGCGGCAAAGGTGGCAAAGGAAGAGGATTTCGAAAACTTCATCCTGATGCACGCGGTAGGCGCCAACACAGCCGGTCAGTTGGGCAGCGTGATTGCCGGCGGTTTGCTGCTGGCGTTGACGCTGGGAATAATGGGCTGATTGGACAGTTTTAACGAGTTTTCAAAAACTACGGGGCGCTGCACAGCGCCCCGTAGTTTTTATTTTTCAACTGGCGGTTTGAGCCGCCCATTAACCGGATGAGTATCCTCAACGTCCAGGCGGTAGCCTAAACCGCGAATGGTCTTGATAAAACGAGGACGGCGTGGGTCCTCCTCGATTGCCTGGCGCAGCCAGGAAATGTGCACATCCAGCGTGCGGGTATCGCCAGTGTAATCGGTTTCCCAAACGCGGCTGAAGAGCGTTTCTCGTTCGATCACCTGTCCGGCATGATCCATCAGTTCTTTTAATAGGCGGATCAGCCGCGGGGTAAGCACAGCCTGATGTTCCAGGCAGTGAACCGAGCGATTTTTTATGTCGAGGTGAATTGGACCGGCGCGCAGCAGGTTCTTGCTTTCCTGAGGCAAAAAGGGCTTGATCCGGTTGAGTAATTTTTGAAAGGTGAACGGCAGGTGCAGGATTACATCCGCTGGAGCGCCGTTGGCGGGAGTGTTGGCATCCAAAATCAAGATAATTGGCACGCCGGGCGCCTTTTCACGCAGCGTGGCGCAGATGCGCTTGCCGCTGGTGCGCATGGATGCGGCATCCAGAATGATTAGCCTGGGCAGATGCGTTTCTAAATAGGCTAAAGCGGCGCTTCCGCTGCCGGCAGTTTCAACGGCAAAATTTTTCTTCGTCAGTCCGGTCAGAAAGGAAGTGCGATCGGGTCGTTTGCCTTCAATGAGTAGAATGTGGATGTTCTCGTGCATGGTTTTAATTCCAGCGGATTGAAGAGTATCGAAAAAACACCTGTTTGTTGAAGTAAAGTTCGCGCATAAACCTGCCTGACTAATTTCTGTGCCGCAAATCGCTAAAAGAACAGCGTTAAATGTTAGCCATTCAATCTACTAAATGAATAGTGAGCTGGGCTGCTCCTTTTTTGAAAACCCCATCGCCTTGCCGTCCGGAATCGCTCCCCCCTGTCAGGACGGTCGAGATTCGAAAAATCGATCGGGCTGGGTTGCCAGGAGGCGAAAAACAAATCCTGCCAGGCGTATCATCCAGCGGCAGATGACAACTCGAATGGTAGTGCTGGTAATGTTCCAGGACAACAATTTCCCGCCATTGGACGCGGGAAAGTTTAATTGGGGTGAGGATATTATACTCTAAAACTTAAGAAATTCAATGGTTTTAAAAATGTTAACATTCAAATGATTCCAGTTGCCTTTCGGTTTGCTTACGGATGTTTTTTGCTGCAACGGTTAAGCCTTTTGGCGAACGCCGGGCATGTCTCAGGTTGGGGGAAATCATGTTGCATCCCATTCCCGCCCGTGTTAAAATAAGACACGAGCGCGGAAATCATCTCCCGCAAAAACAGCGCGCTCGATTTCCGGTCGTATTCCCGAACACTCCTGATGCCTTTGCGGAGAGAAAAGGTTGAAACATGGCAAGAATGATAGAGGTTGTCATTGACAGCGTGCGCGTCAGCCTGACCAACCAACAGCGGATTGTGGTGCTGCGCGAGGTCAATGCGGAGCGCTATCTGCCTATCTGGATAGGACCTTACGAAGCGGAAGCTATCACCATTGCTTTACAGGAAATTGAAGTCGCCCGCCCGCAAACCCACGATTTGCTGAAAAACTTTCTCAATACATTTAGCGCGAGACTGGTGCGGGTGGAGGTTGTGGCGCTGAAGGATGATGTCTTTTTTGGCAACCTGGTGGTCGAGCACAACGATCGGCTGATCGAAATCGATTCGCGCCCTTCCGATGCGCTGGCGCTGGCGGTTCGGGCGCATGTGCCCATCCTGGTCTCGCGCGAGGTGATGGAAACCGCCGGGATCATTCCTGAACGAGACCTGCAAACCAGCGAACCTGCGCCGGCGGAGCCGGCCGTTGCGCCGGTTGAGGACGAAAACCTGAGCGAAGAGCGTTTGTCGGTCTTTGAGGACTTTTTGCAAAACCTGAAGATTGACGACGATCCGGGTAAAGAGCAAGATGAAGAGGATCCGGACAAAAATCCGCCTGATGAGGACAGCCCAAAGCAGGATCAATGAATGGGACGATGCCGGGGCTGAGCGATACCCCGGTTTTTTATCCTGGTTGCGGGTGAATATTGGGGACAGGTTCACTTCTTTCGGTTGGGTGTAAATAGATCATGAGCGATGATTTTGCATCTATAGAAGACAACGGATTTTCGCTGGATCAGGCGCATCCTCATAACCGCGAAGCGGAAGAGGCGGTGCTCGGTTCGCTGTTGATCAATCCGGAGGTGTATTATGAGGTGGCTCAAATTATCCAGCCGGAGGATTTTTACATCATCCGCAACCGCTGGGTGTGGCAAGCCTTTACCCGCTTGCATGACAGCCGCACGCCGATTGATTACCTGACCGTCACCCGCGAATTGGAGGAAAGCGGCCACCTCCTTGAGGTGGGCGGGCAGGCGTATATTATGGCGCTTCTGACTCAAACGCCCACTTCGCTTCATGCGGAGGCGTATGCCCGCATTGTGGCAGAATCTGCCCTGCGGCGGAAAATGCTCGCGGCAGCCAATGAGATGGCGAAACTGGCGCTCGACCGGCAGCGCAGCCTGGACACGCTGATTGACGAGGCGGAAAAGGCGGTCTTTAGCCTGAGTGAACGCCGTTTGCAGCACGATTTGCAACCCATTGATATGGTTCTGCATGAGTATTACGAGCGGATTGACCAGCTCACCCAGCGCGACGAAGACATCTACGGCGTGCCAACCGGATTGATTGACCTGGATATACTGCTTGGAGGTTTACAGAAATCGGACCTGCTGATCGTTGCCGGGCGGCCCGGCATGGGCAAAACCGGCTTCCTGCTTTCGGTGGCGAAGAATGCCGCCCAGAAACACAAGAAACGCGTGGCGGTATTTTCCCTGGAAATGTCCGCCGAACAACTGGTGCAGCGGTTGATCGCTCAGGAAACCGGTATTGACACCCAGCGTTTGCGCAGCGGCAAACTCAAGGATGAGGAATGGCCGTTGTTTGTCCATGCCATTGAGGTGCTCGGAGAGATCGAAATGTGGCTTGATGATACGCCCGCCATCACCCCGCTGCAATTGCGCACCAAATGCCGCCGGCTGCACCTGGAGCGTCCGCTGGATTTGATCGTCGTTGATTACCTGCAATTGATGTCCGGGGATAGCCGCACCGATAACCGCGTTCAGGAAGTTTCATACATTTCGCGCAATCTCAAGGTGTTGGCGCGCGAGTTAAACGTGCCGGTGCTGGCGGCGGCGCAGTTGTCGCGGGCGGTGGAACAACGGGCGGATAAACGCCCAATGCTCTCCGATCTGCGCGAAAGCGGCAGCCTGGAACAGGACTCCGATATTGTCATGTTCATTCACCGCCCCGATGCGCTGGAAAAGGACAATCCGCGCCAGAATATCGCCGAGATCATTGTCGCAAAACATCGCAATGGTCCGACCCATCCGGGCATTGAGTTGGTGTTTCGCAGCAACCTGGCGCGTTTTGAGAATGCGCGTAAGGCGGATGGCATCTGATGAAGGGGATAAGGGCTTCATTCACGGGCTTTCCGCCCGGTAAAACTCGCCTGACGCCGCTGCCAGCCGCATTTTTTAGCGAACTGCTGCCGCAGATTGATCACCTCGGCGAGTTAAAAGTAACTCTGTACGCCTTCTGGTTCCTCGACCGGATGGAAGGCGATATTCGCTTCGCGCGCTTTGCCGATTTTGCCTCGGATGAGCGGCTGGTCAGCGGGCTGGCAGAGAGCCAAACCGAAGCGCTTGCTGCCCTGGGCGATGCCCTGGCGCGCGCGGTGGAGCGCGGCACGCTGCTGCGCGTAGGCGAGACGGAAAGTGACTCTGAGCAGCAACTCTATTTTCTCAATTCTCCGCGTGGACGGGCGGCGGTCAAAGCGCTGCAAAACGGCGATTGGTCGCCGCAGCAGATCAAACGCCCGGAAGCGCGCCTGGCGCTGGAACGCCCGAATATCTTCCGTCTGTACGAACAGAACATCGGACCGCTTACCCCGCTGATCGCCGAGACGCTGCAGGACGCCGAGCAAACCTACCCGATTGAATGGATCGAGGAAGCCATTCGGAGCGCGGTGGAGAGTAATGTTCGCCGTTGGCGCTATATCGAAGCCATTTTACGATCACGGCTGGAGAGGGATAATGACGAAGCGAATCGAGGAAAATCTCAAAAAGGTCGCCGCCGGTATGTCCAGGGAGAATACAGTGAATTCGTCGAACGTTGACCCGCAGGGCGGCGGAGAGGACGCCAGCCGCGCTGCCGGCATGTTGGGCGATCCCAATTGCCCGCTGTGCGCCGGAGTGGGCGTGGTTCGCCGCGATTTACCGGTGGGGCACCCGGACTTTGGCAGGCTGCTGATCTGCTCGTGCCGCCAGTTGGAAGTCACTGCCAGCGAACGCCAGCGCATGTTGCGCATCAGCAATCTTGACGCCTTTCGCGGCATGACTTTCGACACTTTCAAAGTGCAGGGACGCAGCGGGCTGGGCGACCAGCAGGCGCGCTCGTTGCAATTCGCCTTTCAGCAGGCGCAGCAATACGCCCGCGCGCTTGCCGGCTGGTTTTTCATTATGGGTCCCTACGGTTGCGGCAAGACTCACCTGGCGGCGGCAATCGCCAACAGCGTGATCGAAATGGGGGTGGGGGTGATCTTTCTCACCGTGCCCGATTTGCTCGACTGGCTGCGGGCGTCCTTTAGCAGCCCCGATGAGACCTTCGAGCAGCGCCTGGATGAAATTCGTAACGTCCGTCTGCTGGTGCTGGATGATCTGGGGACTCAAAACGCCACCCCCTGGGCGGAAGAAAAACTGTACCAGATCATCAATTACCGCTACACCCACCGCCTGCCGACCGTGGTGACCACCAACCTGCCGCTTGCCGAAATTGACGGGCGGGTGGCATCCCGCCTGCAGGATGCCGACCTGGTGAGCCGGGCACAGATTGTCGCGCCGGATTACCGTTCGCCGGTAGTGGACAGTGAGAGGTCTTCGATTTCGGCGCTTTCTTTGCTGGCAGAGCAAACTTTTGGCACCTTCAACCTGCGCGAATGGGATAAACTCGCGCTGGATGACCAGGCAAGCCTGCAGAAAGCCTTCAATGCGGCGGTCACCTTCGCCGAAAACCCGCGCGGGTGGCTGGTGTTGATGGGGGATTACGGCTGCGGCAAGACCCACCTGGCGGCGGCGATCGGCAATTTTCGCAAGGCGGCTGGCGAGGAGCCGATCTTTGTGGTTGTGCCGGATCTGCTCGATCACTTGCGGGCGGCATTCTCGCCATCCAGCGCGGTTTCGTATGACCGGCGTTTTGAGGAAGTACGCTCGGCATCGCTTTTGATTCTGGATGACCTCGGCACGCAGAGCGCGACTCCCTGGGCGCGCGAAAAATTGTACCAGTTGCTCAACCACCGCTATAACGGCAAACTGCCAACGGTCATTACCACCGCGCAAAGCCTGGATGAGGTTGACCCGCGCATTCGCAGCCGGATGATGGACCGGCGGGTGTGCAGCATTTACGCGATCACGGCGCCGCCGTTTGTCTCGCGTTCCGAAGCGCAGCCCCGCCGCAAGCCAGCCCCGCGCCGGGGCAGGTAGAGCGCGCCAGGCGGCAGATATTTCATCAACCGAACGGCGGCTTCAGCCTATGAGAATGCTGGAAATTAAGCGAACAGATGAAGCATCATCGCGTATTGCCCCTGCCCTGGAACGCGCCAAACCATTATTCTCAGACTTCGCGCCGCAAAACTCACCCGCGCGGGGACTGGTATTTTTTCCTTAATCTGGTTAGAATGGTAAAATAACCAACCCTGGCATGGCAGCCTGACCGTTTGCGGTGCGCTGCGACGCCCAATTCCGACCCTGACGCAATCCCCAAAAGGAGAAATCCCATGCGCGGCAAAATCACCATCTTCCGCTTCGTTTTTATGCTTGTGATCCTCTCGCTCGCCAGCGGCTGCGCCGTGCTCAGCCCGGCAGCCCCCACCCCGGACGCGCTGTCCTTCCAGGCGACGCTCAACGCCGCCGCCACTCAGGCGGTGCTGACCATCCAGGCGCAATTCACCCAGACCGAACAGGCGCGCCCGACCGAGCCGTTCCTCCCGAACCCAACCGCCACCCCGCAGCCGACCAGCCCGCCCTCGCCCACCCCGGATTTCAGCCCCACCCCCGCCCCGCCTACCTGGACGCCGGTGCCGGTCTTCACCGCCACTTTCACCAGAACCCCAACCTCCAACGCCACCGCCACCAACACCCACACCCCCAGCCCGCTGGCGTGCGAGGTGGTCAAGGTGGAACCGCGCGCCGGCAGCAAATTGCCCTACCGTAATGATTTCGACGCCCGCTTTACGCTGAAGAACACCGGCACGAAGGACTGGAAAGCGGATAACGTTGACCTGCGCTACGCCAGCGGCGAAAAGATGCAGAAGTACGCCGACGCGGTGGACATGAAGTCCGACACCGCCACCGGCAAGGAATACACCTTTGCGGTGGACATGCTCGCCCCCGAAAACCCCGGCACGTACCGCGCCACCTGGAACCTGGTGGAAAGCGGCACGCTGATTTGCTCGGTCTCGCTGGAAATCCAGGTCACCCGCTGACCTTCGCCTGGTTATGCCTGCCCCTCCCCCTGACCGGCGGAGGGGCTTTTTTTCGCTTCGCCGCGCCCTGACGGGTACGCGGGCGCGGCTCGCCAGGGCGTAAACACAACGCATGTCGTCGCGAGGAGCGGTTTTTGCGACGAAGCAGCCCCCAGCCAGGCAGGGAGGATTGCCGCTCTGCCGAACCCCAGGTCGCGGGCGTACCCTTCGACAGGCGGTTGGCGCGGTTCGACAAGCGGACATCGAGCCTGTCGAGAGGCACCTTCCGCGAAGCCGAACCACAGTGTACGCCTGTGCGGGAGACCGCCTCGCCCGTTCAGGATAAATCACACCCGAATTGACTGATTAGAGTTTACTCATTTTTTCGCCAAAAAACGCATAAACGACTTGACTTTCGCCCGATCACTGGTTACTATAAAATCACAACCAGGGGAAGCACTAAAGCACACGTGGGGGCGATGATCTGCAGGCGAGAACGTTGGTCGCCGACCCAACCGTAGAGGGGGGGAGTGCCTGCAGGGAGCCAGTGGCGAAACCGACCACCGTCATGGTCGGTTGTTTTTTTTCCCTCCCCGCAGCCAGCATCCCAGACCGACGCCCCCGGATATCGCTTTATCCGCACTTTGACAGGCAAAAAAGATCCCTCACCGCGGGCTGGCACCCGGGTGAGGGCGTTCACAGGGACACGGGTCGGCGCCCTCTGTGCTTTTAACATTATACCACAGACGGGCTGCAAAAATACGCGCGCTTTTGGCGGCAGGCTGGCGGTCTGCCGCCCCGCGCCAGCCCGATTGCGCAGCCAGGCAAGCAGGGCGCGCCGCAAGCCTGTCAGCCGCGAAAGGAGGTGGCTTCCGCTCAGGCTCGTTTTGATGATTCCGGAAGCGGCGGCTTTCCGCCGCGAACCGTTTACTACCAACCTTACTGATTAGAAGAGAATATGAGGAAACTAAACCATGAACAAGCGTTTACCGTTCGGAGTGTTCGCCATCCTGCTGGTCGTCCTGCTGGCAGGCGTGGGCGTGGCGTACGGCTTGTGGTCAGAATCCCTGACCATTGACGGCACGGTGCATACCGGCGAAGTGGATGTCGGTTTGTCGAAACCCATTGCTTTTGAATGGGTGGAGGTCAATGGCAAGCATCAACTGGAACCCAAGGGGAAGGACCCCTATGCGGAATGCGCCGCAGTTGCCACCAGCACCGATCCAAGTGACGGCAACGAAACCATCACCGTCACGGTGACCGGCGCCTATCCTTCCTACCACTGCGCCGTAAAGTTCGATGTCACCAATCTGGGCAGCGTGCCGGTGCGCATCAGTCAGATCACGCCGGTTGACGATGAGATGGAGTGGATTGAGACGGTCTCCTGTTATCGCCCCTGGGAGCAACTGCACCAGGGCGATAAAGCCTGGGCCTGGCTTTTGATCCACTTCACGAATTATGATGGCGTGGTTGAAAACAGCCAGTACACCTTTGAGTATGCCATCGAAGCCCGCCAATGGAACGAAGCGCCTGCCACAGGCATGGGCGCTCTTGCCGGCGGCGAGTGCGAGATTTTGCCGCCGGGACTGGAATTCCCGACCCAATAACCGGTTCGCTCAGGGCAGGGCGCAAGCCTGCCCTGAGCCCTCCCCCTGAGCCTGTCGAAGGGTACACCTGCGCGGGAGACTGCCCCGCCCATTCAAGACAAATTGCACCTGAATTATGATTGATTAGAAATTTCTTATTTTTTCATTAAGAAAGGCTTAAACGACTTGACTTTCGCCCGATCACTGGTTACTATAAAAATGCAAGCAGGGGAAACACCTAAGCAAACGTGGGGGCGCAGATCTGCGGGAGAGGATGTTGGTCGCCGATCCAAACATGAGGGGAACAACCCGCAGGGAGCCAATGGCGAAACCGACCACCGTCGTGGTCGGTTGTTTGTTTTCTCCCGCCGCAGCCAGCATCCCAGACCGGCGCGCCCCGCTTCATCCGGGCAAATTTGCCCGCCGTCGTTTCACCCGCACTTTGACAGGCAAACAGAACCCTCACCGCGGGCTGCCACCCGGGTGAGGGCGTTCACAGGGACACGGGTCAGCGCCCTCTGTGTATTTAAGATTATAGCACAGGCGGGGCGGGGGAACAATGCGTTCGGGCGGCAGACTGGCGGTCTGCCGCCCGCCGCCCGCCCCGCTTCTCCATTTTTCTTTGATCGAGGGCGCGCCGCAAGCCTGTCAGCCGCGAAAGGAGGTGCGTTTCCGCTCAGGCGTTGCAAGCAGGTTTTCGCGTTGGCGGCGCTGCGCCGCCGCTGTTTGACAACTCATCCGATTTCATTTTCAGAAAGGGAAACAACCCATGAACAAGCGTTTACCGTTCGGACTGCTCGCCATCCTGCTGATCGTGCTGCTGGCAGGCATTGGCGTGGCGTACGGCTTGTGGTCGGAAACCCTGACCATTGACGGCACGGTCAACACCGGCGAGGTGAATGTCGAATTTGTTTCACAACCTGTTGTTTATGAGGGTGTGCAGATTGGTGAAGGCCCTGTTGGACCTGAGCCCCCCTTAAAAGCCAGCGCCGCCAGCTGCACCGCGGACATTAAGGGCGCAGGGGCGGACGGCGAGACCCTGGTTATTACGACCACTGACGCCTACCCCTCCTGGCACTGCTTCGTTTATTTCAAGGTTAAAAGCACCGGATCCGTGCCAGTCCATGTTTACAAACCTGTTGGGGTTGCATCTAATCCCGAATGGGCAAATGTAGAATGCGCAGCAAAACCTTTTAAGCTTCCCTTCCCAATTTTTGGAGCATCTGATGAAGTCGCTGCAGAGCAGGATTTGGTATCCAGTTGCGCTGCAGACGCGGCGACTTGCGTACCAAGTTGGTGGCAATTACATAAAGGCAATGTTCTTTACTGCAAACTACTCATCCACTTCACCAACGATGATAAGGTTGATGAAAACAGCACCTACACCTTCAAGTACACCATCGAAGCCCGCCAGTGGAACGAACCGCGGACAGTATCTGCACCATAACCGGTCAAGCAGGGGGAGTGGGGCGGGGCTGACCCTGCCCCAACCGCCCCCGGCAGGGGAGTAACCTGATGACGAAAAAATCGAACCTCCCGCTTTTTCGCCTGCTGCCGCTCTTCGTGCTCGGCTTGCTGCTGCTGACCGGCATAGCCTACGGTCTGTGGAGCGAGACGCTGCGCGTGGAGGGCGTCGTCCACACCGGCGAGGTGTACGGCGAATGGACTTCCTGCATCTGCAACGACGACGGATTGGACCCGCTGCCCACTCCCTGGCCCTACGCATATCCCCGCCCCATCCGCAAGGATGTCGGCAGCACAACCTGCGTGATTGATGAAAAAGACCCGCGCATCCTGCGCCTGACCATCACCAACGGCTACCCCTCCTACTGGGGCAACTGCGAGGTGCATTTCGCCAATACCGGCAGCGTGCCGGTCATCATCCGCGGCTACCGGGTAATCCCCCACAATTTCACCCTTGCCACCAGCAATGGAGCAGAAAACGGTGAAATCTGGGTGCGTTATTGGGACGGGGTAGGCGCGCAGATGGAGCCTTGTGACCATGATACCTGCGAACAGGCGAGCAGCCTGCAGTTCCACGTCGAGCAGCCCGCCAAGGAAAACCACACCTACCGGTTTTCGGTGCAGGTTTGCCTGGGACAGTGGAACGAAGCGGCTACTCTCGACCAGTGTCTGGAAGCCGCGCCGCAATATTGATCCTGTTTAACCCCGGGCGGCGGGGACGCCCCGCCGCCCATCCCCCGCGAGGAACCATGCGTGCACTGCAAGCCATCCCGCGTTTTTTCACCGCCCGCAGTCTGCCGCGCCTGCCGCACGGCTGGGGCTGGCTCATTTTCGCCGCCGGGCTGCTCACCGCCTACCTGCTGATTAATTTCCTCGCGCCGCGCCTGCCCGCCGAGTGGAACGTGTACGTCCTGCAGCCGCTTGCCTGGCTGGCGCTGGGCGGGCAAGCCTGGGGGCTGACCCGCCTGGGCTGGTGCCAATGGCAAAAGCCCGCCCGCCGGCTGATCCTCTTCGGCGCGCTGATCGGTGTTCTGCAGTTGCTGGCTTTCCTGCTGGCGGGGATTTTGGGCGGCATGGGCTATTCCCCGCTTGCCCGCCAGTTGCCCGCGCTGATCGGCAATCTGTGGTTCCTGCTGGCGGGAGTGGCGGGCATGGAAGCCGCCCGCGCCGCGCTGGTCAGCCGCCTGGCGGGGCGCTCGCCGCTGCTGGCGGTCGGGCTGGGCAGCCTGCTCTCCCTGCTGATGCTCGTCCCGCCCGGCGCGTGGGGCGGGCTGTCCACCCCGCAGCAAGCCATCGCCGCCGCCGGCGGGCGTTTTCTGCCGCTGCTGGCGGAAGGGCTGCTGGCTTCGCTGCTCGCCTGGCTGGGCGGTCCGCTGCCCGCCATCGCCTTCCGCGCGGTGGGCGTGCTGTTCCGCGCCATCTCTCCGGTCTTGCCGGATGTTTCCTGGCTGGTTACCGCATTTATCGGGACGCTCGTCCCGCTGTTTGGTTTTATCTATCTGCAAAACAGTCTGCTGGCTGGCGAACCCTCCGGCGCGCCGGCAAGCGAGCCCGCCCAAACCGCCCGCGCGGCAACCCTCAACCACTGGTGGTGGGCGGCGGTGGTGATTGTGGCTGCCTTCTGGTTTACCAGCGGCTTGTTCGGCATCCGCCCGTTCGTGGTCAGCGGCTTCAGCATGAAGCCCGCCTTCGTTGCCGGCGACCTGGTGCTGATCACCCCCATCGAAGCGCAGGAAGTGCGGATGGGCGACGTGATCCAGTTCCAGCGCGGCGGGTCGTTCGTCGTCCACCGCGTGATCGAAATCCGCGAGCAGGACGGTCAGCGCGTCTTCATCACCCAGGGCGATAACAACAACGTTCAGGATGAACCCGTGCCGCAGTCCATCCTGCGCGGCAAAGTCGCATTCTACCTGCCCCAGATCGGTTGGCCGGTCATCGGCTTGAAACAGGTGCTGCAATGGATCTTTTAAAACGATCGCTCGCGCGGTTTAGCCCGCCCCGCCTGCCGGGGCGCGTCCTGGCAGCCGGAATGGTCTGCCTGCTGCTGATCCTCAGCCTGATCCCGGTCGCCGATACGCTCTGGGCGGAAACGCTGACCGTTTCCGGCGAGGCGCAAACCGGGTCGTTCGAACAGACGCCGACTGAAACCGCCACGCCCACCCCTACCGTCACCCCCACCTCGACCGCCCAGGCCGGCACCAGCCTGGAGGCGTACAAGACCGCCCAAACCCGCTGGAAGGAGGACGCCGCCGGGCAGTTCTTCTTCGTCTTCGGAGAAATCTGCGTCCGCAACGGCGGTGATGTGGCCACGGCTGGCTTGACCCTCTTCGACCAGATCGAGATCAAACCGCGCCGCGCCGACTGGCAACCGCTGCCGGGCGCCAACCTGCTGATCGTCGCCGAGCAGCAATTGCCGCCGGGCGAGGTGGCTTGTTTTGAGTACGAAATCGAGCTGCCCTACCTGCCCGAAACGATCTACCGCAATGCGGCGCTGGTCACCATCCTCAACCACTCCGGCTGGCTGCCGGGCGGCAACCACTGCCCCGGCGAGCAGCCCTGCCCCTACGGTCCGCGTCCGCGCGCCGATATCGAACTGCCGCCGCTCCCTCCCGGCGCCAGCCTGCCTGAGCCGCCGGGCGCCGCCCTCATCCCTCCCACGCCATCCCCCACCCCAGCGTTCAGCGCGACCATCCCCGCCAGCCCGCCGCCCACCGCCACGCCACTGCCGCCTGACCCTACCGACAGCCCACCGCCCACCAGCACGCCGCTGCCGCCTGACCCTACCGACACCCCACCGCCCACCGCCACGCCGCTGCCGCCTGACCCTACCGACACCCCGCCGCCCACCGGCACGCCGCTGCCGCCTGACCCTACCGACACCCCGCCGCCCACCGGCACGCCGCTGCCGCCCGACCCTACCGACACCCCGCCGCCCACCAGCACGCCGCTGCCGCCCGACCCTACCGACACCCCGCCGCCCAGCGACACGCCCCAGCCGAGACCGACCGGAGCACCGCCGCTGCCCAATCCGTGAGCCTGCGCTCTTCGGCAGGACTTCAGTCCTGCCTCAAGCCGAGAAAGCCGGCTGGGTTGCGCCAGTTCGCAGGACTTCCACGAACTCAGCGCGCGGCTTTAGCCCCGCGCGCATGGTTAGTTCGACAGGCTCGATGTCCGCTTGTCGAACCGCGCCAACCGCCTGTCGAAGGGCGTTTGGTGCGGTGCAAGTGTCGCCCCTGCGGGGGCGCCAGCCCGCAAGGACAACCTTCCCATGTGGATGTCCGAACTTTCGTCCGAACCTCAGCCCCAGCCTTGACATCCCAATCGGCTCAGGTATAATGCCCTCATCGAAAGACCAACCTGGAGAACAATACCCCGTTACCTTTGCAGAGAGCCGGCGCTCGGTGCGAGCCGGTAAGCCAGCGGGTGAAGTCCGCTCCGGATGTCCGTTCAAACCGGCGGGTCGCCTTCGCAGGGGTCGTGCACGACCGTAAGAAGGACGGCGGGAACCGTTATCTCCCCAATGAGGCTGTGTATTCAACACAGCGAATGCAGGTGGCACCACGAGTTGATCCCCCTCGTCCTGCGCGGGCGAGGGGGCTTTGTATTCAAACCAACGGAGGTGCATTCATGTTCGATATCAATTTGATCCGCGAAAAACCGGAGGCGGTGCGCAAGGCATTGCTGGATCGCCAGATGGACACGGCGGTGGTTGACCGGGTGCTGCAACTGGACGCGCGGCGGCGCGCGCTGCTGAGCGAGGTGGAAACGATGAAAGCCGAGCGCAACGCGGTCTCCAAGGAAATCGGGCGCATGAAGGATGCGGCTGAGCGCCAGGCGAAGATTGATGCCATGCGCGGACTGGGCGACCAGATCGCCGCGCTGGACGAACAGGTGCGCATCGTCGAAAACGACTTGCAGCTGGAGGTGGCGGGCATTCCTAACCTGCCGCACGAAAGCACGCCCTACGGTGCCAGCGCGGAGGACAATAGTATCGTTCGCCATATTGGTTCGATGCCCGAATACGGTTTCCAGCCCCTGCCGCACTGGGAGCTGGGCGCCAACCTGGGGATCATTGATTTTGAACGCGGCGTCAAATTGACCGGCTCGCGCTTCTATATTCTCAACGCGGCGGGGGCGCGCCTGCAGCGGGCGCTGATCGCCTGGATGTTGGATTTGCACATCCGCCAGGGCTACCAGGAGCGCTACCTGCCGTTCATGGTCAAAGCGCAGACCTTGTTTGCCTCCGGGCAGCTGCCCAAGTTCGCCGACAACCTCTACCACGACGCCGAGGAAGATTTTTGGTTTGTGCCCACCGCCGAAGTGCCGTTGACCGGCATGTTGATGGACGAAGTGCTCGAGGACGACAGCCTGCCGCGCCGCTACACGGCGTACACCCCCTGCTTCCGGCGCGAAAAGATGAGCGCCGGGCGGGACGTGCGCGGCATCAAGCGCGGGCACCAGTTCGACAAGGTCGAAATGTACATTTTCTGCCGCCCCGAGGAGTCGATGCGCGAGCTGGATAAAATGGTCGCCGACGCCGAGCAAACCTGTGCCATGCTTGGCTTGACCCACCGCGTGGTGCGGTTGTGCACGGGCGATCTGGGCTTCAACGCGGCGGTCACCTATGATATCGAGGTGTGGGCGCCCGGCTGCGGGGAGTGGCTGGAGGTATCTTCGGTCTCCAATGTGACCGATTTTCAAGCCCGGCGGGCAAATATCAAGTACCGCCCGGCGGAGGGCGGCAAGGCGCGCCTGGTGCACACCCTCAACGGCTCCGGGTTGGGCTTGCCGCGCACGCTGATCGCTGTGCTGGAAAATTACCAGCAGGCGGACGGCAGCGTGGCGCTGCCGGAGGCGCTGCGCCCGTGGATGGGCGGCGTGGATGTGATCCGCCCGCAGGAAGTGAAGTAGGAGAAAGGCAAACCATGCAGGACACGTTGCTGGCGGTTTTTCCGTGGATCATTGCCGGGGTGCTGCTGTTTGGGCAGCTCACTCTGCTGACCCCGATTCTGCCCGGCTTGTGGATTCAATGGGCGGCAGCGCTGGTTTATGGTCTGGTCGGCGGCTTCGACCTGGCGGGCGGCATCCTGTTCGGGATCATCACCGTTTTGGTGATCGCCGGCGGTTTTATGGACAATATCATGATGGGCGCGTCCGCCAAGACCAGCGGCGCTTCCTGGCACTCGATTGCGGCGGCTTTGGTTGGCGGTTTGATTGGTTCGGTCATCCTGCCGCCGCTGGGCGGGCTGGTGCTGGCGATGGCGGGCATCTTTCTGGTCGAGTACCTGCGCATCCGTGACCCGCGCAAGGCGTGGGATTCGACCCGCAGCCTGGCAATCGGCTGCGGCTGGGGGGTGGTGCTGCGCTTTATCTTTGGCTTGTTCGTGATCGGGGTGTGGCTGTTGTGGGCGCTTGTTTTCTAACCCGCCGCCGGTCAGCTGCGATCAATTGATTTTCATCACCAGCCCGCCGGTCAGGCGGGGCAGTTCGCCGGGCGGCAGGCGGAACACCGCGTGCGGCGTGCCGGCGGCTGCCCATACCTGTTCGTATTGGAGCAGATCCTGATCAATGAAGGTCTGCATCGGGCGGTGGTGACCCACCGGCGGCACGCCGCCGATGGCAAAACCGCTGTGTTCGCGCACAAAATCGGCTTCGGCTTTGACCACCGGCTCGCCCAATTGTTCCGCCAGGCGGGCTTCGTTGACCCGGTTGCTGCCGCTGACCAGCGCCAGAACCGGCTTGCGGCTGGATTGGGTGCGGAAAACCAGCGATTTGACGATTTGCCCAACCTCGCAGCCGACTGCCTGGGCGGCTTCCAGCGCGGTGCGGGTGGAAGCGGGAAGTTCAACCACCTGGCAGGTTAAACCCAGTCCGCTCAACACGGTTTGCACCTTGCGCGCGCTTTCACTCAGGGTATTCATGCTTTTTTGCCACCTCGTCGTTTGGCAGGTTTTTCCGGCAGGGGCTGCCAGGCAAACCCGGCGATCTGGTTGATATGAACCACCAGCGGGCGCTGACCTTCGCCAACCCGCACCACCGACAAGGAAGCGGGGAAGATGGTCAGGCGGTGGAAATCATTCAAGTCCATGTTCAGGTAATGCGCCAGCGCCAGGCGGATGACATCGGCATGGGCAACCGCTGCAATCAACGCTTCCGGCGGGTGAGGCTGTTCTTCGCTGGCTTGGCGGGTGTGCTGCCGCGCCAGGCTGTCCAGCTCGGCAATCACCCGCTGCTGCACTTCGCTGAAAGTTTCACCGTTAGGAAAGCGCACCACCAGCGGCTGCTCCAGGACGGTTTTCCACATCCGGATGCGGCGCAGTTGTTTGTAGGTGCGCCCCTGCCAGTCGCCGTAATCCACCTCGCTCAGCGCCGGGCGAACCTGCACCGCCAGGCCGCGCGCTTCCGCCAGCGGCTGGGCAGTCTGCACGGCGCGTTCCAGCGGGCTGGAATAAACCGCTTCCAGCGGTGCATGCGCCAGCGATTGCGCCAGGTTTTGCGCCTGCTGAATGCCGTTGCGGTTGAGGTGCACGCCGGGCAGCCGCCCCGCCAGGCGGCGGTGCATGACGTCGTTTTCACCGTGGCGGATGAGCAGCAGCAGGGTCATGGCTTGTCTCCGCCGTGGAACGCTTCCAGTCCGAGCGCCTGCGCCTGAGCCCGCCGCCAGCGTTCCAGCCGCTGTCCCACTTCGGCTTCGTAACCCTGGTCGGATGGCTGGTAGAAGGTTTTACCCAGCAGGCTGTCCGGCAGGTATTGCTGCCCGGTGTGATGTCCGGGGAATTCGTGCGGGTACTGGTAGCCCTGCCCGTGTCCCAAGCCTTTGGCGTCGCGGTTGGCGTCCATCAGGTGCCGGGGAACTGCTCCGCTGCCGTTCTCTTCGATCCACTCGCGGACTTTGAAATAGGTCAGCGACGTGTTGGATTTGGGCGCGGTGGACAGGTAGAGGGTGGCTTCGACGATTGGAAAGA
The DNA here is from genome assembly GCA_039666315.1 of Bellilinea sp. Classification (GTDB taxonomy): domain Bacteria; phylum Chloroflexota; class Anaerolineae; order Anaerolineales; family Anaerolineaceae; genus Bellilinea. The sequence goes on along the minus strand of JAVSME010000003.1, from coordinate 782,502 downwards.
TGCCCTCCGGCAGCCCGACGTATTCATAGGTGTACGCCGCGGCGGCGGCAACCTGAATGGCGCGCGGGTCAGCCAGACCGATGTCCTCGCCCGCCAGGATCAACAGCCGGCGCAAGATGAAGCGCGGGTCCTCCCCGGCGATCATCATCTTCGCCAGCCAGTACAGCGCGGCGTCCGGGTCGGAGCCGCGAACGGATTTAATGAACGCCGAAATGGTGTCGTAATGGGCGTCGCCGGCGCGGTCGTACACCACAGCTCGTTTCTGGATCGATTCCTGGGCGACATCCAGGCTGATGTGAATAACGCCGTTTTCATCCGGCAACGTGGTCTCAACCGCCAGTTCGAGCGCGTTGAGCAGGTTACGCGCGTCGCCGCCGGAAACGCGCACCAGGTGGGCGCGCGCGTCCTCGTCCAGCCGGATTTGACGCCCGCCATAGCCGCGCGGTTCATCCTGCAGGGCTTGCGCCAGGATCTGTTCGAGGTGGGCTTCACTGAGCGGCTGCAACTGAAACAGGCGCGAGCGCGAGACCAGCGCCGGGATGACATCGAAATACGGGTTTTCGGTGGTGGCGCCGATCAGGGTGATCATCCCGCTTTCGACGTGCGGCAGCAGCGCGTCCTGCTGCGCCTTGTTCCAGCGGTGAACTTCATCCACGAACAGGATTGTGCGTTTGCGGTGCAGGCGGCGGCGCTCGGTGGCTTCCTGGATTACCCGGCGCAGTTCTGCCACGCCAGCCAGCACAGCGGAGATGCTTTCGAAATGCGCCTGGGTGCTGTTGGCGATGATCCGCGCCAGGGTGGTCTTGCCGGTGCCTGGTTGACCAAAGAAGATGATCGAGGAAAACAGCCGGTCAGCTTCGATGGCGCGGCGCAGCAGTTTGCCCTGCCCGACGATGTGCTCCTGCCCGATGAACTCATCCAGCGTGCGCGGGCGCAGGCGGGCTGCCAGTGGAGCGTCGGTCTTCATCTGTTCCTGCATGGAATGATCAAATAGGTCCATCTGGGCTGCCTCGCGATGAGTATATCACGCAACGCGAACGATGGGCATGTCTTTGCCGAAGCGGGCAAACCACAGTGTGCCGAGCAAGCCGAAACCGAAGGCGACCAGGAAATTTGTCTGCGGCGAAATGCTCCACCACAGCGCGCCACTGAATGCCGCCAGAGAAACGACTACATCCCGAATCAGGTAATACGCGCCGAAAACGCTGGCTTTACGATCTTCCGGCGCCAGGTCCATGATCAGCGCCTTGCGTGTCGGTTCGCCGAACTCTTTCAAGCCGCGGATGATGAAAGCGACGATAAATACCTCGAAGCGGTTGGCAAACAGCAGCACCAGCGGGAAGAGGGTGAAAAAACCGAAGGTGATCAATATGAAGGGTTTTTTGCCGCTGCGGTCAGCCAGATAAGCAACTGGGATGTAAACCAGCATGGCGGTAACCATTTCAATGCTGGTCAGGATGCCGAATTGCAGCGGGGTGAGCTGGTTGTTCTTGACTGCCCAAACGACCACGAAGGCGTAGGGAATTTGCTCGGCAAAACGCACCAGGATATCCGAAACCAGCAGGTTGCGTAAGTCGGGGGAAATGAAGCGGAACGCGCGCAGCGGGCTGCTTTCGGCGTTGGCTTGCCGGGCAGGCGCCGCGCTGATCAACGCTTGCTGCGCCAGCAAGGCAACCACGCCCAGCGCGAACGCCGCCATGAACGCCAGGCGCACGCCATCGCGCTCGCCGTACAGCCCGATCAACGTGCCACCTACCAGCGGTCCCAGCGCCATTGGCACCCGGCGCACCAGCGAATGCAGGGATACCCCCATGGTGCGTTTGTGCTGCGGCAGAACGGTAGCCACCAGGCTCATGGTCGCCGGCAGTGAAATGGCAGACCAGGAGAGGAAGAACACCGCCCCAATTAAAACAGCCTGCCAGGTGGGGATGAAGATGACGATCAGGTAGCCAAACAGGGCAATCAGGTTGAAGACCAGCAAGGCGCGCTTGTGCCCCAACCGGTCGCTGAGATAACCACCCGGAAAAGAGTACAATGCGCTGAGCAGGTTATCCATCCCGTTAAGCAAGCCGATTGCCAGGGTGCTCCCGCCCAGCGCGATCAGATAGATCGGCAGGAAGCGCTCCGCCATTTTCTCGCCCATGCCGACCAGCACTGCCATCACCAATATGGCAAACAGACTGCGCCGCAAACCTAAAAATTCGACCAGGAATCGTCTTAAAAAGGCGGTTGATGGAGGTTTGGTGGGGTTATCCGGGGAATGGGTTGGCATGGTTTGTGTGCCTTGTTTTACGGACGCATCCTGGCATGTCCACCTTTCGCCCGGGTGTATCGTAATCTTATTGCAAACGTTGCCAAGCCCGCGCTTTTTCGATTACAATTCTGCCACAGGTGAACAAGCGCATCATGAATGCTACGAATGATACTCAACCGGCGGTAATTTCGCCGAACACTCCCCGCCAGCATCAGCAGGTATACGATCCCAACGAGCATTTTCAGCCCATCACAATTGTACGCCCAAACCGGCGCAGACTATCCAGCTGCTGGCTGGTATTCTTGCCGCTGCTGGCTTTGATTTTGTTTTACTTCTTTGCCCCGCTGCGCACCAACATCCTCATTTTGGGCATTGACCGCGCTCCGGACGGCAGCGCGATGGGGCGCAGTGATACCAACATCTTGATCAGCGTCAATCCCTTAAAACCTGCCATCTACATGTTATCCATCCCGCGCGATTTGTGGGTAAACATCCCTGAGGTGGGCGAGAACCGCATCAACACCGCGCATTTCTTCGCCGAAATCGAACAACCTGGCTCCGGACCACAGGCAACGCTGGAAACCATTCGCGCCAACTTTGGGTTGGATATAAGATACTATCTCCGGCTGAAGTTTGACAGCGTGCAACCCATTGTGGATGCGATGGGCGGAGTTTCCCTTGAGCTGGAGCAGCCAACGGCTGGTTACCCCGCCGGGGTGCACCAACTCAACGGCGAGCAGGCGCTGGCGTTTGCGCGCAATCGCAGCGGCACGGATGACTTTTTCCGCATGGCGCAGGGTCAATTGTTGATCAGGGCAGCGCTGCGCCAGATGATCAACCCGGCGAATTGGGGCAGGCTGCCAGCCGTGGCGGGGGTGGTATTTGACTCGGTGGATACCAACCTGCCCTTCTGGCTGCTGCCGCGCCTGGCTCTGGCAGTATTGCGCGGCGGAATGAACGGAATTGACAACCGTGCCCTTGACCGCGAAATGGTAACGCCATTTACCACCGGCGGCGGCGCGAATGTGCTGCTGCCCAATTGGGAGCGGATCAATCCGCTCCTTCAGGAGATGTTTGGGCAGTAGGAATGGTTTCAACCTGTGGATTGGTTAATTTCTGCCAATCCTCATCGCTGATCAGGTTGAAAACGCGGTAGCTCTCGGCGTACACCATTTCCTTGCCCTGAGCGCTTTCTGTTGCCCAGGATTTAATCATTTCAGCCGGATCCCAGCCGTTCATTTGGCTTTTGTGTTCGCGCAATGCCTGAATCTTTAAATCTATGGTCTCGTCAATGTTGACGAATACGTCGCCGTTTTCCCAGGCGTTGATATACACTTTGCGCACCTTGTGCGCGGAATAGCCCTCCGCGGCAAGATCTTCGAACAGGTTGGGTTGTCCTGCGGCGGGAAAGACTGCGTCTAAAGCGGCGGTTGCGGCGGCACGGTGGTCGGGGTGGTTGATGTAGGTGTTGCTGGCAAAGACCACGGTTGGATCGCCGCAAAGGACCACTTCGGGGCGGAAGCGGCGGATTTCGCGCACAAGTTTCTTGCGCAATTCCAGGGTGGGTTGCAGCAGACCATCCGGCTCGCGCAGGAAGATCACCTCACTGGCGCCGACCACCCTGGCTGCCGCGCGCTGCTCTTCCTCGCGGATGTGCATGGCTTGTTCGCGGGTCATGCCGGGGGTGGCAATGCCCACGTCTCCGCTGGTGCACAACACATAGGATATCCGCGCGCCTGCCCGCGCCCAACGCGCCAGAGTTCCGGCGCAGGAAAATTCGATATCGTCCGGGTGAGCGACGATTGCCATGGCGCTGTCGGGAATATAAATACCTTTGTTCATGCGCTGCTCTCCAACCTGTGTTCAGGTTTTGAATTGTACGCCTCAAGCGGGTTAATATCAAGATGATGGTATGGCTTAACTTTTAGCAGAAGGTAAAAAACCGCTAAATTGCCAAAAAAGTAAATAGTTAAAAAATGATGAGGAAGAGGAGGACGATCAATGCCGCGGCAGTGAAGATAATTGCCAGTAGGGTTTGTCCTGCCAGGTAAAGCTGCAGCGCGCTGAACAGTAAAGCAGAGAAGATAACCGCTGCGCTTATCCGGCGCAGGCTGCGCTCGATGCGCCCGATCTGCTGCTTGAGGTCCGGGCTGCGAAATTCCAGCCGGCCCTGTTCCAGGCGGGAGAGCAGCGAATCGGCGCGGCGCGGCAGGTTGACCAGCGCTTGAAGGTTTTCGCCTGCTTCGATCAGCCAGCCGCCAATGCCCTTGCCCGCCTCCTCGCTGACCAATTTGCGCGCGTAGGGTATGATGCTGACCCAAATATTGAAGTTTTCATCCAGCCCGGTGCAGATGCCACTTAAAATGGACAGGCAGCGTCCAAGCAGGATGAGATTATCCTGCAATTGGAAAGGCGCATCGTAGAGCAGTTCGCGAAATTCGGCAACGAAAGCCATGGCTTCGCCGGTGCTCAATTGCATCAACTCGCCGGTGGTTTTGCCCCAAAAACGCTCGAAGGCGCGCTGATTTGCCTGGCGGAGTAAATCCAGGTCGGCGCTGGGCAGCAGCACACCCATAATCTGATAGGCGCGCACCATCCGGTCGGCGTCGCGCTGCCCAACCGCAATAATCAACTCGCGCAGTCCTGCCAATACGTTTGGCGTGATTTTGCCCGCCATGCCAAAGTCAACGAATACCAGTTTGAAAGGCGCAGGCGCGCCTTGCTCCTCGATTTCCCCCGGCAAGACGAACAGATTGCCGGGGTGGGGATCGGCGTGAAAAAAATGGTCGTCCAGCACCTGCTTGAGGTAGACATCGAACAGGCGCGAGGCAACCTGCGCGGTATTGATGCCGGCAGCCTGAATGGCGGCAGTATCGGTAATTTTGATCCCACCAACTTCCTGCAGGGTCAGCGTCCGGCGGGTTGTGTAATTCCAAAAGACGGCTGGAACGATAACGTCGTTTCGCCCGGCAAAATTGGCGCGGAAGGTTTCGGCGTTTTTGGCTTCGTGCAGGTAATCTATTTCTTCGTGCAGGGTGCGACTGAATTCCTCCAACAGGGCGGGAACATTTGCCCGGCGGCGCACCGGCGGGTAAAGGTTGATCCATCTCCCAACCACGCGCAAAGCTTTCAAGTCAATATCTACGATGATGTGGATATCGGGGCGCTGTACTTTGATAACCACCGCGGTCGGTGCGGCTGTACCCGAAGGAGATGCCTCCGGATTGACCAGCGTTGCGCGGTGCACCTGTCCAATGGATGCGGCGGCAATCGGTTCGCTTTCCACATGGGCGAATACCGCTTCCAGCGGGCGGTCGAACTCGGCTTCGATCACCGCGCGAATTGCGCTGAAAGGCTCTGCCGCCACTTCGTCTTGCAGCCCGGCAAGTTCGCTGGTGATTTCCGGCGGTAAAATGTCCAGCCGGGAGGAAAGCCATTGTCCCACTTTGATCATCACCCCGCCCAGTTCGATCGCCAGGCGGCGGAAACGGGCGGCAATGCGCTGCAAGCGCGTCCGGCGGGTGCGCTGAGTCCAGGCGCGCAATCCGAGCGTTGGCAGCACGATTTCCCACCAGATCAGGTGGAGAATGACTGCCCCAAAGAACCGTAAGATGCGGCTGTACCTGGCGTTGTACATTCTGGCTGGGATTATATCACCCGGAAAAGAAATCCATTGCGCGTGGAAGCGCAGTGCAGCCGGATCAGGTTATTATGCTGATATTTGCGGCGGAGGGGTATAATGAAGTATCTCGCCGTTGTAGAAAATTTAAACCCTACCCATGCCAGCCAAAACCCTTCCCTCCGGCGGCGGGGACACCCTGAATCAAGGGGGGACGTTCCGCGCGCTTCGCCACCGCAATTATCGCGTTTGGTTTATCGGTCAAACCGTATCCCTGATCGGCACCTGGATGCAAACCATGGCTCAGCAGGTGTTGGTTTACCGTTTGACCGATTCGGCTGCGGCACTGGGCATCGTTAGTTTTGTTGGCTTGATCCCGGTTATTCCGCTTTCCTTTTGGGCGGGTTCGATAGCCGACCGTTTTCCCAAACAAAAGGTGATTCTGCTTGCCCAGATGGGCATGATGGCGCAGGCGCTGATTCTGGCAGCGCTGACCCTGATGGAAGTAGTGCAGATCTGGCATGTGTACCTGCTGTCCTTTCTGTTCGGCGCGCTCACCGCCATTGATCTGCCCGCCCGCCAGGCGTTCACGGTGGATTTGGTGGCAGGCAAGGAAGACCTGACCAACGCGATTGGCTTGAATTCCACCATGTTCAACACCGCGCGGGCGTTAGGTCCCGCGCTGGCAGGGATGGTTGTTGCAGCAACCGGTGAAGCGATTGCATTTTTTCTGAATGCAGCAACCTTTCTGGCAGTGATCGCCAGCCTGCTGATGATGCGCAATCTGCCAGATTCATCGCGACCCCTGGATAAAAATACCGGTACGTTTGCGCACATGGTCGAAGGAATGCGCTTTATTGTTTCTCAGCGGGCGGTCAGCGTGCTGATCAGCCTGGTGGCGGTAAGCGCGTTCCTGTCGATGCCCTTCAATACGCTCATGCCGGTCTTTGGCGGCGAAGTCCTTACCTCCAGCGCCAAGCCCATCGTGGAATGGTTCTGTGGCGCGGAACGGGGATTGATGCGTTGCCAATCACCGGAAGCGCTGCCGTTGGGTATCTTGCTCACAACGGTGGGGATTGGCGCAGTAATCGCCGCGCTAACGGTAGCCTCTTTGCCTTCTTCGGCGCGGCGCGGGCGCTGGCTTACATTTGGCAGCCTGGCATTTCCGGCGTTGCTGCTGGCGTTTGCATTTTCACGCTCTTTCCTGGTTTCGGTGGCAATCATGTTGGGGGTCGGTTTTTGTTTCGTCATCCAGAATGCGCTGGCAAACACGCTGCTACAGATCGCCTCGCCGGATGAACTGCGCGGGCGGGTGATGAGTTTTTACACCATGACTTTCCAGGTCACCATGCGGCTGGGCGGCTTACAGGCGGGTTTAGTGGCGGATTGGTCCAGCGCTCCATTTTCGATCGGGATTGGCGCGGTTGTGTCGCTGGTGTACGGTCTGTTCGTTACGCTGCGTTTCCAGGGAGTTCGTGAATTAAAATAAACTAATGATGGTATTTCGGGCGAACCGGTATAGAATCCAATCACACACGGCTGGAGCGTAGAGGTTGATGATCCGAATTGATGCGCCCTACTTTAAGGATGAATATGGCAGAACGCTGATTCTGCGCGGGGTTAACCTGAGCGGTTCGAGCAAAGTGCCGTTCAAACCGGACGGCGCCACCTACCGCAAGGAAGGTTTCTACGACCACCGGTCGGTTTCCTTTGTCGGGCGGCCGTTTCCATTAAGTGAAGCCGATCAACACTTTCGCCGCCTGCGGGAATGGGGCTTGACCTTTGTGCGTTTCCTGGTCACCTGGGAGGCAATCGAGCACGCTGGTGCGGGAGAGTATGACCAGGAGTACCTCGACTACATCCGCGCCGTGCTGCGCAAGGCGGATGAATATGGAATACAGGTTTTCATAGATCCGCACCAGGACGTGTGGAGCCGTTTCTCCGGCGGGGACGGCGCGCCAGGCTGGACGTTGGAAGCCGTCGGCTTCGACCTGCCGAATCTGGGCGAAACCGGGGCGGCAATTGTGCATGCCCTTCACGGCGATCCGTTTCCCCAAATGGTCTGGCCCTCCAACAGCAGCAAACTGGCAGCTGCGACGATGTTCACCCTCTTCTTCGCTGGCAACGATTTTGCTCCGCAGTTGGAGGTGGAAGGCGAACCAGCGCAGGAGTATCTGCAGCGCCATTACATTGCGGCAATGTGCGCCCTGGCGGAACGAGTGTGCGATCTGCCCAATGTGACCGGTTACGATACGCTCAACGAGCCCCTGCACGGCTATATCGGCTGGCGGCAGCTCGATCGGCGCGAAGGTACGCTGCAAACCGGGCTGACGCCCACCCCGTTTCAATCCATGCTACTGGGCGCAGGGTATCCGCAGTGGGTGGATGTGATGGAACGAGGGCTGTTAGGCATTCGGCGGACGGGGCGCCGGCTGGTCAACCCTGCTGGTGGTTCTGCCTGGCGACGGGGCTGGGATTGCATCTGGCGGCAACACGGCTTGTGGGACGTGGACAGCCAGGGCAAGCCTGTATTGCTGGCTGGGGATTATTTTAGTCATATCAACGGGCGAGCGGTGGATTTTGCCAATGACTACCTCAAGCCGTTCATCAACCGCTATGCCAACGCGATTCGCCAGATTCACCCTGACGCGCTGATTTTCATGGAAGGCGAGGCATTCCACGCGCTGCCCTGTTGGGGCGAAGGCGACGCCAGCGGTATCGTTTATGCCCCGCACTGGTATGATGCATACGTGCTTTTCTTTAAGTCGTATTCGCCTTGGGTGGCAGTGGACGTGCGCGGTGGCGGACGGGTGGTCATTGGCAAGAACCGTATCCGGCGATCTTTTGCCGAACAGATTGCCATGTTCCGCCAGCAGTCGCGCGACTGTCTGGGAAACGCGCCGGTTTTGGTGGGAGAATTTGGCATTGCCTTCGACCTGAACAAAAAACACGCCTTCCGCAGCGGGGATTACCGCCCGCAGATCGAAGCCCTTGACCGCAGTTTACGAGCCATGGATGATAACGGGATGAGTTTTACCCTGTGGAACTATACCCCGGACAACAACAATGAGCGCGGCGACCTGTGGAATGACGAAGACCTGTCCATATTCTCCCGCGACCAGCAGACCAACCCGGCGGATATTCATTCCGGCGGCAGGGCGCTGCAAGCCTTGTTGCGCCCCTACCCGATGAAGATTGCCGGCGAGCCGTTGGCGATGCAATTCGATTACCGCAGCGGGGTGTACCGCTTCCGCTTCCGGCACGATCCGCAGGTCAACGCGCCGACCGAACTTTACCTGCCGGCTTACCAGTACCCGCGCGGCTGCCAGGTGAGCGTTTCCGACGGGGAGGCGCAGGTTGATCTTGACGGGCAGCGTTTGATCTACCGCCATAGCAGCGCGCAAGCCGAGCACGAAATCATCATCCGCCGGGCAGATAATCGGGAAGCGGCTGCGGGCTGACTTTTTCCAACGAGAGCAAATGACCGTTTTTCTTTAGCCAGGTGCGCCGCTGGGCGTAATCCGGCAGGACGCGCGCCACCAATTGCCAGAAGGCGCGGCTGTGATCAGGGTGGCGCAGGTGCGCCAGCTCGTGCACAATCACGTATTCAATGATTTCCACAGGCGCCATTGCCAGCCGCCAGGAGAGTGCCAGTGTGCCCTTGCTACTGCACGACCCCCAGCGGGTGCGCGCCCGGCTGATGCGAACCTGTTGCGGACGCGCGCCCACTGCCTGAGCCAGGAGTTGCAGCCGCAAAGCGAGAATTAATTGCAATTGATTGGCGTACCATTTTTCCAACACCTGCGCAGCGCGCGGCAGCAAGTCAGCAGACAGCACAAAGCGGGTAGTTTCGAGCCGCAAAATCTGCGTTTTGGAACGAAGGATATACAGGGGGTAGTCTCTGCCGAGGAAAGAAATCAACTCGCCGGCTTGAAACCGGCGCGGCTGGTGGGCGTTGACCTGTTCTTCCATCCGGGCGCGGTGTTTTTCGATCCAGGCGGATTTACTGGCGACGAATTCGAGGATGGCGGTTAGCGGAATGTGCAACGGCGCGCGCACCTCCAGGCTGCCGTCCGAGCGGAGGATTAGCGCGACTGTCTTGCGCTTGCTTCGCCCAGGTGATCAATGCGTGGCGGATTCATGGCGTGGAACTTCCATAATGACGCCGGATGGCGTTGTGGTCGGCTTCGATCCAGTACACATCCATGCCGCTATTGCGCTCCACCAGCCGGATGGTATCGAACGCGAAAAAACCCGCGTCAGGTCCGCGCTCGCGGATCACTTGCGCATAGGTTTGCTCGTGGCTGCGGCTGACCAGGATGTACGCGCCAGTGAAGGGTATATCCCGGCGCAGGATCTCGGAAGGTATGCCGTAATGTTGGAAATAAAACCATAAGGGGGCATCCTCTGGCGCGGTGATGACCACAATTTCGCCTTCTCGCAAGTGTTCGCGCACATAACGCACGCTTTGTTCCACATCCCCATAGCGCTTTTCACCGACTGGTGCGATCCCGGCGCTGAACCAGGCGCCAGAAGCCAGGAGGATGATTATCCAGGTGGCGTGCAGCGCCCGTTCGAGGGGAAAATGCAGGCTCAACCTGCGCTGTAGGGCAGCCGCACCGGCAGCCAACCCGGCGGAAGCGGCGATCAACACCAGCGGGACGAGAAATAGCCATAGGCGCGGCCAGGGGTTGGCGCGCTGCGCCAGGACGACCAGCGGCAGGATCAGCATCCCCGCCTGGAGCGGGATTGCTTCGCGGCTGATTTTTTGATGGTAGAACAATGCGCCAAGCCATCCCAGGCTGAGCAGCAACGCCGCCGGGACAGGAATAGCCTGCGTCCACTCCTGCCAGGTTTCACCAATGCGGGAACGCACGGTTGGGATGAACCATTGCGGCTCCAGCGGCTCGAGCCATTGGTTGGCGAATACCGAAGCGGGACCGGTGTTGAAAAAAACCGGCAGGTAGAGCAGCAGAGCAAATCCCAGGGTGAGCGTTCCGCTAAGCAACATGCCAGCCAGAAAGGTCTTGCGCCGGGCGGGGGCGATCTTTCCTGCCAGCCAGACCAATCCCAGCCATGCGTACAGCATCGCCAGCGGGTAGGCGAAGATGGGAATGGTGTGCAATCCAAGCGCGCCCAGCAGGGCAAGCAGCAGCCAGAAAAAAAGGTTGCCGTTCTTACGCAATTCCAATCCCAAGGCAACGGTTAACAATGTGAACAACGCCACCAGACTGTAACCGCGCGCGGTGACGGAGTAATGGATCAGTACCGGTATGGCAGCAATCGAGATGCCCGCCAGCAGCGCGGCGGGTTTGCCGTACAACCGGCGCGCCAGCCAGTAACCTGCTGGAGCGGTCAGCGCGCCCGCCAGCAGCGCGGGCAAACGCACGGCCCAGGGAGATGCCCCGAACAGGTGGTAATGGATATGTACCAGAAAGGTGTGAAAGAGGTGATTGTTGGGGAAATGGTAATCGCTTAGCGCCAGGCGCAGCGGCTGAGCGGCAAACACCGTAACGGTATAGGATTCGTCATGCATCATGGGCAGGTTGATCAGCGGAAGGCGAAACGCCAGAGCCAGCAGCAGGAGCAGCAGCGATGGCAGCCAGATTTCGCGCTGGGCAAAGTATGCGCCCAGGCGACGAAACGCTTTGCGCGTATCGCCAGGCAAGCGTGAGAGTAATAAGCGCATTTCAGCCGGCAGCTGCGCAATGGCGCCTAACAGACGGGTTTGGAACACCCGCCAACCCGCGCCAAGCGCCAACAGGATGATGCCGGCGGAACGCAGCGGCAGGCGCAGGCGCGCAAAGGCATCTTCGCTCAATGATTCCAGATTGCCGTCGCGGGCGAATAAGTCCCCCAGCCAGCGGGCTTGCGGGTAAGGGAGCAGAACGAAGATCAACAGTGCAGCGCCGCCTGCCAGCAGCGTAATCCACACCAGCCACCAAATTACACGGGCTGGCGCGCGGGGCGGGGCGAATGCGGTGGGTTCCATGGCGTTGGCGGTGACTTCCTGATTGAAAAACTGAGGTTTTGGCGGGGAGGATCAAACCAGGCGTTTGACCGGATAGACATCGAAATCGCGGGCAACGATGGTTTTTTCGAACACTGGCTGTGCTTCCGCCAGAATGTCTTTTTCGCGGTAGCGGCGCGAGACATGGGTGAGAAACAATTGATGCACGTTGCATACGCGTGCCAGTTCGGCTGAACGGCGGGCGGTCATGTGACCGAAGTGACGCGCCATTTCGGCTTCCTCTTCGAGGTAGGTGGCTTCAATCACCAGCGCATCGGCGTCGCGGCAAATCTCGGTTAAACCGGAGGGGTCGCCGACATCGCCAATCACTACCAGGCGCGTGCCGGGGCGAAACTCGCCCAGCACCATTTGCGGTTGGATGATCTGCCCATCCTGGAGGGTGATTGGATGCCCGGAGACCAGTTCGCGGCGCAAGGGGCCATTGGGAATGCCGAGCGCTTCGGCTTTTTCGGGCAGGAAGGGGCGGCGTCCTTTTTCTTCGAACAGGTAGCCCAGGCTTTCCGAGCCGCGGTGATTGACCGGGAAGGCGCTGATGCTGAAATCGTTGTTTTCGAACACTTTTCCGCTGTTTACCGGGCGAAGACGCAGCGGCATGGGCGGCTCTGCGCCGCGCAGTACCACGCCGAACAGCAGATCAGAAACCCGGTCGAGGGCTGTTTTGGTGCCAATGATCTCCAGTTCATCTATCGTTTCCCAACGCATGAAGGTGGAAACCAGCCCCGCCAGACCGAGAATGTGGTCGAGATGACCGTGAGTAATGAGCACATGATTGAGATTCTTGAAACCAATGCCGGATTGTAAAATCTGGCGTTGAGTGCCTTCTCCGCAATCAACCAGAAAGCGGTATTCGTCGCGTTTGACCAGCAGCGCGGGCAAGTTGCGCCGGATCGAAGGCGCGGATGCAGAGGTACCCAGAAACACAATCTCGAACAATGGGCAGCAATTCCTTCGGGTTGAGTGTGCCTTATTTTACCCCATTTTCCCCCGCCTTCAGAATCTCGATCTGCTCCGGGCGGGTGGGCTGGATGACCGCCCCGCCCTGGTACCAGCCGATTGCGCCGCGGACGCGCACCCATTGCCCGGCAGCGTACAGCCTTTCCGGCGGCTGGGCGAAGTTGACCCAGTCGGCTTTGAGGATGCGGACGATGAATTCGCCCTGGTGCGGCTGGCTGAAGGTCAGATAAACCGCTTTGCCGTTGTTGAATACCTCGACTAATTGCCCCTCCACCTGCGCCTGCCAGCCAGCGTAGCGCTGCGCCTGGTGGTAGGGGATGGGTTGTATCAATACCGGCGGTGGTGTGCCGGCTGTGGCAGACTCATTCAGGTGGAGGGTCTGCGGTTGCGGACTGCCGTGCTGCAGGGCTGTCAGGCTGCCGTCGGTGCTGACATAATAGATGGTGTCATTGCTGACCACCCATGCGGCGTACTCGCTCCAATAGGCGTCGTACACAGCACCCTGCTGCCAGTAGATGTAAAAGCCGGGTGACCAGCGGCGGGTATTCTGCAGTCCGCTGGCGCAGTAATGACTGTTTTGAAAGCCGCTGCCGCACACATCCATATCTTGCGAGGTGGTAATGTGCGGAAGGTCGAGGGTCAGGATGGGATTGGTCGCGCTCGCGCCGCGGTCGGGTGAGCGGTCGCTAATCTGGTGAGCGATCCCGGCTTCCCAATGAGCCGCGAAGAGCTGGTCGCCCGCCATGCTCAGGAAGGCTTGCTCGTCGGTCGGGAAGAAGCTGTTGCGCATATAGCGCACCTCCCCGGCGGTGAAACCGCTGACCGTGCTGTTGTCGAGCATTAACTCACCGAGGTGCGAATCCCAGCGCGAATCGCACGGGTTTTGGGCGCAGGGTCCTCCGCGCATGACCACGTAGGCAACTTCTTTGCCGTCGGCAAAGCGCTTGACCACCGGCGGCGGTCCCATCGGCAGGTAATCGCCGTCGCCGTAGCCGCCGTTGCCCACGTTGGCGATGAAGGCTTTCCCGCCATCGCTCAGGCGCAGGACATACAGCACCTCCTGGCTGGGATTGGCTTGCAAGAACTGGCGCATCTGAGCGTTGGTTTGCAAATTGGTCGGATTCCAGTTCCACAGGGTTTGCCAGTCCAGCCGGTAGCGCACCAGCACCAGGCCGTGTTCCTCGGCTATCACGGGCCAGCCGCGGGCGGCTTCGGCAAAATTGGTGTTCCCGCCCGGGTTACCGGGTTGGCGCGGGGTGGGCTTGACCCGCCAGCGGCGGCTGCCGTCGGCGCTGTTGACCGCATGAACAAACAGATCGTGGCTGACAACGATCACCGCGCCGGAGCCGGGCGAAACCGCCGGCGGTGTATCCAGCGGTGAACCCGCTGCGTAGCGCCAGCGCTCCGCCAGACTGCTGCGGTGCAGAGCGAACAGGTTGCTGCCCATGCTGAAATAGACGCTCTCGCCGTACAAAGCCGGCGGCAGCGGCAGGCTGCTGGTCGCCCCGGCGTTGAACTGGTTGAGGGTTTGCCCGCTGGCGGCGTTCAGACGGTACAACCGCCCATTGGCAGAGACGACCAGCAGTACATCGGCGGCCGGATCGTAGGCAGGGGTCGAGTTGATGCTGCCGATATCGGCGCGGTCCCAAACAGGAATACCGTTGGCGTTGTTCAATGCAAAAACCCCTTTCGAACCGGCGGCGATGTACACCCGCCCGCCACCAGTGACCGGCTGGCTGTTGCGCGGCAGACTAAATTTACCGATGGCAACGTCCCCCTGGGCGGTCGGTCCGTTCCAGGACCATTTCCAGCGCCAGGGAGTGGGCACCACCTGTTCGGTGTAACTGGTGCGCATCGCGTCGTGGGCGTGCTGGCTCCATTCCAGGCTGGCGGCTGGCGGCGAGGCTTTGATGATGACGGGCAGGTATTGCGGCGGGGGGGGTGGGATGGTCTGGAACTGTGCGCGGGGCAGGGCGGCCGCAAAAGGCGGACGTACGGCAAAGCCAGCCAGCAGCATCAGTGCCAGGATTGCGGCTGCAAAGACGGAGCGGGTGGTTTTCATAGGGTCACCTTCGGGGAATTTGCACCGGAAAACGATGATTTGATTATACATATTGAATTTACCCTTGCAAAATGCGTAAATTCTACTAAAATTATCTTAATAGCGAGCACAAGCATGAAGATTCAATCGGAGCACACCAACTGCATCTGTACCCGGCGGGGCTGCTGACCGCCGTTGCGTCTATCCGAATAACCTGCTGAAGACCAACAACCACCCAGCGAGCGGCTGCACCCCGACCCCTAAAAAAGGAGTTGAGCAGCCCGCTCTTTTTGTTAAATTATCTACGGAAACCATGAAGGAAATGAGCATAAAACCCTTGCAACCTGTTGACCATACTGCGCTGCGCACCAACCAGACGGTAATCATCCTCGGATTGGTGCTGGCATTCATTTTAAACCTTCCCGCCCTGGCGGGATTGATAGGCGCGCTGATGCTGTTTGGCGCGCTGTTGAAGCAGCCGGCTTTTGGCTGGCTGTACCGTGCCGTGCTCAAACCGCTGGGCGTGCTCCACCCGGATGTGATTGCGGATTACCGCGAGCCGCACTCGTTTGCCCAGGGTTTTGGCGGCGTCGTACTTTTGGCTGGATTTATGTCGCTCGTGGCAGGCGCTGCTACCATTGGCTGGGCGCTGACCTGGCTGGTGATTGCCCTGGCAGCGCTCAACCTGTTTGTCGGCTTTTGCGTTGGCTGCGCGGTGTATTACTGGCTCAACCGCCTGAACGTGCCCGGATTCAGCCAATCACCCCCGCCGGGCAGTCAGCCCGGTTGGAGACCGCGAAGGCAGCAACCATAACATGGAAGATTCACTGACCCGCTTGTTACTGGCGCTATTCTTGATCAGCGCGGGGATATTGGCTTACGCGCTGATCAATCGCCTGCTATTGCATCGGGCGGCTGCCAAAAATGAGTCATTGCCCGGCGCGCGGCGCGGATCGCCGGTTATCCTGTACTTTACCACCCCCGACTGCGCCCCCTGCCGGACGATCCAGCGCCCGGCACTGCAACAGGTACAGTCTGTGTGGGGTGACTGCTTGCAGGTCATCGAGGTGGATGCTACTCAGCAAACTGACCTGGCAAGCCGCTGGGGCGTGCTGAGCGTGCCGACCACCTTTCTGCTGGACGACAACGGGAATCCGCGATTTGTCAATCACGGCGCCACGCGGGCGGAGAAACTGCTGGAACAGTTGAACCAGTTGGTCCGCGGGTAACCGAATTTTAGTGAATAGGGTGCGGGTGCAGCGAGCGCTGATTGTGGATATAACTTTCCAGTGAAAACAGGATCAACGCAAGCCAGATGAAGCCGAACCCGATTGCGCTTGATAAGGTGAAAGGCTCGTTGTACAGCAGCACGCCGATTAGAAACTGCAAGGTGGGGGCGATGTACTGAAGCAGCCCGATGATGGTCAACGGGATGAGCTGCGCCCCGGCGGCAAAAAGCAGCAGCGGGATGATGGTCACCAGCCCGCTCAGCGCCAACAGCAGGCTGGTCAAGGAGCTGGAGCGCAGGAAAACCCCGCTCCCGTTGAACTCCGCGAAGATCAGGTACAGGAACATTGGCAGGCAGATTAGCGCGGTTTCCAGCAGCAATCCCTGGCGTGCTCCCAGCGGGGCAATTTTTTTGAACAAGCCATAAAATCCAAAGGTGAACGCCAACACCAGCGCCACCCAGGGCAGCTGCCCAAACCGGATCGTGAGGTAAGCCACCCCGGCGGCAGCCAGCCCAACCGGAGCCCATTGCATGGTCCGTAAGCGTTCGCGTAAAAAGATCACCCCAAGCAAAACGCTGACCAATGGGTTGATGAAATAACCCAGGCTGGATTCGACCACCCGTCCATCGTTAACCGCCCAAACGTAGGTCAGCCAGTTAACCCCCAAAAGCACTCCGGCGGTCAGGTAGATGAGCAGGATGCGCCTGCTGATCGCCTTAAGCAGCGCGGTTATCTCCTGCCGCGCCAGCAAAAAGGCGGCAAGAAATAGAAACGACCAAACCACCCGGTGCGCCAGTATCTGCGCTGCCGGGACATTGTACAAAGCCTTGAAGTAAATCGGAAAAAAACCCCACAGCACATAGGCTGAAGCACTAAATAGAATGCCTTTTTTCATTACAAGCCTTTAAGTTTTGGGAATGATTGGATCAAATCAAGCGGATGGCGCAGATAAGCGCGCGTCCATTCGAACGGTGTGCGCCCATCCAAAATCGAACCCTTTTTCGCCGGCGAGGATTTTGGAAATGGCGGGCGGGATCATGGGCTGGCATTGGCTGCTTTCCGCCGCCGGGCAATGGCAGCCAGGTAAAGGGCAATGGAACCGGCAACCGCCGCGTTGAGTGAATTGATTTTGCCGCGCATGGGCAGGTTGACCAGCAGATCGCATTTTCGGGAAACCAGCGAGCGCATGCCTTCGCCTTCGTTGCCGATCACCAGCGCCAGCGGCGCGTCGAGCGGCGCTTCTTCGATGGATTGGCTGGCTTCGCCTTCCAACCCAACCACCCAAATGCCTTCTGCTTTTAGCCGATCCATAGCCTGCGCCAGATTCATTGGCGTTACCCTGAGGTGTTCGCTTGCCCCGGCAGAAGCATGCACCACTGCTGGCGTGATCCCGGCAGCCCGCCGCGGGGGGATGATCGCGCCGTGCACCCCGGCGGCTTCGGCGCTGCGCAGCAGCGTGCCCAGGTTCTGTGGATTCTGGAGCATATCCAGCACCAGCACCAGCGGCAATTCCTGACGCTGCTTTGTCAGGCTGAGAATATCGGCAAAATCGGCGTAGGGATATGCGCTGACCTCCGCCGCCACGCCCTGATGATTCTCGCCCAAGGAGTCCAACCTTTGGCGCTGCACCCGCTCCAACGGAATGCGCTTTTTTGCTGCCAGCGCCAGTATTTCCGCCAGCCTGCCTTTGTCCTCTGTGCCAGCGGCAACCAACAGGCGAAAGACTTGCCGGCGGCGAGCCTGAAATACCTCATAGACCGGATTGCGCCCGGTAATCCATTCCCTCATAAAAACCACCTGCCATAAAGATTATTTGTCTATTTCCGGGCGGGCAAAAATCATCCTGCCGGCGGCGGTCTGCAATACCTTGGTCACAGTAACCAGGATTTCTTCATTGAGAAATTTATTACCGCTTTCGATCACCACCATTGTCCCGTCTTCCATGTAGCCCACGCCCTGCCCGCTTTCCTTGCCTTCCTGGATGACGCGCACCGAAAGGGTTTCGCCGGGCAGCAACACCGACTTGACCGCGTTTGCCAGTTCATTGACATTCAGCACCGAAACACCCTGCAGTTCGGCGATCCGGTTGAGGTTGTAATCGTTGGTCAGGATTGGGCAACGCAGCTGGCGGGCAAGGATAACCAGTTTGTCATCCACGTCGCGCACGCCTTCGACATCAATGTCGGAAATGCGCACTGGGATAACCGGTTCTTTCTGCAATTGCGATAATACTTCCATGCCTCGCCTCCCGCGCTGGCGGCGCAGACTGTCCGGCGAATCGGCGATATATTGAAGTTCGTTGAGCACAAAGCGCGGAATGAGCAGCGAGCCAGGCAGAAATCCGGTGCGGGCAATGTCGGCAATGCGTCCATCAATGATTACGCTGGTATCCAGCAGGATGGTGCGCGACTCTGCCCAGTTGCTGCCGGCATCTCCGGATGCCGCAGCGCTGGCAGCCTGAGGCTGGTGCTTGGATAAATTGCCCCACAGCGAGAACAAATCGTTCTGGCGCATCACGAACACCGAGATTCCCAGGTAACTAAACAGGATGACGCCGATAACGGGCAGAATCTCCCCAAAAGGAGAGGGTAAGCGCGAAAGCGGGAACGCCAGCAACACGGCGATAATCAACCCGGCGATTAATCCGAACAACGCCGCAAACAAGGTTTGGGCGGATACCCGGGTTAAGACCGACCGGATGGCTTTTACCGGCCGGATAGTAATAAAGGGGGTCAGGATGAGACCAATCAGGGCGCCTAACAAGCCGATAGTGAAGGCGTATTCTTCAATGCTGAAGGTGGTTGCTCCTTCGCGAGAGTTAGCGATTTGCCCTAATTGCACACCCCACACAACGCCAATGATTGCAAAAATAACCATGCCGATTAATCGAAAAATGAATTCAACACTCATGAATGACTCCTTGGGATCAGACACCAGGTTGTTAAGGTGCGGAAAAAATGTAGTGCGCTTGCTGAATGAATAAAAAATAATGAAAATGATGTACTTATGATAGCATTACCGGCGGATAGAGTCAACGAAATAACCTTTAATCTTTTCCTGCCATGCTTACAAATCCTGCTGCATGAGACCGCAATATGTTAAAATGGGCTGACCAATGGCAGCAGCATTAATCGAATTCGATCAAGTATCGTACAGCCATCCGGTGCGTGGCGGCGATCCCATTCCGGCTCTGCGGGGAATTTCGCTAAAAATCCATGAAGGCGAATATGTTGCCCTGATAGGGGCGAACGGCTCCGGAAAGACAACCCTGGCGCGTCATCTTAACGCGCTTCTGCTGCCGGAGCAGGGCAGGGTAACCGTCAACGGGCTGGACACCCGCGACGAACGTAATCATGCCAGGATTCGCAGCCTGGTTGGCATGGTTTTCCAGACGCCCGAAGATCAGATCGTGGCGGCGGTTGTGGAAGAGGACGTGGCTTTTGGTCCGGAAAACCTGGGGCTGCCGCCAGCCGAAATCCGCCGGCGGGTCGAGGAATCGCTGGTAGTCACAGGCTTGAGCGAACACCGCCAGCGTCCACCACACCTGCTTTCCGCCGGACAAATGCAGCGGGCTGCCCTGGCGGGCGTGCTTGCCATGCGTCCGCGCTGCGTGATTTTCGACGAAACCACAGCCATGCTCGACCCAGGCGGGCGGCGGATGGTGCGCCGTTTAATCAACCAACTCCACCAGGAAGGGTTGACGGTGATCGTCATTTCGCACTTCATGCGCGAGGCGGTGGCTGCCGAACGGGTCATTGTGCTCAATCGCGGCGAGATCGCCATGGACAGTACCCCGCAGCAAGTCTTTAATCATCCTGCCGATTTGCACGCGCTGGGACTGGATCTGCCATTGGCGGGCAGGCTGGCAAATCAGATGCGCCAGGTGCTGCCCGATTTGCCGCCGCATCTGCTTCGCTCACGAGATCTGCTGGCGGCTCTGCCTCCGCCCCCAAACGGGGCTATTGCGGTCCACCCGCAACCCTCGCCTTTTACGAGGTTGGCGGCTCAGGACGCTTTCATCGAGGTTGACGATCTTGCCCACATCTATCTGGCGGATACGCCACTGGCGCATCCGGCATTGCGGAATGTAAACCTGCGCGCGGCAGAGAAACGCATTCACGGGCTAATCGGTTCGACCGGCTCGGGAAAATCCACCCTGTTGCAACACCTGAATGGGTTGCTGCTACCCCAACAGGGACGGGTGCGGGTTGGACCTTTCGATTTGAATGATCCGGCAACCGATCTCAAAGCCATGCGCCGTTACGCCGGATTGGTTTTTCAAAACCCGGAATACCAACTGTTTGAACAATACGTCGGCGATGAAATTGCGTATGCTCCGCGGTTGAAAGGCGAGCGCGAAACGCTGCGCCAGACGGTGCGCGACGCTATGGAGATGGTCGGGTTGGATTTCGAAGCCTTCAAAGACCGCCTGACCTTTACCTTGAGCGGAGGCGAACGGCGCAAGGTTGCTCTGGCGTCGCTGCTTGCCATGCAGCCTCAAGTATTGTTGCTGGACGAACCCGCCGCAGGGCTGGATCCGCGTTCGCGCAATGAAACCCTGCGCACCTTCCATCGGCTTGCCGCCCAGCAGGCGTTAACGCTGGTGCTGTCTTCGCACCACATGGAAGACATTGCCGAATTAAGCAGCAGCCTGACGGTGTTGCACAAAGGGGCGACGCTGTTGGATGGCGATGCCGAGCAGGTTTATTCCCAGGTGCAGACACTGGAAGAGCACGGGCTGGAAGCCCCGATTGTTACCCGCGTGGCTGCCCGGCTGCGCGATTTGGGTTGGGACCTGCCGTGCTGCATCCTACGCGCCAACGACCTGGTTGAACAATTGCGCCGCAACCTGGAGAAACACCGTGCATAACTTCGAATTCCTGCGCATGGTCAACATTGGGCAATATTTACCGCTCGATTCCTGGTTGCACCGGTTGGACCCGCGCGCGCGGATTGTGGCGTATTTTCTGATCATCCTGGCGGCGACCTTTACCGCCCAGCCGCTGGGTTTGGGGATTGGGTTGCTGGTTGTCCTGCTGCTGCTGCGAGTCGGCAAAATACCACTGCGTTTCGCGCTGCGTGGTCTGATCCCACCGCTGCCCTTTCTGTTCATTCTGGCGGTGCTGCAAATCTTTGTCTCAATTCGCCCCACTACCGCCGAACCGCTATTTTCTTGGGGTTTTATCAACCTGTATTCCTCCGGGCTGGTCTCGGCGGGGATGCTGCTGCTGCGTTTCTGTGTGTTGATTCTGTCGCTTTCGCTGGCGTCCTTTACCCTGTCCACCTCGGAGATGATTCACGGGTTGGAACGGCTGCTCTCGCCCTTTGCGCGGTTGGGCGTCCCCACCCACGACCTGGTGATGATCGTCCAGGTCACGGTGCGCTTCATTCCCTTCCTGGCAATGGCGACCGAACGGATCGCCAAAGCGCAAGCGTCGCGCGGGGCGGATTGGGGGACGCGCCAAGGCAATCTGTTGCAACGAGCCCGGCAGATTATCCCATTAATTGTTCCGCTGTTCCTGACCAGCCTGCGCCGCGCCGAGATCCTGGCGCTGGCGATGGACGCGCGCGGTTACGGCAGTCAGCGGCGGCGTACCTCGATGATCGAGATGCACTTCCAATGGAAAGACGCTGCCGCCGTGGTGCTGGCGGCGATGGTCGGGCTGGCTATACTGCTGTTTAAATTCTAGCCGTTTAGAGGTCGGCACCTTTGCGTTTGCCGACCGGAAACTGCCGCCAGGCAGCCACTACCACCAGGGTTATCAGCGCCGAAATACCTGCCTCGGGCAGACCGTTGGTAAGCGCAATCGGAGGGAGCGCGGCAAACGGCAGGAAACCCAGCACGCCGATCATCAGCAGCACCAGGATGGTGTTGGTCAAACTGCCGGCAATCCCCGCAGCGATTAAGCCGACGGCGGGCCATTTGCTCAACGCGCGCCAGACCAGCCAGGCAACCGGACCGATGAACAGGCGCGGCAGCACCGAGAGCAGCGGGTTGGTAAACCACACATCTACCGGTCCGGTGGGGGCAACGGCTGCCTGGATTACGCTGAAAATGCCGAAAATCAAACCGATTCCCAGCCCGACGATGGGACCTTCCAGAACGGCGCCAATGATGACCGGGACATGCATGATGGTGAGGGAGACAGCGCCCCAGGGAATGAATCCCAAGCGGGTTAATCCCAATAACACTGCAATTGCCCCCAGTACGCCAGTGATGACTATTTTACGGGTACGATCTTGTGGCATTTCCTCTCCTCCATAGCGAAAGATAGAAAGAATTCTCTAATCCCTTATCATAACCCTTAACCAATTGGTTAAGTTACGCGAAACGCGCTCTTATTTTACCTGAAATCGGTTTTGCTGTGCCGATCAGTGGGGATGATGATGTTCCGTGAGGTGGTTTGCAGCGCGAGATGCCGGCGCCGCGCCGTGCGGCGTTTGCCGGAAGCGCGCTGAGCAGCCCGCTGCTGCCCATCATGAAGGATCGCAGCGGTTTCAACCGGACAGCGCCGTGAGGGGTTGGGCAGACGAGTGGTGCAATGGTTGTATAATTTTTCGGGAAGGAAAAAACATGAAATATAGAAAATTCTTGATCGTTGCGGGATTGCTGATCCTCTGCGGCTTGTTGGCAGCCAGCGGCTATGCTCAATCGGTCTGGCGTGATTTTTTCCAGGCGCGCGAATCCGATTTTTCGGAAATCGTCATTGCCGAAGTCAATGGGGAGGCGGTTACGCAAGCTTCTTTGGAACGAACCCAACGGGTCATTCTGCTCAATCAGCCCGGCATGGGTGAAGTGGAGGCTTACCAACAGGCTTTCGAGACGATCGTCCGCCGAAAAGTGCTCACTCAGGCGGCGGAAAAATCCGCGCTGGTGGTGACGCGCGAGGAAGCCCGGCGTTACTGGCAGGAAATGTACGCTTCCTTTACTCCCGAACTGCGCAGCATGTACGAACAGGCGCAGAAGTCTTCCGGATTGGACGCGCAGGAATATTCTGAATTGACCGTTGAACGGTATCAAGAGGAACTGCTGGCTCAAAAATTTTTTGCCCAACTGGCTTTGCAGCAATTGAAACAACAAGCCGATCAGCAGATGATTCAAGGCATTCAGCAGCAATGGCTCGATCAAGCGCGAGTGAAAATTGTGCATACAAACCTTCCGGATCACTTAAGAAATATCCTCGGCGGCTTGCCGTTCGTGGATCCCTAAACTGTAAAGATAAACCGTCCTCTACTTGTTCGCATGAAGAGGATGGTTGAACACAACTTGCTTAACGCCCTGCCTGTTATGAACGCCGCGCTTTTCCGCTATAATTAGCCAATGATTGATCTACTTTCAGGCAGCTGCCGATGAAAAGGTTGTTACGTTGGTATGATTTCATTACCATCAATAGTTACTGGTTTGCATTAACCACCCGCTCACAGACTATTTCCCCGCTTTTATTGCCCATTTTAGTTCAGGAGTTCGTCGGCGAGGATGTCAAGGGAGCAGCCTTGGGGAGCATCCGCCTGTGGGCGCTGATGACCGCCGTCTTGATCCAGGCATTGATGGGAATGCTCTCGGATCGGAGCACACACCCGTGGGGCAGGCGCAGACCATTCATCCTCGCCGGCAGCATTGGCGAGGTGCTGGTTTTTGCTTTGCTGGGTTTTGTTTCAGGGATGGAAGGTAGCCCGGGCTATACCGCCTTGTTCGCGGTGTACGTATTCTCCATGTTTTCATCCAATGTTGCCCATGCTGCCACCCAAGGATTGATTCCTGACCTGGTGACGGAGGATAAGCGCGGCAGATTTTCGGGGGTTAAGGCATTGTTGGAATTGCCTGTGCCGGTTATCTTCGTCTCATTCGTTATGGGCAGACTGGTCAGCCAGGGTGAGTTGTGGTTGGCACTGATCATCTTAATGATCGTGATGGCGGTTTGTGCCGGGCTGGCAATGCTTGTGCGGGAAGAACGCCTGGAGAAACCTCCCTTCGAACTCGACTGGCAGCCATTCCTGCGCCTGGCGGCAATGACGGCGGCGTTCACCCTGGTCATTCTGGGAACGGGAGCCGGAGTTCGCTGGTTTCTCAATCTCGACCTGCCGTTTGGTGCAGCGAAATATTGGGTTACAGCGCTGACTGGTTTACTGGCAATCGGACTCGCGGTTGCGTTGGGGGTGATTGCCAGCCTGCGCATCGGAGTTGGCAAGGATATTCAATACCAGTCTTCCTTCAAATGGTGGGTGATCAACCGCCTGGCGTTCCTGGTCGGTTCGACCAATGTCGCTACATTCCTGGTTTTTTTTCTGCAGGAGCGCTTTCCCCACCTGGAGGGCGAAAAGGCAGCGGCGCCGGCGGCGATGATTACCATGTTTGTTGGCGTATTCATCCTGCTGACTGCTCTGCCCAGCGGCTGGCTGGCGGACCGCTTCGGCAAAAAGAATCTGGTGGCGATTGCCGGGCTGCTGGCTGCCAGCGGGGTTGGGGTGATGATGCTGGTTCCCTCCATGACTGCCATCTACGTGGCTGGCTGCCTGGTGGGCGCTGGCGTGGGTTTGTTCTACTCGGCAAACTGGGCGCTGGGTACCGAAATTGTCCCGCGCGAACAGGCAGGGCGCTTCCTCGGCTTGTCGAACCTGGCGGGGGCGGGCGCTGGCGCAATTGGCGCTTATATCGCCGGACCCATTGCGGATGCCGCCGGTTACACCTTGATCATGGGCATTTATGGCATCTTATTCCTGTTTTCGATTCTCGCTCTGCCGGGTATCCGGGAAAAACGTCCTGGATCGGTCTCTCCGGTTGTGTAACCTTTTCGCCGTTTGTCCGTCTAACCGAAAGGATGCGCCTGCCTGTGGATGACTCCTCGATCCTTGCCCTGTTGAAATCCGACCAGCCCCAACCGGCGCTGGGTCTGCTGTTCGAGAAGTACGCCGATCAGGTCTATCACCTGGCGCTGGGTCTACTGCGCGATGCGGATCGGGCAGAGGATGTGGTACAAGACACGTTCCTCGCCGCCTATCGCAGCCGCCAGCAGTTCGAGGGTCGTTCCGCGCTGGGCACCTGGTTGTACCGCATTGCCTACAACGCCGCCATGGATCGCTTGCGCGCCCGCGAACACCAGCCCATTCCCGAAGAGGACGCCGACTGCGATGAGGAAACCGCCCCGCTGCCCAAGGAGTTCATTGAATGGCGCTGGACACCGGAAGAATTGTTGAGCGATCAGGAAACCCGGCAGGCATTGGAAGATGCCGTGGCGCGGCTATCTCCGGCTTTACGGGCTGTCTTTTTGCTGCGCGATGTCGAGGACCTGTCCACCGAGGAGACCGCCGCGATCTTGTCCATTACCCCCTCGGCGGTCAAGGTGCGCCTGCACCGCGCGCGGTTGGAACTGCGCGAGATTCTGGCGGGGTTTTTTGCGGCTCAAGAGGAAGGAGCACTGAAATGAATTGCGAAGAATTGATTCGCTATTTATCCGATTACATTGATAACAACCTGGATGAAGCTTTACGCCAGGATGCCGAAGAACACCTGCGTACCTGCCATAACTGCCATGTAGTGCTCGATTCGACCCGCAAGACGATATTGTTCTACAAGGGCAGCGGCAAGCAGCCCATCCCGGCGCCGCGGCGGGAACGCCTGTTCGACCGCCTGCAGCGCGCCATTGCCGACCGTGAAGATTGTCCACCGGAAGAAAATGGAATATCCAAAGCCGTGTAACCTTTTGAAGGATTGTTCGTCCAAAGGATAGATAACCTATTCAAAAGTTCTGCAGGAGAGATAAACCATGTCATTCGTGAACGAGTCCAATGTGGATCGCATCATCCGGGTTGCGGTGGGTGTTTTGTTGCTGGCGCTGGGCTGGGGCGGGATTGTGACCGGAACGGCAGGCACAATCTTCAAATTCCTCGGCTTTGTGCCCTTGCTGACCGGTTTGGTCGGCTGGTGCCCGGCATACGCGCTGTTCAAGTTTCGCACCAATTCGTAATCCTTGTTATCTGCCAATTGACGCGAACTGCTACCTCCCGCTGGTCACGAGCCAACGGGAGGCGCGCATGTACCCTCACTGCCAGTCAGACTGCCAGTGAAGTGAAAGGAAGAATCGTTTGAAACCTGAGTTGTTCCAAAAGAAGATTGCCGCTGCCCGCCTGCCCCTGGTGGTCGAATTCTGGGCGCCGTGGTGCGGACCATGCAAAATGATGAACCCGGTCCTCAAATCGGCGGGGGAAAAGTACAGCGGCAAGGTTGAATTGTTGAAGATCAACGCCGATGAAGCCCCCGACCTGCTGCGCCAGTTGAAGGTGTACAGCATCCCGACTGTGCTGGTCTATCAGGATGGCAAACAAGTTTATCGCCGCAGCGGTGCGCAGCCGGCGGATGCCATTGACGGGCTGTTTTCCAGCCTGGCGAGCGGAGCGGCGATCCATGCCGCACCTGCGCCGTTCGACCGCCTGCTGCGTTCAACCGCCGGGCTGGTGACGGCCGGCATTGGGGTTGCCAGCGATGTTAACCTGTGGCTGATTGGGCTGGGCGGCGTATTGTTGTTCAGCGCGGTGTACGACCGCTGCCCGATTTATCGCGCGGTATCCAGCCGGATCAAGGCATTGCTGCAAAAAACCTGAACCCTTCCGGGATAAACCACCGCCCATCGAGATGAAAAATTCCGATGGGCGGTTTTGTTTTCCGCGCCAAGGCGGAATGCAATCCCACTCAGGCTCACGGAGCGGAGGCGGTTGGCAGACCGGCAGCCTGCCAGGCGATGATCCCGCCGCTTACACTGGTCACATTTTCGTAACCCGCCTGGCGCAGGATATCCCGCGCGGTCTGGCTGCGGTTGCCGGAACGGCAAATCACCACAATCTCGCGGTCGGTGGGCACTTCGGAGATGCGGGCGGAAAGTTGACCGAGGGGAATGAGCGTAGCACCGGGGACGTGCACTTCATTCCATTCTTCAGGCTGGCGCACATCCAGGATAAAGGCGCCCTGTTCACGTAATTCGGCGGCTTCGGCTACTCCGATGGTTGAAGGGAAGGCTACTGCCTGTCCCGTTGTGTTGGATAAAACCGAAAATACCGCAGCTGCCAGGATAAGGAGTAACAGTATGCTGGTTCCGGGTGAGAAGCGGGTATTCTTGGCTGGTTGACTTTGGTTTTTGCTCATGATCTAAAACCTGCGCTCATTGAATTGGATAGTTTATTGATATAGAGTCGATTTGGGCGAAAAGGTTGCAGCGAGTCGGGTACAATTAAGGCGATCAATCAATTTTCAGTGGATGGAAGAAGATAGGGATACGGGAAGAAGGATGTTAATCAGCAAAGACAGTTTTAGAACCCATACACTGGACCGCCACCCGCGAGGTGAGCAGGTTAAACGGATTCTGTTGGCTGGATTGCGCGCGGTTGATCCGGCAACCGCTGTGGCGCGTTTTCTGGTGCGCGAGGGCGACCTGTTGTTTGCCGGTGGGCGGAGTTATGATCTTAGCCGCATCCGGCGGGTGATTTTGGTTGGGGCGGGCAAAGCCGCTGCGCCGATGGCGCGGGCGGTTGCCCGAATCGTTGGTGACCGGTTATCTGGGGGAATGATCATCACCAAGCAGGGTTTTGTGCGAGAAAATACCCTCGGCGGTTCGATCCCTGAGCGAATCCAGGTAGTCGAAGCCTCCCATCCAATCCCGGATGAACGCGGCGTCGCTGCTACCCGGCGGATCATTGCATTGCTGCGCGCTGCCGGGCAGCGCGATCTGGTCATCGCTGTCATTTCTGGCGGCGGTTCTGCTTTGATGACTGCCCCGGCGGCGGGCATTGATCTGATTGATTTACAGACCCTTACCAATCGCTTGCTTGCCAGTGGCGCGTGCATTGACGAGATCAACGTACTACGCAAACACCTCGATGAAGTCAAAGGGGGTGGATTGGCGCGCGCCACCGGCGGGGCGCAACTGCTGTCCTTGGCGCTGTCCGATGTGGTTGGGGATGCTTTGGATGTGATCGCTTCGGGACCGACGGTAGCGGACCCAACCCACTACGAGGATGCTTATACTGTCCTGAAACGGTACGATCTGCTCGATCGTACTCCGCCTGCCATCCTGAACCATATCCAAATGGGCAGGGATGGGCATATTGCGGATACACCTAAGCCCGGTGATCCAGTGTTCGACCGGGTAAACAACATGATCATAGCCAGCAACCGCCACGCTGCCCAGGCGGCGCTGAACGAAGCGGAGGATTGCGGTTTTTCCCCGCATCTGTTGAGTACCTATATGCAGGGAGAAGCCAACCAGATTGGGCGGTTGCTCGGCGCGATTGCCCGCCAGATAGATGCCAGCAGGCAGCCCTTTAAGCCGCCTGCCTGCGTGGTGATGGGCGGCGAGGCAACCGTCACTCTGCGCGGCGATGGACTGGGCGGGCGCAATCTGGAAGTTGCCCTCGGCGCAGTACGGTCATTTGATGGGTTAAAGAACCTGCTGCTGGTGACCTTAGCCTCGGATGGCGATGATGGTCCGACGAATGCCGCCGGGACGGTGGTCAGTGGGGATACTTTGAAACGCGCGCTGGCGCTCAACCTCAACCCGGAGGAGTATCTGGCAGCCAACGATTCGTACCATTTCTTCGAGCCGCTGGGCGATTTGATCCGCACCGGTCCAACCCAGACCAATGTTAATGATCTGGCATTTCTGTTTGCCTTTGAGGAGTAAAGCGCGCGGCTCATTTTTGGGTTGGGTTTGCGCCGCTTTGCGTGGAAATTCGGATCACGCGCCGTTTACGCCGTATACCCGCCAGCGCTGCGCGTACTGGCGGGATACGCGCCATCAGCAGCAGCGCCAGCGCGATTCCGGCGGCTAGCGGTTTCCAGATATCGCCTTGCAGGCGGAAGACATCACCCTTGACCGCCCACGCCAGGTGCAGTACTGCCAAGCCTGCCGCCAGGTAAACCAGGCGGTGGAGTCGTTTCCAGGCTTTGCTCAGTTTTTTCTGCCACCAGCGGTGCGAGGTGATTGCCAGCGGGGTGAGCAGCGCCAGCGCCAGCAAGCCGAAGATCAGGTAAGGTTTTTCGGCAATCGAAGCGTAGATTTGGGGAAAATCGAAACTGTAATCCCAGCCGGTATAGGTCAACATGTGCAAGGTGGCGTAGAAAAAGGCGTACAGCCCCAGCGGACGGCGCAGCGGCAGCAGTTTGGGTAAGTTAAAAATGGTGTGCAGCGGGGTCATCGCCAGCGAAAGGATCAGGATGACCAGGGCAATATCGCCGGAACGCTGCGTGGCGGCCTGAATCGGGTTGACGGTCAGGTTGCCGGTCAGGTAGGCAGCCACCAATGCCGCCAGCGGCAGCCAGCACAGGACATGGGTGAGCATCTGCAGACGAGACCAGGGCTTCATGGCAGAGTCAATAATTCTTGCGTAGATCCAGGTTGGCGTACAGTTGACCGACCTGCTCAGCGTACCCGTTGAACAGCAGCGTGTCGCGGCGGCGGTTTTCGCCAATTCGCCGTTCGGTTGCCTGCGACCAGCGCGGGTGGGATACTTCCGGATTGACATTGGCGTAAAAACCGTATTCCTGCGGAGCAATGATATTCCAAAAGGTGGCGGGCATTTTTTCGGTCAGTTCGATTTTGACGATCCCTTTGGCGCTTTTGAAGCCGTATTTCCACGGCACTGCCAGGCGGAATGGCGACCCGTTTTGCGGCGGCAGTTCTTTGCCGTACAAACCGGTAACCATCAGGGTCAGGTCGTGATACGCTTCGTCCAGGCGCAGCCCTTCGGTGTAGGGCCAGGGGTAAAACGGGCTGCGCGCGCCGGGCATGTTCTCCGAATCCAGTACGGTGGTAAATGCAACATAGGCGGCGCTGGTCATCGGCTCGACTTCGGCGAGCAACCGGGCAAGCGGGAAACCCAGCCAGGGGATGACCATTGACCAGCCCTCCACGCAGCGCAGGCGGTAGATGCGCTCTTCCTGCGGGAATTTGCGCAAATCGCCGACATCATAAATACGCGGCTTGTTCACCAATCCGGTTACTTCCACCTGCCAAGGCGAGGTGGGAAAGCCCTTTGCCAGCAATGCTACCGCCGATTTGTCGGTGGTGAACTCGTAATAGTTGTTGTAATTGCTGATTTCCTCATAGGTGTTTGCGGGGTCGCCCAATTCATCCTGCAAGGCATTCGTTCGATTGGGCTGCTGGTCAAGGTCTTCCTCACCGCCTGCCGAGATGCCGCAGGCAGCCAGGAATGACCCGGCGGCAATGACCGCGCCTAGTTTTAAGAAATTTCGGCGGCTGAGGTAAATGTGTTCCGGCGTCGTTTCTGACGAGGGAATGGAAGGAAAGGAATTCATTTTCATGGCGATAAAATCCTGATTAATAGACTGGATCAGTCGTATTAAACTTACCAAACCTGGCGCAAATTTTCAAATCGGCATCCAGGGTTTGGCGAAGTTTGGCGAACAGGTAAGATTTCTTAGAGCATACACCTCTAATCTTAAAATAAAACCAGAAAAACATTACAATTTCGATCCAATTTATTGCGTATCTCTGATTTTTAATCTTCCTGTTAGGAAGAAGCCGCACAATCAAAACTGCGGTAGAGAGATTTTACAAGGAGATGGATATGAAGAAACAAACGGGAATATTGAACTTGTTGATTATGGCAGGCTTATTGCTGGCAGCCTGCGCGCCGGTTGCAGACGCAGACACGCCCGCTGGATCAATGAACGAACAAGTCCAACCCAGCCCGGTAGTGGCACAGCAAAGCAACCCCGCCCCGCCGGAAAAGGCAATGGATGACTCAATGAAGAACGAGCCGACCCAAGACAGCACCTCCGGCAAAGAGGATGCGGATGGCGAGGATGCTGAAAGCGGTCAAGGCGCCGGGATGGTTCTTCCCGCATGGTTTACGGTTTCATTGACCAATGCAGCAACCGGCGAAGCCTTCACAATCGACTCGTTCAAGGGCAAGGTTATCCTGGTGGAAACGATGGCGCAGTGGTGCTCGAACTGCCTTAAACAGCAAAAGGAAGTTAAAGCCTTGCACGATCTGCTCGGCGAACGGGACGACTTCATCAGCCTGGGGCTGGATATTGACCCCAACGAGGATGCCGCGACCTTGAAGGATTACATCGCCCGCAATGGGTTTGACTGGGTGTATGCGGTTGCTCCTGCGGACGTATCGCGTGCGTTGAGCGACCTGTACGGAGCGCAGTTCCTCAGCCCGCCATCCACGCCGATGCTGATCATTGACCGCCAGGGCGAGGTTCACCCGCTGCCAATGGGGATCAAGTCGGCTGACCGGTTGAAGGAATTCCTGCAGCCTTTCCTGGACGAGGAAATGTAGGCAAGTTTATGGAAAATATCCTCACCCCGCTGACAATCGGCTTGCTGGCAACCACCAGCCCGTGCGTTTTCCCGCTCTACCCGGGCTTCCTGGCGTATTTGAGCGGCGGGCAGGAAGCACTGCGCGCCAGCAAGGGCAAGTATGCGCTGGGTTTCCTGGTGCTGGCGGGCGTTTTGAGCATGATGCTGGTACTGGGGCTGGTGATCGCGCTGCTGGCGGTGCCGATCGGCAGCGCGCTGTCGCTTGTCATTCCCCTGGCGGATGGGTTGATTTTTGCGCTGGGCGTTGCCTTGCTGCTGAATAAAAATCCGTTCAAAGCCCTGCCAACCCTTCAGGCGCCTTTGCTTAAGAACCCCTATATCAATGCCTACCTGTACGGGCTGCTGTATGGTCCAATCGCGCTGCCGTGTTCCGGTCCGCTGGTGGTGAGCGTATTTGCCCTATCGCTCAGCGCGGGTGAGTTGTTGTTGCGCCTGACTACCTTCGTGTGGTTCGGGTTGGGGTTTGGCGTGCCGCTGCTGCTGTTGTCCTTCCTGGCTGGCGCGCAACAACGCTGGATAACGCGCCAGTTTGCCATTCACAGTAAATGGGTCAATCGTGCCGGCGGGATCATATTAATTACCATTGCGGTATATGATTTTGCGGTCAACTGGGAATTGATCCGCGCTGCCTGGCTGCGCTAGAATTGCCGGATGACGGGCGTGTTTTCCGCCCGTCATCCGGTTTGTGTATCAAGTGCGTTTGGTGAAGATGCCCAGCAGGATGCCGACCCCGGCAACGATCAGCAGCGCCGGACCCAGCAAGTTCCAGTCCATGCCGAAGAACGCCACCAGACCCGTCGCGCCGTTCAGCAGCCCGAACACGACCAACCCGAGCACTTCGCCGAAGCGCCCGCCGCGCAGACCGACCAGCAGCGCGTTAATGAACGCCCCCGCGCAGGGGATCAGGATGGCAATCGCCCACCAGTGATTTGGGGCGAAAACCGCGGACAGATCGAAGGTGTTGAGGTTGATCCCCAGGAACCCGGTTCCCAGAAACATCGCGCCCAGCCCGATCCAGAATGCCATGTTGAGCCACTCGCGGCGGCTGAATCCACCCAAAAGGATAGCGAAACCGGGGACGATCACCATCAGCGGCCAGTACCTGGACCAGTCCAACCCAAAGAGGAATATGAAGGCAACGGTCAAGACGATCAAACCGCTGCCCAGCCCGCTGCGCACCGCGGCGTTGAACTTGCCGGTATGTTGAAAGGCGTAAAACGCGCCGGTCAGGGAACCAAAAGCGGGGATGAGGATGAACAAAGCCCACCAGTTGTAGCGCGGACCAAGCCAGCCAGCTTGCTGGGCGAAGATGATTGCGCCAGCAAATATCAAAATTAAACCCCACCAGGCGCTGCCCTTGCGCGCAGGGCGGTTGGTTGAGGTTTCAAAGGTTGTATTTGAAGGTTCCATAAGATTTGCTGCCCTTTGATCGAAAATAACGGATGCTATCAATCCATATACGCATAAGATCAGTAAGGGTTGCAAAGGGCTTAAAAGTCAAACGCCCGGGTGAGGGGGGCACCCGAACGTTTGACAAATACATCATACCATTATTTTTTCTGAATTTCAATCCCTCAAAAAATAAAACACATTGAAAACACTTATAAGATTTGCTACAATTTAAAAGCAGTATAACTTACAAACAGCTCCTCTCGGAGGTAACACATGAAGTCACGCCTATCACGTTCATTTGCGGCAATTTTATTTGCAGTGTTCTTGAGTATCTTTTTTGTGGGGGTGGTTTATGCTGCCAACTATCTCGGCACTGGTTATTTTCAAACTAACAACCTTAATCGTTGTCATATAGGCAGTTATTACTCTTCCCAAGCTCAATATGCTTCGGGGACTTGGAGTGCAACCACAGATCTCAATATGTACTACAACTGTTCCGGCGTACATATATGGACCTCTGGCATGGATTATGGAAATACTGGTTGGGCAGGTTACGCTTATATTTGTAACACGAGCGGCCAGTGTGACAATCAAAGTGCCTTCGACGGGACATACAGGGACTGCACCGCGAGGTTGAATCAATACTACTTGAAGAATAATGACGACAATAGCATTAAGTGGATCGCCCTACATGAAATGGGGCACTGCTATTCACTTGGACACCGCTCTGGTTCAACGACCGTGATGAACACTCAAGGCATCACTGTTCTTCAGCCAAATCAAACAGATAAGGATCTCATCAATGCCCGATATTGAGAACAACCAAAATTCGGAGGATGCTTCCTATGAAAAAATGGATCGCCCTCGCTTCGATAGCGATTTTTGCCCTTGCTCTCGGCTATCTTTTAACCAAAATCAGTCGTTCCTCTAGCATGGACGGTACACGCTCTTCTTTGGGGAGCGCAGAAGATTCCTCAATTATTTCGATGGCTCCTACTCCGGTGAGCGCACCTGCTCTATGGGCTTCTTCTGCTTCAACGATTGCCGAACTTGTGGCTGAGGCCGATCTGGTAATTCGCGCAAGAGTTATACAGGACCCCGAGCCGCGAGTCGTTTCCTTCCACGGACCAATTGTGGCAGAAGACGGAACAGTCATAGGAGAGGGAGTGGACAAGGTTATATTCTCGGACACAGAAGTCGAAGTGGTAGAAATTTACAAGGGTTCAACGAGAACGATAATTACGGTTATGCAAACAGGAGGAATAGTGGGTGATACCGGGCAGCGGTTCTCGCTTGGGGGTGATCCTCTATACCTCAAGAATGAAGAGGTGATTCTGTTTCTAGTTGATATTTCTGATGATCCTATCCATGCCCAAGGACGCACCCTCTATCGAATTGTAAATCCCGCTGGGCGTTACACAATCAAAGGCGTAGAAGTTCTCAACCACGGTGAGTTTTCACCCTCGGCCGCACTGCCCAAGACAGTTGATGAATTGGTCAGGCAAATAAAAGAAGCGGTAACACAGAACGCAGCGGAGAGCAGGTAAGTTTTACCGCTAACAGTAATTCTAAATTTGGGCTGGCATCTGCAAGAAAAAAAGAGATGGCTTCAAGAAACCGTACCGCCAGAGAACCGGTTATAAACTAGCTGGCTCTTTTTGTGCCGCGCCGAATACTGCATGTACCCAGCCACGCTCCGCATGGGGGACAGATTCTTCAGCTACGAAGTTTTGGTTGTATATCCTTTTTCCAGCAGGTTGGCTAGCCTGGCGCGTCTCGACCACCTGGATCAACCCATGTTTTTCGAGCAGGTTGAAGTGATAATACAGTATACTTGCCGATAAGCCGAGTTTATCCGCTGCACCGCGCACCGGGAGTATATGGCCGATAAGGATTTCGAGGATCTGCACGCTAATCGGGTCAGAGACAACCCGTAGTGTCTCTAATTTTCTCGCAGAGAAATTCAAATGAACGTGTCCTCGCCCGTACAAATTGCAAACCTGTCTTTCCGTTATCGCAGCCGCCAGGAACTGGCGATTAAAAACATCAACCTGACCGTGGATCAGCCGCAGGTGGTGTTGATCGCCGGCGCCAGCGGCTGCGGTAAAACCACTCTGGCGCGCTGCATCAATGGCTTGATTCCGCGCAGTTACAAGGGTGAATTGAAGGGCGAGATCTTCCTGCAGGGTCACAACATCACCGCGCTGCCGCTGGCGCGCATCTCCCAGCTGGTGGGGACTGTTTTGCAGGATCCGGAGCGGCAGATTCTCGGTTCGATCGTGATGAACGAAGTGGCTTTTGGACTGGAGAACCTGGGTTTGGGACGGGATGAAATCCGCCGCCGGGTGGACGAGTCCCTGGCGCGCTTGAAGATCAGCCACCTGCGCGAACGGCAGACCCATTATCTTTCGGGGGGCGAGAAACAAAAGGTTGCCCTGGCGGGCGTGCTGGCGATGCAGCCGGGCATTCTGCTGCTGGACGAACCGCTTGCCAGCCTGGACCCTGCCAGCGCTCAGGAAGCGCTGGAGGTGATCCGCGGGCTGGCGGATGAGGGCATGACGGTGTTGATGGTTGAGCACCGCGTCGAGGACGTGCTGCGCATCCGCCCGGAGCGGGTGTTGTTCATGAAGGATGGTGAGATGTGCTATGACGGCAGCCCGGAAAACCTGGCGCAGCAGGTGGATTACCGCGAGGTGAAATTGCCCGCGCCGATGATCCTGGAACTGGCCGCCCGGCATGTCCCCCCGCCGCCGCTCGACATTCTGCCTGGGGTAAGCGGCGATGCCACCCCGCTGGTGCAGTTCAAGGACGTTGCCTTTGGTTACGAAAGCGGTCCAGAGGTGCTGCATGACATCAACCTCGAGATTCGCCGCGGCGACGTGATCGCCGTGTTGGGACCTAACGGTGCCGGAAAGACCACCCTGGTCAAGCACGCCATTGGTTTGTTGAAGCCCAAACGCGGGCAGGTGTTGATCAATGGCGAGGATACCCGCCAATTGAGCGTGGCGCAAATTGCAGCCATGCTGGGGTATGTCTTTCAAAGCCCAAGCCACATGCTCTTCGCGCCGACTGTATACGATGAGCTGGCATTTGGTCCCACCAACCTGAAACACAAACCGGATGAAATTCGAAAGGAGGTGACCCAGGCAGTCGAGATCGTCAACCTGAAAGGGTACGAGCAGACACCGCCGCTTTCCATGTCCTTTGGTCAACAAAAACGGGTGAGCATTGCCGCCATCCTCGCCATGCGCTCGCGCATCCTGGTCATGGACGAACCTACCGCCGGGCAGGACTATAAAAATTATTTGAGTTTTATGGATTCCATCCTGCAAATGCCCGGCTTCGAAGCCATTTTGTTTATTACTCATGATATTGACATGGCGGTGATTTATGCCAACCGCGTATTGATGGTCAACCAGGGTACGATTGCTGCCGATGGACCCCCGCCGGAGGTGCTTGCCGACATGGAACGGCTGCAGCATTGCCGTCTGCTGCCGACTTCTCTGCTGCGAACCAATCTGGATAACTTTTCAACCACCGGACAATTTCTGCGCGCTGAAGCCCTTGCCCACCGCCTTGCGTTGGGGTGAGGGAGATCGAATCTGTATTCGCCATAAGGAGAGATTAAGATGGATCGTAAACTTATTTCTGTAATTGTTTCTCTGGTTGCGGTGCTGGTCTTCTTCCTCGGCGTTGTCTGGATTGGCGGTATCATCAATCCCGACTTGCAGCTGGATGAAACCGGTTTGCTGCGCTTCGTTTTTGTCGGCATCGGTCTGTTGATTGTGTTCATTGTCTATATGCTCACCCGCCAGAGCCAGATCTGGGAAGTGGGCACCCGACAGGTGGTCTATATGGCGATTGGGGCTGCCCTGTATGCGGTGCTTTCCTTCCTGTTCAACGGAACGGTCTTCGCGGTGCCGTCGGTCAGCCAGGTTGCGCTGCG
This sequence comes from Bellilinea sp., assembly GCA_039666315.1. Classification (GTDB taxonomy): domain Bacteria; phylum Chloroflexota; class Anaerolineae; order Anaerolineales; family Anaerolineaceae; genus Bellilinea. The sequence goes on along the minus strand of JAVSME010000003.1, from coordinate 745,695 downwards.
CCCGGCAATTGCCATCCCAATGTTCTTCGGTTTTGCGTTTGGACCCTCGGTTGGCTTTTTTACCGGCGCGGTTGGCAACATGTTCGGTGATGCGCTGACCGGTTTCGGCCTCTCGCCGCAGTGGTCGGTCGGCAACGGGCTGATTGGCATGGTGGCAGGCATGTCGCTGCTGTTCCCCAACCGGCAGAAAGGTCTAAATGTAGTCCTGGCAATCAGCGCTGTTGTCGCGGTGCTGGCGACGGTCGTTTTCTTGCTCAACCGCAATGTGCCCAACATGCTGTTTTTCGACGTGGAAGCGGGCATCTTCGGCGACGCGATGATTTCCTGGTTTGCCGGTTTTTCGGTTGCGATTGGGCTGCTGATGGTCGTGGCAATCCGCGCTTTTGCTGCCTTTGGCAAGAACATCGAGGTCACAGCGGCAGTTTCCTGGAGTCTGTTGGGGAACTTCCTCGGAATTGGCTTTGCAGCCATTTCGGACATTTGGATCAACGGCTTCTCGCCCGCGGTGACCATCGTGGGGCAGTTCCTGCCCGCAGCAGGACCCAACTCGATCTTTGCCGCCATCCTGGTGCCTTTGCTGGTAGGCGCGTATGCCGCCGTGCAGCGCCAAACCGGTCGTTAATCGAGCGATGAGAGGTTCTCCGGCAGCAACTCATGCCGCTGCCGGAGAACTCTGAGGAAGGACAGCCTTTACCATGCTGGTCACCTGGCGTTACCGCCCGAGAAAATCGCTGATCCAATCCTTCGATCCGCGCGCCTGGATCATCTTTTTTGGCTGCTACATTGCCTGCACGGTGTTGTTCTGGGATGTGCGCTTCCTGCTGGTACTGTTCGCCATGGCAATGCTGGCGGTGCTTACTTCGGGGATCAAATTTTCCGAAATGCGCCGGGCGTGGCTGTTCATCGGCGGCTTTGTCGTCTTTTTCTCTGTGCTTACCTTTTTGACCGGGCGCGGCGGGATCGAGCTGTATACCGAAGAGCATCTGATCACCCGCCTGGAAGCCGGTTTCACCATCCTCGGCTGGCGGCCCACGCTGGACATCACCGCCGAAAGGACGATGTTTTCCGTGTCCATGTTTGTGCGCGTGTTCAGCCTGGCGAGCATGACCATCCTGATCCCTTATTCGCTCAACCCGGCGCATTACGGGATCATCTTTCGCGGGCTGGGGCTGCCCGACAAGATTGCCTACGGCATGGATCTGACCATGCGTTTCATCCCTTCCTTTGGGCGCGATTTCATGCTCACCCGCGATGCGCAGCGGGCGCGTGGTTACGAACTGGAGAAGATTTCTGGCGGGTTGTTTGCCCAGGTGCGCAAACTGGCGCCGTTGATCGTGCCGGTGACCATCCACGCTATTGTCTCCAGCGAGGATATCATTGACGCGATGGATCTGCGCGCGTTTGGGGTGGGAGCGCGCACCTGGCTGGAACAACTGCACTACCGTACCCGCGATCGGTTATTGATCGGCTTTGGGGTGATTCTGCTGCTGACCAGCATTGCGCTGTCTTTGTTCGGGATCGGTAAATTCTGGGTGCCGCAATTCCTGCTGGCAATGGCAGGCGCTTGAACGCAAGGGACTGCTTTCGCCGGTTTGGCGGACGCAGTCCCGTTGCGTTTTTGTTGATCCTTCCCATTCCAACAGCGCGCGGAATGGTTTTTTGATCTGGCGTGGGTTAAGGTTAAAGAATTCTGAGCAGCGAGAATTGTTCCGCCATTTGACTTGATTTGAGCGACTCGGATGATGCCAAAACCACCACGGCTCCGCGCGCGCTGACGGCTTCGAGCGCGCTGGCAAAGGCGCGGAAGTCCGCCTGAGAGGTTGCCAGGATCTGGTCACGGGTGCGCTGGCGGTCTTCGTTGCTGATCTTAAGCAACCGGCGCAGCATGGCGGTGTACCCTTTGGCATCCGGCAATTGGTGGGCATCCACTTCGCCAATTGCGCCGATGATGGCTTTGGTCAGTTCGCTGTCACTTAATTCCAGGCGGCGCAGGTAGTCGGCAGTCTGGTCATAGGCATGCAAGGTCTGATCCAGGTTTGGGTCGCGATAGGAGAGGAAGTTGAAATTGCCGGATTGCTGGTCGAAGACGGCAAAACCGCCGTAAGCACCGCCCTGAACGCGGACTTTATCCCACAGATAACTGCCGCGCAAGTAGGGTACGATCACCAGCGCTGAGCCGTGGAAGGAATATCCATTCTGATACAGATTGCCGCCCTTGCCGACGAAATTGACCTGCAAAGGCATGGATAATCCCTCGACGCCCGGTAAGTCGGCGATGTTCCATGCGGCGGGTTGGTAACCTGTATCCGGGAAGGCAGCGACAAAATCTTCAAGCAGGGGGCGCACCTGCTGCCAGTCTTTCGTGTCCAGGGTGAGATTACAGATCAATGCCTGCTGGTTGAGCAGCGCGGCGCGAATGTTTTCCAACATCTGGTGAACGCTGTCCCAGTCGGAATCGATTTTATCGAGCAAATTGCGCAGAAAGAATAACTGGCTGATTCCGCCGGTCACCTCGCCAGCCCAATCAGCGGAAGTGAAACGAGCCTTCAGGCGGCTATTGACTACCCGGTGTCCGGCGTGGACGATACCGGATTCGATTCCGGCTTTGTTCTCCAGCGCAATTTGGCGGATTCGGTCGCGGTCATTCAGGCGAGCGGTGAATAGCACATCCTTAAGCAGCATGAATAAATCCCTGCTTTGCGGGATCATGGCTTTGCCGCGCAGGAACAACCAGGCAGCGTCCTCCACGCTGCCGCGGATCATCGAAAACAGCATTGTTGGATAGATGCCACCGGTGCGTTGACCTATCTGCTGCATCAGCTGGACAAACGTGTGCTGAGCCGTGCCGGTTTCCAGCAGAGCGCGGCTGAACACGGGTAAATAGGGCAGCCACTCGCCTGGCAGGGTATGCAGATCGAAACCCAGGTCAAAATAGAGGATGCCGTTGGTGAACAGGTTATGCAACAGCGCAGCGCTATTTGCCAGGCGCACTTCCTCGGTCGGTATGGTTTTGATTTTGGGGTCCAGGTCGCTGCGCTGCAACATGGGGATAGTGGCGAGCGCTTCCGGGCTGTCGGGAGTTTCCTGGCGGAGTTTCAATTCGCGGGTGATGGCAACCACCTCGTCAATTTCCGCCGGTTTCATTGCTTCGCGCGCGCGGCGCAGCCGCTCTTGCTCGGCGGCGGCGCGCTGTTTGCCCAGCTCGGGGTCGGGACGCAGCAACAGGGTTACCCGGTGCGTGTTTTCCAGCAGGTGGGTACGGATTAAATCTTCAAAATAGCGCTGACCAGACTCAAAGCGCTGCTTGATGGCATTTAACGGGCGCTCGAATTCAAGCGGTTCGATTGGATTGTGTCCATACACCCAATCTTCTACCGCGTTAAGCATCATAACCAGACCGCGCGGGTAGGGACCGGTATTATTCTCGCGCAGGCTGAACTCGAAGGTGTTGAGCGAAGCGCGCAAGGTTTCTGGATCGAAACCCTGTTCCGCTATTTCCGTGAGCGTACCCATAATCAGGTTTTGGACAAGCGCGGCGTTTTCGGCGGCAATGCCTTTCAAGCCAACCGAGAAAATTGTCTGGCGGTAGCCGCTCTGAAAGCCGCTGCTGGTCAGGTCTTCACCCAACCCGGAGTCGATCAGCGCTTTTCGCAAGGGTGAGGCGGGGGTGCCGATGAGGGCGTGATCGAGAAGGTGCAGGGCGAGGGTTTGTTCCACATTGCCGCTTTCGAATAACATCCAGCTCAAGCCAACCTGCGACCTGGCGTTGGGATCATCCCCGCTGTCATAATAGACTTCTGTATAGGCAGGCGAACTGAAGCGTGCTTGCAGCGGGATGTCCACGCTCACTTCGCGCCGCTCGAAACCTGCCAGAGCGCGATTGATCATTTCCAGGCGCTGATCGAGGGGGTCATCGCCATAAAAATAAAAAAGAGCGTTGCTGGGGTGGTAATAGGTTTCAAAAAACGCACGAAAATCGTCATAGGTCAGGGATAAAATCTCCTCCGGGTTGCCGCCGCTGTCGTAACGGTAAATAGTGTCCGGGAAAAGGGCGTGTTGGCTTTCCTCCGCCAATATTGAGTCGGGGGAGGAATAGGCGCCTTTCATTTCATTGTAAACGACGCCCTTGTAGATCATCTCGGCTTGTGGTTCGTCCAGTTCGTAGTGCCAGCCTTCCTGATAGAGCGTGTAAGGTGAGATCAACGGGTGAAAAACGGCGTCCAGGTAAACATCAATCAGATTGTAAAAATCCTTTAAATTCGTGCTGGCAACCGGGTAGAGGGTTTTATCCGGGTAGGTCATGGCATTGAGAAAGGTGTTCAACGACCCTTTCAGCAATTCTACAAAAGGCTCTTTAACCGGATATTTTTGTGAACCACAAAGCACCGAGTGTTCGAGGATGTGAGGAACGCCTGAGGAATCCGGTGGTGGAGTGCGAAATGAAATACCAAACACTTTGTTCTCGTCATCGTTCTCCAGTGAAAGAAGCTGCGCGCCGGTCAATTGGTGCTGCCATAAGCAGGCGCGGGTGTTGTATTCCTTGATGACGCGCTCTTCCAAGAGAATAAAACCATGAAAATCTGCCATGTTAACCTCGTTTATTTTTTCGTTTCGTTTTGTTTATGATGATGGCGTATTCCGGCTGAGAGGCAGCCAGAAAAGCGCCGGCAGACCAATCAGCGCCAGAAGCCCGCTGGTAATGAAGGCGGTGCGCAGGCTGAATAGATCGCTGATGGCGCCGATTGCCACCGTTGCCAGTGAACTGCTGACAAAAGTAACTGCCATGTAGATGCCATTCGCCAGGGCGCGATTTTCCGGAAAACTCTCCTGGACGATAGCCATTACCACCGGCGTCATGGAGAGCAGTCCAAAACCGAGCCCGATCAGCACCGGGAAGTGCCACCAGCCGTGACTGTTGAGCAGCAAAAAGATGAACACAGCGGTGGTCGTCAACGAAAAAAACATCAAAGGGCGGCGACCGATCCGGTCCGAAAGCGGACCAGCCAGCATTGCCCCAACCACCCCGGCAGCTTGCATTACGGATAATGAAACCCCCGCCACAATCAGGCTTGCGCCCTCATCAGTCATAAAAGTGGGCAGGAAGGTGGAAACACTAACGAAAGCAAAGGCGCGGGTTAATAGGATCGCTGCTACCGGCACTAGCAGCGGGCGCAGGGCGCGCAAGGCTTTTCGCCAGGGCAGCGCCAGGCGGCTTTCGGCGTGCTGATCGGGTAATTTACGCAATTGGAAAAACATCCCAATCGAAACCAGGATTCCCACCGCCGCCAGCCAGGGAGTCTGGTGCATCCCCATGGTGGAAGCAGCCAGGACGATAATCAATGGTCCAATCGTGCGTCCCACTTCACCGCCAACCATCCAGAGACTCATCCCAAGTCCCAGCCGGTTAGCCGAAAGGCGCCCGGCGAGCACTGGTCCGGTGGCGTGCAAACTGGCGGAACTGATCCCGGCAACCAGCAGCATGAACACAGCCAGCCAGTAGGTTGGCGCAATCCCCAGCAGGCTCATTGCGATGGCAGTGATGGCAGGGGTGAGGATGACAAACGCGCGCAGCGCGCTCCGGTCCGCCAGGTAGCCAATCAAAGGTTGCAGGAGGGAAGGCGTGGTCAAAAAGACGGATAACAGCCCCGCTTCGGTTTTGGTGAGCAAAAACCGCTCGATCAGAACCGGCAGCAGGGGAGGCAAAAAAGCCTGGTAGGTATCGTGCGCGCCATGAGCGGCTGCAATTGCGCTGACTTTACCGGCGTTGAAGGTCTTTTCTTCAACCGATGGGTAAATTGTAAGCGGCGTGGAGGTGCTGGTATCAACGGATGGGGTCAAGTGAAACCTCGGTGATCGCGCGGGTTTTTCCGGCAGATGGTGAATCCTTCATGCAATCAGGCGAACTGCCAATCAGGGGGGTGATCCCCGGTGCGTCTTTGTCATTAAGGACTGATTGAATAGCCATTAAAGTCGCTTGAATGGTTCAATCTTAACCTGAAATGAGATTTGTTTCAACCTGCGCCTGGCGAGTTGGTTAAGATTTTTTGCTTTTTTTGGCGCCGGGCGATAACCAGCGCCAGAACAGCGACGATGGTTGCTGTAAACACAACCGCAGCAGCAATTCTATAAGTTGCCTGAAAACCGCTCAACAGCGCAGCAGATCCAGCCGCCGTGATTTCCATGCCCGGCGGCAACCCGGCAGCCGAAAGAACGCTGGCGGTAAAAAGGGCGCCCATCAGCGGCAAGCCGGTGGTTTGTCCGAGCGTCCGCGAGAGCACCAGCAATCCGGAGCCGATCCCCAGCCGTTCGCGCGGGACGGTGCCCATCACTGCATTGTTATTGGGGGCTTGAAACAACCCCATGCCAATGCCGAGCAGCAGCGTGCGCGGGAAGAACTCCATCGGGCTCATGTTTTCCGTTACAGTGGAAAGCGCTAAACATCCGGCGATAATCACCAGCAGCCCAGCCAGGCTGATCACCCGCGAACCGAAGCGGTCGGAAAGCGCGCCTGCCAATGGCGCAACCACTCCCATGCCGATGGGATGCACCATCATCAATGCGCCAACCAGCGTGGCAGAAAAACCAAGCACCAGTTGAAGGTAAAACGGCAAGATGAAGAAGCCTGCCATGACGATAAATACCAGGAACGCCATCAGCAAGTTCATGCTGAACAAAGTGTTCGAGAACAACTTCAAGTCAACCATGGGTTGGGCAACCCGCGACTCAACCAACAGGAACAACGCCAACCCTAACCCGGCGGCAACCAAGGCGGCAATGACAACCGGCGCTCCGAAGCCGATGCCCTGCCCGCTGGTCATACCAAGCGCGTACAACGCCAGGGTCAGGAATAGCAATATCCCGCCCAGGCGGTCAAATGTTTGGTGGCTGCGCGCAGGCGGCAGATTGGGGATAAAGCGGGCAACGATTGCCAGCGCGAGAACGCCGACAGGCAGGTTGACCAGAAAAATCCACTGCCAGGATGCCAACTCAAGAATCAAACCGCCCAGCGGTGGACCAATAGCAATGCCTATCGAGACGATACTGCCCACGATCCCCAAGGCTCGCCCGCGTTCGTTGGCAGGAAAAATTTCGGTAATCATGGCAATGCCGAGCGCCTGGGTGAAAACGGCTCCGAAACCTTGCACGGCGCGGAATGCAATCAACCCGTTGATAGTTGCTGCGGAAGCGCACAGTGCCGATCCGAGGGTGAAAATCACCAGACCGCCAGTGTAGAGGTGTTTTTTGTTGTGCATGTCACCCAGCCTGGCGGCGCCAAGCAGCAGCGAGGTGATGACAAGGATATAAGCAAGCACCACCCACTGCACTGCCGCAAAGCGGGTGTTGAATATTTGGCTGAGCGCAGGCAAAGAAATGTTGACGATGCTGGCATCAATGGTTACCATCAAGACACCCATGCCGACGCCTATTAACGCCATCCACCGCCCCCGAGCAACAAGAGAGGATTGGACAGGGCTATCCATATAAGGTTATTCGTAATCTGGCATGGCTAAGAACGAGGAAGAGCGGTCTAATTCTCAGGTATGAATGAAAAGCCGTTCTCGGTGCGGATGACGATTTGGGGTGTCAGCGCGTCTTCTTCGAGTTTGTTTTGCAGACTGCGGATGGTGTTTTCGACCAGCGCCTGCATGGTGCGTTGAGGGAGCATTTCCTTGCCCCAGCCTGCCTCGTACAACGAAGGCAGCGGCACTTCCACGTAGGCGTTGTCCATCAGGCAGGACAGCAGGCGGGCTTCGTTGGGATTCAAATCGAGGACGATGCCCCCGCGCACGAGGGTGTTGTTATTTAGATCCAATTTGTAATGGGAAGCATGGGCGGATGTTTCCGTTCCTTCGCTCAGCGGCAGGGAGCGCGCCAGCCGGTCAATCCGTTCGATCAATTTAGCCATAGCAAACGGCTTGACGATGTAATCGTCGGCGCCCATCAGGTAACTTTGCTCCATGATGCCCGCATCCGAAAGCGCGGTGAGCATAATGACCGGCGCGCTGGAAACCTGGCGGATTGATTCCAGCGTGCTCAAACCATCCACTTCCGGCATCATGATATCGAGCAAAATGATGTCGAAGCGTTCATGTTCGAGCAGAGTCAGGGCAGCCTTCCCGTGACCGGTGGTCTGAATTTTGTGACCCGCCTTTTCAATAATCATGCTTACCAATTGGCGGGTATCGGCATCGTCATCCACCAGGAGAATCCTGAGTTTGCGGCTTGGTTTGGCACTGGACATGATTTAATCCTCCTGGCGCAAAGACATCACCCACCTGAATCGAGTGCATCGAACTGCGGAAAATTTCGCTAAGGCTATTGTAGATAGGAATGAATAAAAAGGCAAGTTTTCAGGCGTGGTCAATCGGTATGGTAAAATCGCTCTCATGAAATCGAAAAAAATGGAAACCACAGCCGAAGTCCTGGACAACCGCGCCCTTCGCCTGATTCGTGTGGGAGGAAGCCACCGTGAGATCGGCCGCCAGATTGGCGAAGAATGCCGGGAGCAGATTCTGCACAGCATTGAAAACGCGCGCCAATTGTTGGCAGATGCTTACGACAGTCTGCAACTGGACTGGCACGGCGCCTTGATCCAGGCGCGCAAGTACATGCCCTTTGCCGAAGAGCGTTACCCGCAATACGTTGATGAATTGCGCGGGATGGCAGAGGGAGCAAAGGTGCCTCTGGACGACCTGAGCGTTCTCAATGCGATGGAAGCGGTGACGATGGACGCGCTGCACCTGACCAAGTGCACCAGCATCGCCGTCAGTCAGGAGCGCACAACCAACGAGCGCGTGCTGCTAGCGCACAACGAAGATTGGCTGCCCGAGGATGAAGCAGATGTCTATCTGCTGCACGTTACCCCGGACAGTGAACCGCCTTTTCTGGCAATGACGTATGGCGGGTTGCTGCCTAACATTGGCTTCAATGCGCATGGCATTGCCCAATGTTGCGATACCGTCTATCCTACCGACTGCCGGATCGGAATTCCACGCATTCTCGCTTCGCGGGCGGTGTTGGCGGCAAAAAACCCCAGCGAGGCGATCCGGCACATGTTGGTTGCGCAGCGCGCTGCTGGTTACAATCATTTGCTGGCGCATGAAAGCGGAGAGTTATACTCGGTTGAGGTTTCGGCGCGTCAGTTTGCCATCATCCCGGCGGTTAACGGTATCATGGTGCATACTAACCATTACCTGGATGAGCAGATGCGCAAGATCGAAAGCGATCCGGACGAATTGATCAGCACGCGGGTGCGTTACCTGCGCGCGCAACGGCTGCTTGCTCAGAACGAGCAGCATACGATTCGTTCGCTGCAAGCCATTCAAAAAGACCATGTCAATCACCCCGACTCGATTTGCAACCACGCTGAAACCGGCGACCCGCTCGACCGCGAAAAAACAATCACCGCATTGACAATTGACCTGACCAACCGCCAGATGCATGCTTGCTGGGGTAATCCTTGCCGGAGCGTGTTTTCTACGTACCAATTGGATGCCTAGTTGAGGCGGGACATGCAGGTAAGGCGGCATAGGCTGCATGCTCTGTGTTTTGTTTCATAAATCAACTGATTTTGACCGGCTGGCACAGAAATTGCATTCATCGTGCAAGGGTATAATTAACCTGTTTGGATATTCTACTGCCCTAAAGGCGGAATCGTGTTCGATCTGAGCGTTTTTAAATACAACCGACTGGAAGCCAGGGAATCAGCGGAATTGCCCGGCTTGTGCGCCGCCGCACCTCCCAAGCGAGCGGCGCGCGGGAGGGAGAGGGACCGCCTGGTATTGTTTTTACAACTGGGCGAGCGGGAACCACAGCTGCAGGGCGCTCCCATGGAATTGCTGGAAAAATTGAGCCAGGTCTATTTTGCGACCCGCGGAACGGTGACTAACGCGCTCAAAACGGTTGCTGAGCAGGTCAATGAGCGCCTGCTGGCGCGTAACCTGCGCCAGGCAAAGGAGGGTAATCCGGTTCTGGGCTGGTTGATCCTGGCAGTGCTGCACGATGAAATGCTTTACCTGGCGCAGTCCGGACCGGTGCATTCGTTCATCATCAACAGCCAGGGGGTTGAGCACTTCCACGATCCGGTTGGTTGCGGACGCGGCTTGGGCGTCAGCAGGAGCGTTCCGATTCGTTTTTACCGCACTTCATTTACGCCTGGAAACCTGGCGTTGCTTAGCGCGCAGCCGGCGGCGCACTGGACGGCGCAATCTCTGTCTGGCAGCGGGCAATTGTCTTTGGATAATCTTCGCCGCCGTTTGCTGACCCAGGCGGATGAAAACCTGTGTTTTGTTATGCTGCGCGTCCGTAGGGGGACGGGGGTTATTCAAACCCATGCGCTGCGATCGGCTGAGTCTATTCCGCCCGCGCCGCTGCTTGCCTCAGAGCCGGTTGTTGATGCCGAGCCGGAGATGCCCGGCGAAATCCCTGCAACCAAATTCCCGCCGCCTGGCGGACAAGAAACTCGCCAGGCAGTGTATCTGGGCGGAAGAAAGCCCGAAGAGGCTGGGCGAGTGACCGGCGCGAACCCGCTGCGAGGGCTGGCAGCCCGTCTGAGCGCTGCATTGCCGGGCGGTAAAGCTAAGACGGAACCTGTTGCGCAGCAAGACCAAGCCATCATCCCGCCTGTCAGCCCGCCACAGAAACAATCCGCCACTTCAGCGCAGATGAGGCTCAAGTCCCCGACACTGGAACGGGCAGCCGGTCCCGAATCGCTGGCTGACGCGCAGCCGAAAGGCTTGCCCGCAACAGACCGTATGCCTTCGGCAACTGCCCGGCGCGCGCGCGGTATTCTAAGACGCGCGGTAAACGATTGGGCAGCGCTGCGCGGAAAGATTGGGGACAGCCTGTCGAGCCTGACCGCGCGTATTCTGCCGGGAAAAACCGAGCGTTTACCCGCGTTATCCAACTCTGCCATGTTGTTCGTAGCCATCATTGTGCCGATCCTGGTGGTCGCGATTGCCACAACCGCGTATATCCAGCAGGGGCGCGGCAATGAGCACCGCGCTTTGGTGGCGCAAGCGGAACAAATGGCATTCCAGGCAGCCAGCCAGGCTGACCCGATACTGAAGCGGGTCAATTACGAAGCCGCGCTGGGTTACCTTGACCAGTCGGCAGAGTTTGGGCAGTCGGAAGAGATGCGCAGCCTGCGAATTGAAATCTTTGCCGCGTTGGATCGGCTGGAAGGAATCCAGCGCATCGCGTTCTCTCCCGCGCTGCCTGCAATGTTCGATCCGGCAGTAAATATTAAACGCATCGTTTCCAGTCCTGCGGAGGATCTGTACCTGCTGGACGGGACGAGCGGGCAGGTGATTCGCCTTGTATTCACCCGTCCGGGCTATGAAATTGATGCGCGCTTTTCGTGTGGACCAAATCGGTTGGGAGATATGACTATTGGTCCGCTGGTGGATATTGTCGCTGCGCCGCAGCCTAACCGGCTGGAAGCAGTTGTGATGGGCATTGATGCGCGTGGACATTTGTTGTACTGTTCGCTGGATTCCACAAAAACCAGCGCGATCTTGCTAAAACAGCCAGACGCAGGTTGGGGAAGCATCCGTGCGTTGGTCTTTACGCCAGGTTTGTTGCATATTTTGGATAACCGCTCCAACGCTGTCTGGCGCTTTGAAGGGTTGGGGATCGAGTTCATCGATCCGTTAGCCGGTCCTCGCCTGTTTTTTGGCAACCAGGTTCCCGACCTGAGCAACGCGGTGGATATTGCCGTTTACCAGAACGATTTATTCATCCTAAAAGAGGACGGCGGACTGGTGTTGTGTACCTACAGCAGCATCAGCTCGACTCCCACTCGCTGCAACGACCCCTATTTCTACCGGGTCAGCCGGGGCGGTGAACCGGTAGAAGAGCTTCAGACGTTGGGGATGAACCTGACGCAAATCCAGTCAACCGAACCGCCTGAGCCTTCGCTCTACTTCCTCGACCCGGCTACGCCGGCGATCTACCAGTTCAGCCTGGGGATGACTTTTGTACAGGAAGCGCGACCGTTATACGACGACAACGCCTCGCTGCCGTCCCGACCGGTGAGCGCGTTTCGTGTTACTCAAGCGCGCAACCTGGTAATTGCTTACGGTAATCAGGTGTTTGTAGGTTCGCTAACCCGATAAAGCCTGGGACTGACCGGATCACCAGTTTAAGCGGCGGACAAGCGATAACCGGAAATTCCAGCGTATTCTTTACTGCCTGCCGCCGCGGCGGTTCAGCCAGGCGCGCAGTTGTTGCGGCTGCCAGGTGTTAAGGACCTGCGGCGCGCTAATCCATGCCCGGCGGGCAACCGAAATGCCATACTCTGCCAAATCCAAGTCAGCCTGGCTGTGCGCGTCGGTATTGATGGTCAGTAAAATACCGAGTTGGACTGCGCGGTGGGCATGCGCTTCGTCCAGGTCAAGTCGTGATGGGCTGGCATTGATTTCCAGCGCTACACCGGTTTCGCGCGCAGCAGTGAGGATGGTTTCCCATTCCAGGTCGGCGCCTTCGCGGTTGGGCAGCAAGCGACCGCTGGGGTGTCCGATGATGTCAACCTGCGGGTTGTGGATGGCTTTAAGCAGGCGGGCAGTGATCTCTTCTCTAGGCTGGCGCAGGCTGACATGCAGAGAAGCAATCACCAGATCGAGCCTCGCCAGCACCTCGTCCGGGTAATCCAGGCTGCCATCCGCCTTAATCTCCACCTCGGCGCCTTGCAGCAGGATGAAATCCGCTCCCATTTCCTCTTGAACGGCGTCTATCTCGCGGCGTTGCTGGAGCAATCGCTCGGCGGTCAATCCGTTTGCCACCCCAAGCGATTGGGTGTGATCGGTAATTGCCAGCATCTGAAGACCCCGCGAGCGCGCAGCGCGCGCCATCTCGGCGATGCTCAATACCCCGTCGCTCCAGGTGGAGTGGCTGTGCAATTCAGCCTTCAGGTCGGCGGTGGAAATCAATTCCGGCAGGCTGCCATTGCCGGCAGCCTGGATTTCTCCATGATCTTCGCGCAATTCCGGCGGGATCCACTCCAATCCCAGCGCGCGGTAAACGTCCTCTTCGCGGGCAAAGGTCAGTTCTTTGCCATCGCTGCTGGTCAGGCAGCGTTCGGAAAGCGACAATCCCTGGCGTTGGGCAAGTTCGCGCAGGCGGACGTTGTGCTCCTTGGAGCCGGTGACGAATTGCAGCAGGGTGCCAAAACGCTCATGCGGCTGCAACCATAGTTGAATTTTCAGCCCGTTGGACAGTTCGACGCTGGATTTGTTCTCTCCGCTGCCCAACACCCGGTTCACTTCCGGATGATTGCTGAAAGCCTGCATCACCGCAGCCGGGTCGTCAGCCGAGGCGACCAGGTCGAGATCGCCAATGGTGGCGCGCCAGCGGCGCAGGCTTCCGGCTGCCTCGGCGTTGCGCACGCCGGGCAGCGCGCGCAGCCATTCCAGCCAGCGCAGCCCGATCGGACGCGCGGTGCCCAGCAGCATTCGTTTACTGCGCCGCTTGATCGATTCGATCCCTGCCAGAATGCGCTGCTCGGACTTTTCCCCCAATCCGGGCAGGCGGCGCAAGCGGCCCTCGTTGGCGGCCGATTCCAGCTCCGCCAGCGAGGTGATCCCGGCTTGTTTCCAGAACAGGGCAACCTTTTTGGGTCCGACGTCCGGAACTTCCAGCATCTCCAACAGGCTGGGTGGGATTTCCTGCTCCAGCCGTTCAAGAAATTCCAGCCTGCCGGTGGTGAGCAATTCGGTGATTTTTTCGGCGATTGCCTTGCCAATACCAGGGATAGCGGTCAATTTCCCCTGCCGCAGTACCTCGGCGGCTTCTTGCGGGTGAGCCCGCAGGCTCTCCGCTGCGCGGCGGTAGGCAAGGGTGACGTAGATTACTTCGCCCTTTATATCCAGTAAATTCGCGATCCGCTCGAACCTGTCTGCCAGTTGGTGATTGTCCATAGCCGTTCCCGTTTCAATTGGGGAAGAAAGTCACCCGTTCGATTTGCATGCGAGTTATTATACAATAGAGCCATGCAACAAAAAATATTTGCGGATATAACTCGCCCAACAATGTTAATTGACGCGCAGCGAGTGCGCGGAAACATTCAGCGCATGGCACGCAAAGCGGAGCGGCTGGGCGCGCGCTTCCGCCCGCATTTCAAGACTCATCAATCGGCAAAAGTCGGTGAATGGCTGCGCGAAGCAGGCGTCAGCGCGATCACCGTCTCATCCCTCGAAATGGCGGTCTATTTTGCCCGCCACGGATGGAGGGATATTAGCGTGGCATTTCCGCTTAATCTGCGCGAGCTGCCGGTTGTGAGCAGCCTGAGCGAACGCATCCGGCTGGGAGTGCTGGTTGAATCCGGTGAAATTGTCCTGGCGCTGGCGCAGGCGGTTGAACAGCCGGTGGATGTATGGATTGAGATTGACAGCGGAAGCGGGCGAACTGGAATACCCTGGCAGGAGGCTGAACGGGCATTGATGCTGTGCAGGCAGGTGTTGGAACAGCCCCGCCTGCGCCTGCGCGGACTGCTGACTCATGCCGGGGCAACCTACGCAAGCAGCTCGACCGATCAAATCGTCCAGACCTTTGCGGAGAGCAATCAGCGCATGGCGGCGCTGCGCAGCCTGCTGGGGCAAGGCGGGGTGGTAGGGCTTGAGATCAGCGTGGGGGACACGCCGGGCTGCGCGCTCAGCCCGCAGTTCGACCAACTGGATGAAATCCGCCCGGGCAATTTTGTCTTTTACGATGCTCAAATGCTTCAACTTGGCGTGTGCCGTGAGGAAGATGTCGCTGCGGCGGTCGCCTGTCCGCTGGTGACACTGCATCCACAGCGCGGCGAGGCGGTAGTGTATGGCGGCGCAATTCACCTCTCAAAAGACACTGTCCAGGTGGATGGAAAAAACATCTTCGGTTGGGTGGTGGATGTCCACGACGCGGGTTGGTCGCTGCGCAGTCCGGACGCCTACGCTGCCCGGCTTTCACAGGAGCACGGCGTTCTCAGCCTGCCCTTGAATCGCATCGCGGCGATGCGCCCGGGGCAACTGGTTGGAATCATCCCCGCCCATGTATGCCTGACGGTTTCAGCGCTGGGATGTTACCGCACCCTGGAAGGAGATTGGATCGAGACACTGGTCAAGGCACCAGGGTAAGCGGCACAGGGGTAAAAACCAGCACAAAGACGATCAGGGTTAATACTCCCAGCCATTTGCGTTTACGATCCAGCCCGGTAATTTGATCCAGCGGCTCGGCATAGACCCGCCCGAATAAAAAGATGAGCACCGCCCACAGCCACCAGCCCGACCAGAAAATACCCAGCAGTCCCAATGCCAGCAGAACCAGAGGGAAAAACTGGCGCGCTCGCTGTCTGCCGAATAAAACATACAGCAGGTGACCTCCATCCAGTTGACCGGCAGGAATCAGGTTGAGCGAGGTGATCAACAACCCGCCCCAGCCAGCCCAGGCAACCGGGTGCAGGCTGACATCCAGCCCGCCGTAGGGTAGCGGCTGCGCGGTAAAGATATACCGCAGCCAATATAACACCGGCGAAAGCCCGCCGAAATCTACTGGCGCGGGCAGCATTTGACCGAAGACGATGAACTTGAGCAACAAATACAGCAGAGAATTGCCCTCCAGTTGCGCCTGACCGAGCCCGTTTTCGGCAGGCGCGGCGGGAAGGGTGATGAGCGGCGAAAGGGAAAGCCCGATCAGCAAAACCGGGATGGCAACCACCAATCCGGAAAGGGGTCCAGCAATGCCGATGTCCATCAGGACGCGCCGATTTTTTGGCAGTTCCTTCATGTTGATGAACGCCCCAAAGGTGCCAAATGGACTGATAGGAAACGGCAGCGGTAAAAAATAAGGCAGGCTGACCGCGGCGCCGTGCCGTCTGCCTGCCAGGTAGTGTCCAAATTCGTGCGCGCTGAGAATGGCTAACATGCTGAGCGCGAAGGGCCAACCCTGGGTGATAATGGCGGCAATGGTTTCTGCCAGAGTGGGTGGCAGTTCGGTGATGCTTAACATGCCGCCCGTAAACCAAACACTGATCAGGGTAAGGATGAAAAAGATCAGGTTGATGCGCGGATTGGATGCGCCGGGCGTTTTGCGGCTGGTGACCAGGATGACCGTCTGGCGATTGTCTTCATATCGAAAGAGCGGCGTCAATCCGAGCGGTTTGACCGCTTCCGCCAGCCGGTCGTAGGCTTCAGCGCTGTCAGGGAGGATCAGGCGGCCGTGATACTTAACGATAAAACCCTTGCGGTCGTCGCCATATGTTGTATCTTCGATATAGAATACGCGCCGCACTGCCTGGTCGGTGCGCTCGTTGAGGAGGAATTGGTCTTCCATAGTGGCTATACCATCCAAAACCTGTAATTTGGGAAAGGCGGGAATGGATGGGAGTCGAACCCACCGCGGCTCGCAACGCGACCCGCCACCGGTTTTGAAGACCGGGGAGCCCACCGGGACCCAACCACTCCCGCGTTAAGCATACCCCACGCCGTATTATTCGTCAAAGGGTTAATCACGGTGATATTACCCAGTCGAACGGTGCATTGAGATTGACATTTCGCGCTTCGGCGATGGTTCGATCATCACAACCGGCGGCGCGAACATGGTACATCCCGGCAGGCTGGTAGAAGATGCGCAGTCCGCCGGGCAGGATACTTTCAACCCTGGCGAGTTGATCCTCACCCCACGCGCCGCTGTCCGCTGGAGAAAAATAAATATAGCAGATTTCGTCGCTGGTCTGGTTGTGCAGGCGCAGCGGCTGGGCGCCCTGGCTGCCAACCACAAACCGCGCATCAGTCGTCACCCCGGACTGAGCAAACACCGTTTCCTGCTGGCAGTTCCTTGCCAGTAAATCATACTCGCCGCTGGTTACCGGAAAGGCGCGGGTTTCCTGGTGTTCGATCGGGTCGCCTTCCTCCAGTTTGTCCCTTCCAAAATCGCTGTTGTCTTGGGGAGAAATATACACCTCGCAAATTGGCTGACCGGTTTGGTTTTCGATGGTAATGGTGATGCCAGCGCCGCCGCACCCGCCAGGCAGCAAGAACAGGAAAATTACCAGGGCGAGAAAAAGCGTTTGGCGGGGGGCGCGCTGCAGCATGATATGCCCCGTTAAAAAAAGAGGAAAGGCAGATACTGCTCCATTGAGGAGCGCAGCCATAAGAAGCCAACACCGCTCAACAAGCCGAGCAACATGCCAGCAAGCACATCGGAGAGGTAATGCATGCCGGTGAAGATGCGCGACATACTGACCAGTATCGCCCAGATAGAGAGCCCGACGGCTGCCCAGAGCGGACCTAATGCAGCCGTTATGACTGCCAGCATCACCGCCCGGGCTGCGTGTCCGGAGGGAAAGGAGTGCGGATCGGTGTTGCGGTAGATGCTGCCCCATTCACCCGGCGGACGGCTGCGGCGGAAAGTGAATTTGATCACCATCACCAGGACTGCCAGCAAGAGGATATCCAGGATCAGGAAAGCGGAAAGACTGCGCCACTGGGTGGAAACCAGCCAGACCAATCCTAACCCAAGCAGCCAGAACCAGGAATCGCCGGAATGCGCCAGGAAGGCTGCCAGTTTCCAGCCCGGCGAATTGTCAACCTCCATACGCAACCGGTTTGTCAGGGCGATGTCCAGAGCGAGGATTTTCTCCAAAGAAGATAATTTTTGCTTGCAAGTTTCGCGATCTTGTTGCATTGTCAGGGGAGTATACCTTAAGATTGGATCAAATCTACCAGTTGAACGAGAGTCACCTTACTGAATTGTCAATTTCATTCCAGGGCAATTCTCGTATAATTTAAACCGAGTGAGGGGTAAGATCGTTAACCACCCGCAGCCCCAAACGTTACAGATCATTCAATCTTTTCCCGGAATCTTCACCTGCGCTGATCAAAAACGAGCAAATTTTTCGGGATGAGAAAATTATACATGCGCTGGAAAAAACACCAGACCGGGAAATGGATAACCCATGGATAGAAGCCAACGCAGGATGAAAACTGCCCACTCGGCAACAAAACCCAACCTGTGCTTCCGTTTTATTCTGTTGCTCGCGCTGTTCAGCCTGCTGCTGAGCGCCTGCCAGCCGCTGGGTTTGCGCGTTGAGCAGGTGGCTGCTTTGGCGGACCTTTCCAGTGTGCGAGCGCCGGATTGTTCGTACGGCGGGGCAATCCGCTCGGTAGAAGCGCTGGATTCCTACACGGTCAAGTTCAGTCTGTGTGCTCCAGATCCGGCATTTCCCGCCAAGATGGCCTTCCCGGTCTTTGCAATCAATGATGATGCCTACCTTGCCGAGCATGGCGGCGATTCGCGCTCGATGAGTGCGCAGCCAAATGGCAGCGGGGCATATCGCGTAAAAGAATACACGCCCGGACTAAGCCTGACGCTGGAGGTCAACCCGGATTACTGGGGCGTCCCGCCGCGCCTGCGGGAGATCCGCTTTCGCTGGGAGGCATCCCCGATTTACAGACTGATGGAAGTGATTAATGCTTATGCGCAGGCAATTGATCGCCCGGATGCCGACATGTATTACAGCATTGAACAGAATGCCGATCTGCGCATGGTGTATCGCCCATCACTCAACCTGGCGCTTATTGGGATGAATAATCGTTATCCTCCTTTCGATGATGTTCGGGTGCGCCAGGGTTTGAGCATGTTGATTGACCGCGGGCAGATTGTATCGGCAGCCTATCCTTTCAGCAGCAGCGTTGCCGAACAATTCCTCTCCCCGTTATTTCAGGTTGGACATACTCCTCTGCTCACCTGGCTGCCGTATGATCCGCAACGGGGTTTGGACCTGCTGCGCCAGGCTGGTTTTGACTTTAACCAGGAACTGACCCTGACGTATTCAAATGCTGGCAGCGATCTGTTTCATGATCCGCACCGGGTGGCGCAAATCATCCGTTCACAACTGCTGCCCTATGGGGTTAAAGTAACTCTTAAGCGGGTTGACCCCAAACCTTTCGAAACTTCGGTTCAGGCGGGACAGGTAGCCTTTTTCCTGTACGGCTGGAATGCCGATTATCCCGATCCGACCAGTCTTTTCAATACCCTGTTCGCGCCTGGTTCGCAGTTGTTTGGCGATGCTTATCCGGATGTGCTGGATACCGCCGCCCAGGCAGGAAAAACAGGCGATCCGGGTGAGCGCCAGCGGCTTTACAATCAGGTCAATGATTTGATGCTGGAGCATGCCCCGGCCATTCCGCTGGCACACGTCAGCACCGCTGTCGTTTTCCGAAACGAGGTGCAAGGCGTGGCGGTCAACCAGAGCGTTGAGAACATGGAAGAAATGACCGCGCCAGACCAGCGGCTGATCTTTATGCAAACTCAGCCGCCAGAGTCGCTCTGGCCAGGGGATGCGGTTAACGGGGATACCTTCCGAATCACCCGCCTGCTTTATTCTACGCTGGTGGATTACGAGTATGGCAGCATAGGGCTGCGCCCAAGCCTGGCGGAGTCCTGGTCAGCCAATCCCGACCAGACCGAATGGACTTTCAACTTGCGCTATGGAGTGAGGTTTACGAACGGGGCTGTCTTGGATGCCAATGATGTTGTCGCTTCTTTCGCTGCGCTATGGGATGCCGGTAACCCCAATCATCGCGGGGATAGCGGGGAATTTATCATTTTTCGGCGTTTCTTTGGTCAATTGCTGAACCAATAAAAATTTTCAAAACTATACTCAAAACGCCCGGCGGGTGGCAACTCGTTGGGCGCTTTGTTTTCGGGAAACCTTTTTAAGTCTACCGCCGTCTTTTTAATGGCACTGGGTATTTAGACAACCTGAGGCTCAAGCCGGTATTGATTTGTGGTAAAGTTATAGGCAGTTCGAATTGCAAGCCGGATGTTGTCAGGAGGATTGTACATGAACAAGCCTTTTGCGTTTAGATTTGCCCGGGCGCTGGTGTCGTTGGTGATCGTCTTCTCGCTGGTCAGCCTGGCTTGCAACCTGCCGTTTGGTTTTGAGACGCCGCCAACAGCCCTGCGCGAAACCCCGCAGCCCACCCTGCTGCCAACGCCGGCTGAAGTACTGCCGCCGGTTTTGATTGAAAGCAACCCCGCGCCCGACAGCCTGCTGCCTGGCAGCCAGGGCATTGCGCTGGTTTTCGATCAGCCAATGGACCGCGCATCGGTGGAAGGAGCGCTGCGGGTGGAACCGGCAAGCGCGGGGCGCTTCGAATGGCTGGATGACCAATCGGTGCGTTTTATCCCGGAGCAACCATTCGCGCCTGATTCGCGGGTGGTGCTGAGCGTGGATGAAACTGCGCAGGCAACCAACGGCAAAAATTTGCTCCGCCCGGTATCGTTCACCTACCGCACTGCCAGCGCCTTGAACGTTTCCGAGCGTATCCCCCAGCCGGGGATCACCGAACTGGACCCCACCACCGTGGTGGCGGTGACCTTTACCCGCCCGGTTGTTCCTTTGGGCGAAGTGGGGGCAAGTGAACCCGCTGCCTTGACCCTTGACCCGCCAACGGAGGGCAGCGGCCGCTGGCTGAATACCAGCACGTACGTTTTTACGCCGCAGCCTGCGCTACAGGGGGGCGCAACCTACACGGTCAGCCTCAACGCCGGACTGGTCGGCGTAGACGGCACGCCGGTTGCCAATGCCGCGGAGATGAACTGGCAGTTCAGCACGGCTGCTCCGGCGATTGTCGCCTTTTCTCCGAATCGAGAGGACAGCATCCCGCTGGATGCGGTCTTTGTCCTGAGCTTCAACCAGCCGATGGATAGGCGCAGCACCGAAAGCGGCTTGCTGTTGCGCGATGCTGCCGGGAACAATGTTCCAGCAACATTTGAATGGTCGGAACGTGATACTGTGGTGGGGTTGAAACCACAACGAATTCTCAGCCGGGACACGGCATATACCTTGGAGTTGCGTCAGGCAGCCGGATTGGGTGGCGCGCCGCTGGGTTTTCAATTTACCCAAACTTACCGCACCGTTAGCGATCTGCGGGTTTTATCCACCGACCCGGATAATCTTGGCGAATTGCCAATCTATGGCGATTACGCAGCGGTGACCATCCAGTTAAGCGCGCCGCTGGCAACAGGGCAAGCCCTGAATGAGCGGATAAAATTGACGCCGGAGATCAGCAACTACTACCTGTACAATGACGAAACATCCGGCAGTATCTACATCTCCGGATTCTTCCAGAGCGGACAATCTTACCAGATAACGATCAGCGGCAGCCTGGAAGACCGCTGGGGTTCGCAACTGGGACAAGATTTTGTGTTGAACTTTAGAGCCGCGGATTACCAGGCTGGACTTTCCATCCCGATCTTGTTCAACAGCGGCTCTCTGCTCTACGCCTTGCCGGGCGAGGCAAATATGCCGGCTTATGCCACCAACCTGGAGACTCTCTCTATCAGCCGGGCGCGAATGACGACTGCTGAACTGCTGCGTTCCATTGACCAATCTTTCAACTTGAACGGTTTGACGTTGGAGGAGACCTGGCAGCAAAACCTAGAGTTGCCGGCAAATTCCAGTCAGGGCATCCAGATCCCGTTTAAGAGTGATGGCAGCGGACTGCCCGCCGGGTTGTATGCTTTCCGGATCGAATCGCCGCAGTTTGAAAGTGAGACCGCAGCGATCCAGTTGATGCTGGTGGTCAGCCCGGTGAAACTGACCCTCAAGGAAAGTCAGGGCGAAATGGTGGTGTGGGCGGTCAATCACAACGATCAACGCCCGGTCGCTGGACGGTTGGTCTCGGTGTTCGAAGTCGGCAGCGGTTTATCGTTGGGGCGCGGCGAAACCGACGCCGACGGAGTGGCGCGTATTGCGCTGCCCCCGCGCGAGCGCTACCGCTCCCTGTTGGTCACCCTGGGCGAGAGCAACGATGCCGATTTTTCGGCTGCCGTCACCAGCTGGAATGCTGGACTGTATCCATGGAATTTTGGCATCCACAGCACGCTTGACCAGCCGCACATCAAGGCGTACGGTTACACCGACCGCCCCATTTACCAGCCGGGGCAAACGGTGTATTACCGCTACATTGTGCGCCAGTGGGGCGATGCCCGCTACCAGCCGGTTGATCTTGGCGAAGTTTCGCTCAAGATTTTCGGCGCTTACACTCCTGATCTGGGTAACCCGGTACTGGAAACCCGGCAACTGCCGGTTTCTGCTTATGGCACGGTGGAGGGACAATTCACTCTGCCGGCGGACGCGCCAGCAGGTATCTATACTATGCAGCTGGATGAAAAGCCGGATTCGGTAGTGGAATTTCGCGTGGCAGCCTACCGCAAACCGGAAATTGATTTGAACGTTGAATTCAACCAGAAGGAATACCTGGCGGGTCAGGACGTACAGGCACAGGTTGAGGCGGCATATTTCTTTGATGCACCCGCCAGCGGAGTCAAGGTGGACTGGTCATTGTACGTTCGGGATGCCTTCCTGGACCTGCCGGAAGGTTACACGAGCGGCGCAGTGGATACTTCCTGGCTGGAAGTGGACTGGTGGATGCAGTTCGATATGCCGTTGGGTCAATTGGTCCAAAACGGCAGCGGGGTGACTGGCAGCGACGGGCGTTTTCCGTTGACGTTCCTCAAGGAAAATCTGGCGCAATTTTTAGCGTTGAACCGCGAACAGATGTTAACATTGGAAGTTACCTTGATGGATGAAAGCGGATTTCCAATCTCGCGGCGCGGGCAAACGCTGATTCACCCGGCGGACTTCGTTATCGGCGTGCGCCCGCAGTCGTGGGTTCAAGCCGCGGAAATGCCCTACACCTTTTCGATTGCCACGTTCGACTGGCAGAACCGCCCGTCAGGCAACCGCGCTTTGAGCGCTTCTTTTGACCGGGTGGAATGGGTGCAGGATTTTAACGCAGCCGCAGGCGGCGCAGCACCATTGAAGCAAGTTGTTACCGGAGTCAGCGGGGCAGACTTGCGCACCGATGCCAACGGACGGGCAGCGCTGCAATTCACCCCGCCTGCGCCGGGCATCTACCGGCTGGAAGTGCGCGGTGGCGGCGCGCTGACCCAGGTGCTGGTGTGGGTTGGCGGAGCAGGCAGAGCGCCCTGGCCGCTACTGCCCAACCAACAGCTGCGCCTGGAGTCGGAACAGAAAGCCTATCCGGTTGGGCAAACGGCGCGGGTATTTGTGCCCAACCCGCTTTCGCCGGGCGCATTGGCGTGGGTGACCATCGAACGGCGCGGCGTGCTGCGATCGCAAGTGCTGACCATTTCCGGCAGCAGCCAGGTGTTGGACATTCCTTTGACGGAAAGCGATGCCCCGAATGTGTTTGTGGCGGTCACGCTGCTCGGCAACGATGAAAACGGCAAGCCGGATTTCCGCCAGGGTTACCTTGAGTTGGAGGTGGATGCGCAAGCACTTGAACTGGATGTGAGCATCATCCCGCTTGAAACACGCTACGAACCGCGCCAGACGGCCCGCTTTGACGTGCTGGTCAAGGATCATCTCGGCAACCCCATCCAGGGCGAATTCTCGCTGGCGGTGGTGGACAAGGCGGTGCTGGCGTTGGCAGACAGTACGGTAAAGGATATTCGCGAGGCGTTTTACGGCGCGCAGCCGCTGGGCGTGTACACCAGCGGCTCTATGGCGGCGCATGTGGGGCGCATCCCGTTGCTGCCGCCTGGTTTGGGCGGGGGCGGGGGCGGAGCCGCAGACGCACTATCACCGCTGCGCAGCGACTTCCGCGACACGGCTTACTGGATTGGATCGCTGGAAACGGACGCCTCCGGGCGCGGGCAGATCGAATTTACCTTGCCGGATAATCTGACCACCTGGGTGGCAACGCTGCGGGGAGTGACCCGCGATACCCGCGTGGGAGAAGCGGTGACTGAAATTGTAGTCAGCAAGGATTTGCTTGTTCGTCCGGTTACCCCGCGTTTCCTTGTCGCCGGCGACCGGGTAGAGATTGGCGCGGTGGTGCAGAATAACACCAGCAAAGCGCTTGAAGCAACGGTGCGCCTGCAAGCGAATGGAATCTCATTGGAAAATCCGGCTTTGGAACGCCAGGCAGTGCAGCTGCCCGCCAATGGCAGGCAGCGGGTCAGTTGGTGGGTGCGGGTGGGTGATACCGGTTCGGCAGCGATGGTTTTTAGCGTGGAAGGCGGTGGAATGCAGGATGCCAGCACCATTCCAAGCGGAAACCTGCCGGTGCTGCGCTACTCCAGCCTGCAATCCTTCACGACCGGCGGCGTCCTGGCGGAAGCGGGCGAGGTGCTGGAAGTAGTCAGTCTGCCGCGTTCGTTCACCCCCACTGGCGGGGAACTGCGGGTTGAACTGGCAGCGAACCTTGCTGGGGCAATATTGGCGGACTTGGAAATGGTCGAGGATGATGATGCCAGCATCAGCGAGCCGCTACTCTCGCGCCTGCTGGCAAACCTGACGGTTTTCGAGTTGAGCCGTGAAATCAATCTGTCCTCGCCGGATTTGAACGCGCGCCTGCAGGAGAGTATCCGCCGCGACTTGGACCGCCTGGCGCAAATGCAAAAAACCGATGGCGGCTGGGGCTGGATACCCTCCATGTCCAGTGATTTGTATTTGAGCGCCTACGCGCTGTGGATGCTTGATAAAGCGGCAGCCAATGGCTTTTTCGTCGCGGAATTTGACCGGCAGGACGCCAACCGCTTTGTAACTGCCAGCCTGTATACACCCGAAATGACCCAGGATGCGACCCGGCTGGATCAACTGGCGTTTATGTATTTCGTACTCAACCAGCATGAACGCAGCCAGCCCGTGCCGGCGGATTTATTGGGTATGCGTGCCCGCCTCAGTCCTTGGGCGCAGGCGCTGTTGGCGTTGGCAGTCCAAACCAGCCAGCCCGACGCAGCGGCAACACTGATCGCCGACCTGGCGGGCAGCGCGCAGCGTTCTGCCAGCGGAACATTCTGGCAGCCGCGCGATGATTCGTACTTTGGCTTTTCCAACACCTACGCCAACAGCGCGATCGTGCTGCTGGCATTGGTGAAAGTTGACCCTGCTTCCCCGCTGGTAGCGGATGCCGTCCGTTACCTGGTGTTGCAGCGCGGCGAAAATGGTTGGTTGAACAGTCATGCAACAGCCTGGGTGCTGGCGGCGCTGAGCCAGGCAGCGCATGCCATGGGTGAATTCCAGGGTAATTACTCGTTCAACGCCACCCTTAACGGAGCAGCGATTGCCAATGGGGAAGCCACCGGCGCGCAGACTTCCATGCCGGTGCGGGCGACGGTGGCGCTTTCGCAACTATCTGCCGCCAGCAACGCGCTGCGTATCCAGCGCAGCGCTGGGAGCGGGCGGTTATATTATCGCGCCATTCTTGACGTGGGACAACCGGTTGAGACCGTTCAGGCATTGGATGGCGGCATCACCTTAAGTCGGGAGTATTTCCTCGCCGGAGCAGATTGCGGCAGCCAGGACTGCCCGGCTGTGCAGTCTGCCAGCCGCTCGACCAGCAACCCGGTCGTCCATGTGCGCCTCGCGCTGACCGTCCCCAACGACATGACTTACCTGGTAGTTGAGGATTACATCCCCGCGGGAGCCGAGATCGTGGATACCACGCTGAACACCACCCAACTGGGCAGCGAAGAAATCCAGCCGTTGTTTGTGGATGGCGCCACGCTGGCGAATGGGTGGGGCTGGTGGTACTTTACGGCGCCGCGCATCTCCGCTGATCGCATCCGTTGGCTGGGTTCCTATGTTCCGGCGGGTACCTATATCCTGACCTATCGAATTCTCCCGCTTCAGGCGGGTGAATTCCGCGTGCTGCCTGCCCGCGCCTATGCCATGTATTTCCCGGATGTGCAAGGCAGAAGCGCCGGGTCGGTGTTCACAATCGAGTAACCTGCCGGTCTGCGCTGAGTTCCGCGCAGTTCATCGGGCATGGCTGCTCGTAACTGCAGCAGCCTGACGAGGACCTGCTCAACGGCTGAGGTTGTCCAACTGTTGGGAAAGACGCTCCAGCTCTGCCAGCAGGGATTGAACTTCATCGCTTGAGACTTCCTCCGGGTGACCAGCGTCACCGCTGTCGCTTGACGCGCCGAGCAGCAATTCTTTCAACCGTTTGGCTTCCTCCAGGCTCAAGTGCCCGAGGTCAGCCAGCCGGTCGAGGCGGCGTTCGATTTCCTGGTTCACAGCGGGTAGCCGCTCGAAGATTAAAACGGCGGCGGTGCGCGCATCCTCCAAGCCGCGCTCGCCGGCGCGCAGCAGGCGGGTGAGCAGCCCGGCGGGGAACAAGCCACTGCGCCGTTTTTCGGCGTTAAAGAAGGCTTGCAGCATGACCTGGGTGGTCAAGTCTGCGCCGCTGTCGTGGTCGCTGACTTGCAAATCCTCGCCGCGGCGGATGGCGTCGGCGATTTCCTCCAGGGTTACATAACGCCGCGCGGCGCTGTCGTACAGTTTGCGATTGCTGTAACGTTTGATGCGCAGCATAGCCGGGCGGGATTACTCGCCGCGTTCCTTTTTCAGTTCTTCGATCTTGCGGTTCAGTTCGCTGATTTTATTGCTCAACGCTTCGATGTCGGCACGGGTGACCGGGGCGGGGCGGCTCTTCGCCGCGGCAGTGCGGCGCTCCTGATCCATCTTTTCGCGCTTTTCCATCAATTCCTGGATCATGCGGCGGGCGTCCTTTTCAGCCAGTTCGCCTTTTTGCACCATGCGCTCGACAAAGCGCTCGATTTCCTCTTGCGCCAGAACAGCCGCGCCAATGCCTGCCAGCAGGACTTTACGGGTCAGTTCACTCAACCCGCTCGATTTGAGGATTTCCTCCACGCTTTCTTCGGTTTCACTTTTCTTTGCCATTGACCATACCTCCAGTTATAACGCAATGCGTTATGTCATTATAACGCATTGCGTTATTAAAGTCAAATCAGGACCAGATTTGACTTTTTTGGATTGGATTTGTATAATACAAATATTGATAAAAAAGGTCAAAATTAACCTTATTGTGTTGGCGTCATCCTGAATCACATCGGCGACTCGGTGTTTTTTTTTATCCGAGTTGCTGGTTTTTTTTGGGGTGATTTCATCCGGTCTGCAAATTCGAATCCGCAGACCGGCATCCATAGGTAATGATTTGGGATTGGAGGCTGGGGATGGAATCGAGAACGCGCAGGCAAAAGGAAAGACAGGACGAACCGCATTACGACGAACGGGATTTCCACGATGAACATCCAGGCGACGAAGAAGAACCACAACCCACGCGGGTGGATAACCCGTGTGCTCCGCCGGTGGGTGAGGTTGCTTCGCCCCGGAAACCCTGCCGGGAGAAGGTTCGTTCGCGCAAAACCAAGGAAAAGGAGCAAATCCTTGAAATTCTTAAACGGATTCCAGGAGTAGATACCAAAGACTTTCACAAGCCTAAGCAGCGCAGCGGGCAAAAAATGGATTCACTGTGTTGCAATCTGCCCACTGTGGATGCAATCCTTCCGTTGATGGCTGAAATTTTCGAACGGTTCGCGGCGGAAGTTAATCCACGGGCGGGTTTCGAGGAAATAGTGTATGACGGTTTAAGGCGGTTGAGCAAACGCCAGTTGAAAGCTCTCGGCGTGGGATTCGAGGGTTACCGTGGTCTGTCACCGCGCCTGAAAAAGTGCCTCTTCGACGACCGGCTGGCAAAATCCTTGCAAGAGGAGGGCGTATCACCCGCCGATGTGATTGGCGCCTTCATCCAGGAAGGACTGGCGTACGCTGGCCAGGCGCTGATGAGTCACTCGAATGGCGTGATGGGACCCGGACAGGTGCGCATTTGGGACGCCGTGCTCCCGCCGACACCCAACGGCTCGCAAGCTCCGCGCATTTTCAGCGGTCCCTGGCCCTGGTTGACTGCCATCCGCCCGAATATTGGGGATTACAAGGAATATGGAAGCACGGCCAGTTACCGTTCTTCCGCCGGGTTGCCGTACCCCTTTCAGCCCTATCAGATTGCCCGCGACTGCCAGGTTTCGGTCAACCCCAACAAGCCGGGCGAATTGGTTGCTAATTGCGTTCCCAAGACCCCGCCGCCGCCTTCGCCCGGATCGTTGTTGCCCAATTTTTGCGAAGGTGGGATGGATTACACCCTCAACGGGCAGTGTTTACAATTCCCGGTGGTTGAACCTGGCGCAACCATCGGCATTCGCGGCTTTAATTTTATCACCAAGACAGTCAAGGTATGGTTTGAGCACAAGGACACCGGTTTGAAATTATCGGTCGAAGCGCCTGTGTTTGGCGACCTGGAGACGCCGGTCAAGGACGATCAAGGGCATACCATCCATGATTGGCGCGTATCTGACACGGTTGTGGTCACCCTGCCCAACCGGCATCCCAACATTCCCGGCGCGCCGCTTCCGCCTGGTTTTTACCTGGTGACGGTTGAGGTGGACAATGTCCTCTCAGCTGTGTATGCCGGCGGGGTCGCGCCGAAATTAAAATCCAACACCCTGTACTTGCAGGTTGAACCTGACCCGAATATCAATTTCCATTTCTGGAGCGAGCATGGACGTTGTTATGAGGAAACCGATGGGCTTGGCTCGGATGAAATCTGGTTCGATGCCTGGGTGGTCAATTTTGTGCCGGCAGCCATGCCAAGCGGCAAACATACCCTGGGTCCGGTCAAACATGTTGAATTTGACCGCGGCGCCTGGGATGATATGGATTCAGGCGAGGACTCCGGTTCTTACAGCGCCGACATCTGGAACGGATCGTTCAACCGCGGGGTCGTGGCGGCTGGCTTAATCGGCTTCGAGGTTGACAGTGAAGCGGCTGCCCGCGATCAGATCCGTGACTTTGGCTCGGCGTTCGCCCATTATCTGGAAAATGTTTGGGCAGGCGCGATTGCCGCCGAAGGTGCAGCGGCTTCGATTGCCAAGATGATTTCGCTCACCCTGACCCAGGGCTTAATCGCTCTGGCGGCGATTGCAGCGGTCATCCTGATTGTTGGGTTGTTTTGGGCTGCCTGGGCACCGGCTGACCGCATCGCGGTTGATTTGATGATTATGGACGCGCGTGCTGCCTGGGACCTGACCAGCCCGCGCGGGCAGCTGCCGCCGGTGGAGCGCTATCAGTTCGAGGAGGTTTCCACCAGTCACAACCCGCGTCCCAAAGGACCGGACACACCCTCCACCGTCCGCTATGTTGTGGAGCACCGTTACACAACCCCTGAAGATGGCGAGGATTCGGATTATGGCATTACGTTTCAGCTAACCCGTTCATAGCGAATTGTAAAAGGAAAAGACGAAACCGGCGTCAATAACAGCGGGGCATCTGGCTGAGCAGCCAGATGCCCCGCTGTAGAATTCATACTGTTTTAGGATTATTTGCCCTCGAATTTATGATGATCTTCACATGACATTTGTCCTGCCGGGTGATATACCTAAACAAGTTGGATTGGATTGTTGATGGTATGGCATTTCCAATCGGGTGTATACTGGTAGCGTGTGATTATTGTTTTGCGGCTGATTAACAGTACTCGTCTTGGGTGAATCAAAGACCGCCACGCGGTCAAACCCATTCCATTGGAGGAAAAATTGATATGCTGCATATGCTGACCGCGGCGGGAATTTTGATTTGCGCCATCCAGGCAATCCGTTCCCGCCGCCTCATTATTTCCGCGTTGTGGCTGGCGGGCACCAGCGCGTTGGTCGCGCTGGAACTGTACCTGCTCGGCGCGCCGGAAATCGCGGTGATCGAACTGAGCGTAGGCGCCGGACTGGTGACGGTTTTATTTGTCTTTGCCATTAACCTGACCGGTGAAGAAGACCTGGATGTCAAAGGCTTGATCCGCGAACCGCTTGCGCTGGCTGTCATTTTCCTGACCATTGGCGTGTTGGCGTTGTTGCTGGTGCCCGGGATAGACCGGGCGGGACCAAGCCCGGGGGAGACCGATTTTACGCTGGTGATGTGGGGCGACCGGCAGATGGATTTGATCCTGCAGGCTGTGATGGTGTTTTGCGGCGTGTTGGGAGTGCTGAGGCTGCTAAGCGAGAAGGAACCTGCCCAAGAACAAGATACCCATCAGGAGAAAAGCGCATGACAATATCCATTCCAAGCGTTGTAATTGTGGGGGTAGTTGGTCTGCTGGGGGTGGGCTTGTATGCCTTGTTAACCGTGCGCAATTTGATCAAGGTGATTGTGGGGCTGCAAATCATGGTCAAGGGAACGATGATTGCGTTCGTTTTAGCGGGCAGACTGCACGGGCAGGAGAATCTTGGGCAAAGCCTGGCTTTAACCGTGATTGTGGCGGACACCATTGTAGCGGTCATCGGGCTGGCGCTGGCAGTACAGGTGCGCCGCGCTTTCGGCACCATGAACCTCAAAGACCTGACCACGCTGCGGAGGTGAGCGGATGGCATTGACCTGGCTGATTTTGACGATCGGGCTTCCCTGGCTGGGCGCGCTGCTGATTTGGCTGCTTGGCGACCGCCTCGAAAAGCGCACTCACGCGCTGGCGGTGCTGTTTTCGGTGGCGGCAGGAATTG
The DNA here is from genome assembly GCA_039666315.1 of Bellilinea sp. GTDB lineage: Bacteria > Chloroflexota > Anaerolineae > Anaerolineales > Anaerolineaceae > Bellilinea. Next base: position 715,344 of record JAVSME010000003.1, on the reverse strand, counting down.
CCGCATTACTGCTGCTTCCTTACGGTAAAGAACGGCTGGTGTTTTTCATCCCGATTGGCGGCGCGTTTGGTGATTTCACCTTTGTGCTGGACGGTTTGGGCGTCTTCCTGGCTGCCATAGCCACCGTGGTGGGATCGCTGGCGGTAATCTTCTCCGCCGATTATATGCGCCATGAGGCGCAGTTGGCGCGTTATTATGCCTTTGTGCTCTTTTTTATCGGCAGCATGGTTGGTCTGGTGTTGACCAGCAACCTGTTGCTGATGTTCTTCTTTTGGGAAATTACTGCCTTGTGTTCCTACGCGCTCATCTCCTTCCACAATGATGATCCTAAAGCGGTGGCTGGGGGCATCAAGGCACTGATCATCACCCAATTGGGTGGAGTTGGTTTGTTGGCGGGGGCTTTATTGTTGTATGCCTACACCGGGAGTTACGATCTGCAAGCCTTCATTGCCAACCCCGGGATTTTACCCGCTGGCGTGCTGGCTTGGATGGGTTTCGGCTGTCTGGTTGCCGCGGCGGCAAAGTCGGCTCAGTTCCCCTTTCAGACCTGGTTGCCGGACGCGATGGAAGCCCCTACGCCGATCAGCGCATTGATCCATGCCGCCACGATGGTCAACGCGGGGGTTTATCTGCTGGCGCGTTTTTACCCGGCATTCGAAGGGGTGGCGGGCTGGCGCGAAGCGGTCATGATCTGCGGCGTGCTTTCCGCGCTTATGGCGGCGGTGATGGCAATCGTTGCCACCGACCTCAAGCGGGTGCTGGCATACTCGACCGTCTCTCAACTGGGCTACATGGTCTATGCGGTCGGGGCAGGGGATGTGTTTTCCAGCCAGTTCCATTTGCTCTCCCATTCTGTTTTTAAGGCGCTGCTCTTCCTTGGCGCGGGAGCGGTGATCCATGCGGTTGGAACGCGAGACATGCGCCAGATGGGCGGGTTGGGTAAAAACATGCCGTTGGTGCGCGCTGTTTTCGTTATCGGATCATTGGCGTTGGCGGGCATTCCTATTTTTAATGGGTTTTGGAGCAAGGAAATGATCCTGGAAGCCGGGCTGCATGACAATCCCATCTGGTTATACGTGTTGATGGTGATGGTTGCCGGTTTGACCGCCTTCTACACGGTGCGCATGGTCACGATGGTCTTTTACGGACCGGCGCGGGCGGAGCACCACCACGCTCACGATGCCGGCCCCATGATGAAAATTGCGCTTGTCCCACTGGCAGCGGGGACGATGACCACCTGGCTGCTGGTGAGTTCGTTTGGACAGTTATTGGCGGTAAGTCTGCCTGCGCACGGGATCAAAGCGTACAGTATCCTGGCGGTGTTGGAGAAGGTTTTTACTGCCCCGGCGACTTACGCCGCGCTGGCGGTTGTTGGGTTGGGTCTTTTTGCCGGCTTTCGGCGGGAACGGTTGAGCGCCGCCGGTCAGGCGTTGGGCGGAATTGCGCAGGCGGCGGCAGACAGTTTTGGATTCGAAGCAATCAACCGGGCTGTGGCGCTTGCCACGCAGCGGTTGGCGGAGGGTTTGCGCGTTACCCAGCCTGGATTGCTCAACTGGAATGTTTTTGCCATTCTGTTGGCGTTGATCGTGCTGTTGGCAAGCGTGGGACTAGGGGGACGTTGATATGGAAGCCAACCTGGCATTTCTCCTGGTAATCGCCATTCCTTTGCTCGGCACGCCGTTGATCTATCTAGCGGGGCGGCTGGTTGAACGCAGTAAGCCCGGCGTAAATCCCTCGCGCTGGGTCGCGCTGCTGGTCTTTCTGGCAGCGGTTTATCCCTTGGTGATCGCCGCCAACGCGGTGGTTCGTGACGGCGCGCAGGTAGCCTTTTCCATTGGTTTGATTCAACTGCGTCTGGATGGGATCGGGTTGCTGTTAGCGGTGATTGTGTTGACCCTTTCGATCCTGGTGACGATTTTCTCAGCACCCTACCTGGATAAAGAGGAACATCAAGAAAAATATTATGCGCTCTTGAGCGCGATGAGCGGGACGATGATCGGTTTGGGCTGCGCAACCGATCTGTTCAATTTGTGGGTCTGGTTTGAAGGCATGGCAATCAGTTCCTATACCCTGGTAACCTTCCACCGCCACCAGCCTGGCGCGCTTGAAGCGGGGGTGAAGTACCTGGTGCAATCCGCGGTAGGCTCGGTATTCGTGTTGATTGGCATTGCGTTGGTGTTTGCCCAGACAGGCAGCCTGTCTCTGGTGGACATTCGTGGCGGCGAGTTGACCACGCCGGTGATGATGGCTGCCGGCGCGCTGTTCCTGATCGGATTTGGCATCAAAGCCGCACTGGTGCCGCTGCATACCTGGTTGCCGGATGCGCACTCGCAAGCGCCAAGCGGGATTAGCGCGATGCTTTCCGGGGTGGTGATCGAAGCGGGGCTGATCGCAATGCTGAAGTCAACCGGCGCGTTGTTCATGGTAAGTGCGCAGTGGGGTGTATTTCTGCTCGGTTTTGGCGCGCTGAATATGCTGCTGGGCAATCTGATGGCGCTGCGTCAGGTGCAGGTAAAACGAATGCTGGCGTATTCCAGCCTGAGCCACATGGGTTATATGCTGCTTGGGCTGGGAGTGGCGTTTGCTTACGGTTCGGCTAACGCTGCGGCAGGCAGTTTCTTTCATATCATCACGCACGGCTTGATGAAAGGGCTGGCATTCCTGTCAGCCGGCGCGCTGCTGTATGGTTTCTATATTGCCAAAGGAAGCCACCGCACCTTAATGGTCGAGGATCTGGACGGCGCAGCCCAGCGCTACCCGCTGATCGCCTTTACATTAAGCCTGGCGCTGCTGGCGCTGGCGGGCATGCCGCCGCTGGCTGGATTTATGTCCAAGTGGCAAATCTTCGTTGGCGGGTTCGAAACTCACCAGACCGTTGCCATTGCGCTGGTCATTTTTGCCGCGCTGAACAGCGTGCTCTCCTTGGGGTATTATGCCCCGCTGGTCAACCGCATGTACCGCCGGCAGCCTTCGGCGGTAGTCAGCGCGGGGGCGTGGGTTTCCCCCTGGATGAGCGTGGCGCTGGTGATCCTGGCGCTGGCTGTGGTTGTGTTAGGCTTTGCGCCTTCCCTGGTGAGCTGGTTGACCAACCTGGCAACCCACAGTCTGCTGGCTGCGCTTGGCGGTTAAGGAGGCAACGAACATGGAGATACTTCTCACCCCCCCTTTGGCATTTCTCATCTATATACCTTTGGTGTTGGTTATTCTTGGCGTGGGAAAAGTGATGGCAGGACCGGAGAAACGATCGCCGTATAAAGAGAGCGTTTACGCCAGCGGCGAGGAAGGTCCGGTGTCCTCGGCTGCGCCAGGCTACCGCCCGTTTTTCCTGATCGCTTTCTTCTTTGCCATTTTGCATCTGGGCACGCTGGTGCTGGGCACAGGAGATTTTGGCGTCAGCAAGCTGCCCTTTTTATTGGGGATGATCTTAGCCTTGGTGGCCTTGTTATTAGGATGATTATTGGATTATGTTTACGATGGAGGAAGAAATCATGAGCGTTGATGCAGGCAACTTGTGGCAGCAAGCGTTGGATAAGGTGCGCACCTGGGCGCGGGTTAACTCGCCTTGGGCAATCCATTTCAACAGCGGATCCTGCAATGGCTGCGATATCGAAATCCTGGCAACCCTGACCCCGCGCTACGACGTGGAACGCTTTGGGATCAAATTGCAGGGTTCCCCGCGCCATGCCGATGTGTTGATCTGCACCGGTCCGGTGTCCATGCAAGCCAAGGATCGCTTGCTGCGCATCTACTGGCAGATGCCGGATCCCAAGTTTGTCGTCGCGGTGGGTTCGTGCGGACTTTCCAGCGGGGTGTTTCACGGTTGTTACAACATCACGCACGGGATTGATGAGGTTCTGCCAGTGGATGTGTTTGTGCCCGGCTGCCCGCCCCGCCCGGAGGGCATCATTTACGGCGTGGCGGTTCTGCTGGATGCCTTGAAGAACGGCAAGCGTCCGGAACGAACGCTGCCCGTTGAAGCGCCTGCCAGCCTGGCAAATTCACTGAGGGAGACGCAGCCATGAGCGAAATGGAACCAGCCCTGCAGAGTGCCGAACAAATGCTCCAACCGTGGGCAGTGGCGGTAACCCGCCCGGAGGCTAACCGGGTGGATGTGATCTTGCGGCGCGAGGATATACTGGCAGCGATTGAAGCTCTGCTGGAAGCCAAATGGGGTTTTCTGTCCACCATCACCGGGATTGACCGTCCCGCGCCTGCCTTAGCCGAAGGTCAGCCGCAGGCGGCAGGCGAATTGGAGGTGTTGTACAGTTTCTGCGCCGGCGCAGTGGTGCTCAGCCTGCGGGTGCGGGTGCCATACACCGATCCAGTCCTGCCGACCATTTGTAACCTGATTCCTTCCGCGACGTTGGGCGAGCGTGAATTAATGGAGATGTTTGGATTTGTTGTTCAGGGAACCCCGGATACCAGCCGCTTGATCCTGGCGGATATCTGGCCTGAGGGGGTTTACCCGCTGCGCAAGTCGTTCGTTCCCAACCCTGCCCCCGCGAACGAATCCCAAGGAGGTTGAGATGCCCATAGAAAAAAGCGACAACCGTTTTATTGTTCCCATCGGACCGCAACACCCTGCGCTGAAGGAACCGGGGCATTTTGAATTCACTGTGGATGGTGAAATTGTCACCGCAGCCAGCGTGCGGCTGGGGTACGTTCACCGCGGGATCGAGAAAGGCGCCGAGGAACGCACCTGGACGCAAAACCTGTACCTGATGGAGCGCATTTGCGGAATTTGCTCGCACATTCACGCCACTGCCTTTGCGCAAGGGGTGGAGAAATTGGCGGGAGTGGAAGCGCCGCCGCGCGCCCGCGCTATTCGCCAGGTTTTTTGCGAACTCGAGCGCATTCACAGTCACATGCTCTGGCTGGGCGTGGCTGCCCACGAGGGCGGTTTTGATGCCATGTTTATGTACTCGTGGCGCGATCGAGAAATCGTAATGGATATGTTGGAAATGCTCTCCGGCAACCGGGTGCATTACTCCGCCAATTTGCTTGGCGGCGTAAAATACGATATTACGCCGGATATGATTACCAGGATGCAGCCAGGATTGGATTACCTGGAAGAACGCCTGCGCCATTACCTGGAAGTAATCAACGGCGATGAAATTTTCATCAGCCGCACGCGCGGCATTGGTACGATGACCCGCGAGCAAGCCCAACGGCTGGGAGCGGTCGGTCCGACCGCGCGGGCGTCTAATTATGCCTATGACGTGCGCATTGATGCGCCTTACGCGGCATACGCCGAGTTTCCGGTCAGGATGATTGTTGCCGAGGAAGGCGACCTGCACGCCCGCTTTGTGGTGCGGATTCTGGAAACGTTGGAGAGTATTCGGGTGTTGCGTGAAATCTACGCCGCTTTGCCGGAGAGCGAGCTGACGGCGCGCGTGCCGCGCCGCATCCCGGCCGGTGAAACGATCAGCCGGGTGGAAGCGCCGCGCGGCGAATTGTTCTATTTCATCGCCAGCAGCGGTGGAGATAAACCGGAGCGCGTCAGGGTTCGCACGCCCAGCCTGTGCAATTGGGGCACGGTGATTACCCTGGCGGTTGGGCACAAACTTGCCGATATGCCGATGATCCTGTCCGGAATCGACCCGTGTTTTTCGTGCAATGACCGGCTGGTGACGGTCGCGCGCAACCAGCAAACTCCGTTGATTTGGAGCTGGGCAGACCTTCGAAATCATGGAATAGAGTACTACCGATGAATCTATCGCTGCATCCCCTGATTATGCTGTTGGTATTCCCCGGCGGTTTATTCCTGCTGGCAAGCGGGCTTGTTTTTCAGTGGGCAGACCGCAAGTTGATGGCGCGTTTCCAAAACCGGGTGGGACCGCGCTTTATGCAGCCGTTGGCAGATGTGGTGAAATTACTTGCCAAGGAGGAAATTATTCCGCAAGGCGTGCATCGCGGCTTGTTCATTGCTTTGCCGGTTTTCGCGCTGGCTTCGGCGCTTACCGCCGCGTTGTATGTTCCCTTGTTTGGCATAAACCCATCCTTCTCGTTCCGGGGTGATCTGGTGGTTACCATTTATCTGCTCAGCGTGCTGACCATCTCGCTGGGTCTGGCGGGCGCCAATTCCATTGATCGTTTTTCATTGGTTGGCGCAACCCGCACGATGACTCAATTGTTTTCGTATGAAGCGCCGTTTATGCTGGCATTGATCGAACCCGCCCTGGTGGCGCAATCCTGGCAGATTAGCAAGATCAACGCCTTTGCTGGCGAGACGACCTGGTTGATTCTTGCCCAGCCCATCGGTTTTGTGGTTGCGCTGGTCGGCTTAATGGGAAAACTGGAGTTGCCGCCATTCGATGCTCCAGAGGCGGAAACGGAAATCGTCGCTGGCGCTCTCACCGAGTACAGCGGGCGTGGATTTGCCCTCTTCCGGCTGGGCAAAGACATCGAACTGGTTATTGGGTTGACCCTGGTGGCGGCGTTTTATCTGGGCGGGATCGCCAACCCGCTCGAATTTGTGCTAAAAACCGGCGGCTTGCTGCTGGTGATGGCGCTGCTGCAAACGGCTTTTGCCCGCCTGCGCATTGACCAGACCGTTGGTTTATGGTGGCGCGTTGGCGCTTTAATGGGATTGGTGCAACTGCTGGCAATTATGGTTGGCGTTTATATCCGTCAGAATATGTGGTGAGGGTGATGCGATGAAGTTGACCTCAATGATCGGTGATTTACTTAAGTCGCTGTTCCAGAAGCCGGTTACACAGCAATATCCGTTCGAGCGTTTGCCGGCTCCGGAACGTTTTCGCGGTAATCTGCACTGGGAACCAGAGAAATGCACGGGCTGCATGTTATGCATTAAGGATTGCCCGGCAAATGCCATTGAACTGATTGTGATTGATAAAATCAACAAGCGCTTTGTGATGCGCTATCATCAGGACCGCTGCATTTATTGCGAACAATGCGTTGTATCCTGCCGGTTTAAGTGCCTGAACCTGAGCAACCAGGAATGGGAGCAGGCGGTTACCCAGCGCAAGCCGCTTGAAGTGTTCTACGGAAACGATGAAGACATCCAGTCCCTCCTGGCTCGAACAGCTGCGCAGCCTGCTGAATCGCCCTGTAAATAAAGCCCGTGCCCAGCCAGAGAATGCGCCTTTTCGGGTGGCAATGATTGGCATTGGCAACGAATTTAACGGGGACGACGCGGCTGGGGTCTTGGTTGCCCGCGCTTTGCGCAAACGATGTTCCAACCGCCCTGACCGGTTGATCCTGGAAGGCGGCACCGCGCCGGAAAATTTTACCGGCGCGCTGCGCCATTTTCAGCCTGATCTGGCTGTGCTGGTTGATTGCGCCGCGATGGATGAACCGCCCGGCGCAGTGGCGCTGCTTGACTGGGATCAGTTGGATGGATTTGGCGCTTCGACTCACACCCTTCCGCCAACCATGTTGGCTGATTTTTTGCTGCGTGATATGGGCTGCGCGGTAGCGCTGATAGGAATTCAACCCGCCGGGCTCGATTTCGACGCGCCGCTCAGCCCGCCGGTGCGCGCGGCGGTGCGGCAGGTCAGCCGGGGATTGATCGAACTGCTCGAACTGGGCTCGTGATACAATTTGGGCATGGAGCGAACCGTACCCAGCACCGCGTCCGAAGAGATTGATCTGTATCTGCGCACGATATATTCCCTGCTGCGCACGTCCGCGGAAGTGCAAATTCGTTCGCTGGAAGAAGTGCACGCGGCGACCAATTCCTCGCTGCACCCCGATGCGCGCAAGGTGTCGCCGGACACCCCGGCATTCATTTACAGTCTGCTGCGCCTGCCGGAGTGCCTGCCGGATGTGCGCTCGGTGCTGCTCGGGCAGAGCGCCAGCGTGTTTCACCAGCACGGCTACAACCGGGTGGAAAAATGGCAGCCGGTCTCGGCGCGCGCCCGGCGGCGGCGCTGTTTTTTCGACGGCAAGGATACGCTGGCGTGCTACATTGCCAGCCGCTCGGACATTGATGACATCATCCCGGCGCTGACGGCTTACCAGATCGAGTGGAACAAGCTGCACGACCTGCTGCAACGCTGGCAGAAACCGTTGACCGCCAAAGTTATTGACCGGGACGCCGAAACATTCCTGCAGCTGGCAGAGGCGCTGGAGATCCCGCCCGAAGACCTGGAGCGCCTGCGCACCATTTGGGGCAAGGAGTTTGCCGCCAACTTGCAGCGCATTGCCCACAAGCGCTGCCGGATTGGCGTGCGCCTGTTGAGCGGTTCGCTGGCGGATTACCGCCGCGCGACGCGCGCCTGGTGGGATAACATCGAACGCTGCTGCGCCTACATTGGCAGCCGGCCGGTGTATTTCGTCTCCAGCAACACCCACTCGCTGGTCAACCTGCTGACCGGTTTTGCCTTGCAGCGGCGCGACGAATTGATGCGCTACCTGGAGCGCAAGGAAAACCACGACTTGAAGGCGGAGTGGGAAGGCATCTGCAACGGGCAGCTGCCCTCCAGCCAGGAGAACTTCCTCTATTACGTTCTCAAAAAATACCAACAAACCGCCGAGGGGCGCGCCCTGGCGCATGCCCAGGCGGTGGATGAAACCAACCTGGGCATCGTGCGCATTCCCAGTGAGCACTACTTCGATGTCGAAGCGCAAATCATCGACCTGCGCCGCCTGGACGCCAGCCGGCTCGACCCGCGCCTGCGCGACGGGGCGATGGACTGGCTGAAAACAAGCGACGCGCTGATCCTGAACATTGATTACCCGCTGGGGGTGGCGGCGTACAATTTGCTGGTCAAGATCGCCGAACACGTCCATCCCATCCTGGGGGTGTACATCATGGGCAAGGCAGCCACGTTGAACGGGCGGCTGGGGGACGTGATGATTCCCAACGTGGTGCAGGATGAGCATTCCGAAAACACTTTCCTGTTCCAGAACGCCTTCAACGCTTCGCACGTCGCGCCGTATTTGTTGTACGGCACGGTGCTGGACAACCAGAAAGCGGTCAGCGTTTACGGCACCTTTCTGCAAAATGCGCGCATTATGGACGTGGTATACCGCGAGGGCTATACCGACATCGAAATGGAAGCCGGACCTTATCTTTCAGCCGTCTTCGAAATGTTCCGCCCCAAACGCCACCCGATCAACGAGATCGTCAACCTGTACGATCTGCCCTTCGATCTGGGCATTTTGCATTACGCCTCGGATACGCCGCTCAGCAAGGGCAAGAACCTGGGGGCGGGGACGCTGTCCTACTTTGGGATGGATTCCACCTACGCGGCGAGCCTTGCCATTTTGCGGCGCATCTTGCAACGCGAAGCGCCGCGCGCGGCGGGGAGAGCCGGCGGCGAAGCATGATCAGGATGGATTGGCGGCTGGCGCGCGCCGCGGCGGGCGGCTGCTGATCCACGACCCTGCCAGAATCAAGCCCATCGCCAGCAGGGTCAGTTCGTTTATGCGCTGACCGGCGAAGAGCATCAGGTTGACTGTGGAGAGCAGCGGCGTCAGGTACGCCAGCGCGCCGATCACGCGCGGGTCGCCGCGTTTGAGCGCCGCGTCCCAGGCGAAAAACGCCACTCCCATGGGAGCAATGCCCATCCACGCCAGCAGCAGCCATTCGCCGCCGCGCAGGACGGGCGGATTGCCGGGCTGATGAAACAGGCTGAAGTGAACCAGCAGCGCCAGTACGCCGGAGACGGCGCAAAACAGGCTGACCGCGCCGGTCGGGAAGCGCGGCAGGCGTTTGGTGAGCAGCGAATAGACCGCCCAGACCAGGGCGGCGCCCAGCGCGAGCAGATAGCCTTCCAGGTACTGACTTTGCAGGCTGACGCGCCCGCCGCTGAGGATCAGGAACGCGCCGCTCATGCCCAACGCGGCGCCGAGGATGTGCCGGGCGCTCAGGCGGCAGCCGGGCAGCAACAGCGGCGAGAGCAGCACGATCAGCAGCGGCCACAGGTAGTTGATCAGGTTGGCTTCGACCGCCGGGGCGAGGGCGAAGGCACGGAAGTAGAGGAAGTGGTAGCCGAAGATGCCGCCCACACCGACCAGCAGGACGAGCGGCGGGGTTTTCAACGCGCCGCGGTAAGCCAGGGCTGAGAGCCCGCTGATCGAGAGGGTGATGCCGAGCAGCAGGAACGGCGGCAGGTGACGCAGCAGCACCCCGCCGATGGCAAGCGTGCTCCACAAGCCGACGGCGGCGAGTGCCAGCAGGGCGGGCGGGATGGATGCAGTGGGTTTCATGCGCTCTATTGTAAGGGATGTTTAATTTTCTGGACGGTTTACGGCAAAACGAGAAATGTTTATGGATATGCAGGAAGAATTGGTGTTCGCGTGATGGTTCCCTTCCTTCACCCGATAGCGCCTGTAAGCTTCATCGGCGTTAGGCAGCCCGGGCTTTAATCCCTCCCTTACGCCAATGGTTGATCCATGCGTAGATTATTAGGATGCTGACTGCTTGCATTGCCGTACCTTATACGGGAATTCATCCTCTTATAAACGGCAAATAAACACGCTGATGGAGCAAGCTAGTTGACAGACGGAACACGCCTGACCCTAATAAGGTGGTATCTGAAGTAACTCGATCTTCGTTAATGCCATAAGAGGCCGAATCAGTGAGCGCACCATTCGATATACCAACATAGACGATCGCACGTTCACCATCAGTAGCCGTGACAAGCGAGCGAACATTGCCTTGACTGAGTCCGCTAGCCACTGACCAGGTTCTCCCGTTATCGGTAGTGCGCCATAAACCATCTGACATCGTGCCAGCGTACAAGGCAGGTGGTGTGGTCAGGGCAAATCGCAACGCCCAAACTGGTCCCGTTGTGGGTTGATTCGTTAAGGGTGTCCAGGTATTGCCGCCATCGGTTGAGATCATAATAGCATTGGGATTTTGACCGCTGACGAAGATGATTTGAGAGTTATCGGGATGAATCGCTATCGCAGTGATGGTATGCGTTCCATCATAATCATTCAACTGATGCCAGATTGCACCGCCATCGTCACTTCTAAGCAATTCGCCGCTATCAGTGCCGGCATAAACGATAAGCGGATTGTTCGGGTCGAAGACCAAGGTTGCGACCGAGCTAATGTCACGTCCTACATCGACCCAATGCCAGGTTTCGCCATAATCTTCACTGGCGAAAAAGCCGCCGCGCCAGTCACTGCGCTCGGAGCCGAAAGGAATTGCAACGCCAGCAAGGATGTAGCCTGGATGGTGTGAATCAGGAACGATGGAAGTGACACAGAATGCCGACGAACTTGAGTATGTATCCGGCAAGGTCAACTTGATCGTCTCATAGGTCAATCCACCATCTGGACTGATAAGAATATCGCCCCCACAACTGGCACCATTATACAACCGCTCGTCAATGAACGGGTCAGTCGCCAGATTCGAGGTCCACTCCAACCATGGAATATTGATCTTCTGCCAAGTCTGCCCGCCATCTACGGTTCTCAAGATGTCGGCACCCAGAGTAGCCGCATACGCTTTCTGTGGATCGAACGGCGACACAGCCAGAGAAGTGGGGAGTACGCCGCCGAGCCCGTGATCAGATTTGAACCAGGTTCCGCCGCCATCCTCGCTCTGGTAAACCCCTCGTGGAGTGGCGGCGTATAGTCGTTGGTTATCTTGAGGATCAAATGTAATTTCTTTTACGCCATCCTGCCAGGTGCCAATTGGTAGTCCAGAGCCGAGTTGTTGCCAGTTTTCGCCACCATCGGTGCTGACATAGCCCGCGCCTGACCCGGCATAAATCGTGCCGTTTTGGGTTGGATCAAAGGTCAGCGACCAAATATTATATTGCGGATTGATTGTCACAGATTCCCACTCGGTGAATTCAGTGTTGGTGCTTTTGAAGATGGCGGTGCGATTCATGCTATAAGGATAGGGACCTGCAATTACCGCCCAGGCTTCGTGCTCGCCGAACGGATTGAACACCAGCCGTTCGATGTGGTCGGATACTTTCTTAGCAAACGACCAGCTGGAGCCGCCATCATCACTGATAAAGACATTGCCATCACGGGTGCCTGCGAGCATCAATTCTGGATCGTCTGGATGAAACGCAAGCGCGGTAACATTCGTGTCAGTAAGGCCGTTAGTCGTGGCAATCCAAGTCGTACCCCAATCGGTGGATACATATAAACCGCTTCCATCGCTGCTATCACCAGCATCTTGACGACACGCCACCGCAAAAAAGACCTTGCCTGTTATCGTTGGATGGGCAAATGGGTAAACGTCATCTACACAAACCCGATGATGTGCAAGTTGTTGCCAGGTTACGCCGCCATCGTCACTGCGAGCAATCGTCCCGGCGCTGCCTGCATAGATCACTTGGTGATTTTCAGCATCGATGGCTGGGCGTACCGGGAAGGCACCAATAAAAGCTGTCCGCCATTGCGCAGCTTTATCTTCGCTTGCAAACAGACCACTCCACATTCCCGTTGTCAGGAGCTGCGTGGGCTGCAAAGGATTGACGACGATGTGCCAGATATCACCACCGTAAGGTCCGCCACTGTTCCACATTTCAATTCCTTGTGTCACGGTGAATGCCTGTGGCAGATTGCCGGATTGTCCATCCTGATTCGTGACCGTCAGGGGGTAAATCCCGGTTGCCAGTCCCCATGGAACTGTTGCAGTCAGTGTAGTATCGTTCTCCACGCCCACATTTTCCAGCCTGCTGTTACCAAGATGCACCTGGGGTACAGTAAGTACCTGCGCGCCTGTAAGTCCGGTTGTAAAACCTGTCCCGGTGATGGTAATCGGGGTATTTAAATCATTAGGAGCAGCAACGGGACTAACGCCCGTCACCGTTGGGGCACTCGTTGAGGAAGGTATTGCCTGTACTTTTTGGATAAGTGGAAAGGCTGCCTTACCCAAAAGACCGTGTGAAGATATTAGAGCTGTGAGAAACAAAGCCACAACTGCGAATGCCAAAAGTCTCATTTTTTATTTCTCCATCTCCCTTAAACTGTTGACATATACTCTCATGAATCCGCACAACGGTTGGCGTTAGTGGCAGGCGAGGCAGACGTAGAGAATGGCCTGGGAGCAGGATTCTAGCTGGGTAAATTAAAATGCCCGGAAATGTCGAAGACTCGATTTGTAAGGGATTGATATTCGTATTACCAATAACCCCACCCTTGATTGTAAAATCATTATATAAATTTCTTCAACGAAAAGCAAATGTTTCTCCATCAGTACAAAAATAAACGTCCCCAATTCTTATCAATTTTTAATGAATCCAATCATCCGTCCGGTTTTATAAACCAATCCCAAGAAATTCTTGCGCCTGAATCCGGTACAATCATTTTTACCGATCCCATTTTTATTCCGATTCCACCCGAATCGGTATCAAAAAAACAAACGGGTGTCCCCATGCCATTACCCCACGTTCCTCTTTCCACCTTTCAAGAATACGAACCGGCGGAAATGCTGCGCCGGGCGGCGGAATTCAAGCAGCAATTGCAGCGCCGCCGCACCATCCGCATGTTTTCGCCGCGCCCTGTCCCGCAGGAAGTGCTGGCGGAGTGCCTGCTGGCAGCCGGGACGGCACCCAACGGCGCCAATTTGCAGCCCTGGCGCTTTGTGGTGGTGACCAATGCAGAGATCAAGCATCAAATCCGCGTCGAAGCCGAGCAGGAGGAGCGCGAGTTCTACACCCGCCGCGCGCCGCAGGAATGGCTGGCGGCGCTGGAACCGTTTGGGGTTGACGATCATAAGCCCTACCTGGAGGTTGCCCCGGCGCTGATCGTCATTTTCGGGTTGAAGTACGGCTTGCTCGCCGACGGGCGGCGGGTCAAAAACTATTACGTGGCCGAATCGGTGGGGATTGCCACCGGTTTTCTGATCGCCGCGCTGCACCACGCCGGGCTGGCGACGCTGACGCATACCCCCAGCCCGATGGGTTTCCTCAACAAGGTGCTCAACCGCCCGGACAACGAGCGCCCCTTTCTGGTGCTGGTCACCGGCTACCCGGCCGAGGATGCGCTGGTGCCGCTGATCACCAAAAAACCGCTCGATCAAATCGCTACATTTCTGGATTAATGGACCATCACCGGCGCGGCTGTGTCAGCCGCCGTGCCAACAGGACGGGGAGTTCAATTTGGGTGGGAAAGCATACCGAGGTTCGAATCATACCTGGCTGGGGTTCTTCATTTTACTGGCGCTGCTGGGCTTGTTGATTCTGCCGGGGATCGGCAGCCTGTCGGTCAATGTGTGGGTCGGTTCGGTCGCCACCGGGCTGTGCTTCGCGCTGGTTGCGCTGGGGGTGTTCATCACCTTTCGGGTGCTCAATTTCCCCGACCTGACCATTGACGGAAGTTTTCCGCTTGGCGCCTCGATTGCCGCCACGCTGATCTCGTCCGGTTTCGATCCCTTCCTTTCGCTGCCGGTCGCCTTCGCGGGCGGCGCGCTGGCGGGGGTTGCCACAGCGCTGATCGCGATCAAGTTGAAAATTCACAGCCTGCTGGCGTCCATCTTGACCACCACGGCGTTGATCACCGTCAACCTGCGCGTGATGGGACGCTCCAACATCCCGCTGCTCAACGAAGCCACCGTATTCACCCCTTTCATCGAGACCGTGCGCGGCGTGCTCAATCAACTGGGCGGGGAGAATTTGGTGCGGTTGTCCAACAACGTGCTTGCCATTTTACTGGCTGGGGCGGTGGTGCTGTTGGTCAAACTGCTGTTCGATGGTTTCATGCAGACCGAAATCGGGCTGGCTCTGCGCGCCACAGGCGCCAACCCGCAAATGATCCGCGCCTACGGCACGGACACCCAAAAAACCATCGTGCTCGGTTTGGCGTTGAGCAATGGGCTGGTTGGTCTTTCGGGGGCATTGTTTGCGCAATACCAGGGCTTCGCGGATGTCAACATGGGGCTGGGGCTGATCATTGCCGGTCTGGCGGCGGTGATCGTTGGCGAAACGCTCTTCCGCCCCAGGAGCATTTCCGGCGCGACGGCGGCGGTGGTGCTGGGGATGATCGTGTACCGCATTGCCATTGCCGCGGCGTTGAACATCAAAATTCCGCTGCCTGCCGGGGAGATTTTCCGCATCGGCACCCAGGACATCAAGCTGGCAACCGCGTTGATCGTGCTGCTTGCCCTGGGCGTGACCCAGGCGCAGAAACGAAATGAGGGCTGAGGAAATGCTGCGCATCGAAGGTTTGACAAAGGTGTTCAATCCAGGCGGGGTCAATCAGGTCGCCGCGCTGCGCAGCGTGGATGTGCACCTGCCCGCCAGCCAGTTCGTCACGCTGATCGGCAGCAACGGATCGGGCAAAACCACCCTGTTCAATTGCATCGCGGGAGTGTATTCACCCACAGCCGGGCGCATCCGCATTGATGGGGTGGATGTAACCAACTGGGCGGAGCACAAACGCGCGGCATTGATTGGCAGGGTGTTTCAGGACCCGCTGCTGGGAACCGCGGATACCATGACGATTGCCGAGAACCTGACCCTGGCGCTGCTGCGCAGCCGCAACCTGGGACTGCGCAAGGGCGTCACCCGCGAACGGCGAAAATTGTTCCAGACCATCCTCGAGCCGCTGATGCTCGACCTGGAGCACCGCCTGGATACCCGCGTAGCGCTGTTGAGCGGCGGTCAGCGCCAGGCGCTAACCCTGCTGATGGCGTCGCTGACCCGGCCGAAGATCCTGCTGCTGGACGAACATACCGCCGCGCTCGACCCGACCACTGCCAAACGGATCATTGACATTACCCGGAAAATCGTTGCCGAGCAGGAAATCACCACCCTGATGATCACCCACAACATGCGTCTCGCACTGGAGTACGGCGACCGGATGCTGATGATGGATCGCGGTGAAATTGTCCTCGACCTGAACGCGCAGCAAAAGAACGGCATGACCATCGAAAGCCTTCTGGCGCATTTTGCCCGCGTGCGCGGTGAACCCATTCAAGATGATGAAATCCTGTTGGCATCGGATTGACTTAAACCCATTTTTTTTTGCACCAATCCCAAAGGAGGGAACCATGTTCAAGATAAGTCGGATTATTTTTATGGTGATGTTCATGCTGGTTTTTTCGGGCTGTGCCCCCGCCGCCCCGGCGGTGGAAAACTCGCCCGTACCCACCCAGCCGACCGTGGCGGAAGCGCAGCCCACCCCGGTTGAAGTCCAGCCGACCCAGGTGGAGGTTCAACCAACCGAGCCGCCTAAGAAGATTGTGATCGGCATGATGACGATTGCCAGCCACCCGTCGCTGGACGCGGTTAAGCAGGGGGTGATTGATGCCTTGAAGGATGCCGGATTCGAGGCGGGGGTGAATGTCGAGTTCATCGAACGCAATGCCGAAGGCGATATTGCCACCTTGAGCACCATTGCCCAGCAGTTCATTGATGAAAATGTGGATCTGATCGTGGCGACCTCGACGCCCGCCATGCAGGCAGCCTACAACGCCACCAAAGACCTGCAGGGACCGCCGGTGTTCTTTAACGCGGTCAGCAACCCGTATGGCGCCGGGATCGCCACTGCCCCCGACCAACACCCTGCCTGGGTGATCGGCAACCAACTGCTGGACCCGATCGGCAAGACAATGGAATTGATCCAGCAGATCAAACCGGAAGCGAAAGTGGTGGGGCTGATCTACAACCCGGCGGAAGCCAATTCGGTTTACTTGCATGAACTGGCGCTGAAGGAAGCCGAACGCCTGGGCATCACCCTGGAAGTGGCGACGGTTGCCAACAGCAGTGAAGTGCAGGTGGCGGCTGAATCGCTGCTCAGCCGCGACCTGGACGCTTTCATGGGGATCAATGACAATACCGTCTCGTCCGGCTTCGAAGCGCTGGCTCAGGTTGCCAATGACAACAAAATTCTGCTGGTGGGTAGCAGCGCTTCCTTCCCGGCGCGCGGCGCGGCGGCTTCCTACGGCGTCAATCCCTACGAGGAGGGTCTGGATTCAGGGCGTTTGATCGCTGCCTACTTGAAGGGCGAGGTGGACATTGCCACAGCAAAGATCGAGATCCAGGACGCGGTGGTGTTGACCGTCAACCCCAATGGGGCGGCGTTGCAGGGCGTGGAACTGCCCGCCGACCTGGTCGAGAAAGCCGACCGGCTGATCGAGGAATAACCATACACCCTGTGGGGTGAGAATCCCGCGCTCCCACCGGATGGGAGCGCGGGAAATCAATTTAACCTGAATTACCCCGGCTTACCGTTTGCTCAACTGCTCGCGCAGCCGGCTGGCGGTCTCCTCGTAGGTGGCCAGTTTTTGTCGTTCTTTATCCACCACGGCGGCAGGCGCTTTTTCGGCAAAAGGCGAATCGAGCAGCGTTTTCAACCGCTGGATGTGGCTCTCCACGTCCTCCAGTTCGTTGCGCAGGCGGTTTTGCTCGGCAGCCGCATCCACCAGCTCCGCCAGCGGCAGGTAGATTTCCACCCCGGAGACGATCAGCGCAACCTGTTCGGCGGGTTTTTGCGCCAGGCTTTCCGCCAGGGTGATCTGATCCGGCTGCAGGTACGCCAGCGCGGCAATGGCTTTGATTTGCTGCCGCAGGATGTCCAGCCGCTCACCGGCGGCAATGTGCGCCGGGATGCGTTTGCCGGGGGTGACCTTTTTCTCGGTGCGCAGGTTGCGGATGGCGCGGATGATTTCCTGCACCAGGGTGAAATCAGCCACCTTTGCCTCTTCCCAGCCCTCCACGGGCTGCGCTTGGGGCCAGCGGGCGATGATCAGCGCATCCTCCCAGCCGTCTTTGGGGGTGAAATGCCCGCCTTTTCCCATCGCCGCCGCTTTCAAGCGCCGCCACAACTCCTCGGTGACGAACGGGGTGAAGGGGTGCAGCAGGCGCAGGCAGGCATCCAGCACCCGGCTGAGGGTCTGGGCGGTGTAAAACGCGCGGTCGCCGCCTTCCGCCAGTTGCAGCTTGGCGATTTCCAGATACCAATCGGCGAACTCCGCCCAGAAGAAGTCGTACACCTGGCGGCCGGCTTCGCCGAACTGGTAGTTGGCGAACAGGCGGTCAACATCGCGCAGCAATTGCTGCAGGCGCGCCCAGATCCATGAATCGGCCAAGGTCCAATCCGGCGGGTTGGCTGGAGCGTTGGGCGCCTGTTCCAGCGCGCCGAGCACGAAGCGGCTGGCGTTCCACAGTTTGTTGGCGAAATTGCGGTTGGCTTCCACCTTCTTCAGGCTGAGGTTCATGTCGTTGCCGGGCGTCGAGCCGACCAGCAGGGTAAAGCGCAGCGCGTCGGTGCCCATCTCGTCCATCACTTCCAGCGGGTCAATCACGTTGCCGGTGGTTTTGCTCATCTTGCGCCCCATTTCGTCGCGGATCAGCCCGTGTAAATAGACCGTATGGAAGGGCGGCTTGCCGGTGAATTCCAGCCCGAACATGATCATGCGCGCCACCCAGAAAAAGAGGATGTCGTAACCGGTTTCGAGGACGCTGGTCGGGTAGAAGTACCCCAGGTCGGGGGTCTGGTCGGGCCAGCCGAGGGTGGAGAAGGGCCACAACCCGGAGGAGAACCAGGTATCCAGCACGTCTTCGTCCTGGCGGATGCGCACGCTGGCGCAGTGCTGGCAGCGGTCGGGGTCGTGGCGCGCGACGGTCAGCTTGCCGCAATCGTCGCAATACCAGACCGGGATGCGGTGTCCCCACCACAACTGGCGGCTGATGCACCAATCTTCGATGTTTTCCAGCCAGTTGTAGTACACCTTGGTGAACCGTTCGGGGACGATGCGGATATCGCCCTCGCGCACGGCATTCAGGGCTGCCTGGGCAAGCGGCTGGATGGTGACGAACCACTGGGTGGAGATCATCGGTTCGACGATCTCGCCGCCGCGCTGCGAGCGCGGCACGTTCAGGGTGTGCGGCTGCTCTTTGATCACCAGCCCCGCGGCGCGCATGTCCTCCCACATCCGCTTGCGGCAGTCGAACCGATCCAGCCCGGCATAGGGTCCGCCATTATCGTTGAGGGTCGCATCGGGGGTGAGGATATTGATCATTTCCAGGTTGTGGTGCAGCGCAATCTGGTAATCGTTCGGGTCGTGGGCGGGCGTTATTTTGAGCGCGCCGGTGGCGAATGCGCGGTCAACGTACGCATCGGCGATGACCGGCACTGCCCGGTTGAGGATCGGCACCAGCACCCGCCGCCCGACGAAGGCGCGGTAGCGTTCATCTTCGGGGTGGACAGCCACCGCCGTATCGCCCAGGATGGTTTCGGGGCGGGTGGTTGCCACAGGTATGTACTGCTGCGGGTCGTCGGCGAGAACGTACTTGAAGTGATACAGTGTGCCGGGTTCTTCGCTGTATTCCACTTCCAGGTCGGAGACGGCGGTTTTCAAGCCCGGCGACCAGTTGATCATGCGCGGACCGCGGTAGATCAAGCCTTTTTCGTACAGGCGCACGAAGGCTTCGCGCACGGCGCGCGAAAGCCCGTCGTCGAGGGTAAACCGCTCGCGCGACCAATCGCACGAAGCCCCCAGGCGGCGGATCTGGCGGGTGATGATGCCGCCGTACTTTTCGCGCCACTGCCAGGTGCGGCGCAAAAACTCTTCGCGTCCCAACTGTTCGCGGTTGAGACCTTCCTTTGCCAGCGCTTTTTCGACCTGCAGTTGGGTGGCAATACCGGCGTGGTCGCTGCCGGGCAGCCACAGGGTGGGCACGCCCTTCATGCGCTGGTAGCGGGTCATCAGGTCTTCCATTGCCACGAACATGGCGTGCCCCAGGTGCAATTCGCCGGTGACGTTGGGCGGGGGAATGGCGATGACGAACGGCCGCCGCGCAGGGTCATGACCGGGCTGGCGGGGATCGTTGGCGGGTTTGAAGTACCCGCTGCTTTCCCAGTCCGCGTAGATCTTTTCTTCGATGGACGCAAAATCGTAGGTTTTGGGTAATGGATGGTTGTGGCTCATGCTTGCTCCCAAGGTGTGGATTGAAACAAAAAGCAGCCCTGCTTCGCGAGGACGAAAGGGCTGCTTCCGCGGTACCACCTCAATTCACCGCCGCTGACGGCGATGCGCTTAAACCCTGAACCAGCATTCAGGTGCTGCGCTAACGGGCATTCCCGCGCCGTTCTACTTTCCCATTGTTGGGGATTTCTTCGGCGGCTGCGCCGGACGACTTCAACCAGTTCCTTCTGGGGAGGCTTTCAGCCAACGGCGCTCCGTTTCTGTCAGAGGGCGGGCTGGTTTACTACTCCCGGCTGCTTGGTATGAGTTTTGATTATTATAGCCAGAACGGCAGCGGTTGTCAAATCAGGGCATGAATTGTTCGAAGTCGAAGTTTTGCCAGTCGAAACCATCCTGGGTAAACAAGTAGATACCCATTACCATATTGATTATGGAGAGAATCAATCCGATCACTGACAGCACCAGACCGGCAATTGCCAGCCCGCGGTTGGATGATTTGAGCCCCAGGATGCCGGTGATGATGCCGGCGATGGACAGAGGCACGCCGCATATCGGCAGGCACCAGGCGATCAGGTTTACGATGCCGAGCACCAGCGAGGCGACGGCGACGCCTTGTCGTCCGCCGCTGGGCGCGGGGGGATAGACAATTTCCGGTTGGGGGGTGGATTCGACGGTCATGGTTTTTCTCCTGGTATTTTATTCATGATCGTGGGCGCTGAAGATGGCGTCCACGCGTTCCAATACGTCGTTGGTCAGGCGGTCAACCGCTTCGGCGGCAGCCAGGTTGTCGTCCAGTTGTTCCAGGCGGGTGGCGCCGGTAATCACGCTGGAGACTTCCTTGCGGCGCAGCACCCAGGCGATGGCCAGTTGGGCGGTGGTTAATTCCAATTCCTGCGCCAGGGCGGTCAACTGGCGCACGGTTGCTATCCGTTGCGGGGTGATTCGCTCGCGGATCCATGCCATGTCCTCGTGCGAGGCGCGGCTGCCGCCGGGGACGCCGTCGTTATACTTGCCGGTTAGAATGCCATAATACAGCGGAGAAAAGGTGGTCAAACCCAAGCCCAGGTCGCGCGCCAGCGGCATGATCTGGTCTTCCACCCGTTTGCGGTGGAACAGGTTGTAATGAGGCTGCTCCATGCTGAGCGGGTTCAAACCGAATTCACGGCAGGCGGCGTACACTTGCGCAATCTGGTGGGCTTCCCATTCCGAGGTGCCCCAGTATAATATTTTGCCCTGATGCACCAGGTCGTCCATGGCGCGGGCGACTTCCTCGAACGGCGTGTCCGGATCGTAACGGTGGCAGAAGTACAGGTCAACGTAATCGGTGCCCAGTCGGCGCAGCGAGGCGTGGATCGATTCGGTGATGTGCTTGCGCGACAAGCCGCGCCCGTTGGGTCCTGGAAACGTGGGCCAGAAGACCTTGGTTGAGATGACCAGCGTCTCGCGCTGGAGGGATTGAATGGCTTCGCCCATCACCCGTTCTGCCTGACCGTTGGCGTACATATCGGCGTTGTCAAAGAAGTTTACCCCTTGTTCGTAGGCGGCATGCACCAGGTCAATGGCGGTCTGTTTTTCGATCTGGTTGCCAAAGGTCAACCAGGCGCCTAAAGAAATTTCACTGACTTTCAATCCACTGCGTCCTAATCTTCGATAATGCATTTCACTCTCCTGAGGTATTGATCTCAGCCGCCATTCCGGCGGCTGGTTGTTGACGCTTATTCCATGTCGTGAATCTTGCCCGAATCGAGCGTTTTGGGCGTCTCGCCGATGCCGAGCGGTTTCCATTTTTCCTGGTTGGCGCGCAGGCGGTGCTGCCCGCCGCCGCGGTTGTGCAGTTGATCGAATCCTTCCGGCTTGATGAACATTTCATCCCCATCCAACAAACCGGTGATGCCGGTTTGTCCGGGCTCCAGGCGCTTGTGCTGGCAGTACGAACAGGTTTTCGGATCGTGAGGGTGATATTCGACCGGCTCCTCGTAGGTGGTGATGTACCCCTCGTAGTTCCGCAAGATGATCTTGTGATCCGACAGGCTGACCAGATAGTTCGGCATGAGCGGGATTTTTCCGCCGCCGCCGGGCGCGTCAACCACGTAGGTGGGCACGGCATAGCCGGAGGTGTGCCCGCGCAGCCCTTCGATGATTTCAATCCCCTTTCCGACCGGCGTGCGGAAGTGCCCGGCGCCGTCCACCAGATCGCACTGGTAAAGGTAGTATGGACGTACCCGGATGCGCACCAGGTCCTGGGCAAGTTTGCGTTGCAGATGAACGCAGTCATTCACGCCCGCCAGCAACACCGATTGGTTGCCCAACGGGATGCCCGCGCTGGACAGGCAATCGCAGGCTTCCGCCAGTTCGCGGGTTATTTCGTTGGGGTGGTTGACGTGGATGTTCATCCACACCGGGTGGTAGCGGGCGAGGGTTTCGCAAAAGTCTTTGGTGATGCGCTGGGGCAGGAAAACCGGCACACGGCTGCCGATGCGGATGATTTCGATATGCGGGATTTCCCGCAGACGACCGAGCAGTTCATCCAGCAGTTTCGGCGCCAGGGTGAGCGGATCGCCGCCGGAGAGCAGTACGTCGCGCACCTGGGGGGTGTTCTTGAGGTATTCGATCTGCAGCTCGAATTCGGCGCGCGAGAAAGTGGCTGTCGGGTCGCCGACGATGCGCGAGCGGGTGCAGTAGCGGCAGTACGAGGCGCATTGGGTGGTGACCAGCATCAGCACCCGGTCGGGGTAGCGGTGCACCAGCCCGGGCACTGGCGAATGGCGGTCTTCCGCCAGCGAGTCTTCCATCATGCCGGTAAAGGGGACAATTTCCTCGGCTTTGGGGATCACTTGTAAACGGATGGGGTCGCACAAATCTTCGGGGTCTATTAATGAAGCGAAGTACGGCGTAATTTCCACCCGAAACAAGTTTTGAGTGTTGAGGGCTTTGATCTCGCTGTCGGTCAATGGGAACAGTTTTTCAAAATCTTCGGCCGTGTTCAGACGATGGCTCAGTTGCCAGCGCCAGTCGTTCCATTTTTCGTCCGGCACGCCGGCGTAGATGGGGGCGCGTTTGGATGGAAAAGCATTCACGGTCATGGTCGGGCTCCTCGGATTTGTGGGGATCAATTCTCAAATCACCAATAGAGTACACATCCCTCTTATTTTACGAATAAACCGGGGGCAGGTCAATCAAACCGGGGATATTAGAATTATATATGAGACTAATCCGGCTTCTTGACGATAAACCAACGGGCATGGTATGATGATGCAATGGCAGGATTTAGCACTCAGGCGATGAGAGTGCTAAAACGAGGCAGGCATGATCGAGTTAACTGAGCGGCAAAAATTTATCCTCACCCTGGTTATCCACGAATATACCCGCACCGCTGTGCCGGTCGGTTCACAGGTGCTGGTGAATCGGTACAACCTGGATATGAGTTCGGCGACGGTGCGCAACGAAATGGCATCGCTGACCGAATGCGGTTTGCTGCGCCAGCCGCACACTTCTGCCGGGCGGGTGCCAACCGAAGAAGGCTATCGCTATTTCGTTTCCCGGCTGATTCGTTCCGCGGATTTGCCCGATACCACCCGGCGAACGATCAGTCACCAGTTTTACCAGATGCGGCATGATGTGGAGCAGTGGGTACGATTGGCGGCTTCGGTGTTGGCGCACCAGTCGCAGGCTGCCTCGCTGGTCACCCCACCTCACCCGGAAAGAGCGCGTCTTAAGCATATCGAGTTGATTGCCACTCGCGGGCGGCAGGTGCTGATGGTGCTGGTCATGCTTGGTGGAGATGTTCGCCAGCGTATCCTGACCCTCAACGAGCCGGTTTCCCAGGGCATGCTTTCGCAGTGCGCCGACCGCCTGAACCAGGTCTTGCAGGGACAAGACCTGGATGAGATTCGCGCTCGCAGTACTCAGCTGAACCTGCTGGATGAAGACATCATCCATTGGGTGATCCAGGAAATGGCTCAAGCCGATTCCGAAATTGCCGGAGAAGTTTACCTGGACGGATTAACCAATGTCCTGGCAGAACCTGAATTTACCGGTTCCGAGGATGCCCGCCGGGCATTGCGCATCCTCGAAGAGCGCTCGTTATTGCAGAACATCGCCGCCCGTTCGGTGATGAGTAACTCCGTTGGCGGCATTCAGGTGCTGATCGGCGGCGAGGGCACCTGGGACGAGCTGCGTCCGTGGTCAATCGTGCTGGGCAGTTACGGAACGCCTGGTCTTGCCACCGGCACGCTAGGAGTTCTGGGACCGCTGCGCATGTCCTACGGGCGGGCAATTTCAACCGTGCGGTTTTTATCAAGTTTATTGAGCGACATGGTTACCGAGACAATGTTGGATGAACCCGCAGCCCAACAAGGAGACGACCCGTTATGACCGATGAAAAAAGAAAACGTTCCCGCCATTCCGAAACCGCTAAATTCAGCGCGGACAACCCATCGCAACAGGCAGCGGAAGCGGTGAATCCGAATCAACCGGCTGAAACGCAGCCTTTGGAGCAAAAGGAGGAAATCATCACCACCCTGCAGCAGGATTTGGAAGTTGCCCAGAGCCAATGCAAGGAATATTTCGAAGGCTGGCAGCGAGAACGCGCCGATTTTATGAATTACAAGAAGCGAGTCGAGCGCGACCAAGTGCAGCTTAACCAGGTCATTGCCGCCAATGTAATCAAAAAATTTCTGGTCGTGCTGGACGATATGGAGCGCGCCGTCCGCAACCGCCCTGCGAACGTGGAACAACAGGAGTGGTGGTCTGGAATGGAATTGATTTTGCGGAAATTACAATCCATTTTGGAAGCGGAAGGCGTGCAGCCGCTTGCTTCCGCGCAGGAAGCCTTTGATCCCAACCTTCATGAAGCCATCTCCCATGAAGACCATGGGCAGGTGCAAAGCGGTCTGATAATCGAGGTGGTGCAGCAGGGGTATCGAATCGGGGAACGGATTATCCGCCCGGCGTTGGTGCGGGTGGCGCGATAAATGCAACCACATTTTCACTCACCGGAAGGCGGGCACGTTGCGCCGCAGTTTGCTTAAAATCGAAACCAACTTTGGAGGAATTATATGAGCAAGATAGTCGGAATTGATCTGGGTACCACCAACTCTGTTGTGGCGGCGATGGTTGGCGGCGAGCCGGTCGTAATACCTGCGGCTGAAGGTGAACGTCTGGTGCCTTCGGTGGTCGCGATTAACAAAAACGGAGAAAGGTTGGTTGGTCGCACGGCGCGCAATCAAGCGATTGTCAATCCGGAGAATACGGTTTTCTCGATCAAGCGCTTGATGGGTCGAAAATACGAAGATGCCGAGGTGCAGCGCACCATCAGCCGGGTGCCCTACAAGGTGGCCAAGGCGCCCAATGGCGACGCGCGGGTGGGGATGGGCGGTCGCGATTACTCTCCGCCGGAAATCTCAGCCATGATTCTGGCTAAATTAAAGGCTGATGCCGAAGCCTACCTGGGTGAATCGGTTACGCAGGCGGTCATCACGGTTCCGGCATATTTCAATGATGCCCAGCGCAACGCCACCAAAGACGCCGGCAAGATTGCCGGATTGGAAGTGCTGCGCATCATCAACGAGCCGACGGCTTCTTCGCTGGCGTACGGGTTGGATAAGCGAAAGAACGAAGTCATCGCGGTATATGATCTCGGCGGCGGCACATTCGATATTTCGATTCTGGATGTTGGCGATGGCGTGTTCCAGGTCAAATCCACCAGTGGCGATACCTTCCTGGGAGGGGATGATTTCGATTTGCGGGTGATGGATTACCTGATTGACGAATTCAAGAAGCAAAACGGGATTGACCTGCGCCAGGACCGCCAGGCGCTGCAACGCTTAAAAGAGGCTGCCGAGAAAGCCAAGATCGAGCTTTCCTCGGTCATGCAGACGGAGATCAACCTGCCGTACATCACCGCCGATGCCAGCGGACCCAAGCACCTGGTGATGTCGGTCACGCGCGCCAAATTGGAACAACTGACCGCCGACCTGGTGGAGCGCTCGCTCGGGCCGGTGCGCCGGGCTTTGGCGGATGCTGGTTTGAAACCATCGCAGGTCAATGAGGTCGTGTTGGTGGGTGGGATGACGCGCATGCCCGCCGTGCAGGAAGCCGTGCGCCGTGAATTTGGCAAGGAGCCGCATAAGGGCGTCAATCCGGATGAGGTTGTAGCGGTTGGGGCGGCAATTCAGGGCGCTGTGTTGGGCGGCGATGTCAAAGATGTCATTCTGGTGGACGTTACCCCGTTAACTCTGTCCGTGGAAACCCTGGGCGGCGTGGCAACGCCGCTGGTGGAACGTAACTCGGCAATTCCAACCAGCAAGACGCAGATCTTCTCGACCGCCGCGGATGGACAAACCCAGGTTGAGATTCACGTTTTGCAAGGCGAACGTCCGATGGCAGCCGATAACAAATCCTTGGGGCGCTTTATCCTGGATGGGATTCCCCCGGCGCCGCGTGGAACGCCGCAGATCGAAGTTACCTTTGATATTGATGCCAACGGTATTTTGATGGTCACCGCCAAGGATAAAGCCACCGGACGTAGCCAGAATATCACCATCACCGCGTCATCCGGTTTGAACGAGAATGAGGTTGAGCGCATGAGGCGCGAGGCGGAAGCCCATGCAGATGAAGACCGCCAGCGCAAGGAACTGGTGGAAGTTCGCAATCATGCCGATAACTCCGTTTATGCGGCGGAGAAAGCGCTCAAAGATTTCGGTGATAAGGCGCCTGCGGATATCAAGGAACAGGTGCAACAGGCAGTCCAGCAAGTCAAAGATGTGATGAATGGACAGGATACTGAAAAGATCCGCAAGGCAAGCGAGCAGCTGGGACAGGTGCTGCAAAAATTGGGCGGCGCCATGTACCAACAGGAAACCCCCGGCGCAACTGCGGGCGGTGGCACGCCGCCTCCGCCGCGCGCCGGAGATGACGATGTGGTTGACGGCGAATTCAAAGAGCAGTAAGATTATCTCCTACAATGGGGCAGGTGAGGTTTTGCCTGCCCCAGCCAAAATTACCGGTAGAGACCGGAGCAATGATTGGAAGTTGAATGGCGCAGCGTGATTATTACGAGATTTTAGGCGTCAATCGGAATGCCACAGCGGATGACATCAAATCCGCCTTCCGGTCTTTGGCGCGCAAACATCATCCGGATGTTAGCAAAGAAGCCGATGCCGAGGCACGCTTCAAAGAGATCAATGAAGCCTATGGAGTTCTTTCCGATCCGGAGAAGCGGGCAACGTATGACCGCTTTGGACATGCCGGGTTGAACGGCATGGGCGGCATGCCCGATTTCACCACAATTGATTTCTCGGATATTTTCGAGGAATTTTTCGGCTTTGGCATGGGCGGGAGCGGGCGGCGGCGCAACGCTCCGCGGCGTGGCGCCGACTTGAGTCTGAGCCTCAACCTGACCTTTGAAGAAGCCGTGTTTGGGGTGGAGAAGGAAATCGAAATTACTCGCGATGAAGCATGCTCCACCTGCCGCGGCAGCGGCGCAGAACCCGGCACTTCGCCGGTGCGCTGCCAGAATTGTGGCGGACGGGGAGAAGTGCGCCAGACCCGGCAAACTTTCCTCGGCTCGATGGTGCAGGTGACCACCTGCCCCACCTGCGGGGGCAGCGGCGAGGTGATTAGTTCGCCCTGCCGTACCTGCAAGGGGCGCGGGCTGGAGCGTAAAACGGTCAAGAAAACCGTGCCCATCCCGGCTGGCGTGGACACCGGCACCCAGATTCGCCTGGCGGGCGAAGGTCAGCCGGGCAGCAATGGTGGTCCGCATGGCAACCTGTATCTGGAAATCCGCGTTAAAGAACACCAGTTCTTCCGCCGCAAGAATGACGATCTGCTGTTGGATTTGAATATCAATGTTGCTCAGGCGGCATTGGGCGCGGAAATCGAAGTGCCAACCATTGAGGGCAAAACCAGGCTCAACATACCCTCTGGAACTCAGCCGGGAAAAATATTCCGCTTGAAGGGAAAGGGCGTTGCCAACGTGCGCGGCGGCGTTCGCGGCGATCAACTGGTGATCGTCAATGTCGAAGTGCCCACCCGGCTGAGCAGCGAACAACGCGAATTGTTTGAAAAACTGGCAAAAACTCTGGGAAGTGAAGCCCGCCCGCAAGAAAAAAGTTTTCTGGATTTGTTGAAAGAGGTGCTGGGTGGGTGAGGCGCGCTGGCTGGAAATTTCCTTAACCGTGGATGGTGAATTAGCGGAAGCCATTGCTGAAGTGATTGGGAGATATACCTCGCAGGGGGTGGTGATGGAACAGGCGGTGCGTTATAACGATGCTGAGGACGAAGGCTCGCCGCACGGTCCAATCAAAGTGTTTGGTTATATGGTGGTTGATAACACTCTCGAACAGCGCCGGTTGAATTTTGAAAAGTCGCTCTGGCACCTTGGACAGATTCAGCCGCTGCCTGCGCCGGAATATAAAGAGGTCGAAGACCAGGATTGGATGGCAGCGTGGCGCCAGCATTACCATCCTATTGCGATCGGGGAAAAATTGATGATCCTGCCTGCCTGGTTGGAAGCGCAGGATAACCAGCGCATTGCAATCAAGATCAATCCGAGCATGGCGTTTGGCACCGGAACGCATCCCACCACCCAGATATGCCTTGCCCTGTTGGAAAAACACTTGCAGCCCGGGCAAACCGTGATTGACATCGGCTGCGGCTCGGGTATTCTTTCGGTTGCGGCAGTCAAACTTGGCGCCAGCCGGGTGATCGCGGTTGATATTGACCAGGCTGCCATCCATTCCACCCGTGAAAATGCCGGGTTGAACGGGATTGCGGAGCGGATCGAAAGCGGGGTAGGATCGCTTACCGAGATTGGGTTGGGTTACTTCTCCTTGCATCAAGCAGACCTGGTGCTGGTGAACATTCTCGCGCCAGTCATCGCTCGGCTGTTCGAGGAAGGTCTGGCAAACCTGATCAACCCAAAGGGGAAGGTCATTCTGTCGGGCATCCTGCTGGAACAATCGGCGGGCGTGGAAGCCAGCGCCGAACTGAGCGGACTGCGGCTGGTTGAACAAAACCAGAGCAATGATTGGGTTGGACTGGTTTACCAGAAAAAATAACCGTTTACCACACCCGTTCCAAATTGGGATTATCGAGCGCTTTGCGCCCGATTTTTGCCATATCCACCCAATGTCCGTTGACCTTAATCCGTACCACGTCGGCGGTGTAATCGGTGACGGTGTTTTGGTGGTTATCGAACAAGGCTGAACCGACCGCATAGATATCCACGGGAACATTGAGGCGCTCGAAGCGGGTGATTTTTTCCGGATTGAACCCGCCGGAAACGACAATCTTTACCGCCGCGCAAAACCGGCGCGCCAAGGCATGCCATTCGACAGGCAAATTCCATGCTTCCCAGGCAGAGTCGAGCGCCTGGCGCACCAGGAAGACCAGGCGCGGGTTAACTCCCAGGTCAAGCGCCGGGTCGCCCAGGGGTGAAACGCTGATATCGCGCAGGCTTGCGCTGGTGTCCAGCCGCACCCCATAGAGAATGTAACGGTTGGCTTCTTCAACCTGACCCAATTCGCTGAAATGGCGGTAGCGGTCGAACATGGCTTTGCAGACCGCGACCGAATCCCGCACGCAATCATTGTTGAAATCTACCAGCGCAATGCGCGGGATGGATGGCGAAAGCACCTGGGCAAAAGCCAGCATGGCTTCGGCGGTATCGCCTAAAAAGGAAGCAATTGCAGCGTGGGCAACGGTGCCACCGCCTGCGCCTCCCCACCAGTCTCCCTGCGCATCGGTGGATACAAACGGTCCCAACGTGCTGGCGTGGTCCATGTTGTAGCGGTGAACCGCGATTTGGTAGGCATAACCATCAGCCGCCTGGACTTCGTGCAGGTCGAAGCGGGCGGGGAAAAACAGCATTGGTTTACCACGCGCCGCTACCAGCGCGTTATACACATTGGTTGAAACCCGGCTGGCACGGGTGAGGATACCCAGCGTTGGTGTTTCCAGGATGGCAAAATCTCGATAGCGACCCCGTACGCGCATCACCGGTTGAACGTGCAGCGGATTGCCGTCTGATGTGACCATGCAGCCATCCTGCACAGCCCAGACTTCGAGATCATCAGCGGTATTGATGAACGTATTGCCATCAAAATAACCTGTGGCGTGGCGCAACATGGTGAGCGCTTTATCCACCCCTACCACCAGGGTATTGCCAGATCGCCGGGTGAACCACTGCATTTCGACCTGAATATCGCCGCAGGCGATCTGGTGCGGGTCGATCCCCGGTGGCAGGCGGTGGTCCGTTCCTTGATAACGATACCCGCGCCTGGCGAGAACTTCCAGCATGTAGGCGATATTGGTAAAATATTTATCCGTATACCAGCCGCGGCGCATCCGTTCGATGTCGAGTTTGAACGTTTCATTGGTCAAGCGCTTACCGTCAAAGATACTCATTCAATGATCTCCATATAGCGAGGTCGCTTTGTGTAATTAATACACTAATAATACTGGCAAATCTCCTGCTTGTCAAGGAAATTATCCACTACAATGTTTATCGGGAGATGGTTGAATGCAAAATTTTGAATTGGTCGGACGATGGTTGGTCTGGTTGGGGATTGGGTTGGTGATCATTGGCGTTGTTTTTTGGTTGGTGGGCAGGCTGCCCGGCGCACAAAACCTTCCGGGGACGATAATAATTGAAAGAGAAAATTTTACCTGTATCATCCCTCTGGCGGCGTCCATCGTGATCAGCGTCCTGCTCACGTTGCTGTTGAATTTTCTTGCCCGCATCAATAATCGCTGAATGAAATTGTTAATGGACTGAAAAAACGATCCGTTATCCGTATTCCTCCGGGATGTGTGGTAAACTAACGTCAAATCGCGTTGTTGCGTCCACTGCCTGTGCACCACGGTGATTGGGATCGGGACGGGATCAATGTACCCATCAGCCGCGTCAAATTGACTCGCCAGAAAATTAGACAGGATCGTGAGTGGGATAAAACATAATCATCCTCATATTGGATGTCAGGCACAACTTTTTGGGGCAGAGCAAGCGCGAAATATTTCAAGGAGTAGTAAACCGATGACTAAACGGGAAACATATTCGATTGAGCTGGCGGGTTTGCGCCGAGAATTGCCGATTTTCGAAATCAAACCGGGATTGAAAATTGCGATTTTGAACATCCTTGGTGATACGCCGCTGGTGGAAGCCTGCGCAACAGCCTTAGCCGAAAAAACCAGCGACCGCCAGTTCGATGTGATCGTCACGGCGGAATCGAAGAGCATTCCGCTGGCATACGCGCTGTCGGCAAGGGTCAAAAAGCCCTATGTCGTGCTGCGAAAAGTGTACAAGTTTTACATGGGCGAGGCGCTCAGCGCTCAAACCTTATCCATTACCACCGGAGAACCACAAACGCTCTACCTGGATGAAAAGGATCACCAACTATTGCGCGGAAAGCGGGTCATGATCCTGGATGATGTCATCAGCACTGGATCTACGCTGGAGGGGATGCGCATGTTAATGTCTCAGGCGCGGGCTGAGGTCAGCGTGGAAGCCAGTATTTGTACCGAAGGGGATGCAGCGCTATGGAAAGGGATTGTAGCGCTGGCGCATCTGCCACTGTTCGAAAGTTGAGTTTTAACGAGCGATTGTTCGATAGAAATAAAAAAGCAAAACACCCCGGCACCATTTTGGCGGGGTGTTTTTTATATCCATTTGGTCATTAATCGTCAAAAGAAATTGCTTCTTCAGGACACTCGTCAATAGATTGCTGGACGAGATCCCGAAATTTTTCAGGTACTGGATCCATAATTACGATGGCATGAATTTGATCCCCGAGCTGGAAAATTTCGGGCGCGATGGTTTCGCAAACACCACAACCCATGCAGGTATCCGGGTCTACAAACACCTTCATCTTTCGGTTTTCCTCCTATGAATTGGGGGTAGAAGCAAGAGATAAGGGGGAATTTAATGCCATAATAAAAAACTATTGCCTATGATTTAGATTATAGTGTTTTTTCTTGCCAGATGGAAATATTTTTGGGTGATATTTATCCTGATTTTGATCAAAGAATGTCAAGTTATTGGATAGGATATATCCTTACGCCACTACTGGCGCGGCACAGGTACACTTTTGCCGGTTTGCTGGTTTTCTCGCGGTACTTCAAATCCAGGGCGCGAATAAATTCCGGCGCGGATTGTTCCGCCACCAGATTAACCGTACAGCCGCCAAAACCTGCTCCGCTCAGGCGTGCGCCCCAGCAGCCGGGTAATTCAGAAGCAATCTCAACCAGCAGATCCAGTTCCGGAATGCTTACCTGGAATAAATCGCGCAGCGAGGCATGTCCGGCGAGCATCAACCTGCCAAAAGCGTCCACATCCCTGTTGTTCAGCGCAATGACTGCCTCTTCCACCCGCGCGATTTCTTCCACTACATGCCGGGCGCGTAATTGGATGACTTCGGGGAGGTTCGCCGCGTAGCGAGAAAACTGCGCGGGGGATACATCCCGCAGGGATCGAATGTGAGGCAAGTGGTTTTTTAATAAATCAACCGCTTGCTGACAATCGGCACGGCGCTGGTTGTAGGCAGAAGTCGCCAGGCTTCGGCGAACGCCTGAGTCGGCGATGACCAAAGCAGAAGCGGCTGGCAGCGGAACGGCTTCGAATGCAAGCGAACGAGTATCGAACTTAAGGGCGTGATCTTCGATCCCGCAGGCGCAGGCGAACTGGTCCATCAAGCCGCAATTGACGCCAACGAATTCGTTTTCGGCGCGTTGGCACAGCTGCGCCAGCGCCAACCCGCTGTAATGCCATTGCCCGATATGGTCCCATAATCCGGCAAATGCCAGCTCGACTGCCGCTGATGAACTTAACCCCGCGCCGATTGGCACAGTGGAGGTAAACGCTGCTTCAATCCCGCGCACGACCAGCCCGTTGCGCAAGGCAGCCCACGCGACCCCGGCAGGATATCGCGCCCAGTGGGGGAGTGAAGTTGCCATCGTGTTTTGCGCGCCGACCAACCCTTCCAGATCTATGCTTGCCTGCTCGCCGATATCCACGGCGCGCAGGATTATCCGCGGGCGGTCTAACAGCCTTGCTTGCAGGTGGACATAACGATTGATGGCAACCGGCAGCACAATGCCGTCATTGTAGTCAACATGTTCGCCCAGCAGGTTGACTCTGCCGGGCGATACCACCTGGTAATGTGGAGAGGGCATCAAGTTGGGTTGCATTGGGTTGACTCGGGGGACGAGATTGCGATCAATTGCTTCTTCCGGTTGTGAGCCAATTTTTTGAGCGCTGCTTCGCGTCTCATGGCAGCCTGGCGGGTGGGTTGTTCTTCGATATACACCAGCCGGACGGGAAGGTGTTGGCGGGTGTAGCGGGCGCCTTTACCACGGTTATGCTGACGTTCGCGCCGGTATGGATCAGTGCTCCAACCGGTATAGTAACTTCCGTCGCTGCATTCCACGATATAACAAAAATAAGCCATACCGGCAGGTCTATTTTTTCCCTTTGTCTTCCCGCCGCGATCGTTTGCCCAACCCAAATAACCTGCCCAGGAATTGTCTGCTGTCGGGCAGCGCCGAGATTGCGTTCCGCGATTCCCATAATGCCTCCTGGCGTTCCTGCCACCACAGGATGCGCTGCTGCTGGGCGGTGGATATCGCCTCATGCAGCGCCTGATCATCCTGATTGAGCAGCATTTCGCGGAAATCTTCCAGTTCGCCAATCAATGCGTCCAGCAGGCGCACTGCGTTGCCGCTATTGTGAATGGCGGTTTGCCCCAAGGTTTTGCGTTCGTCCAGGTGCAATAAAGGTTCGGTGGCGGTCAGGAAAGCCTGCCCGGCAATTTTCTTTCCCTCCCGCCAGCCAGGCTGATTAATCACGGCGCGCATCAAGCCGGCGGCAGCCAGTTTGGGCAAGATGCTGACCATAGCCAGTAATCCATCGGCTTCAAACGAATCCGCAAAATAGGCTTTTCCGCCAAGCAGCACAGCGAACTCGCCGGCAAGTTTTAATGCGCTGGCATGAGTTTCGGGCGGAGCAGTGATCAGAATTAAGCCTTGTTGGAAAAATTGCGTGCTGGCTTTGTCCAGCGTTTCATCCGCGTCCGTCAAAACCTGCGGATTGAGACTTGGGGTTAAGGACACCAGGTAGCGCTCGGCAGGCAGGATATTCTTAGCCCAGTTGTGAACGGCGAGGATCAATGGCGAGGTATCCAAAAGCACGGCGCCGGGCTTCAGGTATGGCGCAATGACTTCCAGAGCGGCTTTGATTTCATCCACCGGCAGGCAGAGCACCACGACATCGGCTTTTTCAACTGCGGCTGGCAGGTTGTGCACAATGCGGTCGAAGGCTTTCAGGCGCAAGGCTTTTTGTTCGGCGATGATGTCAATGTCCGACCCAACGCGAACGAACTGTTCTTTAGCGTTTTGGAGAGCAAGCCCAATCGAGACTCCAACCTGGCTTAAGCCGATCACAGTTACCTGAAGCGTCATCCAGCGCCTCCGAGCAGCAGATAAAATAGATTTGGCAGCGCTGGATTCATAATCATCGAAAACACATCCACGCCCAGACGGGGTGGAATGAACAGCAGGACGAGCAGCACGATTGGACCGTATGGGCGGATGGTAGCCATTACCCGCGCCAGCGAGGGCGGCGCAAAGTATTCAACGATTTTGTCTCCATCCAGCGGCGCGATGGGTATCAGATTAAAGAGCATCAATACCAGATTGATGAAGATAAATTGAATCAAAAAGATATACGGGGAAGGTAAAAATCCGGCTAAAGCCGCGCTTTCGGGAGAAATTAACCCGAAGCGCAGCGGAATGGCTGCTAAACCAGCCAGCAAGAAGTTGGACATTGGTCCGGCGAGTGAGACCCACATCAGCGCGGAAGGAGAGCGCCGGTTGAGCACATAAGGATTCACCGGCACCGGTTTTGCCCAGCCGAAACCGGCAAACAGCAACATCAGCGAACCCATGATATCCAGATGGCTGAGCGGGTTGAGCGTAAGCCGCCCGTACTGGCGGGGGGTTTCGTCCCCAAACAGGGTGGCAGTCCAGGCATGGGCGAATTCGTGAATGGTAAAAGCAATAACAAGAATGAAGATTCGGCTGATAAGCGTTTGAGGATCGAGGTCAAACATGAGATGATTATAACATGGGTGGTATAATCTCGGCATGTTGGCTGATCTTCAACTCAACAGCGTTGTGCGGCTGCGGAAACCGCATCCATGCGGCAGTTATGAGTGGAGAATCATGCGTCTGGGTGCAGATATCGGGCTGGAATGTTGTGGCTGCCAGCGGCGTGTACTCTTAACCCGCCGCGAGTTGGCGCGGCGGATGAAAACCGTAATCTCACGAGGTGTGGATGACCCCAACCCCCAAAAATGACCCGCACATTTTGTTTTTATTTTCGGATACCGGCGGCGGTCACCGCAGCGCGGCGGAAGCGATCATCGAAGCCATCCGGCTGGAATATGGCGAGCGGGTTAGTACTGAAATGGTGGATATCTTTCTGCAATACGCACCTCCTCCGATTAACCTGGCGCCGCGCATATACCCGCCTCTTTCACGAATGCCGGAGTTGTGGGAACTGGGTTATCGCATCAGCGACGGCAAGCAGCGCACTCGCTTTGCCTACACAATGCTTTGGCCCTACGTGCGCCGTTCCGTTGACCGGCTGTTGGCAGAACATCCTGCCTCGTTGGTCGTTTCGGTGCACCCCTTAATCAATACGCCGGTATCGCGGGCAGCCCGGAAACTGGGGGTACCCTTCACGACGGTGGTGACCGACCTGGTGTCAACACATGCGGCATGGTACTGCCCGCAGGCGCAGGCTGTGATCGTGCCGACAGAGGAAGCCCTGCGGCGTGGTTTGGCAATGGGGTTGCCGCAAGAGATAATGCGCGTAGCCGGTCTTCCGGTGGCGGATCGATTTTGCCAGCCCATCGGCGACCGGGGCGCGCTGCGCGATCAACTTGGCTGGCAGCGGGATTTGCCGGTAGTGGTTCTGATTGGCGGTGGTGAGGGAATGGGTCCCCTGGCTGCCACCGCTCAGGCAATTGATGCTGCCCGGCTGCCGGTGCAATTGGTTGTTGTCACTGGCCGCAATCGCGCGCTGCGCGAGCGGCTGGAGACGTATCCCTGGCACGTTGACGCGAAAATATACGGTTTTGTGACCCAAATGCCGGACTTTATGCGCGCAGCGGATGTGCTGATTACCAAGGCGGGTCCTGGCACGATCAGCGAAGCCTTTATAGCCGGGCTGCCGTTGATTCTGTACAGTAAGATGCCGGGTCAGGAAGATGGCAATGTTCATTATGTAGTCAACCAAGGAGCGGGCGTGTGGGCGCCGGATCCGGATCGGGTGGTGGATACACTGCGCGCCTGGTTGGAAAACCCACGTCAGCGTGAAAAAATTGCTGCCACCGCGTTGAGTCTGGCGCGTCCAGATGCTGCCCGCCAAATTGCCCGATTGCTGTTACAGGCTGCCAGGGCTGAGGCTCTGATTTAAAATACAGGTATAATTTGTATCATGCCAATCCTGGATGCGCGTACCCTGGAGTTTTTTAGCCGCAGCGCGGAGCAAACCCGCCGTTTGGGCATGAGATTGGGAGGGTTGCTGCAAAAAGGAGACGTTGTGTTTTTACGAGGTGAACTGGGCAGCGGCAAGACCACGCTGGCGCAGGGGATAGCTCAGGGATGGGGCTCCCTGGATGCCGTTTCGAGCCCTACCTTTGTCCTGGTGAATATCTACCGCCGCCCGGATCGGATTGCACTGTACCACCTGGATGCGTACCGGCTTCAATCCGCAGCGGAAGCCGCCGAATTGGATGTGGACTTAATGCTGGACAGCGGCGCTTTGGTTGTGGAATGGCCCGAGCGGATAGCGGAAGCCTTGCCAACGGAACATTTACTGGTCCAGTTGAAATGGATCGAGGATGAACAGCGCGGTATGATATTTTTGGCGCACGGCGAGCGTTACGAAGCCCTGGTGCAAGATTTTCGCCGGCGGGTAATTGGAGGGTAGATGCTGCTAGCGCTGGATACTTCGACCCAAACGGTGGGAATGGCATTATTCGATGGCGCGCAGGTGATTGCGGAAACGACCTGGCGCACGCACAACCATCATACGATTGAGGTCGCTCCCGCGCTCAACGACTTGTTCGTTCGCAGCGGGGTGAGACCAACCGAA
The DNA here is from genome assembly GCA_039666315.1 of Bellilinea sp. Lineage (GTDB taxonomy): Bacteria > Chloroflexota > Anaerolineae > Anaerolineales > Anaerolineaceae > Bellilinea. The sequence continues at coordinate 678,379 of JAVSME010000003.1, read as the reverse complement.
TTAAAAGTCGTTGCGGTGGCGACGGGTCCGGGTTCGTTCACCAGTCTGCGGATTGGATTGGCGATAGCCAAGGGGATTGCGCTGGCGCAGCGCATACCGATAGTCGGTATACCCAGCATGGATTTCATGGTTGCTTTTCAACCGGTGCGCGAACTCCCGTTAGCCGTAGCGCTGCAGGCGGGGCGCGGCAGGCTGGCGGTGGGATGGTACGCTGCCAAAGGCAGTCATTGGGAAAGCCAGGGCGCGTTGAAGATACTGAATGTCGAGGCGCTGGCGAACCAAATTGAAACGCCGACTCTGGTGGCTGGCGAATTGAACGCTGCTGAGCGGGTGGTTCTGGCGCGCAAGCGGCGACTTGTTCAACTGGTTTCGCCGGCGGCATCGCTGCGAAGACCTTCCTACCTGGCTGAACTGGCTTGGAAGCGCTGGCGGGCGGGAAAAGTGGACGATGTGATTGCGCTTGCGCCAATCTACCTGAACGCGGCGGAGGGCATCCCGGCTTGAACGAGAAAACATTTTTGGAAAATGTAAAAGTGCGGGCGATGGAAATTCAGGACATCCCCCGCGTGCGGGAAATTGACCTGGCTTCCTTTTCTCTACCCTGGCCAGAACGCTCGTTCCGTTTTGAGATAGCCGAGAACCCGGCATCGCGTTTGTGGGTAGCGGAAGCATTGCTGCCAAATGGTCAATCGGTAGTGGTGGGGATGATCGTAATGTGGCTGGTTCTGGACGAAGCGCATATCGGCACCTTCGCAATTCACCCGGATTACCGGCGGCGGGGAATAGGAAAAAAATTGTTGTCCGAATCATTGCTGCAGGCGGCTGAAACCGGCGTACGGCAGTGTTATCTGGAGGTGCGGCGTTCCAATCTTGCCGCTCAGCAGTTATATCAGCGCTTTGGTTTCGAGATTGCGTCAGTGCGCAACCGCTATTATCGAGACAACGGCGAGGATGCGCTGATGATGACCTTAAAAACCATCAATCCGCAGTTGCTGCGCGAGGTGGCTGCAACCCAAAACAACTCTCATAATCTTAGCAACGTGCCCGGGGAGGCTGAGCATGGATCATCGTGAAGAGCGGTTGAGCCAAATAGCCGCTGAAGTTGCTGTTTGTCAACGCTGCCAACTGAGTTTTTCGCGGAAAAAGTCAGTGCCGGGAGAAGGTCCTTTCCATGCTGAGGTCATGTTCATTGGTGAAGGACCCGGTTTTTATGAGAACGAACAAGGCAGACCATTCGTCGGCGCGGCTGGAAAATTTCTGGACGAATTGTTACAGCGGGCTGGCATGAAACGGGAAAATGTATTCATAACCAATGTGGTTAAATGCCGGCCTCCGGGTAACCGGGATCCACTGCCGGAGGAATTGACTGCCTGCAATGCTTATCTGGAGCGGCAGATCGAAATCATTGATCCGTGCGTGATCGTCACCTTGGGGCGGTATTCAATGATGCGGTTTATGCCGAACGTACGCATCAGCGATGTGCATGGCAAGGCTCGTTGGATCAACGATCGGCTGATTGTGCCGATGTTTCATCCTGCCGCGGCGCTGCACCAACCTTCGTTAAAAGGGGCAGTGCTTGAGGATTTCTCCAGGTTGGCTGGCTTTGTCCAGCAAGCGCGCCAGAACCGCGCCAAAACCACAGCGGTTCAGCACCAGACCCAGCCGCCGGAATTGCCCCCAGATAAAGACGACAAACAGCCAACTCAGTTGAGCCTTTTTTAACCCAAAACCTATTCGGTTTGACGATATCTTGAATCAAGGAAGAATCAATTGATGAATGATGAATCGCGGTTGGTATTATTGGAAAAGTTTAAGAACCGTACGGCAAAGATTGCCATTCTTGGCATGGGCTATGTCGGTTTGCCGTTGGCGGTGGTGTTTGGCGAAGCCGGTTTCCAGGTAATTGGCGTTGACCCGGCGCAGGAAAAGGTTGATGCGCTCAATCGTGGAGATAGTTACATCATTGATATCCCCAGTGAACAAGTCAGCAGCCTGGTACAGGGCGGCTTGCTCAGGGCAACCAGCGATTACAGCGTGCTCCGGGAGGCGGATGCGGTTTCTATTTGCGTCCCGACCCCGCTGCGCAAGACCGGTGATCCGGACCTTTCCTTTATCGTGTCTGCTGCCGAAGGGCTGGCGCCGTATGCCCACCCGGGAATGGTGATTGTGCTTGAATCGAGCACCTACCCCGGCACAACCCGAGAATTGGTGCTGCCCGTGTTGTGCGATAAACCCGATCTGCGCGTTGGTAAAAATATCTTCGTGGCATTTTCACCCGAACGGGTTGATCCAGGTCGCAAAGATTGGACAACCTACAACACCCCCAAGGTGGTCGGCGGGATTACCCCGGCATGCACTGAGGTTGCCTCGGCGTGGTATGGGCAGGCGTTGAAAACGGTTGTGCCAGTCACCTCAACCGAGGTGGCAGAAATGGCGAAGCTGCTGGAAAACACCTTTCGCATGATCAACATCGGTTTGGTGAACGAACTGGCGCTGATGTGCAACCGTCTGAACGTGGATGTTTGGGAGGTCATTGATGCGGCTGCCACCAAGCCATTCGGCTTTATGAAGTTCACTCCCGGTCCGGGTCTGGGTGGGCACTGTATCCCGATAGACCCGCTCTATCTTTCCTGGAAGCTCAGATCGCTGAATTATACCGCCCGGTTTATCGAACTGGCTTCGGAGATCAATACCAATATGCCGCGCTTTGTGGTGGGCAAGGTACAGGATGCGCTCAACAATCATCATAAACCGCTGCGCGACAGCCGGGTGCTGGTACTTGGGGTTGCCTATAAGCCGGATGTGGACGATTTGCGTGAATCTCCGGCTCTGGATGTAATTCACCTTCTTAAGGAAAAGGGCGCGCATGTCTGTTATCATGACCCGTTCATTCCTCGTATCGAACATGATGAAATGCAACTCAACTCGGTAAACGGCTTGATGGAAGCAGTGCGCGAGGTTGATTGTGTGGTGATCATTACCAATCACGCGGCGTATGATTATCCGCAAATCCTGGCAGAGGCGCGCCTGATCGTTGACACGCGCAATGCGTTAGGTAATCAGGGGCGTAACCATCCCAAAGTGGTGAGGTTGTAATGCCTTCGCGGTTTCTGGTCACTGGCGCGGCGGGATTTATCGGCGCGCGGGTGGCGAAAATGCTGGTGGAGGATGGTCACCGGGTGGTCGGGGTGGATAACCTCAACGCTTCTTATGACGTGCGTCTCAAATTCTACCGCCTGGAACAATTGACGAACCTGCCCGGTTTTGAGTTCCGGCGGCAGGATGTGTGCGATCCCGAAATGGCAGAAGTATTCAGCCAGGGCGAGCCGTTGGCTGGGGTCATTCACCTGGCTGCCCGCGCCGGTGTGCGCGCCAGCACCGAGAATCCGCAAGAGTTTCTGCGTTCCAATGCCAGCGGAACGCTCAACCTGCTGGAACTGTGCCGCCAATTCGATTGCCGCAAGTTTGTGTTCGCTTCCACCTCTTCTATCTACGGAGCCGACCCGCCGTATCCGACGCCCGAAGATGCGGACAGCAGCCACCCGCTGCAACCTTATGCCGCCACCAAGAAAGCCGGCGAGGTGATGTGTCACGTTTTTCATCATCTGTACGGGATAGATGTGACGGTTTTTCGATTTTTCACCGTCTATGGTCCTGCGGGTCGCCCCGACCTGGCGATGTTTCGTTTTGTCCAATGGGTGTCGGAAAGCCGTCCGGTGCAAATTAACGGGGATGGCAGCCAGACGCGCGGATTTACCTATATTGATGACGTTGCGCGAGGTGTGTTGCTGGGACTCAAGCCTTTAGGTTATGAAATCATTAACCTTGGCGGGCATGAGGCGATCAGCATTCTGGATTTGCTGGCGATGCTTGAGAAAATGATTGGAAAAAGCGCCCGGATTGTTTACCGGTCTTTTCACCCGGCGGATATGATGAAAAACCTGGCGGATGTGAGTAAAGCCAACCGCCTGCTCGGCTGGCAGCCGCGCATGGACTTGCAGCACGGCGTGCAAAATCTGGTGGATTGGTACCAGCGCGAACGGAGTTGGGCATCTCAGATCGTGATGGATTGAACGTGTTGAATCGCTGGTTGAATCAATGGCGGGAGGATCGTTTGTTGCGCACGGTGGTGCGAAATTCCTCTTACCTGTTTTCTTCCAATACGATCAGCATGGGGCTGGCTTCGTTACAAGGATTACTGGCAGCGGCATTGCTCAGCGTTGCCGATTACGGTTTGCTGGGAATGATCATTGCCTTTGCGTCCAATATCAACCGTCTGCTTTCATTCCGCATGAGCGAATTGGTAGTCAAATATGCCGGGCAATATCTGGCGGAGGAGGACAAATCACAGGCGGCGGCAGTGATCAAAATTGCCGGGCTCAGCGAAGCCTTGACCTCCGTCTTCGCGTACAGCCTGCTGGTGCTGACTGCCCACGCGGCAGCCGTCTATATCATTAAGGATGAAGCTGCCGCGCCTTGGATTTTGCTGTACGGTCTGGCTTTGCTGGCAAATTTGATGACTGAAACCGCCATGGCGGTGCTCCAACTGGGAGGGCATTTTCGCACTCTTGCGGTGCTTAACCTGGGGCAAAACCTATTGACTGCTTCGTGGATTGGGGTGGTCTTCCTGCAGCGGGGCAGCCTGATGGATGTATTGGTCGCTTACCTGGCAGGCAAATTGCTTTACGGGATGGGCGTGATGGTCGCGGCAGTTTACTGGCTGCGCCCCCTGCTTGGGCATGGCTGGTGGCAGGTCTCGCCAAACAAGTTAAGGCACAAAAAAGAATTGATCCGTTTCGCTTTCAGTACGAATTTAAGCCAGACGGTCAACATGCTCATTCGGGATAACGAAGTGCTGTGGGTCGGGTTTTTCCTTTCCACAGTGGAAGCCGGTTATTACAAATTCGGGCTGGCGATCATGAACGTGATCGTTCTGCCGATTTCGCCGTTCATCCAAACCACCTTTCCAGAAATCAACCGGACGGTAACTCAACGGGTGTGGGCGCGGCTGCGCCTGCTGCTGCGGCGCACCAGCTGGATCGCCGCCGGCTGGACATTGATTACCGGATTGGGAATGGTGCTGACTGGACCTGCCTTGCTCGCCTGGTTCAAAAACGGTCAATACGGACCTGCCTTTCCGGTCATTCTGGTTTTGTTTGCGGGTTTCAGTTTCGCCAACCTGTTCTACTGGAATCGCCCGTTGATGCTGGCGCTTGAACGACCCAATTTTCCCCTGCTGGTTACCTTTTCCGTTGGTTTGATCAAAACGGTGCTGATGTTCTTGCTGGTCAGACCTTTTGGGGTTATCATGCAGGCGCTGCTCTTGAGTGGATATTTCATTATTTCAATTGGAATTATTGTGTGGAAAGGGTTGTGGGTAGTTCAACAGGCGCAGGAGAAGGATATTCAAAAAGGATACACACGGTGAAAATCGGCTGCATAACTTCCTATCGCATTCCGTCCCGTGCCGCCAACAGCATACAGGTGATGAAAGTATGTCAGGCGTTGGCTCAACTTGGGCACGATGTGCGCTTATGGAGTCCGGGAAAGGTTCATACCCCCTCCCATGAACTGGCAGCTTGGTATGGCTTGAATACTTCATTTGTTATCGAGTGGCTGCCGGATCTACCCCGCTTGAAACGATACGATTTTGCGGTCAAGGCGGTGCAGCGGGCGATTCAGGCAAAGGTTGATCTTGTTTACACCTGGCTGCCGCAGGCTGGCTTTTTGAGTCTGCTGCGCGGGCTGCCTTTGCTGCTTGAATTGCATGACCGCCCAACCGGGCGAATTGGTCCCTGGCTGCTGCGGCGGATTGACGCCATGCACGGAAGAAAACGTTTTGCGGTCATCACCCGCGCGTTGGAATCCGCCTTGCGACGCGAATTCATGCTCAAATTGGATCAAAATAACACAGTGATTGCCCCGAATGGGGTTGATTTGGATCGTTTTTCCGATCTGCCTTCGCCATCCGAAGCGCGCGCGCAGTTGAATCTGCCCGAGCGTTTGACCGCCGTGTACAGTGGTCACTTCTATGCCGGGCGGGGCATGGACATTCTGCTCGGACTGGCGCGCAGTTTCCCACAGGTTCAATTCCTCTGGGTAGGCGGGCAGCCGGAAGCCGTCGAACACCACCGCAAGATCATTGCCGGGCAGGGTGTGGTTAATGTCGTCATGACCGGGTTCATCGAGAATCAACGGTTGCCGGTATACCAGGCAGCGGGCGAGATCCTGCTGATGCCGTACGAACGCGTGATCGCGGGCAGCGGGGGAGGCAATTCGGCGGACATTTGCAGCCCAATGAAGATGTTTGAATACCTGGCATGTGGACGGGCGATTTTAACCAGCGATTTGTTGGTTTTGCGCGAAGTCCTGAACGACTCGAACGCCGTCTTTTGCCCGCCGGAGGAATTATCCGGCTGGTGCGCGGCTTTACAAGAACTGGTTGACAACCCCTCCCGTGTGGCAGTGTTAAGCCAGCAGGCGCGACACGATGCAGTTGGTTATACCTGGCTGGCGCGGATGCAAAAAATCATGGATAACTTTCCACTGGCAGGCAAACCATGAGCCGCTGGCAGGCAGCGTTGAGATGGGGGGTGGGGACATTCGCCGCCGCGCTGGGTTTAGCCTGGATTATTAATGCGCTATCTCCAGCAGGGGTACAATGGCAGGGCGTGGCGGGCAGCCTGGCGTTGCTCTGGATCGTCATCTTGGGGATGGCGTGCATCTGGCGTTCATATGGCGCTGCCGGCTGGCTGGCAGGCGCGATGGTAGCCGCTTTCCTGATGCGCCTGGCGCTGGGAGTGGGTCTTTCCTTGGCGTTACCGGTCTGGGGGCACGATACCCCGGTTTCCAACGCTGGCTATATCTTTTTTGACGCCTACACCCGCGATAACCAGGCGTGGGAGTTGGCAACGAGCGGGCAGTCCTTGCTGGATGCTTTCCGGGACGAATTTTATGGCGACCAGTATGGGGGTATGCTTGCTCTGAGCGGCTTGATCTATCGCGTGTTTAGCCCGGACCTGCACCGCCCGTGGTTGATTTTGATTATTACCGCCTTTTCGGTTGCGGCAGGGGTGCCGTTTCTGTACAACGCGCTAAAGAACCCGTTTGGTGAGACGATTGCCCGCCTGGCGGCGTGGATCTATGTGCTTTACCCGGAGAGTGCGCTGCTCGGCGGGGCGCAAATGCGCGATCCAATTCTGATCGGGCTGGCAGCCATCTCCTTTGGAGTGGTCTCCAACTGGCGTACAACCCGCTTTTACACTTTGCTATGGGCGGGCTTGTTGCTGCTGACGACGGCGGCGTTTTCGTACCTGGTGGCGCTGCCGCTGGCTGGCGTTCTGTTCGTATGGTGGTGGGTGGACTATTCTACAGAAGTGAAACGCGGCACTGTTCATCGCCTGGTGTGGGGAATGATCCTGTTGAGCGGTTTATCGGCTTTGGCGATTATGGGCGCCTGGCTGCGTGAATCCGCGCTGTGGGAAGCCTTGCAAACCGAGTTGGGTTCCGGTCATTTACAAGTCCTGTTCCAGATCCTTCCCAACCCATTGGAACTGCCCTTTTTGGTGTTTTATGGATTGCTGCAACCTATACTTCCGGCAGCGATCTTTGACCCGTCGCTGCCGTTATGGAACGCCATTGCCACTTTCCGCTCGCTCGGCTGGTACGCATTGCTGCCGCTGCTCGGTTATGCTGCCTTGGGTTTGCGCTTTGAAACCAAAGGAACGCGGCGAAATTTATTGATTTTTTCGTTGGGGCTGGCAGTCGGTTGGGCGCTGCTATCCAGTTTCCGCGCTGGCGGAGATTTATGGGATAATCCACGGTATAGAATTTTGATGATGCCATGGCTGGCAATAATCGCAGCCTGGAGTTGGAATACCGCTATGCGCTATAAGGATGCCTGGTTCGGGCGTTTGCTTGCTTGCGAGGCTATCTTCTTGCTGGGATTCAGCGGCTGGTACCTTAACCGCAGTCTGGGATTGGGATTAAATTTGCCCTTCGTGATGGTCTGGGGCGCGATTGCCATCCTGTGCGGACTGGTATTGGCTGGTGGGTTTGCTTACGACCGCTGGCGGCAGCGTAAAATGGCAGAGAAAGTGATCAAACGGGGATAATCCATGCGCACCGAGTTTACCCGCGCTCATTTGATGGCAGGACTTTACTTTGGGTTACTCGCTTTGGGTGGCGTTGGAGCTGCCGGTTGGACATTATCCATACCCGGTGATGAACGAGGCGTGCTGTGGGTGGGTTTATCCGCTTCCCGGTTGGCGCTGCTGGCGGTGATTGTTGGCTTAACTATACTGGCGACTGTGTGTGCACTTCGCGCTTTGCGCCAGCCAGCATGGGCAGAAAAAATCACTACCTGGCTCGATCATCCCAAAGCGCGCGGCTATATATTTATTGCGGCGGGCGGGCTAGCCCTCATTGGCTGGCTGGCAGCCTTTATGCCGGCTTATTGGTTCGATGCCTACAAGTTCTTTTTTTCGCGTTTGCAACCAACGCTCGTCTGGTCGGGTTTTAGCGGCGCGTTATTGTTGGCGTTTGCCAGTTTGCCCGGCTTGCCACACCGCTGGAAGGACTTTCTGGCTGCCCTGCGCAGTCAGAAAAATCTGTTGCGCGGCATGGCGATTGCGTTGGGGATTTTTGCGCTCGTCTGGCTGATTGCTGCTATAACCGGGCTGGGAATCGTCTCCGAGCCGTATTTCTGGGACGAGGCAAGCATCCCGCTGCTGGGCGTTCAGTTGATTCTGTCGGTTGTTGCCACTGTGGCGGTCAGCCGGCTGGTGATCGAGCGCATACCGCTGAAGCAGGCAAAATGGACTAATCTGCTGGTATTTGCTTCTGTGTGGGTTTTTGCCTTTGCTTTGTGGTATTTCACCCCGCTGCGTCACAGTTTCTTTGCGCCGGGACCGCATCCGCCAAATTACGTCTTTTATCCCTATTCGGATGCGCAGTTTTATGATCTTGCGGCTCAATATGTATTGATTGGACAGGGTATCTTTAACGGCATCCCGTTTGATAAACCTCTGTACGCTTTCTTTATCGCAATTGGGCGCGCCATTACCGGGCAGAATTATGATCCTCTGATCACTTTTCAGCTTGCTGTTCTGGCGCTGATGCCCGCCGTGCTCTACCTGCTGGGCAGCCGGATGATGAACCAATCTGCCGGGCTGTTGATTGCCATGCTGGCGGTTTTCCATCAGCAAAATGCCATCGCTGCCACGCCTTATATCAAGGTGTCACATTCCAAACTGTTGATGACCGAGTATCCCACCGCATTGCTGCTGGTGGTGTTCGCTTTGTTTGCCTTCCTGTGGCTCAAGAATAATCCGCCGAACCTTCGATACGCTGTGCTGGCGGGTGGTTTTTTAGGATTGGCGATGCTGATCCGCCCCAATGCTTTGATGGTGGCTCCGTTTGTAATCCTGCTGGTTGGTTTTTTCCGCGGCAACTGGCGGCGCTGGATGGTCAGTATAGCGGTCATGGTGAGCGTCCTGTTCCTAACGATGGCGCCGTTCTTGATTGATATTCCGCGCGGGCACACCGAGCCGTATATCGTGATTAAAATTCGCACGATCCTGGACACACGGATTCTTACCGACTCTCCCATCGGCGCGCTTCCGGGTGAAAACGAGATCGCAGCAGCGGGCGGCGCCTGGTTTAAGCCCGTTCAGCCGGAACAGAATAGTGATTCATTGCTGGAACTGGTGAGCCGGTTCGATTACTTTCCCCGTCATTTTTTTCACAATCTGCTCATGGTGGCCATGCTGCCACCCAATACCTGGGCGCTTGAAGACCTGCCCAACACGCTGCAAGCAATGTATTGGAAGGATGTCCGGCAATGGCAGGGCGAACTGCCCGCAGGCGCGCACTTCTTGCTGCCATTCAATCTGGTCATCCTGGCGCTTGGAATAGGCGCTGCCTGGCAGCGCTGGCGGGCAGCCGGGCTTGTGCCGTTGGCGATGATGCCGGGGTATTTCGTTGCCAATTCACTGGCGCGCAATTCCGGCTGGCGATACCTGGTGCCGATTGACTGGGTTGTGCTGGTCTATTTCGGGATCGGATTGTTGGTGCTTCTGGGCTGGCTGGGGATGCTTGCGGGTTTCAACAAGCCAAAGCAAGGCAGTAATGGGTATGAAATTGCCCAGCAGCCGGTTGTTCCTGCCCGGAAACAACCCTGGTTTGTTGCTGCCGGCTTTGTTGTGCTTTTTTTCGGCGCTGGCTTGCTGCTGCCACTTAGCGAGGATTTACTGCCCGACCGGTTTTCCACCCAATCGCCGCGAGACTTGTTTGAGCAGGCGCAACAGGCGGGGATCAGCCTGGACAGAGAAGCGATCCGTAATTTCCTGAACAGTCCCAACCACTACGTCAATCACGGGTTGGGCTTGTATCCGCGTTTTTATTACGCCAACACCGGCGAACCACAGAAAAATTTGCCGCTGGTTGACCGCCCATACCCGCGCTTTACGCTGAGTATTGTCGCCAGCGATACTTTTTTTGCCGTGATCCTGCCGATGAATCATCCAATGCCATCTTTCCCGCACGGGGAGGAAGTGATTGTGCTGGGTTGTATTGACAGCCAAAAACCTTTCATTGACGCTTACGCCGTGGCGGTGCTTTCCGACCCGCCGGTGGTTTACTGGCGCGAACCGGCGGCGGAATTGGTGTGCCCGTTGCCCAAACCGCCTTCCGCTCCATGAGCGCTTGAAGATACAGTAACTGCGCGGGTCATGCGGTAGGCTGCGCATGCCCAACCTAAAATCAACCAGAAATATGGGAAGGCAAAGGTATCCACGCTCATGCCTTCCATCAGCAGCGCAGTCAGGGTCAGTTGGGTGGTCAGGGCAAGGGTGGCAATGGCGGGTTGCAGGTGGTTGAGCATGGCGGCGGTAGTTTTCCACATTAAAAACAGGAAACTGAAAAACAAGCCGAAGCCGATTATTCCCGTTTCCGCAAGCAATCGCACCCACAGGCTGAGCGTGTTGGGCAGTGCCGCGCTGTAGTACATTTTGTGCGGCTCAATGATTCCCCAGGCGGAAATCGGCAGTTTTTCCGGGAAGAAGAAGCCGGCATTTTCCAAGCCCGCTCCCAGAATGGGAAACTCGCCAAATACACCCAACCCGGCGCTCCAAAAGGCAACCCGCTCGCCGAAGAACAGGTAATTGGCGGCTTGCAGCGGATTGTACGGATTGCGCAGCACGGTGAACAATTCCTCCATGCGCGGATCCAGTCGGGTAATGGCGACTACCCCCGAAAACAAGATCCCGCCGTAGGCAAGCAACATCACCAGCCAGATCGCTGCCAAGATCAGGCGGGGTTTAATTTTCTGCGCGGCAGAGGTTTGAGGGTTTAGTTTTGCGTGCAGCCAGGCAACGAAACGTCCGGTCAGCCGAACGGTGAGCAGCCCAAGCGCCAAGGCGAAGGATACCAGCGCGCTGCGTGAAAGAGAAAGAAACAGGATACCAGCGCCAGCAGCCAGGAGCAGGTTTTCGGCGCTGATGCGCCATAATCGCCAACCAAACGCGCTGCGTTGGTTATAGGATGCCGCCAGCCAATAGGGCAGATAGAACAAAACCAACTGGTGCCCCAGCCAGGATGGTTCGAAAGCAAAGCCGGTGGTGCGGCGGACGTAAAGATTGCCGCTGATTGAGATCATCCCCTGAATGTCCCACATCCATTGCGGATATTCTCCCTGCGCGAACCAGACTGCGGTTTGCCCGCCTGCCCATACCAAAGAAATCAACCCGCTGATATTAATCCAGCGAAAAAAACGCTCGATTTGCTGCGGGTTGCCCAACGTCACTGCGGCAGTTAAAAAAAACAAAATTCCTATTGCCAGCGTCAAAATGCCGGACAGGGCATTGCGCAGGCGATTGATGTCGCGAAAGAGCGGGAATTCGATGAAAAAAGACAGGGCTGTGCTGATCGCAGCCACCAGGACGAAAGCAAAGATTGGCAACACCTGGCGTGGCAGCCCGCCCCCCTTAAGGAAATATGCGGGCAGGAATATCGCTGCTATGATTGAAAGCGGTATGGCAGCAGCCGGAGCAACCATGCTTCCGCCGACCAGGCGGGAGAGCAGCGGCAGGCTGGTTACAGGCAGCAGTAGGATTAAAACCGCCCACAGTACATCCAGGGCAACCTGGTTGATTCTTCTACCCACGCGATTTCCTCGCTGTCCATCTGGCGGGCAGACGCAGGTGGATTGCCCACAGCGCCAACAGCAGCCCTATTCCGGCGCCGGCTAAGAGGTAATTGCTGCGCTCGAATTGCGCCGCTTCGGGCAGCAGCGCAGCGGGGTGGGTCAGAGTGAAGCGAAGTCCGGGAATAATCCCGCGGGCGGCGTGGCGCGCCAGCAGGATTTCAGCCCCGGTGCGTTCGATTTCCTGTTGCACCTGGTTCAAATTGGTCATCGCGCAATAATTGGTTTCTACCCCCGCGGCTGGCACGGCGCGGATGCATTCAACCAGCCCATCCAGATAGCGTTGCATGGTTTCCGCCGCCAATGCGCGCTGTGATGCAGTTTCCAACGCGCGCATTGCCAAATCGCTCCAGCGATCTACCAGGTTGAGCGCGGATTGCGGGTCGTGATGCTGGACGCGCAGCACAAAGGATTCGGCTTTGCGCTCAATAAAAGCAAGCCGGTTGAACGTTTCGCCGGTTTGGATCATTCCGGTTTGCGCAGCCTGCCTGCGCAAATCATCCATGATGGGCGCGGATGCCATGATCCGCCCCGTCGTATTGATCAGAATATCTTGATTCAGGTCGCTCAGCGTGCCGGTTCGCGCCAGATCAACATTGATGGCAATGATTGCGCGGGCTTCATACAGTGGCGGCTGCATCTGAGAGACAACCCAACCAGCGCTCAACCCTGCCAACATGCCGATTATAATTAACCACCAGTAGCGCAGCGCGGTTTTGAGATCATCGAGCAGGATATAGTCGTTAGTCATGGGGAGGGTATATGTAAAACCTACGGAGGATTAGAAGAAGCAGCGTTCGAAAAAAAGAAGCGCAGTAATTCTAATCTATTTTACGGTGGAGTGGGCAGAATGCAGTTTATAATCAAGCCAACGGGTGACCAAATGTGAACGATAGGGAGGTATTGCATGGAATACCGAAATCTTGGACGAACGGGTTTAAAGGTATCTGTCTTGTGCATGGGCGCAATGCAATTTGGCTGGACTGCCAGCGAGTCCGAATCGTTTGAAATTCTAAATCGTTCGTTTGAGGCGGGAGTTAACTTTCTGGATACCGCCAATATATACTCCCGCTGGGTGCCGGGCAACCCCGGCGGCGTTTCTGAAGCCATCATTGGCAACTGGATCAAGAAATATCAAATTCCCCGCCATCAGGTGGTAATTGCCACCAAAGTGCGCGGTAAAATGGGCGAAAGTCCCAACGAAGAGGGCTTATCCCGGGTGCATATCCTGCGCGCTGTGGAAGAGTCTCTGCGCCGGCTGCAAAGCGACTACATTGACCTGTACCAGACTCACTGGTACGATCAGCAAACTCCAATTGAGGAAACCCTGTCTGCATTGGATGACCTGGTGCGGCAGGGTAAGGTTCGCTATATCGGCTGCTCCAATTATCCCGCCTGGCGGCTGATGCAGGCGTTGTGGGTGTCCGACCGGTTGAGCCTGGCGCGTTACGATTGTTTACAGCCGCATTACAACCTGGTTCACCGGGCGGAGTTCGAGCAGGAACTGGCAGAAGTTTGCCAGATGTACGCCTTGGGGATTATCCCGTACAGCCCACTGGCGGGCGGTTTTTTGAGCGGTAAATATCGCCGCGAGCAAACGGAAGTGGGAAGCCAGCGGCATGTAGCGCGCTATTTCACCGAGCAGGGTTGGGCGGTGTTGGATGCGCTGGATGAGATTGCCGCGCTGCGTTCTGCATCGGTGTCGCAAATTGCTCTGGGCTGGATGCTCAGCGTGCCGGGGATCACCAGTCCAATCATTGGACCTCGCTCGCTGGAGCAGTTAGCCGACAACCTGGCAGCGGCGGATATCCGTTTGACGGTGGAAGAAATGAGCCGCCTGGATCAGGTCAGCGCCTGGCGTGATTGAGAAAGGCTTATAGTTGGATGGGTTTTCCTAAGCGGGCGCGTTCTTCCTCGATGATGGGCGCATCCAGTTTTTTAAATAAGGGCTCGGGTTTTTCGAACAGTTTGCCAGGCTGGATTTGGCTGGGTTGCCATTTTCCGCTGGCGGCGGTGCTGTCATAGCGAATCACCGTGTGGCTGCCGACCGAATCTAGAACTGTTTCGGTGTATTGCGATCCAAACAATGGGGTGGTGTTGCCGAGGATGCGGTGCAGTTGTTCGGATGTGTGCGGCAGCACCGGCGCGAGCATTATTTTTAGCGAATCAATTGCCCGAATGGCAGTGTAGATTGAGCGGGCAGCGGCAGCCTTGTCGGTCTTTATTGCCGTCCACGGAGCGGATTGATCCAGGTAGCGGTTTACCTCGGTTGCCAGACGCATGGCTTCACCCAGCGCGGCGCGTAAGCGCACAGTTTCAAATTCCTTGCCTACGGTTTCGAAACCTTTTTCAATCGTGGCGAGTATTTCCTGGTCGGCGGCGGTTAATTCGCCCGGGTCTGGAACCTTGCCTTGCCAATGTTTGTAGGCAAACGCCAGCACGCGGTTGGCGAGATTACCCCAGGTGGCGACCAGCTCGTCGTTGTTGCGTTTATAGAAATCCTCCCAATCCCAGTCGGTGTCGCGAGTTTCGGGCATGTTGACAGTCAGGTAATAGCGCAGTGGGTCGGGATCGTAGCGGGTGAGAAAGTCGCGCGCGTAGACTGCCCAGTTGCGGCTTCCGGAAATTTTCTGTCCCTCCAGATTCATAAACTGGTTGGCGGGCACGTCATACGGAAGCACCAGCGATTGCCCGTCTTCCCCAGCGTAGATTTCCAGAAATTGTTTATCCGTGCCCATTAATTGCGCCGGCCACCAGGCAGCATGAAAAAAGATGTTATCTTTGCCGATGAAATAAAATGCCCTGGCGTTTGGGTCTATCCACCAGTCTTTCCATTCTTCGGGGTTGCCGCTCAGTTTTGCCCATTCGATTGCGGCAGACAGATAGCCGATAACTGCCTCGAACCAGACATACAGGCATTTTCCCTCCCAGCCTTCCACCGGTACGGGAATGCCCCAATCCAGGTCGCGGGTAATCGCGCGCGGTTTGAGCCCTTCGGATTCGATCTGTCCGAGCGATTGCCCGATGACAGTATCCCGCCAGTAGTGACGCCTTTCGCGCAGGAAGCGAGCGACATCGGGTTCCAGTTTGGAAAGGTCAAGGAAAAAGTGCCTGGTTTCGCGCAGTTCCGGGGTTGAATTATCAATTTTCGAGCGCGGTTCGACCAGTTTTTCCGGTTCGAGCACGCTGCCGCAGCGATCGCACTGATCGGAACGCGCGCCTTCGAAGCCGCAGATATAGCAGGTGCCTTCAACGTAGCGGTCAGGCAGAAAGCGACGGCTGGCAGGGGAGAACCATTGGGGACGGGTTTCGGTGTACAGAAAACCATTCTTGTTCAGCGCCAGGAAAATGCTTTGGGCAACTTTGTAATGGTTCTCACTGTGGGTGGTGGTAAACAGGTCGTACTGAATGCCCAGTTTGAGGAACAGGTCGAGAAATCCATCGTGATATTGCTTATACACTTCCTCAACGGGTTTACCGTCGGCGTCGGCGCGCAAGGTGACGGGCGTGCCATGCGAATCCGTTCCCGAAACCATCAGAACCCGATTGCCTTTCAAGCGGTGATAGCGGGCGACGATATCACCCGGCAAATGGGAGCCAGTCACATTGCCGACGTGAATTTCAGCATTGGCATAGGGCCAGGCAATGGCAATCAGGACTTTTTCCGTCATGAAGCACCTCGAGGATGATTAAAATCAGGAATTGATTTTATCACGAAACAGACTAGCGTTTTCCTCGCTGGTGGTGGAGGGATGGCAAAAACCCTGATTTTTTCACGCGCTGCGCAACGGCAGGTTTTTCAGGAATTCCGCAGCGATTTTGCGGGCGGAAATCGCGTTGGCGCATGCCAGCGTCCTTTGCGCCAGGCTTTGCGCATCCGCCAGGCGTAAAGCACGCACGATGGCTTTGACGCGCGGAATACCTGCCGGGTTGACGCTCAATTCGCGCACGCCAAGCCCAACCAGAACCGCAACGGCTTCGGCTTCGCCTGCCAGTTCGCCGCATACACCGACCCATTTGCCATGCGCCTGCGCGGCAGCGACCACCCGTTCGATCATGCGCAGCACGGAGGGATGCAGCGCGTCGGTGAGGTAATTCAACTGCGGATTGCCGCGTTCAGCCGCCAGGGTGTACTGAGTGAGATCATTGGTGCCAATGCTGAAAAAGGCGACATGTCCGGCGAGCGCATCGGCGAGGATTGCCGCGGCGGGAATTTCGACCATGATCCCGGTTTCAATGGGCCAGGCATGGGGGGTGTTTTGCTCTGCCAGTTCCTGGTGGACTTGCTCAATAAATTGATTGGCTTGCAGCACTTCCTCGATACTGGCGACCATCGGAAACATGATCCGTACGTTGGCTTCTCTCCCCGCGCGGAGAATGGCGCGCAATTGAGCGCGGAATAGGTGAGGTTTTTGCAGGGAAAGCCGAAGCGCGCGCACGCCGAGGAATGGGTTGGCTTCCGGCTGCTGATTGATGTACGGCAGCGGTTTGTCACCGCCAACATCCAGAGTGCGCACGATGACCGGTCTCCCTTGCAGGGTCATACCAATATCCCGGATAGCCAGGTATTGCTCCTCCTCGCTGGGGGCGGTTTGGCGGGTGAGGAACAGGAATTCCGTTCGCAGCAAACCAATGCCATCCGCGCCGTTTCGAACCGCAACCTGCGCGTCGGCAAGGTTGCCTGCGTTTGCTGCTACTTCGATACTGGTTCCATCCAGGGTAACGGCAGGTTGGAAGGTGTTTTCCAGCAGCCGCTGTTTTTCTTCCAGCCACTGCGAGCGTTGCCGGTTAAATTCTGTCTGCCGGGCTGCTTCCGGCTCGATCCATAACTGCCCGCTGAATCCGTCCAGCGCGACCATACAACCCTGCGGAAGCTGATTGACGGCAAAAGGCAAACCGGTGATTGCCGGAATACCCAATGAACGGGCTAAGATGGCGCTATGCGAGGTGGGTCCGCCGCTTAATAGCCCAATGCCATGAACACGATCCAAATCGAGCGAGGCAGTCTCGGAAGGGGTCAGGTCTTCGGCAATCAAGATGACCGGATGGGTGAATTTTACTTTCTGGTGGCTCTCCCCGCTTAATTCACGCAATACCTGGTTGCTTACATCGGCTGCATCCGCGGCGCGCTGTTTGAGGTATTCGTCTTCAAGAGCCTGGAAACGAGCAATGATTTTATCTGCGCTGTCCTTCCAGGCGCGGGCGGCATTCCAGCCATCCTGCTCGATGCGCTGGCGGGCGGGTTGCAGCAGGTCTTCATCGTTGAGCAGCAGGGCATGGGCTTCGAAGATAGCGGCTTCATCCGCGCCAACCCGCTCGGTCATATCGCGTTGACGTTCCAGGATGGCAGCGCGTACTTTCCGGATAGCGGTGTGCAATTTTTGCCATTCCGCTGCCGGATCATCAGGCGTGTATTCTGGAATGGAAGGTGGCAGCGCCTGGTAATGAAAGACCGAGGCAATCGCGATTCCTTCCGAGACAGGCAGACCTTTCAGACTGCGTTCATCGCCCGCTAAGCCGGTTTCAACCTGGCTCACCCGCCGGACAGGGCGGGCAGCCTGCTGAGATTCGCCGAAACGATCCTCAACCAGTCTTTGCAATGCCTCCAGCGCCTGCGCTGCCTGTATGCCACGCGCTTGAATCCGAATCTGATGACCATTCAGCGCGCCCAGGGTTGCCAGGGCATTGAGGCTTGTAGCGGATACTGCCCGGCTGCTGGTGGTCAGGTTGGTGACCAGGATGTCCGCTTGAAAACCGGATGCCAGCTGAACAAAACGGGCAGCCGGACGGGCGTGTAAACCGTGTTCATTTGTCAGGGTCAGGGAGATACTCAGGTAAGGCTGATCCGCGCCTGGGGCGGTGGGCGGCGCCGGGGAGGCTTCGCTTTGCACCCCGCCGGGGTGAAGCTGCTCGATCTTGGATCGCAGCGCCTGGCTTGCTTCGCGGCACACGGTTTGCAAGTCGCTGCCAAGGCTGGCTTGCACGCTGGCGGCAATGCTGCCTTCTACCAGCGGGGCGGGGCAGAAATGGACGCGCCCGCGAACATCGGCGGGCAGCAGTTCCAGCGCCATTTCAGCGCTGAGGATGGCACTGCCCAAATCCATCAGGATCAATACGCCATCCGGGCTGTCAACAGATGCAATTACCTCAGCGATGAGGGTAGCATCGGTGCCAAATTCATCGTGGTTTTCCCCGGCGCCAGCAGCCACGCCTATTTTTAATTCACTGCCTGCCATCTGGCGAATTAAACTAACCAGGGATTCGGCTAATTGTTTGCTGTGGGATACCAAGACCAGGCTTACCATAATATCTTATGTACCGAAATTGATTATGGCAACCAACAGCCAGAGTCCGTACACAATAGCGGTTATCCCTATGGCGATCAGCACAATTTCCACGATGCGCAACACCGTTGGTTTTGGATGCAAATCCAATACAATGCTGCGCACGCCAATCAACGAATGGGATACCACAAACACCAGGAAGAAACCTTCCATGAACGGGACAATCGGGTAATTGCGGAGGTATTCAACTACCTCCCTGTGGCTGAGCAACCCATCTGGAGCAAACAGGTGGTTGACGAGAAAATGGATGATCAGGATGGCAAGGATAAGAACGCCGCTAAAAATTTTTATCAACCACAGGAGGTAACTTTCGCCAGGTTTTGGACGCGTAACTGTGTTTTGCATGTTTCCTCCACATCAATGGGTGGCGAGCATTTTTAGCCCGAAGACAACAATGCTGATCAGGGTAATGCCAACGACGCCAAAGAGGAGTTGGCGTTGGACGGGTATTGCAACCCCAAAACTAGTTAAGGCAATGCGGATGCCGTTAAAACCGTGATAAATGCCAGCAGCAATTACCAGCAATTCGCCAACCATAATCACGGGTTGTTTGGCAAAGGCGATGAAGGCATCGTAGGCTTCCGGACCTTGAGCCAGTTTGCCCAACATGAAAAGGTGAAGATATAGATATACCGTCAAGCCAATGGCAGAAAGGCGGTTAATAATAAAGCCTAACCCGCCAATATTCCTGCCGCGTGGATCGAACCAATCGAAGATGCCGCGGGTGTTGAATTTCTTGGGATTATCCATAATTAACATTAACTCCTTTCGCTCAGGCTTTGACGAACCAGCGTTTGATGCGCTCGCCGACCACCTGGCGGCGCAGGTCCATGATGCGCCAGCCAGGATCCACATTGGATGGGCAGACCGCAGTGCATTCGAAGGCATTGTGGCAGCGCCAGACGCCATCCGCATTGTCAACCAGTGCAAGCAGATCGGGCGCACGTTTTATGCCCTGCAACTGGACTGCGGCGAGCGTGGCAGGTCCCAGATAATTTTCCGCGGTGCCGGCGATTGGACAGGCGCTAATGCACAGTCCGCATTCGATGCAATCCGCCAGGCGTAAATATTCATGCCCATTATCATGCGGCGTCTCGCGCGGCGGGCGGATTCCCGCGCCTTCCAATGGAGCGGCAGAAAGCGGGTGCAATGCCTCGCCATGCGCTTCGTCCATCCTGGCGTACAGGCGGGTCATATCCACCACCAGGTCGCCAACGATCGGGAAGTTGCGCATTGGTTCGATGCGCAGCGTGCCGCCGTTGTTGGTTACCTCCCGAATTTTGGTGATGCAAGTCAGTTTTTCAACGCCATTAACGCGCATTCCGCAGGCGCCGCAGGTGGAGTGGTGGCAGGCATGCGCAAACAACAAGGATCGGTCGTGAAAAGCCCAAATACGCTCTACCCCGTCAATAATGTATTCATCCGGATCAACTTCAAGGGTGAATGCGTCGTAGCGGTCTGGTTGATTGCCTTTTTTTCGGAAGATCACGAACTTGACAGTCCATTTTTCTTTATCCATATCATGCTCCATGCTCTACGCGGTGGGTGGGGTTGTGCAGCGGGGTATTAATTGACGTAAAACTTTCTATAGGATGGCAGGGGTGTCTCTGCTGTCACGCATGCCGCGCTGATACTGAATTTGTTGCAGATCAAATCAACGGTTTTTTCCGCCATCAGGCGCAGGGTAGTGGCTTTTCCGCCGGTGATGGTAACCAGCCCTTCAACATTGTCGGATTCTTTGTGATCGTAAGCTTTGAAAGTGCGTGAGATGCTGCGTCCGGGGACAGTCCCGCCGATGAGCGGGCGGGTTGCCATGTATGCGCCGCGTTCTTTGGTTTGGCGCAGGGCGGGGATCAGGTTAGAACCGCGTTCGATCATCAATTTGACGTGATCTTCGTACACTGGGATGTAATCGGGGTTTTCGATGGTGAAGGATGTGGTGCCGACGACCATCATGCGTCGTTGGGGCAAGACAATATCGCCGTCGCCAGGTTTGTTGAGCAGGTTGACTGCCCGCTGGGTCAGGCGTTTGTCGTAGGCAACCATAACGCCGGGGGTGGGGGCAATGGGCACGTTGATGCCAGCCATGGCGGTAATTTGTCCAACCCAGGCGCCGGTAGCGTTGACCACAATATCGCCTTCAATTTCGAAACGCTTGTCCTCAGCACGATCCCAGGCTCTGATTCCGGTGATGTGTCCCGTGCCGTTGGAGAGCAGGTCCACAACATCAGTGTACAGGTAAAATTTAGCCCCGTTTTCTTTGGCGCCGGCAGCGAATGCCAACCCGAGGCGCAGCGGATCGAAGGTGCCATCCGGGACGGTGAATGCGGCGCACAAGTCAGGATTTAAGTTGGGTTCCAGACGCAGCGCTTCCTGAGGGGTCAATTCTTCGATCTCGATTCCGCAGGCGGCGCAGCCCTCCATGAACTTCTCGCGGTAGGCGTAGTCCTCCTCAGTGATCCCGATGAACAACCCTCCGTTGGGTTCGATCGTATCTGGCACAATCAGGCGCAGGATGTGGTTTTCGCGGATGCACTCGATGGCGGATTCCTGGTCATTAACGGCGTAGCGGGCGCCAGAGTGAAGCAGACCGTGGGTTCGACCTGATGTGCCATTAACGATGGGACCGCGTTCGACAACAGACACAGCAAAACCGCGCAAGGCGAGATCGTGAGCAATTGCTACGCCGGTAAATCCAGCCCCGACCACTATGGCATGAGGTTTACTCATATGGCATTCTCCTTGTTTACCCATTTAAAAGATTTCATGGCGTTTTTTCCAATGCGCTAAACGCATGAATCCGCGACAAACTATCGTCTTCTTCTAAATAATCGGTTGATGAGAAGGAAAAATAAAAACACAACCCAAACGCTGCCGCCAAATACAAGACCCCACCCAAGGCGTTCAAAGAAAGGAATCGCGGGGTTGCTTGTAATGGTTACCCAAATCATAAGGATGATGCTAACCACGCCCACAGTGATTAGCCCACTCTTGAAAGTAATCCATGGTTGGGACAATGGGTCGGGGGTTTTTTCCGGAGCGGTATTATTCTTATTTTTTGGCATTTTCTGTTTCCAGGGGAAGCGAACCGGACAAAGAAGCAAAATTTTATCACTATCTATGGAGGATGAGTGAAAAATCACCCGTCTTTCAGAATAATGGCGAAGGGCGGTGCAGGTCTTGTGGACTGGTCCACCTGCCGACCTCACCGCCCTGCGAAAAGGTAGAGAGGAGGGGCAGGTAACAACCTGCCCCTGATGGTTTTGGGTTTAAAGTTCTACCCAGCCAAAAGTTCGCTCGACGGCTTTCTTCCAGCCGGCGTGCATTTTTTCGCGCTCTTCCACTGCCATCTTGGGGCTCCATTCGGCATCCTTGCCCCAGTTGGCGCGTAATTCATCGAAGTTGCTCCAGAACCCGACCGCCAGACCAGCCGCGTATGCAGCGCCCAACGAGGTGGTTTCAGCAACTTTCGGGCGGATCACCGGCACGCCGAGGACATCCGCCTGGAATTGCATGAGCAATTCATTATAGACCATGCCGCCGTCCACTTTCAGGGCGGTCAGCGGAACGCCGGAGTCATTGTTCATGGCATCCAGCACTTCGCGGGTCTGGTAGGCAGTTGCTTCCAGGGCAGCGCGGGCTATGTGACCGCGATTGATGTAGCGGGTCAATCCGACGATGACGCCGCGGGCATCACTGCGCCAGTAGGGGGCAAACAAACCAGAGAAGGCAGGCACAAAGTAGATACCGCCATTGTCTTCCACGGTGCGGGCAAGCCCTTCCACGTCCTTCGAAGATTCGATCATCTTGAGGTTGTCGCGCAGCCATTGTACCAGCGCGCCGGTGATGGCGATGGAGCCTTCCAGGCAGTACACGGCGGGCTGATTTCCGATCTTGTAGCCCAAGGTGGTGAGCAAACCGCTCTTGCTGGGAACCGGCGCGGTGCCGGTGTTTAGCAGCATGAAGCAGCCGGTGCCGTAGGTGTTCTTGGCTTCGCCGGGGCTGAAACATGCCTGTCCGAATAGCGCTGCTTGCTGGTCGCCGAGATCGCCGGAGACGGGAATTCCTTCCAGAGCGCCGCGGGCGTGACCGTACACCTCGGAGGAGGGACGCACAGCGGGCAGCATAGCGCGCGGGATACCCATCAGTTTAAGGATTTCAGCATCCCAGTCGAGCGTTTCCAGGTTCATCAGCATGGTGCGGGAAGCATTGGAAACGTCGGTGACATGAGCGCCGCCCTGCGGTCCGCCGGTCAGGTTCCAGATCACCCACGTGTCAATGTTACCGAACAACACTTCGCCCTTTTCTGCTTTTTCACGGACACCGGCAACGTTGTCCAAAATCCATTTGATCTTGGGTCCGGAGAAGTAGGTTGCCAGGGGAAGACCGGTTTTGGGGCGCAGGCGATCCTGACCACCATCGGCAGCCAGATCGTTGCAGATTTTATCGGTGCGGGTATCCTGCCAGACGATGGCGTTGTATACCGGCTTGCCGGTGGTCTTTTCCCAGACGACGGTAGTCTCGCGTTGGTTGGTTACACCAACTGCGGCGATCTCTTTTGGTTCTACGCCGCTCTTGCGCAGACAGCCTTCAATGACTTCCTGAGTGCGAGTCCAAATTTCCAGCGGGTCGTGTTCAACCCAACCAGGTTTTGGGTAGATCTGCTCATGTTCTTTTTGATCAACACCAACCACTTTCCCGCCATGATCGAAGATCATGAAACGAGTGCTGGTGGTGCCCTGATCTACTGCAGCAGCATATTTTGCCATCTTAAGCCTCCTAAAAACGAATTAGAGTTATTGAGGTTGGTTACAGAATCACTTCCTCTCTTTCCATTGCTCCGCAGCGGTGCGCAGCATGAGGAAAGAGGACGTTGCGCCGGGGTCTTGATGACCAGCGCTTCGTTCACCAAGATAGCTTGCCCGTCCTTTGCGGGCGACCATGGGGGTGGTTGCGAGCATGCCTTCTTCGGCAGCGCGAGCCGAACGATCAAGAGCATCGTTCAGGCTGTTGCCATTCTCGGCGGCTTGTTTTAGCGCGTTTAACGCGGGGACCAGCGCGTCAATCATGGTTTTATCGCCCAACTCGGCTTTTCCGCGCATTTTGACGCCATTGACGCCCGCTTCAATTGCGTCCACCCAATCCTGGAGCGTCATTTCCATTTTACCGGTGGTTTTCATCCCAGCCTGGAGAAAGATGGTGGAGTACAGCGGTCCGCCTGCCCCACCAACAGTTGAGAGCAGGGTCATCCCTACGGTTTTGAAGATAGTGCCAATGTCTTTGTCGCGCATCTCGGGCATCTTTTTCATCACCGCCTGGAAACCGCGGTCCATGTTGGCGCCGTGGTCGGCATCTCCAATGGCGGCGTCCAGCTGGGTAAGGTAATCGCGTTTCTCTGCCAGAATTTCAGCGTAACGCATTATCCAATCTAGAACTTTATCACGTGTAATCACCATTGACCTCTCTGTCTGGCTCACCAGGTAAACAAGCAGGATTTAACCTGAATTTCAGGCTTTACACGCCCCAACGAAGTCCGGGAGTAAGCACTGGAGCGTCCCATAACTTGAGCAGGTCGGCATCCATTTTCAACATGGTAATTGAGGTGCCTGCCATTTCCAGACTGGTGATATACGGACCGATCAGATGGCGAACAACTTTCAAGCCGTGTTTGCTGGCAATCTCGTGAGCCTTTCGGTAGATGATATACAGTTCGATCAAAGGCGTTCCGCCCATGCTGTTAACGAAGATCAGAACCTCATCACCCGCCTTGTAGGGAATATCCGAGATGATTGGTTCCATCAACATTTCGGTGATTTCATCGGCGGTCTTGATTTTCAGGCGTTTGCGGCCCGGCTCACCATGGATGCCAATGCCGATTTCCATCTCGTCTTCGGGTAATTCAAAGGTGGGTTTGCCTACATGCGGAACGGTGCAGGAAGTGAGCGCCATGCCCATGCTGCGTCCCCACCCATTGACTTTGCGGCACAGGTCAGCCACTTCCTTGAGGGATCGGCGCTGTTCGGCAGCTGCGCCGCAGATTTTCTCGGCTAAGACAGTGGTGCCTACCCCGCGGCGTCCGGCGGTGTATAGGCTGTCCTTCACGGCGACATCGTCGTCAATGACCACCGCTTCGACTGCAATGCCTTCGCCGCGCGCCAGGTCGGCCGCCATTTCGAAATTCATGATGTCGCCGGTGTAATTTTTGACGATGTGAAGCACGCCCGCTCCGCCATCAACGGCTTTAGTAGCTTCCAGCATTTGGTCTGGCGTTGGGGAGGTGAAAACTGCGCCCGGGCAGGCTGCATCCAACATGCCCATGCCGACGAAACCGCCGTGCATCGGTTCATGCCCGGATCCGCCACCGGAGATAACCCCCACTTTTCCCTTGATGGGGGCATCTGCGCGGACGACAAAATTGGGGTCGAAATGCACTTTGACGAGGTCAGAATGAGCCAGCGCAACCCCCTCCAGCTCTTCTTTGACGACGTCTTCTGGTTTGTTAATTAATTTTTTCATTACCAACATCCTTTCTTTCCAAAAAACTACTTTTCGCAGTTACCGGTGGTTGGCAGGGCGTAAATGGGCCTGCTTCTGGTAAAACGAAGCAGGCCCTGAGGTGGTTACTACAATTACTCTTTCTTGGCGGGTAAGTTGGCGGTGACAAATATATCATATATCACTGCGCCAAGTATACCGCCTATGATTGGCATGATGACTGGCACAACCAACCAGTACATTCCATCAAACAAGCCCTGCGTTCCTACCAACGCGCCGAAGATGCGCGGACCTAAGTCACGGGCAGGATTGATAGCATAACCACTTGGACCGCCCAGGCTCATACCAACTGCCAGCACGGTGCCGCCAACCAGGAAGGGACCCATATTGAATTTCAGCCCCAGATTGCGTTCGTCACCGCTTGCCAGCACGCCAAACAACAGGATTGCCGTGCCAAAAATTTCGGCAATGGCTGCCGTGACCATCGTGTATGGTCCGGTTGCAGCGGCACCCGCGCCGCCCCAGAATGCTTGTCCAAACACGGAGCCGGGACCCGTTGACCACACGTTGGGCATACCGGCGGCAATTAAACCATCCATGTAGACCAGATAGACGCCCAAAGCGCCAAGGAAGGCGCCCACGAATTGTCCGGCGATGTAGGTCGGAACTTTCGACCACGGGAAACCGCGTTTTACAGCCAGAGCGATGGTCACGGCTGGGTTAAGATGCGCGCCAGAAACGCCGGCAGACACATACACAGCCACGATCACCGCGAACGCCCAGCCGATGGTTATGGTATTCCAGTTATAGGCTTCAGAAGCGAGGCGCGGAGCAAGACCGACATTCGCCACCACACCATCACCTAACAGGATCAGGACGAATGTTCCGATCACCTCTCCTAAGAACTCGCCAAAGCTTTTCGATTTCATCTTCGATCACTCCTTTCAAAGCGGTTGAAAAAAATGGAACGACAAGAGAAACAGAACAGGCCGAAGAAAATCACTTTCCGGGCAACCTCCTTGAATATTTAGTTGTGAAATAATTTGGACAATTGAACTTGCAATAAAATACCGCCTATCGGTAAAACCCGGCGGCGGTACTTTTTGCCCTGAGGGGGGGAGAAACAATAACCTGCTGGAGGATTGACTTCCACCAGTCCGGCTGGATTGCCGGGAGAATTGCAGGTTTCAAAACATCAAGACGAAAAGTACACATCGTCTTTAATTGTAAGCCGCATATCCTTTTCGTCAATCTTGAGCGATATTATGGTTCGGTTTGAAACACTTGTGAATAATTGTGTTTCAATTTGAAACACTGTTAACTTTCTCGTTGCGGCTGCGAAATTGTTCCGGTGAAAGGTTCATTTGTTTAAAGTAACGCCAGACGGTTGTTCTGCCAATACCCAGCATTTCAGACATGCGGGAAACGTTGCCATTGCAATATTGGGCTGCTTGCAGTACCGCCCGCTTTTCCAATTCGCCCAGTGGGATAATGTGTCCCTCGCGCAATAACGGATTGAGATCGCTTTCGCCAAGCGGGAGCAGTTCCGGCAGGTGCGATGGAGTAATCAAGTGGGACGGGCTGGCTTGTACTGCGGCGCGGGTGAGTACGGATTCCAGCTCACGTACATTGCCGGGCCAATGATAGGCTTTGAGCAAAGTTAGGGTTTCGCGGCTGGAGATGAGCGAATGCCCGACCTGGCGCGACAGACGCTGGAGTATCTGTTCGATGAGCAAGTCCAAATCCTGTTGGCGCGCGCGCAATGCCGGAAGAACGATTTCAAAGGAGCTTAGCCGGTAAAGCAAATCGGCGCGGAAATTGCCCTCGCGCACCAGATGTTCGAGTTGAGCCGAGCTGGAGGCAATGATACGGACATCCACCTCAATTGGTTTTCGGCTGATGATCTTTTGGATGATGCCCATTTCCAAAAAATTGAGCAAGACGGATTGCGCTTCCAGAGGCAGGGCATCCACATCCTGAAAGAAAAGCGTGCCGCCGGATGCTAACTCGAACTTGCTGGTTTGTGGACTGCTTTCGTTGTTGTTTCTGTCGCCACCGAGCAATTCCTGCATGACCAGTTCGCTTGGCACCGCGCTGCATGGGAAGATAACAAAAGGCGATTGGTTGCGCTGGCTGTGAAAATGAATTGCCCGCGCAAGCAGGTTTTTGCCTGTGCCGGCTTCACCGCGGATCAAAACGCAGCCCCGGGCAGCGGCAGCGCTGCGCGCCATGCGCCGTACCCGGCGCATGGCGGATGATTCTCCGACCAGGTTTTGAAGATCGAAAGTCGGTGAACCTACCTGGCGTTGGACGAATTCGCGCAGACTGTGGACCGGGCGCAGAACAGCGATTGCCATCCTCAAACCATGTCTGCCGAGGATATATTGAAGACTCAGCAGGCAGGAGATTGGCTCGCCCGCGGCGGTCAGGTGTACTTCAAGATCGTTGATGGGAATCTGTTTTTGCAGCGAATCCAGCACCTGGCGCGGTAAACGAACGAAGGCTTCCAGTTTGGTGCCCAGCATGTTGCCTGGGTTGACATTGAGAATTCTGGCAGCGGTTGGGTTGGCGTGCAGAATGATGCCATCGCGGTTCCAGACCAGAATACCCTCCTGGATGCTGGAAATAATGGCATTCAAGCCAGTCAGCTGGTTGTTTTGTTCTTCCAGCAATTGATCCGCCTGGCGTTGGGCTTCGATTGCTTTGGCAGCTGCCATGACTAAACCTAGCGAATGAGGATGAGAACGCCCTCGTGGAGTGATGATACCCAGCGAACCAATTAATTTTCCGGTAGTGTCAAATACAGGGGCGGCAGCACAATCGAAATCATGCAATGGCTGGCGAAAATGCTCGTAACCTTCGACGACCACCGGAGTGCGCTCGAGCAACGACAGCCCAATGGCGTTGGTGCCAATCTCTCCCTCTGCCAGCAGTGTCCCGGTTGAAATGCCTAACCGCTCCATAGCTGTCATGATATTGGCGTCACCCAGCCCATCGAGCAGGTAGCCGACGTTATTGGCGAAGATTACAGCGGAATTGGAACCCTCGATGTATTGGTATACATCTTCCATAACCGGACGGGAAATCGCCATGATATCGAAATTGCTGACCTGCATGGATAACAGGTTGCTGTTGGATAGGTGAGGCGGTTTAGTGGGAGAGTATGGGTCAACACGTGCCCAGCAGCGCTCCCACGAGGCGGCAATTAAGGGCCTCACCAGCGAGAGCAGGGTATGATTTGTAACAAATGCGATCCACGCCTGATGGAATTCCTCAGAAGGGCGCAGCCCCATGATATCTCCTGAAAGGACAAACCAATTTGCAACGGGAACGACTTAACCCCAATATATTCTAGCCAATAAACCGGTTGGTTTCAATCCTCAAATCGATTCCCTGCCAACACAGCCGAGCGGAGAATGCCATTGTGGATGGTGATGATTGTACCAGAGTTTCGATTGTCAATAACAAATCCATCAATTTGTAATGTTTTATTGCGTTGTAAAACTGATCAATGATTACAGTCTTGACAGAAATTGATGTCGGATGTAGAATTGGTTAATCGTGCAAAAAACAGGATAGTGTTTTTGTTACAACCAAGGAGTACTGATTCGTATGGCTTTAGAAGAAACGGATAGCGGCGATAGTAACCCTCCCATATCGGGAGATGAAGCGACCCTATCTCAGTTCATTGAAAATATGGGATTGCACTTCGAGGAGTACGGTATTCCTCGCATTGGTGGAAAAATCTTAGGTTTGCTGCTGGTGTCAAGCCGCGCGGTTTCACCGGAAGAAATGGCGGAAATTTTGCAAGTGAGTCGCAGCAGTATTTCCACCAACTTGCGCACCTTACAGATAGCCGGATTGGCAGAGCGGGTGTCTTTGCCCGGTGAACGCAGCGACTACTACAACTTCTCCGACGATGCCTGGGAAAACTCGCTCGAAATGCGGCTGGAAAGCATTCAAAATCTGCGCGAAATGGCTGAAGAGGGCGTGCAGGGATTGGAAGAACATCATCCCGCCCGCCAACGCATGGGAGAGATCATGGGCTGGACAGCGCTGTTGCAGCATGCTTACCAAAAGGTGCTTGAGGAGTGGAAATCCCATAAAGAGATGCCTGCCTGATTTGGGCTGATCCGCTGGCTAAGTAGCGGACGCAGAGAAATCCTACCGGCTGGTATCTCGTGATACCAGCCGGTTTTTGATTGCCGGCATGTCTGGCAAGGAGGATGACGATGCGCTACCTGGTGCTGCGTACAGAAAACCTGAGAAAAGATGTTCACCGCCGGGCGGTGTTGAAAGGAATTACCTTAGAATTAGACCCGGGCGAAGTCTTCGGCTTGCTCGGTCCGCGAGATGCGGGAAAATCAACCCTGCTGCACATTCTCCTGGACTTCAACCGTCCGACTTTTGGTCAGGCTTTGATTATGGGCGTAGATTGCCAGCGCAATGGGCTCAAGGTGCGAAAAATGGTCGGGTATCTGCCCCAGTATCTTTCCTTGCCGCACAACCTGACAGGCGAGCAATTGCTGCAACGCCTGGCAGAGCTGCGAGGTGGTGTGGATTGGGGGTATGTGGCTGAACTGGAAGCCCGGCTGGGCGCTGATTTGCGCACTTCTTGTGACAAACTGTCCAGCGCCGATCAGCGCAAGATTGGCATACTGCAGGCGTTTATGCACCAGCCAGAGCTGGTTATTCTGGATGAACCTTCCCAGTCGCTGGACTCAGCCTCTCAGATCGAGTTATACCGTCTGATTGCCGAGTTTCGCGCCGAGGGTCGGTCGGTATTGGTGGCTTCACAATCCTTGTGCGAGATGGAGCGCATCTGTGACCGGGTTGCACTGTTGCATCAAGGCAGGCTGATCGCGATAGAGCGGGGGGCGCAATTGCGCGCCCGCGCCATGCGAAAAATCGAAATGCGCTTTGCCGCGCCGATTGACCCGCAGGTGTTTTCCGGCTTACATAACCTTAACCAACTGGTATGCGATCAAAATAAAATGGTTTGCACTGTGGTGGGCGACCCGGACGCATTGATAAAGACAGCCAGTCGCTTCCGC
Source organism: Bellilinea sp. (assembly GCA_039666315.1). Classification (GTDB taxonomy): domain Bacteria; phylum Chloroflexota; class Anaerolineae; order Anaerolineales; family Anaerolineaceae; genus Bellilinea. The sequence goes on along the minus strand of JAVSME010000003.1, from coordinate 648,284 downwards.
CTGCTGGATATCATTAGCCAGCAGCCCAGCCTGGAAGAGGTTTACCGAACGGTTTACGGTATTGCCGAGCATGCTGCATAGTTTGGTGAAGGATTTGTACCTGGACCACCGCCGCCGGTTGGTGGTCTGGCTGGCAGTAGCAGTGGGTTGGCTGATTCTGAGCGCGGTGGTGTATCCGCAGTTAGCGGGTTCTGCCTGGGTGCTTGCCGTGGCAGATGCGTTCAGTGTTCAGGCGAAGTTTCCGCTTGCCTTTTGGGTGGTCGCCGCTGCGGCAATTGGATTACCGCTTATCACCAGCCTGTATGCTATTTGGGAAGGCAGTAACCTGTTCGCTGGCAAGCAGGTGCGCACAGGGATGTATCTGTTACTGGCGTACCCTTTATCGCGCTGGGTGGTGTTCCTCAGCCGCCTGGTCTACCTTTTCCTGACCATTGCTGCGTTGTCCTGGGTAATGACATTGGGAATGGCGTTGGCTGCCAACCTTGCCGCTGCAATTTCGGTCGGTAATATGCTGTCAATCCAGCCGGGGATCAATCTATTTGCGTTTCTTGCCGGTAGTTTGGTGATCCTAATCGCTACGTTGAACGGTTCCCTCTGGAAGACCCGCCTGATTGGATTGCTGGTCTTGCTGGCGTTTTATGCGCCTTACTTGATCCAAGCCGCGCTGGGCATTGAGTTTCCGCTGCTGGTGCTTTCACCGCTGTACCTGGCATTGGGAGATCTGCCGCTGTTGTTGGCAACCCCGGTCTGGAAAACTATCCTGTTGTTGGGATTGGTGCTGGTTGTTATTGGGATTGCGAGTTTACGTTTCGAGCGGATGGATCTGGAGTAGCCGATCCAGACTCAGGTTAATCGTCATCGCAATAGTTAACCAAATCCTAACCTGCAAAAAAAGATTTATTAACCAACCACCGCTATAGTATTGGAAGATAGCTTACTCCTCTGGGTAAGGTCGTGCTCCTGAAAGATTGGTGGTTGAGGGATACGATGGTGGTAGAGACGGATAGACAGCCGTAAAAAGGCTGTCTATTCCGTTAATAAGGTTACAAAACGGAATATTTAATTTTGAGGGGCGCTTGTTGTCGGGTATAATTTTTAATGACCTATTTCGGGCTGCACTGGCAGCCTGAAGATGAAAAAAGGAAGGTTACGATGAACCCGCTAATGGACCCCAATGTTGCGTATGTACTGCTGGTCGTTGGTCTGGTATTGGGGATTCTATCGTTATTCTCGCCGGGCACTGGTTTATTGGAGATTGGCGCGCTGTTTGCTCTTGTGCTGGCAGGCATTGGCGCGCTATCCTATCAAATTAACCCATGGGCGTTGGCACTTTTGATCGGGGGAGTGGTACCTTTCTATTTTGCTTTGCGACGCTCGCGTCACTGGATATTTCTGGTTCTCACTATTGCAGCGGTGATTGTTGGCTCGGTATTCCTCTTTGAGACCGCCGAGGGTGCGCCGGCGGTCAATTTCTGGCTGGCGCTGATTACTTCGCTGATCGTCATTCCTCTCTTGTGGGTGGTGGGGCGCAAGGGAATTGAGGCTATTCGCCGCGCTGAAGATTTCGACCTCTCCCGGTTGATTTCAGCAGTGGGCGAGGCGCGCACCGATATATTCAAGGACGGCACGATATATTTGATGGGAGAGGAATGGTCTGCCCGGAGTGACGAAGAAATTCCGGCTGGAAGCAAGGTGCGGGTGCTGCGACGCGTTGGATTGTGGTTGCAGGTGGAACGTGTAGAAGAGTGAAGTCCCATTAGGGATGGTTGCATTCGAATGGCTGCCAAAGCAGCCGGTTACATAAAAGGAGAGGAAAAATGGAAGTCATCTATTGTCTGATTGGGTTGGTTGTACTCGGCGCGCTAATTTTCTTGACCACCGCGTTGAAAATTGTGCCTGAATACCAGCGCCTGGTCGTCTTCCGACTGGGGCGCTGCATCGGCGCGCGCGGACCGGGCTTGATCATCCTGATCCCATTCATTGACCGCGCGGTGCGGGTTGATTTGCGCGAACAGGTGCGAGAAATTCCTGCTCAGACCTCGATCACTGCTGATAACGCGCCGATTTCGATTGATTTCCTGTGGTATTACAAGGTCTTCGATCCGGTGCAGAGCGTGCTGCAGGTCGGCAATTTCGAAATGGCAGCCCAGGGTATTGCCACCACCACGCTGCGTTCGGTCATCGGCGGGATTATGCTCGATGGCGTGCTTTCCGAGCGCGAGAAAATCAACCAGGCGCTGCGCGTCCGTCTTGACGAAGTGACCGAACGCTGGGGCGTTAAGGTATCCAACGTGGAAATCCGTGAAATCACCCCGCCGCGGGACGTGCAGGATTCGATGAACCGTCAGCTAACAGCCGAGCGAACCCGCCGAGCGGTGGTGACCGAATCGACTGGGCAGCGCGAGGCGGCGGTCAACATTGCCGAAGGTGAGCGCCAGGCAGCCATCCTGCGCGCCGACGGTCAGAAGCAGGCAGCCATTCTGCAGGCGGAAGGTGAAAGACAAGCCCAGTTGCTGCGCGCGGAAGGGTATTCGGCGGCGTTGGAGAAGATCTTTGCGGTTGCCAACACGGTCGATTCCAAGACGATGACCTTGCAATACTTTGAGACCCTGAAGATCATGGGTGCCGGTCAGTCCACCAAGTATATTTTCCCGATGGAATTTACCAGCATGCTGGGTGATTTCATCAAGGGACGGTCTGAATCCAAAGAATAGTCGTTGATTAGCAAAAACCACCACCCGGCTGAGGTCTCCCAGTCGGGTGGTGGTTTTAGGGAACCGGCGTGTATGCTGAATTATCACATTGAAGCCGCCGGGTTAAGTGACCTCGGCGAACTGCACCGCCTGGAAAAAGAGATTTTCGCCTTGGATGCCTGGCCGTGGATTGATCTTTTCCTCATCCTGGTTATGCCTGGTTTCATCCGCCTGAAGGCGGTTGTGGAGGGAAGGATAGTGGGTTTTATCGCTGCGGATATGCGCCGCAGTGCAGGGATTGGATGGATTGTAACCCTGGGGGTGAGAGAAACTCACCGCCGGCACGGCATTGGACAAGCCCTGTTGTTGCGCTGCGAAGAGTTAATGCAAACGCGATTGGTGCGGCTGAGCGTGCGCAAATCCAATCGCGGCGCTATTCTCCTCTATCAGCAGACGGGTTATCATTTATTGGATACCTGGAGTAACTACTATTCAGGCGGAGAGGATGCGCTGGTGTTTGAAAAAGCCATCCTGCCGAAAAATCATCCTTAAAATATATGCCCAAGCGTTGACTTTCCTGCTGAGTCGGTATATGATAATTAGGAAAGGAGCGAGGCAAAATTCATTATGCGGGTTGTGAAAACAGTTCAAAGCTTTTGCTCATTTCTAGGGCACGCGTGATGACGCGTGCCTTTTTGTAAAAAACTCGAAAGGAGACCAGTGACCAATGGATTATGGGATGATCGGTAAGCGAGACAAGGCGAAGCGGTACGCTCAGGAACGCGAGCGGATCCACTTCCATTCCTTCACGGTTACGATGGACGGCGCCAATAACCCACATCATATTGAATACGATAACGGAAAATGGCAATGCGATTGCGATTTCTTCAAGTCCCGTGGCGTATGCAGCCACACCATGGCGCTTGAAATCGTGCTGGAAAATATGCTCGCCGCTCCTGTAAATTCCTGAACAATGTAGCGTAGAATTAAATAAACCCGGCGAGCAAAGTAGCCGGGTTTATTTTTTTACAGAGGATTTTCTCTGGTCAGGCGGGGTTCACTTTTTTAAGTTTCAGTTGCGGCTTGGTCTGAACATACAATCCGTCTATGGCATCTTCTTGATTGAGGGCAAATAACCCTTCAACAGAAGAGAAGAAGCGCGCATTTTCGCGTGCGGCTTGCAGATCATCGCCCTGCAAGTTGGCAAGGGCTTGTTTATCCTTGCGGAAATTCAGATTCTCATTGATCCGTTCGGACATTTCTTTCAGAATAAAATGGCGGGTGTTGCTTTGGGCATCGCGTAAATCGCGCACCCCGGTTACCAGGTTGAGAAAGGCAAGTTTGAGGTTATCTTCGGATACGTCTTCCTGGGTCAGGCGTTGGGCTTCCCAGAAGTAGGATTCCTTGCCCCGGTTGATATCGTAGAAGGCTGACAGGAAGACCAGAAAACGCAAATACGCCTGACGGTAGGCTTTCTCGAAGAAGGATACGGCTTCTTCTTCGCTGATTTCGCCGTCAAACATGGTGATCAATCCGGCGGCAGCCAGCATGGCGCTAAAGGTTGCCAAATGAATGCCGCTGGAAAGAAGCGGATCCAGGAAGCAAGCAGCATCACCGACCATGAAATAACCCGGTCCGGAAAATTTTTCCGCGGTATAGGAGTAATCGGTTTCGGTTTTCAGGTCGGACACTAATTCGGCGCCTTTAACGACCCTGGAAATCAGGGGGGATTCCTGCAAGGCTTGGGTATAAATTTGCTCCATTGGCGCGGGGCGTTTGGCTGCCAGGGCGTCTTTATGCATCACCACCCCAATGCTCATGGTTCCATCGTGAAGCGGGATTGCCCAGATCCATCCGTTGTTGATGGAACCAACGGCGATGTCGCCCTCGCGCCCGGTGGCAAGGCGGTCGGTGTTTGTCCAATAGCCCCAAACCGCAATGTTTTTGAACACCTGGTGGTAGCGGCGGTTGCGCAGGTAGCGGTTCGCCATGATCCCATTACGTCCGCTGGCATCGATTAAATAATCAAATTCAATCGTCCCGGCTTGACCCGTGCTTCCGTTACCATTGGCATTGACGACGTAGCTGGCGGACACTGGACGCTCGCCGCGAAATTCCAGGCTGCGCACCTCTACCCCTTCAAAGACCTTTACACCCTGGCTTTTGGCATGTTCGAGCATCAGATGGTCGAATTCTGCGCGAGTAACCTGAAAGCTGTAGGTAGTATCGCCGGATAATTCGCCGAAATTTAGCGACCAGGTATCCCGACCCCATTCCAGATGCGCGCCGGGTTTGCGCTGAAAGCCAAAAGCTTCCATTTTTTCACGCATGCCCAGCAGGTTGATAACGTCAATCATGGTAGGCAGCAGAGACTCGCCAATATGATAACGCGGGAAGCGCGAGGCTTCCAACAGGGTCACTTCCACGCCGTGCCGTGCCAGCAGCGTGGCTGCTGTGGAGCCGCCCGGACCGCCGCCAACAACCACTATTTTTGAACGTGATGGGATTTGCAGCATAATTTTTCCTGCCCTTGGATAACTTGATAATTATTATTCAATTTATACATTATCGGAGTCGAAAAAAAGAATGTCAAGGGGATGTTTCTTATAGGCTTCTTATAAAACAATTCGACGGTTGGCAGCAGAAAAAAGACAGATTGTACAACGATCCAATTGTACATTGTGCATGCGATTGGTATACAATGTTGAATCCCGTATAAATAGAATACAAACCGCAATTGCACAATGTAGCCGCAACCAATCTGTTGGAGAAGGGGTTTTGGTTTCAACACAACTGGGCATTCGATAATAGAACAATTTGGGAGAAATCAGAAATGAAACCGTTTGCTAAAGTTGTATCCTTGCTTGCGATTGTGGCGCTTTTCCTCGGCTTTGCTTACACTCCTGCTCAGGCTGCAGTTAAGGGCGATCAATGTGAAACGTTCTTGGTCAACGTCAGCCATGGCATCAACGGCACCCGGCTGGGACTTTCCAATGGATTGAACCCTTTCTCCCGGTCTGCTTCACCGCTAGGTTGTACCTGGCGGTTTTGATTATCGAATAATCCTTATAAATTCCTTATGACCGCGGAAGGTTCATTGCGGATAACTTGATTTAGTGTATAAAAGTGATACACTATTCATGGTGGATAGGTGTTAATCTGACTATCCTTGTGGTTTGCATAACTCGTTGTGGGGGATAGCTCAGATTAACGTATCGAATAGTTTCATCGGGAGGAAAAAATGAAAATCGTTTCACGTATTTTGATCATTGTTGTGCTTTTAAGTTTGGCTTTGGGTTTTGCCCAAAAACCGGTCGAAGCAGGCGGTAAGTGCCCAACTTTCCTGGCAAACATCACCCACGGAATTGATGGCACCAGGTTGGGGCTTTCGCAGGACTTGCCGGTCGTTGTGGAAGTATACCGGGTCACGCCGAATGCCGAGAAGCTGGTTGCTTCGGTCAACTTGAAGTTCAAGGAAATATTCACCGGAGAACTTCCGCGTGGCACCTATCTGATCAAAGTGTTTTCGGTTGAATTAAAATCCTATGTTGAATCCATGACCACCGGACCGATCGAAATACCAGGGTGCAAAAAAGTCATCTTCCAAGCGCGAATCATGAATGGTGTGCCGGTAATCAATGTGATAGTTCGCGACTGGGTGTCCCAGCCAGCGAGCTAAACCACTCACCATTACCAAAATTCGAACGAACACCGCCGGCTCGAGCCGGCGGTGTTCGTTCGTGATTCATCCTCTGGTACAATCACATTGGTCTAAACTCGAACAGGAGGTGCTTGGCATGGAACTGGCGATTATGGTCGAAGGACAAAACGGATTGAACTGGGCGCGCTGGAAACGAATCGTTCAGGCTGTGGAGGAGCTGGGCTTTGCTGGTTTGTACCGTTCGGATCATTTCACCAATGCCAATCCGCCGGATATTGACTCGCTGGAATTGTGGACCTCGTTGACCTGGCTGGCGGATCATACCCACCGGATCGAGTTTGGACCGCTGGTTACGCCATTTTCTTTTCGCCATCCGGCGCTGACGGCGCGCATGGCGGCCGCAGTGGACGATCTTTCATCCGGACGCCTGGTTTTGGGTGTTGGGGCTGGCTGGCAGGAGCGTGAGCACAGCCTGTTTGGTTTCGACCTGTTTTCCCTGCCGGAACGTTTTCGCCGCTTTGAGGAGGGATTAGCGGTACTGCATGGCTTGCTGCGCAGCGACCAGCCATTCACTTTCGAGGGGCGCTTTTATCAAATAAGAGGCGCGCGCGTGCTGCCTGCTTCGCAACGGGGATCCCGCTTACCGGTTTTGGTTGGCGGAAATGGGATGCGCCGAACACTGCCGCTGGCGGCAAAATACGCGGACGAATGGAATGCAATCTTCCTGCCGCCCGAAGGATTTGCTGCGCTTAACCGGCGATTGGATCATCTGATCTGGCAGGCGGGGCGCTCGCCATCGGACGTGCGCCGTTCGATGATGACCGGGCTGGTTTTTGGCAAAGACCAGCCTGCCTTCGAGGCGCGTTTGCACGCTCGCAGCGGTGGCATGTGGGGCGCGGAAGAACTTAAGCAGCGCGGGCTGGTGGTTGGTACGCCTTGCGAGGTGATCGAACAAATTGAGCGCTTGAGCGCTGCCGGGGCACAGCGCCTGATGTTGCAATGGTTGGATCTGGACGATCTGGCGGGCTTGGAAGACCTGGCGCGGTTAGTGAATGATGCGGGTAGTAAATAAATTGATTAGCGAATTTGCAAATCATCATTCATTTCAATATTGACAGAAATAGAAAACTGTTATAGAATCTATTTATCCATGTTGACATTTCTTGGATGTAGGCTTGTTTATATTCGGAGCGTATGCTCTGATGAATACGAAGAAAACCGGGTTTGCTTTTTATTGTGATCTTCCCTGTGTGCAGGGGAAAAATCATATAACAGTTTGTTCAAAATAGACAGTTGCACTTCTGTGCGTTACGGGGCATCGCGTATCGAAGTGCGGGATGCCCGTCTTTCTACTGACTTGCCCCGCGCCATCTCCTCGGAGTAAACGGCCGAAGTGTTCGGCTGTGTAACCTAAAAAGATGAGGTCAAAATGTTCGAGCGATTGTTCTATTCCCCTCCTATTTTTCGGCGGTACACATCCCTATTCGCCAATATTTTACTCATTCTGGGAACTTTGGCTTTCTTTGGGCTGGTTGCGCGAATAGGCGCTGGCGCTTTTGTGGCATTTCAGCCACCGGAGACCGTTCCACGCATCAGTTTGGATCCAGCCAACCTGCCTTACTACGCCGGTCGAACGGTATTACGCATGTTTTTGGCGCTGGCTTTTTCTACCCTTTTCGCAATTGGATATGGATATCTTGCCGCTCATAGCCGGAAGTTAGAGCGGGTGCTTATACCGATGTTGGATATTCTTCAGTCTGTGCCGGTGTTGGGCTTCCTCTCGGTGACAATCACGGGCTTCATCGCCCTTTTTCCGGGAAGATTGCTGGGATTGGAAGCGGCTTCGATTTTTGCGATCTTCACCAGCCAGGCTTGGAATATGACCTTCTCGTTCTACGAATCGCTCCGAACTATTCCCAAAGACCTGAGGGAAGTCTCTACCATTTACAAATTGTCCCCCTGGCTTTATTTCCGCAAGATTGAGGTTCCTTGGGCGACGATCAGTCTGGTCTGGAATGCCATGATGAGCTTTGGCGGAGGGTGGTTCTTTGTTGCCGCCAGTGAAGCAATCAGCGTGCTTAACCAAAGTTATACTCTGCCCGGGATTGGATCCTATGTCACGGCGGCGATCGCAGCCCAGGATATGCGCGCATTATTCTATGCGATTCTGACCATGGCAGTGGTGATCATTCTCGTGGATCAATTCTTTTGGCGACCGATAACAGCCTGGAGCACCCGGTTCAGATACGAGCGGAGCGCATCCAGCGTGACCCCTACTTCCTGGGTGCTTTCGCTGATTAAAATCTCAACTCTGCCTGGATTGCTTTCCCGCCTGTTTTCGGCAGCCGGTGAGGTGATCAATACCCGGCTGGAGGCTCGTTATTCCGCTCGTCAGCGGATGAGCGCGCCAGAAAAAGCAGAACCTGGCTGGGTGGATCAGGCGTTTAATGGGATTCTCATCCTCACGCTCATTATTTTACTGGTCACGGGATTGGAATTTATCTTGAGTGAGGTCAGTCTTATAGAAATTGGCAGGGTATTCCTGCTGGGCGTGATTACGTTCTTTCGGGTACTCATACTGGTTTTGGTTGGCACCCTTATCTGGACTCCGGTGGGGGTGGCGATTGGCTTCAACCCGAAAGTTGCCCGCCTGTTACAACCCATTGTGCAGTTTCTTTCCTCATTTCCGGCTAATTTCTTGTTCCCGTTCGCGACGCTTTTTTTCATCGAGGCTGGCGTAGACATCAACATTGGCGGCATTTTTCTAATGTCATTAGGCGCGCAATGGTATATCTTGTTTAACGTCATCGCCGGCGCGGTACGCATCCCGACCGAATTGCGTGAGATGACGATCAACATGGGATTGCGCCCCTGGTCGTGGCAACGCTGGCGTCAGTTGATCATACCGGGCATCTTTCCGGCTTGGATCACGGGCGGGATAACCGCCGCGGGAGGAGCCTGGAACGCCAGCATTGTGGCAGAAATGGTCAACTGGGGTGATAAAACCTTAATTGCGCATGGGCTGGGTTCATACATCGCCCAGGTTACCGCCAGCGGGGATTGGCCGCGGATTGCGCTGGGGGTCGGGGTCATGAGTTTGTTCGTGGTTGGGTTGAACAGTTTGCTCTGGCGCAGATTGTATCGGCTGGCAGAAACGAAGTATCACATTGACTGATTGATGAGCAGGAGAAATTAAACATGGCATCCATATCTATGATTGAAAAGGAAGCGCTGATCCATGCTTCTCAAATCACAAAAGAGTTTCCATTACCGGAAGGTTCAGGAACTTTTACCGTTTTGGAGAAGATTGATCTAGCAGTTCACCGCAATGAAATCGTGGCACTGCTGGGTCGCAGTGGCAGCGGGAAAACCACCTTGCTGCGCATTATGGCTGGGTTAATCAAACCTGATACCGGGGATGTGTTGAATAGCGGCAAAATACTGCGGGGTCACAACATGAATGTGGCGATGGTTTTTCAAAATTTCGCGCTACTTCCATGGGCGACAGTTCTGGAAAACGTGGAGCTGGGTTTGAAAGCCCGGGGGATACCCAAAGAAGAACGCATCCGTAAAGCCTTGCAAGCAATAGACCTGGTTGGCTTGGATGGGTTCGAGAATGCCTATCCAAAGGAATTATCCGGTGGGATGCAGCAACGCGTCGGGTTTGCGCGGGCGTTTATCATCCACCCGAACGTACTCTTTATGGATGAGCCATTCAGCGGGCTGGATGTCTTGACTGCCGAAAACCTGCGCGGCGAGATTGCCGATTTGTGGGAGCAGGGAACATTTCCTGCGGATAGTATCTTAATCGTCACACACAATATTGAAGAAGCCGTCTTTTTGGCGGACCGCCTGGTGATCATGAGTGCCAACCCAGGACGCATTCGGGGCGAGCTGATAGTGGATTTGCCCAGGCCGCGCAATCGAAATTCGAACGAGTATAAAGCCCTGGTTGACCACATCTATTATATGATGACCAACCCGGAACAGGACGTGGTAGGCGCGCCTAAGATAAAAGAGAAGGAGCATCGCTATCCTCTCCTTCCCCATGCTCGGGCTGGCGGGATTAGTGGTTTATTGGAATTGCTGGTTGACCGTGGCGGTAAAGAAGATCTGCCGGCGCTCACTGATCGTTTGCGTTTGGGCATGGATGACTTGTTGACCATCGTTGATGCCGCGGCACTTTTGGGCTTTGCAACCGTTGAAAAAGGGGACATAGCAGTCACTGCGGTGGGTCGGCAGTATGCTGAGGCGGATATTCTCACATCGAAGGAAATTTTCCGCCAACAGGTTATTGCCAATGTCCCCTTTACCGTTACCATCTTTCAAACACTTACTGAAAGGTCGAACCGCAGAATGAAGGCGGATTTCTTCATTGATATATTAGACGAGCAGTATCCGAGCGAAGAAGCCTTGCGGCAATTCGAGACCGTGGTGGATTGGGGACGGTACGCGGAATTGTTTGAATATGACGCGAGTACAAGACAACTGTTTTTGCCCGCCGAGGAAGGGAATATTACCCTAAAAACATAACCGCTACCAGTCGAACCTGTCAGCCGCCCATATTTCGAGACTCTACGAAAGAAGCCATACCAATGAGTACTGGGAAAATTAAATCGAATCCAACAATCCATGACGCAGACCCATTACCACCGCCTGGGTGCGGTCTGAGACGCCGAGTTTACGGAAGATGTCGCTCGTGTAATTGCGCACCGTGCCTTCAGTCAGGTAGAGCTGGCGGGCGATGTCTGCATTCGTAAAGCCCTGGCACATCATCTTCAACACTTCTTTCTCACGCTCGCTCAAGTTGAAGCTGGTTGCCTGTAGTTCGAGGCGTGGTTGGTGGGCAATATTGTTCAACAGTTTGCCAGTGACGTTGGGGTCAACGTAAGATTTCCCGGCAAGGGTACCATGGATGGCTTCTAGCAGAGCCTTAGGGGGCATATCTTTCAGCAGGTAGCCGGAAGCACCGGCGCGAATCGCATCGAACACCCACTCATCGTCGTCATAAGTGGTCAGCACCAGGATTCGCACCTGCGGGAAGGATTGCTGAATCTTGCGCGTGGCGATCACGCCGTTCATCACCGGCATCTTCAGGTCCATCAGCACCAGGTCAACACTGGTCTGTTTAAGAAAATCGAGCGATTCCAGTCCGTCGTTGACCGACCCGACCACTTCAATCAGCGGGTCAGTCTCCAGGATGCGCTTGAGTCCTTCGCATACGATCACTTGGTCGTCGCAAATGAGGATCTTAATCATCGGGCAACTTCACGTGAAATCGAATTCGCGTGCCATGCTGCGGCGAGCTGAGAACTTCAAGTTCTCCACCTGCCAGCCTGGCACGTTCCTGCATGCCGCGTAGCCCAAAGCGATCCGAGGAATCGACCGCGTTCGCTACGAAACCTTTCCCGTCGTCCTCAACCACCAGCGACACGATACCGCGCTCTTGTTCCAGGCGAATGCGGATGCAGTGGGCATCGGCGTGACGGAGGCAGTTGGTGAGTGATTCTTGGGTAATTCGGTAGATGCACTGTTCCAACGCTGGGGTAAGATCGAGCGGCCTGGCTGGTAAATCCAGGCCGAGCTTCACATCGGCGCGCGCGGTTATGTCTAGGGCATAGTTTCGGATAGCGTTGACCAGTCCCATATCTTCCAAAAAGCTGGAGCGTAGGTTCTTGAGTGCGCGGCGTGTCTCGGATAAGCCAATGCGGGTGTTCTCCAGGGAGCGGTTGAGCATGTGGTGGACATCAACCAACTCTGAGGGTGTGGTCAGCTTCAATGCTTCCAGGTTCACAGCCAGCCCACTGAGTGTGTGCGCCAGGGTATCGTGTAGCTCGCGTGCCAGACGGTTGCGTTCCTGGCTGACCGCCAGATTTTCGAGGGTGGCTGCGTACCGGCTGAGCCGCAAATTGGCGTGGATCAGATCGTCACGCTGTTCTCTTTGAGTCTCCATGAGTTGAGTGACGATGTGTCCCACCATCCCGAAAGTGAACGCACGGATAAAGACCGAACTGATCACGGGAACCGTATCGAGGGTGATTTGTTGGACGGCGGTGAAGTTCAGGATCAAATCTGCCAGGGTGACGGCTACAGTAAACGCCAACACAGCGCGAAAGTTGTACTGCCAGGCGATGATCACCAGAGGAATAAATAAGACCGGAAAAACCGACCACAATCCCATTTCCATCGGCACGAGAGTGGTGGCGGACAGGGTGGGATGGAAAACGACCATGCTCAAAACAGGCACAACTGTGGAAATGGTCAGGGCGATGGGCAGATAAATTACTTTCAACGCCCGTTCCAGGTCAGGCAGCGACAGGTAAGCGAGCAGCACCGAATAGGCGATCAAGCCAAGCTGAACCGAAGCCTGCCAGGTTGTGATTTTTCCTTGGCTTTCGGCGGAGGTGAACAAATAGTTCGCGGCGAAGTAAGCCACTCCTATCATCGTAAAATATCGGAAAACCCGCAACAAGCCCGGTTCTATTGGTCGAAGGTGCATAAAAAGATCATATCACATCTGAGGGCAGGCAGATTATTGTAGATGCAGGTTGGTGACGGGCATCATACAGAAAGATGACGACAGTCAACCGGGAAAGTGGCTCAAGCCATCTGGTTTGCGTTCAAGCCAGATGATATAGTGAACAAAATTTGGAGTTAGAGTATGGATTGGACGATCGAAATCAAAGATCTTACCAAACGGTACCCATCTCAGGAGGCAGATGCCGTCCAGGATCTGACGCTCAACCTGCCCAAAGGTCAGCTGTTCGGCTTGATCGGTCCGGATGGCGCAGGGAAGACAACGATCCTGCGAATGCTCGCCACGGTTATGACGGCTACCACTGGCGTTATCCGGGTATTGGGCTACGACGCGCGGACTCAGGCTGAAAACATCCGCGCCCATTTAGGTTATATGCCGCAAAACTTTAGCCTGTATCCCGACCTGACCGCGATGCAAAACCTGGAATTTTTCGCCGATATTAACCGGGTGCCGGCTGCGCTCAAACGCGAGCGCATCGAAGAGCTGATGGCTTTCACCCGTCTGGGCGACTTCCTCCAGCGCCGCGCAGGGATGCTATCGGGAGGGATGAAGAAAAAACTGGCACTTGCCTGCGCATTGATCCACAACCCAGAGGTGCTTTTGCTGGATGAGCCTTCTACGGGCGTCGACCCAGTCTCGCGACGCGAGTTGTGGACAATTTTGGGGAGAATCGTTCAAAAAGGCGTGACCATCATGGTCAGCACACCTTACATGGACGAGGCAGAGCGCTGCCACCAGGTGGCGATCCTCAGTTGGGGAAGGATTATTGCCAGTGGTGCACCAGCTTCGTTAGAGAACGCCCTTCCCTTCGAGATTATCGAGGTGAAAGTCAAACCGCGCAAAGAAATGCGTCGTATCGTCGCGGATACGCCAGCCATAATCGAATGGCAGCCTGTCGGCGACCGATTGCGTCTTACCGTGGACAGTAAAGACGTTGAGGGGGTCATGGATGGATTAGCGACCCGCTTCGCGCACGAAAAACTGGAAACACGCCTGTTGCGACATGCGCGGCGTAACATGGAAGATGTATTCGTGCACACAGCCAGGCAGAATGGGAGATCACAATGAGTGCGTCCATCCTGACTGTTGATGCACGACAGTTGACCTGCAAATTTGGTAATTTCCTGGCTGTAAACGAGGTGAGTTTCTACATCCCGCAAGGCGAAATCTTTGGGTTGTTGGGACCAAACGGGGCCGGCAAGACGACCACCATCCGGCTACTGTGCGGACTGATGCGTCCCACCTCAGGCGAGGCAATCATCCTGGGTATGAATGTTGCTCGCCAGGCGGATGCCATCAAGCAGCGTATCGGGTATATGTCACAGAAGTTCTCGCTCTACAACGACCTGACGGTGCAAGAAAACATTTCCTTCTACGCGGCAATTTATGGGGTGCCTCGCTCACAACGCAACAGGCGCATCAAAGAAGTGCTCGATCTGACAGGGTTGAGCGGGTTGGAAGGACGATTCACGCTGGCGCTCTCCGGGGCGTGGCGGCAGCGATTGGCGCTGGCTTGCGCCATTGTCCACCAGCCCGAAATGCTGTTCCTCGACGAGGCTACCGCTGGGGTTGATCCCATCTCTCGCCGAGAATTCTGGGACCTGATCTATGCCATGGCTGGCATGGGTATGAGTGTGCTCGCCACAACCCACTATATGGATGAGGCTGAATATTGCAATACGATCGGAATGATGTACGGCGGCAAAATGATTGCTGTTGCCTCACCAGACACTTTGAAAGATCAAATGCCAGGCACTTTATTGCAGGTGGAAGTGGACGAAACCGAAAGAGCCGAACGGCTACTGGATAATTTCCCTGGCGTGCTCGACGCAGCCATCCATGGCGCCATGCTCCATGTGGTGGTAGAGGATGAGAACATGATGGAGACAGTCCGCGATACGCTCGCAGCCGAGGGGATGCTGGTGCATCGCATTGAATATTCACAACCTTCGCTGGAGGATGTCTTTATTTCTCTCATTGAGCGACGTCATCGCACTCCTTCAAAGAAGGTTGCGTCAACACAGGAGGGCTGAACCCGTGGAACGTTTATGGACTATTGTGAAAAAGGAGTTCGAGCATATCTGGCGCGATCCGCGTACGATGGCTCTCATTTTGCTGCTCCCTGGTGTGTTACTCATTTTATTAGGGTATGGTATTTCCGGGGAGTCTGACCAAATTCCCTTGGTGGTGGCTGACCTTTCACAGACCCAGCTTAGTTACGGCTTGGTTGATCGATTCACAGCCAGTGGTGATTTTTCACTACGGTATATGGCTCAGAGCGAAGATGAAATCCTCAGTTTGATGGATCAGGACGTAGTGAAGGCTGGTATCTACATTCCTGAAGATTTTGGACGAAACGTATCCACTGGTGACTCAGCGGACATTCAATTGTATATCAACGGTTCTGCAGATCCGACCATCGTCCAGACCACTCAACTCAAGTTGAGCGCCATCGCCGAAATGGCTGCGCAGGATATCTTGATCGAAAAGGTACAAGCCAGCGGTGCGGTCGCCAACCTGAACCTGCCCATCCAGACGTATTCGCGCCTCCTTTATAACCCGGATGGCGACTCGAAGCGGTACATGATCCCAGGGTTGATTCCGATCATCTTGCAGGTGCAAGCGCTCCTGCTCACTGCCCTGGCGATCGTCAAAGAGCGCGAGCAGGGTACAATCGAACAATTAATCGTCACCCCGATTAAGGCATGGGAACTCATGTTGGGGAAAATCCTCCCTTACCTGCTGGTTTCACTGGTAAACACGCTGGTGCTGCTTTGGTTAGGCAGATTGCTCTTCAATGTAGGCGTAACTGGCAGCTTTTGGGAGTTGTTCGGCTTGAGCGCCATCTTTATCATCGGTTCGTTGGGCATGGGAGTGCTCATTTCTAATCTCTCTCAATCGCAAATGCAGGCAATTTACCTGACGGTGTTCCTGGTCATCATCCCGGCGGTGATCCTTTCCGGACTGATGTTCTCGCGCGATAACATGCCGGCATTCACGTATTGGTTTAGCGAGCTGATGCCGGTCACCCATTACCTTGAGATTACCCGCGGGATCATGCTCAAAGGTGTCAATGCCCAATTCCTGTGGTCTTCCATTTGGCCCCTGATTGTGCTCAGCATCGCCTATTTTGCAGCCAGCGTGGTCACCTTCCGCAAACGGTTGTAATGACCACAATACTGTGAGCCATTACGAAGACATTTTCTGTAATCATCAAGAGGAAAATCATGAAAAACAAGACGTATTATATTTTTGCTTGTGTTGCCATGCTGATCCTGGCTGTTCTTTCCGGCTGTGACACACTGGGATACAACACTGCAACAGGCAGCCTGACAGCATCGGGACGCGTATCAGCCAATGTGGTGAACATCGGCGCAGAGGTTGGCGGGCGAGTCGTCGAGCTCAACGTTCAGGAAGGCAGCGCCGTCGAGGCTGGAGATGTTCTGTTCCGCATTGATGATGAACTGTTGCGCACGCAAGAAAACCAGGCGAAGGCCGCCCTCCAAGGAGCCGAGGCTGCCCTCAAAGTTGCTCAGGCTGCCGTGGAAAGCGCCCGCATCCAGGAAGACCTGACCTTACAAGGCGCACGGGCTATGGATCAACTCAACCGGGCAACAGCCTGGTCTGCGAGCCAACCATCCGAATTTAACCAGCCAGAGTGGTATTTCCGGAAGTCAGAACGCATTCAAGCCGCCGAAGCGGAAGTGAGAGCGGCTGAGCAACACTTGGAAGAACAGACTGTCGGTTTGCATCAGGCATTAGAAAAAAACAGCAACACGAGCTTCGTGAACGTGGAAGAGCGCCTGGCGAAAGCACAGAGCGCGTTCGAGGTGGCAGTGAAGGTGTTGGATCAAGCCAGGGTAGCCTCGTCCAACCAAACATTGCTTGATACGGCCACCGATGCGCACGACCAAGCCTTAAAAGAACTTGAAGCTGCCCAACTGGAATACAGGCGAGTTCTAACCACAGCCTCGGCAGATGAAATTCTGGAGGCTCGCGCCCGGGTGGCTGTTGCCCAAAGCCGTCTCGATCTCGCCCACGATGTATTGAACGCGATGCAAACCGGCGACCAATCCATCCAGGTGTATGCAGCCAGCGCTGGTGTGACCCAAGCCGAAGCAGCCGTCTCACAGGCTGAGGCAGTCCTGGCACAAGCAAAAGCCGCGCTGGAAACGATCGCCATCCAGATCGAGAAGTTAACCGTCGCATCCCCCATATCGGGTGTGGTGCTTTCGAGCAGTCTCGATATCGGCGAAATTGTGGCTCCTGGCGGCGTTGTACTGACCATTGGGCAGCTCGACATGCTGGAATTGACCGTCTACGTTCCAGTAACCGATTTAGGCAAGATCAAAATTGGCCAGCAGGTATCCATTCAGGTCGACTCCTTCCCCGGTAAATCCTATGAGGGCGTGGTGCAGTCCATTGCAGACGAGGCGGAGTTCACCCCCAGGAATGTCCAGACCGTGGACGGGCGCAGGACCACAGTCTTTGCGGTGAAGATCGCCGTTGCCAATGTGAATCAGGAGTTGAAGCCCGGTATGCCCGCTGATGTGACCTTTGCGGAATAAAGCCCGGCTTGTGGGCAGAGCCTTTCCCGTTGATTCGGCGAAATGACCGAAATACAGGTGGTTACCCAGCGTTTACCAAACCGGCTGCTCAGCGAAGCCGTTCGGATCTTGAGCGATTGATCCGCACTTCAGAAAATTTTGGCGTGCATCGCACTGAGCTACGTGGTCAACCTGCTGAACGGGATGTGGAATGATTAGTCCTGGAGCCAACATCTGACAGATGCTGCCATGCTGGCGGGAATGCTCCTGCCGAGGACTATCATTTCAGTGAAAACGTTTCGTTGGGAATGACGGGAGACTGCACGATTTTTCACCAGAGAGGAGGAGGTTTTCTGCGATGCCGGGCAGGCAGAAGACTTGGTTTTTCTGGTGGGCAGCGGCAGCGATTGTTTGGTTGCTATTGAGCGTGTTTTGCAGGTATCATTAAGTTGGTTGCTCGGTATTGACTTGCTCCGCTTCGAAAAATAGCGCCGCAACACCGGTTTTGCTGAACTATTCGCGCCGATCCAAATTATTGCTGTCGAGCAACTGTCAGCTGGCTGGCAACCAACTGAGGAGTTTTTGTAGTGTAAGGTCGGTGATACCCATCAGATGAAAATATCTCCCCTTTTTTTCATTACAGGCATGGGAATGGTTGGCGTAGCCGTAGCGTCAGTGCTATGGATTATCAGTTTCGGCGCTGCATGGCCGGTATTGTTGCTGGGGGGCTTAGCCTGGAGTATATCCGTCGCTCTAAAAGTGGCGTGGGCAGTTCCTACCAATAAGCCAGTGCTAAATTTCATCAAACAGAGACTTCCTGCCAACTTATCAGGTCCCATTTCTTGGGGTTATATTGGGCTTTTAACCGGTATATTTGAGTGCGGAATTCCTTTAATCTTTGTATTGGAAATAGCGTTGTTGAATGAAGCCAATTGGGTCAATATTTTGGCTTTTGGAGTTGGATTCGGGGCAATTGAAGCATTAATGCTTGGGATGGTAGCCTTAGGTCAGGTTGGTTATTACACAATTCGTCCCGAATCGATTCCTGAAAAAGAAAGAGAATTATATAAAACGCCCAATTCGTTTCTGACCATACCACTAGGAATTATAGAAAGAGCGGCAACCCTTCCAATTCATATTTTTGCAAAGGCGCTTATCTTTGTAGCGGTACAACAAAACAGTTATCTCTTGTTTGGGCTTTCTTTTGGGTTTAGTACTCTGGTTGATGGCATAGCTGGCTGGATGAGTCTAGAGAAAAATATTGAAAACAGTACGAAACTTTCGCAATGGTGGGCATATGAAGCTGTTTTTGTAGCCTTGGCTCTAACCAGTATAGCCGGAATTATTCTGTTGCGGAACCTACATGCAGGGAATAGCTAAATTGATGAACATCCTGCGGGGTATTGCGAAAAGCGCTGTTTGGAAAGTTGACAGCGCGGGAAGCAAGACAAACAAGCGTAAGGTGCAGTTGAACGCATAAACGCAGCGCTCGGCTCGCACCTGGGGTCACATTTCCGACCAGGTTGACCGATACGATTTTCTGCGAAATGACCGCTGATCGTGCTGGCGGCAGCGGCTGACTGCGCTGGTCTCGGTCAATTACTTCCGGTTTTCCTGGGCTACATTCCGCCCGGACACACGTATCTATCAGCCGTGAAGCGGACGGCTTTTCCTCCTTAACCGGCTTGCAGAATGGCGCGCAAGGTTTCGTATTCTTCCCGGCATTCCGGGCACATCTCCAGGTGTTGGTGCACCAGCGGCATCAGGTGAGCCACGTCCTCGCCGCGCACCGCCATTTCGGTGAACTGGTCGAGCAAGTCGAAGACTTCATCGCAGGTCAATTCCATGTCCATCGTCCCGGCAACCGCCATACCCATTTTTTGAGCCAGCCGCGCATCCTGAGGAGAGAGAGGGGCAGAAGCCTTGCGCCGGGAAGAAGAAAATATCTTTTGGAAGAAACTCAGTATCGTTTTCATTAATTTCAGTTAAGAATTAGAGTGCCCTTGCGGCGGAATTCTTACCGCTCTTTTTTCTCGAAGATGGCCAGCACATCTTCGGCAGTCAATCCGTGCGCCTGCAGCCGTCGTTTGAGGTGTTTACGCCCATCGTGAAGCAATTTGTACAACGCATTGCGCTGCATGCCCATCTTTTCGGCAGTGACCTCCATCGGCATATCCTGCAGCACCAGCGCGGTGAAGGCTACCCGCTGTTTGGCAGTCAGTTCGGTGCGGATCAAGTGATGCAGCAAGCGGGTCAGGTCTCGTTGTTCCACGAGCCGCTCCGGGCTGGTTTGCTCGTCGGCTGGTTCTGCCATTGGTGGAGTCTCCGCGCCGTTCTCTGCCTCCAGGTTGGCTTCCAGCGAAACATCCTTCCAACGGCGGCGGCGCAATTCCGAAAATGCCAGCCGGATGGCGATTTTGTACACCCAGGTGGTAAACTGGCTGCGCCCCTCGAAGGTGTCCAGGCGGTCGAGCACCCGCAGCAGCGTTTCCTGGGTGGTCTCTTCGATCAACGCGCTGATTTCCGCTCGCTCCGAGGAAGCGTAGCCGCCCAATCCCTGCAGCAATCCACCATAGATGATCGCGCGCAAATCCTGCAAAGCGTGCGCCTGGATTTCGCCTTCCGCGCGCAGGTGCTCCAGCCATTCCGGATTGGATCGGTGGGATGGGTGCATTGGTTAATTATACCGGCAAAACTTGTCTCACCCGTGCAGCGCGGGTAAGAAATTTCCCGTTCGGATCGTCAACTTTCCATAGGCTAAATCAGGGCATGACAATAAAACGGAGGTAATTATTATGGACAAGAAAACGGTATCCTTGCAAAAATCGGCGGTTAATGGCGCGCTGGCAGGGCTGGCGGGCGGCGTGGTTTTTGGAATCCTGATGGCGTCGCTGGGCATGCTCCCCATGGTCGCAATGCTGGCTGGCCAGGAAAGCGCTGCTGCCGGTTTTATCGTCCATATGCTCATCAGCGCGTTCATAGGCGCAGTGTATGGGGTCGTCATCGTCCGTTTCCCTAACCAGGTTTCCACCGCTCTGCTGGGCGGGGTGGTCAACGGGATAGCCTGGTGGGTTCTCGGCGCGTTGATCCTGATGCCGTTGATGCTCGGCATGACCGCGATGGTCTTTGTCATCGGTCAGGCGCAGTGGATGAGCCTGCTGGGTCACCTGATTTACGGTGTTATTACCGGGTTTACTTTTTTCTTCCTTATGAAACGGGCTTGAACCGGTCGCCCGCTTTCGAACAGGCAGCCGCGCGGGCTGCCTGTTTTTTTGGCAGCGTGGTTTTCGATCACAATTGACCAACACACAGGTCGTAACCGGATAGTTTTGGGCTTTTGTTTTCACTTTATGGGCATTTTTTCGGGTCTCGGTTAAAATTCTTGATATCGCTCAACTTCAGGTTCGCACAACGACCCCATCCCCGACCGGGATCATGCCAACTGCCCGGACAGCCCAGGTCGTGGCGATGGCACTACTCTACCCTATGCTGATCCTCTCGGGAGCCGCCTGGTTGCGTGAGTTGATGCCGGAAGCGGTGCAGCAGGTGGCGATCTTTCTACCGCTGACTTATGTAGTCAACCTGCTGCGCGGTCTGTGGGTCGGGTAGCCGTGGGGCAACCATCTCGTGGATGCTGGGGTGCTGACAGGCATATTGATCCTGGGTATCCTCATCTCGTTAAAAATCTTCCGGTGGGAGTAATGAGCACAAAGGCAAAATTGGCGCAATCTGCGCAACCTGCCGTCAATGGGAATACCAGGCATTAGCGATGAGTCATGCTACCGGCGATGTGCCAGCCGCCTTACAGCGCTTTTTGCGCCTGGAGCAGTCCGCGCCTTAGCCGAAGGCGCCTGACTCGCACGATGCCATTTTTAATGCAATCTGGCAGACGAACCGATGCGGATGTGCCGGGTCAGATATCTATCTGGAGTGCTTGGTAACCCTGTCCCTTTTTGAACTATTGGGCGATTTACTTATATAGCTCAAAACCACACTAGCCGGGAAATATGGAGCCTCATGGTTGAAAGAACAATGACCGGAAAACTCAAGCAACAGCCATCAAACATGCAGGTTTCACAGATCATTGAAGCAGCCAGGCAAGACGCGCGGATGTTTGGGGATTTGTACCTGCTGTATGCCCAACCTGTCTTTCGGTATTTATATAGCCGCATGGGCAGCGTACCCGAAGCAGAAGACGCCGCAGCGCAAACCTTTTTGGCTGCCTTGGAGCGCTTCCCAAAATATCGACACGATGGGTATTTTGCCAGCTGGCTGTTCTCAATCGCCCGTAACAAAGCAATGGACTATTTTCGCAAGCAGCGCAAGGAAGCCTCTCTTGAAGAAGCGGAGCGCATTCCTGCTGATGACAATCTGTTGCCACAGGTGATAAAAACTGAACGCATAACCGCATTGTCAAAACTCATCAGCGCTCTGTCTGAAGATGAACAAGAGTTGATCCGTCTGCGCTATGTGGCTGAGTTGAGTTTCGCCGAAATCGGACATTTGCTCAGTCAAAAAGAAGATACGGTCAAGAAGACTCTCTACCGGATGCTGGCGCGGTTAAAAGTCCAGGCGGATAGAGAATTTCCGATGGAGGATTCCCATGGTTGATACGACTCCTGCCCCCCAGTTCGAGGAAGAAATTCGCGCGGCAGTTGCCGCACCGCCGGCGCGCGAAGAATTTGTGCAGAACTTGCACGCTCGTCTGATTCAACAGGCAGGTTTCTACCACAAGATTCGCCATCCTGTTTTCCTGCGCCCTGCCTGGGTAGCGGCTTTGATTGCTGCAATTCTCCTGGTCAGCGTCACGCTAATCGGTCCGCACCGTATTGCAGCGGCAATGCGCAGTTTGATCGGTTATCTGCCTGGGGTGGGCATTGTGGATTCAAGCGCCCCGATACGTATACTGGCTGAACCGGTCAGCCTCACCCGGCAGGGGATCGTCGTCTCGGTTAACAGCGCCACCCTGACTGCCAGCCAGACGCATATCGAGGTTGGCGTCTCTGGCGTGCCTCTTTCGGCTTACCCAAAGAATGAGGCTGTAGTGGGATGCACAGAGCAAAGTTATCTTCGCTTACCAGACGGAACACGGCTGAAGGTGGATGACATCGTCCCGGCTGATGTAAACCAAGCGGTGTACGTGATGCCGTGTATCTTCAACACGCTGCCTGGCACGGTTCCAACCGATTGGGAGTTGCCGCTGAAGTTCATACCAGCCCCGCCCGACCTGACTGTGATGCCGATCATTGACATGATGCCTGCGGCTGGGGAAATTCACCCCCAAAGCCCGCCAGCCACGGCGGCGGGAGAAACCGTAACGCCCACGCCAAGTCAGCCTGTCGCGGTGTCCGTGGAGCGGGTGATCGAGACGCAAGATGGCTACATCCTCATCGGCGCGATCCGCGCGCAAATCGGCAGCGGTCAATCCATCCAGGTTACAGGCACTGCTGTCATCCGGGATGCCAACGGTCAAAAGGTTGATTATGCTTACCCTCAAGATATTGATCCGTACGCGCTTCTTCCACTGGAGCAGAATGATCAACCGTTTTCCCTCCAAATCAAAGGCGCTGGAATTGCTTTCCCGATAACCATCGAGTTTCCGGGAAAAATAGTCACCCCTGCCGATCCGAATGCTACCGCCGAACTGACTTTTCATGTCGAGGCAAATCCTCAGCCTGGCCAAGAATGGCTGTTGAATCAGGAGATGCAATTGGCGGGTCACACCTTGAAACTGGTCTCGATTGCCATTGATTCACGCAATGGGTACGCGTTTCGGTTCGAAGCTGGTAGGGAGATTGCCAGTCTGAACGTGCAGATCGAGGGTTACACGCCTATTGGCGGCGGCGGTGGGAGCGATGGACAGGGATTGATCAACCGCAGCATCAGTTATGCGCAGCTGCCTACCGGCGATCTAAAGATGCTCTTTTCCGGCTTGATGCTGGCGAGCGAAACCCAGTTCTGGGAAGGGCAATGGGCGCCGGAATCCTTGCGCGGGGATTGGCCTGCCGCCACGCCGGCGACCCGCCCGGTGTGCCTGAACGCCGAAAGCCTTAGCCAATTGCAGCCGCTGCCCGCCGGGCTGGATGGAATGCTTCTGTTCACAGAGATCGATTCTGACTTCAGGTTGGTGCTGTCTGGTTTGGATGGCAGCAACCGCCAGGTTCTGGCGGAGCGAATCAACCGCGGCGCGTTCTCGCCGGACGGCAAAAAAGTAGCCTATCCAGGCAGCGAAGGGATTGTGATCCTTGACCTGGCTGCCAATACCACCGAAATACTGCGGGGAGTTTCCGGCTATCATTTGCGATGGTCGCCGGATGGCTCGCAGATCGCTTACGTCACCAGCGGTCAAGCCTATGGTATTTTTGTCGTCTCACTGGATCATGTCCAGACTCCTCGACAACTTTCCAACCTGGGGTATGAGTCGCTGGCGGGCTGGTCGCCGGATGGCAAATCACTCTACTATGCTATCCCCGGCAGCAGCCATGATGGTTTTCTGCTGCGCGCCGTGGAAATCGCCACGGGCATTACCCGGGATTTGTTCACCCTGGATGACTCATCTCGTAAAGCCCCATTCCCGGTGGTATCGCCAGATGGGAAGTGGGTAGCTTACCGCGCCAGCAACAACAGCAGCGTCTATCTCAAAGCGATGGATGGGACAAATCCAGCCTGGCTGGTGATCCACAACCCCGGGCTGGCAACCAGCGGCATCGTCTGGGAGAAAGAAGGGCACTTGCTGGGTATCAGCCTGATTACCGCCGAAAACCCGCGCGGCATTGGGGTTCTGGTGCAGGTAAATCCTTGCGAGGCGCACATCCTCCCAGGTCTGAATGGGGAGATCAATGGCTTCATAACCCGCTAACGTTTGCCGTGGTTCGACGCGCACTTCGGCAGGCTCAGCGCGCGCACTTCGGCAGGCTGAGCTTGTCGAAGCCCGCGGCAGAAGCGCCGCCCAGGTACGCCAACATCGCGCGGATCGTTTCCCCGCTGACCCGCCGGTCGGTCAAACCGCGCTCAAAGGATACCTCGGCCACCAGTTCCAGCGTCCACAAGCTGGTTGCTTTGCCGTACCGGCGCGGGCTGTTGTGGAGCAATTCTTTCAGTCGCTCAGCCTGTTCCGATGGAATGGCTTCCCCCGTGTTGTGCGGGCGGCGCGACTGCTGTTCCAGCGCTTTCAGTCCGTTGGCGTTGAAGGCTTTGATCACTTCCCGCACGCTCTGGTCGCTGCATCCCAAGTTTTTGGCAATCGGGATGGCATGTTGGCCGCGCGCACTCGCCAGTAGCATCTGGCAACGGCGTAAGACGAAGGCGTCCGATGAACGTAAGCCTGCTTCCAATTGCCTGCGTTCGTCATCTGTTAAGGTTCTGACATACAACGGTGACGTACTCATGCCACCCTTATACCACATTTCAAGCTATCTTTCCTGATATAGCACTAGCCTTGTTTGGACTTCTTTTTGAATCATCTTAGCTTTCTTGACCCAACCTCTGTTCTGGCCTATAGCATACCTTTCTTATTAACAGCGCACCTCCAACGGAATAATGAAATGCTAAGCAGCCAACGATGGATTGTGTTTCTTAGTCAATTGACCAGTAAAATTTCGTACTTCCGGCCTGATTGCACTCCTCCTCCGTTCGGTTGTATTAAAATCAGCTCAGGCTACAATAAAACCGTGGATCTTGATGAAGCACGACAGGAAACCAAAGTTTAATGCAATCCTATGAAGGATAAGGGCAGCCAGGCATCAGGCAAGTAAGAACGCCGGACGCAAAGAGGGCTGGTTTCAATGGTAAAACAATAAGGACTGGTCATCCCGAAGATAAGGAATGCAAAATGCAGACTGGAGTTGATGTAATGAGTGGTTTGCTCCCAAAAAAATTTCAGACGATCGATATCGCTGCAGCTGTTTGGATTCTTCTTGGGCTGCTGAGCCTGATTCCGCTAACCGCATGGCTTGATGTTTCTTTGCCATTGTTTACCTTCGTCTGGTTGGCAATCCCTTTATTCGCCCTGCTAAAAACTGGCCGTGCTGCTACAATTGGCATTCTGCAAATCCCATGGAGTCAGTTTGCGAAGAATGGAACGATCAATTTTGCCCTTTTGATGCTCGTGATGGCTTTGTTCGAGCCGTGGTCTCATACATACCAGTCATTGCTAAACATGGTTTTTTCCTCATCACACGCCGATCTTACCTTTGTCTGGGTTACACGCTATCCTGGTGCTCTTGGCCTGGCTAGCATGTTCGTGTTCTCTGGAGCGGTGACTTTGTTTGGCGAAGAATTGTTTTTCCGCGGCTGGCTATTGCAAAAATTGTTAAAGCGAATGAGACCGGTGTTGGCGATTGGGCTGCAGGCGCTCCTGTTTTCCATCCCACAGGCTATCGCGGCGCTGTTCCTGAAACCTATCCAATCGGTGCTGTACGTCATCGTTTATTCATGGTTGGCTATCGGGGTCATTGGTGGTTGGTCTGCGTGGCGCACCAACAGCATCTGGCCCGGTCTCGCGTCGGCGACTCTGATGAACTTGATTTTAACTATGCTGCTTCGTTGAACAATCACTTTCAGCTTACGAATGAAGCTTGATGGGTTTTATCACATAGGATAACTCGTGACGAAAAAACACGAAATGACCGAACAACAGTACGCAATATATAAGAAACACCATCCTTATGAAGATATCGTTGGGACGGAAGAGGGGAAAATCGATCGAGAGAAGACTAGTTATGCGCAGCACAGGCGGAAAGGTAACAGGCGGGTTGAAGAACAGCTTCGAAGTCTTGTAAACCAAGAAGCGGTAAATGAAAATGAGATCAATAACGATTTCGAACTGCCAGAAGAAGAATTTATCGCAGAACGTGTTTTGAGAAATGCTCGCACGCATAAGCGTCGATTAGCAGGATTGCGGAAGCGCGAAACCGACTCTTAATCATCTGCAAAAAACGGAGCAAGGCGAACACCTTTGGTAAAACTGCCGAGATCCTCTACGCTGTCAGCCGGGGGTTGATCATTCTCGGCGGTCTGGCGAATCTATTCCTACAGGGGAAGGATAACCCCATCTTCCTCGTCTTTCCAATTGGGGGCATCCTTACTGATATTGCTGCGCTGCTGATCGGCATCGCAGTGGTCACCGCTAAACGCTGGATCGGCTGGCAGCGCTGGATGCCCAGCAGCGCCCATTGCAGTTCGATGGATTGGGCATAAAAGCGCGCCTTTAGGTGCACCAACCCGGTCGCGTCCGTCCATTCCCCAGTGAGCCGTAGCGGGTCTGCCTGCTGCCTACCGCCCGGATGGGGGTCGCTTCGCACAGGGTATGCAAGTGGTGCCGCGCGTGCTCGGCAGCGGATTCGAGATGCATGTTGGTTTCTCCTGGCTGCAGTGGATTGGATGACAGGCTTCATGCCCCCTTGCGGAGCGATTCTACCAGCAATCCCGCCGGCGGTGCGGAAAAAATCCATGCCGGGGCGGGCAGCGGGGAAATTCATGCCACCATTGTTGACCGGCGCGCTCCAGAAAAGAGTATAATCTGCGACACGCACCCCGCCGGATGGAGACCCCAATTGGCAGCCTTTACCCGCTGCCCGCAAGCCCCAGCTTCAGCCGCGCACGTCCCGCGCGCCGCCCAGGTGAGTCGTGTGCCAGAACGCCTCGCCGCTTTCGATGCCCAGCAGCGCCCATTGTCAGGAGGGCAATTGCAGCCAGGGCAAAGAAACGATTGATTCTCATAGTTGGTTCCTCCTTGTCTTCTAAATCGTTGATCGGTTTCGGGAAGCGCGCTGCCTTCTATATTTTCCATATGTATTTGACCCAGATGAAGCACTCATGAAGTAACTGTGAAGATTGATTCATTCAAACATCTTCAGCGTCTTTGTGACAAAAATGCAGCTAAATAGCCAAGCAATTCCAGTATCCCAACCTCCAACCACATCGGTCAGGTAATGTACTCCGAGGTAAATGAGGCTTAAACCAATCACCAGCGCCAATGACATTGCAGCAGCATAAAGAACCACACGCCATTTGCCGTTATTTCCAAACGAAGCTAACAGGTAAGCAATAATGCCGTAAGCAAACAAGGCTGTCATGATATGACCAGAAGGGAAGCTATAACTGGTCTCATAATATTGAGCATTGATGAAATCAGGGCGTGGGCGCTTCGTTTCGCTCAAGGAAAAGGGACTGGGTTTTGACGGTCGCGTTTCTGAGACGAAACCTGGTTATCGCCTGCGATCAGCCTGAGTTTCCCTCCAGGAAGACGAAGTGATTTATTCGTACACCCGTTCTCAGGCGCTGGAAGATGGCGTGCTGGTAGATGTCTCCAAAATGGCTTCGGAAGC
Organism: Bellilinea sp.; assembly: GCA_039666315.1. Taxonomy (GTDB): domain Bacteria; phylum Chloroflexota; class Anaerolineae; order Anaerolineales; family Anaerolineaceae; genus Bellilinea. The sequence goes on along the minus strand of JAVSME010000003.1, from coordinate 620,517 downwards.
AGGCTTTCGCTGCCCCACAACCATCACCGCTGACTTGTCCCTGTTTCTTCCGAGAACACTTTCTCCACCCCACAATCAACGCTCCGGTTTTGGCAGTCAATCTGCCAGAACTGGAGTTTTCTTTTACTCCCTAAAGCGCATAAGAGACATTCCATCCCTGTTGAGCAGGAGGTGCAATCATGGCAGACGAGAGTGTAAGTCAAAACTTTTCTGAAAACCCTGATCCACAAGAAAAACAGGTTTCCAGAGATGATATGAGCCTTTCCCAAGAGCAGAAGATATTTCTCGCCAGGCCGCCCAAGAGCCTGGTAGAGTAGTTGGTACGTGATCAACTACACTTTATAGTGCTGTAGAACGAAAAGGTAACGGTTCATTTTGACGAAAAGTTCTCTATTTGTTTCTGCCGAAACGCATTTATATTAACTTGCAGGCAAGGTCGGCGAAAGCATTCATCCATTCCTGGTCATTCTCGGGTTTTCTTGCTCGAAAATTTATCCCCAGCGTTCCGAATTCGGCGGCATCAGATGATTGCGGTGCATCACTAAATACATCTGACTGCCAGGTAATAACAAAATCGACAAATCCGGCAGCTACGACCGTAGCTTTGAGCTCTGCTTCCAGCAGAGCGCCGGCAATTCAACCTGTCCACAGGTCGATCTCGCGCCTGGCGCTCTCGGGCACCGCTTTCTGCACCATGATATCTCCGATTTGCAGGCGCCCACCAGATTTGAGGACACGCTCCATCTCCTCAAGGGCGGCCTGTTTGTCCGGCACCAGGTTTAGCACGCCATTGGAGATCACCACGTCGGCCCAGCCATCCTCAATCGGCAGTGCTTCAGCATATCCCTGACGGAACTCGACATTGCCGATGCTTGCCTCAATCGCTGCGCGCTGCGCTTTCCCGAGCATGGCTGGGGTCATATCCACACCCACCACCCGACCCTCTGGCCCGACCATGCGGGCGGCGATCAGGCTATCGATGCCGGCGCCACTGCCTACGTCCACAACCTTCCCACCGGATTGCAATACCCCCAGGTTGAACGGGTTGCCCGTTCCGGCGAAGGACTCGATGGAAGCCTCTGGAATACCGTCCAACCATTCATCCTGGTATCCAAGGATTCTTGCCAGACGGCGACCGGTGTGGAAGTGGAAGCCGCGTTCTGGTTCTCGCGCAACAAGCTCATATTCTTCCTGGATAGCGGTGCGCAGCAACTCCAGATCTAATTTCTGCGGGTCTGGTATAAGCATCTGCATCTTCTTATCTCCAATTCAATCGAACTTTGGTTTTACAGGCTCGTTATGGAGGGCAGGAGACGGGCGGTTTGCTGATTTTCCGCCCGTCTCCTGCCGAACTTGCGGGTGGGGTGATCTCTGCCCTAGCCCTCCAGCGAAACGCTCACCGGAACCGGGTTGCGGATGATATCCAGCACCGGTGAGGTCTTCTGGACGTATTCGCACAGCGCCTCGAGTTTCTCGCGTGGGGCATTGCTCTTCACACGGTAGACCAGGCGGATGCTTTCGTAGCCCGGTCGCACGTCATCGGAGAGCCCCAGGAATGCGCGCAAGTCCAAATCTCCCTCAATGTCGAAACTTAGGCTCTCGACATTAATTCCCTGCGCAGCCGCGTTATAGATAAAACCCACAGACAGGCAGGATGCCAGACCATGCAGAACAGCTTCGACGGCGTTCGCACCGGCGTTGGTACCGAGCAACACAGGAGGCTCATCCCCTTCCAGGATGAACGGTTTCGTGCGGGAGGTATCTTCCTGGCCGGCGCCATAAAATCCCTGGATAATTGTGCGGGAATGCCCGCCGTCAAGCCATTCATTGTGAGCGCGAAATCGGAAACGAGCGAGATCGGGATTCTGCTTGATGGCGTCTACCGTAGCCACCAACTGATCTACATTCACACCATTCATAAGGGTTGAGGTTCTGGTATTCATAATCGATTTCCTTTCTTTCCTGTTACGAGATGAGCAGAAAACAGATTTTAGATACGCTCTAAGCATAGGCCAAAACAGGCTTAATGTCTCCACTCGAAAGAATGGAAACAAGAATGGAAAAAGCCAACCAGGTATGGTAGGATAGCTCAGAACGAATCTGTGTTTACGAGTATCAACCCGTGAGACTGTGTTTATGGAAGGAAATGCGCCGTTACTGTCTCCATTGAGCCAACGTGAGCGAGAGATCTTAGCACGATTGGCTACCGGCTTATCGGATCAACAGATCGCTGATGAGTTATTCCTGAGTCTTCACACTGTCAAGTGGTACAACCGCCAAATTTACAACAAGCTGGAGGTCAGCAGCCGGACGCAGGCTATCACCAAAGCCAAAGCTTTGGGACTCTTCGGCGCGAACGATCTCACTGCTACTCAGTCCCTTCAAGCAAGTAAACAACCACTACCCATAGAACGCCCGAAGGTGGAGCATCATATCTCTTTTATTACCTGCTCCGATGGTACCCGCCTTGCTTATGCGATCGCTGGAAATGGACCACCGTTGGTCAAGGTTGCTAATTACATGAGCCACGTGGATTACGATTGGGATAGTCCCGTATGGGTGCACTGGCTGGAGGAATTGACCCACAGTCATACTTTGATACATTACGATGAACGCGGTTCAGGACTGTCAGATTGGAATGCTGAGGACATCTCGTTCGAAGCGTGGGTGCGCGATCTCGAAACAGTGGTAGACACCATCGGACTGCGACGGTTCCCACTCTTTGCGATGTCACAGGCAGGTGCTGTTGCAGTAGCGTATGCTGCCCGCCATGCGGACAAGATCTCCGGCCTGATATTACATGGCGCTTATGCACGGGGTTGGTTGAAGCGAAACTTAACCGAGGAGCAGGTTGAAGAAGAGCAGTTGATGATCAGCTTGATGCGGGTTGGGTGGGGACGCGAGAATCCTGCCTTTCGACAGGTGTTCGCTATGCAGCTGTTCCCTGATGCAACATCCGAACGAATACGCGCATTAGAAGAGCAGATGCGCATTTCAGTTTCTCCGAAAAACGCGGTACGGATGGAGAGCGAAATGCACCGCATTGACGTTCGCGATCTCGCCGCTCAGATCACGGTCCCGACACTGATTTTGCATTCGCGTGAAGATGAAGCAGTTCCCTTCGAAGAAGGCCGCCTGCTAGCCTCATTAATTCCCCGGGCGCAGTTCGTCGCGCTGGAGAGTAAGAATCATATATTGACTGAAGAGGAACCTGCCTGGCAGAAATTCGTGGCAACCGTGCGCGGTTTTCTTGGGAATGATGAAGCCTGACAGCAACATAACTCTGATACACGTTGGTTGTAAAAGCAATAGCCAGATCGCTTGGGGTGTTTAAAAATCACGCGGAACCCCTACAGGAGACTCTAAAACGGGTGCTCGCCCAACGAGAAGTCCTCCTAATAATTGACAACTTTGAGTATGTATCATCGGCAGCGACGACGATATCTGAGCTATTAGCGGTTTCTCATCATCTGAAAGCCTCGTCACCAGTCGGGATGCCCTGCATATTGCGGGGGAACAGGAATACCCTGTATTTGCTTCACAGGCGAGGCACCTTAAGCGTTGCATGTACTTCCCACCACTAAATAGCCAGGATGGATTTCGGCCTGGTAGCTTCAAGGCGATCTGGTAGACGCTCAAGTCTAGAAGCACCAGGTCAATTGTCTATTTGGAGTACGATGAAGGAGAAATAGATCGAGGAACAATACATCTTAACCCGACGCTCCGGTTCCGGCAGATTGACTGCCGGAACCGGAGTTTTCTTTTACCCCCTAAAGCGCATAAGAGACATTCCATCCCTGTTGAGCAGAAGGTGCAATCATGGCAGATGAGCATGTAAGGCAATACTCTTCGAAAAACCCTGACCCACAAGAAAAACCGATTTCCGGAGATGATATAACCCTTCCCCTAAAGTAGGCTTGCCCCGAACTGGGGGCACCCTTGTCAGACAGGTTTATTCTGGGCTTGATCGTATAGCTGGCTCATATCAACCAGCAAGACCGATATTGTTTCATCTACCAGACCAGGCAGAAATGACGAAGACATACCTCATTCAGATAGACTTGGTCGCACCCGGCAGCAAAGGAAAGCACAGTATGAAGTTGGAGCCTTCCCCCAACCGGCTGGTTACCTCAATCGTCCCTCTATGAGCTCGGACAATTTCAGAAGCAATCGCAAGGCCCAAACCAGCCCCACCAGAGGTGCGCGACTTATCCACTCGGTAGAAGCGGTCGAAGATGTGCGGTAGGTGTTCAGCAGATATTCCCATCCCGGTATCCGCTATGGTGATCTTGATGATACCACCCGGCCCTCGACCGGCAGCAAGGGTAATGCTGCCTTGCGGTGTGTACTTGATGGCGTTATCCAGAAGATTCACAAAAAGACGAATCAAGGCATCACTGTCACCAGAGAGGGTCAAATCATCAGAGACTGCGAAATCTAGAGCTAGCCCTTTACTTTCAGCCAAAGGACGCAACGAATCGCCGATATCTTGCAAGAGTGTGGTCAGATCTACGTTCTGGCGAATCGCGATCTGACGATTTTCCCCACGGGCAAGCTGTAGCAGTTCTTCCGTCAACGCGCGCAGACGGTTGGTCTCCTCTGTCAGATCATCGAGTGCCAGCTCATAATCTTCGGGAGAACGGCGCTCTTCACGGATTACACTTAGAATAGCCTCCATAGCCGCCAGTGGGGTACGTAACTCGTGAGATGCATCCGCGGTGAACTGCCGCTCACGTTGAAAAGCGCCATCCAGGCGAGCCAGCATAGCATCGAAAGTCTCAGCAAGTCGCCCTACTTCATCATCCGTGGCAGGCAGATCGAGGCGCGCTGACAGATCTTCGGCTGAAATGCGACGGGCTGTACGGGTGATTGTGTCGATCGGGGATAAGGCGCGAGCTGCAAGAAAATATCCGCTTAATCCTGCTGCTGCCACTAACATTGGGATACCCAGAAGCAGGGTCATCAGCAATTGCTGGAGCGTTTCCTGCTCATTGTCCGGGGAACGCGCCACTTGCGCCACGGCAAGCAAGATGTTGTTATCCGTAACCGGTGCAGAGTAGACGCGCAGGGTATCGTTGCTGGCAGGGTCTGTCCAGGTAAGAATGGATGGGCTGCGCGTATTAGTCTTCTCAGGTAAAGGCAAGGAGACCGGTGGACCCGAGGTTTGCAATAACTTGCCATCTAGCGAAACGACCCGAATGATAGTGCCCTGATCATTCTCACTGGCATATTCTGGCGGCTCAGCGAGGCTGTCTGTCGGAATCAACCTCCCATTTTCGACATTCAAACTGGCGATGACCTGAGAGGCATTCAGGGCCAGGGAATTGTCCAGCGCGGTATACAAGCCGCGCGCCATAGCCACATAAACATACACGCCAAAAACAGCCAGCACGATCAGGAACAGACCGGCGGTCCACAGGGCGAAGCGGGCGCGCAGGGTTCTAAACCGTTTCACCTGCGCCCTCCGTAGATAGCCGGTAGCCAGCCCCTCGTACGGTGTGAATTAATTTCAATGCATAGGGATCGTCAATCTTACGTCGCAAGTTGCGGATGTAGACATCTACCACGTTAGATTGGTTGTAAACATCATAATTCCAGACATGCTCAGCAATCTGTGTGCGGGTCAGGACGCGCTCCGGCTCACGCATGAGGCATTCCAAAACGGCATATTCTTTGGAAGTTAATTCCACCAGCTTCTCGGCGCGTCGTACGCGGTGAGTGAGGGTGTCCAAAGTTAGATCAGCCACCTGTAGAACGGGCGATTTAGGTTGGTCGACCGCCCGCCTGGTGAGAGCGCGCAGGCGAGCCTGCAGTTCTTTGAGTGCGAAAGGTTTAACCAGATAATCATCAGCGCCAGCGTCCAAACCAGTCACACGGTCGTCCACGGCGTCGCGAGCGGTGAGCATGAGGATCGGGGTACGTAAACCACGTCGGCGCAATTCCTGGCAGACGCTTAAGCCATCCAATTCGGGTAACAGGATATCTAGAATAATCACATCATAGGGAGCTGTTTCAGCCCAGTCCAGCGCCTCACGTCCGTTATAGACAACATCTACTGCATAACTCTGTTCTTCCAATCCGCGCTTTACATAGGCTGCAATCTTACGTTCATCTTCGACAATTAGAACACGCATGTTTTGGCTGCTCCCGTTCTCAATGCCAATTCTAGCATGTGAAGATGAAATCTGGATGAAGTTGCCTTCAGAAACGACTCTGGTATGCATAGAAAACGAACCGCCCCCTGAGCGTTTTCAGGGGGCGATGGAGATAATTTGCAGAGGGTTTACTGTTCGCTATCTGCGTCGCTGTCGGTGAAGAGGATACTGCCGTTGCCAGCATCCACTTTCACGTCTGCGCCGTTGCTCAACTCAACGCTGTAAACCAGTGCTCCATTCTCGTTGTCGAGTTCGGTTTTGACCACAGTCGCGTCTGGATTGGCGGCCAGAGCAGCAGCTTCGGCATCTGCGGCAGAGATAGTGGCCTTGCTTTGCAAAGCAGCGGACTCATCAGCTTCGCTCATACCTTCAGTAGCGGCCTGATCCACGGCTATGCTGCTAGTGTAGCTTGGCATTTGCTCATCCGGACCAGCATCCTCAACGCCGGGGGCTTCAGCTGCATCGGGTAGTCCGTCTTCGACTTGCTCGCCGACCTGTTCTTCAACGTTGTCGGTGTCTGGGCCGGTAGCTGGATCTTCGATATCTTGGGTTTGGGCCGCTGGCGGATTAGCTGTCTGGGCGAAGGCCTTCAGGCTAATGGCTCCCATCGCACCTACTACCAGGAGGGCAATTGCAGCCAGGGCAAAGAAACGATTGATTTTCATAGTTAGTTACTCCTTATCTTCTAAATTGGTGATCGGTTTTGGAAGGCACGCTGCCTTCCATATTTTCCATTGTAGCGACCCTAGATGAAGCACTCATGAAGTAACTGTGAAGCTTGATTCATTCAAGCATCTTTAGGGTCTTTGTGACTAATATGCAGCTAAATAGCCAAGCACTTCCAGCAGCCCACCCTCCTAGTACATCGGTCAGGTAATGTACTCCAAGGTAAATACGGCTTAAACCAATCACCAGCGCCAATAACACTGCAGCAGCATAAAGAACCACACGCCATTTGCTGTTTTTTACAAACGAAGCTATCAGGTAAGCAATAATGCCGTAAGCAAACACGGCTGTCATGGTGTGACCAGAAGGGAAGCTATAACTGGTCTCATGATATAGAGCATTGGTGAAATTAGGGCGTGGGCGCGAGAACATGCTTTTGAGGATTAGATTGAGGAGAGTACCGCCGCTAACAGCCGTCAATAGAGTGACCAATTGGGGCCATCGCTTTTTCAAAACTAACCATAGCCCAAAGGCAATCACAACGGTTTCGACGACAGAAAAGCTACCTAAAAGGGTAATGGTATAGAAAATATGATCGCCTGCTGTGGATGTATGGTTTAGCAGCCATTCTCCAATATATGGATCGTAGAGCGTCAGCGAGTCGCGCCGAATAATGTCTTCAGCTAGGGCGCCGAATAACCAGGTATTAAGTAGAATGAAAACCAAACCGATAATCAGGTATGAGCATTTTTGCCCACCTTGTCTAAGGCAGCCAAATACCTGCTTCCATGCTTTGAGGAGAGGCTTCCGAATCATTTTTTAGAATTAGATCGACATAACAAACACTGCCTGTTAATCGGAATAAATCATACAGTACTACTACTCAGTCAATCTGAAATAGATGGATATAGTTTTTTGAGTTTAATCCTGGCATCATCCGTGCGGAACTGCCAATCAACGTTAGCTTGAGAATGATTTCGAATATGCACGTAAGCTTGCACCTCCTTAACCAGCGTTTCTTCATCGGGGATGAGATCTTTCAACCTGCGATCCATAACGCTCAGCTCGATCTCAGCCATATTGAGCCAGCTGGCGTGTTTGGGGGTGTAATGCAATTCCAGCTTCTTGATGATCCTGCGGGCTTCAGCGGGCGGGAAGGTCTCGTACAGTGCCGCCAGGGAATGGGTACGCAGGTTGTCCAGGACCACTCGCACAACATCCGCCTCTGGATACACCTCATCGACCAACCATTGCATGTTGTGGGCAAAATCCTGTTGAGTGTGGCGTTCGGTGATCCTGACTTGGCGCTGACCGATCAGCGGCTCGAAAGCTATGTTCAGGTTACGCACCCCATTTCGTTGGTACTCGTAGTCAAAGCGTTCGACCTGTCCAGGCTGGGCGGGTTTTCCGAGGCGAGTCTCAGCGATCAACTGCTTGAGCCACTCGTCATAGCAGACCACGGGGCGTTTGGGGTCATAGCATTGTTCACACAGGTCCAACACCTCCTCCATGCAGGCAACATACTCAGCACTCGTCTCAGGCACACACCACATGCGCTTCTGCCACGGCTTCAGGTCGTTTTTTTGAGCGTCAAGCGCACCGTCTCGTGCGAGATGCTGGTCACCACGCCCAACTCCACCAGCTTGCCAGCCAGCAAACGTACCGTCCAGTGGTCATGTCCTTCGGGCGCCTGGCTGCAGGCGGTCGCCACCAGTACAGCTTCGCTGCGTCCATCCAGTTTGCGCCGTTGCCCGGGTCGGGGGTCTTCTTCCAGGGCTTTGTCCAAACCACCCAACACGTATCGCCTGCGGATCCGCTCCACCGTCGGTCGGCTAACTCGTAAGGCTGCCATGATCTGGGGATCGCTCAGTCCTTCATGCGCTTTGAGCAGGATCATCGCCCGTTTGAACTTGCGGGCTTTGGCGCTCCCTTTGCAGGTCAAGTCGTTGAGTTGGTCTTGTTCTTCAGCACTTAGGTTGATAAGGTACTTTTTGCGGGGCATCGTCAGGGTCTCCTTTGCCCTTTACGATGCAAGTTTCATTCCATCATAATCTCATGGTCAGAGTACTACTTTGATTGCATCAATCCAATGAGTATTGAACATGATAGCTACTCCAAATCCCATCCCGGATTGTGAAATGATCGCGAATTATACCCAGATCGTTGAGGATGGTGTGAGATTTTATTTTTTGGGACAGTATGTGCTTCTACTAATCCTGGAGCACGAATATGTTGACTCTATTTTAACTCAATAAAATGCCCACCCTTGTTTCGATATAAATCAAACGTTGGATTTTTAATAACGTCAATTAACCAATCCCTACACGCTCCAGGAGGTACTCATGCAACAAACCCAAAATCGAATCGCCCAACACGATCGCTCATCACTCCCCACTCGCGTTCGCGTGGTGGGGTATATCTACCTGGTGGATTTTGGTCCAACCACGCAGCCCCGTTTTCACACCGTCAACAAGCAGCGCAGCTGCTCTTGCCCGTGGAAGGAGACCTGCCCGGCGATCGAAGCCGTGGCAGAGTACCTGCGCAACGGCGGGCAGCGCGCTCCCGATCCCATGCCAGTTGCGTTTGATGCGCGAGAACTTCGAGCGTGGGCTGTATGAAGGGGAGGAATACCAGTACTGGCAAAAAGTCAGCGCCTTGAAGGAGAAGCTGGCTTTATTGGAACGCGTCCCTGAACCGGCGATCAACCGGGCAGCGCAGACCTTGCTGGATTTGCGCGAGACCTGGGAGAACACGACTCAGGAGGAACGCAGGGATCTGGTGCATGTCATGATCCAGGAAGTGGGCGTCAACATGACAGACAAGTGCATCCTGTGGGTGAAAGCTCGCCCGGACTATGAACCGCTCTTCTCAATCCTGGATGGCTTGCGCCTGGATGGCGAACGGCGCTATTGGATAGAGCACAGAGAGAAAGAAGGGAACACTTGTGACATGGAAGGAGATACCAGACGGATGAGCGCGGGTGTCGAAAACCAGTTATCAATGTCCCACAACGTCTTGACAATCGCCAAGGAGTATATACAATGATGGATAAGCGATTTAAAAGTGAGATCGCCCAGGGCGAACTGAGCGATCTCGGTCGCAGATCCCTTGCACTTTGACAGTCGTACCACCAAACCGATTAAGTCCGGCAGTAAGTGCAGCATACGCTGCCTTGGGGGATCTTATAACCTGCGGAGAGGGTGGGTTGCTTCTCACAAGAGCGTATAACTAAATAACCTGAGTAATCATCGCCGGCATGCAACACATATGTTGCATGCCGGCTTTTTGATTCTCCCCAAGCAGAAGCCGGCGGGAGAAAAGGAGATGACCACACAATCTACACACCCACCGCCGGGCACATGGAATGCCCGCAACTTACTGACCGTGCTCGAAGTGGCGGAATGGGCACGTGTCCACCCTAAAACGGTTTACCGCTGGATCAAGGAAGGCAAGCTTGAAGCCATCCAATTTGGACCCCGGACTTTCCGTGTCCCAGAAGATGCCATCGGCAAGTTTCTGCACAAAACCGGTTACAGCAAGACTACTGAACTACCCAAACCCAATGGGAGAGAGCAGTCATGAACGGCTCCAATATCCAACCGGAGAGGGCGTGGCAAATGGCGCTTGACCAGCTGCGTTTGGATATGCCGAAAGCTTCTTTCGATACCTGGGTGCGTGACACCAGCTTCGTGTCATTCGAGGATGGGGTGTTTACCATAGGCACCTCGAACTCCTATGGGCGAGAGTGGCTGGCTAGCCGTTTGACCAGTACCGTGACGCGTCTGATGACCGGCATCTTGAATCAACAATTAGTAGTCGAGTTTATTGTCACTGAAGAAATCCTTGAAAACGAGGATGATGGTTTTTTTGAGGACGAAATTCCAGTTCCTGATAAACACCCAACTGTGCTGTCCATCCAGGCGGAGTACCAGTCGATCTACGACGAAATCGTTCAGCCAGACCACGTCATTGTTGTTCCGGGGTACTTCATGCGATACATCCCACTTCTAGGATTGGAGTTAGCCTGGCTGTACATCGGTTTTCGCCAGGCAGCCTATGAAGCTGGTGCAGCCAGGCAGCCCGGGAAGAAATTTGGAGCGCCTTCTAAGAAGGTCGCCTACTTTTCCGGCATGAGCATACGCACGTTCTGGCGCTGGGCTGCTAAACCCGAGACATGGAAACGGCTGAGCTGGTTGGTAAAGCAAGTCGATACGAAACTATGCTGGAGTCGTGGCAAAGATGGTCGTCCACACCAATCTTCCCGATATTACCGGGTGACCATGTCCTTACCCCTTACCCCTTTTGATGAGCGATCCCTGCGCGCCTGGCTCTACCACCAGCTTGCTCAAGGAAAAACACCGGTGGCTGTAATCCAGTCAGCTTTGGAGACCCCAGTTGATGAGCTTTTCCCCTGGCCGGATAAGGTGACATTGGGTGAAGAAATCACCAATGAACCACACTCTGTTCAAGATGTTCTTCAAGGTGTGTGCGGCTCAATTCCCGAAAGCCAAAGGGTGCAGTTCCAGGAATTAGCGGACAAACTGGCACACCACTTGATGCCGCCCAAAGACTTGGTCTTTCTGACCCATTACTTCGTCTCTCACTGGCTGCCCAGATTAGGACCCGGACCAGGTTGGTTTGTGACCTTGATGCGTGATCGCGGTTACATCAACCAGCGCACCGGTGAGGTGAGGGATGAAATTCTCCTATCGGAAGGATATGCCGAAGCCGCCCGTTGGTTGGGCCTGAAACGTGTCAAGACGGTTTGGGAATGGTTGCGGTCAGATGAGGTGGCTACGTTTGTTAGAGAAACAGGCCGTGATATCGGGACCTGGGAGGATGCACCTCGCCGTTTCAAAGTTTGCCTGGGTGAGCCAATGACTGAAAGTGACCAGGCGCATGCGAATGAGTCTCTGTCCGCTGCTGAGATTGGCGTAGGTGACACGCATAGCAGTCAAAATGGCAACGCTCTCCTTGGCGCGAATGACACACATAGCAGTGCTGCTGACCTGAATTTAATTGGCGCAAGTGACATACATAGAGAAGCTCAAAGCGCCCTCCTCGTTGGCGCGATTGACACACATAATGGCGCAACTGACATCCATAAGATTGGCGCAAGTGGCATACATGATGGCGCGGTTGACACTCATAAGAATGGCGCGAGTGACACACCCGATTGGCGCGATTGGCACAGTTTAAACACCTTAGCACTTGGTTTGAATCACAAGAAAAACACTCCAACCACCACCGACGCCGGCATTGAACCCGATTTAGCAGCTGAAGCCGACAGAATTAAAAAGGGGGTGGTGGGCATGGAATGGAATTTATCGGATTTACTCATACGAACTCGAGTAAGCACCAAAAACCAGGAATTGCTCCTGGAAAAAGGCTTGACAGCACAGGCCTTTGTTTCCTGGCTGCTTTACGCTGCAAGTACAGGCGGGAATGGCATTCGTGATCCTATCGCGCATACCGTCAGTCGCCTGATCCCGAATCCAAGCCGTGGCGCGGGGGGTGCATTTGACGAGCTTGCTGAATTGCCAGCCAACGAGCTGGCAGACATGCTGATTAGGGAGTTGGATGGACAAAGCCCCTGGAATCAGATCTGGCGGAAAACAATGGAAGGCGCGCCGCCGTCACGTCTGCGAGCGCTGGCTGATCAGTTGGGTATACCGGTTTCGGACCTTGGTAATTGGTGATTTGGTTCAGTTACATGGAGGTGTGACATGAAAAAGATTGCAATCTTCCTCACTCTTATTGCGCTGGTTTTGCTGGCTGCAGCGGCATACGGTCCGAGCGACAATGCTGTGGAGATCGCTCAAGCGCAGAGCGTGATCGAGGCGGCGCGTGCCGCTCAGGATGCCGCACGGGCAGCGCAGATCGCCTCCCAAGGATTGAGCGATGTGGGACGCGGTCAAACGCTGATCCTGGTACTCCTGACCCTGGTGGTGGTTCTACTGATTGGTATGGCAGCCTATATTGTCATCCAACGCCAGATTTGGATGCGCAACCAGTTCCAATCCAGGAGTATAGGTCGTTGGATGCATGGGCCGAACGCCCAATGGAAGCGAGTGGATGCTCCTGACCCTCACCAACAGCTACTCCTCCAACAGCAAATGCTGCTAGCCCAGCTTCTGCAGCAAAACCAGGTCGAATCCGAAGAGGACGATCCACCTCAACTGCCTGCTGGGTGGTGGGGATAGATCCGGCTAGAGGATGTCCACATGAAAACCTACAAGATGTCTATCCTGCTCATTTTAATGTTTGCTGGAGGGATCCTGACCGCATGCGATGATGCTGCTTATTTCAGCGCAGATCCCCATGTCTCCGGAGTTCAGGCACGAGCGACCCTGGAGTTTGTACAGGCTGTGCAAACTTCTACAGCACAGGCTTTGTATGCCGCCGAATGGCAGGCGACCGTCCAGGCTGGTGCGACACAGGATGCGATACAGGCTGCCTACGTCGCTGCTCAGGCTACCGAAGAAGGCATCCGTGCTGCGGCAGCAGCCACCCAGACTCAACAGGTGTGGAACGCCACCGCAACAGCCGATAGCAGTCAGGCAACCGCCACGGCTGCCGCCAATGCCACGGCAGTGAGCTGGTCCAGCACCGCCACCCATTCTGTCTGGAACAACCAGGCTACTGCCGAAGTCGCCAGCGTACAGGCATTGCAAACCGCTCAAGCTGCTCAAGCCGATATGGCTCGAATGGCGGCGGAGCGTCAGCGCACGATCAATACAATTCAAGCCGCCGCGCCCTGGGTGATCCTGGCTATCGCTGTCCCTTTGGTGGCCTATCTGGCCTGGATCTGGGGCAATGCCGAAGCTCTGCGCCGGCGCGCCATCCCGCGTGATCCACGTGGCGATGCACCGATCCTGATCCTGGATGACCACGGCCGGCGTAACGTCATCGACCCGGATTTGTTCTTCGGCGCAGCTATGTCGATTGGTAAGAACGGTCAACCGGAAGCCCCCCTGTTAGCTGCACCCGAGCTGCAATCTCAGGTGAAGGCGCGTGACCAGGCGGTTGATCTCGTTAGCCGCGGCCTTCCCGGTCAGCCTCCGCGCAGGCGCGCTTTACCTGCCCTTACACAACCTGCTTTAAATCCGCTACTGGGCAATGTCCGGGTTGTGGAGCCCGATGAAGTCAAGGATTGGATCTCAGATGTGCTGCCGCGTATCCAGCAGAAGGCGCTTCAGGAAGGAGAGGACGATGATGTTTGAAACCAACAACTTCATTTCCAGGCGTTACCAGCTCCAGGCGCAGATCGTCGCAAAGCGGCTACCACAGGTGCTGCAACAGCGCGGCCTGGAAGCGGCGTTTGCCGAATTTTTGCTCACCTCGACCCAGGGCATGGTGCTGCTCTTTGCCATTCTGGATCTTCCCCGTGTCAGGCGGCTGGAAGCCTACACCACCCCCGAACTGCTGCATCACCTGAGCGCCGATTTGCAGGGGTTGCCGGTGTTCCTCTCGAACTCGAATGGGCTGCGTTATGCCATCCCGCTTTCACCGCTTCCCCGCCTGCCAAAGGTAATTCCATTCCCCGGAGCAACAGACGGCTGGGCGCAGTTAGGCGTCAACCACAGCGGTGAGACGATCAGCCAACCCTGGTCGAAGCTTGGGCATTTACTCGTAGCAGGAAAGACCGGCTCCGGAAAGTCAGTATTTCTGCGATTACTGGCCTATCAGGCGCTCGCCGAAGGCGCTCAGCTTTTATTGGTTGATCTGGACGGCTCTACCTTCCCCATGCTGGCAAACCATCAGGCTTTGTTGGCTCCCATCGCAACCACGCCGCTAGCAGCTCAAGATGCAATCGAATGCGCTCTCGGTGAGTGCGACCATCGGGCAGGGCTGTATATGCAAATGGAAGGATATCCGGAAAGTCTGGAAGAGTACAACCGGACAATCCTCCGGCATGGAGGCGATCCCATTCCCCGGCTTCTGGTTGTTCTGGATGAATTCAGCGCTTTAATGACCACTCTGGGTGGACCAAAGAGCAATTTTGCGAATCGGGTCGCGGAGTTAGGTTGGCGAGGACGCAAATTCGGCGTCCACCTGGTGTTTGCCGCCCAGGATTTCACCAAGCAAGTGGTAGGGCGGGTGCGCGACCAGGTGAGCGCCGCAGTCTGCTTCCGAGTGCGTAGCCTGGAAGCTGCCCGTGCGATGGGCTGCCCGGAAGCGGTGCGTATTCCGGAGAGTCGCCCGGGGCTGGCATGCACCGACCGTTGGGGATTGGTGCAGACCTTCTACCTGGATAAGCGCATGTTCGGGCAGATTGGCCCAAGGGCTGTGCTTAGCCGTCAAGAGCAGGAATTGGTGGAGCGCGCTTTGAACGAAGCAGAGGGCAAGATGTCCATCCCGTTGCTCGTGTCCTGGGGAATGCCTGAACGCGGGGCGCGTTCGCTCGTGGAGAGTTGGGAGCTGCGCGGCTGGCTTCACCAGGATCCGACGCGCCAGAACGCCCGCTATGTAACCCCGAATTTGCTCGAAATCCTGTCAAACAGTCAAAGCGGTCAAACCGTGTCAAGCACATCAAATTGGTGAGGAGTAAGAAAATGCATACAACTATGGCGATCTTGAATCAAAAAGGCGGCGTGGGGAAAACGACTACTGCTGTTACCCTGGCCTCCGGTTTGGCCAGGAATGGCTACCATGTTCTGTTGATAGACCTGGATACCCAGGGCAATGTTGCTGACAGCCTGGGCTTACCGCACAGCGACGACCTTCGCCGGCTGCTTTCACCTGATTTACGCGTTCCAATTGACCAGGTTATCACATCAAGCGGATTCGATCATCTGGATGTCATCCGCTCTGACAAGAGCACTACCGCTTTGAAACAAACCCTGGCTGGCGTGACTCTGCGGGAATACATTTTGTCTGATGTTCTTGAAAGCGCTGCTTATGAAGTTATCCTGCTGGACTGTGCCCCATCAGCCGATCTTCTGCACTATGCTGCGCTGGTCGCCGCAGACTATCTGCTCATCCCCACCCGACTCGACAAGCTGGCGGTGAACGGTGTGCGCGATGCCCTGCAGACCTTGGCTGCCCTTAAGCGGATCAGCCGCTGCCAGGTGGCTGGCATCCTGCCTACTTTCTACGAAAGGGTTACTTTGGAAAGCCATGAGCAGCTGATCCATCTGGCACAAACCTTTGGCAAGCTTGTGTTGCCGCCTATCCCACAAGATACCCAATGCCGTGTGGCGACTCGCTACGGGAAGACGCTATGGGACTACGCTCCGAATGCCAAAGCCTTGAATGGTTACGAGCAAGGCAACCGGCGAGTGGGCGGATATCTACAAGTTTTAGAACGAGTAAAGGATTGGCTATGAGTAGAAACACAAAAGGGTTAACCAGTTTTGAAGAATTGCCCGGCGTCGACCCAGCTGTTGAGTCGCTGCTTGGGCAAGGTCAACGCCGTCAGGATGAAGCACGCTTGCCTCGAACCGAGCGATCCCGCAAGAAGAAGGAGCGCGAGCGCGCTGAAAAGCGTAAACCCAACCGGATCAATCTCGACCTGCCGGTAGATCTGAAAAAGCGCTTGGAGCACTTGGCAAGGAAGGAGGGGGTGCCGATCAGCCAATTGGTGGCCTTCCTGCTTTATGAACCGGTCCACCAGCTGGAGAGCCGGGCGATCAGCCTGTGGGGGTACAAAACCGCCTCTGGCTGTCCCAAGTTCGAGTGCAACCTGGACCTGAAACGCCGGGCAGAGGAAGCGACGCGGAAATCGTGAAAAGTTGGTTGTATAGGGCGTCCTAAGATGATTTGTAGGGCGTCCCACTAGGGCAGCCTATTTGGGCGTCCTAGTGGAGGAAACCCAGAAAATCATAGGGCGTCCTATGAACCCACAGGAAGGCCCAGGAGCCACGCACTGTGAAGGATGGCTATCTTTGGTCATGAAACGGAAAACTGCCCTTGTGAGGGCAAAAAACACACGACAAGAATGGAGACCGAAATATGACAGATACACTGCACCTGAATGAATTCCAGGCGTATTTGTTGGCTGAAGATCGCTCGCTGGTAACGATCGCAGGATATTTGGGCGATGTACGCTTATTTGCCCAGTGGTATGAGGGGCATTATCGGGAAGCATTCATCCCTGCATCTCTGACAAACGAAGCCGTACGCGGCTACAAGCAGCAACTGCTGGATCAGGCTGCCAAACCCAAAACGATTAACCGCCGACTGGCAGCTTTGGCAGCCTATGCCCATTGGTTGGAGCAGGCCGGATACGTCAGAAGCGCTCGCAACCCCGTCCAGGGAGTGAAAGCAGTGAAGGAAACCGCGCTGGCTCCCAAGTGGCTGGATAAAAAGCAGCGAGCTGCCCTGTTGCAAGCAGTGGATAAGGAAGTCGAAGATGCCTTGCGTCGTTACCCGCGCCTGCGGTTGATGTATCTGCGAGATGCTGCAATTGTGAAGCTGATCTTGTTTACTGGTCTGCGGGTGGGGGAGATTATCTATTTGCGCACGAGCGATTTGGTTCTGGATGAGCGTAAGGGGAGAGTGGTTGTACGGGAGGGGAAAGGGACAAAGCGTCGCGAGATCCCATTGAATGCCAAAGCGCGCAAGGCGATGCTCGATTATTTACGAGTGAGACCAGACGTGGAAATGGTTGAGCTCTTTCTTGGCCAACGTAATGAAGGCGTTCAGAGCAAGACAATCCAGCGGGCTGTGCAACGCTTTGCGAAGAATGCTGGGCTAAAAAATATTACTCCTCATACCCTGCGACATAGTTTTGCAAAAGCCCTAATCGATGCGGGGGTGTCTCTGGAGAAAGTTGCGACCTTGTTAGGGCACAGTAATCTGAATACAACCCGGATTTACACGACGCCAGGGGAAGAGGATTTAGAAGATGCTGTTGGGAAGATTGAATTGTAAAGAGGGTGATTTTTCTTGTCAACAGGTCTGCAAGAGCCATGTCGTACGCAATACCGAAGATTTGATCAATACCTTGAGCCAGGCGATTGAGACCGCACCTGCCAAGGGTGACCCCTCTTTAGCGGGCATCCAGCTGCAACCTGCTCAAGCCCTGGCCGATCTGCGCCAGTTGGGGGAGCTGATCCATTCCCGCCAGCCCGGACAACAAGCCCAACTCCTGGCTTTGTATGAACGCTATGCCCAAGCCGAAGCTCCCCGTAAGGGAAAAGCGACTTCTATCGCCTATCGCATGCGCAATCTCTTACTGGATCCTTGCTGGAACCTCTGGCCACGTTTGACCTTCTACCGCACCTGGAAAGATGAGCAAGGCAAGCATATTTTGGATGGCACCAATAATGCCAGCGAACACGCCATTGGCTGGTGGGTCAAGGAACGCTATCGCTCGATGCGAGGCTACAAACGCCAGCAGTCCATGCTCAATGTCTCCCGGCTGATTGCCCACTGTGGCAACCATCTGGCAATGGTGTCTGGATTTGGCCACCATTGTGAGCTGATCCGCTTCATCGAAACCAGTATGCGGTGTCGCTCGCCTCATTCACTTCGCCTTACCAATTTTGGAACGGTCACAAAATATCCAGGCCCTGTTGTATGTTAGGGTAAATTATTAAGCTAAATCTTTTGCGAAATCCGTGTCGTCGGCATCTCGCGAAAGATAGTGTGTATAGGTTTTGAGCAATCGTTCTGATCCAGGTTGTCTATAACGACTGACGCGTTGTAGCCCAAAATCATACACACCTTTCGAGTATGTTTGGGTTGAAATTATTGTTTGCCGGATCAAATCCTTGGTCTCTTGCTTTTTAATACGATTAACATGCTTATGGATTTTGTCCAATCGCCCACGAACCTCTGAAAATTGAATTATCAGGCTTTCTAAATGTTTTTTCCAGCCAGATGTACAAACCTCAGGGATTGATGGTAATTTATTCAAATCCAAACGGCATTTTCCATCAGGATCTAGAACTGCCAAATCCAACACACCAATATCAACCCACTCAGTTTCAGCGAAAACTACTTCTGCGATATCGTTAGAATCAGGGTAAAAGTAATTTAAGGCTGCATGAGTTTTCCAATGATTTATTGGTTTATCATCAAATTCATCGTGAGTAATCCTTCGAAGAGGCACCAATGGGATTAACAAACGATCACTTGCTCGTTTACCAACGCTTCGTACCATCAGGTCGCAAGATTGCCCTAGCAATATGTAGATATTTCCTTTCTTTTCAAATATGTCACCCACTTCAAGTGGAGTATGTATCACCAACGATGCTGGTTCATATAACTCTTTTCTTCTAATCGGCCTAATTTGTGGAAAGGTGTGACTAAGTTGTTGGTCAATTTCCACAGCACTTATTGGCCGTGATGCCCTGATTAGAGCACTCAGTTCTGTTGCCATTTGTGGATCTAAAACTAACTCGCGAATCTCGTCACGATGAAAGATTTGAAAAAGGCGAACCAAGGTTTCCATTTCCCAGATACCTTCTTTGAAGGACACCTGGAATATCATAAGATCAAAATCATAAACATCTACATTCATCACATGTGCTACTGCTTTTTCTGTACTATTCTTAATAACCTGAACCGCCAAACATTTCCACTTTTCGCAATAAAGATTTAGTAAAGCCTTTTTGATCCCATCCGCAAATAGTAGAGGTGACTCACCATCAGATAACCGTATCTTTGCCAATGGCATGAACTGATACAAATCAATTTCGTTCTCTTGGGCCAAGTTTCTCCAAGCGGGCATTTCATTTTCAACGGAAGATATTGTATGGGTCAAAAGGCAACAGATCACTACATCCTGCAAACCCCGATTTATAATTTCCTGTATTAAGCCCATGCCGCTCTTAGGCCCTGCATCTTGGAAGTCACTCGCTTCACTCAAATCCTGATCAAACATACAAAGAATTTTTGATTTGGGAGACGCTTCGCTCAGAATTTGCTCTCTTTGGCCAATCCACTCAGACGGAGACAATGTTTTAGGAGCAATCCTTCTGGGAAAGTATTCAGATAATCTATTTGCTACCTGGTAATCTTGGGAAAAACGAGTACCAAGTATGGCCGAAATTCTTGCAGCCCTTTCTTTTTGGGTCTCAAGTGGCCAACCTTCCCATAAATTTCTTATTCCACGTGTCCAAATTTCTGGAGCCGCACCAAGAGATATTCCAGGTAGTAATTCTTCAATCACTGCAAAGTGATGTTCTGGTATTCTGTAGAGCCATCCGATGATTACTTCAACATCAAAGCGAGCCTCAAAATAATCATCTACGTAGATGATTTGAGTGATATCCAGTTGGCCGACTAATGATTGAATAGCTTGCTTGGCTAATTGAACTTCATTTTGAGCTGCCATGTACCACCCCGGTCAAATCAATCTGGAAGATATACCTGCGGTCAAATTGGTTCCGGTCCGGCAGCAGCATGATGCTACAGCCGCTAGAATCTAAAAGCTCCCGTACAATGAATAATCCCAAGCCGCGTCCTACATTTTTGGGCTTGGTTGTTACAAAAGGTTGAAATAGGGAATTTTCTATTGAACGGTCTATCCCTATTCCATTATCAAAAATTGAAAGGTAAGGATACTCTGAGCGGATCGTAATTATGGGATCTTCTATCTCTTTTCTTCGTACAGCTTCTTTTAGCCAATATTCCGAGTTCAATATAATGTTATCAATAATTTGGGTTAATTTTCCTTTGTTGATGAGTATAATGAAATTCTCAAAGGGCTGCTCGAGCAAAATCTTAATACCCGATCCCCTGAATCGCCCGGGACGTCCTGTATAAAAATCCCGCACATCATCAAAGAAGTCTAGAAGGCTGATCTGATCCTTTGTCTCCCTAACATATCTAAGCGATGGGGCAAGATGGCTAAGTTGCTTACGGAGAGCAGATATTGCGCTGTGCACATACTCTGTGTACGTAACAACATCACTATCGGTAACCCTTTTTGCTTTTATGATTTCTGTTAATTTCTTGGTCCTTTCTGCAAGCCTGTCAGCCACTGTGTGAATTTCATGCGATAAGACCTCTGCTGTTAAGCCAAGCCCTGCCAGTTCTGAAAACTGAATAAGCTGATCTTCAAGTATTCCCATTTCAGCTTCAAGTGCAATAGCTCTTGTCTCAAGGTTTCTCAATCTACTCAATAAAGTTTGAAGTTCATGAACCACGTTCCGCGCTTCTGATAGTTTTTCTCCTGCCTCCGAAAGGATAGGCGACAATTTGATTTCTTCTTGAGTTGCAAGGAGTGGGGCTTGCTTAACCCTGGTAACAATCTCTTGAACAGAATCGGTAATTTGATCTAGGCCTTGATCTAATATAGACACCTGATT
The DNA here is from genome assembly GCA_039666315.1 of Bellilinea sp. Classification (GTDB taxonomy): domain Bacteria; phylum Chloroflexota; class Anaerolineae; order Anaerolineales; family Anaerolineaceae; genus Bellilinea. The sequence continues at coordinate 599,435 of JAVSME010000003.1, read as the reverse complement.
TTCAATCGATTGTGCTGATGATGATGTCTGGCGAATCTCTTCAAAAACATTGTCAGAAAATGTCTGCCCTTTTTGTTGGGTACCATATATTTTCTTGAATTCGTTATAGCTTCGCCTCAAGTTATTAAATAGAACATCTAGAACATCAACAAACTTACCCATAATAAGGTGAAAGTTGCGAGAATAAGGACTATCAACAAATCCCTCACGATCGGTCTTCTCCTGTAATTGGCTATTTTCGCGGGCAGTTAAGGCAACATATCCAATAACATTTCTAGGTCGCAAGCCATAAAACGAACGGCCCGAAGTTTGTCCACCACCAAGATTTAGCCAATCGTAACCCTCAAATCCATAAGGGCGAATCCCAAAGCCATCACGATAAATTCTGACACCAACATGTTGCCCCACAAAATCCTTGTAGTCAGCAACTTTACTATACACGTCTTCTAATGGCTCTAAATTCACTCCGCGAAAGAAAAACTCGTCAATTTCGCCATGAAATCGTCCTGGATTCGCAAAGTCGCTATTCTTGTCTAGTACCCAGCCACCAACCGAGCTAAAATCTGATATGTGGGTAAAGGATATAAACCAACCTTCAGATCCGATATATTTAACACCTGATATTGAAAATTTGTTGTGTTTATCCGTGAGGTATTTATAAAATGCACGACCTTGATCTTTTGCTAAGAGGCGATTGTAGACATCCTCTTTTTCATCACCCAATCCCTTTAGTCTTGGCAATTTGATCTTGCCGCTCAGCCTGAGTTTACGATCATTTTGCTCGTCAAAGGAAAATTCAAACCTTGAGAGCGAAACTTCCCTGAGCAAAGAAGAAATCGTTTGCAGGTCAAACCTAACACCATTAATAGTTAAATAGACGTTGAAGGGGCGTACTTCTTCAAACGGAAAAATTAGCTGTGAAAGTTGCCCTAACAATTTTTGTTGAGAAGCTTCCCCTAGCCATACCCCCGATTCTCTCAAGTTAGTGATTATCAACCTGGTTCCACGTTTGGGATTCTCATTAACTTCTGATGTGAAATGAACTGGCACAGCGGTTAAGCTTTTATCTTCAGAAAAGTCGCTCCAATCAAATGCCACATGGTACCGGAGGTTTCGCTCGTTTTTACTGGCTAGATTAGGTTCTTTTGTCGTGAACAATTCCAGGCGATTACCCAATCTTTGAGTACTCAACCTTCCCAACCCTTTTTCACCTAAAGGGGTACGTTTCTTTAGAGGAGTTAATATCCCATCCCTCCTCATCTTTCGTTTGGAAGAAAAGGAAATAGTAAGCCAGCCTTTTTCGATCTCATCAGACTCCATTCCAAATCCATCATCCTCAATAAGAATATATCCGGGTTGCGAAGGGTTCCCATTCCTATCAGAAAAGAACAAATCCTCTGTTGGCCGACTATTGGTATCAACCACAACATTTGCATAACTCGCATCTGCATCGTAAGCGTTCTTTACAAGTTCAATCAAAGCCGTGATTTCATCAGAAACCAATTCTTCTCCGAGTTGCTTGACAACAGCAGCGCTAATATCGAAATGGTGTTGTTTACTCATTGCCCACACATCCATTAGGTTGTTTTCTGAAAATCATAATTTTTTCTGCTCCCATCATTTGAGCAATTTTATTTTTATGTGGCATTCGTTTGAAATGAATACTTCGATTGATATCTGCAATTAGAATCGCTTGCCGCTTTACAAGCAACTCCATTAGAATCTGATCGTTTGGTATCTCCATGCCACCAACACGTCGATTACCAACCGTCCAAACCATATAAGAATTGTCAGCCAACGATATTAGAATACGATCCAGAGCTGTAATGAAGTCCTGGTAAAAAGATGCTACACGAGCAGAACGATCTTTAGGTTGTTCAGACTTTCGAAAACTAACAAATACTCCTGAAAGTGCCTCTGACTGCTGTTCTAGTATTTTTATGTTATCGTGAAGCTTTTCTGGGGTGTGTCCGCCAAGACTTCTGCGATCTATCTCCTGAGTTGTGCGCAAAAATGTTGTATCGGCCTGCGGATCTATATCCGCGAGAGTAATCCACTGAAGGGGCAAATAGGCATGTTGACCATAGGTGATTGTGCTGGTGTTGTCTCCATAAGGAGGGGATGTCACTAGTAAATCGAAATTATCTTGCCCCATTTCGCAAGGGGTAGGCATTGTGTCGGCAGTATTTCCCAAAGTTAACTCTATTTTGCCTCTATATTGATCATCACGAATAAAACCAGTTTGTGAGAGAGAATGTTTGAAATTAATAATATCTTCTGCGCTTTGATTCGCTAAATCTTCAAATGTTTTAATAGGTGATAATTGCCGATTCTGTATTTCTTTGGGAGGGCGAGCATGTAATTTGTAAGTAGTCGTGCGATCGTTGCTGGTCAAACGAATCGTTTCAGCTAAAATCACCCAGAGAATTCGGCGTATTCGAATATCTTCCTGCACCATAATTGCCCGGCGAATTTTTGAAAGCGCGATCGAGACATCAGGACGGAACCATTTACCCATGTTGGGAAATTTAATAGCAATACTAGTGCTTTCATCTGATTTTGCAGCAACAATAACTTGATTGATGGCGCGATTTATTTCATGGTCTGCCCAACCAAAATCAGTCTTAGCTTTGGAAACAAGAATGGCCAACGGATTGATATCTTGCCCATAGCAGTTAAGCCCACAACTCATTGCCGCTGTAATAGTAGTTCCTGCCCCTACATACGGATCCATCATGGCTGAAATACCAGGTTTAGCTTTAATAACCAACTCAATCACCTTTTTCTGAACAAGGGGAACCATCATAGCTGGATACTGGAATAGGGAATGGGCATATTCCCTTGGATCCCTTTTGACGGAAGACCAAAAATCATCTTCTTGTTCCGAAAACTTCTGAATTTCGGAGCAAAGAATCCGATCAATTGTTGTGGCTGAAACAAGAGCTTCGTTATTTGTCTGCATATCACAGTGCCATAATGAATATTTGGATTTTTTAGTGTATCCTATATGAAAATGCCTGTAAACGTTATCGTACTGTCACCTGTAATGTGCTGCTCGTAAATTCAGACGGCGCCATTATCGAAAGCTGATGCAAGACCCGTTCACGGGACTCTATGGCAATTTCTAAGCATATCTTAAGTTCCTCTGCTAGTAAATCAGCGGTTGTTCGGTGAGGGTAAATCAGCTTGAGCAGACCCGCACCAATTTTTCGAATAGCATCTTGATTGCGGCCTGTAATACCGCCGAAATCTACAAAAGCGCTCACATGGGTTTGATAGTTGCGGCGACGTAACCGCGAGAAGATTTCAGCCAGGTAGTCTGTGATAAATCCATATCCTTGAGCATAATTCTCTGGCTTAATTTTTGGCAATTCCCAGCCAGGAAGGAAGCAGTGAATCCGGTCAAGGAAAGCAGTATCTTGCAGCTCAACAGGCAAGACTTCAAATAGGTGGCGATACCGATCAGAAGGTGAATGCTTGGCAATGTCTGTGTCAATATTTCCCCCCAGGACGATACTAGCTTGTGCAGAGAACTCTAGCGGTCCACGACTGAAACGCCCTGTTTGCATGTAATCTTTCAGCACACTGATGGTAGCATCTGGATCAGTAAAGCTGGTTGCGGCTATCTCATCAAAAAAGACAACGTCTCGATAACCTAGGATACCGATTTTCTTGGATGCAATGTTATAGAAAAGCGTTGCGGGTGTGGCTTTCCCTCCACTAATTACAAATGCCTTACTGCTGGTATTGCGATAGGTATAAGTCTTGCCGGTTTCACGCGGTCCCAACTCGATCAGGTTGGTGTTTGCCTCGACAAATGGAACCAATCGTAAAAGCATGAGCAGCTTTTCGCGCTGGCTAAAACGAGCCGGGTTAAAACCAATACTTTGGATTAATAAATCAATCCATTCTTCCGTTGTAAACAATCCGCGCTTTGTAATATAGTCTTCCAGATCAAGGCGGGTAATTTGGAATGGCTTGAATTCGCGAATTAAAAAAGGATAAATACGCCCTTTAATTTCATAGCGTGCATCATACTCGATTGTCATTGTTCCCCACGCGCCGCCGGTCAGGAGAATGTCCCCATAATTCTGTAATAATTTGGTTGAGATACGCACAAAGTTATCACCCAAGGCCGGAACCTCAGCCCAATAATGATCCTTGCCAGCATCCAACCTGACTTGCAGCGAACCCAATAATATGTATTCTTTACGTTCTTTGATGCGGCTCTTAATCAACTCTTTGGCATCGCTTTCAACATAATGCTCTTTTAAGAGCTGATCTATTTTTTGTTGGCCAGGAATTGGGTTGATTGGATCCACATATTTAGCGCAGAGGTATTCCATCACATAACGCGGAAATTCTTTGTAAGCCTCATTCCATCGAGTTAATGGCTTGAGAACCACTCGATCACCAAGCATCCTGGCAGTTTTTTCATCCAAAGGGGAAAGCTGTAAATTCTGACTTGTTGTAGGATTACTCACAAGTTTTTCTCCTTACTATCTTATATATCCAGATCATCCAAGCCGCCCAGACTAATCTGAACAACATCTTTCCGTTCGATCACGGTTACGGGAATATCTTGCCGTCGTGTTTGGGTTTGTCCCTTGATCGTTACATAGTTCAACACCAAGGTTAGTTTGCTTGTTTTCTTGCCGTCTGTGAGGATAACCGGATTCAGTGTCAATGTGACATCGGATTTACCATTTGGAGATATTTGAGCACTTATTTTCCTCAATCCACGATCGGTGTCCAATGAGTATCCCATGTCAAACATGCTTGGTTGATTTCCCCGATTCACAATACTAACTGTCATAACAATCGGCTGTCCTTCATCAACTTGAAGCTCAGTCGGCAAACCTTCGAGTCGCAGATCGATTTTCTTCTCGCGAATCGGCTGCATGACGACACCAGGAATAACCATCTCAGCGAAGGATAGCCCTCCATGGTCATAACGAACAACGTTCTTGGATGCCTCTCGTTGGAACCAATGCCGCCCTATTGCCACGACAAATTTTCCATCCGGCATTTTCCACTCAAATGGTAAGACATGTTCAGCAGGAATATTCTCTACCGGATCATCAGACCGAATAAACCGGAATCGAACTGGATGTTCACCGCCTTCCATATATCGCTGCCATTTGTTGCTTTCCTTAATACCAATAGCATATCCAGGGTCGAGTTCTTGAAAGCCGTGATCAGATGTAACAATGACTGTATCATCTTTTTGAATCAGGCCATCCAAAAAATGCAAGATCCGATCCGTAGCAGATTTGATATTTTCGTTCAAAGCGCCAATGTGATCTCGTTGTTTATGTAAATCATCATCACTAATATTGAAAATTAGGATGTTATATGGGTAACGTCGAGTTCTATCAAATTGACCAAGAGTTCGATCACTCTCCATACCACTATAAAAACGCAACTTTTGTTGGGTTATATGTTCGTGCAAACCAAAAAACTTCCCAGCCAATAATGCTTGGTTGTAAGTGAAAGTATTACGATAGCCTTTCCATAAATCTGGCGTTCGGCCGGCTGTAATTGATGTTCTGGCAATACTTGTCCAGGTTGGCAAAGGGCTTAAGTAGACTTTTTCCTTTTTGATCTCAAATACCTGTTGGAGGCGAGGCTTGACTATCGCTTCCCAAGAATCAAAACGCATCCCATCGAAAATTATCAGCCATAAGCACGCCAAGTCCGTTGGATTCAATCGCGGCCTTTCAACAAAGTCTCTTAATAGATTTGCGGACAAATCAGATGATGTGGTGTAGGAGTGCCAGTTACGTCGAATTTGTGCCGCTAAAACGTGATCGGCTCGATCTAGGTAGTCCCGTGATTGTTCTCTCAACCTGCCAAGCATGGTTTGAATGAGCATACGCAGGCTTTCATCTTTGATACGAGCGGAAGCCATGATCGCCCTGGCGTGAGCAAATTCAAGGTCATAATAGCGGCTTTGGACGTACCACTTGATGAGGTTCTCAAGAGTGGAAACCGTTGCTATCTCGTGAGCTATACAACTTTGAATAAAAGAGGACTCGTCCAATACACATGCCAAGGCTTGTAAACGAAGAACGTACGGGGTAGAGATGCTATCGAATTGGTCTAATAGAACGGGACGATTATTCATCCATGTTTCTAGGAGATCTTCGATCTTACCTTCTTTGATTTGCGCCTCTGTTAAGCGGGCAGTCAATGCATAAACCAAAGCCGGCATCTCAAGGCTACTGAGAATCCTGGATGGTTCAGTTTTATCCGCGCTCAATAAACCCGCTGCCCGGTGAATGATTACCAAATCAAGTTCGGCTTCTGCGTTTTGAATGAGACGATTTCGCCAGGAATCATCCTTTTCCCATAGAATCATTACTTGCCCTAATCCAGCCTCTAACGGCTCTGGGTCGAAGCTTAATAAGCCCAATCCGCGAATCTGATTAATGATATTGGGGATTCTTGCCAGGCTAAAAGCCCGATAAAAATAAATCAGTTGTGCCAACCCTTGAATATCAATTTCAAACCAATCTGTCAAGCCGCCTAACGGCAACAAGCTGGCTTCGCGCGCCTGTTTTTGTAAAAGCTGTAAACCTGCTGGATCCCAGTCAAATGACCATGCTAAAGTTACATATTTCTTGAGTAGAGCGACTGGAGAATCGACCCGGAATAAAAACTCAACGGGTTGAATACCAAATTGTAAACAAGCCAAAACCAGCGCCCGAATCGAATGATTTCCTAGAGCGGCTCTCTCTCCAAGGTATGGTTTTAGATTTTTATACGAATCAATAAAAATGCCGAGATGGTTACCTATGAATGCATCAAATTCTGCGATTGGTTCCGCGGGCCAGGTTTCGTTGGGAAACAAAGATTGTAGGATACCTAACAAACTAACATCCAGGATAGCGTCTGCGCGCCTGGCTATGTCTACTAGGCTGGTTAGATCGATTTGTTTTAGATTGGAAATAATTTTTGGTCCAGTTACCCACACTAAGGTTACTTGCAATGGATTAAATTGCCGGCGAAAGGCTAGATCGTTGCCATCGTATCGTATCACCTTCCAGGTTTGGCTTGAAACGTCCGCCTGGGTGTTTGCAACCTCATCCGATAGGTTTAATTTCCCCCCCGGATCTAACACAAGAACCAAGCGTGCTGCCCCCGGCAGCAGGTCTAATCTCTCCATTAGGTAGTCGTAGAGGTTGGAGAAAGCCATACTATTCCTTTGTTGCCGTTCTTATCGAACATAATTTGGCAAGTTTCTTTGTTCGTTCAAAATACCAGGGGTTAACCTGGTCAGGTGTGACCAATGTGAACAACATCCGACCTTCCTTGTATAATCTAAAATCATAGCAAAAATGCACCCAATCACATAGAATTTCATCAGATGGTGTGGCCATTGAACCATTTAGCACTTGCCGGATGGAATCTAAACGTGTAACTAATAGTTGAATTTGTGGCTGGGCTACATTTTTGAAATCATACTTTTTAGGTTTATTATTGGGCCGTTGTGCTTGGAGTTCCATCAGAGAACGGTAGGTAATCTGGATAAAGTGTCCTAATTGACGGGCATAGGTGATTTCCAGGGCAACTTGTTCGTCGTGCTCTCTGACAATTCCCGAAGGCAGCTCAATACCCAGACGCCCCCAAGTCCTTGTATAACGAGGCGATACTGCGACGGGATAGTCCATTTGCTCACTGAAATCTGTTAAGTGTGGCGTGAGCTGTTGGGCGAGTTTTTCAGCAGTCTTTGTATTTCCAGGAAAGAAATAAGCAAATTCGTCAAACTGCCGAGCCAAGCGCAAACTATAAAATCCCTTTAGGTTTGGAAAATGAATTTCAAACCAATTTTCACGATCAGGATATCGATACTTTGCTGTGGCAACTGTTTCAGCGAATTCGTTGGAAAGTATTTGGGTTATGTTTTGGAAAAAAACTTTCCGATCTTCCGGTCTTAGGCGGGAAAGACTGACTGCTGTGGTATTCCCATGATCTGTGGAAGCTTTCCCTTCTTGTGTGTGCAGTTGAATGGCTTTCAACCCAACCTCGGCTAATTTTCCCCGCGCCACAGGTGCATCAAACTCGTTGTATCCAGCTCCTGTAATTAGGTGAAACAACCATTTGGGTGAAATGCGTTGCTCATCAATCTCTACATACCAATCTTTGAACCGCATAGCTTCGACAGGCAAGCCACGGGCAATCCAATCCCTCACCTGGGAAATCAATGCCTGGCGATTAACTTGCCATGTCATGCCTCGCCATACGAAGATAGTGTTTCCCTGATTGTATTCGGCAATTTGCTCCCTAATCTGGAATTTTCCTTGCTGAAATGTGCTCGCGGGTTGTAGATTTAGTTTTATCTGTCTTAATAATTCTGCGGGTATGGGCCAATCCAATAGTTGCCAATACATATAAACTGGTTTTTCACGCGCCAGATCATGCGCAAGATATTTCAGTTTTCCTAAGTAAGCATAGTTGGAAGTACGTTGTGTGCGTAAAAACAGATGAACCGCATGTATCTGATCATTGTGGTGAATGAATTGTTGAATCCGACGATCTTGAAGCGATTGACTTGGCTGAGATTGCCAGGAAATAATACCCTCTTCGGTAATCCACTCATCAAAAGTATGACCAGCCTGATGCTGTCCGAAGGTAACAAAGAAAACAAAATCGCCAGGTTTGTTTGGAATCTCTACGATTCCATGCAAACCCCAAGTACCATTGCCTGGTGTGAAACGGGTCTCTGGAGAGAAGATATCGTGAACATCTTTACGGGAATATTCAGAATAGAGTTTGAGGTCTGGCATCGGATCGACTTGCCTCTTCAACTGTGGTTCTCTTGGTGAATTCTGCACAACCGCGCCATCTTCTTCGTGCGCAGGTAATACCACTCATTGACCTCCAGCGGCTCGACAAAATTGAATAACTCTACTCCTTCGGAAAATAACCCAAAGGTGTAACACATTGTTACCCAATCGCACAATTTTTCGCTCGTTGGTGGGTGGGGACTTTGCCCACCAAGAAATGCCTTTATGGACGCTATCTCGATATCAAGAATTTGGTGCGCTGAGGTGGCGTGAGGCAACTGTGGGCTTTTCCTTGCACTTTTCGGTTTGATCTTGGGTTGGGCAGCCGCTTCGAACTGCGGGCGCTGCTGTCCATTGGTTGTAGAAATGGTTGTAAAAAGATTGCGGCCAACCTGGATGAACCTCGATGCAGCCCCTTTTTCCTTTATATCCATGTACAACCTAGCTGACATTGTTGCTGCTGGGGTTTCACCCTTGGTTTCAAGCAGTCCTCGATCGAGCGCTTGCCGGGTGATTTCCTCGGCAGACATTGGCCGATCCGTGGCGATGAGGATTTGATACGCGGCATCCAGAAATGTGGGCATTATGTATTCCTCAAGTCGAACAAATGCATCTTTTGTTCACATGCCTTGGCGATTCGTTTGGTGCGTTCAAAATACCACGCATTGATCTCGACCCCGTTAACCAGCGAGAATAATTCCCTGCCCTCAGAATACATGCCAAAGATGTAACAGAAATTGATCCAATCACACAATTTTTCGTCACTGATTGGCAGCAAGCTGCGCCCTTCCAGGTACAACCGGATGTTGGCAACCTCTTGGTCAAGTATTGCATAGATGGGATGGTTGGGAGCAAATTTCTCTACGTGAGAACCTGCCGTATGAGCAGTCCTCTCCCCGGCGTAAACAGTCTTTAGGATTGGAAAAGTTGCGGCAACAAACCGCTCGACCAGGGCGGTATATTCCTCTACTAAAGTCTCTGTCAGTGGCTTTGGGCGAGTCTCGATATAAACTTGGGTCCACCCTCTGGAGCCAAAGTCACCGGCATGGACCGGCATTCCAAGCTTCTGAGAAAGTGCTTCGATATGGGGTTCAAAGCCTCGTAAACGCGCCTGGCTGCGTTCGGCGCTGCTTTCAAAATGGAGAGCAATCTCATGCTTACCCCGCCGCAGAATGAACTCATAGTGACATCCCGAAAAACCAGTTAAGCGAATCTGCAAATAGTTAGATCTTTGAACGAATTCATAAAAGACAGATGCAACAATGGGTTGTAAACAATCCGGAAGATACTCCTGCAGGGTGACCAAGAAGCCGCTCTCTGATCCGGGCTGGATCGCTACTGCCTTCCGGACAGGGACAGGCGACGCATTGCCTTTTTTGGGATTGGATTTTGACATCTGAATCGATAAGTGCGTAGCATCGGGATTTTTTGCTAACCATAGGTGACCCTTTTCCGTTAGCCTCCAGATGCCAGTTGTTGGAAAATCCATTAATCCAGCCTGAACACATGTATAGCGGCACCATTGTATTTCTTTATCCCATCGAGGTACGCCATTGGTCAGAAGTTCGTAGCCTGTTGGGGGAATAGCATCTCTGTATCGCTCTAGAAACAATGCGCGGATATCACGAGCCTGGCCTTGACGGTTGGGCAATCCATCTATCAGCTGTAGTAAGGCTAGAGTGTAGTCCGACCGGTTCTTAAACATTAGGGAGATCCTGTTTCTATGGATGCCTGCTATGTTTTGGCTTTCAGTCTGCTCACCTGCACCATCTTTCGGATGGATTGCGAATACTCCGGCTCCAGTTGGCTTTCATCCAGGTGATCATATAATTGGATTGTTTCGGCATGCGCGCCGCGATTATAGGTGAACTGTATCCAGGCGGCTAGCTCGCGCGAGTCGGGTTTATGCTCTCCCTCGCCACGCAAATAGCGGTGGATCGTCCTTAAATGCGCCTGGGCGGATATGTCTTGGGCGGCGCTCATCTGCTCACGCTCGGTTGGGGTTGGAATGCGCCAGCGGTTGGTGCGTTTATCCAACCAAAAATTCTGCTCGAGCAAGCGTTCCATTCGCCCCGGCTCTACCTCCACACCTTGCAGGGTTGCGGTTGTGGATTGCCATTTGGGAATAAGATCACCAATCGTTTGCGGCTGGGAGGATAGCACAGCATTCAACCAGGCGATTGCGCCGGTATCGCTTTTCAAGTCGAAGACGTTCCCTCCCGCCACCGTCTCGCCGCGTAAATACCAGCGCCCATCAACCTGCTTGAAATAATGCGGCAGGATCGCCCCCACTTTTTCCATGGAAACATCCACTACTCCCTCAACCAACATATCGTAGAGAACGACATTCCAAAAGTGCTGCAAGGTGCGCTTTTCGGGAGACGGATTTGCTGTCAGAAAGTCGGCGATCCTTTGAGCGATACGAGCTTCAGCCTCGCCGTTACGTGTTGTACTTAATCCATTTGTCTGTAATGGCGATATCAAGCCGGGTTTTCGAAGATTCAATACGATATCTTTATTGGTAACCCGTTCTAATCCTTTTGCCCCCTTATGCCCTTTGAATGTCAATTGTTCTTTATCAAAGCTATTTATTTCGACTAGCTCTAATCCTGCCGATTGAGCAGAATCCAAAATTATCTGCCAAATTTTGTCGTCAGAGTTATGAAATACAACAGATGCCCATCGATTGGGTTTTAAGACTCGATACATCTCAACAAAAGATTGTGTCATTAAGCGAGCATATGAGTGTATTGTGTTCTTCTCTTTTACTTTTAAATGGGCAACGGCTTCGTACGTTTGATCTGTTGGTGACTTTAACCAAGCTTCCCATAGAAAATTTAAGTCAGCGTAAAATAAGTTGGAGCCAAATGGAGGGTCAGTAAAGATGTAATCAATGCTTGACTCCGGTATTTCGTTTAGCTTGGTTGCAGACACGACACTAACACTTAAATCTTCAGATACCAAGGATCTTGATACGCTCATAGCATAATCAACTACATCGCGATATTTCTCGGTAAAAAGGAGCCATACATTTCTTTCGGCGGATAAAGCTGGAATATACAAAGTGCCTGGAAGTTGCCCTGCTAGGTTTATTTTATTCGGTCCACGAAAGCTTACATTTGACATCCTCGATGCTAGTTTCACTGACATAGATGTAAAAGCAAATTGTAATTTGCTACGTATAGATATGTCTTGAACAGAAGATGTTTGGTGCCAAAGTAGAGCCAAGGCTCTTAGATTTCGACTTGTGTAGAATTTACTGCTATCGGTTATTCCTTGGTCGCGATGGGCTGCTCTCCACATCTCAAATGATTCATCAAAAGGTTCTTTCGGATACCAATTTGTAATCGGAGACGATTCAACCCCTGTTATTTTTTCTTTTTCTAGCGATGTAGTTGGATGTTCTCCTCTTTTGGGATTGCACCGTTCACATTCATAATTCGTGTAAACCGGTTCAATTTTCAACCACCGCAATTTACGCCCAACGTGTTGTTTTAAGCAATTTGGGCAAATATAATCGTCACGAACCTCACCCTTCTGTTTGTCCATTGCCAAATCCCAAAGATTGAGAGCTTGTCCACAACGATCACACTCTAGAACATCACACCACAGGATATAGTAGATAGTCGCCTGGCCGCCACAACGGTCACATATCGTTCCGTATAACCATTCAAATTCATCGGCTACGGCTGCTTTGATACGTTCGAACTCCTGTTTCAATGCGACCACATCCACGGGCGTACAATAGTTGTAAGCAATATGGGCTGCGGCGGGCGAAAGATCGTTGAGAATCACCCTTCGCCCTTGCATCAATGCAGCTACCCCCGTCATCCCCGATCCGCAGAAGGGATCGAGTACGATGTCGCCAGGATTGGTGTAATGGGCGATGTATGGCTCGATGCCTTGCGGTGGAACTTTGGTGTGATAGGAATGCGCGTTGTAGATGGCCGTGGCTTTGCCGGCCTTGACTGGCGAGGCAAACGGCGGGCGGCGGTAATCGTCCGTTGCCGGGTCATACGGCTTGCCATATTGGCGGATGAATTCGGTCAGATCTATTTGTGAGTTCAAGAAATCCATTCTGTTCTCGTCATTTCAGATTAATTCGGATGGTCTTCTTGCCCGGATTGTTTCGCCTGGCTTCTTCGAAGGCTTTCTGCAGCAACGCCCGGAAATCCTCCACCGCCTGGGGAATATCCTTTTCCTCCAGAGAGCTGTACTTTCGCAGCAGCGAGCTTAAGGCGGGGCTTTCGACCGTAACGATTTGTTCCTGGCGCAGCAGGTCGCGGATGATCCTGACGATATTGGCGTCCAACACATTCACCAGCGCCGTCAGATTGGCTGCCTGGATCACCTGCAAGAATTGGCCCAGCGCATCCCCCTCCCCGCGCTCAAGCACCCGCCGGATGGTTTCACTTGCCAGCCGCCGCTGCTGGTCACCCAAAGCCTGGTTCAGATCGCGGTCGAACTTCTCTACTGCCTGAACTGGCGGTGTGTACGTCATTTCCCGTTGGCAAGCCGCGCAAACCGGCGCCGCATCCACTGTCACTTGCAAATAATCTGTCACCGCGCAAGGCTCCAAGCCGCGGCTCAACTCGGTGTAACGCGCTTCTAAATCCTCACCGATTGCCGGGCCCAACTCGGTGATGCCGTTCAGCAAGCCTAAGGCGCGTAAGTGGTTCGGGGTATTTGCCAGGCTCTGCTGCATCTTCAACAATGCCTCATTAGTGTCCCGATGAAATTTCTGATACTCGTTCCGGTAGCGCCGCTTGAAATCCTCGAAAGTTGCCCAAATGCTGCCCCACAGGTGAGGCTGCGCAGCCAGGCTGGGCAGATCGATTTGTGCTAGAAGCATCATGCTCTGCGCTTTTAACTCTCTGTCACTTCCTTTAAGGTTTGTCCGATTAAGATACCGTTGGGCTTCTCCAATTTGGGCAACAAGGCCTGAAAGCTCCTTCAATCGCCCATAGGATTGCATCGTTTCTTTGAGCATGTCTGGGGTTGGGAATAGTTCTACGGCTTTTTCATAAAATGCCTCGTAACTGGCGCGTTCTTCGAACAGGGCATTCAGATCGGAAAAAACTTTTTGATCCTGCTGCGGCAAGCCACAACCCAATGTGCGCTGCAAAACCTGCAAGGATTGTCGTTGTTGCAACACTTCCTGGCTGGCACGCTCTAACCGATCGAGTAAACGCTGACTCTCGGTTTCAATTTCGGTCTGATTAACGGTAGCGCGCAAATCATCCACAAGAAGCCGTCCGTAGGTTAGAACATCATTCCAATGCGGTCCAACTGCCGGAACCAGGGCATCCATCGAAGACCAGAGATCGGATTTCCATTGGATCTCGGTAATCGTTGCGGCATTGATGCGGTTTTGCGGTATGGGGTGATTATCGCGGGTGCGCACCTTGTGGTTAAACTTCAAAGTCAGATCGACGCGCGGACTGCCGCGGCGCACAAAAGCAAGCAAATACAGTTGAATCACCACGTATGGCAGCCCATAAGGTGGGCGAGATAAGATTTCGTAAATTTTGTAAACCTTAAGTTCCCCGCCCCTCTGGGCAGACAGCAGCTCAGCGATTTTTTCCAAAGCAGTGGCGCCGTGTTGAGGGGCAAATTGTCCAGGTTGATCTAAAGTAGAAAGCCCCAATCCTACTCCGTAGTTCTTTGTCGCAGTAATTTGAGCCGGTCCAGGGGTTTTTCCAAAGTAACCTTCAAACACCTTGCCTGCTTCTGCTGCTGTCAGAGTGCTGCGCAATATGCTGCGCTCGAAAAGTGGCTGCTTGTAACAAGCCGAGAGAATTTTTTCAACAAGCAAACTGGCTTGCCCTTCGAAGCCAACCTTGCCAAAAATTTCACGCGTAGCAATGCCGAGGTTGTCGCGGGTGACTACGGTACCGTTACGGTAAAGGCTCAACTGCGTTTGTAATACATTGTTGATATAGGTGGATTTTTGAGTTGCCAGCCAGCCTTGTATCGTTTCTGCCTCCTTCCCGTTTCGATTTTTGTAATCATCATTCATGCGGCTCCAAGCCAGGTATTCTGTTGCAGCACGCATTGCATCTTCCCCTAACGGCGCTGGATAGATCACAGCTATGCGAGGATCTTGTAATTCCTCTGGTTTAATGCGTTGGGCCACATCTGCAACCATAATCACAATGCGGTAGTGCTGGTCGTCCACAACAAGCGGCATACCCCAATCTGCTTGCCATCGTGCAGCTAATAGGATCTCACCTGAATACTGCAGATTATGCACCTCGAAGGATCGAATGACCGGGCGTTCTACTTCTAAATCGGAAAACATGCCGGATTTTGCATTTGTGAACAGCGTCTTCCACAGGAGACTATCATTCCAGATGTTCACAACCGGGTAGCGATCACCCTGTTGGATTTTGCGTACATACTCTCGGAATATATTAGGAGGCAGAACAGTATCTTCAGATGGAATAAAGCGGGCGCTTTCTCCTTCGACTTGCACCTGTGGTAGCGCATTTAGATCGTTTAGTACTAGCAAGACACTATCTTCCGCTTTCAACACATTGTCAACTTGCAGTGTGGCTTCAGCCAAACTCTTGACCGAAAGCGGCTTGTGAGGGCGGTCGAAGTTGGCTTCGTACCACAAATACAGCGTCGTTAATAGAATTTTACCTAATTCCAAATCCTCCTCTGCCAAACCAAGGGAAGGCAGGGCTTGCATAGCATTGTTATAAGCCATGTAATGAGGTTTATAAACAGGCTTGCTTAAGCAATCTTTGATCAGGTGTTCGCTGTGAATCAAATCCCCTACCCGAATCAGCATATCCTTAGAAAGCAAATCCTTATTTTGCAATACCTCGTATAAAATTCTGATACCGGATCGAGGACCAGGTAGATCGCGAGAGGTTATCCGCCTGACAATCTCGAAACAGCGTGGCTGGAATGGGTAAGTCTCTTTGAATTCTTCTTCGGTCAACGAGCGGGCGAACTCAAAGGTTTGGCTGTAGAAGTTGTAATAATCTGTTATTTCGGGAAGCCGTTGTGGATTTAGACTACGCACGCGCCGTGAGGCAATGATGTCGTAATCACGTTCATCCTGGGAAGCCAAAAGCTGCAGTGGAATAAATCTGTCGCCCTCTTGTCCGCCATGTAATTTTGCCGGCATAGCGCTTTGAGAAGCCACAATCGTATGAACTGCTAAACCGAGTTCTTTGAACAGCAAGTAGCCCAATGTCTCAAGGAGATCCTCATCTTTCGCTCGTGCCTCCAGGTTGTTTACATGAATATTTGCCCATCCCTCATATTCATCGATAATAAGCAGAATCCCGGCATAACCCTGAGATATGATCTGATGATAAATGCCCGCCAACCTGTCTTTAACACTGGTAGTAATCAATGCCTGCACCTGCTTCTCAGCCAGGTACGCGTTTAAATATTGGGCAATGGTTTCTTGATCGTCATTTTCAACTAACTCAATAACACTACTTCCTGTCGTTTGTTGAACGTAAGTATCAATATTGGCTTTTTCAGATGCTGATTGACCTTCATACCATTTGACTAAATCCTGAGCCATCGTTAGGCGCACCTGCTTGTCCAATCCCGCTCTTTTCAACGCGGGTCGAAACCCTTTTTCCAGCAGCACATCCATCAGTGTTCTTGAGTTGGCTGCCTCTGCGCTCGCTTCTCCACGTAAAGACAAAATTACGGGGAATAATCGGTGTTCTTTTAGACGAGTTTGGTAACGTCCAATTTCATCGTCAGCTACTTTGCTCCACAGCAAATCCGAAAAATCGCTGAGTAGGGCGGTCAGCGTGGCGAGAAAATGTGTTTTCCCTGAACCGTATTCAGCTTCAACCCAAAATCCCTGACCGCGTCCCAGCGCCACCGTTTCAAGTATTTCTGCGAAATGGTGACGTATGGTGTCTGTGAAAATATAGGTTTCCACAGTTTCTGCAGGTGTCTTGAGAGCAGCATTGTGTAACTCCAATGTTAGCAATGGCGTTTCTTTATGCAAGATCAGATCGAGAAGTGGCAGGCGTGGCATGATTAATCAATCCTCTTTCACTATGGCTTCTTCGGGAATTACCGATGCGGCGTATTTTAGAATTGCATATGGAGAGAACAGAATGTAACTAGGTAACGGCTTCGCAGGGCGGAAATTAACATCCAATGCAGATAAGGCTAAAATGATCACATTCTTCTCGCTTGCCAACTGGATAAAAACGCTCAATGGCAAACGGTAGCGGTAAAGTAAGTCGATTCCGGTAACCAATATCGCCTGCTGGGAGCCTGTAATCAAATTTCTCAATATCCAATCATCCATCGCACCCGATAATTCTCTACCAGCAGCCTTATCGCCATTAGGGGTTTTGGTGATGTCCCTGCATAACGCATGGAGGTCAAGCTTTTGGATAAAACCAGGCGGGTATGAAGAGAATAACGCATCCATCTCACCGATCCATAAATATACATGACGGTTAATAGTGGCTGGTATGGGCTGGTTCGCGAAGCGGGTTAAAAATTCAAGGAATTCACTGCGTTTCATAAGCGGAATGCCTTTGAGAGATACTCCTCGAACGAGTAACGGGTTGTGATTTGTTCAAGTTGATCCACAATTGTGTATTTGGCAATCAACCCTTTCGCATTCGCATCGCGCAGAATGGATCGGACGGTTGCCTCGTCCCTAATACCCAATAGCTTCCAGAAAGGAGCATCAACAATATCCGATAAACGAACGATGCGAGGCGTGATCGCCAATTTAGAATGTAAAGCAATTAGAAAGGCATTATCTGGTAAAGGGATAGGTTGAACCATAACGCCTTGAGGAACTGCTGAAACAAATCCCATGTGAATTAAGGCTGATCGTAACCGACTATAGGAGTCTCGTTTAAATGACCCAAATTCAGAACTAATAAAATCTTGAACGGTTGAATTTTCGATAACAGAACCAGGGGTGAGTACTAATATCTGCTCTAATACAAACTGGGCAATCACTGGTTCTGCCTCAAGTGTAGTCAAGCGTGCAAGATCCTCCAATATCTTTTCGTCCTGATAAGTACGCCAGACTAGAGGGTTAACTCCCTCTAAACTCTTTTCCGGAAATAAGCGGAGCAGGATCAAACTACCGTAGCGTTTTCTAACCTCTTCCGAATTCTGACGCATATTGTCAAACAGATGAGAACGAAATGCTTCAAAGGTGGGAAAATCAATGCTTTCTTTGACCGCCGCCAAACCCGTTTCCCAGGCAACGCTTTGTAGAGTGGATGGTTTTTCGGTGCGAGACATTCGCTCCTCTTTGGCTATGTATTTTGGGTGCACTTCAAACAGAATTTTCAGAAAATTATGATTCTTCTGCCAGTGGCTTAATCTGAGTGTCTACTACATCGTTGATTAAGCCGGGTATTTGCTCTAACCAGCGATCAATCGCCTCGCGACGAAATCTCCAGTGCCGCCCCACTTTTTGACAAGGGATTTTACCTTCTTGTGCCAACTTATAAAGGGATGATCGAGGAATACGGAGGTATTGACAAACTTCGTCAACGGTCATAACTTCGGGGTAATTAGTGGCCATCCGTCACCTTTCCTTGATCGAAGAGGAATCATAAACCCCGAATACAATATACTTGATATTACTAATTATTGCCAATTACTTTCCATTGGGTGTTAAGCAAGTTCAGTATTAAGTATATATCACCTATCAAAATTTGGCGCCATCTCATTGTGTGTCCAGATTTTTACTTCAAAACCGGCTAATTTCGCACAAAAAAAGCGTACTAACCTGCAAACCCTGACCCACAATACCAATTGTATGTCAACTTCAAAAAATCGAGACAATTCGTCCTATTTACCCCTTGCATTCCCATACACTCTCGTGATATACTGTTCTCTGTGGTTAACACGTAGGATAATTGTGGTTATTTACACGAGAGAGAAACATGACAGAATATGAAGGCACCATTGCCGAAAAATTGGAAAAACTTTTCGATGAAGTCCGTAAACCAGATGGATCAAAATATACACAAACGGAGGTCGTGGAGGGCACCAATGGCGTTCTGACGCGCGTTTACCTGTGGAAGCTGCGCAAGGGACACGCGACGAACCCCGGCTTCCATATCATCAAGGCGTTGGCCGATTTCTTCGGTGTGGATACCAATTACTTTTCGCAGGACGAGGAGAACCCTGAAGACAAAGAAAAAAGAAAGCCTGCCGGCAGGTATTTCGAGGAAATCCAGACCCGGGCTGCGAAGATGGATGACAAAGCCCAAAAAGCGATTCTCGATATGATGGATTTTATCCTTAGCACACAAAAGAGCGAGACCTCAGGAGGTATTAGCAGTGGAAGCGAGCCCTCAAGTGCGGAAAATCCTGACTGAACTGAAATACGATTTTCGCGCCTTCACGATTGAACACTTTGCCAATTGGATCGAGACCGTTAAGGGCCGCAAGATCCTCCTGATTCCCTGGCACATGCCGTCTGGGCTGTTCGGGGCCTGGATGTCGGATGGCGAGATTCCCCAGGAATATATTTTCTTCCGCAAAAATGCAGAACGGTTGCTTCAAATCCATATTCAATTGCACGAAATTTCCCACTTTCTCTGCGGACACCCCACCAAGAAAATCTCGAAAGCCCAGGTCAAAGAGGCGCATAAGAAGGGAATCGCATTACCCTTCGATGAAATGGTCAGGCTGCGTTCGCCCGACAAGAACGCTTATGAGCGCGATGCCGAATCCCTGGCCAGCTTGATCCAGGAACAGATTATCCGGAATTCTCAGATCGAGCAGCTCACCCGGGGGATATCATCGGATAAAAAGATTGCCGATTCACTCAAAAACCTGGGGCTTGTCTGATGAACCCCGCCATGGAAATTTCTTTATGTGTTTTGGCGTGGTTCATTGCCTTAAATCGTGGGCGCAAAGCCCTGCTGAACCGGGCATGGAAAACTGACCGGATTGCTTTCCTGGTCGGGTCTGCGTCCCTGTTTTTCGCGCTGACCATGACGTTCCTGGTAGCGCCTTTGAGCGATGTGGTCAATCATTTGACATGGCCCAATTTTTCACGCCTGCTGGCTTACAGCTTTGTATCGGTAACACTGTTTCTAACGACTTCCTCTTCGCTGATCACTTTTCCCATCCCGCAAAAAATGCGCCACCAGAGGATCCTCAAACGGTATCTCCTGGTGACCCTGGGATTGTTGCTGATTTTGTACATCGTATCCGTTTCCCAATCGCCGCAATGGGAAGAACAGCCGATTCCGGCAACTGCCGGCGAGATGAGCTTTAAATTGGTGATGTTCACACATGCGATCATTTTATGCTCGATCATTGCGCTGGCTTGCGCGCACTATATCAGCCGGGAAAAAGTGACCGTCACCAAATACCGGATCGCCACCATCAGCCTCACGGCAGTCTTTGGAGGGGCTTATTTCTTTACCAAGTCGATTTTAGCTCTGGGTTACCTCTGGCACCCCCTGGGCAATCCATGGATTTACACACTCTCACAAGCGCTCCTGGTTGCGACGGCCATGTTGTGGGGTTGTTCATTGATCCACAGCAATGTGTATGCCCACATACTGGCTTACTTCCGGGGGATTCGCTCCTGGCATGCCTTTCAAGATTTGATCACCCTGGTCGACCGGCTGGAACGCCTGTGTCCGCCGGTCGGGATGGAGATGAGCCGGCCCGATTTTCGAGCGTATTTTCGCCGCTCGGATTACTACCTTTACCGCGCAATGGTGCATATCCTGGATGGCAAGACATTGATCGCCGATTACCTGGACGATACAATCGCCAGGTGGGATGCCCACAGCTACCTGGAAGCCACGCGGGTAAACACAATTCTGCGAGAGATCAAAGCCGATGAGGAATACCCGGAGATGATCGCCGCATACCGGCAGGCAAGTAGAGAGTTGGTGCAGGCGTCTGGCAGAGCTTGAAAGTATGGAAAGGGCGATGATGCAACCCAACATTTCCCGGGCCGACCGGATGGCTGAAATCATTTCGTACATCTTCCACCCGCTTGTGATCGTTATCCCCACCCTGGTGATCGCCATGGTGAGTCTGGGCAGCACACTCGGGCAGGCGATCTTTTGGACTGTTCTGTCGGTTGCGATCGTAAACCTGCCAATGGCATTGCTGCTTTTCTGGGGAGTGCGTTCGGGAAAGTACAGCGACGCCAGTGTCTCGATCCGTGAGCAGCGCACCAGCATCTACGCGGTGGGTGGCGCATGCCTGGTAATCCTGCTGGCTGTGCTGATCATCGGCAATGCGCCAGTTGTCATCATTGCCTGCCTGGTATCGGCGGTGATTGCCACTGCATTGGGATATTGGATCAACCGTTACACCAAGCTGAGCCTGCATTCGGCGGCGATGGCTGGCTGTACGGCAGTTTTGCTGTGGACTGCCCCGCTGATTGGCGTGGCGATGGCGATCTTTACCCCGCCGGTCGGCTGGGCGCGCATCCGGTTGAAACATCATACCCCGGTACAAATTCTGATTGGATGGACGGTGTCTATGATTTGCGTGTTTGTGGTCTTTCGTTTGATGCTGTAACCCCGGCTTAAGCGCGGGATGAAATAAAAGGACGGCCGTTAACGGGTCAGGTTCGCCGGCCGTCCGGGTGAGCAGATTATCATGGCGTTTCCGCCAGTGATCGCTGCCCGCTTTCATTATAGCAAAAGGGCTTGAATTGGTTCGTCTAATTATAACTCCTTTTTCAGGAGGCGGCACATGGCAAGAAACAACCACGTATGGGTCAAGGGCGATATTACCGGCGATATCTACTTTGATATTTTCAAGCTGGACAATAAGGAGGTGCAGTTCCTGCGCCTGTACCTGATGGTCAAGGGCGTCAAAGGCGCCAACGGGGTCAAGGGGCTGCGCACCTGCATCTACGGCCCGCTGGCTGAACTGGTTTATGGGCATGTGCGCAAGGGCAGCCGCCTGGGCGTCACCGGTCACATCCAGCAGCGCACCACCCGCCAGGGCAAGATGGTGTTCGAAATCGTGGCGAATGAGGTGGAGTTCTTGCGTAACATCGACTGGGAAGCCGGCGACCGAGCGCGTAGAGATCTGGTGCAGCGCGGATTATTGCGCCCTTCCTATAAAGATCAGGATAACGGCGGCGGAGCGATCAATGAAGGTTCCGATGAAGACGATAACCTCGCCGCAGCGATCCCGGAGGATTTGATCGGCGATGAATGATAACCAGGAAATCCATATCCCACTCAGTACACTGGTCATCCTGGCTTTGCTGGTTTTGCTTGCCATTGGCGGGATTGCCAGCCCGCGCAATGAGGATGGCCGCCCGTTGCTGCTGTTGCCCGATGTGAAATCGGTTGATGAGTACCGTCGCCTGGCTCGCGAAGCAGACAAAGAGCTGCGCCTGGCAGATGGCAAAATCACTGCCATTTTGAGCGGGGAGGTTGATGATCTATTCGGACAGACGCGCCGCGCCCAGGAAGTGTTCGAGCAGATCCTGCGCATCTCAGAGGAATTGGACCGCCAGGAAGCGCCGCCGGCTTTGGTCGGGTTGAAGGAAGACTTGAACCAAACAGCGATGAGTTACCTGGAAGCCGCCAGGCTGACCTTACGCTGGTTGAGCATCCCCAACCAGGTTAACGGTGAGCAGGCGCAAGCGAAACTGGCTGAAGCGCGAACAAGCCTGGCCGAACTGGAGAAAAGCCAATGGCTGCAGACGACATCACCATAGAGAACCTGCGGCAGCTGCTGCATATCCAGACCGAGCTGCGCGAGCAGGCTGAAACGAGAGGGCGCAAAGCCCAGCGTGTGTTAGTTGGATTATTGGAAACCTTCGCCCCGGACGAAGTCGACCAGCGTCTGAAGTCTGGTCGCCCGCTGGACAGCCTGCCGGTTGAGGAGCTCGAGCAACTGGTGCGCCAGCACATCGGCAACCAGCTTTATCAAGCCCAGGTGCTTCTGAATGACAGCCAGAGTGCGAAAAACCTGCAGCACAATCGTGACATGCTGGACAAGCTGCGCAGCCAATACGGATCTTTACGTGAAGAGAATGCCCGCCTTGTCAGCCAGGTTGCCAGCCTTGAAACCGAACGGAATACCTTACTCAATCAGGTAACGGCGCTGCAAAGTGTAGCCCCAGCCTTTACCGAGCAAGGTTCGAACTTAGAAGAAGTGAAATCGACTGACACAGAGAAAGTGAACGAACGGCCTCCTGAACCGGATTGGATGATGGCATGGCGTCAGGCTGAAACCTTCGATCGAGATTCCCGTATTCTGATGATGATTGGTAAAACTGGTCTTTCGCGACGCCCGGTCATTGAAAGCCAGGCTGCTGAGATGTTGGGAATCAAGAAGGCCGGCGGCAGCCTTCAGGCCTTGATCACGCGTTTGACCGACCTTCAATTGATCGAGACCTTCCGCCCATGGGCGGCGGATGGAGCAGGCACAGGCGGCAGGTTCCCGGACCTGGTGCGGCTGGCAGAACGAGGGCAAATGGCGTACTGGCTGCTCATTGGAGAAAACCCCGGTACAAATGAGTACGACCTCCTGTTAGAACGCCATGTTTCCCCGGAGCACACTTTGCTCAACCTGCAGGCTGCCGATGTGTTGCGTGAATCCGGTTACCAGGTCAACCTGATCCCGCCCGATGTGAATTTGCCGGATGGCAGCCTGTTCAAACCCGACCTGGTATTGATCGATGAGCAAGGCGCTTTGTTATTTGTTGAGGTTGAGCGCGATACGGACAAGAACATCGAGCAGCGCCAGGCGAAGTGGCGCAATTTCTACCAGGCCAGCGGAGGCAAGATGTTCGTGGTGTGTGATAACCGATCGTGTATGAGGAATATTCGGAGTGAGATCAATTACTGCCTGGGGAATAAATCGCTGG
This sequence comes from Bellilinea sp., assembly GCA_039666315.1. Lineage (GTDB taxonomy): Bacteria > Chloroflexota > Anaerolineae > Anaerolineales > Anaerolineaceae > Bellilinea. The sequence continues at coordinate 575,810 of JAVSME010000003.1, read as the reverse complement.
TTGTGTCGTTGACCAATCTGGCGGATTTACAGGCGGGCAAACGGGGTGAGGGGAATAGTGTTTGGCTTGAAGCGCGCAAGCGTGGGTAGTTTTGTTGTAAGAAGATTTATGGACTGGCTAACGGATTGCAGCTTGGCGCGGGTGAGGACAGATATATAAGCCAAATCCGCCCGAATGGCTGGCACCCAGTGCCAGCCGGGTGCGCGCTGCGTTAGGTGGCTATAATGACCAAATAGATCTGCTCCGTTCACTTCCGCTCAGGGCGGTGGTGGGTACCCCTGTGGGCAATGTGGCCAATTACAAGGAGTGGTCATCAAAGTGCGCGTCGGGGTGGGAGTATACAGCGGCGTGGGGGTTCGCGTAGGCGTTCGTGTGATCGTCGGTGTGCGCGTTGGGGTGGGGGTGGGTTGGCGAAGAATCAGGGGCAAATAAGCGCAATCGCCGAAGGGCACTTGATGGTAGTGGAAAATGCGGCTGACAGCGCAGTTCTCGCCGTTTGGGCTGTTGAACCACGCAAACCAGAAGTCTTCGGTGCGGCGCAGATTGATGGGCCAGCGTTGGGGATTGATGCTGGTTGACAGCGTCCAGATGCCATTGCTGGCGGGGTTGTTGATGCCCAGGTTGACCCGATCCCAGTTTTCCGATGCGCTGTCGTAGATGTCCCACAGTGCGGACACAACAGCGGTCTCGTCGTCGGAGCTGTCAGGGTATGTCAAGTTGAGGGAAGCCAGACCCGGGGACGGAACTTCAAGATCTTGGCTTACAGCATATCCGGTTTGTTCTGGATATCGAGAATCAAGGTAATCGGGTTGCCCCTGAACAACGCCTTGCAGAAAGGATGCCCAGCCTTCGCTCCACGCACACTCATCGGATGTATGAGTTCCAAAGGCATGTGTATAGCCGACGCTGGCGCAGGCATGGATAATCGCGCCCTCATCCGCATACGCCTTTGCCAAAACGAAGTGAGCATACTCGTGCAGAATGACATCGGGATCCCAGCCGTCGTTCCGAGCGATGTAAATCGTGCCGGTGTAACAGGAGCCAAAGAACGGAACCTGGGCGCAATGGGCAGGATACCGGAATTGAGCCGTCGTTGTAACAGCCCAGGTTGTGTTTGCCGCCAGGAAGTCATACGCCGTATTCGCTACCAGGTCGAACATGGAGAGCGGAGAAGAATCAACTGCCGATGAAAGCGAATACGAGAAATTGTAAATCCCATCAGCCAGGTCTGAGCCGATTTGCGCCGTGCCGAAGGCGTAAGTCGCGCCCGAAGCATTGGCTATATTCGCCCGCAGATTGTCGGTCGAGTAAATCACCAGATACGGATCCAGTCCTGTGCCGTCAGTGTCGAGGTTGGTCACGGATATCGAATAGCGGCCGTTGGTATCAACGTAAACAGGCGCGGCAGAGACTTTGCGATACACGTTGCCGGGGTCCACATCCCAGACTTCGATCAGATTGCGGCGCAGTGGTTGGATTCGGGTCGTTGTGATGTAATTGGCAGGGTCGTCTGGGGCAGGCTGGACGTTAATGGAAGTAAAGCTCAAGTAGCCCGTGAACGTGATTGTGCCGCCAACCGATAAAGGTGATTCACCTGCAGGGGACAGACGCGTCATTACCACGGGCGCATTCAGTGAGTCAAATTGCATAACAGGTATAATTGATGGTGGCAAGTCACTTTCACCAGATACTTTTGCTGTGATTTGAGTGCTTGATATATACAACCGCTTACTTCCTCCGAAAAAGCCCACTGATTTAGGATCGGCTGGCCAGGTCGCGTAAGCATCGATCGGCCATTCTCCCGCGGTGGTGACGCGAATGGCGACTTCCACCACTGAGGGCTCATCTTTCGCCACATCCAGCAGATACTCGCTTTGCCCTGCAACCAATTCCACGCTTGGTGGCAATGAGAGTTCCAGCTTGGTCTGCGGCATATCCCGCCCGCGCGCCTGGACTTCAATCCGCCATGTCACCACCTGATCGACAAGCGGCGATGGGCTGACTGCTGCAGAAACGCTCAAGGGCGACGAGGGCGGGATAGCGCTTGATTCGGATGTCGCAGCGCTCACATGCGTGAAGCCGTAATATCCGCCGGCACAAACCAGCATTGCGATGAACCACCAAATCCTTGAAAGCGAATTTCGGCGCGCATTCATGCGATGTTCCCCTTCTCTTCATGGTGTCGTGGTCATTACCGGCGTGAGAAAATCCGGAGGCAGTTGAAGCGTTGGAATGTCCTGCGTCGGGTAATAGATATCTTCTATTACCTTGGCGCTTGTTGAGTCGCTTACTAAATACAACCGCTTACTTCCTCCGAAAAAGCCCACTGATTTAGGATCGGCTGGCCAGGTCGCGTAAGCATCGATGGGCCATTCTCCCGCGGTGGTGACGCGAATGGCGACTTCCACCACTGAGGGCTCATCTTTCGCCACATCCAGCAGATACTCGCTTTGCCCTGCAACCAATTCCACGCTTGGTGGCAATGAGAGTTCCAGCTTGGTCTGCGGCATATCCCGCCCGCGCGCCTGGACTTCAATCCGCCATGTCACCACCTGATCAACCAGCGGCGATGGGCTGACTGCTGCAGAAACGCTCAAGGGCGACGAGGGCGCGCCGGCCTGGCATGATACAGCCGCCAAAACCAAACCTATCAACCCAGTGATTAGTCTAAGTGCTTTGATTATTTTCATGAATGAGCCTCCCTTGAAAAAAGATTTTCATTCACCGGCGATGAGCTTCCACTCATCTATAACTCTTTTGAGCGATTGATGGCAATACAAGAAAGCCACCGAACAAGTTAAGGATTGATGCAGCGCTCAGAGGCAATGCCGAAGCCCAGTACAACTTGCCGCCACATCAATCCGAGTTGAACTAAGCCATTTTAGGAAACGCACCTGGCTATCTGGAATTTTAGGCACACTATCAGGCTAAATCTGCCATCAAAGCGGTGGATATATATTGATTGTACAACCAAAAGGGCACCAAGCAAAGCCGGAAATATGAAAAACAGCGATTTGGATATAAAATCGAGCAGCGCCAGGCAAAGTGGCGCAATTTCTATCAAGCCAGCGGCGGGATGATGTTCGTGGTGTGCGATAATCGCTCCTGCATGCGTAATATACGCAGCGAGATCAATTATTGCCTGGGGAATAAGCCGCTGGTTGTGCCGTTGACCAACCTGGCGGATTTACAGGCGGGCAAACGTGGCGAGGGTGATAGAATTTGGTTAGAAGTCAAGGAAAAAGTCCTGTGATCGATTAATAAATTCAGGTAGACCTGCTACCAAAGCAGGCCGATTATATTAAGGACATCGAAAGCCATGAATGACAATATTTATAAAAGTGCCAACTTCGAGCAACTGCCATTTGAAGATTATCCATTTCACGGTCGTAAACTACTTGGTAGGGTGTATGGCGACAACTGTCGGCATGGTTACGGTTTGCAGTTCATGCGGTTGACAAAGCAAACGAAATGCGCATATTGCGGTCTTGATTTAACCTCCACTTATGAAAATTGGCTTAGCATGGCTCTCGATCACGTAGTTCCGAACAGTACCTGCTTGTCCTGGGGTCTCTCCGAAGAATGGCGTGAAGATTACAGCAATCGTGTTTTGAGCTGTACGACCTGTAATACCTTTGGCAATCGTTACATCCCTCAGGGCTTTCAATGCCCGACTACTCTTGAAGCATTCTACAGTGTGCGAGATGCAATTTTCATCGAGCGTAGAAGAAACATCATCGACAGGCACAGACAAGAACGCGAGTTCTTCGAAAACGCTCCATGGTCAAATATATAACCAGGACATATTGGATTATTCCCCCTGGTACATACCTGGTTCACACCAGGTGTAAACCGGGGTAACGGCTTAAGGAAGGTTCGCACCATGCTATCCCTGGTGCGTTGGGTATTCAGACTGAGTAATACAAAAAGGTGTAGAATCGCGATCAAGAGTGATCCTCCATGATCCGTTCGTTATTTTCTGCTCTTCGCCTTCTCATCCGTACAATTCTTGCGCTCATCCTGATCGCCGGGCTGGTCTTTGTCGCCTTCGCCGGTTACAAAGGTTCACAGCCCATGCAGCAAGAAGGCGCGCACGGCATGACCTACTGGCAGTTCATGTGCGAGCGGATTGAGGCCGTCAGGGAACTACCAGCCAGGTGCCGTTCACTCTACCTGGTCACTTATCTCACAGTCCCGCCATACGCGCTCATGTACACCTACGTCGGAGTGTTTCCTGAAAGTTTCCTGGCCAGGTATACCAATCCCAACGATCCCTGGCTGCCAAAGACCATGATCCAACTTGGCGACGCTCCGAGTGCCTGGTGGTCTCAGATGGAGAAAATGACCTGGCATGCACTGACAGCGGATCGCGGACCAATGCCGGAGTGCAATTTGCCCTATCCAAAATGACCAATACAGGATTACTCGAATTTGTTTCGATAACCAGGGTTGACAAAACAAAAAATTTGATATAAACTACAGATAATAACTTTATACCCTGGTTTCTACTACGTTTCTGCTCTGCCCTCGTGCGGAGCGGGACTTGCCCAAGGGGTCTTGACCGACCTGCGGGCATACGTTGGTCAACCCATCCGCCATACGTGGCATTCGCTGGAGAGCGAGTGCACCGGTGGCGGTTTTTGTTATGTGGCTCAGAAGGAGGTGCCGGCGTGGATGAAATCACGATCCCCAAGAAGTGGGTGGTAATTGTCCTGGTATTGATCGGTTTGGGCGCCGGCGTGCTGTGGGGCGTTCCCAAAGTGCTGGGGGGCAATCAAGCAAACGCAAGCGTTCTGTCATCCCAGGCTCCCGCCCAGGATGAACAAATCGGAGAGGATGACAACGCTGCCCAGAAAGCTGCCATTGCCGGGGCACAGGCGTTCTACAGCGTGGATTACCAGAAAGGGCAGCAAGCCTGGCTGGACCAACTTTGCTCGGTGAGCACCCAGACCGGCTGCATCGTGTACCAGAACGTAATCGGGCCGAACCTGTGGTCCGCTTTCGAGCAGGCGCAGACCGCAACCACGGTGAAGGTCACTGTGCAAGAAAAGGTCGATGAGCAGATCGCAGAGACACGCGGGGATGCTCCCATGCAGGTCTGGCGGCTGCAGATCGAGCTTTCCAACCCCTGTCCGATGCAAAAAGAACCCCAAACGGTCTTCTCTGCGCTTGCCCTGGTGATCCAGGAGCAGGGTGAGTGGAAATTTGAGCGCTTTTTAACCGACGAGGAATTATCTGTCTTTTCAGTCACGGAAGGCCAGCCATGAAGCAATTTCGCTCCATCATCCTGACGCTAGTCATCCTCTCGTTGCTTGTTTATCCGCATCCGGCTGCCGCCGATGGCGAGTCGCCCTGGGGCGAGATCCTCAACCCGGATGGCTCGATCCGCTGGGATCTGCTCAACGACCTCGGCACGGTCTCCGAATCGGCGGATTGGATGGACATCACCCTGCCTGGCGGCATGGTGCTCGATCTGGATGCCACCTATCACCGCTACCAGACCCCCAGCGGCAATATCCTGATCTTGCCCTCGCCGGCAACGCTCTTCTTCATGGCCATGCATCCGGTGGAGAGCGGCCTGGCAGGAGCGGAAAGCATGCTGGGGAATGGGGCAGCCTTGCTGACCATGCTGGCGGGTAACGCGCTGGACATGGAGGCGCTTCGAGGGATGGGCTACGAAAGTCCAGACCAGTTCTTCCAGGCCGTTATCGATGGTCAGGAAAATATCTGGACCGCCCTGCAATGGAATTTTATTTTTGAAGTCATCAATATGTCCTGGGACAGCGGTTTCCTGGTCAACGCCCTGCTGCTCTACCTGAACGGCGTTGCCGACTGCGCCACAATCCCCGGCGGCTGTTTCGGCCTGATCCCGGACTGCCCCACGGGCGACTGCCAGCCCGAGCATTCGATCTGCTCGGCGCCAACCATCTCACAGGCTCCAGCTGCTCTGACGATCTGGAAAGCTGCTCCCGAAAATCCGCTGGTGGTCGGCCAGGATCCCGAAAAGCGCGGCGCGGACATCCAGATTTCTGCCTCCATACCGCCAGTCATCTTTACCTGGTACGAGCAAGTTCAAGATCCGCCTACCTGTGAGTCTTCCAGCTCCGGCAACGGCGAGGGCTGCCCTGGCCCTGGAAGCCGTTATGACAACGAATGGCACCCGTCCATGGAGGGCAATCCGGCCTATGAAGTCATCGCTGGTGAGATCCATTGCATCGCGCATGTGGAAATCCTGCCCGAGCCGATCACCGCAATCCAGGCGAATGCCCAGCTCAGCCCGGAGAGCCGCTACTGGATTCTGAACGACCTGGCCAGCAAATACTACCAGGCCTATGTCCATCAAGACCGGTTCGATTTGCTGCCCGGTATGGCGCCGGTCACCGCTGGCTGCGGGGACAACGGCGCCTGTACCGCAGAAGCCTTCGTTCCCAACGTGCCCTTTGCTGATCCTGGCGCATTTGACCTGCGCCTGTGGGTTTATACCGCAGGTACAGTCTTCAACTGGAACGGGGTTGCCATCCCGATTACCCAACCCAGGGTTCTCTTCACGCAGGACACCATGCAGGTGTACGTAACCCTGGTGACATTGCTGCCGGCAGGCGCGCCATGAACGAGCTGGATCGTATCGGTATGTTCTTGATGGATCTGCCGGTTTACCTGGCGAACGGCGGCCTGGTCATTGCCTACTGGCTGGCAGAAAATTCAGCCGCACTGGTCAGCCTGCTATGTGCGATCCTGCTTGCCCTGCTGCCCGACGCTGAAATCCAGCAGCGCGCCGGGTTTCGCCCTCGCCGCAATGATCGCAGCCAGAACAATGGATCCATCCACCGACTGCCGCGCACCGCCCAGACCATGACAGTGCTCGTGTTTGCAGTCTGGCTGATCGCCCAATGGGATATGGGCGCGCCGGTGCCCTGGATCGGCGCAGCCATGTGGTTAGCAGGCTTGCTGGCTGTCCTGGCGTTGTCTGCTCAACGCTTCAACTTGCTCTGGTACGTCAAAGCCGGGATCGCTATCTACGCCCTGGCAGTCATCGGCAGCCGCATTTACCTGAACTACACCGCCCATCTCACCGCGGAGCAGTGGGCGGCGCTGATCGGCTCCAATGAGAATGCCGCCGCGGTGATCGCCAGCACGCGCGGCAGTGTGACCACCATCCTGCTGTGGGCTTTGTGGTTGGTGGTGCCGCTGGGCTACTTCTCCATGCTGGTGCAGCAGGTTTTTATCAACCCCATGTCTGTCGTCAACCCGCTGGCCGGCGCGCAGGATTTGCTGCGCGCTCTGCGGGTCAGAGATTCTCAGTAACGGCGGGCTGAATGGTTTTCGTCGAATTGTCCATACCTGAAATGACTCGGTTCTCAAAAGCCCTCGTATCAGAGCACCACATGCCTGTGATGAATTCTCTCGTTTTAGACGATTTCACCCCGGGTATGTGTTGCTCTGCGCAGACTCTGTTCTGTAATGGGCAGCACCAACGTCGGCCGGGCAACCGAACGTTGGACGCCAATCCCCACACGTTGGTCCCTTTTTTACACGGAGGATGGTATGGATATCTACACGCTTGGAAAGTTTGCCCTCGCCGGGGTGATCGCGATCATGGCGATTGCCGCTGTCCTGACCTTGTTTGGTGGAGTGTTCACTGCTTTCAAGACCCTGTCGGGTTTGCAGCGATTCTTGCGCCAGATGGAAGACGGCAGCCGGCCTTCCGTCACGATCAACATCGATGCACGCATCGCCAATACCGGGCGGCGGACTTCCAAACCTCCCATGCAGGCAAAGAAATGAGCTTGCTTCACGACACGCTCGGGCGCAGCATGGGTGCGCCTGAATTTCCTCAGCTTACTTGTTGTGAACTGACGCCTGCCAGAGCAGCAGGCAGGCGTGAGCTCATAATCCGGAGCAGACGAAACTGATGGAACCAGGAAGCTTCCGATCTCATGTTCGCAATATCCGTGACTGGCTGCCGCACATGCCGGAATGGTTAGCCCCACGCCATGCAAAGCCGCCTGTCATTCCGGATGACCTGGAGGTGGAACGCTCCGGCGTGCGTTTCGTAGATGGCCGGGATGAGCTGGATTACTTGTGGTACCGGCTGCGGGAGCGGGAAGGCGGGCGTGAGTATGCCGGCTATCGTGTGGTGCGGCTGCTGCAGCTCAGCTTTTTACCGCTGGAATCGCGCGCCGATCCCGGCTTGCTGCAAAAAATGCGCACTGTGCTGCGGGGTTTGTACGGCTCGCAGGTCAGCTTCCTGTACCTGGCAGCCGGCATCTTCAATCACCAGCATCCTCCGATTGGAATTGTACAGTGTTATGGCGTTGCCGCCTTTGCTCCCACGCTGGAGGAAGCCTGCTCGCAGTCGGCGCGCAGCCTGGCAGCTCTCAAGGGAGCGATGAGCGGGGCTTACCGCCAGATCCGCCTGCAGCCGCTCACCGTTCGCCTGGCGGAGTGGATCTTCCTTAGCTTTCATGATATGCAGCATGTTTTGGTCACAGTGGGGCACACCGACCCACGCGAAAATGCCCGCGGAGGGAACAGCGCCCTGCTGCGCAACCCACTGACCGAGGCCGGGCCTACTGCCCAGCAGTACACCCTGCAGCAGAACGAAATCCTGTTTCGCGGCATGAGCGACCTGAAAGAAGAATTTCTCTTCGTGGTGCTCACTTCGCCGATCAGCCTGGCGGATATCACCGAGATGCTTACCGGGCTGGCAGAGGAGACCTCCACCTGGGCCGCCTGGCAAAGCGGCGTGCGTGCTGTCTCGTTTGGCGTCAGCCTGCCGGCTTTGCTTTCCGGGCTGCTGGCGCAGTCCGCTTCTCAGGGCTACAGCGCCAGCCAGGGAAGCGCTCACAGTGAAGGCCAGGCCCACACCAACAGCCAGGCGCATACCGAGGGTTTCGCCCACACAGAAGGAAAAGCCGAGACCATCGGCTGGTCGCACGCCCAAAGCGAGTCCGAATCCAGGTCGGTGGGGGCGGCCCATTCAGAGGGCCGGGCGCACACTGTGGGTCATGCGGTGACGGACGGAACGGCTATTACGGAGAGCAGTGGTCAGGTCAGCTCGCGCGGGTCGGGCAGCAGTCACATGGATAGCTTCAACTGGGGCTTGCGCGGCGGCATCCAACCGGCCGGCGTGGGTATCGGGGGCAACGTCGGTTGGGGTTCGGCGGATGGCGTCTCCAGCGTGGTATCCGAGAGTGACATGCAAGGCCATTCCGAGACAGCCAGCCATGCGGAGACGAATAGCCAGGCAGATACCGTCAGCCAGGGCAGTGTGGTTAGCGAAGTGTTGACCGCTACCCAAGGCGAATCGTGGGGGACTTTTGGCAGCCAGACCCATTCGCAATCGAAGACCGTCAGCCAGGCCGATACAGTCGGGCAAGCCGATACCAAGAGCTCCTCGGACAGCCAGATGCAGTCTCAATCTGCAGGGCAGGCGATTGGCCGGGCAGCTTCGGCCGGGTTAGCGGTTGGGATTGCGCCATCCATCTCGGCGTCGAACAGCTACCAGTGGCAGTTCGACCCGGCGATCCTGGTCACCCAAATCCTGCGCCAGCAGCAAAACCTGCTCAACCTGGCCAGCAAAGAAGGCGCGTATTACACCGATGTATATGCCATGGCGCGCACCGAGCAAGGTAAGCAGGCGCTTTTAGGGCTGATCCCCGAAGCGTTCCACGGCACGGAAGATGTGGTCACCGGCGTACAGACCCGCGATTTGACCCCGGAAGAGGGCGATTATATCGGATTACACGCCCGGGCCTTCACACCCTCGACGCGGGTGGAGACATTGCGGGAAGTAATCAGCGGCTACATGGACTCAACCATCCTGACCATGCTGCAGTTAGCCGCTTACACCGCTCCGGGTATGTTCGAGCAGGGCACCGCCCTGACGGTGCAGGAATCGACGCCTGATTTTGCCTTCCGGCCGGCGATGCCCGGTGATGTGGTTATCGGCTGGCAATGGAGCAGCGAGACCGGCCAGCTCACCCATACTCCATTGCGCCTGACGCCTGATCGCCATTTCCATACGGCTTTCTGCGGCGATACCGGCTTTGGCAAGAGCGTGGCTGCCGAGCGCCTGGCTTGCGAAACCACCCGCCAGTGGCGCTTTCGCAGCGTGGTGCTGGATTTCGGGCAGGGCTGGCGGCGGGCGCTCAATTGGGCGGGTCTGCAGGGGCGTGTGGATATTCGCCAGCTTTATCCGGGCGCGTCGCGACCGCTGCGCTGGAACATTCTCAAAGTGCCGCGCCGCATGTATCCCAGCCGCTACCGAACTCTGGTCAGTGAGTTGTTTGCCAATGCCGGGCGTATGGGTCCAAGGCAACTTGGCTTTATGCGCAGGGCATTGACGCAGGTGTACGCCAACCTGGGCATCCTGACCACCGATCCGGAAGTGATCAACCATCCCGCCTGGGGTCATCTGCAGGACAGCGTAGAAGTCGCCGTTGCCCAGGAATGGCGGGATCGAAATCGCATTCACGGCACGGTTCAGGCAGGTCAGTCGCTCACCGATTTGCATCCGGGCGAGTTGCAGGCGCTGGCGGTCTGGCGCAGCCAGCGCGCCGATGTGCGCATGTGGGTGGAACGGTTGAAGAATTTCTATGCTGCGCTGCCCAAGGGCGACCAGGCCAGCCGCGCCAGCCTGGAGGGCGTACTGCTGCGGGTGGAACAGTTTGCCGAGGGCCAGATGGCCTGGCAGTATGGTGCTGGCTCTGAAAGTCTTCCCGTGGAAGACCTGGGCTTGTTGGGTCCTGAGGAAGACCCATGGGGGCTGGTGATCATCGAGGGCGGCGCGGAGATGGATGAGTACCCCAAGGCAGCCTTATTGGCGTTGCTTGCCAGCGTGCTGTACTTCGATGCTGTCGTTCGCCGGCGCGAGAGCCTGGCCGGAGCGCAATTCCCGCCCATGCAGATATTCTTCGAGGAAGCCAATAAAGTCCTGACCGGTGTCAGCGGCGCAGCCGCCGACCAAAACGCCTCCGGCAACCAGGCCGAGCAGGTCAGCGAAGTGTTCCAGACCTTCTGGCGGGACGGGCGCAAGTACAAGATCTTCCTGCACTTGATTGCCCAGACGGTCAGCGCTTTACCGCCCGGCATCCTGTCATCCTGCAATAACGGATTTTTCTTCCAGACCAAATATCCCCACGACCGCGACCTGATCATGGCGCATATCGGGCGAAGCGAGAAGGGCATCGTCAACACCGAGTACAAACGCTACCTGGCGCGCATCCCCAAGGGCTTAGCCATTGGCAAGCTGGGCTATAGCGAGGATGTAGCCGAACTGGAGCCGATGCTGGTGCACCCGTTGATGGTGCCGGGCAGCGAGCCTTCCGACCAGGAAATCCTGGAACGGTTGGGCACTTATTGACAAAACAAGGAGGTAGATGCATATGGAAAAACGACGTTCCCCCTGGATTGCGATCATCCTGGCAATCGTCATTGGCCTGATGGTCATCGTCTTGTTGAATGGCTATATCCGCCCGACCTCGGTGGTGGTCGCTCGGGTGGCGATTGCTCCGGGCACGCGCCTGACGGCCGACCTGCTCGAGCTGCGCACGATCCCCATGCAGGCTAAGCCGCGTGACGCTTTTGAGCATATTGAAGATTTGGCCGATAAAATCCTAGTTGTAGGCCGCGCTCCTGGCGACTACATCGTCGCCTCGGCCTTGGGCGAGTCCGCTCAAGCCGGCATCCCCGCCAATCTACAGGCGGATCACCTGGCGGTGGCAGTCAGGGTTGACCTGGCCAGCGGCATGGCCGGGTTGCTGCGCGAGGGACAAACCGTGACCCTGATCGGTTTGCTATCCCCGGATATTTTGAGAAGTGTGTCCTCGGCGCCAATTCCGATCAATGCCGGTTTCCTGGCTGAGCCAACCGCGGCTGCTCGAACCGGCCTGCCCATTCCGACGCCCGATCCTACTCCCACGCTTGCGCCGCCGATGGCGCCCCTGGCGCGCATTGCCATCAGTGGCTTGAAGGTGCTGATGGTGCCGCAGTCTTTTCGTTATGAAGAGTTGCCGCTCGGCTCGACCGAAGAGCAGTTGTTCGCCAGCGCCCGCACCGTCTCAGCCGCCCAGGAAGGCAGCGTGGTGGTGCTGGCTGTTCCGGCCACTCCCATCGAACTCGTCCCGGGCTTGCAAGTCAATCCGGCAACCCTGATTGTTGCCCTCAGCCAGTACGGCAGCCTGTACCTGACCCTGGAACCGGCCGGCGGCTTCGAAGCGCCAGACATTCTGACCCTCAATTTAGCCGACCTGTACGACGCCATGAACGAAGATCGCGGAGGCAGGTAAGCCATGAGCAACGCCCCGATCGCCGATCAAAAGGTGTCCGTGATGCTGGCTGGGCCCGGGCATGAAACCGTCTTCTACCAGATGCAGCCGCCGTTCCTCTCCGACAGCCGCTTCGTGATCAGCGCGCATGCCACCCAGTGGACAACCTTCGAGCAAAGCCTGACCCAGATGCGGCCCGATCTGGTCGTGGTGCAGGTGGAAATCGCTCCCGGACCGGAGGCGCTGGTGCAGGTCCTGGCACACATCCAGGTCTGGCATGGCGTGGCGATCCTGGTACTACCGCCATCGATCCGCGATGTCCGTGGGATTTTTGAGCGAGCTGCGGTGGTGCGCGGCGTGTACATCGCTCCGGTGAATTGGGGCGAGATTGCTCAATCTGGTTATGCGGCGGTGATGACCGAGCGCGCCCGGGCGGCTGCCACCGCGCCGCTGCAGCAGGCTTATCTGTCGCGCAGTTCCAGCGCAATCGTCGGCACGCGTGTGGTTGCATTCATCTCGGCGACCGGCGGCACAGGCCGATCTACCCTGGCGGAAAGCCTGGCTTACGAGCTGAACGTGCGCATGAATGTGCGCTCGCTATTGATGTCATTCGACCTGCCGCCGTCCGTGGTGCCTCACTGGAAATTGCGCTATGTCCCCAATGCGATGGAGTATTTTGCCCGCCCGGGCGATGGCTTTGCCGCTTCGCTCCAGACGCGCGAAGGTCTGGATGTGCTGCTTTCGCCGGAGAACTCAGTGGATTACCAGAAGGCCGCGGAATACTCGTCCGCCCACAAAGCTGAACCGGACAGCATCTACTCGCTGGTGATGGCTTCCTGGACGCGCAACTATGCCGCTGTTCTGCTGGATCTGCCAGCCGGCGAGCAGCCCTGGAGCCTGCAAGGCATCGCCGCGGCTAACACGGCGGTAATTGTCTCGCGCTGCACCCTGGCAGACATGGCGGCTGCACGCCACACCCTGATCCTATTGTTGGAGCGCCTGGTAGGGGAGCATCGCATCCCGCGTGAAGCCATCTACCTGGTGCTCAACCAGGTCACAGATCGCTCTCCGATCTCGTTGCGCGGATTTCACGATGAGTTGGTTAGCAGTTATGGATGGGCGCCACCGGTTGCAGCAGCCATCCCTTACAACCCGGCGATCAGCCAGGCGCAAGATGAGCAGATACCGGCAGTCACGCGGGTTGAAGACCTGGCAAAAGGAGTACGCAGCCTGGCCGATTTTCTGTTCCCGGGTGGGTTGATGGCCGGGGTGAATGGCAGGGAGGGAAACGGCGCAAAGAGCCGGCTGCGCCTCCCGCGTTTCCGGTTTACATGAGTGCCAGTTTTATAGTCAGGAGATGCGATGTTTGGCAACGGCAATGGCAAGGGATTATCCAGTCTATACGATAGTGCACAGGGAACGGAACGCCCGGTTGATGAAAGCCTGAAAGATACGGTCGCCAACGAAGTTATCGATCAGATCAACCGTGAATTCCCGGTGAGTGTGCTCAGGTCGCCTTCGGATACGGAGCGCCAGCGCATTCAGGAGCGCATCAACGTCCTGGTCGGGCAGGCCTTCCGGCGCAGCAACGCCTATTCCGGTTACCAGGCGGATGGCGCGCTGGCAGCCGAGTTGGGGCGGCGCTTGATGGGGCTGGGCTTTTTGGATTTGCTGCTTCCTCCGGCGCGCACCGACCTCTCCGAGATATGCATCTATTCCAGCGGCCTGGTGCAGGCGATGAAGAAGAACAGTGTGCGCTGGGAAACGCTCCCTGATGTAAAGCCCGATCCACCTGAGATCATCCGTGTCTTGGATCGTATTCTCGGACCGCAAAACAAAAGCTTGAACGAAGCCAACCCGACGGTCAACGCCAAGCTGCCTGCCACCCCGCACAATCCGGGCGGAGGCCGTATAAAAGCGCTGCACCCTGTGATTGCTCCTCCGGGGCGGAATCCGAGCATCAATATCCGTCTGTTCGAGCAGAAGCCGGTTCTGCCGGAGTGGATTCTAGAGCGGGAGATGATGAGCCCGGAGATGATGGCGCTGCTGCAGACCGCCATGCAGCAAGGTTACCGCATCCTGATCACCGGCGGCACGCGCACCGGCAAGACTACCTTGCTTTCGGCACTGTGCAACTACCTGCCAGCCGCATGGCGCATCGTCAAGATCGAAGACCCCGAGGAGATCTGGATTGAGCGTGCTACCGTCCAGACCATCGAAGCCCGCCCGGCGGCGCTTGGCACGGAAATCCAGCCCTATACCCTGGCGAATGCCGTCGATGACGCCCTGCGCATGGCTCCCGATTACCTGATCCTGGGCGAGGTGCGTGATGGGCATGCCGGGCTGAGCCTGTTCCGGGCGATGATGACCGGGCATTCCGGGGCCTGCACCTTCCACGCGGATAACCCGCGCGAGGCGGTACGCCGCCTGACCACCGTGCTTGGAGCAGATGCCGGGGTTGGCGCTACGGACGCCGTGCAGCTCATCGCCGAGGCGGTGGACCTGCTCGTTCAGATCGGCATTCGCGACGAAGTCCGGCGCGTGACGGTCATCGCCAACCTGGCCAAAGAGTTGAGCCTCGGCGATATCCGCTTTGAGCCTGTTTATCGTTTTAATGAGCGTTCGCTGGGCAGCCCGCCGCGCTGGGAGAAAGTGGGCGAGCTGCGCCCGCGCATATTGGCTGAGAGCAGCCTTTAGGAGGTGTACTCATGATCACCCTGATCGGGATTTTGGTGGGCTTACTGGTGTTCGTTTTATTCTCGCCGGTGCGCATCCGGCGCGGCGAGGCCAGCCAACGCCTGGCAGAGATGTACTCGCTGGATACGGCGCGCACCCTCAGCGAGCTCAAGCCCGAATCGCTGGAGTATAAGCTGCTCGCTGCCGGGTTACGCTTGCAGCCATTCACCTTCAAGCTGCTCACCGTTGCGGCGGGTATCGCCGTGGGAGTCGTAACCTGGCCGATGCTGCCCGGACTGCCCGCTTTGATCCTGGCGATCATTGCGGCTTACCTTCCCTATGCCTGGTTGGATGATCGGGTGAAGAGCCGCGGGCGGGAGATCGACCGAATGCTGCCGGTCGCAGTCGGGCGCATCACGGCGGGCTTGCTGGCAGGTGGTTCCGTGCCCGAGGTGCTGCAGAAGACGGGAGAATCGTTGGATATGGAAAGCCCCAATCCCCTGACCCCAGAATTGATGCTCACCGCCGCGGAATTGCGCAGCAAAGAGCGCCAGCTTGCTCTACGTAGCCTGGCGGCGCGCTCGCCATCAACATCCCTCTCTAACCTGGCTTACCTGCTGGATGGCTACAGCGAAGCCGGCGGCGGCAAGTATGCCGAAGTCTTGCTGCAGATCTCCCAGCGGGTGCAGCAGATCCTGGTCTCGCGCAACCGGGCGGTGGCCAAGGCCGGGGATGCTCTGCTGTCGGCTCGCATCATCCCCGTGGTTTTGCTGATCGTCTTCATCTTCCTGACCCGCGACCCGTTGATCCGCGGTTCGCTGCTGGCGTTTCCGGTGCAGGCTGTGATCGCCATGGGCATTGGCTTGATGGTGGTCGGCTACCTGTTGATCCGGTCGATGGTTGCGGAGGCAGTATGACTTTAACCTACTTGATCGGCATTGCCACGACCGCTTTATTGCTCACCGTATGGGTGGAGCTTGTTCCCAGCCTGCCGGCCGGCAAGGCAGCCCGCTTCTTGCGGGAAAGCGGCCAACCGGCCACGCCGGAACTGCCTGGTTGGCGCAAATGGCTCTCGAAGCTGGACCGCTTCGCTGCCCGCTGGACGCCGGTGTCAATCTTGCGCCGCGCCAAAGCCGATTTGTACTTTGCCCAACTGGTTGGGAAGTGGGAAGGCTGGGACGAGGTGCAGTTTACCTCCCTGCGCATTGCGCTCTGCCTTGGGGCATTCGTCTTTGGGCTATTGGTCTACGATAATTTGGTTCCCGCCGTTCTGGCCGCGCTGCTGGGCTGGCAGGTTCCCGTTGTGATGTTGGGCGGTGTCGCCCGGCGGGTGAGAAGACGCTTCCAATCGCAGCTCCCGGAATTCATCCAGCTGGTTGCCGCGCAAATGGCAGCCGGCGTCTCGCTCGAAGAAGCCTTGCGCCGCACCGCCCAGACTGAGAGCCTGGCCGCCCAATGGATGCGCCGCGTGCTACAGATGTCCCAGGGGCGAGTGGTCTTCACCCAACTACAGAAAGAAGCCCAGGCCTCCTGCCTGCCCGACCTGATTGGGTTGGCGGTGCAGTTGGAATTCGTCCGCCTGGGCGCCGCCCAGCAGGAACTGATGGGTCAGATGGCAGAGCGGGTCGCCGCCGAGTATGCCGCCGGCGCAGAGCAGCGCGCCGAGCGGGTCGGCGCGGAGCTGGTCATCCCGATGGTGCTCTTTTACTTTCTGCCCTTCATTGCCATCATCCTGGTGCTGATCGGTTGGCCGATCCTGGCTACGTTGTAGCGTTTTTCGAGGTCTTCCTCATGGAGGTGGTGAGATGAGCGATTTCGGTATTACCGCAGCGCATGCCCTGTCCATTGCCGGCTCGACCTTCGCTTTTGGCTTTGTATTCGGCTGGATCTGGGCATTGTTTCACTTCAGTGGCTCATCGAGTCATACGAATCACTCTGACAAGGAAGATAGGCATCCATGAAAGATCGCCTGGGTCTGGCTTTCTTCACCTTTGCGGCAGTGGTCTCCGCCTTGGCAGCCTGGGAGCTTCCCTCGCTACTGGCCGGACTGGCAGCGCTGCACAATGCCATCCTGGCCAGGCTGTATGCGCGCCGTCAACCTGCGCGAGACTACGACCGTCGCAGCTTGTGGCTGGGCTTGCTGGCGGCTATTCTGCCTCTGGCTGCTCCGTATCCCGAACAGGTTTCTCCGGTTGTTTTGATCGTTGGCGTGTCCGGCTATGCCCTGGCGCTCTGGTCGCTGCTTACCCTGGGTACGCGCTTCGGCATCGCGCCGGCCGACCGTGGCCTGGTCGCTCACGGACCCTACCGCTTTGTGCGCCATCCGATGTACCTGGGCGAGCTGGTCTTGCGCCTGGCGCTGGTCTCCACCTCTCCCCAGCCTTTTCTGGCAGCCGGTTTGTTCCTGGCTCTGGCAGCCATCCAGGTGTTACGCGCCATCCGGGAAGAGCAGATCCTCTCCGGTTACCCGGCGTATGCCCACCGGGTGCGCTTCCGATTGATCCCTGGAGTGTGGTGATGGAAATCCGCCCGTTGTACCTGCTCAGCTATTTCTTTGCCATCGCTTTCGTCATGGCCTGGCTGGCGCGGTCAGGTCTGGACTTTTCCCAATGGTCGTGCAAGGCAGGGCTTCCCCTTTTGTTGGCCGGGCAGAGAATCTCCTTGAAACCGTTCATGGACAACTGCTCATGGAATAATCTTTTGCTAACGGTCTCAGGGTTGCTGTTTGGATGGGGTTTTATTTCCTGGATCGAAGCCCGGTTCGTGCGCGAATGGCTGTTGCTGATCCTGCCTGCCCTGACAATTTTCTGCAACGAGCTCCGGCTGACGAAAAAAGATTTTGCATTGCTCGCGGTTTTTGCCCTGATTGCCGGTTTGCATGACCGGCGCGAAGCCGGGCCGGATTTCTATGGACGACTGGTCAAGGTGGTGGACCGACTGCCTCCTGGGGAAATCCAGGCAGCTTGCCGTGAATCGATCCAGCGCCGGCGCAGTGGTTTACCCATAGATCGTGCCTGCCAGGCGCTGAGCGGGCTGCATCCGATCCTGGACGAGCTGGTGTTCACGTTGCGATTGACAGGCTGGCAGGCCGGTCCGGCATTTGACCTGGCTCTGGAACGCCTGGCTCGGCGCGCAGGCAGGCGATGGGATCGCCTCAGCCGGTGGCTGGCGTTCCGCGAACAGGCTCAACCCTTCGTGCAGTTTAGCCAGGCGGCGATCCTGGCGGCGTTACTTTTTCTGGTTGTTGATGGCATCCCTGTGTTCACTGCCGCCTGGCCAAGTTATGAAGTGATCGCCTGGATCGGGATGGGCTGTGTCCTGGCAGGCGGGATGCTTTTTGCCGCACACCATCGCGCCTGGCTGCGCCGGCTGGTTGTTTCCGCGTTGCTGATCGCCAGCCTGGCGCCGCTCTGGCAGGTTGCCAGCCCACCGCGCCTGTTCGAACTGCGCCACAACACCATCACCCATCCGACCCAGGCGGCGTCCAGCCGGCCATGGACGAATCCGCCCGCGGCGGTTGATCGGCTGCCTGAGACCCCACCGGAAAGCCAGGTGAATAATACCTTGCCCGATGTCCAACCAGGGACGATGCCTCCCCCGCCGGAAAAAATCACAAACCCGCCCCGCCCCGCCGTAACCCAGGATAAGGAGACCCGGAAGGTATGGATCAATCCCTGCTGCCAACCCAGGTGATCTTTACGGCTGCCCTGCTCGCCTGGCTGGGTGTTTGCGTCTTCTTCGACCTGCGTTCCCGGCAGGTGCCAACCCTGCTGACGGTCATCCCGCTGATCCTGGCGGCAGTCTGGCGGCTTTTCGAGGGCGGCTGGCAGCTGGTTCTGCTCACGGTTGCCTTAACCCTGCTCTCCGATCTGCCCTGGGCGAAATGGCGCCTTCCCCTCGGCTGCTGCGCAGCCGTTGCCGGGTTGTCCATCGCCGCATCACCGGACATGGTCTATGCCATGCTGGTGATCTTTGCTGCCTGGGCGATGTGGGAGATCGGCGCGACCGGCGGCGCGGACGCCAAGATCATCATCGCCCTGGTGCTGCTGTTTGCGAATGGGTTGCTGTTCATCCCCATCGTCCTGGCCGGCGGCGTCCAGGGCCTGGCAGCCATGATAGCCAGGCGCAAGACCATCCCTTACACGGTGGCGATCACTTTGGGCACAGCCGCCTGGTTGTGGCTGGGTGTTGTCAGGTGATTAGCCGGCAAATCTTGGAAAGGAAGGAGGTGAAGACGCCATGCGGTTTATGCGAGACCAACGAGCCATCGAGACATCCGAAGTCGCCGTGATCATTGCGGTGGTGGTGCTGGTGGCATACGGGGCTTACCAGCTCCTGGGTGCGCGCATCGCCGAAGTCGTGCGCGATGTGGCCGGACGGTTGTGAATCCCAAGCGGGCGAGGGACAGCCTGCCTGGTGACCCTTGCCCGCGCCGGTTTTGAATATGGAGGTGTACGATGAAATTCTTGAAAGCCAAACGAGCGATTGAAACCCTGGAGGCAGCCATCACCTTCCCGATCGCCATCCTGGTCATGCTGGCGACGGTCAACCTGGGGATGGTGGTCTACGGCCAGCAAGCGGTGCAGGCTGCCGCCCGGCACGGGGCGCGCATGGGCAGCGTGGCGCAGCAGTGCGGCGCCTGTTACGCCGTCAGCGCAGCCAGCAGCGCCATCAACGGCGATCCGATCGTCAAGGAACCGAATGTAGCTATTCTCGCGCCAGGCGGCGTAACCGGGAGTATTTTGAGCGTGCGCGTCTCAGGCAGCATTCCCAGCTTCCTGGGCAGCCTGGTGCCGGGATTGCCGGCCAGCTTTGACGTTTCCGCGGATGCGACTTTCAGACAGGAGGGATGGTGATGAACCTGATCAAAGACCGGCGTGGATACTCGCTGACTTTCTGGACGATCTTCTTCGGGTTCATCCTGATCCCGATTCTGGCCTTGAGCATCGAGCTGGGGCGCTACTACTACGCCCGGGCCGAGATCGCCAAGGCTGCCGACGCCGCTGCGCTGGCGGCAGCAACGGAAATCAACCAGCGTGTGTTCTGGGAGAGCGGCGACCTGCAGCCGACCGAACGGACCTGGGCCAACGCCCAGACCTTTGCAAGTATGAACAACCGCTACCTGGCTCAATATGGAATCCATGCGATCGTGACCGGGATCACGGTGGATGCCGGAGAGGATACGGTGCTGGTGCAGGTATCTGCGAATTTGGAGCGGTTGTTTCCGAGCGTGGTGCCGGCGATGATTATCGAAGAGGTGGGCAAGGCGATGGTGAGAGCGATGAGCCAATAAATAATTTCTATTTACAACCCAATTTTCCTCAGCACGAAGGGTAGACCCAGCACAGACTGGTGTTTATTGTCTCGCCTATCAATTTAATGCTACACTAACTATAATTACTTCATCGGACTTGAATTATATTTGTGAAAAGTATCCTAGGACTTGTATGATAGACTGGAAAGATACCTTTCAATACCTGAAAGAATTTTTGAATACCCTGGCTGGCAAGCTGACCGCCATATTAGCCTTTGCGCTGCTGGTGATCATCGTTCTGAGTGCGTTTGGGGCGTCTATTCCCCAGGGTTATCAGGCGCTGGTTTATATCGTGGTGATTGGCGCAATGCTGATCTTTGCTTTCCAGGCAGTGATGACGGTGACTTCCAGGCGCAAGGAATTAAAAAAAGAACCTGAACCAATTCCTGGTGCAACCCCTGAGCAAGGCACACAGGGGGAAAAACCGCTGCCCGTGCCCCTTGACCCGGAAAAGGCGCGACGCGATTACCTGGTAGCCGTCATTGCCGACAGCCGCCTGCTGCGCCTGGCGGGGTTGGATGAAAGCGCAGGCGACCCGACCACCGTGCGGTTAGCGCTGGAAGATATTTATGTCGCGCTTAATACGCGAACGATGATCGATATTGAAGAAAAGGGGAAAAAGCAAGAGAGAGGTGATTTTGCCAGGGAAAAACAGCGCCCGCTCCCTGCATTGGAAGCCTTGGTTCAGTCACCTCGGCAGCGTATGGTGTTGTTGGGTCTGCCCGGGACAGGAAAATCCACTTTTGTTCGCTACCTTGCACTGCGCGTCGCGCAGGAGATGCTTGGAGCACCGCGCAGGCTGGAGGACTGGCAGGGAAAAGCGGTCTTGCCCATCGCTATTTCACTGGGGCGATTCGCTGAAACACTGCCCGCCGGTGCCACTCAAGGCACTACCGCGATGCTGGAAGTCTTCCTGCGGAACACAGTGGAAGCCGACAGCCGTTATGCGGCTTTTGCGCCTCTGGTCCTTTCCATCCTGCAAGAAGAAGGTGGACTGGTGATGTTCGACGGGCTGGACGAAGTTGCCGACCTGTCCTTACGCCCGGTGGTGGTGCAGGCTGTCGAAGCCTTTACGGAAAAGTATGCCCGCAACCCCGGCAGCCGTTTTCTTGTCACCTGCCGCACCTACTCGTACCGGGATAAGGACTGGCAGCTTACCGGCTGGCCTGTACATGAACTGGATTTACTCAATAATGAACAGATAGCACAGTTCGTGAATGCCTGGTATGACCAGCACTCTTTGCTGGATCCTGCCCGCGAACTGGAATACAGAGAGAAAAGGCTCAAACTGCTGGAAGCCCTGCGCTCTGGCGATCGCCGCCGGTTGTATGAAGTAGCGCCCTATCCAATCATCCTGACCATCATGGCGATTGTGCATGCCAGTTATGAGCTTCCTGACAGCCGCGCCCAGGTTTATATGCAGTGCGTAAAAATGCTGCTTGAAAAATGGCAAACCAAGCGTTCTATTATGGGACGGGTTCAAAACCGCAGTCTGCTGGCTGAGTTGGGCATTCCGGAAACGCGGCTGTATCAGGCGCTTTTCCAGATCGCCTATGAGGCGCACCTTGGGCGGACAGATCAAAGTGAGGATGGCGGCAGTCTGATCACCGGGAAACTGGTGGCAGGTGGGATGCTGGAGCATTTGCAGGATGAGCACAAGCTCAAAATTTTCCTGGATTATTGCCAGAGCGCGAACGGCTTGCTCATGCTTCAGGGCACCATCACCCCGGCGGAGGCAGACCCGAGTGCCCCTCCGCGTCGTGTGTACACATTCCCGCATATGACTTTTGAAGAATACCTGGCTGGCCGTCATTTGGAATGGGAGGGCGCAGACCGCATCCGCACATTACTTGACTCGGCTTATGACCGATGGGTCGAGGTGGTTAAGTTTTTAGCAGAATATCTGTGTTTCGAACGCGCCGACCGTGACCGGATGAACGGACTGCTCGAGGCGCTCTCCACACCATTCCCGGATCATCCCACCGAAAAAGACTGGCGTGCCCTGTGGCTCGCCGGCGAATTGCTGTTGCTTTATCGGCGCGCCATTCCCAAGCCATCTCCTTATGAGCCCGGTATTATAGAGCGCTTACCCCGGTTGGTCGAAACATGCGCCCTCACGCCGCGGGAGCGCGCCGCGGCTGCCGATGTCCTCGACCAATTCTGGCAGCCACAGGACCTGTATTCCTTTGTGCCGATTCGCGCGCCTGCCGGGGAGTTTCTCATTGCCAAATACCCGGTTACTAATGCCCAATACCGCCGTTTTCTCACCCGCGAAAATTTCACCGATCCGTCTCTCTGGGTTGACATTCCCCGATTTTCGGAACCGGACGAAAAAGGTGAGGTCACCGCCCTCGAAAACTGGGGCGCAGCAGGCTGGGATTGGCTGCAAAAGGCGCTGGAAGATAAGAATTATGTGGAGGAGGGTGTGCTGTACCCGCGCTTCTGGCGCGATGTGCATTTTGGTATCGGTTGTCCCTCTGCGCCGGCGGTGGGCATTTCGTGGTGGGAAGCCAATGCATATTGCAAATGGCTGCTGGCACATTGGGACGAACTGGAAGAAAGTCAAAACGGGAGCCTGCCCAAGCCAAAGCAGATCCGTCTGCCCACCGAAACCGAGTGGGTTCTGGCGGCTGGGGGTGAGCAAAATGGACGGTTTGCATTTGGAGAGCTTAACAATCCTGCGGCAGAAATCTCCCGTTATGCAAATACAGACGAAAGCAATATTGGGCGCACCACGCCGGTGTGGATGTATACCCAAGGTGCAAGCCCTGCCGGGGTGACGGATATGAGTGGCAATGTTTGGGAATGGCAGGCAAATTTTCGAGATAAGGATCGGGATTTCATTAGTCTGTGCGGCGGGTCGGGGAACGGCATTGGGTACCTCGCCCGTGTTGAGTACCGCTACCACTTCCTCCCGAGCGGCTGGAGCTACCTCATCGGTTTCCGTGTGGTTGCCCTCCCAAATTAAGCTTTTGTTTTCTGTCCTCTGTTTTCTGCTTTCTGTTGCTTTTTTCCTCCCGCCGCAGGCGGGGAAAATTTTTTTTAATTTTTCATAAGGAGGCTTCTTGAAAACATATAAGCATATGTACCAACAAATCTGCAGTTTTGAGAATGTATACCTGGCGTATCGTAAAGCCCGCAAAGGCAAGAGAGGCCGCGCCGGGCCTGCCCAATTTGAAAGAGTGCAGGAAGAGGAGCTCCTGACTCTCCAAGAAGAGCTTCTCAGCCAGACCTATACACCAGGAGATTACCGTAGTTTTACCATCCATGATCCCAAAAAGCGCCTGATTTCCGCGGCTCCATTCCGTGATCGGGTGGTTCACCATGCGCTCTGCCGGGTCATCGAACCCATCTGGGAATGCCGGTTTATCCATGATACGTACGCCAACCGCATCGGTAAAGGCACGCACCGGGCGCTTGACCGCGCCACCCAGTTTGCGCGCCAATATCGCCATGTGTTGCAGTGCGACATTCGCCAGTTTTTCCCATCTGTTGATCACACCATTTTAAAAACGGAGTTCTCACGCCGGATTCGCGACGATCGAACTCTCTGGTTGTGCATCCGAATTTTGCAAAGCGGTGTGGGCGTCCTTTCCGATGAATACAGCATGGTCTGGTTTCCCGGAGATGATTTGCTTGCGGCAGACCGCCCGCGTGGCTTGCCCATCGGCAACCTCACGAGTCAATTCTGGGCGAATGTATATTTGAATGGATTTGATCATTTTGTAAAACGTGATTTAAAATGCCCGGCTTATTTACGTTACGTGGATGATTTTTTATTGTTTTCGGATGATAAAAGAGAGTTGGCTTGCTGGCGAAATGCCATTATCGAAAAACTTGTTGAGCTACGCCTCACCCTGCATGAGGAATCCGCTCAGATATTTCCGGTTGGTACAGGCATTCCGTTTCTCGGTTTTCGACTTTTCCCCGATCATCGGCGGGTAAAACGGCGTAAGATCATCCATTTCCGCCGAAAATTGCGCCGTTTGGCAGACGATTACCACACCGGGAATCTGGCTTTTTCAAAATTGAACGCCAGTATCCAGGGTTGGGTCAATCATGTGCGCTATGCGGACAGTTGGGGGTTGAGAAAAGCGGTTTTGGGAGGGTTTGCTTTATGATTGAGTCTCCAATTTTTGTGCGAACCTATGATTTTCTGCTGTGGTTGATCCCTCAGGTAAATAAATTCCCGCGGATTCATCGCTTTGGTCTTGGAGAGAGAATTCAACGGCTGGCGTTGGACTTTCAAGATAGCCTGGTTGCCGCTGGGAAAAATAATCATTCTGCCCGCCTCGATAAGATTCGCCAGGCAGATATCCAGTTAGAACAAATCCGTATATGGATGCGTTTTGCGCGGGATATCAAGCTGATCACGCTGGAGCAGTATGAACATGCTGCTCGCATGATTGCTGAAATAGGTCGCTTATTAGGTGCATGGTTAAAGAAGAGTTCAGTAACCATTACAGAATAAATATGGCTCTTTGGGCAACGGTCAAGGGTCTGTGCGGCGGGTCGTGGAACAACAATGAGAACAACGCCCGTGTTGAGAACCGCAACAACAACCACCCGAACAACAGGAACAACAACATCGGTTTCCGTGTGGTTGCCCTCATAGTTTTGCCTCGCGCTTTACTGCCAGAAGTGCGTCCTGCAGGGTGATCCATCAGGCGCCGCGGCAAAACTGGCTGACCGATTGCCCGGTTGTTCCTGTATCATTATTCCTTTCACTGAAGAAATGAAAGCGGGTTCAGCCAAAGACAAAATATCCTTGCCGGTTCCAGTAACTCCAGAGGAGAGATCGTCCTGGCAGGGAATAGTACAAGTCATATATAGGAAAATGCCATATTTGAATGAAAATCAGAGTTGACAAATTTTTAAAATATCGCAAACTAACAATAACATCCAAATAATTTAATTTTCCACACGTCGGCCGGAACCCTCCCCCTGGAGATTGGTTTCGGCCATTTTGTTTTAAGGAGGCTGCCATGATTAACGAAGTTGTTCTCGAGGGCATTGTCGTCAAGACCTGGAAGTACGCCGAAGATCTGCTCTTCCGCATCGCCTGCTACCGCGACTCGGACCTGCCCTCAGCAATGGGGGACTCACCCGGCACTCACCCCCCATATCCAGCGCCCCCCCCATTTTTCCCCCATCGGATACCCCCAGATGGGGACTGTTGTTTCATGCCCAAAAACGGTACTATCACAGCATGGATATCCTTCCGGTTCTACAGACAGGGAAATTCATCGTGCTCTGCGCCCCGGACGCGGCGCGCACAGAAAGCATGCTCCTGATTGCCGAACTGGGCTTGCGCGGCGCGGTCACCATCATGGATGGCGGCAACCGCTATCGCCCCTATCAGGTGGCCATGCACCTGCGGAGAAAAACCGTGGAGATTGCAGCGGCTGCCAACCGCCTGTTCAGCCGGCGCGCCTTCACCTGTTACGAGATGAACACCTTGTTGCGTTCCACGCCCTCCCTCAACCAGACCTGTTTGATTTTGGATTTATTGCACACCTTCTATGACGATCACGTGCCAACCCATGAAGCCTGCCGGCTGCTGAAATCCTGCCTGAGTCAGATCCGGCGTCTGGCGCTGTCCGGGCCGGTGATCGTGACGCTCGCCCCGCCGGCAGCAAAGGCGCGCCATTTTCTGCTTGAGCAGGTCTGCCGGCAGGCGGATGCCGTCTTCTTCAAGGAGACGCCTGTCTGCCAATCCAACCAACCCGCGCTCTTCTGATCGCATTCCATGGGCCGTACCCTGATCACCATCACCCAACTTTTGACCGAGACCGAAGCCAACCTGTCGGCATTTCGACGCACCTTGCGCCGGAGCGACCAGTATATTTTCGACGGTCTCTTCGCCGCGGCGCGCCGCCATATCGCCGCCATCGGGCAGACGGAGGCGCTCTTGCCCTTCGAGACTGCTCTGCTTGCCATGTTGTTGGAGCAAGCCAGGCTCATCGCAACGCTCCAACAGGAACTCGCCGAACTGAAAAAGAAGCATGGCTGAGGCGGTTGGTTGGCTGCTGGATGTGTATGCGGAGCAGGATGGCATCACGCTTTGGCTGCTGACAGACGATGACCGGCGCCTGCGCCTGCGCATGGATTTTGAGGTCACTTTCTACGCGGCGGGGGATTTTGGGCTTCTACGGCGGGCTTGGATATCCCTGAAGGCAAAAGATGTCCGCTTGGAACGCGCGGTTCGCCGCGATCTCTTTTTGGGCGAACGGGATGTGATGGCAGTCACCACATCCAACCCGGCCAATACTCCACAACTGTTCGGGCATCTACAACGGCAATTTCCATCCCTGGATTATTACGACGCGGACATTCCCATCACCCTGCGCTTCATTGCGCAGACGAATACCCATTTGCTGGGACGCTGCCGCGTCCGCCAGGATGGGGAATGGGTTCAATCCATCGAACCCCTGTCCTCGCCCTGGGAGATCGATCCGCCGCCCATCCCCTTGCGTATCCTGACGCTCGTGCCGGACTGCAACCCTGCGATGCGGAAGCCCAGCCGGCTGCATGTGCAATACGGGCAGCGGGCATACAGTCTATCCCTTGCTTCTCCAAGGTTGTCCCTGATTGGCTTGCGAGCCGACTTGCAGCGACTGGATCCCGATTTGATCCTGACCGACTACGGCGACACCTGGTTGTTTCCGCAATGGGAGATCTGGTCCCAGGAAACCGGGATAGCGTGGAATCCGAATCGAGACCAGGATCGCTGCGTGTTGAGGCGGAGGGCGGATAGTTATTTTGCCTACGGGCAGGTGATCTATCGCGGCGCGCAGTCTCTTTTGTTCGGACGCTGGCACATCGACCGCAAGAATGCCCTCTCTTTCGGAGAATACGGGCTGGAAGGCGCAATGGAACAGGCGCGGGTTGCCGGTATTGGCGTACAGGAGATGGCGCGCAAATCTCCCGGCGCAGGGATCACCGCCATGCAAATGCTGACCGCCTTGCGCAACAACATCATGGTTCCCGTACAAAAGCAACAGGCGGAGGGCGGCAAGACCCTGGCGGAATTGATCCGCGCCGATCACGGTGGACTGGTCTATCAGCCCCTGATTGGGTTGCATGGGAATGTGGCGCAGATCGATTTCTCTTCGATGTATCCCGCCATCATGGTGAAGTACAACATCTCCCCGGAGACCGTCGGGCAGGATCATGCGCCGGAGGGATTGATACCCAGGACCCTGCGTCCTCTGCTGGAAAAGCGCCTGATGCTCAAGAACATTTTGTCCGCTCTGGATGCACGGGATTGCAGGGTTGAGGCGCTCAAGGCGCGCGCCGCCGCACTCAAGTGGTTGTTGGTGGTGTGCTTTGGCTATTTGGGGTATAAGAACGCCCGTTTTGGCAAGATCGAATCCCATGAAGCCGTAACTGCCTTGAGCCGCGAGTTGATGCTGCAAGCCAAGGAAGTGGCGGAGGATCTGGGGTTCACGGTTGTGCATATGCTTGTGGATTGCCTGTTCGTCCAGCAGGAGGGTTTCCACCGGCCAGCCGACTTTGCAGCGCTCCTGCGGGCAATCGAAGCGCAAACAGGCATCCCGATTGCCCTGGAGGGGGTCTTCAAGTGGGTTGCTTTCCTGGCTTCCAGGCGGGATGCGCGTGTGCCGGTGCCCAATCAATATTTTGGCGCCTTTCAGGATGGAAGGCTTAAATATCGTGGGATCGAATTACGGCGCAGGGACACGACCGCATGGGTGCGCAAGGTTCAATGGGCGGCTCTGGAAATCCTCGCGCGGGCGAATACTCCGCAGGAATTCGCCAGCCGCGTTCCGGATGTGCTGGCTTTGGTGGAACGCGCAAAACAGAATCTCAGAACCGGGCGGGTTTCCCTGGAGGAATGCATTGTCCGGCAAAAGTTGAGCAGACCATTGGACGAATACAAGTCTCCATCGCCCGCGGCGCGCGTCGCACTGCAGTTGCAGGCAAGCGGCCGGCAATCTGCTCCCGGTCAATCGATGGAATTCCTGTTCACGCGCGGCGATCCCGGCGTCCAGGCCTGGGAACTGGGGGAGACTATGAGCCCCGCAAGGTTGGATGCAAAACGATATTGCCGGCTATTGGACCGCGCCATGCGAACCGTGCTCGATCCATGCAAACCGCTGCTTCGAGACTCCGCGATTCTCTCTTTTCCCACCCTGTGCAATCCGGCCGGCGCAATGCGCCAGGATATTTGGACAGCAGGTACATGGATGCACTCATCCTCCTTATCGGAACACTCGCAAATGGATTGAGGGAAGCGCAGTGGATGAATTCGGCGTGAAATGGTTGACAAATCACCCGAAATAGTGTAAACTACAATAAGCATTACGAATAATCTCAGTTATCACACACGTTGGCCGGGACGCTCCTGCTGGAGATGCGTCCCGGCTTTTGTGTTTAACCACCTTTAGGAGGCTGCCATGATCAACGAAGTCGTTCTCGAAGGGATTGTCGTCAAGACCTGGAAGTACGCCGAAGACCTGCTCTTCCGCATCGCCTGCTACCGTGATCCGGACCTGCCCTCCAAGGCGCTCAACGACGTCCAGGACGGAGCCGATTTCGTCACCATCCGCGTGCTCAAGGGCAACCTGGGCGCGCCGGTGGTGGTCGAGAAGGGCGTCCACGTGCGGGTGCACGGTTTCCTGCAAAGCCGGGATTACGAAGAGAGTCTGGCGGATTTCCTGAAGGATGCGCGCGGGGCGGAGCTGCCGGTGCCGGAAAACCTGGATCCCAACAACCTGCGCGCCCCGCGCGGCACGACCGAAGTGATTGCCCGGCGCATCATGAGCCAGCGCAATGGAGCGAAAAGGTGACCCGTTTGCCTGAATAGCTGCCATGTAATCAGGCGGCGATCCGCAATCAGCCGATTGATCTCACCGGAGGATATCGCAGAACAACCGAATAGTTCAGTGGATTAAACGTAGGCCGGTGGGCTATCCCCCAGGAGGGACGCGCGCCGGCCTGGCTGCTTTAAAGAGCAGCTTGCACCTTGATAAACAGCCTCTTTGCGTAAACGTTCCATCCTGGTGGGCGGTGGCCGCTGCCCCTTAGTCCGGGGGTGGGTGTCATTCCCAAAGTGCGGGAATGCCGTGAGAAGCGCTGGAAGTCGTCCGCAGAGGTCCGGCTCATAAGATGCCAAATACTGAATGTATTGGCTGCCCGGTTGGCATACCACTGGCCGGGCAGCTGCTCACAGACTCAGAGCAGCAAACTTCGGCAGCTGCACGTGCTCAGTTGCGATTGGCAGTCGAGGTTTGCTGCCCTAATGTGACGAAGTCACACCGTGCCCTGAAGTTATGAAAGGGAAACAAAGGACAGTAAAGCGTTAATTGGCGCGCCATCAATTCTGGCGCAACGTCGGAAACCAATCCCCAAACGTTTTTCTTCTGACACGAAAGGAGAGTAATGCAAACACGATGACTACCGCACCCCCCATTCTGGAGGACCAATTCCAACACGATCGCACGGCCCGGGCGCAGGCTGCCCTGCTGAACGGCGATATGCAGGTGATGGTCTTAACCGACTGCGCCTGGATCGTCGCCAGCAACCGCAGCCACTACACCGTCTCGCTGAATGGCGACGCCTCCCGGAAGGACACCGGGACGGTGTGGGACTGCACCTGCCCGGATTTCAGCGGACGCTGCCAGCGCTTTGGTTTGCGCTGTAAGCACATCGAGGCAGTCCGTCTCACCGAATCCGGGCTGGCGAGCCAGTACACGTATCCACAGTTTTCGACCCTTCACACGGAGGAACCTATGACCCAATCCATGCCAACACACGATCCGTCCGGCGAGCAAATCCTCTGGCGGCTGCGCCAGCCGCTGGACATGAACCGCGTCAAACGCCGTCAGGCGCCCAATCTGGGCAGCGTCCCCTATCTCGAAGGCTACGACGTGATCGAAACCGCCAACGACCTGTTCGCCTACCGCTGGTCGTTCGAATTGCTCAGCGAACCGCATGTCATGCGCTGGGACAGGCTCGTTACCTTTTACGATCAGCGCCTGAAGAAGAAAGTCCCGCTGCTGGGCGAGGACGGCCAGCCGGTCACCGAGGTCGCCGGTATTGCCTACATTACCGGCCGGATCACGGTCGAGCTGGATGGCAAAGCCTACAACCACGCCGATGCCGGGCGCTGCATCTTCAACGGCGACACACCCGAGGCGCTCGATATGGCCATCGCCGGGGCGGTCACCGACTGCCTCAAACGCTGCTTCCGCCAGCTCGGGGAACAATTCGGCAATCGCCTGTACGATAAGGAGATCGCCCGCACGGCCGGGCTGGAAATCGAGCCTTCGAACGGCAACGGATCGCATGGCAAGAAGCAGTCCGCAAAGCCAGCCAACCAACCTGCAGCGCCGCCCAATCCAATCGCATCCCAAGCGGAACCGCCGCAATACCGCGATGGCGTAGCGGTGGACACAGGCAACGCGGCGGAATGGGAAGCGTTCAACGCCTTCCAATCCGCGCATCAAGGGCTGGCTCCCGCCTCGCGCGAAGCGCTGCGCGCCTGGGCTGCCGGCCGCAATGGCAAGAAGTAAAGACAACCCCAAGAAACGGAGGAAAATCTCATGGCATTCCAAACCATCATCATCGCCGGTCGCCTCGGCCGCGACCCGGAGATGCGCTACACCCCGGCCGGCCAGGCTGTGGCCAACTTCAACCTGGCGAGCAACCGCCAGTACAGCGACTCGAGCGGCCAGATCGTCAAGGAGACCGTCTGGTTCCGGGTTTCGGCCTGGGGCAAGACCGCCGAGAACTGCAACCAGTACCTGCGCAAAGGCAGCCTGGCGCTCGTGGAGGGCCGGCTGGTGTGCGACCCCGAAACGGGCGGCCCGCGGCTCTACACCCGCCAGGACGGTTCGCCGGCCGCATCCTTCGAGGTCAGCGCCAGCACGGTGCGCTTCCTCTCCGGACGGGATGGCGAAGATGAACCCGATCCCGCCGGGAGTGGCTCGACTGCGCCGCGCTACGAAGAGATGCCCTTCTAATCGACCGATGGCTGTCCCGGGGAACCCCGGGGCAGCCATAACCACAGATTCCATCGGAGGTTAACATGAGCAAGAAGATGTACCGCGGCGAGCCGGGCGGGGCAGTCAAAGTGATCCTGCCATCCGGCAGGTCGCGGCTCTTGCGACACGTGGCGCTGCACAGCCCGACCGGTTTTGGCTGGGGCTATAGCGGCTCCGGCCCGGCCGACCTGGCGCTGAGCATTCTCTGCGACGTGCTGGGCGAGCGACCAACGGAGAAGCAGACTTACCATGGGCGGTTCAGAGCCTATTCTCACCACCAGGATTTCAAGCGTGCGTTCGTCGCTGGCTGGGAGTATGGCGGCGGGTTCGAGATCGACGCAGACACCATCATCGAATGGCTGCGTAAGCGGGGTTTGGAGGTGCAGCCATGACCGATGAGTATATCTCGGATGACGGTCCCGGCTCCGACCTGTTCGATCCCTACGAGACCGGCTGGTGGAAATCCGTCTCCAGCGGCGAATCTACTCCCGTAGATCAGCCCTGCCCGAACTGCAACGGCGAAGGCTATGTGGTCGTCCGGGTCTATCCCTGGGATGGCTGTTCGTATGACGAAGAGCCGTGTAAGTTCTGTCAACATACGGCCGGTGAATATGATTTCGAATGGTAAAGAATTGGGCAGGCGGAAAACCTGCCCAAAAGCATCAATTTGTTTGTGTTCTCTTCTATCTACTATCTTGTCATCGATTCCGCGATTCGCAATAGCACATCCAGGTCCGCTCCCAGGTTGTGAGCCTCCAGCAAGTAAGTGACTCCATCCTGAGTCCAGGTGAGATAGGCATCATCGGCCTGGTCATCCCACTGCAAGATTCCCATCTTCGTGTTCGGGTCACCGCGTCCATCATCTTGCCAGCCACCATGTACGTAAATCCCCGGCTGCCCGTTGACTGTCACAGATTGCTCGCGAGATTCTGCCAGCAGCGGTGGGGCACTGATGGGTCCATCATTTGCATTTAGATATAACAAACCCTTCGTGAAATCTTGGTCTGGTGTACGGGCGTAGATGATGCTCAGTTTCTTCCCGCTGCCTTCCCAACTCTGCGGGTCATATTCGCTAATACTGCGGTGGACATAGTTCAGTCCTTCCGGCAACCAGGTCGGGAGCATTAATGGAAAAGAGATTTGCTCCCTGATTTCTTCGACGCTGAGCGATGGCGGGGGAGTCACCTTGATCATTTCGGCTTTTTCGACCATGACATTTTCATCGAATTGCCGCGTATCGACAAAGGCGATGCCCATACGTTGAATAACATCCTCGGCGAATGCCCGGACTGCAGGCACGAAGAAGAGCGAGCCGATCAGCAGCAATGCGAGCATAAATCCAAAGGCTATTTGTTTCTTCATTCTGCTCATAATGGTTCGGTTTCCTTTGTCAACAGATGAGGCAACTTGTGCCTTAACTCGCGGCCAGAGATTAATTGTGCTTCCAGGTGTTTCCTTTTCGGCAATTTCCAGCATAGCCCAATGAGGTTGATTTTTTCCTTTCATCTTTTCCTCTCCTTACTTTGCAAATGGTAGAAGCAATGATCGTAGTCGCTCGCGCGCGGCATTCAGGTGCCATTTAACGGTTCCCGGTGCACAATTCAGTTTGCTGGACATTTCCAGTTCACTCAGGCCTAAGAAGTAGCGCAGAATGATTGCTGCTCTTTGTTGGGGCGAGAGTTTAGTGAGAGCTTCCCTGATCGCTTCCCGCACTTCGTTTCGTTGGAGGACATCTTCCGGCTCATTGGCTGTGGACTCCAGCTGCTCGACCAGTCTCAGGTAGGTTGCATCTTCATAATGGTC
Organism: Bellilinea sp.; assembly: GCA_039666315.1. Classification (GTDB taxonomy): domain Bacteria; phylum Chloroflexota; class Anaerolineae; order Anaerolineales; family Anaerolineaceae; genus Bellilinea. The sequence continues at coordinate 542,742 of JAVSME010000003.1, read as the reverse complement.
AATGGATATGTGACGCCTATGTCTGGCAGCCGCCTTGAGCGCATCGTTGATCACCACGCGCAAGAACCAGGGACGAAATGGCCGTGAGGTATGAAACTGCTCAATTCGCTCATATGTCCTCAAAAATGCATTTTGAACTATGTCTTCCGCAACTGCCCGGTCCTGAGTGATCAGAACGGCCGCCTGAACTGCCTGTACCTGATGCATCTCCATCAATGTCCGTAATGCAGCGATGTTGCCTTTTTTCAACTGAGCAATGACCTCAGCTTCATCCATTCAGCCTCCTTCAAAAACTGTGATGCGCGCTCAATAATAATATCTCTAACGACAGGAAAAGGTTGGGGGTGGACCAGGAAATATTGGTTCCTGCAGAATTACTTTTGAACTTGTCTCCCTTTGTTACACACTTCTTAAGACACGCAGCCAGAGGAGAGCCAATGCTTTTCTCTTTCTTCGTGTGCTGCCCTGCCGTAAAGCGCAGAGCGGCGCAACCGTTGGTCATTCAACCCAATGTTGATCAACCAATCCCCATACGTTCTAGGAGGAACCCATGCAAGACACCCAAAATCGAATATCCCAATACGATCTCTCATCGCTCCCCACTCGCGTTCGCGTGGTGGGGTATATCTACCTGGTGGACTTTGGTCCAACCACGCAGCCCCGTTTTCACACCGTCAACAAGCAGCGCAGCTGCTCTTGCCCGTCGAAGGAGACCTGCCCGGCGATCGAAGCCGTGGCAGAGTACCTGCGCAACGGCGGGCAGCGCGCTCCCGATCCCATGCCAGTTGCGTTTGATGCGCGAGAACTTCGAGCGTGGGCTGTATGAAGGGGAGGAATACCAGTACTGGCAAAAAGTCAACGCCTTGAAGGAGAAGCTGGCTTTATTGGAACGCGTCCCTGAACCGGCGATCAACCGGGCAGCGCAGACCTTGCTGGATTTGCGCGAGACCTGGGAGAATTCAACCAAGGAAGAGCGCAAAGATCTTGTTCACATTATGATCCAGGAAGTTGGCGTGGATGTAACGGTTAAACGCGTCCTGTGGGTGAAAGCTCGCCCGGATTACGAACCGCTCTTCTCAATCCTGGGTGGGTTGCGCCAGGATGCTGATAGGAAGTTTTGGCTAGAACGATTGGAGGCACATGAAGATATTTGTGACATAGAGGAGGATTTGGGGCAAGTGAATACCAGTGTCGAAATCGCGCCGCATATGTCCCACAATGTCTTGACAATCGCCGAGGAGTACGTACAATGAAGGGTAACCGCTTAAAAATTGAGATCGCCCAGCAGGCACTGAGCGATCTCGGGTGTGGAGACCACACCAAAGCGTAAAACCTCGTTCTTTCACATCCGTTTTTCAACAGATCGAGGGCCGGTAGGCCCACAAGACTTTACGCTCAGCGGAGAGGGTGGGATTCGAACCCACGGTGGAGGGAACCTCCACAACGGTTTTCGAGACCGCCCCATTCGGCCGCTCTGGCACCTCTCCAGGGTGGACGTATTATAGCAGAACTAGGTTTATTTTTGTATGGAATTCATGTTTTGCATCTTCCCGCCCATTCAGGGGGTTGGAGTGGGCTGGGAGGCGGGGGATCGCAGATAAATTTCTGGTATCCAGCCGATGCGGTTATCGCTGTCGCGCACTTGTACCCATACCAACCCCTGATAAATCTGGGTTAGATACAGGCGGTAAATCGGTTTGGACGGGTCTATGCTTCCAATGACCGGTCCGCCGGGCGACTGGTAGATGCGCATGGGCGGCAAGGTCGCCAGCCCTGCTTTGACCTCTTCGGGCAGGCTGGTGGCGGTGGGAGTCAATGGCGGAGTTTCTGTTGGCGTGACAGTCAGGGTTGAGGTTGAGGTCGGGGTTATTGTGGATGTTGATGTGCTGGTTGGCGTTGCACCGATGGTGCGGGTTGATGTTAATGTGCGGGTGGGGGTCTCTGTTGGTGGGAGCAAAGGATCTAATCGTTCTGCAAAAACCTGATTAACCTTGAGCGAAACAGGCCGGTTTAATTCCTTTACCAGTGATTCTTGCAGCGAAACCACCTGTTCGTAGCGCAGAAGACGATTAGTGCGAATGGTCAGCACGATATCCAAACCATCCGGGTTGTGTTGAACGGTCATAACATCCAGTTCGCTGTTGTTCAAACTTGTTACCTGATGGCGGATTACCTCACGTATCATGCGATTTTCATTGGCTTCTTCGAAAAAGCGCAAACTATAGAACGTGAGCGGGATCAGCAGCAGCGTCATCAAGCCGGCGGAGAGAAAAAGGCTTTCGGGCAGTCGTTTTTCTCTTCGAATACGGCGTGAACCAAATCCACGCAGGAAGAAAACCATTCCTGCCGCAAACGCGATTGTGACCGCGTTGGTGATGAACAGTAAGCTTGCCCCTCCGGCAACTTCCAAATCATTAAACGCAAGTCCGATGCCTATGGTGCACAGAGGGGGCATCAAGGCAGTGGCTATGGCAACACCCGGCAATGCCGCCGAAAGGTTTTCCCGTGTCAGTGCATAGGCGGCGGCAAAACCGCCTGCCAGGGCAATCATCAGGTCGATCGGCGAGGGATGGGTTCGGCTGAGTACTTCGGCAGGCAGTTGTTGAAGATACAGGATTGGAAGGTTGATGTTGATGATGGTGAGCAGTAATGAAAGAATCACGGCCAGAAAAGCGCCGCGCAGCAAGGCACTCAGCGCCGAACTGAGCATTCGGCTATCTCCTATCACCGAAGCCAAGCCAATTCCGAGAATCGGGGACATCAACGGGGCAACCAGCATCGCACCGATGATCACGGCGGGTGAATTGGTCAATAATCCCAAGGTAGCAATACTGGTTGAAAGAACAACAAGCAGAAAGAAATCAAAACCCGGCGAGGCAAGCGGGGTGAGGTCGGTAATGATTTCTTCGCGTTCCGCTGCGGTAAGCGGGCGGGCGCCTTTCCAAAAAGCGCGCAGGATTTTTTCCGTAAACGTGCCCAGCCGCTTATCCGATTCGCTCATCGTTGGAATGTCGAATTACAGGTCGAAGAAACTACCTTTGGAAGGGTAGTGCACTTTTTGGAAGCGATTGGCGATCAGTTTTTGCTGCAACGCGGTTGCCGCTTTCTCTTCACCATGAACCAGATAGATGCTGTCAATCGTGGGTTGGCTGGACTGGGCATAACGTACCAACATGTCCTGACCGGCATGTGCCGAGAATCCGTTGATAGTGACTACCTCAGCGCGCCGCTCGTACAGCTCGCCAAAGATGCGCACGATAGGTTCGCGTTCCGCCAGCCGCCGCCCCAGCGTGTTTGGCGCCTGCCAGGAGACGATCAATACGGTGTTGCGTGGATTCTGAATATTGTTGCGCAGGTGGTGTAAAATTCTACCCGTTTCCGCCATGCCCGAAGCCGAGATAATGATCATCGGGTCGCGGCGGTCATTCAGCGCTCTGGATTCATCCACAGAGCGAATATAGGTCAACTGCGGAAAACTCAACGCGGGATGGGTGCCGTTACGTACAAATTCCTGTGTCTCCGCATCGAAAAGGTAGGCGTGTTTCTGGAACACCTGAGTGGTGTTAACCGCCAGCGGGCTGTCCACGAAAACCGGCAGCCCGTTAATATCCCCGTCGGATGCCATGCGGTTGAGGCTGTAAACCAGCTCCTGGGTGCGTCCGACGGCAAATGCCGGAATGATCACCTTGCCGCGCCGGTTAATCGTCCGCAGCACGGCATCCCGCAGTTCGATGTACGCCAGCTCGGGGTCACGGTGAGATTTATCACCATAGGTTGATTCCATGATCAACAGGTTGGCGTCTTGAGGAAAAACCGGATCGCTCATCAGGGGTAGTTTATCGCGTCCAATGTCTCCCGAAAACCAAAGACGCAATTTACGCCCTTTTTCTTCGATATCCAATACCACCGCGGCTGAACCGAGGATGTGACCTGCATCCACAAAATGCGCCTGTACGCCATGGATGGGTTTAAATATCTCTTTATAGGCAATACCGCGCAGGTGATCGCGCACCCGAATCGCATCCTGCAGGGTGTAAAGCGGTTCCAGCGGCGGCTCGCCGCGCCTGGCACGCTTGCGATTGACGAATTGGACGTCGGATTCCTGGATGTGGCCCGAATCCTGGAGCATAATCTCCGCCAGATCGGTTGTTGCCGGGGTGGCGAAGATTTTGCCCTCGAAGCCCTTTTTGACCAGGTTGGGCAGGTTGCCGCTGTGGTCTATGTGGGCGTGGGAAAGAATTACAGCATCAATGCTGGCTGGGTCGAACGCAAAATTCAGGTTGTTCTGATAGGTATCTTTACGGTGTCCCTGGAATAAGCCGCATTCCAGCAGCAATCTGTTGCCGTTGATTTCCAGTAGATATTGCGATCCGGTCACAGTCTGCGCTGCGCCGTTAAAATGTATTCTCATGGGTTTGATCCTTTTGCACCAATGTTATGATCTCGTTTCCAAAACGTTCAACCCGCCATGGGAAGCCTGCCATCAAAGCAGCCAGTTCTTGGTGGGAGCCGGGCGGGTGAAAGGCAATCTTTTCCAAAACATCTCGCGGAAGAACAATGTCGGATTCGACCCCCAATTGGCGGGCGGTTTTTTTTCGCCATTCCTTCAACAAATCAATCCGCGCCAGAACGGCTTCATCCGGGCGGTGATTGTGCACTTTAGGCGGCGGCGGATTGCGCAGCCCAATCCGGATTGCTTGCAGCAGCCCGCTGGCGTATCTTTTGTTTTGAAGCGGCGAGAGCAGTCGAAGATTTGCGAGCTCCTCTGCGTTTTGCGGGCAGGTTTCCGCCAGGTGGATCAGTATTTGATTGCTAATTACCTTGAATGAAGGAACATTGGCTTCGCGGGCTTGATGTTCACGGTAATCAATCAGCGCTTGCAATACGGCAACCTGCTGGGGACTCAAGTCGTGACCGCTGCCAATGCGCCAGCAGTTAACCGGCTGCTGTTCCGAGTTGGGCGCAGCGCTGCGAGCCAGATGGTCGAAATCCTCCTGCGCCAGGGCGCTTAAGCCGCGTTCACTCAGCTCTTTTGCCAGCCGGCCGCGCAGTTCGATCAAGTAGTGAGTATCCAATCGGGCATAAGCCAGCATCTGCGCGGAAAGCGGACGTTCCCCCCAATTGGCGCGCTGGTAGCGTTTTTGTGCTTGGATACCAAACTCGCTGAGGAGAATGTCAGCCAGACCAATTTTTTCCTTGCCCAAAATGCGGGCAGCCTGCATGGTATCGAAGATATTGGCGAAATCGAATCCAAAATCCCGCTTCAGACAAATCAAATCGTATTCCGCGGCGTGAAAGATTTTCTCCTTGTCCGCGCTGGCAAACAGATCACCCAGCGCAGACAAGTCTCTAAGCGCCAGCGGATCAACCAGAAAATCCTCGTCCCGGGTCGAAAATTGAATCAAGCATACCTGTTCGCGGTAAGCGAACAGACTGTTGGATTCAGTGTCCACCGCAATGCGGGGGCTATGTTTAAGGTGATCGAGCATTCGATGCAATTCACGCGGACGCGCCACCCAAACAGGCGGCTTGAGGGATTGCTCATTCATGGAAAGGATTATAGTCTATTTTTAATGGAGTGAAAATGAAGGCGAGAAAAAACAGTATTATTGTTCACTTTCGATTAAAATTCTTAAAATCGTCCGATTCTAATATTGTCTGGATTTTTGATTGGTATGGGATATATTCTATGATATAGTACATGCGAGGAGGGGTTATGAAAGAGCGGATTCTGATCATTGAAGATGATGAAGCCATCGTGCGCGTTCTGAGACGCAGCCTTGCATACGAAGGCTATAGTGTAGACGCGGCTTTCGATGGTGAAACAGGGTTGGCTTTGGCTCGTGATGCTCACCCGGATCTGGTGATTCTGGATTGGATGCTGCCCGGCATGGATGGGCTGGAGGTCTGTCAACGTCTGCGCGCCGGCGGTAACTTACCCATCCTGATGCTGACTGCCAAGGATACAGTCAGTGACCGGGTGCAAGGATTGGATGCTGGCGCCGATGACTATATGGTCAAACCATTTCAACTGGAGGAGTTGCTGGCGCGGGTGCGCGCTTTGCTGCGACGAACTCAACCGGATCGCGTCCCAGTGTTGAATTTTTCCGACCTGGTGTTGGATACTTCCACCCGCCAGGCGATGCGCAAAGGGCGCGGCATTTCGCTGACTGCCAAAGAATACGATCTGATCGAGCTTTTCCTGCGTCACCCGCGGCAGGTATTAACCCGCGAAATGATCTTCGACCGCGTCTGGGGGTACGATTTTGGCGGGGAAAGTAATGTGCTGGATGTATACATTCGCTATTTACGCCAGAAACTCGAATCCGAGGGGGAGGACCGTCTGATCCACACGGTACGTGGTGTGGGTTACGTCTTGCGCGAAAACGAATAGAGCATGTCGCTGCGCTTGCGGTTAGCATTGACCTATACTACCCTGATCGGAGTAGTATTACTGTTATTTGGTCTGCTGATTTTTACCATCATTGACAGGGTACTTATTGATCAGATTGACAGCCGGCTTAACCAGGCAGCGACTCAGATCATCACGCGCTTAAAAGTTTCCCCTGCCAACCAGTTTAACGTGCGACAGCTGGTAGGATACCAGCCAACCGAAAACCTTATTTTTCAGGTATGGGATCTTGAACAGCGGCTGCAACTCAGTCGCCCAGCGGGCTTGCAGCAGCCGCTGGATGAATCCGGTATACGCATCGGTCAACAATTTTACTCCTCCCAGTCGCTTAATAACGTGCGCCTGCGTGTGCTGTCGGTTCCTCTGCGCACCACCCGTGGACCAGTGGGCTATTTGCAGGTTGGCTTGAGCCTGGCGCTGCTGGATATCACCCGCAATACGCTTGCAACTGTGCTGGTTGTTTTGACAATCACCCTGATGATTGTAGTCATGCTGACCACCTGGGCGCTGACGGGCGAGGCGCTTAACCAGCTGGGCATGGTCACCAACCTGGCAACCCAAATCACTCAGGCGGATGACCTCTCGCGGCGCATCCCGGTTACCAATGCTTCTCAAGATGAGGTAGGGCGGTTGATTCAGGCTTTCAATCAGACCCTGGAACGGCTGGAAAAACTGTTCGACAGCCAGCGCCGGTTTTTGGCGGATGTCAGCCACGAACTGCGTACCCCGTTGACGGTTATTAAAGGCGAGGTAGGGTTGATGCGGCTGACCAACCAGCCGGATGAAGAATCACTTGGCAATGTCGAAAGAGAAGTTGACCGGCTTACCCGGCTGGTGGGTGATCTTTTGCTGTTGGCGCAAGCCGAATCGGGCAAATTGCCGCTCGAATTTCAGAGTGTAGAATTGGATACAGTGCTGCTGGAGGTCTTGCAGCAAATGCGCATCCTGTCAGGCGACAAATTGGATGTCCAGCTGACCGAAATTGACCAGGTGCTAATCCAGGGCGACCGCGACCAATTGAAACAGGTGTTGCTCAATCTGATTTCCAATGCGATCACCTATACCCCAGCAGGCGGCGAGGTGCGCTTGTCCTTGCGCCAGATGGAAGGGCAAGCCCAGGTAATCGTGGAAGACAATGGGCGCGGAATTTCCGCAGAGGATTTACCGCACATTTTCAACCGCTTTTACCGGGTAGATCCAGCACGCAAGCGCAGCGGGAACAGCGGCTTTGGGTTGGGTTTATCCATTGCACAGTGGATTGTTCAGCGCCACGGCGGCAAAATTGAGGTGGAATCACAACTTGGGCAAGGCACGCGTTTCACCGTTTACCTGCCATTGAGCCAACAATAAAAACCGGGCAGGCGGACGGCGGAGGATCGTCACAACCTGCCCTTCGATGAGAAGGAGGAAAAGCGAGGTTGAGCCTTACAGGTGGTAGGTGGTGGCGGACGAGTCGCGCTTATTTTCTCCGGCTGGCGGGGTGCGCAGCGAGGGGCGCGCCTGCATGTTGTGATAGGTGGGTTCCGGGCGGGGCGCGAGCCCATCGGATGCCGAAACGCCGGGGCGGCTGAGCGGTTTGCGGCTTGCCAGCCCGGCGCTGTTCACCGGGTTGGAGGCAGCCGCGTTGGGCAGGTTGGCGGGGCGGCTGGAGCGCATCCCGTTGTTGTAACCGCCTGGGCGGGTGGACGCGGTGGAGAAGATGCGCTCCCCGGCAACCGATAGCGAACCGATGATCAGGATGCGGATGATCCACACCATCAGCGCGACGAAGACCGGCACTACGCTGGTTAGGGTTTCCTGATCGATTACGGCAGTGCTGGTCATGGCATGGCTGGCAATTGCCATCGAGACGCCCCACCAGGTCAGCACGGCGTTCATCGTGGCAGCCAGCAGCCAGGCGCCCAGCAGGTACCAGACCTCCTTGGGCTCTTCGCTGCCCTGTTCGGGGGTGAACAGGCGGGCAATACCGGCGAAGTCGATCCCGCAGAAAGCAATCGAGAGAATGGTTGCCCAGCGCACGCCGGCGAAACTTAAATCGCCGAGCAAATCGCGCAGGGCGTAATCGGTGGTCGAATAGTTGAAGATCTCGAAGGCAATCAGCGCGAAAAAGATGATCAAACCGAACAACATGCCGGGGCGAATGCGCAGGTTAGACAGGCTTTTCGAAAACAGTTTACCCGAGGAATGGGAGAGCAGGTTCATGGCATGACTCCTTGATAGAATTTCATGTGCAGAATGGATTGGAACGGCTTAATCACAATAATAGAACAATTATTCTATTTTGTCAATAAGGAAATTTTGGTTTACTCGGCGTGCGCAGCCGCGCCGCGGTAATTGTGGCGCCTTACAAGGAGATGGAACAAAACCAGACGAGTACGGGGAATCCCTGATTGAAAAGCGTGTTCGTTTTTGGTACAGTAAAACAAAGTGGTTCAGACAAGTAAAACAGGGTATTGTACGTAAAAAGGAATCAAACGTTGAAGAGATGTTTCACAGTAATATTCATCTGGGCTATTCTCATGGTGTCCGCCCTTGGTGGTTGTAACAGCCCAATTTCTTCTGCGTCAACACCTACACCTCTTAATCCCCAAATTGACCAGAAAGGCGCTCACATCCGCGGAATAGTGACATCCTTGGAACTTCGTGAAGACCAAATTTCCAGCATGGTTGTTGAAGGTGAAATCGAAGCGGACACTTCCTATGCCAAAGCCTTTGTCGGGATGAGTGGAGAAACGAAAGTGTTCATTGAGGATAACGGAGAATATCGTGTTGGCAATCTACAAGATTTGGCAATCGGGCAGATGGTCGAAGTCTTATTTACTGGTGCTATTGCCACGTCAGACCCGGTTCAAGCTGCTGCGGAGGAAATCATCATCAAAACAGTGTCTTCACGTTAATCGAGGAGAAGCATGTTGATGAAAGTAATGTCGGACTGGAAGCCTGCATTTTAAGACGATGAAAATCACATAACAACAGTATACTAACGGGAGGGCAAATGAAAAACTATTGTGCTTCCATCGGAAAATCCATAACGCTCTTTGTGTTATTCACTATCGCTTTATCTGCTAAAAGCATGGGCGAACAAATAAATCTATCAATAAAAGTTCAAGCTATGTCTCCAACCGCAATTTTTCCCTACCCACCGCCGGAAGATCGGTCTAACACACAACTATTCGAAGGCATCGCTTATCCTCCCCCTGTGGACATAATTCAGCCGACATCTTCTGATTTCCTTCATATACCTGCTGATCGTATTGTAATCGTAACAAGCAATGGAAAAATTGAAGATTTACAACTCAATTCTATGTCTGATATTTTCACGATAACCAATGAGGATGGCTCTCAGGCCGTTCCTCCACACCCAGGAAATGTACAAGGAGACCGAATACCTCCTGAAGACCCGAAGATGGAAAGAATAATCGGAACAGATGGTCGTGTAAAGATTACCAATACAAAAGGATTTCCTTGGAGGGCTGTGGCACAAATAAAAGGAAACTTTATTGACGGACAAAATTTCCTGTGTTCGGGATGGATGCTGGGACCAAGTACTGTGGTTACAGCCGGACATTGTATTTATTCCCGCAGTGTTCAAAGATTTGCTTACAATGTAACAATAATACCGGGATACAATGGTGAAGATTCTAACTCCACACCCTATGGTAAATGTACTACACTGATCGGTAAAGTTCTTTCCCCTTGGTTCATTAATGGTGATATCGGTTATGATTATGGTGTTTACAAGTTGGCATGCCGGGTTGGGGAAGTTACTGGCAACCTTGGTTTTCGTACCACAGCAGGTACAGGAGTTGGGATTTTCGAGGCCGTGGTCGGGTATCCGGGCGATAAAGGTGGTGAAACTATGTGGTCAGGAGGCGGCTTTATCATTTCTTCAAACGATTGGTCTTTTTATTACGACAACGATACGATGGGCGGACAGAGTGGCGGGCCAGTCTGGGTAACAGATCCCAATTGCAACCCTTGTGCGATTGCTGTAAATGCAAATGAATTTGACCCTCCTATCATGAACCAAGGTGCAAGAATTAATCAAACTGCCTTCAATTTCTTCTTGTCTGAGCAACAATTTGTTGCTCAGATGGTGTTTTTACCAATAGTTTTGAGCCCGTGATTATTCCCTAAACGATGATGTAATTTTCTTGCGTTGCCGACTGCTCAGGCTTGCGGGGTTGCCAGGAGTTTTGACCGCCCATTTTGCTCGATTTGCGTGGTCTTCACCTGCATCTGCATCCGGGTCTTTGCCGAAAGCATTGAGAGGGAAAATCCAACCATCATATCGCGCTGGAACTGAACATTGCCCCAAAAACGGTCGAAACCCATTTGACCAGCCTGTACCGCAAACTCGGCGTGCGCAGCCGCGCCGCGGCAATTGCGGCGCCCTATAAGGAGATGGAACAAAACCAGACGAGTACGGGGAATCCCTGATTGAAAAGCGTGTTCGTTTTTGGTACACAAAAACAAAGTGGTTCAGACAACCAAATAATAACCATGGGAGGGTAAACCGATGAGCACGAAAGTTGTTGGGGGAACTGAAACTATGAGAAGATATTCCAGAATTATCTTTGTAATCCTTATGTCGCTACTCATCCCCTTGTCGTAAGCGCTTTTGCCCCGTTTTCTGTCGAAAATGAGGCATATTCTTCAATGATGCGAAGTAATTTTATCCATACTTACCCCAAAAGCAACGTGGTCGATTGTTTAAAATTTAGTGCAATTGATTTGAACCCCCTGACTAATCAGTCGCTAATGCCGGGTTGCCAAATCACGAGATGTTGTAATTCTGATTGCTCAATTCTCAGGGTTTGTTGCCGGTATCACACTTGTGTCTGCTTCACATTCTTATGTCTATTTCCGCCTTGTTGTTTGGAATGGGCTACGGGTTACTATTGCGAGTGCTATCCTTCACACGCGTTACCTCAGATGGTAATGGATTAAAATCACAGGTTACAAAAAGGAAATTACGATGTATCAAAAAAAAAGCCGCCTATTTCGGCAAATACTTTCGTGCATTGCCCTTGGGCTGCTATCAATTTCAAGCGCCTGCCAGTCCTTACCCCCACCCGTTCCGACTCCGCAAGTCAAACCAACCGAAAGTGACATCGTTGCCTTTGCGCGCCAAGCGCTGCTGGATTACTATACCTTGCTGCAACAAGGCGAATATGATCAGGCGGTTGCACAATTACTGCCACTAAGCGGTTATGACCGGCAAGTGCTTACTGAAGCAGCCCGCCAGGCAAGCCAGAGCGGCTGGCAGATTGAAGAGGTGCAAATCCGAGACGCAATTCTCTTTGACCCGCAGCGCGTTATTTTTCGGATCGCGGTTCAGCAGAAAGGTCCGCAAATCGAACCAGCCGAGTTCTATCAGGTCGTTCATCTTGTAGAGGAAAAAGCATTAATTAGCAGCGGGGTATTGGGTGAATATTCTCTCACCTCTTCACCGGTCACAAAACAAGCGGTCAACCTGGTGCCGATCAGCTTGCACCACGGGGTGGATTATTACCAGATCTGGTTGCTGGCGCAAAACAATTCCCCGGCAGAAGTCGTGTGGGGAAAGGCTGAACCCTGCGCCGTTCTTAAATTGGAGGGTGATTCAATTACCGCTGAATGCCCGGTTTCTGCCCTCGTGATTGAAAGCGGAGAGCAGGCAACACTCTCCCTCGTCTTCCGATTACCGGAGGGGTCATATCCCTGTCATGCGTTTCCCACACTTCTCAATCTGGAGGGTTTCTCGTCGGATTCTCACGGCAGAGACTGGCGTTACCAGTTTCGTTTGTCGTATACCGTTATTTCCACTCCGCCGGTCACTGAGGCAGCGCGCACCCCATCGCCAATTCCAACAGTAACCCCTACGCATACACCGTTGAAGTGACTGCCCACCAAGACGCGCACCGTTACGCCAATTCCTGCGTGCACGCCGGTACCTTTTGACGAACTTCCCAGCCTGCCCGGCGGGGTCGTTTCCGAATGGCAACGGCTGAGTGATGCAGCCTTTAACTTTCAAATCGCTTATCCGCCCGACACAGAAGTAAAAATGTCCTACGATTCACAAACCTCGCTGTTAATGCGGCGGTACAGCCTGGTGCATCGAGAGTGGGTGATTGAACTGGATATATATAACCGGATCGGAAAAGACTTTAATCAGTGGCTGGAGTGGCTCTCGGCGACCGGCGGATATGGAAATTGCCCCATGCACATCTATGAGCGGATGCTTTTGAATGAGCGAGATCCCGCACGGTAGGGTTGGGGATTGCTTCGGGCTGGCGCCCTCGCAACAACTGAGATAAAAGTAAAGACCACCTGGGAAGACATTATCCGAACTTTCGTCCGAACCTCAGTTTTTAATCGTTGACGGTAATGAAGAAGCAATCTCCATATCAGGATATAAAAATCTCCAAGGGGTGCGGAGATTGCTTCGCTTGAAATTTGTACCCATAAAGGAGTAAAGTAGTATGAAAGCCCCTTGTTTTCGCTGGCTCACCTTGGTCATCGCGCTGGTCGCTATGGTTGGCTGTATGCAATCCCCTCAAGCAACCCCAACCATTTCTTCACCAGCGATCACAGCGATCGAACCAGATCTAACCGGATCGCCGCTTCCGGCTCGGACAACCTCAGATGTTAAATCTTCTCCAACACCGGAAAAGATTGCGACCACGCCCCGCCCGCCGGCAGGCAGCCCGGCTGCCCGCAAACCAACCCTGCCGCCCGCCTGCACCTCTCATAAACAAATTATCGCTGTGAGCGAATTGCCGCAGCAAGCGGATGGCAGCTATAAAGACTGGCGGCGTTTCGTTCATCCTGAATACCGGTACTCGTTGTTCATCCCCCCCGATTGGGGCGCTTGTTATGTGGGTGAGCATCACGTGAGTTTTTTCCCTACAACCAATCCCTATCTGGTGCTTTCGGTTGGCTGCAAGTTCGCCGGCGATGATACTCACATTCTGAGAACCGGCGTTGCGGCTGGGGACGCATTCCACGAAGGGCAAGTGCTGTTCGCCGGGCAGACCATCCGCAAGACGATCATCCGTTACGAGGGCAGGGATAAAATCGTTCTCTACGGCTACAAAGAGGACAAGCCCTACCAGATCGAAGCGGGCTCGATGGTGTTCACCATCAGTCTGGATGATCATCACCCTCAGTACGAGGAGGCTGACCTTTCCGCCGAAATCCAGGCGCTGGCAGATACCATCGTGGCGGGCATTGTCCTGACCTCGTCCTCTCCATAGCCATCTATTTACGCTGACTGGCGCAGCGCGTGAAGATTGGGAAGAACTGCGGGAGGAGCGCTATAGCAGCCTTTCAGGAGGTTGCTGCCATATCCCTGCTGGCAATAATATCTATGCCGCTGCCGAGGGCATTCTCGACAATCACCGAGTCCATCTTGATCGGCGCGCTGACTTCCACTTCCCGTAGAAATTTCTGTAATTCCATGATCTGCCCTTTGGGAAACGGCTTGGCTGTATAGACTGGCAGTAACGGGTGGATTCCATTCGTGACCCTGACCGTCGTTGCAATCATCCGCCGCGGGTCGGTAATTTCATTTTGAGCGTACTCATGACCACGCTTACAGTGCGGCTTTACTTGAACCACAGTTTTGCCTTCCAATGTGACTTCCAGGGTGCAGCCTTTTGGGCAGGTTATGCAAATAATTTTTGTGTAATCAACCATTGTTGCTCTCCTAACGCTTAATTACCCCGACGACCAACTCATCGGCAGATTGGACATCATCATACGCCTTGATCGGGATGTCCATAGTGATAATTTCACCCGGACGCGCGTACGGTTCCCCTCGCCGGGTAACCAGGTGATCCCCCATGCGCACTTCCACCCAAACCGGCGCCTCGATTGGTCTGCCCACCCGCAGTTGCAAGCGAATCCGCGATTCCGAAAGCGTCTCGCGGTCAATGGTATGCGGAACGACGTAGCGCACATTTTCGCCAGTCCGCAGCGGGACATGACGTCTTTCACGCCGCTGCTCGCGAATAGCAAACTTTGCCGCGTTTACCCCAGCCTGCTTGCCTGCTTCGGAGACCCAATCCACCAGGTCATAGACATGCACCGCGTTACCAGCCGCGAATATACCGGGTACGCTTGTCTCCAGGCGATCATCCACAAACGGTCCGCCCGTTATTGGATCGATCATAACCCCCGCCTTCTTTGACAGCTCATTTTCCGGGATCAAACCAACCGAAAGCAGTAGCGTGTCGCAGGGGATGATGGTTTCCGTGCCAGGAATCGGGTTCCACTTTTCATCCACCAGTACCGATTCAATTGCCTCAACCCGTTTATTGCCAAGGATGCGCTTGACTGTATGGCTGAGATGCAAAGGGATATCATAATCTAACAGACACTGGACATAATTCCGCGTCAAGCCGGTCAGGAAAGGCATTACTTCCAGCACGCTTTCCACTTTTGCGCCTTCAAGAGTGAGACCGCGCGCCATGATCATGCCGATATCGCCAGATCCGAGGATGACATATCGGCTGCCGGGCATGTAGCCTTCAACATTAAGCCAGCGTTGGGCAGTGCCCGCCGTGTATACTCCTGTCGGACGGGTACCAGGAATGCGGATCTGAGCGCGAGTGCGCTCGCGGCAGCCCATCGTCAGCACAATCGCCCGCGCCCGAATATCAATCACTCCGCTTGTCTTTCCGGTGGCAAAAATGCGCCGTTGCGGAGTGATTTCCAATACGATTGTATCCAACAGGGTTGTCACCCCGCAGGCAAGCGTTTCGCCAATGTAACGTTGGGCGTAACTTGGTCCGGGCAGGTCTTCTTTAAAAATTTCCACTCCAAACCCGTTGTGGATACACTGTTGCAGAATACCACCCAACTCGGTATCCCGCTCGATGATGAGTACGTCATCTGCACCAGCCTGGCGGGCCGCAATGGCAGCCGCCAAGCCAGCGGGACCGCCGCCAATCACAACCACATCGTAAACTTCCTTAACCATGCTGCACCTCCACGTCTTTGGTCCGGCGGTGAATGAACTCGGAATCAGCGCCTTTTTTGGTGATCTGAGTGACCGGCACGTTTAATTCACGCGCCAGAATGGCAACCACGCGCGGCATGTCAAACGAACCCTGGCAGCGACCAGTGCCCAACCAGGTACGTCGTTTGATGGCGTCGTATGTGCGGGCAGGGATCGGCGCTCTGATTTCAGCCAGGATTTCGCCTTCGGTCACGGTTTCGCAGCGGCAAATTACCTTGCCATAGAGCGGGTCTTGTTCGATCAGCTTGAGTTTTTCGTCGCGCGGCAGGTTATGAAAACGCGGTCTCGGATTCCGTATTGGATCCCAATTGGGTTTATCCACCAGTTTTTCGCCGGCATCGCTGAGTAACTCGATTACCCGCAGCGCAATGGCTGGCGCAGCTGTCAAGCCCGGCGACTCGATCCCGCCCAGGTTGACCAACCCTTGCGGCTCGGCTGGGATTTCGATGATGAAATCATTGTCGGGAGCATTGCCATGTGCCCTTAGCCCGGCAAACATTGCGATCATAAAGCCTGGTTTTAAATCCGGTACAAGTTTTTGCGCTCCCTGCCAGATTTCCGCCAAACCTTCACGAGAAACAGCCGTATCATCAGATGCAACGAAGTTGGCATTCGGTCCGATGATAGCGTTCTTGTGGGTGGTAGTGGTTACGAGAATACCCTTTCCTTTTTGGGATGGGACCGGAAAAAGGACGTTATTAATCTGGATTTCCATCCGGTCAAGCACGGCATACTCACCGCGACGCGGCTTGATGACGAAGTCTGGTCGAACTCCTGCCTGGTGCATGACGAAATCGCTATTAATGCCGGCAGCGTTGATTGCCCACCGGCAGCCAAATACGCCGCGATTGGTTTTAATCCCGACGATCTTATTGCGTTTAATCACAAAATCCTGGAAAGCGGTTTCCAGCAGTACGGTTACCCCATTTTGCACAGCATTTTCAGCGGCCGCTACGGTTACCATGAACGGATCACAAATACCGCCGGTTGGCGCCCACAAAGCGCCGCTGACCTCAGGATTGATATGGGGTTCGCGGGTACGCATATCTTCCGCTTTAATGATGTGCAATCCGGGTACCCCGTTGCGGTGACCGCGCTTGAGCAAGGCATCCAGCGCTGGGAGTTCATCTTTACCGATGGCAACAACATAATCGCCGCGCCGCTCGAACCCAAAGCCTAATTCGCCGGAGAGGTTATCCCACATCGCATTGCCCAAAACGTTCAACGCGGCTTTCAGCGTCCCTGGTTTCGGATCGTAACCGGGGTGTACGATGGCTGAATTTGCTCCGCTGGCACCGGTACAGACATCCGATTCTTTTTCAATTAACAGAATATTCAGCTTGTAGCGTGCCAGGAAGCGGGCAATCATGCAGCCCACCACACCGCCGCCAATGATAATGATGTCGTATGTTTTCATGCTCGCTCTTTCCAATACTTTTTTTGAATGGTTTATGAACGGGTCCTCTGGTAAAGGAAACGCCTTTTTTACTCGTGGATTTTTTGGTTGCGCGGTTTAAATAATCACAAATGGATCCCTTTTCGCTACCTCCGTAATAACCTGTAGCCATGCCCGAACCGGCAGAAGAATGCCCAACCTGGCATTTGCACCGCAAATCAAACGCATGGTTTTGATCAATCAACTACAGCCAGCACCCACAAACAGGATTGGCAAAACCCGCAGCGATGCAGATACCTGTTTGAGCAGTGCCGGCAGATGAAGGCGGCTTTGAGCCAGACCGTAATCAGTCTGGCGATCTTACTTGCTGGAAAGCCAATCTATTGCCAAAACCTAACAATCTTTTGTAGTCTTGCTGTCGAAGGCGACGGTCAGAATGACTTTGATATTGATAAGCCAGATATCGCCTGGTACAAAAACCTTTTTTCAAATAGAGTGGCATAATCCGTCAAACAGTGTTCCAGTCGTTGCAGTAAAGGTTTTACCACTTATATTGCATTGGTAACGAATTAGCGAAAATGATGCTAATCGCTTCAGAAAAAAGATTAGCATATTTTTTTTTATTTGCTATGTGTCATTTGTACTTGTCTGCACAAACACATTTCACTTTTTATCCTCTCATAATTCTTACGGATAAAGCCTGACACCCCATAAGCCTGCCCGTAATGGATAGGTTGGTTAAATTCCAGGATTTTAATCAATTGACAGTTGTCTGACAATCTTGTATAATTGCAATTGTCCTTGTCCCATACGATTTAGATCTCCAACAAAACAACAAACGAGAAAGGTAATCTTATACCCATGGCGAACCAAACCACTGTCGAGCAGCCGCCGGTAAAGAATAAAGGCTGGCTGGTAACCATTTCCATTACAATTGCTTTGCTTGCGCTTGGCGTTCTGTATTCCTGGAGCGTGATTAAGCAAAACATACCCGCCGAATGGGGGTGGCTTGGCTGGCAAAAGTCATTGCCTTATTCGGTAGCGATCGTAGTCTTTTCGGTTATGACAGTGCTTGGCGGTCGGTTGCAAGACCGGTACGGACCTCGCTTGGTGGTCACCCTGGGCGGTATTCTGGCTGGGCTAGGAATGGTCTTATCCAGTCTGACCACCTCACCCTGGGTGTTTGCGCTCAGTTTTGGTTTACTTCTGGGTACCGGCATAGGTTTTGTGTACGCCACAGGTACTCCCACGGCAGTCAAGTGGTTTCCAGCCAGCAAAACCGGTTTGATTGCCGGCATCGTGCTGGCGGGTTTTGGTTTGGGCAGCGCCTGGGTGGCGCCGCTTGCCAAAAGCCTGATTGCTTCGTTCGGGGTTCAAACGACCATTCTTTGGCTTGGTTTGGGAATGCTGGTGGTGGTGGTTGGTCTTGCTCAGTTGTTGAGCAATCCTCCGGCCGGATACCAGCCTGCAGGAAGCGCTCCGCTCAAGAAAGCAACGGTTGCGTCTAAAGTTGATTTCAAACCGAACGAAGTGGTTAAAACCTGGCAGTTTTTTGTCTTATGGCTAACGTTTGCTTTTAGCGCGGGGGCAGGTTTGATGATTATCGGCAACCTGGCTTCAATTGCAGGAGACCAGGCAGGGCAGCTCGAGTTCAGCGCCCTGGCAGTGACGGTGTTGGCATTTGGCAGTGGCAGTGGACGGGTGCTTGCTGGCGCGCTGTCCGATAAATTCGGGCGCCGGGCGGTTTTATTGGCATCCTACATCTTTCAGGCAATTGTTATTTTCTTGCTCTCGCAGGCGGTTGAAGGCAGTTGGCTGGCAAGCATTCCGGTATTGGCTTTGTTCTCAATCCTGATTGGGGTTAATTACGGCGCAGTCATGGCTGTTTATCCTGCAATAACCAAAGATTTTTATGGCTTGAAGAATTTTGGCGTGAACTACGGGTTGGTGTACACCGCCTGGGGTTTGGGCGGCTTTATGCTCTCCCAGATTGCCGGTGGAATCAATGATGCAACCAACACCTATACGTATGCCTATTTTCTTTCGGCAGGGTTACTGATTGTTTCGGCAGTGATGATGTATTTGATTAAGCCGCCCCAGGCAGCTCTCAATCCGGGTGAAGGCATGCCAGTCGAGCCGGCGTTAAAACGCCCAGCGAGCACGGATTAATTTTTTTCCGTTTCGGTTTCTTGAAACGATCCGCCCAAGGAAAACCGGGGCGGATCGTTTTTTGGATTATTTGTTCTGCGCCATGTTCCAGGCACATATGTTGACTCATTTTTAGTCGGGGAAAAGCTTGCTGAACACCTCGGGAGCAAATTTTTCGACCATCTCGGAAGCGATCCCGCTGCGCTGGCAGATATCGGCGTACACGTCCACGCTGGTGCGGCGGATGCGCATTTGGGTTTCGGGGTGCAACCCCCACAAGCCAAAGCGCTGCGTCCAACCGCGATCCCACTCGAAGTTGTCCACCTGCGACCAGTGGAAATAGCCCTTGATCGGGAAATTAAAGTTGACCGCCCGCCACATCTGGTGAATGTGCTGGATGGTATAGCGCGGGCGCAGGTCGTCGTCGGCATCCTCGACCCCGTTTTCCGTGACCAGGATTGGCATCCCATACCGGTTTGCCCATTTGAGCGATTCGAACATACCCTCGGGAATATTGGCGATGAAGCCGGTATCGCTCAAGTCGGCGTCCTTGGGATAGCTGAGTTTGTGCAGCATGGATTGGAATGCCAGCGGTTTGAAGGCAACCCGGTCGCGGGAATAGTAATTGATTCCGATGAAGTCCTGGGTTTTGGCGGCTTCGGGCATTTCGGAACTGCGCAGCGCAAAGCGAAACTTGCCATCCACCAGGGCGCGGACGAACGATTCGTTGAAATTCTGATGCAGGAAACCTGCCATCCAGCGGTCGAAAGGCGATGCAGAGCGGGCAGGGACGAAACTGCGGTAATTCAGCGCGATACCCACCCGGGCTTGTTTTTGGATGCGATGGATGGTGCGGTATGCCAGGGCATGAGCGCGAAGCAGATTCAAAAGAACATTGAAGGCGGCTCCAAGGTCATTCTTTCCGGGAGGGAAACCGCCATTCAGGTATCCGCCGTAGGTGAACACATTCGGTTCGTTGATGGTTACCCACAAGGTAACGTATTCCTTTAAGGCTTCGACCACCCGGCTGGCGTAGGCATCGAACAGTTGCGCGGTTGCGGGGTTCTCCCAGCCGCCGCTTTCTGTCAGCCAGAGCGGGTCGGTGAAATGGTGCAGGGTGACCATCGGTGTCATGCCGCGCTGCTGTAACCCGCGCACGATCTCGCGGTAGTAATTCAGCACATCCTCGTTCCAGGCATCGGGTTTGGGCTGGATGCGGCTCCATTCGATGGAAAGCCGGTGGGCGTTTTGGGCGGTATCGGCGGCGCGGTCGAAGTCATCCTTCCAGCGCCCGCCCCACCAATCGCAGGCTGCGCCCGAGGTGTGCCCGAGCTTGATGCGTCCGGGCTCGGATTCCCAGGCGAACCAGTTGTTGTTGGTGTTGTTGCCTTCCACCTGGTGCGAGGATGTCGCTGTTCCCCAAAGAAAACCAGTTGGAAAGTTGTAAGTGGCTTGTGGCATGTATTCCTCCCTGTGGTCTTTTTTGCTCGCGTCAGGCGGTGCGGATTGCGTGGATTGGAGATGATTATTGGACAAATGATGATTAAATTATACTCGGTTATAATACCCACATGGATGAATCAATCGTGGTCCGCGTGGGCAGGTTGCTGGTGGAACATGACATGAAATTGGTGGTTGCGGAGTCCTGTACTGGTGGGTTGATTGGACACCTGATTACCAATGTGCAGGGTTCATCGCAGTACTATCTTGGCGGTATAGTTGCCTATTCGTATGATGCAAAACGCCAATTGCTCGGGGTAAGCGCGCAAACATTAAATGACCACGGCGCGGTAAGCCGGGAAACTGTGTTGGAGATGGCTAACGGTGTCCGCCAAATCTTCAGCGGAGAAAACCCGCCTGAAAAAATCATCGCGGTTTCGGTCAGCGGGATCGCAGGACCGGATGGAGCGCAGCCGGGTAAACCGGTTGGGTTGGTGTGGATTGGTATAAGCAGCGCCAAGGGTGACTGGGCGTTTGCCTACCATGGAACGGGCGATCGCATTCAAAATAAATTGTATTCTGCTCAATGCGCCTTGGAATTGGTAACCCGTTGCCTGGAAGGTGAACTGCCAATTCTTGATTAACGGGAGCCAAAGGATGCTCGCAACCAAGAAAAAAGTGTTGATCTTGACCGCCGACGCCGGATTCGGTCATCGCAGCGCCGCCAATGCGCTGGCAGCAGCGCTGCGCGCCCGGTATGGCGAAGCAGTGCAGGCGGAAATTCTTAACCCGCTGGATGATCGGAAAACGCCGTTACTATTGCGCGAAAGCCAATCCGATTACGACCGCCTGATTCGTAAAGCCCCAGAACTATACAAGTTAGGATATGACGCATCCGACCTGACGGTGACCAGTACGCTCCTGGAGAGCACCCTGACCGTGATGCTCTTTGAAGTGATGCGCGACACATTGCGCAAGCACCGTCCCGACGTTATCGTTACGACCTATCCGCTTTACCTGGCGCCGCTTTACTCAGTTTTTTCGATCTTTCGCACTTTTGTCCCGCTGGTGACGGTGGTCACTGATCTGGCATCCGTGCACCGCTTGTGGTTTCATTCGAACGTTGATTTCCTGTTAACGCCAACATCCATTGTCCGCGATCTTGCCATTGAGGCAGGCGTGGCTGCCGAAAAGATCCACGTTACCGGCATTCCGGTAGATCCTCTGTTTGCTGAGGAAACGCGGACCCCGCCGGTAATTCGCCAGCAGTTGGGTTGGCTGCCCGACAATCTTACCGTGTTGGTGGCAGGGAGCAAGCGGGTTTCTGGGATGATAGCGGCGCTCAAGGTGATCAACCACTTTGGAGCGCCGTTGCAGTTGGCAGTAGTGTGCGGAAAAGACCACAAGTTGTTTAATGAGTTACACCAGATGACCTGGCATGTGCCAGTTCACCTGTACGAATACACGAATCAGATGCCGCTGCTGATGCGCGCTTCCGATCTAATCGTATGCAAAGCCGGAGGATTGATTGTGACTGAGTCGCTTGCCTGCGGTTTACCGATGTTATTGATTGATGTTATCCCGGGTCAGGAAAAAGGCAACATGGAATACGTAGTGAATAACGGCGCTGGTGATGCGGTTGAGAATCCGATGGATATGCTGGAAACGCTCTCCCATCTTTGGATGAATGACCAGGCGTTGTTGAAGCAGCGCGCTGCGCAAGCGCAAAAGTTAGGCCGCCCGCGGGCAGCTTACGAGGCCGCCGGGATGATCTGGCAGGCAGCCCTGGGCGGCAGGCGCGTCTTGGAAACCAGCTGGCGCAAGCCGCTGTTGGCGTTGCTACGGGCTAACCAGATCACTGCCGGTGAAAACGAGTCGCTGACCGGGGACGAATGATCACAAACCCGGTTTGGGCAGTGGTGATTGTATCGGCAAATGAGGAGTGGAAGACAGTCGCCTGCCGTTATGCCGACCGACCACAACAGCCAACCCCCTTTGGAACATCGCATGAGATGAACGTTGATGGGCAACGGGTGCTGCTGATGCACGGCGGGTGGGGGAAAACCGCTGCCGCGGCTTCGACGCAGTACAGTATTTCCCGTTGGCAACCGCGCCTGGTGGTCAATTTGGGCACCTGTGGCGGGTTGCGCGGAAGAATTGAGCAAGGCGAGATCCTTTTAGTGGATGAAACCTGGATATACGATGTGGTTGAGCGCATGGGCGATGCCCAGGAAGCGCTGGAACATTACCACGTTCGCCTGGACTTAAGCTGGCTGCGCGAACCGTACCCGTTTTCTGTGCGCCGGGCAGCTCTGTTATCGGCGGATCAGGACATAGACCCTGCTCGGGTATCGGCTTTAATGTCCCGCTTTAATGGCGTGGCAGCAGATTGGGAAAGCGGCGCAATAGCCTGGGTTGCGCAGCGCAACCAGACCCCCTGTCTGATTCTGCGCGCGGTAACAGACCTGGTGGATGACCATGATGGAGAAGCGTATGGCAGGTGGGATGTGTTCGCCAGTAACACCCGCCTGGTCATGCAGCGCTTGCTCGATCATTTGGATGCATGGCTGGCATGCAGCCGATTGTAACCAACCGAAAAATGATCGTCTGGTTTGATCTGACGCAAAGACAAAATGCGATAAAACAGGTTATAATTCTGTAAATAGAGATTATGGGTTGATCAACTTTTTTTCCACTTTCTCATCTTTGATTTCGATTCCTCTAATCTTCTATTAATGTTTACGTGGAAAATTGGAATTGATCTCATCCACTTCATTTATCAAAATTGAACAGGAGGAAGCATGACTGAACCTCAGTCCACTGTCCGGACCTCCGGCGCCAGCCGGGCCAAGTTCATCATTGGCGGGGCGTTGATCATTGCGGCAGTTATTTATTTGATCGTTTCATCCTTGCAAGCCAGCGCCCAATATTACATGACCGTGGGGGAATTAGAAGAAAAAATGACCGCCGTCGGAAATCGCGAACTGCGCATATCCGGAGCAGTCATCGGTGACAGCATTTATTACGATGCTCAAAACCTGCGCCTGGAATTTACAATCGCGCATATCCCCGGAGATCAGAACGAAGTTGCCGAAAAAGGCGGTTTGGCTGCCGTGCTTCATGCTGCGGTGAATGACCCCAGCCAGCCGCGCTTGAAAGTGGTGTACCATGGAGTTATGCCGGATCTGATGCAGAATGAAGCCCAGGCAATCGTCACCGGAAAAATAGGCGCGGATGGCGTTTTCCAGGCGGAGGAACTGCTGTTGAAGTGCCCCACCCGGTATGAAGAAGCAGTTCCAGATCAGGCCGTGGATGGTTAAGAATTCCAGAAGTTTTTTCGGGTAAACTTTGCCGGTTTTATCCCGGCAATTTGCTGTTAAACCGTTGGAGGAATAGCGATGGTAGCGAATATTGGTTTTGGAATTCTGGTCATCAGTTTCATCACGTCTCTCTACGGGATCGGCGCCTCTTTTTATGGCGTGCGAAAAAACTCTTTGGCATGGGTGGAAAGCGCCCGCCTGGCAATGCAGATCACCTTTCCGTTGCTCACGCTGGCTTCATTTGCGATCATTTTATTGCTGGTTACGGGGCAGTATCAGGTGCAGTATGTGTATAATGTCACCAGCAGCACCATGCCGCTGTATCTGAAAATCACTGCCTTATGGGGTGGTCAATCCGGCTCTTTGGTTTTCTGGTCGTGGCTGATGTCTGCATTTACGACAGCGGTGACAATGCGTAAATGGGAGCGTGACCGCGAATTTTTACCGTGGGTGATTTTAGTCAGCCTGGTGACGCTGGCATTTTTTTTGGCGTTGGTGCTTTTCTTTGAAAACCCATTCGTGAGTTTCTGGCAAACGGCTACCAACAATCAGGTCGTTGCAATGTTTCCGCCGGCCGATGCGGTCCCGCTTGTTCCGGTGGATGGACGTGGACTCAATCCCTTGCTGCGGCATCCTGGCATGATTATCCATCCGCCAATGCTGTACCTGGGTTTTGTTGCCTACATTATTCCTTTTGCATTTGGAATAGCAGCGCTCGTCACCGGTCGTACCGATGACCGCTGGATCCGCATAACCCGCCGATGGACGCTGGTGGCGTGGTTGTTCCTTTCGCTGGGTCTTGTGCTCGGCAGCCGTTGGGCTTACGATGTTCTCGGCTGGGGTGGATATTGGGCATGGGATCCGGTTGAAAATGCTGCGTTTATGCCCTGGCTAACCGGCACGGCGTTTCTCCATTCGGTGATGATCCAGGAAAAACGCGGACTATTCAAACGCTGGAACATGATCCTGATCATCCTGACCTACGCGCTGGTCATCTTCGGCACATTTCTCACCCGGTCGGGAGTGCTTTCTTCGGTGCACTCGTTCGCCCAATCCGCCATCGGACCGATGTTCTTCTTCTTTATTGCGCTGACGATGGTGGTATCGTTGTGGTTGCTGCTCTCGCGCTGGAACATGCTGCGCGCGGAGGGGACAATGCACTCGCTGCTCTCGCGCGAGGCACTCTTTCTGCTCAATAATTTGCTCTTTATGGGTATTTTGGTGGTTGTTTTTTGGGGAACGATTTACCCGCTAATTTCTGAACTGGTTACCGGGCAGAAAGTGACTGTTGGTCCGCCATTTTACGAACGCTCGGCGGGTCCGTTGTTTGCCGGTTTATTACTGCTGATGGGAATCGCCCCGCTGTCTGCGTGGGGGCATTCGACGGTAAAAACGCTGGGTAAAGCGTTGTGGAAACCAGCCCTGGTTGCTGTGCTGGTTATGGCGGCGGTGTTGGCAGGCGGCGTGCGCAACGGTTTCGCGTTGTTGGGAATCGGTCTGGTGGCATTGGTGATCTTCGTTACCGGGTTCGAATATTACCGCGGCGTGATGGCGCGGCGCAAGCGAAGCGGGGAGAACCTGTTTGCGGCATTGTTTAACCTGATGGCGCGCAATCGCCGCCGCTATGGCGGTTACATTATTCACCTGGGTGTGGTGTTGATGGCGCTGGGTATTATTGGGATCGAGATGTTCCAGACGGAAACGCAAGGCACCATTCCACCGGGCGGCTCACTGCGCCTGGCAGGTTACGAAGTAACGTTTAACCGACTGGATATTTTCGACGCTGACGATGGTCGTAATGTTGCCCGCGCGGTGGTAGATATAAGCCGTGACGGCCGTTACCTTGGCGAATTGCACCCGCGCCGGGATTTATATTACGATTCGATGCAGCCAATGACCATTCCAGGCGTGCGCAGCACGGTTGAAGACGATTTGTACGTTCTGCTGGTAGATTGGGAACCCATTTCGACCAGCGGCGTGACTTTTAAAATTTATCACAACCCGTTGATCAACTGGTTGTGGATTGGCGGGTTTATCTTTATCTTGGGAACGCTGGTGGCTGCCTGGCCCGATAAAGACCCCGAACCGGTGCGCTCGCTCGTGGCGCAAGCGCGGACGGTATCCTCGCGGCAGGCAGGCGATTAGATCAGGGAGTGGATTATGGGCATGAAGATAGCCGCTCTTTCAACGCAGAAGAAAAACTTTGGCTTGGGTTTATGCTTGCTAGGATTTTTGCTTGTTGCGCTGCTGGCGCAGCCGCCGCAATCCGTGGCTGCCCAACAGCCAACCCCCTCGGATGACGAGGTTAACCGGATTGCCAAACAAATGTACTGCCCGGTGTGTGAAAATATTCCACTGGATGTATGCCCAACCCAAGCCTGTGCGCAATGGCGGTCATTGATTCGCTTGAAGTTATCCGAAGGGCTAAGTGACGAGCAAATCAAGGATTATTTCGTTCAACAGTATGGTGATCGGGTGCTGGATGTGCCGCCGTTGCGCGGACTGAACTGGCTGGTGTTTGTTCTGCCGCCGCTTTTTTTCATAATAGGCATTTGGGTGGTATACCGGGTGATGCGCTCCATGAATCGCAATAGACAGGCGGCATTGGTCAACGTTCAACCGGATTCTTCTGGAGGCGTGCCATCAGCTGACCCATACCTGGCACAGGTCGAAGAAGAATTGAAACGCCGGCAGGAAAAAGGGTTATGATGATCGCGCGCGATCATCCGCAGGAGGATGGTAAAAAATGAGTGCAGATGCCCCGGAAGGTAAAAAAATGGCCAGCCACGCTCTACCCCGTTGGGTCATTGGACTTGCCTTTGTGGTTTTAATTGGCTTTTTATCCCTGATTGGCATGGGGTTACGCCGCGCTCAGGCTGGACCGATCGTAATCGGGCAGAAAGTACCGGCATTTACTTTAACCACATTCGATAACCAGGTTTACAACACTCAGGAGATGCTGGGTAAAGTAATCGTGGTAAATTTTTGGGCTTCGTGGTGCAAACCGTGCGAACAGGAAGCCTTCGAGCTGGAAGAAGCCTGGCAGTATTACAAACCGCGCGGAGATGTAGTCTTTCTCGGCGTTGATTATGTGGACACCGAGCCGGAGGCGCTGCGCTTTATTCAGCAATTTGGGTTGACCTATCCTAATGGGCCCGATTTACGCACACGCATTTCGCAGATGTTCCGGATTCAGGGCGTTCCCGAAACCTACATCATTGACCGGGAAGGGCGGCTGGCATACGTTAAAAAAGGTCCTTTCCTTTCGGTTCAAGAAATTCGTTCCGCAATTGATCCTTTGTTGCCATGATTCGATGTAAGGAGATTTGACTGAATGGAATTAGGCTCACTTTTTTTGATCCTTGCGTTAGCGTTGCTGGTGGGTATGTTTCTCAGCCAGCCGTTTATGAAAATAAAGGATAGCGAAAAATTAGTGCAGGAGCGCAAATCTGCTGACCAGGAAGACCACCTTCGCTCGATGCTGCTTGCCGAGAATGAACGGGTATTGACCGCGCTGCAAGAATTGGATTTCGACCACTCGCTGGGCAAGATCCCCAGTGAGGATTATCCAGTCGAACGAACGGCGCTGCTCAAGCATGGCGCGGATGTCCTGCGCCAGTTGGATGAATTGCAGCCCGCGAACGGTGGCAAGGCAAGCCCGGAGCAGCGCATCGAATCTGCGGTTGCTGCCCGCCGCGCAGACGCCACCCGCGCTGGCGCAGTCAACGCCGTCGCGGAGATGGACGAGTTGGAACTGGCTATCCTTGCCCGCCGTCGCCAAAAACAGGAAAAAATGAAAGGGTTTTGTCCGGAATGCGGAAAACCGGTTGCAAAAACCGATCTTTTCTGCGCGCGTTGCGGAAAACATCTTCAGGAAAGTGATTAATGGGTATGTCCAAGCGATCGGGTAAATACATTTGTTCTGCATTCTTTTTAATGGTTTCCGCCTTTGTATTGAGCGGCTGTGCTGTATCGCTTGCCGCGGATATTACTCCGCCGCCAGATGCGCAATCCTTCACAATTCAGGATACCCCAACCACTCGGAACGCCGCCCAGTATCCAACCGTGCCGCCCGACCCCGAACAGGGAGCGGTAATTTATGCCGAAAAATGCGCTGCCTGCCATGGAGAGCGCGGCATGGGTGATGGTCCGCAGGCGGGACAACTGCCCATTGCTGTTCCACCGCTGGGGGATTTCACCCTTGCGCAGGGCGCGCGACCGGAGGAATGGTATCTGCTGGTCAGTGAAGGCAATATGGAACGCTTTATGCCTGCTTTTCGTTCCCTGGATGACCGCCAGCGTTGGGATGTGGTTGCCTACGCGCTAACCCTTTCGATGCGGGCGGATACGATCGAGCAGGGAAAGGCGCTATATGCGCAAAGCTGCCAATCCTGTCACGGCGCAGCGGGCGAGGGCAGCAATCAGGCTGCCGGCTGGCGCGACGATACCTCCCGGTTGGCGTCTTTGTCGCTGGTGGAAATGGCGCGGGTCATCAACGATGGTAAAGGCAATATGCCTGCTTTTGGCGACCGGTTGGATAGTGAACAACGTCTTGCGCTGGCAAGTTATGTTCGCTCGCTCAGTTTCAAATCTCCAGTCCAGGGCAGCCCGACCGGGCTCCAGCCGGAAGTTCCCCAAAACCAGAATCAGCCGGAAACTTTACCTTCCGCGCCTCAGGCGGGTGAGGAAATCCGCTTCAGTGTGACCGGTTCAATTGTTAATGGCTCCGGTGGATTGGTGCCGCCCGGCTTGACCGTCCAATTGGAAGGTTACGATGGCATGGAGCAGGTTTACATTGCGCAGAGCAAAGTCCGCGAGGATGGCACGTACACCTTCAGTGATACTGGATTCGTACCCGGCAGAGCGTTTATTGCCTCGGTCGAGCATAACGGATTTGTGTTCAACTCGGAGGTGTATCACAGCCTGACGGAGACTTTCCAAAGCCCTCTGGATCTGCCGATTACGATCTACGATACCACCAGCGATCTTTCTGCGCTGAAAGTGGATCGAATGCATGTTCTGTTTGACTTCACCAACCCCGAAATGTTGCAAGTTGCCTTAATGTATTTGCTCAACAATACCAGCAACCGGGTAATTGTCAGCGATTCACCCGGTGGGGCGGTGCTTACGTACGCGCTTCCGCAAGAGGCAACCAACCTACAATTCCGCGATGGGGTGCTGGGTGAGCGGTTCATTGAGACAGAAAATGGTTTTGGGGATACCCAGAGTATTGCTCCGGGAGCTGGTATGCAGGTTCTGTATGCGTATGATCTACCCTTCAGGCGCAGGATGGATTTATCCATCCCAATTCCTTTGGCAGTTGATGCTGCTATCATCATGCTGCCGCAGGGGAGCATGACGATTCAGGGTCAGCAATTGCAGCCCATGGGACAGCGCCAGGTTCAGGGCGTCTCGCTGGACGTGTACACTGCCGCTGCTTTGCCACCTGGCAGCACCTTAGACATAACCCTGTCCGGTCGAATGGGCAGCGGAATCAACATCCAATCCGGGCAAACCTGGAGCCTGATCGCTGGCGCGCTGGCGCTTGTGGCTGTCCTGGCGGGCGGAGGATTCTGGTATTTTCGCCAGCGGAGGGTTGCGGAATCATTTGCGGCGGTGCAGCCAATTGAGGCAGGGCTGCCGGAAAGCCGCGAAGCGTTGATTGACGGGATCATCGCATTAGACGATCTATATAAAGCCGGTAAACTCGACCATGCAACTTACCAACACCGGCGGACTGAGCTAAAAGACCGCTTACGTTCGGTGATGGATTGATCGCGAATGGGCAGCCTGATCACGGTGCATAAATTGATCAAGCGCTTTGGCGCGAAGGTTGTCCTTCGGCAGTTGGATTTCAGCGCTGAAACGGGTGAGTTTGTTGCCCTGCTTGGTCCCAACGGAGCGGGCAAGACGACCTTTTTACGCATCCTGGCATCTCTGGCGCGGCCATCCTTTGGAGAAGTATGGGTGGCAGGTTATCGCCTGCCGCAGCAGGCTGCCGCAGTTCGCCGCAGCCTGGGGGTGGTTAGTCACCAGCCGCTATTGTATGGCGACCTGAGCGCAGAGGAAAATCTTCAATTCTACGGGCGCATGTACGCGGTAGCCGACTTGCGCAAGCGTATTCAGGATGTGCTTGAATTGGTTGGGCTTTCCGCCCGCCAGCGGGACCTGGTGCGTACCTTTTCTCGAGGAATGCAGCAACGCCTCGCCATCGGACGCGCCATTTTACACGATCCGAATTTGCTTTTGCTGGACGAACCGCATACTGGGCTGGATCAGGATGCCTGCGATATGCTGGATAAGGCGCTAAAACAAATAGCCACCCGCGGGCGGACGGTTGTAATGACCAGCCACGACCTGGCGCGGGTGGAGGATTTGGCGTCGCGCTTCGATGTACTTGCTTCTGGGCAGATTGTTTCCAGTATTCCGGCGGCAATTTTGCCGCGCGACGGGCTGCTGGCGTTTTACCGGCATGCGTTGGAGCAGCAACGGGCGCTCAAGGCAGGCGGTGCGTGAACGGGTTGCCTTCATTCCTCAGTACGATGGGCGCGGTGATCTGGAAAGACCTGCGGGCGGAATGGCGCAGCCGCGAGATAGTTTCCGCAATGCTGGTCTTCACCCTGCTGGTGATCATCATTTTTAATTTCGCGCTTGATTTGCAGCCTAATTTGCGCGCCGGAATTTCTTCCGGCGTGTTGTGGGTTACGCTGGCATTTGCCGGCACGCTTGGGTTAAACCGCTCCATGGCGATTGAAAAAGACCGCGGCTGCCTGGACGGATTGCTGCTGGCGCCGGTTGATCGGGCTGCCATTTACCTGGGCAAGGCGTTGGCGAACCTGGTTTTCATGCTTCTGGTTGCTCTGATTGCCTTGCCGTTGTACGGCATTCTTTACGATACTAACCTGTTTATCCCTGGTTTATGGTTAACGGTGCTGCTGGGAGCGGAGGGATACGTTGCGGTTGGCACGTTGCTCGCGTCAATGGCGGTGCAAGCGCGAACTCGGGATATTCTTTTGCCGATTCTACTTTTTCCCGTGGCGGTGCCGGTGGTGGTATCGGCGGTCAAAGCGACCAGTGGTTTTTTGGCAGGTCTGGAGTGGGTGGAAATCCAACCGTGGATAACCTTGTTGGTCGTTTATGATGTCATTTTTACTTCGGTTGCGTTTATGGTTTTCGATTCGGTGGTCGAGGAGTAGTTTGTCAGGAGGTATTCAATGCTTCAAAAACCAAAGTTATTAACCGTATTGGATGTGGCGGCGGCGAGTCTTTTTATCGCGGCTACGGCGCTGGTGTTCTTTTACGCGCCACTGGAGCGCGTCATGGGCGCGGTGCAGAAAGTGTTTTATTTTCACGTCGCTGCTGGCTGGGTTGGCATGCTCAGTTTTCTTGTAGCCGCCGTCGCCGGCGTGATTTACCTGATCCGCAAGGATATGCGCTGGGATTTTGTCGGCGTAGCAGCGATCGAAATTGGGATTGCCTTCGCGCTGATCAATATCATCACCGGCGCAATCTGGGCGCGCCCGATCTGGAATACCTGGTGGACCTGGGATCCACGCCTTACCACCGCAACCATCATGGTGCTGGTTTACTTTGCCTACCTGATGTTGCGCTCGGGGATCGAGGAACCGGAGCGGCGCTCGCGCTTCGGGGCTGTGTACGCCATCATCGGCTTCCTCAGCGTACCGTTGACCTTCTTCTCGATTCGCCTGTTTCGCACCATTCATCCGGTAGTCATCGGCAGTAACGATCCGGGTGCGATGGGCGCTTTCGATATGACCCCCAGGATGACTCAGGTCTTCCTGTTCAGCCTGGCGGCGTTCACAGTGGTATATTTCGATCTGCTCTGGCACCGCATCCGTTTGAGCAGGCTGGGGGAACGGGTCGAATCCTTGCGCTTAAAATTACATTCCTGAATCATTGAGAGGCATTGACATGGATACCCCCGCCAACACCATTTCGTATTTTGCGGCTGGTTATGTTGTTATCTTCGGCGTGTTGATATTCTACCTGGCCAGCCTGATTATTCGATGGCGCAACCTGAAACAGGACGAAGCCTTGTTGAGCGAACTGGAGCGAAAAGAAGAACCCTTAAACCAGTAAGCAGCACAGGCATGGTTCGTGATTATGCGCGCGTTTTGCGTGCGCTATTGAAAACCCTCACCCCGCAACCCGCCCGAACCTGGCGAGGCTGCGGGGTTCGCGAACATGGAAAGAGATACGCAACGGGGTGGAGGTGCTCGTTGAAAGACGATAAGTTCAAGCCGGTCGGACGAGGGTTTCCTCCGGGATGGCGGGCAAACGGCTGCGGATGGCGCGGATTTCCTCTTCCGGCAGGTCAAAATCTTCCAGCCGGTTGTTGTTGAAGGCATCGTAGGCGCTGAGATCAAAGTTGCCGTGCCCGGACAGGTTGAACAGGATGACCCGTTTTTCGCCAGTTTGTTTGGCTTGCAGGGCTTCATCAATTGCGGCGCGGATAGCGTGCGCAGATTCAGGCGCGGGCAGAATGCCTTCATGGCGCGCGAACAAGGTGGCAGCCTCGAATGTGGCGCGTTGAGTCACTGCGACCGCCTCGATCAAGCCCGCGTCATAGAGGGCGCAAATTGACGGCGCCATGCCGTGGTAGCGCAGCCCACCGGCGTGGATGGAAGGAGGAATGAACGAATGTCCGAGAGTGTGCATTTTGACGATAGGCGCAATCTGGGCTGTGTCTCCGTAATCAAAGGCATAGATGCCGCGGGTTAATGAAGGCGTTGCCGAAGGTTCGACTGCCACCAACCGGGTGCGCTGCCCATTGCGCAGGTTTTCGCGCAGGAACGGGTAAGCGATGCCGCCGAAATTGGACCCGCCGCCAACGCAGCCGATAACCACATCGGGGTATTCATCTGCCATGTCCATTTGCTTGAGCGCTTCTTCCCCGATGACTGTTTGGTGGAGCAAAACGTGGTTGAGCACAGATCCGAGCGAGTATTTTTTATGCCCATTGGATGAGGCTGCCATTTCGACTGCTTCGGAAATGGCGATGCCGAGTGAACCCGGACTGTCAGGATCCTTTTCCAGTATCGCCCGGCCGGCATGGGTCAAGTCGGTAGGCGAGGCGAAAACCTGCGCGCCGAAGGTTTCCATCAGGTAGCGGCGATAGGGTTTCTGATTGTAGGATACCTTGACCATATAGACTTCCAAGTTGATCCCAAAGAAAGTGCAAGCCATTGCCAATGCGGAGCCCCATTGCCCGGCGCCGGTTTCGGTGGTCAGCGCTTTGGTGCCGGCGGCTTTGTTGTAAAACGCCTGGGCAATGGCGGTGTTGGATTTGTGACTGCCGGACGGGGAAGCGCCCTCATATTTGTAATAAATATGAGCAGGTGAGCCAATGGCTAATTCCAGGCGGCGGGCGCGGATTAAGGGAGTAGGGCGGTAAAGGCGATAGGCTTCCCGCACCTTTTCCGGAATTTCAATATAACGCTCGGCGCTGACTTCCTGTTGGATTAGAGCCATCGGGAAGAGCACACTGAGAAAATCGGGTGTTACCGGCTGTTTGGTCGCCGGGTGAAGCACCGGCGGCAGGTTGACCGGACTATCTGCCAGCACGTTGTACCAGTAACGCGGCAGATCGTTTTCGTCGAGTAAAAAGCGGGTACGTTGAGTCATTTTGAACCTCCTTGAAACTTATGTTTTATGAGAGAGTTAACAACACGCGCCGATTGTGGACTGCGGCTGGCTGCTTTCTGCTTGCAGCGCCAAGCCAAGGCTCAGTCCCATCCGGTTTAGGGTTTCTTCCAGGGTTTGGCGGGCAATGCCGCGGGCGCGAATACTGCCGGTGTATAGTATGTCGCGCAGCAAATTAGGCTGACGGATGAATTCTGCCCGCCGTTCGCGCAATGGCGACAGCGAACGGTTGAGAACATCTGCCAGGTAATGCTTGATCTCGATATCGCCGACTTGACCTGCCCGGTAGCGGACTTTGAATTCCTCAACCTGTTCGCTGCGCGGATCGAATTGATCCAGATAGATGAACAAGGGATTGCCTTCCACGCGACCCGGCTGGCTGGCATGAATGCGGGTTGGATCGGTGTACATGTTCATCACCTTGCGAGTGGTTTCCTCCTGGCTGTCGCGCAGCAGGATAGCATTGCCATAGGATGTGTGCATGGTGCGATTATCAATGCCAGGCAGGCGCGGCATTGCGGCAAGCAGAGCATCCGGCTCGGGGAATAACTCCCCGTACAGCGAGTTAAACCGGCGGGCAAGTTCACGGCTTAGTTCAATGTGAGGCAGCTGGTCCTCGCCTACCGGCACCAGAACAGCCTTGTACAGCAGGATATCGGCGGCTTGCAGCACCGGATAGGTCAACATGCCGAGCGATGGCTGTAATTTCAATTGTTGGATTTGTTCCTTGTACGTAGGCACGCGGCGCAGGCGGTTCTCGCTCACCAACATGCTGAGCAGCAGGGCGAGCTGGCTGTGCTCCGGCACGGCTGATTGCAGAACCAGCGTGCTGCGCTGCGGGTCAATGCCGGCGGCGAGCCAGTCCGCCACGACCTCGAGGGTGTTGCCGCGGATCTGCTGCGGGTTCAGGTAGTCGGTGGTTAACACATGCAGATCCGCCACAAGAAAAAAGCATTCGTGACTTTCCTGCAAACGTATCCAATTGTTGAGCGTCCCAACCAGATGACCGAGATGACGTGCTCCGGTTGGGCGGTGTCCGGTCAGGATGCGCTGGACTTTGGTGGTCATGGAATTTACCTCCTTGCAAGAAACTTAAATAAAAAGGACCTGTATCCGTGGGGACGGATACAGGTCCGTGGTGCCACCCCGGTTAGGCTGCGCTTGAACAAAAAACCCCAGATGATAGCATCCAGGGGATTATTGCCAGCCTCACTCGTATGCGGGTACGGCGGGTTAACGCGATACCCTTTGCCCTGATAACGGTGGCAACTCCGGCACAGGCTACTAGGAAAAAACCGTTCGCCCTACAACTCCGAGGTCCATTCGGTGATGCTGTACGGGCAGGCTCTCACCCATTCCTGCTCTCTGTTCCGCCTCGACAACACGTACTCGTCCTCTTCAACGTCTTTTCAGTTTGATTAGCGTAAATTATACAGTTTTTGGCTGCCATGTCAAGCATGATTTTGAGGGTTGGATTATAATTTGATCACGAACGCATTCCGGCGATTTCGAGGAGATTGAATTGGCTTTCCCAAATCCATTCTACCGCTGGCGTCCGCATCCCTGGCATGGGCTGGAGGTGGGACCAAATCCTCCCAGGTTGTTGCACGCTTACATTGAGATCACACCCTTTGACCTGGTCAAGTATGAAGTGGAAAAATCTACCGGCTATTTGAAGGTGGATCGTCCACAGCGCAGTTCGTCCCAGCCACCCACGTTGTACGGTTTTGTGCCGCGCACGTATTGCGGTAAACGCGTTGGTGACCTGACCCCAATGGCGCCGCGCGGTGATGGAGATCCGCTGGATATTTGCGTCATCAGCGAGCGGCCGATCACCAAATCCGAAGTGATTCTGACTGTGCGGGTAGTCGGCGGGCTGTTGATGGTGGACAATAACGAAGCCGACGATAAAATTATTGCCGTGCTGGCAAACGACAAGTTTTGGGAAAATGCCAACGATGTTGAGGACTTGCCGGATGTGCTGGTCGAACGGCTGCGCCACTATTTCAGCACCTACAAACTATTACCCGGCAAGGAATCGCAGACGTATATCCATTCGGTATACAACCTGGAGCACGCTGTAAAAGTAATTGAGGCTGCCATAGCGGATTACGGCGAAGCCTACGGCAGCTAATCCTGTCTTACGAGCGGTTTTGTTTCCAGGCGCGCAAAGCGCGCAGGTGTTCCTGGTCGTGGTCGAGAATCCCTGTGGTGACCAGACCAGCGAGCGTGGTTTTGCCTTTTAGCCAGGGGTACAGGTTGGGATTGTTTAATTCTTCCTGGCTGTACTCTTGCACCTGGCGGATGGTCTGATCGCGGATGATGGTAAAATCACCCCACACTCGCTCGAAAGAGCGGTCTTTGAATTGGGCGTACCACAAGGCGTTTTGATCGTCGTCCGAAATTTTCTTGAATAAAACCGTTGAAGGTTTGGACACCCGGCGCGCTTGAAAGAGGGTTTTGATGATCTCGGCTTCCCACATTGCCATGTGCGCCAGAATGTCTTTAACCGACCAATTGCCAGCCGCGCCGGGCTGAGTCCGTTCTTCGGGTGGCAGCGCGG
Source organism: Bellilinea sp. (assembly GCA_039666315.1). Classification (GTDB taxonomy): domain Bacteria; phylum Chloroflexota; class Anaerolineae; order Anaerolineales; family Anaerolineaceae; genus Bellilinea. Next base: position 506,796 of record JAVSME010000003.1, on the reverse strand, counting down.
AGACAAAGTCCACCAACGCCTGGTGACTCTCGATCAGCGCACGGATGAAGGTTTCTTTTTCGACAGGGCGAATTTCCATAAATCCATTGTCCATCTGTGGGGTAATCTTGATCTTGATTCAGTATAACATTGATTAAAATAAATCTGTCAACGTCATTTGGATTTTGCTTTTCTACCCGCACTCACGCGCGCACAGATCAACGGGAAGAAGAAAAATGTCCCGATCTCGCGTTGATTATTAACCCTTGGGAGGTAAACCGTGTCGGATTTTCCAATTAACCGCAGCAATTGGCAGCAAGGTTTGACGGTGGAACATTTCCTGGACAGCATGACTCAGCACCAACAAGCCATGCGGCGGAGAATGGAAACGGTGCGATTGCGGGATGAAGACATCCAACGCCTGGGCAACATGAAAAACCCGCGCTACCTGGCAATCATGACCGAGGATTGGTGTTCGGACTGTCTGATGGTGCTGCCTATTCTGACGCGGATCGCGGAGGCGGCTGCCAACATGGAGGTTCGTATTTTTGTGCGCCGAGATTGGCAAGCCTTGCGCGGGTACTATCACGGACAGGATATTCCCAGCATACCTGTGGCGACTTTCATGGACGAGGACTTTCAGCCGCTGGCAACCTGGATCGAACGCCCGCGCGCCGGTCACGAACGCCTGGCTGCCTGGAAAACAGCCCACCCGGAGGTCGAACTGACCCGCAAGCGGGCGGATCTGAGCGCGGAGGAAAAACGCGAATTGCTTAAGGATATCCTCGACCAACTGCTGGTTGAAATGGAGCAATGGTATGCGGAGGATTTGCAATCCGAAACCGTCCGCGAAGTGACCGAATTAATGGGCTTGGGGGAATCCTGCTGTTCTGCTTAATCGTCGGCGCGCAGGTTTGTCGCGGCAAAATATTCGGCTTGAATGCCCTGCCAGGTTTCATGCGGATTACAGCGCAAATAAGGCGCGAACAGAGGAAGCGCAGCGCGTAATTGTTCTGCCATGCGCTGAACTACCCGGCGGACTGAAAAGTGAGCGTTGTCTGCGCTGCGCAGCGCCAGCAGGTGATCGGCGGAACGCAAGTTCATTTCGAGCAGCACCCGCCGGTTGAAGGCATTGGGAACAACATAGGCTGCAATGCCTGGATTCCACTCCGCCAACCGTTGGAAGGCGCGGTGGGCGGAGTTCATCGCGGCGCGAAAATGGTCTTCCAATCCTGCCAGAACGATTGCCCGCGGCATGGCATAACCGAGCAGGGTGTTTAAGGGCTGCGGGGTCTGGGTCATCATGCGGTGGCGTTTGAGCTCAAAATATGCACCCTGATCGAGGATCAGATCGAAGGTAAAAGTGGCATATTCCAACTCGCGCAGCGGGATGGTGAACTTTTCCAGGTTATCCAAAATGATTGAGGTTAACTGGCTACGGTCAGCGGGGGATGCGGATTCGACCCACTCCAGGCAATGCGCATAGCCGAGACCGGCTTCGCGGTACAATGCTGCTGCCAACACCCGGTTTTCACTATTTGCCTGCCAGGAGACCAAATTGCACCAGTCCTGGTTTTGCATATTGGGTGGCAGCACCTTGCTCAGGTTTTGCAGTTGTTGCTGGGCGTTCTCTAAATAGGGGATTGGATTGGCGTATTTAATCAGAGTCGGTGCGCAAGCCTGTCCAACGGATTTCAATGCCTCCCCTGTCTGGCGCACTTCTGCCAGGGGATGACTGAGCATTTTAGAAATTAAATGCTCCAGCGCGCGGGCATTGATGGTTACGCCTACATTGGCTAAAGCAGCTGCGGGCAGGTAGAACCGGCAAACATCAACATAGCGGGAACGAACACGCCGCTCCCAGGCGATCTCGGATTCACCTTCCCGGGCGGGAATCTGCTGCTGGATAAGCGCTTTGACCTGTGGCAAGGCTTGCTGGTACGCGGCGAATAATTCCTGGATCGTTGATTCGTACAGGTTGTTGAGCGGGTGGTTATTCAATTCCTCGGGCAGGTGGTAAACTTCATCACTCCACTTCTGATAGCGGGTTGACTTTTCGGTATAGGATGCCAGCCGGCAGGATTCCAGGCTTTCCACCGCCAGACGGGAGATGTTTTCGACAGCGATATGCAGAATGGCGTGCTCTGCCACAGAGGCGTGTCCATAACCGACAACCCATTTTTCGTGAAACTCGGCGCTTTTTTCGTCAGTCAGATCGGCGGCAATTTCAGCAAAACGCTGCGGCGAGCGGGAAGTCTTGGCAAAGGTGACCGCAATCGTCTCCGGGGACAGGTGCTTGGGATCAAGAAGGTAGACCTGACGTTCAGGGCGTGTCATCGAGAATCTCCTGGGCGGTTTTTATGTCCTGATTCACTTGAGCAACCAGGGCATCTACTGTGGGAAAGCGCATTTCGGGGCGCAGTCTGGCAACCATATCCAACTCTATCGTCTTGCCGTACAGGTTCCGATTGTAATTCAACAGATGGGTTTCCAGGTGAGGTTGGATGTTTCCCTGGTCAAAGGTGGGGCGCACGCCCAGGTTGGTGACCGAAGGATGGCGTTGTCCTTCGACCCATGCCCAGGTGGCGTAAACGCCGCTGGCGGGGAGCAACTTTTCGCTCCAAAATTCCAGATTGGCGGTTGGGAAGCCGAGTTGTTTACCGCGCCCGTCGCCGCGAATAACTTTGCCGCTGATGCGGTAAAACCGACCGAGCAGGCGGGCAGCCTGGCTGACCGCGCCCTCAAGAAGATTGGCGCGAATCAGGCTGGATGAAATCCGCTCTCCATCCAACAGCACCGGGTCCAGGACGGTTAGGGAGTATCCCAGCTGTTCGCCTATTTGTTGCAAGCGGGAGAGGGTGCCTTCCCGCCCGCGCCCGAGGGCAAAATCCTGCCCCACCAACAAACGGCGGATTTGAATGCGGGCAGCGAGCTCACCCATAAATTGCTCTGCGGTCAATTCGGCGAGCGCAAGATCGAAGGGCAGGGTCACCACCATTTCCACTCCCATTTTGTGCAACAAATCCACTTTTTCCGCCGGGGAGGTGATGTAACTGGGATTTGGAATCTTGCCGAGTACGACTGCCGGGTGCGGATAAAATGTAATTACTGCGCTGGCGACGGAATCGGTTTTTGCGCCAGCAACCAATTGATCTAAAATGGAGCGATGCCCCAGATGGATGCCATCGAACACACCAATCGTAAGCCAGGCGGGAGTATGTGGAATTTCTGCCAGGGATTGAAAGTGAAACATATTCGCCTTTAATAAGAAAATCGGGCATTAGCCGAAGCGGATTCCAGCCATTTTTGCCCGCTTTTCCTGAAATTATTGAAAGAACACTTTTTTAGGCTGCCATTCGTTGGTCGCCGGGTCAAATTCCAGCAGCGCCACTAAATCGCCTTGCTCGCTAATCCCGCGCGCCATCTTGCCTATGCCGGCTTTGCCGGGAACGCGGTGCCCGTGACGAATAGCCTCGGTCTGTTCGAGGGTCAACTCAACCGAGGGCCAGTCCGAGAGCGCTTCAGCAGCCGGGATGACATATTGGTACCAACTTCCGCTGGCGAAGGATTCGCGCAGTTTACGCAGCGGGACGGCATCCCGCAGGGTAAAACGTCCGCTTTTGGTGCGGCGTAATCCGATCAAATGTGCGCCACAGCCAAGCATTTTCCCCAGATCATTGGCGAGCGAACGGATGTAGGTGCCGGAAGAGCAGTATACATCAATCACCGCTTCGGGAGGCGCCCATTCGAGCAATTCCAGGCTGTATACCGTAATGCGCCGCGGCTGGAGGTCAACTTCCTCGCCCTCGCGCGCCATCTCGTACGCTTTGCGCCCTTTTACCTTGACTGCCGAGTAAGGAGGCGGCACCTGTTCGATCTCACCAATAAAAGATTGCAGGGCAGTATCGAATTGCTGCTCGCTGATTTCAACCGGATTAGTGGTCATGACCCGCCCATCGGAGTCATACGTATCTGTGGTGGTGCCAAGCTGCATCACAGCCTGATAGCGTTTATCCGAAGCGGATACATATTCGCTTAGTCGCACCGCTGGACCCAACAGCACGACTAAAACACCCGAAGCGCGCGGATCCAGGGTTCCGGTATGACCGGCGCGACGGATATTGGTTCCGCGGCGGATGATTTGCACCACTTCATGCGAGGTTAGCCCAACCGGTTTATCTACAACCAATACGCCGGAGATGGTATTGTTCGGGTTGATAATTTCATTCATCTGCATACCCCTGAAATTGTTTTTTCCCCTTTAATTTATCCTGAATTGCTGCTTAATAAGGCTTCGGTGGCTGCCAGAACAGTGGACTGCACCTCTTCCAGCGAACCGGCAACCTCGGCGCCGGCAGCGGCTGGATGCCCGCCCCCGCCAAAGCGGGCAGCAAGTTTGGATACATCCCAACCGGGTTGGGCTCGCCAGCTTATCTTCACGTGGTTTTCTTTCTGTTCGATAAAAAGAACCGCAATGTCACTTTCACTGATGCTGGAGAGTAAATTGGTTAAATCGGCGTCGTCATTGCCATTATACCCGACTGTATGACGGTCTGCCTGGGTTAAAGTTGCCCAAATGATCCGCCCTTTCTTTTTGAGCGTGGTCAAGCCCACTCCCCAGTAGCGCGCTGCGGCGAAAGAACGCTGTACCAGACCTTTGTAGTACAGTTCCGGGAGATTGGCGCCCTTTTCCATCAGGGCGGCTGCCAGATGCAAGGCTTGCGGATTCATATTGGAAGTGCGAAAACCGATTGTATCGGTGATGATGCCGGTGAGCAGGGCTTCCGCAACCGGAAGGCTGATCTCAAGCCCCATTTGAGGCAGCAATTCCGTCAGTATGGCAGCCGTGGCGACGGCTTCGGGGTCGATCAGATTCAAGCGGGCGTAGCCGGTATTGGTGATGTGGTGGTCAACCTGAATATCCGGCTGGCGCGAATCGCATACGGCGCCAATTCTTTTCAAATCGGCTGAATCAACTGTGATGAAGGTATCAAATTCACCCTTTGGGGAGCGGACGATATCGGCGCTGCCGGTCAGGTGCAGGAAATTGTGCGGGACGGGATCGCTAAGCGCCATGACCACCTGCTTGCCGCTTTGCCGCAGCGCCAGGCCAAAACCCAGCAGCGAGCCGATGGCGTCACCATCCGGCCGGATATGTGACGTGAGTAAAATACGGTTGGCGGAGTTGATTTGGGCACGAATTGCCTGAATGAGGTGTGGAGAATCAATCATCGTCTTCACTATTCGTGGAGGTATCGGGGATGGATTGGTTTTGATCGCGTAGCGATGCCAGCAGCCGCTCGATTCGATCTGCCTTTTCGGGGGTCGGGTCCCAATGGAAGCGCAGGCGTGGAAACACGCGCAGGTCTATCCGTTCTGCCAGAGCGCGGCGAAGAAACCCGGACGCGCTGCGCAGCCCAGCCAAAATTTCAGCGGCGCGATCGCTGCCTTCCACTGCCGAAACGTACACATCAGCATACACCAGCTCGCGGTCAACTTTGACATCGGTGATGCTGATGCCGCTGATGCGCGGATCGTGAATCTGACCCATCACCAGCATTTCCGACAGGTCCTGGCGAATGCGGTCGGCAATACGTTGTAGTCTTAGTTTAGAGGGCATACCATGTTTACCTGTACAACACGAGACGGTTATGCAACCGCGCCTCGTTCAAAAACATAACACTCGATTTCATCGCCAACGATCACATCGTTGAAATTCCGGAAAGCAGCGCCGCACTCAAAGCCGGTGCGCACTTCGCGCACGTCCTCTTTTTCGTGCTTAAGGGAAGCAAATTCGCCCTCGAAGATTACTGTGCCTTCGCGGCGAATGCGCACTTTGGCATTGCGGCGGAATTCACCGCTTACGACGCGGCAGCCCGCGACTACCCCGACCTTGGAGATGCGGAATACTGCCAATACCCTGCCGCTGCCGACTATTACTTCTTTGATCTCGGGCTCGAGCAATCCCTTCATGGCTTTTTCGATGTCTTCTGTCAGGCGGTAGATGATATTGTACAACCGGATCGAGATGCCCTCGCTTTCCGCCAGGCGGCGTGCGGCGGCATCGGCTTGCACGTTGAAGCCAACCACAATTGCGCTGGATGCGGATGCCAACATGACGTCATTTTCGCTAATATTACCAGTCTCGGCATGGAGGATATGGGTGCGGATGTCGGCTTTGCCCAGTTCGTTAAGCGAGGAGACGATTGGCTCAAGCGAGCCCTGGACATCCGCTTTCACGATCAGTCGCAGTTCGTGGTCTTCGCCGGACTGAATTTTTTTGAACAATTCTTCCAAACTGGCTTTGGGAGCGGAAATCGCGCGTTGATGATGTTGCTGGATGCGATCTTCGACAACAGCACGCGCTTCGCGTTCATTGTTATAAACCAGGAAGAGGTCGCCCGCGGCAGGCACGTCGTTCATACCCATGATTTGTACGGGGGTGGAAGGTCCAGCCTTGCGCAATTTCCGCCCGCGGAAATCGAACATGGCGCGGATGCGTCCGTAGGCTTTTCCGGCAACCACCAGGTCACCGGGTTGAAGCGAGCCATTGTACACCAACAGGGTGGCGATCACGCCCTTGGCGCGGTCAACCTTAGCTTCGATTACGCTGCCAAATACTTTGCCTTCCGGGTTGGCTTCAATGTTCAGAGTGTCGGCTACCAGAAGAATGGCTTCCAGAAGATCGTCAATTCCTTTGCGGAATTTGGCGGATACCGGCACTACCATTGTGTCACCGTCCCAATCGTCCGGCACCAAACCAGCTTCGGAGAGCTGCCGTTTGGTAAAATCCGGGTTGGCATCCGGGCGGTCAATTTTGTTCATCGCTACGATAATTGGCACCCGGGCGGCTTTTGCGTGGGCGATGGCTTCACGGGTCTGCGGCATAACGCCATCGTTGGCTGCAACGACCAGCACGACAATATCGGCGCCGGTTGCGCCGCGCGAGCGCATGGCGGTGAAGGCTGCATGACCGGGCGTATCCAGGAAGGTGATCAGGCGGTTTTTGTGTTCCACCTGATATGCGCCAATGTGCTGGGTGATTCCGCCGGCTTCGCCGCTTGCCACGTTGGCATCGCGGATGGCATCCAGCAGGGTAGTTTTTCCATGATCAACATGCCCGAGGATGGTTACGACTGGCGGGCGGTCTTGCAGAGTTTCAGGTTTTTCTTTGGCGATTAATTGCCGCCAGAGCGGAATTTCACCGGTTTCTTTTTCCTCGATGACTTCATAAACCTCGGCTTTGGCTTCGAAACCCAATTCGGAAGCCACCACTGCGGCGGTATCGAAATCAATTTGCTGGTTGATGTTCGCCATTACCCCATTGGACATCAGGATTTTTATTATCTGAATAGGGCTGGCTTGCATGCGCAGCGCAAGGTCTCGTACAGAGATGCTGACGGGCAGTTCGATTATCTTTGACCCATTATCGCTCATAATTAACCTCTCATCATTAAGTTGCTCCCTGCTTTCCCTGAGGATGGTAGCACCGGTTTTTTGCGCGTTGACCGGGGAAAGGGGGCTGGAATTCTGAGCGGTAGAAGGGTCGTTGCTATAAATCCTTCTGGCTGGCTCTTTCCTCTGGTGATTGGACGGGGTTCAGGCTACATGGTTATCATCCGGCATGGATTGCGCGAATTGGATAAGCACTGCCCGGTCCTGATCGGTCAACTCAATTTTTAATGCGTGGGCGAGCGCCCCTTTCAGAGCGCGATCCCAACAACTACGATCCTGGTGGATGTACGCGCCGCGACCGGCGAGTTTTCCCGTTGGGTCAATCTGCACCCCATCAGAGGTGCGGACTACCCGGATCAGCGCTTTTTTTGCCATCACCTGACGGCAACCCATACAGGTGCGCTGGGGAATGTGCTTGGTTCGTTTGACTGGTTGTTTAGCCACCTTCCTGTCTCTGGATTTATAAAATTTATTCTTCCCAATCCCAACCACTGCCATCCCGACGATGTTTCTTGCGAACGATCATGGCGTCACGGTCAGGGTCATACTCGATTTGGGTGTGTTTTTTCTTCTTCTTGCCCTTCTTCTTGTCTTTTTGAGGCGAGGTCTCTTCGGATTCCTCTTCTTCTTCGAAGGTCACTTCGTCCATTGCGCCAATACGCAGGTCGAAAATCTGCTCGAAGGGTGGTTCTTCTTCCACAATGCCTTCGGCTTCGATCTCCGGCTGGACAACTGCTTCTGCCTGGACAGGCAAAGATTCTTCGATGAGTTCCTTCGCTGGTTGGATTTCCTCTGCCATTGGCTGCGCGGCAGGCGGTTCGACAAGCACGGGCACAATTTCCTCGACATTTTCAACCGCAGCGGCTGCCATTTGCTCGTCGAGAGATAGCATCAGTTTTTGAATTTCCTGTTGCGCGCGCGGACCAACCCCATTGAGACGCAAGATGTGATCGGGCGCAGATTTCATTTGGACAGCCATTTCGCCAAGGGTGCTGAAACCGGCTTCCTGTAAAATATAGGCGACATGTTCAGGTAGCCCGCTGTCGAGGATGTTGATTTCGAACGCAGAAGGCGGTACCAGTTGTTTTGCCTTGGCAGCCAGATCGTCGCTGACCTTTTCAACTTCCACGCGGCGGCTGATGCGCTTCTCAACCCGGTCAATAAAGCGTGCCAATTGGTCATATTCTTCCGGTTGCAGCGGGCGACCTTCCGCTTTGCGCGCCAGCAAATCCTCAACCTTGCGCATCGTTTCGCGTTCCTGAAGTGCCATTTCTGCCAGCGCTTCTTCCTTTTGTAGTTTATACAGCGCATCAGAAGCCGCTTCCGGCAGGCTCTTGATGTCAATACGCCAGCCGGTCAATTTGGCTGCCAGGCGGGCATTTTGCCCATCGCGACCGATTGCCAGGCTGAGTTGATCTTCCGGCACAACTACCGTGGCGGTTTTTCCGCTGGTCTGCTGTTCGTTGAGGTAAACGCCGGTCACCCGCGCCGGGCTGATGGCTTTGGCAATGAAGACCGATGAGTCGGAATTCCATTCGATCACATCAATTTTTTCATCGTGCAGTTCGCGGACGATTGCCTGAATGCGCACGCCACGGATGCCGACGCATGCGCCAACCGGGTCAATGCCGGACTGGGCAGCTGAGACGGCTACTTTGGCGCGCTCTCCCGGCTCGCGTGCGATTGAGCGAATTTCAACCACGCCGTGGTAAATTTCCGGCACCTCGTTTTCCAACAGGCGGCGCAGGAAATTGCGATGGGTGCGCGAAAGGATGATTTGCGGACCGCGCGAATTATCCTTGACCTCGGCAACCAGCGCGCGCACGCGATCGTGAATGCGAAAGCGTTCGCCTGGGATCATTTCCTTGCGCGGCATACTGCCTTCGGCTTTCATCTCCAGCCCGATGGTCAGCCCTTGCGCACTGACTGCCTGGACGACGCCGCTGACAATTTCACCCAGCTGCTTCTGGTAGTAATTTAACTGCGCCTGGCGCTCAGCGTCGCGAATGCGTTGTTGGATCACCTGGCGGGCAGTTTGCGCTGCCACGCGGCCAAAATCGCGCGGGGTGCTCTCGACGATGATCATGCCGCCCAGTTCTGCGTTCGGGTCTATCTGGCGGGCTTCCTCCAGGCTGACCTCAGTGCGAATATCCTCGACGCTTTCGACGATCTCCTTTTCGGCAAAGATCGTCACCCTGCCGGTATCAATATCCACTTTGGCTTCCACATGTTGCGCATTGGAAGCATTGACGGCTCGCCGGTAGGCGGAAACCATCGCCGACTCGAGCGCCTTGAGGATGATTTCTTTCGGAAGTTGTTTTTCTTCCAATACTTCATTGAACGCCAGTGTAAATTCGTTCTTCATGCCTTAACTTTCTCCGATATGATCCTGTTACTAAGCAGAAAAGTGGGGGCTGCCCACTTTTCAACGACGTCGTCTGACTTTCTGCCTTGCGCTTTTGATTCTAACACAGGTTTTGTTAACATGCAAGAATTAAGTGAACACAGGAATTTCTTTTTGGTCAATCATCCACAATACTCTGCGGCTCGTAAGTTCTTTGGTGGAAATTTTTGACAAAAAACCATTCTGCCAGTATGCTTAATGTGTGGAGGGACACCATGACGATCATCGAGGAACAATGGCTGGAGGTGGATGGCATGCGCGTACACCTCTACACGGCGGGGGAAGGGGAGCAAACGGTAATCCTGCTGCACGGCGGTGGGACTGATTCTGCCTGGCTTTCCTGGCAGCCAGCACTACTTGCTCTATCCCCGCACTGCCGGGTAATTGCGCCCGATTTTCCGGGCTATGGCAAGAGTGACCGCCTCGATCTTCCTTATGATATTCCATATTATGTGAGTTTTTTCAAATGCTTGTTGGATATACTTGGGGTGGAAAGGTTTTCGCTGGCGGGTATTTCAATGGGCGGGGGGATCGCGATTGGTTATACATTGGCACACCCGCAGCAGGTGGAGCGTCTTGTGCCGGTCGGCAGTTACGGCTTGGCGCGTGAAGCGCCCGGCGGGCGCTGGAGTTATACCTTCATCCGCATGGACTGGCTTAACCGGTTGACCTGGTGGCTGATTCGCCGCAGCCGCGGGCTGGCGCGCGCTTCGCTGGAACAGATCTTTTTCAATCCGAAAAACATTTCCGACCAGTTGATGGATGAATTGTTCGCGGAAATCGTCCATCCACAGGCAGGGGCGGCGTTTCGCCATTTCCAACGCAATGAAATCGAAAAGGGGGGATTGTGCAAAACCGTATTCATTGATCGGCTGCATGAAATCCGCTGCCCGGTGCTGTTCATTCACGGGCAGGCGGATCGTCTGGTGCCGCTGGAATGCGTCCGCGAGGCGCACCAACGCGCGCCCGGTTCGCGCCTGGAAATTTTGCCCGATTGCGGGCACTGGCCGCAGCGTGAAAACCCGCGACTGTTCAACAAGGTGCTGCTGGATTTTCTTTCTTCCATGAACTAATTAAAAAAGGTGGCTGGGATGAATGATCAATTTCTATGGTGGCGGGATGGGGTCGTGTATCAGATCTACCCGCGCTCTTTTGCCGATAGCAACGGCGACGGTATTGGCGACCTGAACGGTATTTGCGACCGGCTGGATTACTTGGCAGAACTGGGCGTGGACGCGATCTGGCTTTCGCCGATAAACCCCTCGCCGGATGTGGATTTTGGGTACGATGTCAGTGACTACCTGGATGTGGATGCCAAGTTTGGCGGCCTGGCGGATTTTGACCGCCTGGTGAAGAAAGCGCATCAGCACGGCATCCGCATTGTGCTTGATCTGGTGCTCAACCACACTTCCGATCAACATCCCTGGTTTGTGCAGGCGCGCAGCAGCCGTGAAAATCCCTTCCGCGACTTCTACCTGTGGCGAGATCCGTTGCCCAACGGTGCAGCGCCCAATAACTGGCAGTCCATATTTGGTGGCAGCGGCTGGGAGCTGGATGACCGCACCAACCAATATTATTACCACATGTTCTACAAAGAACAGCCCGACGTCAACTGGCGCAACCCGGCGGTGCGCCAAGCCATGCTTGATGTGTTTCGTTTTTGGTGCGAGCGCGGGGTGGATGGCTTCCGGCTGGATGTGTTCAATGTTTATTTCAAACATGCCGATTTTCCGGATAACCCACCGGTCTTTGGACTGCGAGGATTCGACCGCCAGAAACACATCTATGATTGCGACCAGCCGGAAATGTACCCACTGCTGCAGGAAATCCGCGCCGTTCTGGATTCCTATCCGCAGCGGTATGCGGTGGGAGAAACGTTCATATCCGACCCGCGCAAAGCTGCCGGTTACAGCGCGCCGGGCTTGTTGCACGCTGCCTTCGACTTTACCTTTCTGCACTGCCGCTGGAAACCAGAACAGTTTTTGAAAGCCATTCAGGATTGGGAGCAGGCGCTCCAGCCGGACGGCTACCCTACTTACGTTCTGAACAATCACGACAATCCGCGCTCTGCAACCCGTTACAGCAAGGACGAAAGCGACGAATTGCTCAAAGTGGCGGCGGCATTGTTGCTTACCCAGCACGGAACCCCTTTTCTGTATTACGGCGAGGAAATCGGTATGCGCGATATTCCAATTAGCCGTGAAATGGTGCAGGACCCGATTGGCAAGCGCTACTGGCCCTTTTTCAAAGGACGGGATGGCTGCCGCGCACCGATGCAATGGGACGATAGTCCGCAGGCAGGATTCACCAGCGGGCAGCCGTGGCTGCCGGTGCATGAAAATTACCGCCAGCGCAATGTTGCTGCCCAGCAGGGACAACCGGATTCGTTATATCACTTTTACCGTGCGTTGCTGCGCCTGCGAAAAGAACATCCTGCTCTGCGGCATGGCTTATTCCAACCGCTGACCTTTGAGCCGCAGCGGTTGCTGGCTTACCTGCGCCAGACCGCTGATGAGACTATCCTGGTGGCGCTTAATTTTGGCAAGCGCCCGGTACGCTTTGCATTGGGCGGGATGGTGCGCCGCGCCGGCTGGCGATTGCTGGTTTCCAACCGGCGCGATTCACTGCCGCCCCTCAGTGAGGGTATGCTCTTACCGCTGGAAGGGCATGAGGTGTTGATTTTGAAGCAGGAAGAGTAATCCGCGAGCGGGGTTATTCATCCTGAATAATGGTTTCGCCCAGTACTTCCAGGTCGAAGGATACGCCGATCTGTTCACCGGCTTCGCGCAGCCCTTTGACCACTTCCACCAGCAACGGCACACCGTGCTGGCGGTTGTGCTCTTCCAGTTCGAATTCCTTTTCGCCGTGGATGTAAATGCGCTCGTGCCCTTCGGCTTTGGGGGCGGCTTTGAGGGTCGCCATCAGCCGGTCGAGATCGGATTTGAATTCCAGCGGGTCGCGGAAAGCATCAATGCGCACCGCAGCGAAGAAATGGCCAACATTGGCTGGCAGATCTTTGCCGGGCGCGCCGACATTGGGTCCGGTGGCGGCGCCGGACAAGATGCCAGAGAAAATATCCACCAGCAGCGCCAGACCGTATCCTTTATAACCACGCATCAGGTCAATTCCGCCCAACGGCATCAATGCGCCGCCGTTGAGCACATCTTTCGGTTCCGTAGTCACCTTGCCGTCTTTGTCTATTCCCCAGCCAGCAGGAATTTTCTCGCCAGCCTTATCGTACACGGTGATTTTGCCGATGGGAACAATGCTGGTTGCCATATCCAGCACGTAGGGGCGGGCATTTAACGCTGGCGCAGCCACAGCGATGGGGTTGGTGCCCAACACGCGCGAGCGTCCGTACGTGGGCGCTACCAGTGGCTGGGCGTTGGTGAAGGAAACGCCAATCATGTCGTGGGGCAGCGCCATCATGGCGTAATACCCGGCGATGCCATAATGATTGCTATTGCGCACGCTGCCGAGCGCTGCGCCGGACAGGCGGGCTTTTTCGATCACCGCTTGCATGGTGTGATAACCGACCACCATGCCCAGTCCGCTTTCACCGTCTATCAGCAGAGTGGCGGGGGTTTCGCTCACCACCCGGAAAGGTGAAGCAGGATTGATCAGCCCTTTCACCAGGCGGCTGCCGTAATAACTGTGCAGCCGGATAATCCCGTGTGAACTGACCCCGCGCAGGTCGGCGGAAATCAGGACGTTGGCAGCGATATGGGCATGTTCTTCGCTTACCTTGAGGCGGGTGAAAAAACGGACGATGTATTTATGTAGATCATCGGCGCGAAATAACTGGGCTTGCGGCATGACCATTCTCCTTTTAGCGAAAGAAAAAAGAATCGATCCGTTAAACATCCAGGTTGCGCACGCTGCGCGCATGGGTGGTAATGAAGCGGGTTCGCGGCGGAACGGCTTCGCCCATCAGCATATCGAAGGTGCGGTCGGCTGCGGCGGCGTCCTCGATGCTGACCGACAACAGGGTGCGGTTGGAGGGATTCATGGTGGTATCCCATAACTGCTGGGGATTCATTTCACCCAAGCCTTTGTACCGTTGAATGGACACTTTATCTGCTGAGACGCCCAATTGTTTTAGCGCGTTGTCCTTTTCCGCTTCGCTATAAACGTATTGGACGTTATTCTTATAAGCAACCCGGTAGAGCGGCGGTTGGGCAATGTACAGATGCCCTGCTTCAATCAGGCTCTGCATGTAACGGAAAAAGAAGGTCAATAACAGCGTGCGGATGTGGCTGCCATCCACGTCGGCGTCGGTCATGATGATGACCCGCCCATAGCGCAAACCGCTCAGATCGAAATTTTCGCCAATCCCGGTTCCCAAAGCGGAAATCAGCGCTTTGACTTCGTTGTTGGAAAGGATTTTATCCAGCCGGGCGCGTTCGGTGTTGAGAATTTTTCCGCGCAAGGGCAAAATTGCCTGAAAGTGGCGGTCGCGCCCTTGCTTGGCGGAACCGCCGGCGCTTTCACCCTCCACGATGTACATCTCGGTTTTGTTGGGGTCGCGCTCGGAGCAGTCTGCCAGTTTGCCCGGCAGGGTCAGGCTTTCCAAGGCGGATTTGCGGATGACCAGGTCGCGGGCTTTACGGGCGGCATCCCGGGCGCGGGCAGAAGTCAGGCACTTTTGCACAATTGACCGGGCTGTGGAGGGATTTTCTTCCAGGAAGGCGTAAAAGGCTTCGCCAACCACCTGCTGGACATGGGTTTGCACCTCCGGATTCATCAGCTTGACCTTGGTCTGGCTTTCGAACTGCGGATCGGGGTGTTTGACGCTGACAATGGCGGTCATGCCTTCGCGAGTATCATCGCCGGTGAAGTTGGGATCCGCGTCCTTGAGCAGGCTGTTGCGGCGGGCGTAATCGTTGATGACGCGGGTGATTGCGGCGCGCAGCCCGGTCATGTGGGTACCGCCATCAATGGTATTAATCGTGTTGGCGAATGAATACACCGATTCAGCGTAGGCATCGGTGTATTGCACCGCCACCTCGATCCCAATCGCGTCGGCTTCCTTTTCTACAAAAAAGACAGGATGGAGGGTGTTGCGGTTGCGGTTGAGGAAGCGCACGAAGGATACAATCCCGCCTTCGAAGAAAAAGGTCATCTCGCGGTTGCTGCGCTCATCCACCAGGCGGATAAGCACTTTGCGGGTGACAAAAGCCATCTCGCGAAAGCGCTGAGCCAGAGTTTCGAATTTGTATTCCAGATCGTCTTTAAAAATCTGGCGGTCGAATTTGAAGGTGGTGGTTGTGCCGGTGTGATCGCGTTCGCATTTACCGATCGTCTTAACCGCTTCCTGGGGTATTCCGCGTTCGTAACGTTGGTAATGGCGTTGACCGTCGCGGCATACGCTAACCTGACACCATTCCGACAGCGCATTGACCGCCGATACACCCACGCCGTGCAGACCACCGGAAACCTTGTAACTGGAATGACTGAATTTGCCGCCTGCATGCAAGGTGGTCATGACCACTTCCAGAGCGGATTTTTTCTTTTCCGGGTGGATATCTACCGGGATGCCACGCCCGTTATCCTCAACGGTGACGGAACTATCCGCGTGAATAGTGACGATGATCCGATTACAGAAACCAGCCAGGGCTTCGTCAATGGAATTATCCACTACCTCATAAACCAGGTGGTGCAGGGCTTTGAGATCCGTGCCGCCCACATACATGCCCGGCCGGCGGCGGACTGCTTCCAGCCCTTCCAGCACCTGAATATCTTTTGCTCCGTATGAAGAAAGATCGGCTGCTTGTACCACGATAATACCTCCAAAAAGTATAACGCCGTTCCATCCCCCTGTTTACATTACAGGAGACATGTTGATCAAATTTGCTGCACCGTGCGATTATTCTGTTGTTTTGCCACGTCCGCCAGCCAGTGCAGCCCTTTGCGAAAGTAAATAAAACTGGCTGCCAGCAGACTGGTGTAAATGAAAGAGTGTCCGAGTATTCCGACCAGGGTCATCCAGGAATTGGGAGGTGGTATTTGCCAAAGGATATCCATGCCCTGGGCGATCATAAAAGCGACCAGGATAAATAACCCGCTGCCGGGCAGATAAGAGCGCACCAGACGGGCGCTGGTCAACACGGAGACCAACAGGTTGCGTTGCCCAAGGAAAATACTGTGCGGGGTAAACACCAAAGGGATCAATACCCACAGGATGATGAACAGGATGAAGATGATCCCAACGCTAGCCAGGCTTGGATTAACCATGGCAAGAATGGAGATTAGAATCGAAGCAGGAATACCCATGACCAACAGCGAGAAGAATAATGCCACGATGAACAAGACAGATTGGCTGATTTGGCGCAGAAAATTTTTAAGATCGAAAGGCATTCTTGTTTCGAATGTCGAGCGAGCCAGGTCATTGAAATAGATACAACCCAAAAGAAAACCAACCAACAGGAAAACAAGCCACCAACCAAGCGCCAGCGAATAGGATTGGATCTCGATGATTTGCGCGCTGCCCAGCGGCGTCTGGTCGGTTCCATAAGTAGCGATCAGGCTGGGTAGTCCAATCGGAAAGGTGGGCAACACCCCGGCAAGATTGAAGACTCGCAAATTCTGCAGCCACTGCTGGCTGATCTGGTTCATTTGCGCGGCAATATCGGCGGAATTCAAGCGGTTGAATAGTGCCAGATATTCTTCCAACGCGGGCGCAGCCAATTTATGCAGACGGAACTGAGGTCCCAGCCAGAGGAAGACATCGAGCAGGACGGGCAATACGATCAACCGGATATTGGCGGCGACGGCATTAAAACCAGCGGTGATGGTTGGGATTAAACGAGGCGGCGCCACAGACGGCGTTTCGGTTGTTGAAGTCATAACGGTTGAATTTTACCACAACTGTTTTGCTGCCCGCGTCACGCGCAACGGCAAAAACTGGCAGGCGCGGGCTGAACGCGGTAAAATCAGGCTATGCAGTCTCACCAGCATCTCCCGGATGCCAACCGCCTCAGCATTGTGGCAGCCGTTATTTTACTCGCCTATGCGCTGACTCCATTTGTCACACTGCCAGAGCGGCTTATCAGCCTGCAATTACCGGGCTTCCTCTTTGAGATGCGTCTCGACTTTACCACAGTGGTTGCCGTCCTGGTTTCGCTGCTGGCAGCCGCCGGGACAGATTGGTTAATTCAGACCCACCCGCATCTGGAAGGGCAGGTTCGATTACCGCACTGGTTGCTTCCTGCTTTAACTGCCTGGGCAATCGGCGTCCCGCTGACTACTCTGGAAGTGGGCGTGGAGTGGTGGGTGGTGTTTGCCCTGGGCGGGTTGTTGTTTATTCTGGTGATGCTGGCGGAGTATATTGTGGTTGATCCCCAGGATATTCGTCACGCTCCAGCATCCATTGGGCTGACGGCGGTATCCTTCGCTTTGTATCTGGTGCTGGCGGTCAGTGTGCGCGCAGCCGAATTGCGCTTGTACACGCTGCTGATGATCCTTGCGCCAACGCTGTTCCTGGTTAGTTTACGTTCGTTATATCTGCGCAGCGGCGGGCGTTGGTTCATTTCCTGGGCAGTTGGCATAACCCTGGTGGTCAGCCAGCTGGCGGCGGGGCTGCATTACCTGCCGCTTTCCCCGCTGCGCTTTGGATTAGTGTTGTTGGCGGTGGCATACGGTGTTACCAGCCTGGCGGGTGGAGTTGAAGAAGGCCGCGCCTGGAAAACGGTCTGGATTGAGCCGGCAGTGATGATGGCGGTGCTGGTTGGACTTTCGTTGCTGGTGAGGGCGTGAGTGGAATCGCTTAGAATGCGAAAAATTCTCCGCGACGAAATGGAGAATCATGTTCGCGCCCATTTGCCCGAAGAAGCCTGTGGAATGCTGGGTGGACGCGGCGAAAGCGTTGAACTGGTCGCGCCGGTTGCCAATCAGGCGCGCAGCGCAGTGCGTTATTACATGGACCCCCGTGAAATGCTCGCTGCGTTTGAATTGTTCCACAAATTGAACATCGAATTGGTTGCCACCTTCCATTCCCATCCGGCGGGTCCGGCGGTCCCTTCGGAAACGGATGTGCGCGAATTTTACTATCCCGGAACGGCGATGCTGATCTGGTCGCCGCTCGCCGCGATGGACTGGCAGGTGAGGGCATTCATGATCGAAATGGGCACCTTTCGGGAGATTCCATTGTTCTTTTTGGATTGAGCGTAACTTTAACCTGCAAGTAGTGTTTTTTATATCGTTTGGAGGAGATTTATGGAGCTTATTGGCAATATCGCTTTATCTCTGATCGCTGCTTATGTCGTCGGGTCAATCCCATTCGGTTTGGTGATTGTATGGATCGCGCGGGGGAAAGATTTACGCCAAATCGAAAGTGGGCGAACGGGTGGAACCAACGCGATGCGCGCGGCTGGTTTTTTAGCCGGTTTATTCACGGCGATTTTTGATATCCTCAAAGGATCTGCGGCGGTTTGGATTGCGGCAGCGTTATTGCCTGAACTGGTCTGGGTACAGGCTGCCAGCGGTCTGCTGGCAATTCTGGGGCACAATTATTCGGTGTTTCTGATCGAATCCCATTCCAGCGGCATTCGCCTGCGGGGCGGCGCAGGCGGCGCGCCGGCTTTTGGGGCAACGCTTGCGCTCTATCCGCCGGCGGCGTTAATCATTTTCCCACTGGCGCTGCTGGTGTACGTTTTGATTGGTTACGCCTCGGTAACCACGATGAGCATTGCCTTCTTCGCGACGATGATCTTTGTAGTGCGGGCCATCCAGGGCGTATCCCCCTGGATTTATGTTGGCTTTGGTCTTAGCGCTTTGGCGGCTGTGCTCTGGGCGCTACGTCCGAACCTGAAACGTCTGAGAGAGGGTACGGAGCGGGTTGTTGGGCTTCGCGCTTACCTGAAAAAACTAAAAAATGCCGGGATCGGCGAAAAAAGAAACGCCACAGTAAAAACCAGTCGCCCGCACGGGAAACACATTTAAGAGCTTTACTCCACCGGCGTGATAACCACGCCTTCTTCGGCGGCTGTCTGTTTGAATATGAAGCGCACATTGCGCTTGTGAAGTTCTTCTGCCAGCCCGCCTAAATGTACGCGGCTTTTGCCGCAGGATTCGATGTCAATTGTGGCGATGGCTTCCAGCGGGTTGCGGCGGCGAATGGCGGATTTTACCGCTTTACGCACCGTGCTGAGGTAGGACAGGTTTTCCTGTACGGCTTCATCAATCTCGCCGCGCAGAATGATATCACCGTGACCCTGGATGATATTTTCAAGCCCAATTTTTCCAATCTTCTTGATGGTGTCGGTGAGAACATCCGGATTACCATCCACAACATATGGCAGCGGCAAAAAGGCATCCCCGGCAAACAAAACCCGGTCCTCTTCGACCAGGACGGAGATGCCATCCTGGCTGTGCCCAGGGGTGTGCGAAAGGATTAGATTTTTCTTGCCCACGCGCAGGGACAAATCGCCCGATTCGAAGGTCAGGTGAGGATACACCAACTTAACCTGGCGAAAAGCAGGGTTTTGCCGACGGGCGGATTCCAGGGAAGCAGGTCCGCGCAATTCCATTAATTCACGGCACAAAGCATGGGCAATCACCGTCGCGCCGGGAAAAATGCAATTTCCCCAGGTATGGTCGGCGTGGTGGTGGGTATTGATGACATAACGCACGGGCACGCCGAGTTGATCTTCTATGAAGGAACGCATCGCCAGGGTTTCATCGGGTATGGCAAGGGTATCAATAACCACTGCCCATTGGGGTCCGGTGATCGCTCCCGCGGTTACCTGGGCATAAATTTCGCTTTGAAACCAATAAACATTTTCAGAAATGCGCTCTCGCTGCATACCTGCTCCGTATAAATGTATTGTAGGTCATTCCGGATGGAATTCAAGCCCAAAGAATAGCATAAAAGAAAACAAATGTCAAAAAATCCCCCTTGTCGTCGGTTTTACTCTGGTTTGGATGAATGACGGCTTAACAATGGAAAACGAAGAAGGTTCTTCCTGTACAAATAATAGGACGCTCCTGCCAGCAGGAGTAGTTCAGCCGCTAAAAGGATGAGCAGGTATCCCCTGTAGCGTTGGGTTAGTGCCAGCGGCGAATTATCCGTTGGGGGAATTACTGAAGGCGTGCTGGTCGGGTCGGGTCTTTGCGAAACCTGCGTTAGCGTTGTTGGCTGCGGGCTGCCATCCGGCGCAGGATACCCTTCACCAGTCGGATTTGGGGTCGGGCTGTTGCCGACAGGATAACCGCTACCGGGCGGCAAGGTTGGTGGGGTAATGGAGATGCTGGCGGTGATTCGCGGCGTTACAGTTCGGGTGCCTTGAGGCGCCGGGTAGCCATCTGCAAAGGTGATCGTTGGCTGCGGGGTTCCGTTGAATGGCGTGGGGGTGCGCGTGGGGAAGCGGGTTCGGGTGGGCAGCTGGGTGGGCGAGCGATACACCACAGTCGGGTAAATGACTGGCGTGCGCGTGCGCGTTCGGGTGGGAATAAGGGTGAAGGTGACCGTGCGAGTGGGGGTGATGGTGGCAGTTGGGGGTGTGCCGGTAATGGTGGGTGTGAGGGTAAAGGTTGATGTCAGGATTGTGCCGGTGATGGTGGGTGTGATCGTGACAGTCGGCGTCATCGTCGCCGTGCTGGTTGACGTGGCGGTTGGGGTTATGATCGTGCCGGTGATGGTTGGCGTGATCGTTAAGGTCGAAGTTGGGCTGGGCGTTGGCGTGGTTGTCACGGTATGGGTGGGGGTTGGCGTGGATGTTGCGCTGGGTGGCAGGGGAGTGACCTGGATGACGCCGCTGAAGGCGGGGTCCGGGCTGGTGCCGATGATTTCCAACCGGTAGAAGTAGGGCGTGCCGTTGGTCAGACCGGTATCCACGAATTCGTACGAAGCGCCGCTGACGCCCGACCCGCGTCGGGGAATGAAAGGACTGACCCGGCTGAACCCGCCGCTTTCGGTCACGCTGCGAACAACGTAAAAGCCAATGGTGTTGATCTCGCTGGTGGTCGTCCATTCGACGGCAACCTGGGTATCCCCACCGACACCCCTGAACTGGCTGAATATGATGCTGGTGGGCTGGGGCAGCAAGCCGACCACGAAGGGCGTAAAAAATAAATCGGTGAGGCTATTGGGACGCCCGGTGGCGTCAATCGAAACCTGGATTTCTTTCAGCGCGGGATTGCACACGGTGGTCTGTCCGGTCGCGCCGCCTGCGCCGCTGCCGGCAGGATTTTGCCCGCTGGTGTCCCAGCCTTCGGTGACGTTGTTGGCTGGGTCGTACCACCACAATGGGATTCGCGCCGGGTCACCGCTTGCGCAATAGGCGGCGCTTTCAACGGTTACCGTACAACCGCTGGTGGCATCGTAGCGGAAGAACAACTCCAGCCCGTCGGGCGGCGTAATCACATCACTGGCGAGAAAAATATCATAGTAGTTGGAGCACGGCGTCAGGCTGCCGGGCATCCCGCCGGTAAAGGGCACATTTTCCGGGCTGCCCGAGCCGTGATTAACGATGAACAGGTTGAAATCGCTGCCAGTTGCCGCGCGCTGGAAGCCGATCAGTCCGCTGGCGGTGTAGGCTTTGGTCTCGCCTACGGTGACCTGTTCAGCGCTCACGCCGGGGCTGGCGGCTGGAGACAGAGCCGGCGCGCCGAGCTGCTTGCCATTGGCGAAGGCGCATTGCGAAACGGCGGAGGGCAAGCCGACGCCGAACCCCCAGAAGTTGTGGTCAACCCGCCCCCTGGCATTGCACTCTACCTGGAAGCCGCTGCGGTTGGCGTACAGGTTGTTGGCGGTAGCCTGCACATTGCCCAAAGCCGCTCCGGCTGCCCGCCAAACCGCGTAGCCGCTGTTGCCGGTGATGTGGTTGAACAGCAGGCTGACGTTACCGCTGCCATCCAGGATTTGAACGGCATCCTTGCCGCCGGTCAGGTCGTTGGAGCGCAGGGTGACATTTTGCGCGCTTTCGATCTGGATCAGGTCGCGGTTGAGTGTGGCGCAGGAGCCGTCATTGATGTTCAAGTTGCGCACGGTCGCGCCAGTGGTGATTCTCAACATCGGCTGGGCGCAGGTTGTGCCGAGATACGTAATGGCAGAGTTATTGACGCCTTGCAGGGTGTGGGGTTTGTCAATCAGCACGGTGTTACTCTTGATCAGGTAATCACCAGTGATGATGATTGTTGCGGGCTGAGCAGGCAGCGGATGCGAGTCAATGGCGTCTTTCAAGCCGGTGCCAATGCCGTTCTGCAGATCATCGGCTGAGTTGATGTAGCAGGGGGAATTGACCCCGCAAGCAGCGGCATCGTTGGCAACATACACCGTGTCTGCGGTTGCGGCCACCGCAACCCCAAGAAATGCCTGGCTGGGGGTTGACCAGGCGGCGTCGCCGGTTCGTTCTAGGGCTTGAAAGAACACAGAACCGTTTTCGGTGGCGGTGCTGCCAACCCGGAATGAGAAATCCAACCAGTCGCCGAACGCGCCAGCCAGCAAAGAAGCCTGCGCGCCGCCCAATAAATTATAGCCGGCTGGGGGAATAGGGCAGTTGGTGATGCCGCTCTGGTACGCGGCTCGGGTGACTCCGCCGGTCAGGTTCAGGCGCAATCCCTCAGCCGACCAGTTGATTGGAGTGTAAATGCAGACCTGCACATTGGCAGGCGGCGCGGCGGCGTAACTGCCCAAGTCAAAGGATGCGCGGAAATTGAGGGTTTGCCCGGCGGCGCAGCCAGCCGGTGGGCAAACCGCCGGCGCCAGTTGCGAAAGGGTCGTTGATTGAATGGTTTGCGCTTGGGATGCGCTGGTCATGCCGAGCAGCCACAGGGCGAACAGGATGACAGCCGCTCGCACGATCAGCGTTAGACTATAGGGGACCGTTTGGGTGGGATGATTTAAATAAGCAGAAGCCATGCCAGCGCAGCCAGGAAAATCAATGAAATTATGCCCTGAAGAGATTATACCCATTCTGTAAAGGTCTGGGTGAACCCAAAATGGGTGATTTAATGGAGCACTTTGCTTAAAAATACTTTGGTGCGCTCCTGGGTGGGGTTGGTAAATAAAACGCCAGGCGGTGCGTCTTCGATTATCTGCCCGCTGTCCATTAAAATGGCGCGATGCGCTGCGGCGCGGGCAAAACCCATTTCGTGAGAGACGACGACCATCGTCATACCTTCTTTAGCCAGCGCAAGCATGACATCCAGCACTTCCTGGATCATTTCCGGGTCGAGCGCGCTGGTTGGCTCATCGAACAACATGATTTTTGGGTTCATCGCCAGAGCGCGGGCGATGGCGACGCGCTGCTGCTGCCCGCCGGATAACTGACCAGGGAAGTTTTGCGCTTTTTCGGGTATGCCAACTTTATTAAGCAGTTCCACTGCAACTCGATTGGCTTCCTCTGCGTTGCGTTTGCGCACAATGCGCTGCGCCAGCATGATGTTTTCCAGCACAGTCAGGTGCGGGAAAAGGTTGAACTGCTGGAAAACCATGCCCACTTCAGTGCGCACAGCGTTAATATTTGCGGCGGTATCCAGCGGGATACCGTCAACGATAATTTTTCCCTGCTCGAATTCCTCCAAGCGGTTGATGCAGCGCAGCAAGGTGGATTTGCCCGAACCGGAGGGACCGATAATGACCACTACCTCGCCGCGCTGGATGTCCAGATTGACCCCGCGCAGGGCGTGGACGCTGCCAAAGTGTTTGTGCACATTTTCGATGTGGATGATCGGGGCAGGGCTCATGGATTACCTCTCGATTTTGGTTTTCTGTTCGATGTAATGGACAACCCGCGCGGCGATTAATGTCATCACAAGGTATAAAAGTGAGACGATAACCCAGGGCTCGATCGGCATGAAATTGGTTGCCATGAATTCACGTCCGCGGCGAGTCAAGTCGGATACGCCCACCACGCTCACCAGGGCGGTGTCCTTGAGCAGGGTGATGAATTCATTACCGACAGGCGGCAAAATGACCCGCACGGCTTGCGGCAGAATGATAAACCGCATGGCTTGAAAATAATTCATACCCAGGCTGCGGGCAGCTTCCATCTGTCCTTTTGAGATGCTCTGGATGCCGGCGCGGTACACTTCGCTCATGTAGGCAGCATAACAAACCGTCAAGCCAACGATCGCCATAATATTCGGATCGGCTTTGTAATTGATCAGCGCGGCGATTTGATACGTCTTGCCGATGTTGATTAAAATGGGCGGAAAGGCAAAATACCAGAAGATCAACTGCACCAGCACCGGAATTCCGCGAATAATTTCTACATATACTGTCGCAGCGCCGCGTATGATCATGATTTTGGATAAGCGGCCGAGGGCAACCACCAAACCTAAAATTAGCACCAGCGCGAACGATATGGCGGTAGTGCGGATGGTTATCCAGATGCCGTCGCTTACAAAGGTTAGAATCCGCCCGTATGGATCGGGCAGTGATGAAACCAGGATTAGGATCAGGGCAACCACTGCCAGAACCAGCAGCCACCACTGGTCGAATCTTTGCTTGCCGCGATCCGGACGGGTACTTTGGACAATCGTATTTTGCATTCAGGGTTTACTCCTGAGGGGCTAATTGAACGATGAAAACAAAGAGGCGCGGGGAGTGAGGTATACCTGCTTCAGGTTTTTTTCATCCTCCCCGCGCCTCGTCAGGTCAGGCTGGAGACCTACTCACCCGCCAGCCATTTTTGTTCGAGTTCAGCAATTTTCCCTTCATCTTTCAGGGCTTGCAGTGCGGCATTGATCGGAGCGATCAGGTCTTCCCGGTTTTTGCACACCGCAATGCCGTAGGATTCCTCGGTGAACACTTCGCCGACAGTTTGGAGCCGGTCGGGGTTTTGCCCGATGAAGCCCAGGGCGGTTGGGTAATCGGCAATGACCGCGTCAACCTGGCCGTTTGCCAGGTCGAGGAAAGCCAGATCGTAGGTGTCGTATGGCTTGTAATTGACGTTTTCGATCTTGCGGGCTTCGATTTCGCCGGTGGTGCCCAGCTGGGCAGCGACAGTTTTGCCAGCCAGGTCAGCCACGGATTTGATCGACTCGTCGCCGATGCGGATGACAACAATTTGACCCGCGTTGATATACGGGTCGGAGAACAGCATTTGTTCCTTGCGTTCATCGGTTATGGTGATGGCGGCAATGGCGAGATCAAACTGGCATTGCGATAACCCAGCCAGAACCGAGTCGAAGGGCAGGTTGCTCCACTCCAACGTGAAACCGGCTTTTTCTGCAATTGCGTTCATCAATTCGATATCGAAACCAGCCAATTCTTTGGTGGCTTCATCAACGAATTCGAAAGGCGGAAAGGTGGCGTCGGTGGCAATCCGTAGCGCGCCGTCAGTGGGTTGCGGGTAGGCTTCCTGCGGGGTTTCGGCGGGCGACTCTTCGCCATTGGCAGGATAACCGTCCTGGGGTTCAGGAGTTTGAGCCGGAGCGGGCTGGCACGCGCTTAGCGCCAGTACGGCGATAAACAACAGAGACACGAACATAAACCATGAGCGTTTCACAATTCTCCTCCTGCAAAAGCGTTTGTGTGGGGAATATTCACCGATATGCCAGATTAATTTTTCCTAACCGGCACATCAATCATTTTTTATTATACCATGCCTGAAATTGGTGAATTCGGATAGTCGCCTAGGGCAATCGCATCTAAAAAGGTGGGATAATGGTCGCAAACGGGAGGAGCGACCATGACACAGGAGCCAAATCTAGAGAATCTCAAAAAGTGCCTTCGGAAGGTAAATGACCCTCGAATTGACCGGACTAAGCGGCACAAACTGATTGATATACTGATCATTGCCATCCTGGCAGTCATCTGTGGAGCGGATAGCTGGGTAGATGTCGAGATGTTTGCGAACAGCAAAATCGAGTGGCTGAAAACATTCTTGGAAATACCCAATGGCATTCCTTCGCATGACACTTTTGGGCGGGTATTTGCGCTCATCAATCCCATAGAGTTTGAAAATGGTTTTATGGAGTGGGTAAAACTGATCCAAGAGTTGACGCGAGGGCAAGTGATTGCCATTGACGGGAAGCAGATGCGTGGATCGCAGGATCTTCCAGCCGGCAAAGCAGCCATCTATATGGTGAGTGCCTGGGCAACTGCGAACCAATTGGTGCTGGGGCAGCGCAAAGTGGATGACAAATCCAATGAAATTAGCACCATTCCACAGTTGTTGAAGGTTTTAGAACTAGCGGGCTGTATTGTCGTGGTGGATGCACTTGGGACGCAGACGAAAATTGCGAAAGCGATTATCGACCAAGGGGCAGACTATATTCTGGCCGTCAAAGAAAATCAGGGACATCTCTATGAGGATATTCACGACTTGTTTGAGGAGGATTGGAAGTACAACTTTGAAGGAGCGCCTTATCGTTACACAAAAACGATCAACAAAAATCATGGTCGCATTGAAATCCGTCAGTGCTGGAGCATCTCCGACCCCGAATATCTAGCCAACATCCGTGATTTGGACCGCTGGAAAGGGGTGAAAAGCTTGGTAATGATCCTATCCGAACGGCAAACCGGAGAGAAACGGGAAGTCCAGGACCGTTACTACATCACCAGCTTGGAAAGCGATGCCAAAAAGATCTTACAAGCCAAGCGCAGCTATTGGGGCATTGAGAACCGCCTGCACTGGGTGCTCGATATCGCTTTCAATGAAGATCATAGTCGGGTTCGCAAGGATCATGCCCCCCAGAACTTCGCAATCTTGAGGCACATGGCACTCAATTTGCTCAAGCTGGAGACCACCGTCAAGGCTGGCATTAAAGCCAAGCGCTTGAAATGCGGCTGGGATACTGATTATTTGCTCAAGGTATTGGCTGGATAAGATGCGATTGCCCTAGATAGTCGCCCCGCAATGATCAGCGTCATGCCCATCGAGGTTTGCTCATTCCAATTGAGTCTTCAACGCCTGGGCGATTTCCATGCTAATACCCTTGATGGTCATCAATTCTTCCAGGCTGGCTTGTTGAATGGCTTCGATGCTGCCAAATTTTTGCAGCAATAATTTACGCCGGCTTGGTCCGACGCCGATTATGGTTTCCAGCCGCGAAGCCAGCCCCATCTTGGTGCGCCTGTTGCGATGGGCGGTGATGGCGAAACGGTGAGCCTCGTCGCGGATGCGCTGGATCAGGTACAGACCCTGAGAATTGCGCGGCAGGATGAGCGAAGTTTTCCTGCCAGGGCGGAACAATTCTTCCTGTTGTTTTGCCAGCCCGACCACCGTAATCTGATCGCTCAGGTTGAAGGCATCCAGCACGGCAACCGCGCGCCCCAACTGACCTTTACCACCGTCAACAATTAACAGATTGGGCAGAAAGGCAAACGAAGGGTCAAGTTTTCCTCCGGGGGTGCGCTGTTCCTGGGCAGTCTGATAACGGCGGAAACGGCGGGTGAGCACTTCTTCCATGCTGGCAAAATCATCGGGCGCGCTGACCGTTTGAATATTGAAACGACGGTAGAGCGACTTGCGCGGCACGCCCTGTTCGAACACGACCATGCTGCCTACCGCAGCGGTGCCCTGGGTATTGGAAATGTCATAGCACTCGATGCGGTTGGGCGGTTCAGCCAGGTCGAGCGCCTGCTGCAACTCCGCCAGTGCTTCGGATTGGCGGTTGGTATCCGCTTCCCATTGAGCCTTGAGCGCGCGCAGGGTTTCGATTGCGTTTTCGGTCGCCAGTTGCAGCAACTCCTGGGGCGGACCGTTGCGTGGCACGAGTAATTCAACTTTTGGACCGCCACGCCGGTTGTGAAGCCATTGACTGATGATCTGAGCTTCCTCTACTTCCTGGGGGAGCAGCACCTGCTGCGGAATGCTGGCTGCTTCGGAATAGAATTGCTTGATGAACTCTTCAATCACTTCCTTGTCCGGTTCGCCTTGCGCGCCTTCAAGGATGAAATACTCGCGCCCGATCAGTTTACCAGAACGGATGAAGAATACTTGAACGCAGGCTTCGCCATTGTCGCGGGCAATTGCGATGACATCGGAGTCAATTTTTTCGTTGCTGATTACTTTTTGTTTCTCTACCACCCGCTCGATTGCCTGGATCTGGTCGCGCAAGGCGGCCGCCCGTTCGAAGCGCAGCTCTTCGGCAGCCTGTTCCATTTCGGCGCGCAGGCGTTCCACGATTGGCGCGGTACGCCCTTCGAGGAATTCACTCAGGTCAACGATCATCTGGCGATAGGATGGCTGATCTATGGCGCCGATGCAAGGCGCGCAGCAAAGTTTGATGTCATAATACAAACAGGGGCGCTCGTCCTTGCCGGTAATCACCCGGTCGCAGGTCAGGTAGGGGAAAATCCGCCGCATCACGTCCAGGGTTTGGTGCACTGCCCAAACGCTGGTGTAGGGACCGAAGTAGCGCGAGCCGTCGTGTGTCATCTGGCGGGTAACAGTAACCTTTGGGAAAGCATCCTGCCAGTGCACCTTGATGTACGGATAGCGCTTGTCATCCTTCAAACGGATGTTGTAGCGCGGGCGGAATTTCTTGATCAAGTTCATTTCCAGGATCAATGCTTCCAACTCGGAGCCAACCACGATCCATTCGATGTCGCTGATGCGCTGGACCAACTGGCGGGTTTTATAGTCTTGTTCTTGTGCGCTGTGGAAATATGAGCGTACCCGATGGCGCAGATGGATGGCTTTGCCAACGTAAATGACCTGACCGGCGTTGTCTTTCATGATGTAACAGCCAGGTTTGGCGGGGAGGGTATCGAGAATGCCTTGCAGGCGTGGGCTGAGATCAACCATTTGTTCTATTTTACCCTCGTTTGGGGCAATGTGATTTTTCTGGCGCCGGGTTGCGAAGTCCGGATTTAGACCAGCGGTAGAACGCAGCCATCAGCGCGCGGATCACTGCCGCCCCATAACGTGCCGCTTTCGGGTTCGCGCAGAATGATTTGCCCGCGACCAAATACGGCGCGGCGCATTCCGCTGACCATTTCGATGTCATGACCGCGCTCTGCCAGCGCGCTCAGGGTGGCAGCCGGAATGCCGTCCTCCAGGGCGATCCTGCCGTTTTGCTCGGGCTGGATGCAAAAGCGTAACCGGTCGAGAGCGGACTGCGGATCGAGATGGTCATCGAGCAGCGCAGAGGTGACCTGTAAATGTCCTTGCGGCTGCATGAATCCACCCATCACGCCAAATGCAGCGAACAGGCTGCCGTCCATGCGGGTTGCCATGGCTGGGATGATGGTGTGGTAGGGGCGTTTTCCGGGCGCAAGCGCGTTGGGGTGATCCGGCTGGAGGGAAAAATTGTGCCCGCGGTTTTGCAGGCTGAATCCCCAGCCGCCTGGAACGATGCCGGTGCCAAAACCCATGTAATTGCTGTTGATGAATGAACAGGCGTTGCCATCGCCATCAACTGCGCATAGATACACTGTGTCGCTTACTGAAGGCGGCGTTCCATGGGAGATGCCCACAGCCGCGCGAAGCGGGTTGATTTGCCGCCGGCGTTGGGCTGCGTATTCCGGGCTGAGCAATGCTTCCAGAGGGGCGGGGGCAAGGTCGGGGTCAGCGACGTAATGGAAAGCATCGGCAAACGCCAGGCGCATGGCTTCGATCTGTAAATGCAGCCGCCCGGCTGACATGGGGGGGTAATTATCCAGCGGAAAACCCGCCAACAGGTTGAGGGCGAGCAGCGCTGCCAGTCCCTGACCATTAGGGGGGCATTCCCAGATGCGCATTCCACGGTACACCACCGAGATGGGAGTTTCCCATCGGCTGGCGTGGGCTGCCAGGTCGGCTTCGCTCAGGCAGCCTCCCGCTTTGCGCACGGTTGCGGCAATTGCTGCGGCAATTTCCCCTTGATAAAAAGCCTCTTTGCCGCCTGTGGCAATGGCGCGCAGCGCGCGCGCCAATCCGGGGTTATGAAATACCTCGCCAGGGCGTGGAGCGCGTCCTTCGAGGGTTAATTCCTGTCCGTTGACAGCCTGCTTCAACTGGCTTTCTGCGCCGCGCTGCCAAAAGTAAGCGGTTAACGGCGCGACCGGGAAACCTTCCTCTGCCAGCCGGATAGCGGGCTCAAAAACCCGCGCCAGGCGCAATTTTCCGAAACGTTGGTTGAGGTCGCACCAACCGGCGCAGGCACCGGGTACGGTGATGGTATACGGGTGGAAGGGTGGCAGGTATTCACCAAAACCCGCGCGGCGCAACCGCTCCAGGGTAAGGCTGGCTGGAGCGCGCCCGGAGCCATTCAATGCGAAAACTGTGCGGGTGGATGCCTGATACAGCAGGGCGAAGCAATCTCCACCCAACCCGGTCGAGGTTGGCTCGGTCACGTTGAGCGCGGCTGCCATTGCCAGCGCGGCGTCTGCCGCGTTGCCCCCTGCCGCGAGCATCTCGATTCCCGCAGCGGATGCCAGCGGCTGCGACGAAGCGCACAACCCGCGCCGGCTGATCACGGTTGAGCGGCGGGAAGAAAACTCGAAGTCGTGCAGCCCGATGAACTCAAACAACTTCGATCCCTGAGCCTGCGACAACTTCGCCGACCCGCCACAGGGGCTGGTTGATCTGTGCCGCGCAGGCGGTTAATGGCTGTGTTTTTTCCTGCGGAACAGCCAGCAGCAATCCGCCGGAAGTTTGCGGGTCGAAAAGCAGCATCCGGCTAACCTCGTCCACATCTGGCGAAAATTGCACCTGGCTGCCGAAATACAACTGGTTGTCGAATGCGCCGCCGGGGAAAGCCCGTTGTTGGGCGTACTTGCGGGCGCAGGATACAAACGGGATGGCTGTAAAGTCAAAGCGCAACCCTGCCTGGCTGGCGCGGGACATTTCCAGGGCGTGACCCAACAGGCTGTAGCCGGTTATGTCCGTTGCGCTGCGCAGGTGGAACCGGCGGGCTAACCCGGCTGCCCCAGCGTTGAGCTGCTTCATCCAGATGACCACTTCTTCCACCTCCTGAGGCTCGGCGATCTGGCGTTTGAGCGCGGTGGTGGTGACGCCAAATCCGAGCGGTTTGGTCAGTACCAATTGATCGCCGGGTTGGGCGCCCCCTTTGGTCAATAATGCCGATTGGTTTACCATGCCAATCACCACCAATCCATACTTGGGTTCTTTGTCCTGAATGGTGTGCCCGCCAGCGATGACCACCCCGGCTTCGCGGGCTTTTTCCGCCCCGCCGCGCACAATTTCTGCGCAGATTTCGCTGGGCAGGTCGGGTGGAAAAGCGGCGATGTTCAGCGCCAGAAACGGCTCTCCGCCCATTGCGTATACGTCCGAAAGCGAGTTGGCGGCGGCTATGGCGCCGTAATCGTAAGCATCGTCCACAACCGGGGTGAAAAAGTCGGTCGTCACCACCAGCGCGCGTTGATCGTCCAGCCGCCAGATGGCGGCGTCATCGGGGGAATCCAAACCGACCAGCAGATTGGGATAATCGGCTGAATTGAAAACGTCACTCACCGGGCGCAGCACCTGCGCCAGCGCTTCCGCGCGCAGTTTGGATGCTCAACCTGCGCAGTTGGATAGGCTGGTCAGGCGGATGTCTTTGCTGGTGGGAGATTTAGCCGGTTTGGATTCCTTCAAATGAACCTCCGTTAAGGAGTTGGGGTGGGGGCTGGCGGGGTGGGCTGTGGGGTAATCACGGTTTGTGCCGATTCCGGCAGCGGGAAAATGAACGGCGCGTTGCTGGGTAGCAGCAGTGCTTGAATATTGGGAGCCAGCTTGGTAATGTACTGGTAGGTTAACAGATCCGGATTATCCTTGATGGATGAAGCAATGACTTCCAATGCTTTGGCTTCGGCATCCGCCTGAATTAGCCGCGATTCGGCTTGCGCTTTTGCTTCGATCACCACCGCATCGGCGCGACCCTGGGCAACCTGGCGAGCCTGCTCGGCTTCCTGGCGGCGCTGTTCGACGACAAAGCGCGCCTGTTGCGCCTGCTGTTCGGCGATCTGTTTTTGTTCGATCGAGGCGGCATATTCCGGCGAGAAGGTGATGTTACGCAGGACGAAATCCACCATCCGCAGACCGTTTTCGCCTAATTTTTCGGCAAGTGATTGGAACACAATGCGGCTCATCTGGTCTCGTTGGGTGCTGTAAACTTCCTCAACCCCAAACTGGGAGACTGCGTCGCGGATGATGCCGCGCGTTTGAGCGCGCACCAGCTCGTTGGTGTAACGATCCTGCCAGCGGATGTGTATCTGGACTACCTGAGCGGGATCGATCTCAAAGATCACCGATGCGTCAATAAATACTTCCTGCCCATCAGCGGTGCGCGCTGTGATTGAGTCGTCGCCATAGATTTGACCCTCCTGTGATGAAATTGACATCGTGTAGGTTTGGCGCGAGATTGGGTAACGCACCACCCGTTCAGCGAAGGGGATGACCCAGCGTAAACCGGGTTCGAGCGCCTGTTCGCGGTAGCCGATGGGGGAGAGTGCGGAAATGACCACCCCGCGTTCCTGCGGCTCGATGAAGACCAAACCGGCGGATACCACGGTGAGAACAATGGCGGCTGCCAGGATGATTAGAACGGTGACAGGCGCATTCTTCAGCGGACGATTGCGGCTGGCGCGTACCAGTACCAGGACTAAAATACCAAAAAATAGAAGCCAGGCGAGAGTTGCAAATCCTTGGAATAAATTGGCTAAATTCATTTTTGCCTCCTCGATTAAGAATAATACAGATGGATTATACTAGTAAGCGCGGTAAAAATACATTTGACGGAAAAACTTCC
Organism: Bellilinea sp.; assembly: GCA_039666315.1. Lineage (GTDB taxonomy): Bacteria > Chloroflexota > Anaerolineae > Anaerolineales > Anaerolineaceae > Bellilinea. The sequence continues at coordinate 474,335 of JAVSME010000003.1, read as the reverse complement.
CGGATGAGAAATCATTTTGTTATTGAGGAGATCATGGAAGCCGGCAGCGGAGAGGGGCTGCTGCGTCTCTCGGAAGCCGACCAGCCGGTTATCCAACCCGGTCAATTTTGCCTGGCGTGGCGAAAGACCGGAGACGAGATTTTGCCGGTTGTCCTCTTTCCTAGCCTGGATCGTGCAGGCGGGCAGTGTTTGTGCGGCGACTTGCCTGATTCATGGCGTCCGGGTGACAGTGTTTATCTAAAGGGCGCGTTGGGACGCGGTTTTGACCTGCCGAAGAATACCCGCCGGGCAGGCTTTCTGGCTGTTGGCGTCAGTTTCAGCCGGCTGGTGCCGGTGGTTCTGGCGGCGGTTGGGCAAGGCTGCGAAGTGGTCTGTTGCGGTGATACGGGCGGATACCGGCTGCCGGCGGAAGTGGAAATCCTGCCCGTCAGCCAGTCTGGCGTATTGTTGGATTGGGCAGATTACTTGGCGCTGGACGGTTCTCATACATCACTGGCAGAGTTGGCGGTAGGTATCTGGAAGAACACCCAAATCCGCAGTACATTAAAGACCGAAGCCCTGCTGCGCACTACGATGGCTTGCGGTGGGGTGGCGGATTGCGGCGTTTGTGCGCTGCCCATTAAGCGCGGCTGGGCATTGGCATGTAAAGACGGCCCCGTTTTCGATTTTGCGCGACTCGAATTTTCCGTTTCACGATGAGTTTAAAAATCTAATCTCTCGGGAGTAACGATGGACGATCTGGCGGGGATTGTTTTTCCACCAAAACAGGAATTGCTGCTGGCGCCGGGCTGGATGAACGCCGCCGGGATGTTGGGATTTACCCCGGCAGGGCAATATTGGCAGAGCGAACCTCCGATTGCTTTCGTGACCTATCCGGTAAGCGAATTCCGCCGCCAGCCAGCAAATAACCGCGCCTTGATCCGCTATCCTGGCGGGTTCTTGCTACACACCGGCTTACCCAATCCGGGTTTCAAAACGGTTTTAAGGCAGCATGCCCGGCGCTGGGCGCGTTCCAATCTGCCGGTTTGGGTGCATATCCTGGCGGAAGATGCGCTGTCTGTCCGGCGCATGATCTCCCGCCTGGAAACCTGCGAAGGGGTCGCGGCTGTTGAACTGAGTTTGCCTGACGGCGCAAGCCAGGAGCAGAAACTTGCCATCCTGCAGGCTGCCGGCGGGGAATTGCCAGTTGTCCTGAACGTTCCACTAAACCAGGCGCAGGAAGCCTGGGTTCACCGCTCTGTTGAGATGGGGGTGCAGCACTTGACGATCGGCGCGCCGCGCGGGCGTCTTGCTGACCAAAAAGGCAGCCCGGTAGAGGGACGGTTATACGCGGCGGGTTTGTTCCCGCTTGCCTTGCAAACCCTGGCTTACTGGCATGGTCGGGTTGCTAAGGTGTTGCTCGGTTGTGGCGTGTTTAACCACCGCGACTACCAAACGGCGCTTTCCTCCGGGGCTGCAGCGGTGCAATTCGATGTGGTTTTATGGCGCGGTGGAATTTGAATACCCGCTGGCTGGATGTATAATTATTAATGGAGATCAGGAGGCAAGGGATGGGAAAAATTTCCGAGGTGCGTCCTTCGCCGATAGCCGGGCTGTGGTACAGCGCGGATGGGCAGCAGTTGGCGAAACAAATTCAACAATTCATTGATCTGGCGGAAACACCGCCCATTTTGGGCAGGGTGGTGGGGTTGATAGCACCTCATGCTGGACATCGCTACTCCGGCAGGACTGCCGGGCACGCCTACCGGCTGGTGCAAGGAAAAGCGTATGATATTGTCTGTGTTGTCTCTCCACTGCACGCTTATTTTCCTGCGCCAGTATTGACCAGCGCTCACGCCAGTTACGCTACGCCGCTGGGAGAGGCGCGGATCGATCGCGACGCAGTGCAATCGTTAGGAGATCTGCTGGCGGAGGAGTCGATTTCACTGACGGCGCTGTCCAACGATGACGAACATTCGTTGGAAATACAGTTGCCTTTCTTGCAATGCGCGCTCGCATCGTCTTTTGATCTGCTGCCAGTCATGGTGCGGCGCAAAGATTGGCGCATGGCTCGCATTTTGGGTGCTGCGCTGGCAAAAGTGCTTTCCGGACGCAACGTATTACTGGTTGCCAGCACGGATCTTTCCCATTTCTACCCGCTGCAGATCGCCAACCAATTGGACAGCGAAATGCTCAGCCAGTTTCAAGCGTTTTCACCGCAGGGCGTGCTGCAGGCGGAGGAAAACGGCAGCGGTTTTGCCTGCGGAGCCGGAGCGGTTGCGACAATAATGGAAACCGCTCGCGCGATGGGCGCTGATTCTGTCCAGGTGGTTCATTACAGCACATCGGCAGAAGAAACAGGCGATACCAGTTCGGTGGTCGGGTACGGGGCAGCGGTCATCTACCAGCGGGAATAAAATTTGACAGAATTTGTTGAAGTAGCGGTTCTCGTTCCCGGCAGGTTGAATACCTTCGATTACCATCTGCCGCTGGCGTTGCAAGGGCAGGTAAAAGCGGGCTGCCTGGTCGTGGTGCCGTTTGGAAGGCAGCGGGTTCAGGGGGTGGTCGTGCGCACTGTTGCGCATCCACAGGTGCAGGAAACCCGCGCTGTGGAAAGCCTGCTCGATCCGCAGCCGGTCATCCAACACAGCCAGATGGCGCTGGCGTTTTGGATGCATCAGGAAACGCTCGCCCCGCTGGCAGCCTGCCTGGATTTAATGCTCCCTCCGGGTGTGGCTCAGCAGGCTGATATTCTGGTGAAAATCAATCCGGCTGTTCCCAGCGATGATCAACTCATCAGCCCTCTGCAAAGGCGCATCCTGGCGCTGATCGAGCAACGCGGTGAATTGCGTGGCAGGCAGATTGAGGCAGCCTTCCGGCGGCAGAACTGGAAAGCGGCGCTGCAAAGCCTGGCGCGCAGCGGGGTGGTGACCAGCCAGCCTTACCTGGCGGACCCGGCGGCTCGTCCCAAAATGATCCGGCTGGTTCGCCTGGCAATTCCGGCGGAAAAAGCAGCCGAGATTGAGCCATTGCTGGGAAAAACCGGCTCGGCAGCGGCGGTGCGGCGCAAGGCTGCGCTGGCGTTCCTGGCGCGGGAAGGGCGGGCGGTTGATGCCCATTGGGTTTATGCTGCCAGCGGCGCCAGCGCGATGGATTTGAAGCGGCTGGCTGAAAACGGATGGATTGAATTTGTCCCTGTTCAGGTCATCCGCGATCCGCTGGTTGGATTGCATGTCGAACCTCAACCAGCCCTCGCGCTGACCAATGCCCAGGCGAGCGCGCTGGAGCAGGTGGTGTCTGCGCTGCGCAGCAGTGAGCCGCAAAAGCCGTTTATTCTGCATGGCATCACCGGATCTGGAAAGACCGAGATCTATTTGCAAGCCGTAGCGGAAACGTTGCGCCAGGGCAGGCAGGCAATCGTGCTGGTGCCGGAAATCGCGCTCACGCCGCAGACCATCCAGCGCTTTCACTCGCGCTTTCCCGGCAGGGTAGGCGTGATCCACTCCGGTTTATCCACCGGCGAGCGTTACGATACCTGGCAGCGCACCAGGGCGGGTCAAATCGGGGTGATCATTGGCGCACGCAGTGCGTTGTTCAGCCCGCTGCCGCAGTTGGGTTTGATTGTGGTGGATGAGTGCCACGAGCCTTCGTATTACCAGCAGGAACCTGCTCCTTCCTATAACGCGGCGCAGACGGCAATTGAATATGCCCGCCTGAGCAACGCGGTCGTATTGTTGGGTTCAGCCACTCCGGAGATCAGCATGATGTACCGGGCGCGCCAGGCGGGTTGGAAAATTCTGCATCTGCCGCTGCGGATTATGGCGCACCGCGCTGCCGTCCAATCCTTTTTGGAAACCCACCGCACCAACAATGAGATCGAAGCAGCCAACGGCGAAGCAGCGTTCATGCCATTGCCCCCGGTTGAAGTGGTGGACATGCGTCAGGAGTTTAAGGCGGGTAATCGGTCCATGTTCTCTGCGGCGTTGAAAAATGCCATCCGGCAGGTGCTGGATCACCGCCAGCAAGCCATTCTGTATCTCAATCGTCTGGGCAGCGCAACGTATGTCTTCTGCCGTGAATGCGGGGCAGCGCTATGCTGTCCGCGCTGTGACCGTCCTTTGACGTATCACCAATCAAATGAGCGCCTGGTGTGCCATGCTTGCAATTACCGCCGGCTTTTGCCGCGCGCCTGTCCGCAATGCGGCAGCGCCAATATTCGCCAGTTTGGCGCCGGGAGCGAACGAGTGGAGCAGGAAATTCTCGCCCACTTCAGCGATGCGCGGGTATTGCGCTGGGATTCGCAAACCACCCGTACAAAAGGCGCGCATAAAAACATCCTGGATACTTTTTTAAACGGCAAGGCGGATATCCTGGTCGGAACTCAAATGCTTGCCAAAGGACTCGACCTGCCATTGGTCACATTGGTAGGGGTTGTGCTGGCGGATGTCGGTTTAAACCTGGAGGATTTTAGAGCAGCCGAACGCACTTTTCAACTGCTCACTCAGGTTGCCGGGCGGGCGGGTCGAAGCCCGTTGGGCGGCAGAGTCATTTTGCAGTCCTTCCAGCCGGATCATTACGCCATCCAGGCGGCTGCGCGCCACGATTACGCCGGTTTTTATGCCTATGAACTCGATCAGCGCCGCAAGATTGCATACCCGCCGTTTACTCGCCTGGCGCGACTGGAAATCCGCCATGCCAGCGGGCGCGAAGCGGAGCGGCAGGCGCGGGAGATGGCTGCCCGTTTGGAGGATTGGATCAAACACAGCGCATGCCCCAATTGTGAAATCATCGGACCGGTACCCTGCTTTTTTGCGCGCGAGGGCGGAAAATTTCGCTGGCAGGTCATCTTTAAGGGGAATGATCCTGCCAGCGTTTTGCGGGAAAAAGAATTGCAGGATTGGCGGGTGCAAATAGACCCGCAATCTCTGTTATAGCCTATGGCAGAACATACCACGGATTAACGAAGCCGCCTAAATAGCGAACTTCGAAGTGCAAGTGCGGACCTGTCGAACGACCGGTGCTTCCAGCCTGACCGATTACCCGTCCCTGAAAGACGCTCGCGCCGCAGCGAACGCTCCAGCTGGAGAGGTGGGCGTACAGAGTCTGGTAACCATTTCCGTGGTCAATCAAAACCATGTTGCCATAACCGCCGCCGACCGGTCCGGCGTACACGACCACGCCGCTGTCGGACGCGAAGACCGGATCGCCAGTGAAAGCAGCGATGTCAATTGCCAGGTGACCAGGCCAGTAATCATTACCGGATAGAACGCGCTGAACGGTTGGCCAGACGAATGTGCCGCTGCCGAAGGCGCCGCCGGCGCTGGTATCGCAGGCTCCAGGACCGAATATGCTTCTGTTGACGCCGGCGGGACCACGCGGGATGGTCGGCACCACCCAGGTGCGGAACTCGCGGGAGCCGCCGGGGATCACTAGAAATCTGCCCGGCTCAAAAACCGGATTCGCCAAATCTATCTCGTTGCCAGGGTAAAGCAAAATGTCCTGGAGATCGGCTTTGAAGGTGGCAGCCACTTTTTCAAATGTGTCACCTTCCTTCCATTCATACAATACCCCGTCAGTGGGCGGAATCATCAATTCTTGATCAATCGAGATCATGTGCGGATCATCGTTGAGGATATCGTAATTCGCCCATAAAACAGTTTCGGGCTTGAGATTAAAAGTTTGGGCGATGCCAAAAATCGAGTCGCCTTTTTCAACCCGATAAGTAATCACATTCTCGCGCGGACGGGTTGGCAGGATGGTGCGTATGTTGGCGCGGCGCATTACCGATTCGGTATCAGCCAGAGACTCAAAAACAGGAAGGCTGATTTGATCGGGCGCTGCGGGTAAATCCAGCTGAGTGTTTGCAACGGCAACCCCGGAGGCGGCTTGCGACCGCGAGACGCGCTGCACAACCAGAAATAAGGTAAAAAACAGCATGGCAATTGCCATCATCCACAGGATGTTTGGCAGCAATCCAGAACCAGAGTCGGGTTTTTCGCCGGCTGCTGGTATTCCGGGTTTCGAGATTGTCATGTTTCCTCCGTCAGGCTCTCCAGGAACTCCATATTATTCTTGGAACGCGCCAGACGCTGTAATAAGGCTTCCGTTGCCACTGAGGGATCCATTCCAGCGCCCTGTGGCGGCTGGGCGATCATTTGCAAGTACATGCGCCGCATCAGCCACACACGCTGAAGCACATCCGGACCGAGCAGCAATTCCTCGCGGCGGGTGGATGACCGTTCGATGTCAATTGCCGGGTAAACTCTGCGCTCCTGCAGCCGGCGAGAAAGATGGAGTTCCATGTTGCCGGTACCTTTAAATTCTTCGTAAACAACATCATCCAGCCGTGATCCCGTATCTACCAGTGCGGTAGCAATGATCGTAAGCGAACCGCCCTCTTCCAGGTTGCGGGCTGCGCCAAAAAAGCGTTTGGGCGGATAAAGCGCCGAAGGATCCATGCCACCGGAGAGGGTGCGACCGGAGGGATTTACGACCAGGTTGTAAGCCCGCGCCAACCGGGTCAGGGAGTCCATCAATATTACCACATCCCTGCCAATTTCGACTAATCTTTTGGCGCGCTCCAGGGTAATTTCGGCGGTGCGCACATGGGCGGTGACCGGCTCGTCGAATGTGGAAGCAACCACCTCGGCGTCAACTGAGCGGTCCATGTCGGTTACTTCTTCCGGACGTTCCCCAATCAAGGCGATGATTAAGTGAACTTCCGGGTTTTTGGCGGTAATGGCATTTGCCACTTGTTTTAATATGGTGGTTTTGCCGGCTTTCGGTGGGGAAACAATCATGCCACGCTGACCGCGCCCGATGGGAGCAATCAGGTTGATCAGCCGGGTTGAGTAAATGCCACGCTCAGTTTCCAGGTCGAAGCGTTTATCCGGAAAGATGGGGGTCAGACGTTCGAATAAGGGGCGCTCACGGGCTTCATCCGGCATCATGCCGTTGATGGTTTCGACCTTCAGAAGACCATAATGGCGTTCGGATTCGCGTGGCGGGCGCACCGCTCCGATGACCAGATCACCGTTGCGCAGATTGTAGCGCCGCAGCTGCGCCTGGGAAACGTACACATCCTCCGGACCAATTTGATAATTGGAGCGCAGGAAGCCGATGCCTTCCTGCAGGATTTCCAACACGCCCCCGCGGACTTCGGTGCCTTCTCGTTCGGCTTCCAACTGGCGGATTCTTAAAATGAGATTTTCTTTTTTTAAGCGATGGGCGTTGGGAACTTCCAGATCCGTAGCAATTTCGCGCAATGTAGCCAAAGGTGCTTTTTCAAGCTCGAGAATTTTCATATTCTCTTTTCCATGGGGGTGGGATAGGATAATTCCAGACCGGTGGCTGATTTCCGATGAAAACGTAAATGTATGGGGATGATTTACTCGGGAATTTTATTTAGCCATACAACAAATCCGCAAGGCTTACCAACAGCCTCTGAAACCGGATTGAAAAGATTATAACATTGCCAAGGGTGGCGCGCAAGCAAGATTGCGCTCGATCAGACAACCGGGCGGTTTACGCCCGCCCGGTCAGCGCCTGGTAAAACAATTTCCAACTGAAGGATTGCCCGGAGAGCAGATTTTGAGCGCGGAACAATCCCGCCACGATTCGGATGATGAGCGCGGCGGTCAAGGCTTGCAATAAAGCCGCCAGCAGTAATTGCCAAAGCGGGACTGTGGTAGCAGCAATGCGCGTCATCATTGCCACCGGAGAAGTTAAAGGGAAGAAACTCAGCCCAATTGACAAGGCGGCATCCGGTCGGTCAATCAGCAGGGAGATGAACACCAACGGGATGATCAGCGGCACAATGACCACGAATGACGCTTGAGAGGCTTCGCGTAAATTGGGAACCAATGCTCCAATGCCAGCCATTAAACTGGCGTAGATGGCGTAGCCGAGTATAAAGTAAATTACGCCCCAAACCAGAATTATCGGCGGCAGTTCAAAACCCTGCGCAATGGCAAAAATATTGCCGCTCATCTGTAGCATAAAAAACGCGGCGGTTAACCAGATCACCATTTGGGTTAAGCCAGCCAGCCCAAGCGCAATGATTTTTCCGGTCATCATTTGGGTGGGGGTGAGCGAGGTGAGTAGAATTTCCATCACCCGGTTCTGTTTTTCATTGGTGATGTTGCTCAACATGATGGATGCTGAACCGAGTATGAAAATGTAGAAAAACAAGGTGATGCCGTAGGGAATGAAAAAAGCCAGGGGATTATTCTGATCCCGCTGGGGTTGTTCAGCGATTATTTCGGCTTTGAGATTGAGCGGTTGAACGATCCGGGCGAGCAGTTCGGGTTGATCATTGAAAAGGTTGTACTGGATGATCCATTCCAACGGATAGGTGTTGTTGCTATCGCCAATTACGTTCAAAACAGGGGCAAAGTATTCAACGTCTCCGCTTTCAATGTAATCTGCCGGGATGGAGTAAAATGCGCCGATCTCCCCGGCTTGCAGTGATTGGAGGGCGGCATCTTGACTGGAAAAAATCTTTACACTTGATTGTAATTCCGCCGGTATTTCCCGGATAATCCCGCTAAAATCTACTATTCCTTTAGTCTCCATTTGGGTTTCGGGCGGAAAGATTTGAGTGATATCGGGGCTGGGAACGTTTTGCTGCATCCGCCCAACCACAAACAGGATGATGAATCCAACCAAAGGCACCAGAATCGTGGTCAGAATAAAGGAGCGATTGAAGACCAGCGTTTCAAATTCGTGTTTTAGAACCGTCCAAGTTTTTTTCATTGAGAAGCCTGCTCAGGAACGTGCGCGAAGAATTTCTGCCAGGGACAATTTTTTTCCGTAGCGAAGCATGCCCAAACGGAAAGCGCGGCTGGCAAGCCAGATGGCTCCGGCAGCGGCGAGCACCAGCAAGCCAAGCGAGAGGGCGATCTGCCAGGCAGGCAGGTTGGTGACCATCGAACGCAGCGGTAGTGTGAGCGGCGCTGAAAATGGAAACAGGCTTAAGCCAATCGCCAGAGCGCCGTTGGGGGTTTCCATAATGGCTGGGAGGAACCAAAATGGAACTACGATGGGCAGAGTGAACAACCCCGCAACTTGTTGGGCTTCACGCGCTTCGGTTGCGGTGGCTCCCACCATGGTCATCAACGCGGCGATCATGATAAAAGCGGGCAGGAAGGTTGCTGCCATAAGGATAAAAAAGGACACATTGAAACCCATGCCGGCCAGGTCGGGAAAGGTGCGGGTTGCAATCAGCACGCCTGCGCCTGCCATGATTAACCAGAAAATTAATTGGGTCAAGCCAACGCTCAGGTTGCCGAATATTTTACCTGCCATGAACTGGTCGGGCGAAAGGGAGGTGAGGAGGATCTCTATGGTGCGGTTTTCCTTTTCTTCAACTACAGCCTGAAGGAGGTAACCTCCGCTGGTGTTGATGGCGAGCATAAAGATCACCCCGGAAAATATCACCACCAGGAAAGCGAAGGGATTGTTGCCATCCAATTTTTGGTCGCCATCCAGGGTGCGCATGATCATCGTTGGTCCATTGAGGATGCGTTGACGCACGGCTGCATCCTCCGATCTCATCAGGTTGGTCAGCAGGAAACGTGAAAAACGCTGATTAACCTCTGAATCGACCGATTCTTCGGATACGACGCGCACGCTGCCGCTGGTCAGATAATCCCCCTGGATGACATAATATGCCTGTATGTCGCCGTTATCCAGCGCATCGCGCGCGGAAGTTTCATCCGGGAAGGAGAGAATTTTGACGTTGTTGGAAAACAAACCTGCGCGGTTTTCGGGCAGCGGCTGTGCATTGGCGAACAACGTTGAAAGATCAATGTACCCGACCGGTCGCCTGTCGACGGTTAATGATGCAGCAAACATGGACACGCCCATGATCACTGCCATAAAGAGCGGAATTGAAAGCAGCCCAAAGATGAACCGCCTGCGTTTTACATGGCGCAGGTATTCGTGCTTGAATACCAGCCAGAATTTGGTCATTGGGCAGCTCCTTGGTTGGTCACCACCTGAATGAATATTTCATCCAGGGTGGGGATGGCGATTTCGAAGCGCTCCAGGGCAATCCCGCGTTCAACCAGAATTTTTAATAATTCCTGCGGACTGACCTGCGGGCTGAGGTGCAGGCGGAAGGACGAATTTTCCGGGATGACTTTTTCCACGCCGGGTATATCGGCGGGTAATTTGCTCAATGGGTGAATGATAACGTCCTGACCGGAGTAACTGCGCCGGATTTTATCCAGGTTGCCATACAACATCACCTTGCCTTGATGGATGAGCACCAGCCGGTCGCATAACTCTTCGACCTGATGCATTAAATGGGTACACATGACAATCGTTTTGCCCTTGTCGCGTTCCTCGCGCAGCAGATCTTTGACCATTTGGGTGTTGACCGGGTCGAGCCCGCTAAACGGCTCGTCAATAATCACCAGTTTGGGATCATGCGCCAGGGTGATGATCAGCTGGGCTTTCTGCTGCATGCCTTTGCTCAGTTCCTTGACCTTCTTTTTGCGATGATCGTACAGGTCAAAGCGCTGGAGCAGGCTGGTGATGCGCTGGCTGGCTTCCGCCGGGTTTAGGCTCTTCAATTTTGCCAGGTAATTGAGACAGATTTCCAGATTGATATCCTGGTATAGACCCCGCTCCTCCGGCAGATAACCGATCTGGTTTTTCTTTTCTTCGCTCATTTTTCCGCCCAGGATTTCCACTTCTCCGCTATCGGGCTTGAAGATATCCAGGATCATGCGGATGGAAGTGGTTTTACCGGCGCCGTTGGGTCCGAGCAAACCAAAAATTTCACCAGGTTCGACATCAAAAGAGACGTTGTTGACCGCCAATTGACCGCCAAACTTCTTGGTTATTTCGCGCACTTTAATTGTAGTCATTGGGAAATGCCTTCTGGGTGAATTACTATGAATGTTGGTGACAATGCGAAAACTCAGGAATCAACCCCGAGAATTTTTTTATATACGCACAACCACTTGCTTTAGTTGCGCTGGAATTATAACAGAAAGGAGGGAAAAGCCGGCGATCAATTCGGACTATTCCCTCCTAATTGGCGGAGTGCAAAGTTTATTCTTTTTCGTAGGGGATGCCGTCAGCCGCTGGAACGTGCCCCTTTCCAATTACCCCTGCCAGCACAATCATGGTAGCGATGTAGGGCAGCATGAGCAAAAATTGAGACGGTATGGCAATGCCGAGGATTGCCATGCGAGTAGCCAGCGAATCCGCGAAGCCGAACAATAAACCCGCTCCAAACGCGCCCAAGGGATTCCAGTTGCCGAAGATCATCGCTGCTAAACCGATAAAGCCGCGCCCGGCGGTCATCATTTCATCGAAACGACCTGCGGAGCCAAGGGTGAAATAGGCGCCGGCAAAGCCAGCCATCATCCCGCCCAGAATGACCGCCATGTAGCGAGTCTTGAACACATTAATCCCGAGTGTGTCGGCGGCTTTGGGGTGTTCACCTACGGCGCGCATCCGCAGCCCCCAGCGAGTTTGGAATAGGGCGATTTGCAGAACGATCAGGAAAATGAACATCGCGTAGACGAAGATATTATTGACGAAGAGGATTTCACCGAGAATGGGGATATCCGAGAGCAGCGGAACAGAGGTGGCTCTGAACGTTGGCGGATTATTCAAGGGCTGATAGATCTGCAGGAATTTTGCTGAGATGTACGAGGTGATCCCGGCGGCAAATATGTTGATCACAGTTCCGGAGATGATCTGGTTGGTTTTGTATTTAATGGAGAACACCCCATGCACCAGAGCAAGCAGCGCGCCAGTCAGCACCCCCAGGAACAATCCGATCCAGGGGTTTTGGGTAATACTGGCGAAAAGGGCTGAGACCATTGCCCCCGACAGCATCATTCCTTCGATGGCGATATTGACTACGCCAGCGCGTTCGCATAAAATGCCGGACAAGGCTCCCAATGTGATGGGAACTGCCTTGCTGAGGGTGGTGTTGAGCAATCCGACCAGGTTGAGCGATTGTCCAGCAGTTGCCCACACTAAAAAACCAAAGATGAACAGCATAACCACCAAGCCCAAAATCCAGTTGGTGAAGCGTTTAAAGCCGCGCGCCAGTTGAACTCCGCCGATGATGGCGCAGGTAACCGTCAGGATATACAGGGTGGTCAGGGCGGGCACATTCCATGGTTCAAGTTGGGTGCGGGCTTGAAAAGTGCTCAAACCAAAACTGGCGGTGCTGTCCGGGCTGACCGAACGCGCAAAGAAGAACCAGATGGAAAGCGCAAGTACGATAAAAAAGATACCCATGATTCGCTGACGAATGGGCGACTCGCGAACCAATTGGGTGTGAAACATCTGACTGTTGGTAGTTTGAGTCGATGCCATGCTTAGTTTCCTCCCCAGCTGCGAATTGTGACACCACCTTCTTCAACCGCGGGTTGTCGCAGCCGGTAAATGGTGCGGATGATCGCTGGCGCTGCAATGAATGCCAGAATCACTGCCTGGAGAACAGAGATGATGTCAATCGGAATATCGGCTCGCAACTGCATGCGGGTAGCGCCGTTTCGTAAAGTGCCGAACAACAGAGATGCCAGCACAACTCCCAAGGGGTGGTTGTTGCCTAGCAATGCCAGCGCAATGCTATCGAAGCCGTATCCGGATGAAAATGCCACTGCCAGCGCGTGATTGATGCCAAGCACTTCGTTTGCGCCTGCTAAACCAGCCAGCGCGCCGGAAATGCTCATCGCCAGGATGATGTTGCGGGTGACATTCATGCCGGCGTACTTGGCGCCATTCGGATTGGTGCCAACGGTGCGCAGTTCAAAGCCCCAGGTAGTCTTGAACAGGTACCAATACACCAGGTAAGCAATGCCAAGCGCGATGAAAAAGCCGAGATGAAAGCGGATTGGGTCGGGGAAGAAACGCGGCAGCCATGCAGTGGGGAGGATTTCAGGACTGACGGGATTAAACGATTCTGGGCGTTTCATCGGACCGGTGAGTAAAAATTCGCTCACCCGGAAGGCAATGTAATTCATCATGATTGTGTTGATCACCTCGTGCCCGCCGGTCTTGGCTTTCAGCCAGCCGGGTATGTAACCCCAGGCGGCGCCTCCCAGTGCGCCAGCCAACAGCGCCAATGGGATATGAATGATGGCTGGAACACCGGTGATGGAATAACCCACGTATGTTGCCGTGATTGCACCGATAAAAATTTGACCTTCTGCGCCGATGTTGAATACCCCGGCGCGAAACCCCAACGCGACTGCCAGTCCGGCGAAGATGTAGGGGGTTGAGGTGACCAGGCTTTCAAGAAATGGGTTGAAGGCGCGCCTGATTTCGACATCATTGCCGGCTTGCAATGCAGCGATCATCCGCGCTGGGTCGCCAAATGCGCCGCTGAACAAGGCAGCGTACGATCTGGAGACGATATCCCAACTGGCAGTTAAACCGGCGCCAAACGAGTGCGCGAAGCCAGCGTAAACCTGCTCCGTGGTTAGAATGATAAAAATTCCACCCAGAAAGAGACCGGTAATAACCGCCAGGAAAGGAATCAAAATGATTTGCCCGATACTGCGCTTTCCTTTTTGCTGACCTCCGGGCTTTTTGCCCCGGTTGGTCAATTCTTCCAGGAATACTTGCCAGAAACCGGGTTTTTTTGGCTTTTCAGTATTAGTCGTCAAAGAACACCCCCGACCTAAACAGGATGAACGGTTCTGTTTTGCGTCTGTTGGCGGGCATCCTCCAGGGGTACGCCAGCCATGAGCAAACCAATAAATTCTTTGCTGGCTTCCTCCACGGGAACTGTGGCAACTATTTTTCCGCGGTAGATGACGGCGATGCGGTCGGAAAGTTGCAGGATTTCATCCAGTTCGGTTGAAACCAACAATACTGCCACGCCGCTATCGCGGCGTTTAAGGACTTGAGAGTGAATGTATTCAATCGAGCCGACGTCCAGACCGCGCGTGGGTTGGGCTGCCACCAGCAGGTGGATTGGGCGGGAGAGCTCGCGGGCAACGATGACTTTTTGCTGGTTGCCCCCGGACAACGAGGAGGCAGAGGTCAATGATGACGGCGTGCGAATATCGTATTCTTGTACCAGTTTATCCGCATTTTCCAGCGCTTTGTCCCATTGAATGATTGCTCCTTTGGCGAAGGGGGGCAGATAATAGGTGCACAGGATCAGGTTTTCCATGACCGGGAAAGGCAGGATCAAGCCATCCCGCTGACGGTCCTCGGGGATGTGGGCTGTCCCAACCTCGGTGAATTTGCGCGGGGTTTGGTGCGTGACCTCCTCGCCCATCAGGAAAATTTTTCCCGCGATAATATCGCGTAATCCGGTCACGGCTTCGACCAATTCAGTCTGACCATTACCCTGAACGCCGGCAACGCCAAGCACTTCGCCTTTGCGCACCTCGAAGGAAAGACCATGCACGGCGATCTGGTTGGCATCATCAGTGACCAGCAAATTTTCCACCCGCAGGGCGGTATCTTCCGGTTTTGCGGGTAATTTTTCTATCTCAAGCTTGACCTCGCGTCCGACCATCATCGAAGCCAGTGTGCTCTGATCCGCTTCACTCGGCTTAACCGAGCCAATCACTTTGCCGCGCCGGATAACGGTGATCAGGTCGGCAACTTCGAGCACTTCACGCAATTTGTGGGTGATGAAAATGATTGATTTACCCTGCTTGGTTAGCGAGCGCATGATTTCGAACAATTCGTCTGCTTCCTGCGGGGTAAGGACGGCGGTCGGTTCGTCGAAAATGAGGATGTTTGCGTTGCGGTAGAGCAATTTGATGATCTCTACTCGCTGTTGCACCCCGACCGGCAGGTCTTTGATGTAACTGTCCGGATTGACCTCCAACCCATACTGGGTGGATATCTCCCGGATTCGTCGGGCGGCTTTTTCACGATCCAAAAAGCCGCCCGGTTTTAATGTTTCATCTCCAAGCATCACATTCTCTGTGACGGTGAAGACAGGAATCAGCATAAAGTGCTGATGCACCATGCCAATCCCGCGCGCTATCGCGTCGGATGGGGAGTGGACTTCGAAGAGCTGTCCGTTGACAAAAATCTTTCCCTCATCGGGTTTGTAAAGCCCGTAGAGAATATTCATCAAAGTGGTCTTACCTGCCCCGTTTTCCCCCAACAGGGCGTGGATACTGCTTTGTTCGAGAGTCAGGTCAATGTGGTCATTCGCCAGCACGCCAGGAAAGCGTTTGGTGATCCCATGAAGTTCCAAAACGGATGTCATATAAATCTTGCTCCTGGAAAGTTGGAGCCTCGCCTCGCTTATTATCTAAAATGCATCCTAACATGAGGCGCAATGGTGACGAAGGTCGGCTGAATTCAGTATGTAATTTTACCATAACCCTTTGGAGCGACCGGCGGGGTAAGGGTTGAATTTTTAATTTTTCGTTGACGATCTACCCGGTGCGTGATAGAATTTGCCCATCGGGCGTGTAGCTCAATGGTAGAGCAGTGGCCTTTTAAGCCATTGGTTCAGGGTTCGAGCCCCTGCACGCTCACAGTTCATTTAACCGGAGATTAGGTTCAGCGTCCCCGCGAGGGGATATTATTCGAGCCCCTGCACGCTCACAGTTCATTTAACCGGAGATTAGGTTCAGCGTCCCCGCGGGGGGATATTATTCGAGCCCCTGCACGCTCACAGTTCATTTAACCGGAGATTAGGTTCAGCGTCCCCGCGAGGGGGATATTATTCGAGCCCCTGCACGCTCACAGTTTAGATGCAAAGCCGGGTAAAACCGTACTTTTTACCCTTTTTCTCCCACCAAAACCTGCCCTTGTGGCAGGATTTTGCGTTTAATCTCCCACTTCGGACTTTTTTAGGTGTGTGTCCGCAAAGCCGAATAATTGTTAATTCCAATGTACTTTCTTTTTTTCTTTTGGCTCTGTCAACACCAGTCAACCAACTCTACGAAAGGAAAGTGTATGATGGCTAAAACCAAAATTGTGAGCGCCGATGTTTGACGCTGATCAACGCCAGCACAAAAAATGATAGCCCAGACACCACATTTTTCAGCAAGCCTGAGAAAAAGTAATCTCGCCCGTGGGTTTCATCTCCTGTCTTGGCCACGATGCTTTCATCACCTGCCAGTAGATAGACATCATCTGGATCCAACAGATGGGTGAAAAAGAATGTCCAGAATACCTGCGCCCAGGGAATGATCGTATAAAAGAATCGTTGAACGGTCCGATAGCTGCCATCTTTTTCTGTCCAGTGAGATAGACCAAGCATGGTTATCCACCCCGTCATTGTTATCATCGCTGGTATGATCCGGCTCATTTGACGCAAAGTCGTTTTGGAAACGCTGTTCTGTATCGGGTGTAAAAGTGCTAAATTGTTCATTGTGGACTTTTGTGGTGTGAGTTTCTGTTGTGGTAAACACAACTCTACTACAAAAGCCCTCTCAAATCAGCCTATTTTTGGCGAAGGTATTGAAGAGCCCGGTAGGTAAAGACTCCCTGTGCTATAATTTATACGTGGATCTTAAAGAACTCATGCAAACCTATCAAGCTGGCTGGAAAGCTGTCGAAGAAATTCAACGTGAGGAACGGCGTTCTGCATCAGCCGATTTGCGCTGGCGGCAGCTGAACACTGTGTATGGGTTCGCTAAGGAATTAAAAATACTGCGACCGGACCCGACCGAAGCGGAAGTCATCCAACGATGGGCAACCCTCAAAGATCAAGCAACATGCCAGAAGCCGAAAACATAACCCCGCTTTTGGCGCCCCTCCAGGCATTTCAGAATCTTCTCTCGGTATTTGACAACCAAGGGGTAATTATTGGCGGCATCGCAGCAAGTTTGCTCGGCACTCCCCGTCTTACCGTTGACCTGGATGCCGTTCTTCTGCTTGGTGCCGAAGATCTTCCCCGTCTGCTCCTTGAAGCAGCCAAACAAGGTATTGAACCAAGAATAGCCGATCCAATTGCATTTGCAAAAAAAAACCGGGTGCTTTTACTCCGCCATGTTATGAGTGGAACAGACATTGACCTTTCGATGGGAATTCTGCCTTTCGAAGCCGAAATGGTGGAGCGAAGCCGGGTAATCGATTTGGGGATAATACAATTGCGCCTGCCCACCCCGGAAGATTTAATTATCATGAAGGCTGTTGCCCACCGGCCAAAAGATCTGGCGGATATTCAAGCAATTGCAGCCAGCCATCCCGCGTTGGATAAAAAGCACATTCAATACTGGGTTG
The DNA here is from genome assembly GCA_039666315.1 of Bellilinea sp. GTDB lineage: Bacteria > Chloroflexota > Anaerolineae > Anaerolineales > Anaerolineaceae > Bellilinea. The sequence continues at coordinate 457,175 of JAVSME010000003.1, read as the reverse complement.
AGCAGTTTGGAGAAGCACTGGATTTGCCCGATCTGTGGAAGATGATCTCTCGGTTACTGGAAATCGACCTTCCCGATTAGCTCTCGATGAAAAGCAGGGTTCCTTCCGCGTTGTATAATCAACATAACGATTGCAAACCGGTCCACAGGGAGAAAACATGGCGAAAAAACGAGTGGATTCTTAGCGATTACCGCGCCGCGCAAGACGGTTTGAATTTTGGCATCTTCAAACCAGCGCTGTTGGATATCCTGCAAACCGCCGACACACCCCTGACGGTGGGCGTGTTCGGTAGCTGGGGCAGCGGAAAGAATACGCTCCTGAATATGCTCAAGGACGAACTGGACGCCAAAAAACTGGGCTCGCTGAGAACGGTCTGGTTCACCGCCTGGAAGTACGAACAGCACGATGCGCTCTGGCGGGCTTTCATGCTGCGGGTGAGGTTTTCGTGTGCTTGCCCTCCCCAGATAAGCGTTTGCGTTCTGTCCCGCCCAGACATCCGGTAGGTTGCCGGTTGGAAGACGTTTTTCGCCCCCCGCACAGCAGGGTCGAAAAAATTTTATAAATCAAGTGAAATCGGAGTAAAGAATCAAAATATCACCCAGCGGTTTGTCGTTGCGTGGTTCGACAAGCGGTGATCGAGCTTGCCGAGATGCACCAACTGCGCAGCGAGCGCGGCAATCTCCCGCAAAGCCGAAAGAAAGATAGTGCGGGAGACCCCTCGCTGACGCTCGGGGTGACACAAGTACGATGTTAGCATCTTATCCCGAACACGATACTGTTGGCGAATATCAGGCGGGCAGCAAGAGGAACGTAAAACAAGCGTGGCGGGTAGAGGCGAGCGGAATCTCGTTGAGCCAATCCTTCAGCCGCTTGATGTTCGTCGCAACCGCAATAGCCACGTTCTGTAAGTGTGTCTTTGCTTGACCCATATACCGAGCGCGACGGAGGTCACTGCTCCGGATGGCTTGAGAGAGGGTGCCCTCGATTCCACTCCTTTTGCGGTAAAGACTTTTAAATTGTGACTGCCAGTAGAGACTCTTCTGCCCTTGCGGACAGGTGGCTGATTGAGCCTGCCAATCGATTTGAAACTGGCTGGCATCAAAGGCGTCTGGTGTGCGGGATTGCCAACTCGGATCGACATGCACCGGACCCATCAAATTGATCTGATGCTTTTCTTGGCTGTCTAAAATGAGCTTGGCACTCACATAGCCCGCATCGACTTTCGGCCATAGCGGGCGTCCGGATCAAAAGGGGAGCGGATGCACTCCCCAACAGGCGGCATTTCTTTCATCTCTCGGTGCCGGATCTGCCCTGCTTCGATGATGTACTGCTGCTCCCACACCTGCTTGAGGATCTTCACGGCTGGGACTTCTTTCAGCCAGGATAAATCTTTCACTTTTCTCTTTCGGTAAGCGATATTCATCTACCGCTTTCCAACATTATAATTTCTTCACCTTGGTTAGTTCGCCAACAGTATCGTACTCAGGTTAATTTAAGATCCTCAGCCGGTAATGGCTGGGGATCAATTGGGAAATCACCCGTTCGCTCCAGACTCCGGGCATAACCCCGTCTGAGAACTCACATACCACAAACGCTGATCGAAAAGCCCTTCACTTTGCTGCCATGAGCAAGGTGAAGGGAAAAATCACTGTGTTCTTATGGAAAAATGAAACCTTGCAATCCTGCGGCATTTTCCACCCGGGGCGTTGTCCATTTATCACCAGGCTTATCAGGCAGGTTGCGGTATCGAACCGTATCTAGTTTACGCAGGTTAACTGAGACCCAATAATATTTTTCTAATTTCGACTCAAAGGAGGTGTACCAAACCGAATTATCACCTCTTAGAATCCGGGAAAAACCTTTGTGCGATAATCTGACGGTGTACGCTGTGGTCACCTTATATAAAGTGGCTGAATACTTAACATAATTTAGAGTGTATTCAGTACTCCTAATCTTGACAGGTGAGCTTTGGTTTTTGAGCGTAACGCTTTCAACATATGCCACATGACCATAACTAAAACCAGCAATGGCACCTTTGCGTGGCTCATCCTTACTTTTTGCCCAAGTTGAATTATTCCACCATGCACCAGCATTACCATTCCATGGGATATTTTTCCCAGTTGCTGATTTTACGCGCTCAGCCACATGGCACGTACACCCTCCACTGACCCATACTCCATTATGTAGCACCTGCCACTTTGATATTGAGCAAGTTGGAAGCGTTTGCCTAGGAGCAGCAAGAACCGAACTGGATGGAATCGTGGATAATAAGAGTGCTATCACAATGATGTAAAGAATGAGCTTTTTCATCTAGTGTATCCCCCTTTATAGTTGTTTTTTTGCTTATAATCACATTATATAGTTTTTTTTGATATTTTCAATGTCAGAAAATAGTTATTATTTAAAACAATAGGCGGCGGCACAGCAAACCGTGGCCATGAACACCAGCTAGCGATCAAGGCTTTTTCAACCTAATGCATAATCAGGTGACATTTTTGGAAAGAGAAAGATGATCTTCACGCGGGCAATCAAGGGCAGCACAAATCCGTTCCTCCAACTCACAAGGTGGCAGCGTCCGGTCGGGTTCGACAATCCACCGTTTGCCATGCACCCATTTGGGTTCAATCGGGTTGAGCCAGGGGCTTCGAATCGGCAGCGGGCAAACAAAAATGCGGACGCCCTGGCCGGTCTCTTTCACTTGCCGATTGTGGGCGCGGATCCAGTCGTGGACCGCACGACTGGTATGCCAACGGGCGTTGTCCCCAACCAGGATCCATACCCGCTTGCCCCGGTGCTGCAACTTGTCGCAGCACCAAGCCAAAAACTGGGTGGTAATTGCGCTCACCGGACGGCCATCCACAAAGCGCAACCAGATCGCTTCTTCCCACTGCCCAGCGGTTTGCGGACAATGGCGCAGCAAAACGCCATAGCAAGCCAGCGCTTTGCCGTCGGTGTCCTTGGCCTGGGGCGTTTGTTCCACCAAGCGCAGCGGCTGCCCATCCGGCGTCCAACTGTGCAGATGCGGCTGGGAAAAGCGGCTCCACCAAGTTTCGTCCTGGAAGCCAATGACCCAATCGGGATGGCGACTCGTCAGCGCGATCAGTCGATCCCGGAGCTTTTTTTTCGCTGGTATTCCGGGTCGGGGCTGGTGATCCACTGCTTGGCCCGTTTCCAGCGTACGCCCAGGCGCGCCAACGTCGCGCGGATCGTTTCCCCGCTGACCCGCCGGTCGGTCAAACCGCGCTCAAAGGATACCTCGGCCACCAGTTCCAGCGTCCACAAGCTAGTTGCTTTGCCGTACCGGCGCGGGCTGTTGTGGAGCAATTCTTTCAGTCGCTCAGCCTGTTCCGATGGAATGGCTTCCCCCGTGTTGTGCGGGCGGCGCGACTGCTGTTCCAGTGCTTTCAGTCCGTTGGCGTTGAAGGCTTTGATCACTTCCCGCACGGTCTGGTCGCTGCATCCCAAGTTTTTGGCAATCGGGATGGCATGTTGGCCGCGCGCACTCGCCAGTAGCATCTGGCAACGGCGTAAGACGAAGGCGTCCGATGAACGTAAGCCTGCTTCCAATTGCCTGCGTTCGTCATCTGTTAAGGTTCTGACATACAACGGTGACGTACTCATGCCACCCTTATACCACATTTCAAGCTATCTTTCCTGATATAGCACTAGAATACTATCAGCTTGTGAGGTTTGGCACATAATTTTCCTGTAAAGGATTGGTTAACGCCGCTTCCGTTTGCTTCCATTCTGCTTACCCCACAATTGGCGCAGCCAATGCTTCCTCGACCCCTGCCGCGCCTTGAACGTGCAGCGCCTTCGCCAGCTTCTGGGTGTCTTCATACAACTGCATGTAAGCAATCCGTCCCCATTTCAGGCGGATAAATTGAGCAACCTCATTACTATACGCCTGTCCATTCTTGAGCGTGGCGCTGACCCGCAACTGAACCGCGATGGACATGTCCCAGGGCCAACCCTGAACGAAGATGTTTTTGACGGTAAACTGCATGTCAGGAAACACCTGGAAGAGACGCACGTACCACTGCCGGACACTGTCGCGGCTGCGGCGCTCACCGCCGAGCGCCAGGTCGCCCGCGAAGACGTGGTGGGTAGAAGGACTGAACTGCATCACAATGCTTTCGTAGTCCCCCTGATTGAGCCTTTGGAAATTCTGTACCAGTTTCTGCCGCACGATGATGTGAACCATTGATCCAGACTCCTTTTACCCAAACTCATGCCAGTTGATTGTCCTTGGTAGTCTCACCGGTTATTTCGTCAAGTTGCCGCAGAGCATCTTCCTGCTTTCCCAGCCCGAATGAATAACGAATCGCCTGGTTGGCGCAGTTGTCCACGCAAGTCCCGCACAGGATACACTCGCGGTTCTCCATCTTTCCTGCTTGAACCATGGCGTTGACATCCAGGCTCATCGGACAGTTCCTGGTGCACAACATGCAATCTTTGCAGGCGGAGTTGTCCGATACCAATTGCAGCGCGCGCCAGGCGAAGCGGTTGCGTATCCAGCGCCCGATGATCATAAAAGGCGCCATCCAGCAGATGGTGTGGCAGCCAGCGCGTTTTCCGGCGAACGCCGCCAGCCCGACGAACAAGCCAATGACGATGTAATAGATCGCATAGGCAAAAATGATCGGTCGCTCGGCCGAGCCTGCTACCGAGATGCCGTCCTGGGTATGGTAGAGCAGGTCAATGGTCTTGTAGCCGCCCGCCTGGACGGCTAAAAATACGATCAAACTGATCCACGGCATCCAGATTACCCACTTGATCCAGCCGATCTTCTTTCGGTTGACCGGGCTGGCATTGACCGGCTCGATGATTTCCTGCATCCCTCCGCCGGGGCAAACCCAGCCGCACCAAGCCCGGCCGAGAAAGAGGGCAGAGATGAACAGCAGGCTGAACAGTATCAGGCTGCCGTTGACGATGCCGTTCATGGCACCGTCTATGATGACATACGGAGACAGGAAGTTCATCGTGATCGGAAAAGTCAAGAAGGCAAAGACGATCAGCGCCTTGCGCACACGTTGACGGAGGGGCAGTTGGCGAAGCATGGTGTACTCCTTGCTAGCGGGCAGGTACCCGCCCGCTCTTGATTCGCTCGATCACGCTTTCTGCCCATTCCAGGTTGGCGCGCATATTGCGGATGCCATTTTCGAGCGTTAGCAGCCAGAAGAAGTGCTCGCGCGGCGAGGGGATTTCATCTCGAAAGGGGGCAATCATGGCAGGCACCTGCTCGTATTGCATCAGGATAGCGCGCATGATAGCCGCATAGCCTTCGAACTTAGCCAGAACCTCCTCATCCGAAAGTATCCCGGCGAAGAAGACCTGGATCAGCGGAGCGAAGCGCGGCTCACTCATCGGCGGGGGTGCGGAAAGGAAATTCGTCAGTTCCGCTCGGCCTGCATCCGTGATGTGATAAACCTTGCGGTCGGGGCGATCCTCTTGGGGGACTTTCTCCATCTCAACGAATCCCTGTTCGGTCAGGCGCGCCAGGGTGCGGTAGATCTGGCTCTGGTCAGCCGGCCAGAAGTGGCGGACTGAGGTATCAAAGATTTTTTTCAGGTCGTAGCCGGAGTAGGGGTGGTAGTTTAGAAATCCGAGCAAGGCATGATCCAATGACATTATTGTACATCTCCAGTATATGTATTATATTATATATTACTAGTCCTATAATAAAGAATTAAAGATGAAATGTCAAGGGGTCAACCTGCTGAGGGCACGCCTTTCTTAAAGTCGTGAAGGGCTTGAAAAAGATGACCTTCTTCGGTAAATTGTAGGCTCCCAAACCCAAAAAAACCGAGGAAGGTCAAAATGGAGTCTATCACAAATCACAATCAGGGCGAGTCAACCGAGCAAAGCGCAGCCCAGATCATCCAGGTTGGGCATTTGCTGGATTACTTGCGGCGAGAAATCAGTGCCGATGAATTGGACATCATCATCAGCGAGTATCTGGTGCAACTTCCCAAGCGGGGACAGGAGGTCGTGATTGTGATAGGCGGCAAGACGATGCGCGGAACGATCACACCTGAAGACCCCTTTGGGTTGCATCTGTTGGCAGCCTATATGCCGGGAGAAGGGATTGTCTTGATGCAAATGGAGGTTGAAAAAGACAAGGAGAATGAAATTGTAGTGGCTCCCAAATTGTTGCAGTGCCTGGATTTGCGCAACAAGGTGGTGATTGGCGATGCGATGCACACCCAACGCCAGATATCAACCCAGATTGTTGACGCTGGCGGAGACTTTGTGTGGATCGTCAAAGATAATCAGGCCAATACTCGCAAGGCGATTGAAGCGCTATTTGCGCCTGAAACGCCCCTGCCAGGGCTGGGATGCCCGGCGATGGACTTTGAGCGTGCTGAAACCATTGAAAAGCAAGCTGGACGGATCGAAATCCGCACAATCACTGTCAGCAGCCTGATGAACGACTATCTGGATTGGCCTTATCTGGGACAAGTCTTCAAATTGGAACGGCGATTTATCACTTTGGCAACCGGTAAAGTGGAGGTCGAGGTTCAGTATGGCCTAACCAGTTTGACCCGTAAGAAAGCCAATCCTGAAAGGCTCCTTTGCATTGTCCGCAGCGAATGGGGCATTGAAAATGGCTTGCATTATCGCCGAGATGTAACCTTCCAAGAAGACCAGACCCGCATGACTGACAAAAAAATGGGGCGCGCTATGGCGATTATCAATAACTTGGTTGTCAGCTTGCTGAATAACCAGGGCTTCTCGAACCATGCACAAGCTCGCAGGGAATTCAACGCTTCCCCTGATAAGGCGCTAGCCCTGATTTGTGGACTTTAAGAAAGGCGTGTTACAACCAGGTGATAAGGTTGATTTTTACTACCAGTCATGTTATTATAGCTGTGAGCCAGTGGTGTATTTCTGCCCAAAAGCACACCCGAAAGGGAAGGTTGAGATGGAGGGCGGTCTCATGTGGCTCTCTTTATTTCCCTTTTCCATGTGCCCGCCGAAAAGTCAATACAAACGGATTTGAGTCGGGTGGACGAGAAATGACCGCCGCCCACCATTTGCTGTCATCATCCAAAACATAATGAATGACACTGTATGGGTCGGATTTACTCATTTGAGTATGGTCCGGAGAAGTTATCAACCGTCGCAATAAGTTATTTTCGATTTCTTCCGTTACCTCTTTGTGTCTTTCTCTCCAATGAACGCGTCTTTCGTATGGGATCCTTACTCCAGAAATACTAATATTTCTTGTTAAATCAACATAGTCGCGTGCGCTCGTTACTCCAAGTAAATCGCTCAGACTGCGTTCGTGGTGTGTCCACCCCCACACCGGATCAAATTTCTTGCCGACCAAATTAATAAAATCAAATCTGCCGTCTTTCCAGGCCGCCCATTTCGCCGGCCCTAAAATCTTGATCTGCTGCTCCGCCGGCATGCGCGTGAACAGCTCTGCCCCGCTCTCCACCGGCCCGCTTCCCTCGGCTATCCCGGAAAACCCCAGCTCTTCCCAGGTCTTCAGCCAGGGAATTTTGCTGCAGCGTCCACTCGGATGTTCCTCCATCGGCTCGTCCAGGCTGTGTTTCGAGCCGTGTTTGGCCCAACATGCCGCGCAGGTGCGCTCGTTGCGCGCCGAAACCCTGGTACATTACCGTGGCAAAACCCAGCCGCTGGGCAACCTGGACACTCATGAGTTCGGACACCCGCCGAAAAAAGAGAAACCTCCCGAATCGGACAAACTTGGTTTACCACGACCACATTTGTTACGAAAGACAACTACAGCCTGAATTCGCCGCGCAGACCGCGTTGGCTGTCGGGGGCGATCCAGACATGGAAATTTCCCGGTTCAACACCAAAGGTGCCGTCCGCGCGCGTGAAGGCCAGATCTTCCTCGCGCAAGGTAAATACCACGCGGCTCGTCTCGCCGGGTTGGAGCAAAACGCGCTGGAAGCCTTTCAACTCGCGAATGGGACGGGTGAGCGATCCGATTAGATCGCGTACATAAAGTTGAACGACTTCTGTCCCGGGATATGCGCCGGTGTTGGTAACCTCGGCGCTGAGTTCAAGCCTGCCGCGCAGGATTTCATCACTCACTTTCATGTTGGCGTATTCGAATTCGGTATACGCGAGACCAAAGCCAAAGGGAAAAAGCGGCGCAGGAGGCAGGTCAAGGTAACGGGTTTTGAACTGACCATCTGGATGGACCGGCCGCCCGGAATTTTTCTGATTGTAGTAAATTGGAACCTGCCCGGTAGCCCGCGGAAAAGTGATTGGCAATCTTCCAGAGGGTGATCCAATGCCAAACAAAATTTCGCCCAAGGCTGCTCCGCCCTCGATGCCCGGATGCCAGGCACAAAGAACCGCATCTGCCAGTTTGACCTGATTGGTGATTGCCAGTGAACGTCCGGTAAATACAATCAGGATAAGCGGTTTGCCCAGCGCTGCCATTGTCTGAACGAACTGCGCCTGCCCGGGCGGCAGGCCCAAGTCGCTGACGTTGCAGTTTTCGCCGGAACGGGAGGGGTGCTCGCCAAGCAATAAGACGACAGCATCTACGTGGTTTGCCAGGTGCAGAGAAAGATCGGTGGTTTCGGCAAACCACAGTTCCACATCTTTGGGGGCAATTTGCCGCAAAGCTTCATCCAGCGGCGTGACATCCTCCGCGTGTCCATCGGGTGTCCATGTTCCAAAGAGTTCGGCACGGGCATGGACAAAATTTCCGGCAATCAAAATCCGGCGGAATCCGGTAAGCGGCAGAAGACTTTTTTCATTCTTAAGCAAAACCATGCTCTGGCGGGCAAATTTACGGGCAAGGCTGCGCGCTTCGGGGGTGAGCAGGTCGCGCGTCGCGCGCTGCGGGTCGGTGAAGGGACGGTCAAATAATCCGGCGCGGTGCTTGATTCGTAAAATCCGCCGCACCGCTTCGTCAATCTCTGTTAGCGAGATTTTACCCTCCTGCAGATTCTTTTCCAGGGTATTCAGGTATACCCCGCTGACCATGTCCATATCGAGACCGGAATGCAAAGCCAAGCGGGCGGCATGGGCTTCATCTTCAGCAATGCCATGATGGATGAGTTCCCTGACCGATTCCCAATCCGAAACGACAAAACCATCGAATCCCCATTCGCCGCGCAACACGTCGGTTAGCAGACGGCGATTGGCAGTTGCGGGAATGCCGTTCAAATCAATGAAAGCAGACATAAACGTGCCAGCCCCGGCTTCGACTGCGGCGCGAAAAGGAGGAAGATAGATATCGCGCAGGGTGGGTTCGGAGATTTCACCATTTTCGTAATCACGCCCGCCTTCCGCCGCGCCATAACCAACATAGTGCTTGGCGCAGGCGACAAGTCTATCGGGCGCGGACATATCATCTCCCTGAAACCCTTTGATCACAGCGGCTGCCATTTGCACTCCCAAAAGTGGATCCTCTCCACTGCCTTCAGCCACGCGCCCCCAGCGCGGGTCGCGGGCAATATCCAGCATCGGCGCAAAGGTCCACTTGATGCCGCTTGAAGTTGCCTCGCGAGCCGCCACAGACGCGGCCTGGCGGGCAAGGTCGGGATCGAAGGCGGCGGCTTGCGCGAGAGGGATTGGGAAAACGGTACGAAAACCATGGATCACATCTCGTCCAAAAATGAGCGGGATCTGCAGGCGCGATTCGAGCGCAAGTTTTTGGAAATGGTTGGAGACATCGGCGCTACCCGAATCAGAAAAACCCTGACCAGTCAATGCGCCGGATGCGTTGATGAGTGAACCGGCTTTCCCCTGGCGAAGCAGGGCAGGATCGAAATCGCCTCCAGGATTTATCTGGTTCAGTTGGCCGATTTTCTCTTCCAGAGTCATTTGGGAGAGCAGATGATTGCTGAATGATTCTTCGTTATTGTTGTTCACGGGAGACCTCGTTACGTATGGAAAAATCTTTCTGAAAATTTGAGGATTCATCTTGACAAATAAAAACCAATGTGATATTGTTAATCCGAAGTGAAACGTTTCACTTCCCGGTGATAGTATATATTAAAATCTGCCAAAAGTAAAGTCGTCATTCCGCCTGAGGCGCGCATGAATAATAACAAATTCAAGAGCTCCTATGGTTGCTTTGCCGAAGATGGACGGGAATTTATCATTTCTACGCCGTTTACGCCGCGCCCTTGGGGAAATGTGATTAGCAACGGCGATTATGGCCTGCTGGTTTCGCAAACGGGCTCGGGCTACAGCTGGCGGGGCAACGCCGGGCAAAACCGCATAACGCGATCATTTCAAGATCTGATCAAGGACAATTGGGGCAAGTATTTCTATATCCGCGACTTGAAACGTCAAACGTATTGGTCGGCAGCATACAAACCGGTGATGCGCCCCTATCAACGCTATGAGGTGCGGCATGGGTTGGGGTATTCCCGTTTCATTCACCTGATTGATGATCTCGAAAGCGTGCTGACCGTTTTCGTGGCTGCGGATGCTCCGCTGGAGGTCTTTCAGTTAACCCTGACCAATCGGGGTAGCGAGACGCGCGAATTGGATGTCACCTCCTATGCCGAATGGTTGTTGGGCTTTGCGCCCGACGAACATCGTGAATTCCACAAATTATTCATCGAGACTTCTGCTGATATCAACCAGCAAGCAGTGTTTGCCCGAAAGTGCCTTTGGGGTTTTGCGGATGACAAGGGTCGCCACAATAACGTCGCCTGGCCCTACACAGCCTTTATGGCGGTCAGCGAGCCGCTCAAATCCTTCGATTGCGACAAGGAATCCTTCCTCGGTCTTTATAACAACGACGACAAGCCGCAGGCAATGTTCATTCCCGCGCTGGCTGGGCGCGCCGGACGATTCACCGACGCGATTGCCGCTCTTCAAGTTTCGGTGACATTGGAAGCGGGGGCATCGAAGACCATTGTCTTCACGCTCGGCGCGGCGGAAGACGGTCGTGAGGATGCGAACGAACTGATGGCACGGTATACCTGCCCGGAAAAGAGTGAACAGGCATTCAACGCGGTGCGTGATTTTTGGGCGCGTTTCATTGATACAGAGCAGGTCGAAACGCCCGATGCAGCGCTGAATTTAATGACCAATATCTGGGCAAAATATCAGGCGATTTCCTGCCGCCTGTGGGGAAAATCGGCTTTCTACCAGGTCTCGGCTGGATACGGCTTCCGCGACCAGCTGCAGGACAGCCAAATATTTCTGGTGAGCGAGCCGGAGTATACCCGCAAACAGTTGTTGCTTCACGCTTCCCAACAATTCATCGAGGGCGATGTATTGCATTGGTGGTTCACGATTCGCGGCGGTGGTCCGCGTACCAACTGCTCGGATGATCTGCTCTGGCTGCCATTTATTCTGGATTCGTACCTGAAGGAAACAGCGGATTACAGCATTCTCGACGAACTCGTGCCATACCTGAACGCTCCCTCCGAACCGCTTTACCAGCATTGCAAGCGCGCCATTGAGCGCTCGTTTTCGCGCTTTTCGCCGCGCGGCATTCCGTTGATGGGCGACCATGATTGGAACGACGGGTTGAGCGCGGTGGGAACTCTATTAAAGGGCGAAAGTTTTTGGGTGGCTGAATTTCTGTACATGATTCTGGGCAATTTCGCGCCGCTGAGCCGCCAGCGCGGCGATGAAACGTTTGCCCGTAAGTGCGAAGACGTGCATGCCAGCCTCAAAGAAGCGCTCAACCGCTACGGATGGGACAGTGAATGGTATTTGCAAGCCACAACCGATGATGGTTTTTTGCTCGGTTCACACCAAAATGAGGAAGGCAAAATATTCCTGATGCCGAACATCTGGGCGGTGATAAGCGGCGCGGCAGACTCGGAGCGCGCGCAAATCGCAATGGACTCGGTAACCGAGTGGCTGCTCAAAGACTACGGCACCCTGCTCAACTATCCAGCCTTCACCCTTCCCCGCGCGGATATTGGCTACGTCACGCGCTATGCGCCGGGCTTGCGTGAAAACGGAGGTGTTTATACCCATGCTGCCACCTGGTCGGTTTGGGCGTATGCGCTTATCGGTCAGCCCGAATTGGCTTACGAGGCATATCGCCGCATTTGTCCGCCCAATCGCAGCGCAGATATCGAAAGATATCGGGCTGAACCTTACGTCACGCCCGGCAATATTGACGGCCCGCTTTCGGATTATTACGGACGCGGCGGCTGGACATGGTACACCGGCTCGGCGCAATGGCTGCATCGCGTCGCCACGCATTGGATCCTGGGAATCCGTCCACAGGAAAACGGTCTGCTCGTGGAACCAGCCATTCCATCGCACTGGAACGGGTTCAAAGTCAAGCGCAAGTTTCGCGGCGGGGTTTATGAAATCGAAGTCGAGAATCCCGATCACGTCAACGGCGGGATTCGCTCCGTTTCGCTGGATGGGATACCGTACGAGAGCAATCTTTTGCCGGTTTTTTCGGATGGAAAGACGCATCGCGTAAAAATCATATTGGGGAAGAAAGCAGATCCCTAAGGAGGTGGCTTGCGAAAAATTCAGGACAACTTTTCAAAGTCAAAAAATAATATTCAAAAATCACAAGGAGATGGAGAATGAAAATCTTGTCCAAACTTATGGTGCTTGCCCTCGTTCTCGCCGTTGGCTTTACGGCTTGCGCTCCGCAACCCTCCCCTACCGCTGCGCCTGTCGAACAGCCTCAAACCCCAACCGAGACCCCTGCCGAAGTCCCAACTAAGGTGCCTGCAACCGAGGTGCCTACCGATGAACCCATGGAACCCGAACCTGTCACCCTGCGCTATGCCAACTGGAACGTGGGTACGGAAGAAGAAAACAACCTCCAGCGCCAGTTAATCGCCGCATACATGGAAATGCACCCCAACATCACGATTGAATTTGTGGATATGTCTGGTGAGGGGAGATGGGACGAAAAACTGACCACTTACGCCGCCAGGGGCGAACTGCCGGATGTATTCATGGCAGATAATACGCCGCTGTACATCAAAAACGGCTGGGCAGCGGACTTGACCGAATTGGTGCAGAACGACGCTGATTGGCAGGATGTGCCGCAGGTGTTGAAAGATGCGGTGACGTATTCCGACAAAGTGCTGGGGCTGCCGGCAGCTCAGTTCGTGATGGGTTATTTCGTCAATCAGGACCTGTTCGAAGCCGCAAACCTTGACGCGCCCGGATATGGTGTTTCGGTTGATGATTTCTTTGCCGCCGCTACCGCGCTGACCAATGTGCCAAGAGGCAATCTGGGCCTGGATGAAATGGAATTCATCATGGGCTGGTACCCCAGCACGGTTGACCCCAACCTGAAATGGTTCAGTTTCGATGGAACGCGCATGAACTACAACTCGGCTGCCTTCAAGGCTGGCATCGCCAAGGCTGGCGAGATGCGCCCTCACACCTGGCAAGGTCTCACCGATGAGCAAAAGACGAACTTCAAATCGGTCGGACCCTGGGAACTGTTCCTAAATCAGGAGTCCGGCGTGCGCTGGGATGGTGGTTGGGCAGTCCCCGCTATTGTTCAGAACGCGACATTCAATTGGGATTTCATGGGTATCCCCGGCGGCAACCAGGCAATGGTGGTGGATATCATCGTTGTCTCCAAGACCGCCTCCAATCTGGAAGCCGCTTATGACTTTGCCAAATGGATGTCCTTCTCAAAAGAAGGCTACGCCAAAGAAGCTGAACTGGCCAAGGCTGCCGGCGCCGCGCCGACCAGAATGCCGGTTTCCGTCAATGCTGAGAGCATTGACCTGTATATCTCCTTCGTGGGCGATAAACCCGGTCTCCGCCAGGCGCTGGAAAATTTGGATAACAGCCTGCTCGAATCGCTGGCGAAGATTGTTCCGGGCTACATCAACGCCCGTTTTGAAGGCAAACCTGGCATTGACATCGGCGAGGACAAGAATGTAAATATATGGTTTATGTTCAACTTCGCCAATGATGGTAAATTCAAGTACGAAGATTACGCCGCCCAACTGGAAGAGTTTGCCAACAAGATCCTGGATGAAGCCCGCGCTGAATTGAAACCCTAGTTGACTTCTAAAAAGGGAACGTTGTACAATCACAACGTTCCCTTTTCGTAACGCGACACACCATGCCGCGCATCAGCCCGCGAGGTAAATCTCGCGCTATGACATGGGATTTGGCTTATGTCCGCGAAACGAAGTAAATTTTTCAGGCAGGCAATCTCTCTTCTGCTGTTCATGCCGGCAATCCTGTTTTCGACCGGCGCCCCCCTGCCCGCCAGTATGGAATTGTCACCCGCAGTCAATGCCCTTCCTCAGCAAGGGATTGAAATACGCGCTGAGACGTTTGGATTACCGCTCGCGCAAGATCAAACCGCCCGCCTGTATAACAAGGGCAGTGTCCTGCTTCAGCAAGGGGATCGCTTGCAATTCCTGGCTGCGATTCCTGTTAAAGGGGAATACATTATTTCGTTCGACGTTGCTGCCGTGCCATCCGGTCTGGCTGTACCCGAAGGTCAATTGCGCGTGGATGGGGAGTTTCCTGCCAGTGATTTCCGGCGGGTCATTTTTCCCGTGTATTACCATAACACTGCCAGCGTCTTTCCCAAAGACCGCTACGGCAACGACGCCCTGATTCGCCAGCGACAACTGATTCGTTGGACGAAAACCGCTGCGCGCGATATCACCTTCAGCCAGCCGTACCCGCTGCGGGTGCATTTGAGCACCGGCGAACACCTCTTCGAATTTACCCTGGCTGAAGGCGCGGTGTACATGGGAAGCATCTACCTGCAAACCTTCTCACCTTACCCCAATTACGATCAATACCTGCGCCTTCAAACCGCTTCTGATTCCTCCAGCTTTTTGCTTAACCTCGAGGCGGAATTTCCATCCTACAAAAACGATACGTCGGTGCGCCCCGCCAACAGCCGCAGCCTGACCGTGACGCCCTACGACACCTACCGATTATTGTTAAACACCCTGGGCGGTGATAGCTGGAGCAAGAGCGGCAGCGCCGTGTATTATGCGTTTGACGTCCCCGGCGATGGAATGTACTCGGTCACCTTCCGCGCTCTGCAAAACACGCGAAGCAATTTTTCTGTCTTCCGCCGCATCACCGTTAACGGCGAAGTTCCCTTCGAGGAACTGAATGCCGTCCCATTTTCCTATGCGGCAGATTGGGTGGACGCGCCGCTGGGCGGGGAAGTGCCTTACAGGATTTTTCTGCGTAAAGGCACAAATGTTCTGGGTATCGAAGCAGCCCATTCTCCCTACCTGCCCGCCATTGAGACGATTCAACAAGCCCTCCTCGATATCAACACCCTCGCTCTGGAAATTAGAAAACTGACCGGTAATCAGCGCGACCCGTTCAAGGAATGGGTGCTCTCCGATTACATTCCCGATCTTGATGACCGCCTGAATGCCATCGCCCAAAATCTGATTGAGGATAAAGAGACACTGTTGGCGATCAATCAAAGCGGCGCATCGCCGGAAGTTCTCACCTATCAGATGGCGATTGACAATCTCCTATTCCTCGCCGCCGACCCGGATAAGATTCCAATCTACCTGAAACGTTTTTCGGAGGGTCCCGGCTCGGCGGCGCAGCTGCTTGGCTCGCTTCTGCCTTTGTTGCAAAGCCAGCCGCTCGCCCTGGATAAAGTTTACATCCACTCCCCGGATATTGTTGTCGTTACACCGCCAGCACCCTTGTCGCGTTCAATGGTAGAGGGCATCAAACGCTTCATACATTCCTTCCGCCCCGATCCCTACCAGTCGATTGGCGCCGGCGAAGGGGAACTGGAGGTATGGGTCAACCGCCCGCGCCAGTATGTTGACCTGCTGCAACTGATGTCCGATGAATCCTTCACGCCGCAGTCGGGGATTCGGGTCAAATTTTCGCTCATGCCTGACGAAACGAAACTGATTCTGGCAAACGCGGCCGGCATCCAGCCAGATGCGGCGCTGGGCGTCAGTACAAACGTCCCGTATGAACTAGCCATTCGCAACGCTTTATACGATTTGCGTACCTTCGAAGATTTCGACACTTTCATTCGCATTTATTCGCCTGGTGCGCTGCTGAGTTACGTGATCAACGATTCGGTCTTCGCCATTCCGGAGACGCAGGATTTTTGGGTGACGTTTTACCGCAGGGACATTCTCGATTCGTTTGGTATTCCCGTTCCGCGCACCTGGAATGAGGTGATCGAAATATTGCCCGAACTGCAGCGCTACGGCATGAATTACAACACTCCGTTATCGAGCGGCGCCGGGGTAAAAGGATATTTGATCACGGCGCCCTATCTGTTCAACTACAACGTTGAACTATACAGCCAGGGCGGCTTCGCCACCGGATTGCAAAGTGAGGAAGCAATAGCCGCTGTCAGATTCATGGCTGAAAGTTTCACCATCTATGGCATGCCGCTGACTACTTCAAATTTTTACGAGAGCTTCCGCTATGGCGACTTACCCATCGGCATCTCCAATATGGAGACTTATGTCAAATTGATGACCGCCGCACCGGAACTTGACGGTCTGTGGGCAATCGATCTGTACCCGGCAACTGTGCTGGCAGACGGCACGCAAAACCGTTACGCCACCGGATCGGCGCAAGCCTGCATTATATTCAAAAAGACGGACATGCCGCGCGAAGCCTGGCAATTCATGAAGTGGTGGATGTCCACCGATACGCAATCTGAATTCCAGGAACGTTTGATGTTGAACTATGGACGCGAATACCTGTGGAACTCTGCAAACCTTGCAGCGTTCAGCCGCGTGGATATTCCCAATGAACACAAAGCCGTCATCCTGGAGCAGTGGCAATGGCTGCAAGAGCCGGTCAAGCTGCCTGGCAGCTATATGCAGGAGCGCGAATTGAGCAACGCGTGGAATCGCATTGTGTTCGACGGCGCCAATCCGCGCGTAGCGCTCGATCGTTCCATTATCGTCATCAACCGTGAAATCACGCGCAAGATGGAAGAGTTCGGTTACCTGAATAATGGTCAGCCGGCTAAAGAGATCAAGATCCCAACCATCGAGACGGTGAAAGAGTGGATGGAAAATGCTGAGTAAAGCCTCTTTCCAAAGGTGGGTTGTCAAGGAAGGCAGCGCCTATACCTTCCTTTCCGGTTACGCGCTGATCTTCATTGTTTTCATTGTACTGCCGGTGCTGGCAGCGTTTTTGCTCTCGTTCTCGTTCTTTGATACCATTCAATTACCGCGCTTTATTGGTTTACAAAATTACATAACTCTGTTAACGCAGGATGATACCTTCATGAGGTATGTCCTGCCCAACACCATCCAGTTCGCGGTATTCGTCGGGCCGGGCGGATATACCCTGGCATTCCTGCTGGCGTGGATGCTGGCGCAATTGCCGCGCATGCCGCGCACGCTTTTTGCGCTGATCCTATATTCACCCTCGATGACGTCCGCGGTGACGATGACGGTCGTTTGGAGAACGCTCTTCAGCGGCGATCAAATCGGTTACCTGAACAGTTCTCTAATGGGGCTGGGAATCATCCAGGAACCGATCCAATGGCTGCAAGCACCTCAGTATCTGATGACAATCATGATTTTTGTCACTTTGTGGAGCAGCATGGGAATTGGCTTCCTGGCAATGCTGGCGGGTATTTTAGAGATCAACCCGGAACTGTATGAAGCTGCCGCATTGGACGGCGTGGGCAGCCGCTGGCAGGAAATCTTCTACATCACCATTCCATCCATGAAACCGCAGATGCTCTTTGGGGCGGTGATGGCAATCGTCGGCACATTTCAGGCTGGAGCGATTGGCGTGACTCTTTCGGGCAGCAACCCTACGCCGCAATATGCCGGGCAATTGATCGTCAATCACATCGAAGATTACGGTTTTTTGCGTTACGAGATGGGATATGCCGCTGCCATCTCGGTCGTTTTACTGTTGATGGTGCTTTTCTTTACCCGCCTGTCCAACCGCCTGTTCGCCAGTGAAGAGTAAGAAATGATGAAAATGAAATGGTTGCGCCGCTTTACCGGGTTGCGAAATCGAGGCATTAACCCACAAGGCTTCCATGTCAGCCAGCTCAAGTTCTATGTGATCTTGTTGCCGCTGGCTGCATTCATGCTGTTGCCCATCATTTTCATTTTTTCCAGCGCTTTCAAACCACCTGACGAACTGTTCGCCTATCCACCGCGTTTTTTTGTGACCAACCCCACTTTAAAGAACTTTACGGATCTGTTCTCGCGGATGTCTGCCTCGGGCATTCCAGTCAGCCGCTACCTGTTCAACAGCATCCTGATTGCCCTGGTCACGGTGGCGGCATCCATCCTTGTCTCCAGCACAGCGGCGTATGCGCTGTCCAAAAAACGCTTCAAACTCAAGCAAACCCTGTTCGCAATCAACACCGTGGCGCTGATGTTCGTCCCGATTGCAGTTACCATTCCGCGCTTCTTGATCATCGAAAGGTTAAATCTGCTCGATACCTTCTGGGTGCATATCCTGCCCATCCTGGCGATGCCGGTCGGCTTGTTCCTGCTCAAACAATTCATGGACGGCATCCCCAACGAAGCCGTCGAGTCGGCGCAGATTGACGGCGCCTCGGACCTGCGAATTTATTGGCATATCATCCTGCCGATGCTCAAGCCGGCGATTGCCACCATTGCCATTCTGACTTTCCAGGCGACATGGAACAACGCCGAGATATCCACGCTCTACCTCAACACCGAGAGTCTGAAAAACTTTGCTTTTTACCTCAGCACGCTGGCTACCACCGCTACCGGCGCCAATGTGGTGGCAGGGCAGGGCATTGCAGCCGCGGCGGCGCTGATCATGTTCCTGCCCAACCTGATTATTTTCATCTTCCTGCAAAGCCAGGTAATGAGCACCATGTCGTATTCAGGGCTGAAATGAAAAGGATGTCGCTGCTTTTGCTGCTCCTGATTGGGCTGCTGTCTGCCAGCAGGCGGGCGAGCGCCTTCACTCCCTATACTACCTGGGCAGTGGGACCGGGTGGTTACTGGTACCCGTCGCAGGATGCTTACACCCCGCTCAGTGAAATTGACCTGCCGCTCTCGGCTCCCGAAGAAATGTTTCTCGCCCCGGATGGTTTCCTTTACATTGCCGATACCGGCAACGGGCGCATTGTGAAACTGAGTAACGATTTTGAGGCAATCGCGGAATTTGGACAGGGGATTCTGCAGGCACCGATGGGCTTGTTCATCGACGAAGAAGGGATATTCTATATCGCCGACGCTGGAAAGAACACCATCGTCATTCTCGATAAGGATGGTAATCTCCTCAAGGAGTTTGGACGACCTGTGGAGCCGCTTTTCGGGGCGAGACGCGAGTTCCTGCCGCGCAAAATTGCCGTGGACGCGCGCAAGAACCTTTACATCGTCAGCGAAGGCTCGGTTCACGGGTTGGTGATGATGAACACCAACGGCAACTTCATTGGCTACTTTGGCGCCAATGCAGCCGAGATGTCGTTTGCGATGATCTTGCGGCGTCTGTTTCTGACCGAAGAACAATTGGATCAGTTCATCCGAATCGAAGCCGCTTCCCCATCCAATCTTGCCATTGACCGGCAATCGCTCGTGTACACCATCACCGCCGGCACAACCAGAGAAAGGAGTATTCGCAAATTCAATATCGCCGGCAGGAATTTGCTCGACAACGTGACCGGCTCGACTGACTTTCGTGATATCCATGTCAGCGAAAATGGCTTGCTTGCAACAGTGGATGCGAAGGGGAGGATTTACGAATACGACCTGAACGGCACGCTCCTGTTCGTCTTTGGTGCGCAGGATAGGGGCGAACAGCGGCTCGGCACGTTGACCAACCCCACCGCCATCGAACGCGTGGGAGATCAACTGTACGTGCTGGACAAGGACAAGAACGCCATCATTACCTACCGTGCGACGGACTTCGCTCAGAAAGTACACGAAGGTGTGCTGCTTTACATGGATGGGCTGTATTTGGAGGCAAAATCATTTTTTGAGGAGGTGCTCACTTACAACGGGTTGTTCCTCATGTCCTATCAAGGCATCGCCGACGCTTATTATAAGCAAACCGATTATGCCCGTGCGCTCGAATTCTACCGTTACGCCGAAGACCGTAACGGCTATTCCGAAACGTTTTGGGAATTGCGTAATACCGTTTTACAACGGAATTTGAGCAATGCTCTCTTTGCGCTCACGGGTTTTTGGATCGTAACCGGTGCATTTACCCGCATGGAAAAACGTTATCGCTGGCTGGAACCGTTGCGTCGCCGGGCGCGGGCGGTGCAAAACTGGCGACTGGTGGATGATTTTGTCTTCCTGCTGCGTTTCATTAAACAACCGGCGGATAGTTTCTACTATATCAAGGAAAACCTGCGCGGCAGTCTGACCTTTGCGATTATCCTTTACGTTTGGGTGGTGGTTGCACGCATTCTCTCGCTTTACCTGACCGGCTTCGTGTTCAGCCCCTATCCCACCCCCGCCTGGATTCCGGTGGAAACAGAAGTGGTGTATGTTGTTTTCTTCATCCTGTTATGGAATGCCGCGAACTACCTGGTATCCACCATCAGCGATGGTGAGGGACGCTTGCGCGATGTCATTATCGGCAGTGCATACAGCCTGTTCCCCTTTGCCTTGTTCTCCCTGCCGATCGCCTTACTCTCGAACGTCCTGACTCTCAACGAAATATTTATCTACAACTTTTCGACTCAATTGATGTTGTTCTGGACCGGGCTGATGTTGTTCATTATGGTCAAGGAAATTCACAACTATTCGTTTTCGGAAACGGTACGGAATATAGTGATCACCCTGTTTACAATGGCAATGTTCCTGTTGACCGGCTACATCCTTTCCGTGCTCTTCAATCAATTGGTTGAATTTATCCTGGCGATCATTCAGGAGATTGGACTGCGTGGCTGAATTGATAGCTATGCCGCGAATTTCATTTCACTTATTAGTGTTGATCTTCCTGCTGGCGGCCGTATGCGTTCCGCAGGATCTGGCGCGCGCATCTACCCGGCAAGCGGAAGAAATCCCTCCTTCTTATCAGCAAGTGGCGGAAAACGAATACTTCCAACTCTATGTTGATTCAGCCACCCTGGCTTTCAAATTACTGGACAAACGCAACG
Organism: Bellilinea sp.; assembly: GCA_039666315.1. Taxonomy (GTDB): domain Bacteria; phylum Chloroflexota; class Anaerolineae; order Anaerolineales; family Anaerolineaceae; genus Bellilinea. Next base: position 436,183 of record JAVSME010000003.1, on the reverse strand, counting down.
ATTATCTCTGGCATTCAGGCATTGATGAACTCGCGCAGGGAGACAGGCTCAATAAGTCCTGGCAGGCGTTTGCTAAAAGCGGCGTCAGCATCGAATATCTCGACGAAAAAGCTATCAATAAGCGCATTTCCATTACTAACGCAAACCATGCGCTGGAGGTTGTGCCCATCGAACAGGGAATCTCAGCGCAGATTATGTTTCAGGATTTCGGGATCAGCCTCCAGGTGCGCTTGCGGCTCGAAGCGGAAGGCGTGCAAGTCGAAATCCCCTTCGATTCTATTCGTCAAGAGAATCCTGCTTTCAAACTTGGACTGCTGTACGTCTATCCTTTTTTGGGAGCAACGCGCGGCGGGAGCGTACCGGGCTACATGCTTTTGCCGGATGGCACGGGCAGCCTGATTCGCTTTGCCGATGCGACCAAAGCAAAGACCATGTTCTATGGGCGTTACTACGGCGACGATCTGGGTATGATTGCTGCCATTCCCTATGATCCAAACATCAATCGTCCGTATCCGATTTCGTATCCGGTCTTTGGCATGGTGCACGGCGAACAACAGAATGCCTATCTTTCGATTGTGGAAAAAGGCGCGGCTTATGGTGAGGTGCAGGCTCACCCGGCGGGTATTCTCACCAACTTCAATTTTATTACCAACGCGTTCATATACAACCAAAGTTACTTTCAGGCGACCAACCGCGCCGGCGCAGGCGTGACCACTATCCAGAGGCAAACCAACGATTTCGATGTTGTCGTCCATTACCGCTTTCTTAGCGGCGAAGCAGCGGATTACGTTGGCATGGCGCGCAGTTACCGGCAATACCTGTTGGAAAAGGGGCTGTTGCGCCAAAACCCCAATTCCAATGGGAGTATTGGCATCCGTCTGGAGTTTCTGGGCGGGGATAAGGAAAAGGTGCTCTTCTGGCATCGTTTCGTGCCAATGACCACGATCCACCAAATGGAAACGATACTTGCTGATCTACAGATCGAAAACTCGGAAATCATCTTGTACGGATGGCAGCCGTTTGGCGCTTCGAGTATGCCGCCTACATCTCTGAAACTGGAACGCGGGCTGGGCAGCCTGTCCGAACTGAAGATGCTCGTGGAAAATATCGCGGCGGATGGCGGGCATTTTTCGCTCTACCTTGACCCGCAGGCAGCTTTATGGGGCGAAAAAGGTTACTCCACCCGTAACGATCTGGCAATGGCGATTACCTATGAAAACCTGAATGGTTATCACCGCTATTACAACTATTACTTCACCTTCGACGCCTTGCAGCGGCGTTATGACGCCCTGGCTGGTTCTGTTGCATCGCAATTGCAGACCGGTTTGGCATTGGATGGGATTGGTTCGATGCTTTACAGCGATTTCAGGGAAAGCAGCCCACTCAACCGCGAACAAGCCATTCAAGCCTATCAGGATTTGCTGGATAATTCTCCCCTGCGGCTTGGCTTTTATCGCCCCAATGATTATCTCTGGGGCCAGATGCAAGCCTATTACGATATTCCGCTGGGCGGCAATGGTTATATTTACACATCCGAAACGGTGCCTTTTCTGCCCATTGTGCTTGCGGGTTCTGTGCCATACTACGGCGGGGCGCTTAATTTTTCGTCCAACCTCAAGGAGGATATGTTACGACATGTGGATTATGGCATCTATCCTTCATTTTTCCTCACCTACGAAGCCACTGCCAGAATGCTCAACACCCCTTCCAGTTGGATTTTCACCTCATCCTATGCCCAATGGGGTGAGTATATTCAAGAGACTTATCGCTGGATGAATTATTTGCTTGCACCGGTGCGCGGGCAGGAAATCGTCTCCCGCCAAAATCTGGCTGAAGGAGTCTTTGCTACCACGTACGCCAACGGCAAGCAAATCGTTGTCAACTATACCTCCCAGCCATTCCAGTACAAAGGTTTCACGGTGCAGGCAAGGAACGCTGCGCTGGTGGAGAATGTGCCATGATGAAATCGAATCCCTTTCGCCGCGGCGTCAGCCTGCTCCTCCGCGAAGCTTTGCACGGTTACGCCTTTGTCCTGATTTGGATGCTGGGCTTTGCGCTTTTCACCTTCCTGCCGCTCCTTGAAACCCTTCGTTATAGTTTCCACCGCGTCACGGTGACAGCGGTGGGCATTGAACTTGACTTTTTGGATTGGGCAAACTATACCCGCGCTCTCTTTACCGACCCCAGTTTCGTCGAACTGTTGATCAGCTACGCGATTGAAACGCTCGTCTCCGTGCCGATTGTGTTGATCTTTTCGATGATCATTGCCCTGTTCCTCAACCTTAATTTCAAACTTAAAGGCTTATTCCGTACGATTTTTTTCCTTCCGGTGGTCATCACCAGTGGACCTGTCATCAAGGAACTGACCGCGCAAGGCACCACCGCTGCGCCGGGCATTGCTGAAATTCCGGCTGTGGTCGAATTTCTGGCGCAATTGCCGCGCGCGCTGCGTAATCCTGTGGAGTATTTGCTTACCTCCTTTATTCTCATTCTGTGGTTTTCGGGTGTGCAAATCCTCATTTATTTGGCGAGTTTACAAAAAGTGGACAAGAGCATTTACGAAGCCGCTGCCATAGACGGCGCCTCAGGCTGGGAAATGTACTGGAAAATCACCCTTCCATCCCTCTCTACGGCGACGATGGTCAATGCCATCTACACCATCATCACCCTCTCGCATTTCTCTGAAAACAAAGTCATCCAGTATATATACAACCAGACCTACAATGTCCATGGCGGCATCGGCTATGCCAGCGCTATGGCATTCATTTACTTTGTCGTGATGTTATTTTTACTGGGCATCGTCTATCTTTTTCTTAACCAGTGGTCGAAAAGGGAGATACGCTGATGCAAATTCCCCATGCTCTCACCGCCGATCGCCTGCGCGGTTTTCTCTTCGGCAGCCGCTCCCGCTACGGACTTGTATTTTCCGCCATGCTGTATGTCCTGTTGATCGCGATCAGCTTTGTTTATCTTTACCCATTGCTTTTCATGTTCGTTACCAGCATCAAAAGCCCCGCCGACCTGCTCAACCCGATGGTGCAGTGGGTGCCGACCGAATTCTACGCTGGCAACTACGAAAAAGCCTTCCGCGTGTTGAACTATTTCAACACTTTAATGACTTCCCTGATGGTCAGCATCATCCCCTCCCTGATCCAAACCTTCGTTACCTCGTTGGTTGGTTACGGGTTGGCACGCTACCGCTTTTGGGGTAAAAATCTTGTTCTATTGCTCATCCTCGCTACCTTTCTTATCCCGCCCCAAAACACAGTCATTCCGCAAATGCTGACGTATAAAGACCAGGGACTGCTCGGTAACCCGCTTGCCCTTATTCTCCCCGCTATGCTGGCGCAAGGCTATAAAAGCGCGATTTTCATTCTCATTTTCTACCAGAGTTTTCTGTCTCTCCCCAAAGCGCTGGAAGAAGCCGCCCGCATCGACGGTGCATCCGACTTGCGCATCTTTTTCACTATTGCCGTACCTTCGGCGCTGCCGGCTTTTATTGTCTCTTTCATATTCTCGACCGTCTGGTATTGGAATGAAACTTTCCTCACCGTCATCTTCCTCGAAGGCGGCGTGACCACCCTGCCGATGCAACTTTCTAAATTCGTCCAGGCTTATGAAAATCTCTATCCGCCGGGCGTGGTCAACATCTTCGACCGCCTGAACGAAGCGGTAAAAATGAGTGGTACATTCCTGAACATCCTGCCGCTGCTGGTGATATATTTCCTCTTGCAGAAGTGGTTCGTCGAATCCATCGAAAGAACGGGAATTACCGGTGAATAAAATATTATTCGCTCTCCTCATAATATTCTTTTTGTTGATGACAGGCTGTGCCCCGCTTGATGCGCCGCCATCAACCCCCATTGCCCAGACCGGTTTCCCCGCACCGACCTACACGGTTCAACCTTCAATTGCTGCGCCGTCCACCGCCCCAACCCCTGACTCCCTCGAAGCGGTTATCGCCTATGAGATGAAAGGCTGCTTCGATTTCTTCTGGGAGCAGGCCAATACGCACCCCGCCAGCCCCGGTTATGGCCTGATTCGCGATCGCTTCCCTGGCTCGCCAGGCATTTCCAGCATTGCGGCGGTTGGCTTTGCCCTTAGCGCATATCCCATCGGAGTCGAAATGGGTTATATCACCCGCGAACAAGCCTACGAGCGAACCAACAAAACCCTCGATTCCCTGCTGGAAATGGAACGGAGCGAAGGCTTCTTCTATCATTTTGTGGATATGCAAACCGGAAAACGTGCCTGGAACAGCGAAGTCTCCAGCATAGACACGGCCATCCTCATGATGGGCATCCTCACCGCAGGTGAATATTTCGGCGGCGATATACAGACGAAAGCGGATCAGCTCTACCGCGACGTGAACTGGAGCTGGTTCGTGGACGAATCGCGGGATATGTTCCACATGGCATACCGTCCCGAAAAAGGGTTCGAAGGTCACTGGGATTTTTACGCTGAACAATTGATGTTGTACGTTTTGGCAGCGGGTTCACCCACCCACCCAACCGACGACAGCTTATACTACGGTTTCACGCGTCGCGTTGCCGAATATGGCGAAAGTGAACCGTTCATTCACTCCTGGTTTGGTTCGCTGTTCACCCATCAATACAGTCACGCCTGGCTGGATTTTCGCAATTACACCGACCGCGAAGGGGTGAACTGGTTCGAGAACTCCGTCCGCGCTGCACAGGCGCAGTACCTGTTTGCCGTCAACATGCAGGATAAGTATGAAACTCTCGGACCGCTTGCCTGGGGTTTGAGTGCTGGCGACGGTCCGAAAGGTTACAGTGGCTTGTATGGCGCGCCGCCCTCCGGCTTCGACAACAGCGCGCATATCGTGGATGATACTGTTCCGCCTTATGCCGCCATTGCATCGATGATCTTTCTGCCCGATGAGTCGGCACAGGCAATGTTAAACTACTATAGCATTGAACCGCTTAAAGGTCGTTATGGCTTTCAGAGCGCCTACAATTTGAGTCAGAACTGGTATGCCAGCGACGTCATTGGCATTGACAAAGGCATCTCTCTGCTCATGCTGGCAAATTACAAAAACGATCTGGTGTACAGAATTGTAATGAAAAACAAACACCTGCTCAACGGGCTGGAACGCCTGCAAATCACCCGCACTCCCTGACACACCACGATCCACTCGCCCCGCAGCGTATAGCACACCTCTCGCAACTTGCACACTGGATTACTGTAACCCTTTCAACCTTCAATCTAATTATGACCACCATTCGCGACATAGCCAAACAAGCCAAAGTAAGTGTCACCACTGTTTCGTATGCGCTGAACAATACCGGCAACATCAGCAACGCCACGCGCCAGCGTGTACTTAAAACCGCCGAGGAACTCAATTACCACCCGAATGCCTTTGCCCGCCATCTGAAAAAGATCAAGACCCGTACCATTGGCATTTTCATCTCCCGCTTTGGCGGATTGTTCTATGAGGAAATTCTCGAGGGAATTCACGGCGTCACGCTCAACACAGATTATGAACTGATCGTTTGCCCTGAAAGCCGCTCTCCGCGTCGCATCCTGCTCTACCGGCAAGTGGATGGCGCGATCGTATTTGATTCGAAAATATCCAATGAATCCATCCTGAAGCTCGCTTCCAGGCAATTTCCCATCGTGGTGCTCGACCGCCTGTTACAAAACGACTTTCTCCTGCCGCTCCTGCTCGATAACGCCCGGGGCGTGCGCGAGGCGTTTCAACATCTTTATTCACAAGGCGCACGTAAAATCGCCGTTGTCGCAGGCGCGCCGGATTCGATTGACAACACCGAGCGCATCGAAACTTTTCTTGATGAAGCGGAAAAACACCATCTGGAGGTGCCGGTTTACCAGGGATACTTCACCGAAATCTCAGGCTACGAAGCCGCCAAAACCATGTTGCAATCGAATAATCGTCCTGAAGCCGTCTTTTGCGCCAACGACCAGATGGCAATAGGCTTTTTGCGTGCCATGAAAGAACACGGTCTCAATGCTCCACGCGATATTGCTGTCGTCGGTTTCGACGATATCCCCCTCGCCCGCTACATGCAGCCTTCTCTCTCCTCGGTGGGTGCCTCTCGCTTGGAGTGGGGTGCTGCCGCCACGCGGCAGTTGATTGCATTTCTTGAAACAGGCGCTCCATTCCAGTCGTATCGCATCCTTACCCACTTCATCCCGCGCCAATCATCCAACATGCCGCGAGAAATCCAATTCGCACCGCCGTCTAACCTATGAATCTCCTTTCTCTCCTACATCGCGAACTGCAAGGCTCCATCGAATTTTTCCTGAGCCACACGAACACCAATCCGCACAGTCAGGGATTCGGTCTCACAGTTGATTCCACCAAAAAAACGAATCTTGCATCCATTGCGTCAACCGGCTTTGCCCTCACCGCCTGGATGATAGCCAGCGAGCGGAATTTTCTGCCGCGCCAACGCGCGGCAGATATCACCCGCCAGACCCTGCATACGCTCTTGCATCACGCCAGTCATCATCGCGGTTTCTTTGCTCACTACCTGCACATGGACACTGCCCAACGCTGGGGCAAATGCGAATACTCCACAATTGACACTGCGCTATGCTTGAACGGCGTTATCACTGCGGCGGCATATTTTCAAAACGCTGAAATCAGCGATCTCGCGCAGCAACTTCTGGAACGGGTGGATTGGAAATTCATCCTATTCGAGAACGATGGTCAGGCATTGTTTCGCATGGCGTACAATCCTGATAAAGACGGTGATTATGTCACCACGGAGGCTGGCTTTATCAGTCAATGGGACATGGCAGCGGAACAAAAAATGATGTATCTGCAAGCCGCCGCGCGAATTGAGCCTTCTCTAGCGCGCCGCCTGTATCAGGGCTTTCGGCGTGATACCGGCCTCTTCGATGGACAAACCGTCATTATCAATCCCGGCGGCAGCCTGTTCGCGTATCACTTCAGCGAAGCGTGGTTGGATGTCGCGAAATACCTGGATGCCAACAGCGTGGATTGGTTCCAAAACACGCGCCTTGCATCCCTTGCCAATCGCCAATTTTGCATTGACCATTCCCAACAGTACAAAACCTATCATGCCCGCAGTTGGGGATTAAGCGCGGGCGACAGTCCCTGGGGTTACGAGGTGGCTGGAAGCACGCCATCGTTGAGCGAACCCCATCACACCGGCACAGTTTCCATTTACAGCGCGCTTTCCTGCCTGCCCTTTCTCCCCGATGAAACCGCGGAGATGATGGAGTACCTATACCATCAGCAGCCCCAAACCTGGGGCAAGTACGGCTTTTTTGACTCGTACAACCTGGCGGTTAAGCCGCCCTGGTACAGCCGTGCCCTCTACGGCATAGACAAAGGCTGCTCGTTGCTGATGATCGAGAATTACCTGAGCAGAATGATATGGGAAACGTATTCAAGTAGTTCCGCTATTCAAAAGGCTCTGGCGGTTTTGGGATTCACCAGGCGAGAACGAGAGAAGCATGAATAGCCTTTACGCAATGAACGTTCTGTTCTGACTCATGGCGCGGTATCAATGGAACTATTGTGCATAAAGGACGCACAAGATGGCATACCCAAACGAATCGAAACTCAGACATCTCCTTGAACAACTTCATTTGTACAGCCACCTCAAACACGATTACGGCGCGTCAGGGGTAGAGATTTTGTTGGTGAAAGCTGAACACACTCTTCAGGCGATTGTGGAAGAAATGCAAGCATTACCGGTGGATGAGGCGTTAACCCAAAATCAGCCAGACGACCTGGTAGGCATTCGGCAATTGCGTCCTGCCGGACCACGGCGATTATGGGCAGGCATTGACTATGCCCTTTATCAGGAAAAACTTGAAGGGGCGTTATTGGGGCGGATAGCAGGTAATCTTCTGGGCGCCCCGGTGGAAGGTTGTTCGATCGCCTTCATGGAAAATCTCGCCCGTGAAAATGAGGACCCATTCCCACCCACCGCTTATTGGAAATACGTGCCCCAGCCCTTTGACTTACGCTGCGAGTACAGCCCGCGCGAGGCTTATACCCGTACGAAGATGAACAGCGTACCCGTTGACGACGATCTCGTCTACACGTTGTTGGGTCTGTTCATCGTTGAAGAATATGGTCCTAACTTTAGCACAGAGGACGTGGGGAAAGCCTGGTTGAAATATCTGCCCTTTGCATACACAGCGGAAGAAGCCGCCCTACGGAACCTCAAAGCGGGCATTCCCGCCATGCAAGCCGCCGCGCATCAAAATCCCTTTACTGAATGGATCGGGGCGGACATTCGTTCTGACCCGTGGGGCTACCTCGCGCCCGGCTATCCGGAATTGGCGGCGGAAATGGCGCATCGCGATGCCTATCTGAGTCACCGCCGGCAGGGTATCTATGGAGAGATGTTCTTTTCAGCCGCCATCGCCGCCGCATTTCAGGTAAAAGACCCGCTTGAAGCCATTCAAATTGGCTTGACCGAGATTCCCGCCAACTGCCAGTTGGCGCAGCATGTTCATTGGGTTTTAGCCGAAGCGCCGCGCATCACCACCTACCGTCAGGCGCGTGAGGCGGTCGAAGAGCGTTTTGCAGGCATGTCCACCGCCCATACGCTCAACAATGCCTGCCTGACCATTTTTGGTCTGTCCATCGGCGGAACGGATTTCAATCGGGTTATCGGCGAAACTGTGGCAATGGGTATGGATAATGACTGCACGGCGGCTACAGCGGGGAGCATTGTGGGAGCAATCCTCGGCAGGGGCGGGATACCCGAACACTGGTATCGGGACTTCAACGACACGATTCATACCTATATGATCGGGACACCCCAGCTGGCAATCACAGATGTGATCGAACGATTTACCGAGCAAGCCAGGTTTATAACAGGCACAGGAGCAAAACGTGACTAAGTTTTATGCACAGGATAGACTATTCTCGCTGGATGGCGAGCCGCTTTTCATCCATGCCGGGGAGTTTCATTACTTCCGTACCCCTGCCGATCAATGGGCGCACCGCCTGGGCTTATTGAAGGAGGCGGGTTTCAACACAGTCGCCGCCTACATCCCCTGGCTGTGGCATCAACCCGAACCGGATCTCTCCGACCTTGACGGCTGCACTCATCCCATGCGTAATCTGGCTGGCTTTCTCGATCTCGCTGCCGAAATGGATTTGTTTATCATTGCCCGTCCCGGTCCCTACATCATGGCGGAGACCATCAACGAGGGCATTCCGCCCTGGGCGTTTGGAAAATATCCGCAGGCGGCTTTTATCAGCCAGGATGGCAAGACCCAAAACATCGCCAGTTACCTGCATCCCGATTTTTTGAAATGCGTCGAAACGTGGTACCGGGCTGTGTTCGCGGTATTAACGCCGCGTCAAATTACGCGCGGCGGAAAAATCCTGATGATCCAGCTCGATAATGAGATGGGCATGATCCAATGGGTGAGAAACATTGTGGATATCAATCCGGATACACTGGACCGTTTTGCGGGCTATCTGCAGCGCGTGTATGGCGAACGGCTCCCCGAACGCTTCCCTGCCGCATCGCTGACCGGATTCCTGCGCGCCGAACTTTCCCATCCTTCGCCAGCTCATGCCGCCCCCCTCCTCGACGATTACCGCCGTTTTTACCGAACCTATCTGCGCGAATACGCAGCCTGCTTGTGGAATATGGCAAAATCGAACGGCATGGACATTCCGCCGGTCGCCAACATTCACGGTTTTGCGAATGGGGGTAAAACGTTTCCTATCGGTCTCTCGCAACTGGTCGAAGTGATGGAAATAAACGGGATGCTCAGTGCCACGGATGTGTATCCGATGTTCATCGGCGAGGGCAACTTCCATCAACTATTATTGGTCAACGAAATGACCAAAGCTCTGCAAAATCCACAACAACCATTATTTTCCATCGAATTTCAGGCGGGCGGCAACCAGGATTTTAGCGGTGCCCAATCCTCTTTTTACGATCTGCACAGCCGCTTGTGCATCTCCTGCGGAATGCGTGCCATCAACCATTATCTTTTCTTCGACGGTGAAAACGATCCCATCCTCAGCCCTATCAAACGCCACGATTGGGGACATCCCGTCCGCAAGGATGGCACGATCCGTAAACATTATGCCCGTTACGCGCACCTCTCGCGATCCCTTTCCGCTTATGGCAAAGACCTGATTCGTGCCCGCCTAAAAACCGCCACCACTATCGGTTTCTTGCTCGATGATTTTATGACTGAAGTCAACAATACCTTTACGGAGGAAAGGACAAAGATCGTCACCCACCAGCGCGAAGTCATTCTCTTCGATTTCATCGCGCGCGGGCTGGCGCTCACGCATCGTCCCTTCGACGCCATCGAGTTAAGCCGCGCTGTTCTAAGCCCTGCCGACACTCCCGTGTTGTGGATGATGATGGAACGGCAATGCGCTTCCGCCGTGCAACAAAAATTGATTGATTATGTTCGATCTGGTGGAAGATTACTACTGGTTGGAAGAATGTGCTCAGAAGAGTTCAATCACCAACCCTGCACCTTGCTCAGCGACGCGCTTGGGATCACGCGCATCTCCGGCGGACAACCTTTCCAAAATGAACTCATCCGAGTCTTTGATGATCAGGATGTCCCGGCTGCGTTTGTGGAGCGTTATGCCGGGCAATTCGATGGAGTCTTTGCCATAGCCAGCGATGGCAGCGTGACAGGTTTCATTCAATCGCTGGGCAAAGGACAGGTGATGATGTTGGGCGCGGCGCTGGCTGCAAACACGCTGGACGATCTCGCAATTTTGAATCGGATGGCAAACCGCATGGAGTGTCCCCCTCTGTTCGAGATGAGTGATTGGGCAGATGTGCGGCTTTCAGTGGGTGAAAACGGTGGTTTTCTGTTTATCAATAACTATCAGGATGACCCGCTTGAAACGACTCTGGCATCAGCGGGAAAAACGCTTTTTAGCGGAAACCGGCTCACGCTTCCCGCGCGGCGTGGTCTGATCCTCCCGCTTGAATGGCGTCTGCGTCCGGGCATTACCCTCCATTATTGCACCGCGGAAGTGGTGGAAGTTAGAGAGCAGAATGGTCACGTCATCCTGGCAACCGATCCCTCCGAATTCACTGCCGAATTCAGCCTGGAGGGTTATACCTGCGCTTCGGCGCAGCCCCTGGGCGGCTGGCGCTGGAGGACAAGCGCAAGAGACGGGAAATTGAAACTCGAAAAAATCTAAATTTTCAACCATGTGCTCCCGACGCAGCTTGTGGTATGCTATAATTAATTTGGCGAGGATGTAGTCCGGACGAGCATACCACGCAAGCGGAAGACTGGGGAGTTTCCGGCCCCCAGGCGCCAAGACGCTCCCCGTGAGGGGAGCGTGGATTGTGAAACCGTACTATACCTTTTCCAGTGCTTTTTTCAGTCGCGGGGCTGTCCGAAAAGTTTCGGTTAGTCCTGGTGGATTGAGGCATGCGGGTACGATGGCGAACTTCCCCTTATAAATTGTAAAGGGCTGTCTAAAACGGGCAGCCCTGTTGTTTTTGGTTTTGTATTTACTTCTGTGTTATCTCGACCCCATTCTTGAAGACATGCAGCGGGGCTTCGTGATACCAGATTGCCTCCCACACAGAGGCTGCATCCAGTACCACAAGATCAGCGGTGCAGCCTTCTTTCAATCCAAAGTTGGGGATATTCAGCGCTTCGGCTGCATTGGTGGTGATCAGGTCATATAGAACTTCGAGTTCTTCGCGGCTGGTCATCCACATTAGATGAGCAGCCAGAAAGGCTACTTCCAGCATATTGTTGCGCCCAAAGGGATAGTAGGCGTCGGCGATGTCATCCTGTCCGAGGGCAATGCGCACACCCGCTTTGTACAGTGATTTAACCCGCGCATAGAGAGGTCCGGTTTGAGGATCAGACACGACGCCAATGTTTGCGCGCTTAAGCAGGTATTCGATCTTACGATAGTAAGGTTCGGGATAGAGCGCCATGGCGCGGGAATGCTGGGCAGTCACCCGACCCTCCCAGCCTTCCTTGATGGTCTTGACCGCCAGCATTTCCAGCGTGCGCAGAGTTGGGTCGCCGGCATCATCAATCAACATCGAAACGGGCTTGTCGTATTTCATTGCCAGGGCAAACATGCGGTCAATATGCTCCTGTGCGTCCGCATCGGTGTACTCAATCCAGGGTATGCCGCCGACAACATCCGCGCCAAGTTTAAGCGCTTCTTCGATGTAGTCTTCCGCGCCTGGGTCGCGCACGACTCCATCTTGCGGAAAAGCGACCACCTGAATTTCGACCTTGTCCTTGTATTCCTCCCGCGCTCGCAACAGGGCTTTGACGCCTTCCAAACGCCCCTTGGTGTCCGTATCGGCAAAGGCGCGGATGTGGGTGTTGCCAAAACGCACCGCCAAGTTGAGCGCTTTGCGAACATTTTCGATGATCCACTTTTCGTCGTATTTTTCCTTGACCCGGGCAGCCAGTTCGATGGCGGTCATCGCGCCGCCCATCGATTCGCCCGTGTAAGCGCCGAGCGCTTCGTCGTCCATCATCGCCAGGGTATATACCTTGCAAAGGTGTAGATGCCCATTAACGAATGACTCGGTTACCAGGTTACCCCCGGCATCCACAACCTTTTTTGCCTCAACTTCGACTTTTGGGGCTACCTTGACAATTTTTCCACCCTGAATAGCAATTTGCAGTAGATCATTGCCGGAAAAACGGGTTTTTGCATTTTGGATGATTACATCCACGGTCATTTTTTCCCTCCAAGAAAGTAGAAATGGGTATGTGAAATAACCTGCCTGTCAGCCTCAGCCAACCGGCGATTGGTTTTGGTCAGGCTGGCTCGACTTCACGATTTTGGATCACCTTTTGGGCAATCAACGCGCCGTCACGAATCGGTTCGTAGCCAGTGCAGCGGCAGAGATGTTTATTAAGTGCGTTGGTCAAATCCTGTTCGCTGGCATTGGGTTTGTTTTCCAGTAAACCGTACAACTCCATGACGATTCCCGGTATACAAAAACCACATTGCACCGCGCCGGATTCCGCGATGGCTTTCTGGATGGGATGCAGTTCCATGCCGTGCGCCAACCCTTCGACAGAGAGAATATTCGCGCCGGCGATTTTTCTCATCGGGGTATTGCAGGATTTAATTGCTTTGCCATTCATGACGACCACGCAGGTGCCGCAGGTTGCATTATCGCAGCCGCGCTTGGTGCCCGTCAGGTTTAGCACATCGCGGATGACATCAATCAGCATTATGTCGGGATCAACCTCAACGGTGCGGGTTGCGCCGTTGATGGTGAAGGTAATTTTCTCAACCATTATGCGTACTCCTTCTGCGCTTCGAGCGCTTTTTTGATTTTTTCAGGTGTGATCGGGATTTCGAAGAAATCCACGCCGATGGCGTCGTAAATGGCGTTGAGGATAGCGGGCGGCGCACCGATGACCGAGTGCTCGCCAATTCCGCGCGCGCCAAAGGCGCCAATTGGGTCGGGAGTTTCGATAAATTCGATTGTTTGGCGCGGGGCTTCCTTGAATGTAGGGACGTGGTATTGGAAGTACTGAGGATTGAGTATGTTGCCTTCAGAATCGAATTGGATCACCTCGTAAAGCGCGGCACCAATTGCCATGGTAACCCCGCCCAAAACCGAGCCGCGAATTTGCAGTGGGTTGATCACCTGGCCAACATCGAAGGAAGAAGCGAAGTGATCAACAAAGATTTTTCCGGTTTTCTTTTCGATGCGGATTTCAGCCGCCTGCGCTCCAAACGTGTAAGTCACACCCAGGCTGCCCTGTCCGTTTTGGTCCGGGTTGGAATAGCGCGGCAGGCGGGCATCAGCGACGGATTGCGCCAGATCGCCAATGGTGATGCCATTGTCGGTTATGTAACCGCGCGCCAGTTGGGTAACTGGAATGCGGATGGATGGGTCGTTGCGAAGATATACACATTCGCCATCGTATTCCAGGTAATCTTCGTCTGTGCGCAGAACTTGCGCGGCGGTTCTCTTTAGACCCTGGATCAGTTTTTCCGCAGCGCGGACGATTGCCCTCCCGCCCTGCATGGTGAACATCGAGCCGATGGTTTGCCATTCGTAGGGCGAAAACTGGGTGTCAATTTCGCTGTAAACGCGCACTTTCTCGGGCGCTATTTTTAAGGCTTCACCGGCAATCTGCCGGATTATGGTGCGCAGTCCTTGACCCACTTCGGCGCCGCCCATGTTAATGGACACGCTGCCATCAATGTTCATTTTGATGTAGCAGCCCTTAGTTGAAAATGGAGCGCCTTTTGGTGATTTCATCACCGCCGCGAACCCACGCCCGTAGAAAAATTGTTCATCCTCCTTTGGCTTGGAATGAGCGAAGACCAGTTGCTGAATTTTATCGGCGCATTGTTGGATATCGCCGTTGGATTTCCACATCACTTCGCCGAGCGCGTTTACTTTTCCTTCTTTTAGATAGTTTTTGGACCGCAATTCGAAAGGATCCATGTTCAGCTTTCGCGCCAGAATTTCCATCATCCGTTCTGTGGCAAACTGGGCTTCCGGATGCCCATATCCGCGGTATGCGCCAACCGGTGGGGTGTTGGTGTAGACGGTATATCCGCTCAAATCACAATGGTCAAACTCGTAAGGACCGGTGCAATTGTGGGTAGCGGCGATGGTGACATTGACCGCCGTATCGGCATAGGCGCCGCCGGTATGATAGACGGTTGTTTTAAGGGCAACCAGTTTGCCATCCTGCCTGGCGCCCATTTTCATAACCGTGCGGATACCGTGCGCGACCAGCGTGCTGGTAAAGTCTTCCTGGCGGGAAGCGACCCATTTAACCGGATGCCCGGGCACAAAACTGGCGATCCAGGCAATCGTTTGCTCGACAGTGATGTCGGATTTGTATCCGAAGCAGCCTCCAATCTCTGGAATGTGCACGCGCACATCGCTGATGGGCATGCCGTAGGAGTGTGCGATATCATCCCGAATGATGAAGGGGCAAATTGAAGAGGACCAGATTTCAATCGTCTTATCCTCTTTGAACCAGACGATTGATCCGTGTGGTTCCAGCGCGGCGCAAGAGCCGAGCGGGTAATTGAATTCCGCTTCGATGATGACGTCAGCCTCATCAAAGCCTGCCTCGCCGCGACCTTTCTTCAGGTGGTAAAAATTGGCGATATTGCTGCCGTAGCGGGGTTTGAGGGTGGGCAGCCGCCAGTACTCCTCCGCATTCTCATGGATAAGAATTGCGTCTTCGTTCATGGCGTCTCTGGCGTCTATGTAAACCGGCAGTGGTTCATAATCCACGACGATTTTACTTAAGGCTGCGTTGGCGCGCGCCGGGGTATCCGCTATGACTGCGGCAACAGGCTCGCCGATGTAGCGTACCTTATCAACTGCCATTGGCTGCAAGTCGCGAATATTATCGCCATAACGATACTGGCAGCCTTGTCCGGTGATGACTTTGATAACGCCGGGGCACTGTTCTGCCTGGCTGATGTCAATTGAGACAATTTTGGCGTGAGCATACTTGGGGCGCAGGATGGCGGTATAAAGCATGCCCGGCAAGCGGATATCATCCAGAAAAACGGCTTTGCCGGTTACTTTGCTGATTGCATCCGGTCGGAGATAACTTTTACCTAAATATTTGTATTTCATGTGACTCGCTCCTTTTTGGAACCAGATAAGGTTGTTTACTCTCGCCGATAAGGTTTGAGCAGGGCAGCAGGATAAGACGCATTGCGCCCCGCTATCACCAATGCAATGATTGTGACGATATAGGGCAAGGCGAGAAAAGTTTCATAAGGGATGGGCAATTGCAAGCCCATGGCTTGCAGACGCAGCTGTAGTGCGAAGGTGCCACCAAATATCAAACCGCCGAACATAACCCGGACGGGGTGCCAGTTGCCGAAGATGACGATGGCGATAGCCACCCACCCGCGCCCGGCAATGATCCCGTGAGTAAACGCGCCCAATTGCGCAAGTGACAAGAAAGCACCTCCAGCAGCCATCAAACCGCCACCGATTGCCAGCGCAGCGTAACGCACAGCCGGTACGCTAACCCCTGCGGCATCCACCGCTTCCGGGTTTTCGCCTACCGAGCGGATTTTCAAGCCGAAATTGGTTTTATACAGGATCCACCAACTCAGTGGAACGATGACCAAAAAGGCGACATAAGTCATCCAGTACTGGGACAGGATTGGCCCCAGGATTGGATTTTCGGGCAGCACCTCGAAAGCCTGGAAGGAAGGTATGGACGGGGGCGTCGCGCGACCGCCGTAAACCAGGCGAAATCCAAACAAGGCGAGACCGGTCAGCAGCAGGGTGATACCCAAACCTGAGACATGTTGATTAACACCCAGGGTGACGGTCAACAAGCCCATCAGCAGCCCGGCAAGCACACCGGTCAGGATTGCGACAAGCAAGCCCAGCCAAAGCGAACCGGTCAAATCTGCCGCAAAAAAGCCGGCAAATGCGCCGAAGAACATGATGCCTTCGATGCCAAGGTTAAGGATGCCAGCCCTTTCGCTGTAGGTTTCGCCGATGGCGGCAAGTACAATGGGTGTAGATACTCGCAGGGTGGCAGCAATCAGGTTAACCAGGAATATTTCCATCACGCCCTCCGGACGATGCGATATCGTTGCAGCAGGTACATACCCAATGCTACCAGCAGCATGACTGCCTGGGTCACTTCACCCAGATAGACTGGCACGCCCAGGGCGCGGCTGACCGTTTGGGCTCCGGTGTCTATTAAGCCGAAGAATAGTGAAGCGGCGAACACACCGATTGCGTTCAGCCCTCCCAATGTGGCAATAATTACGCCGGTATAGCCGTAATGCGCCGAGAGTTCGCCGATCAGATGGTACTGGATGCCTGCCACTTCACTGACTCCCGCAATACCGGCTATGCCGCCGCTGATCAGCGCAGCAATCAATGTGGTGCGCCCAACGTTGATGCCAGCGAATTGAGCAGCGGATTTGCCCAGCCCAACCGCGCGCATTTTCAAGCCGAAGGAGGTGCGCGTGAGCACGAGCCAGAGGACAAAAATAGCGACCAGGGCAATTAAGAAACCGAGGTGAAGACGTGAACGGGGGATCAACTTAAAGAACATGGTGCTCGCGGCGATCTCTGGAGATTGCGGCCAGCCGGAAATTGGATCCCGCCAGGGACCGTTCAACAGCGCGCTGACGATGTATGCCATGACCGAATTCAATAACAGCGTGGTGACGACTTCATCCACTGCCAGGCGGACTTTGAGCAACGCCGGCAGCAACGCCCAGAGCATGCCTGCCAGAAATCCACCAATCATCATCAGCGGGATGGCTAGAATGGGCGGCAGGCTGCCCAGAACGATCCCCAACCAGGCGGCGGCTATGGCGCCGGCGTATAGCTGCCCTTCGGCGCCGATGTTGTAATACCCGGCAGAGAAAGCGAATGTAATGGCTACTCCAGCCAGCATCAACGGAGTAGCCTTGACCAGCACCTCCAGGAAGGAGACCTGGCTGGAGAGGGGAGAAATCAAGAAGTAATAATACGCCTGAAAGGGATCGACTCTGGAAATCAAAATCAAACCCGAGGTGATGATGAAAGTGATCAACAGCACCAAGACAGGGATTAATGGGCGCATCCACAGCGGCGGAGAATTGGTCTTTACGATCTGGAATTTTGGCTGCTTGGCTTCCATGAGGTTATTTCTCCTTGACAGCGCCGGACATCAATAAACCCAACCTCTCCGGCGTTGCCTCTGAGGCGGGTAAAATACCGACTATTTCGCCTTCGTAGATGACGGCAATACGGTCCGACAATGCCAGAATTTCGTCCAAATCTTCGGAGATCATCAGTATTGCTGCGCCGCGCTGCCTTTGTTCGAGTAGCTGCTGGCGGACATAATCGGTCGCGCCGACATCCAACCCGCGGGTTGGCTGAGGAACGATGATTACCCGGGGTTCGCGCGAGAGCACTCGTGCCAGAAGCACTTTTTGCATATTGCCGCCAGAGAGCGTGCGGGTTATGTCGTTGGGCTGGGCTTTAATTTGAAATTGTTCGATCAATCTCCCGGCATATTTACGAACCGCCGTATGATCAACCATGCCGTTTCGGGTGAACTCGGAAAGGTGTTCCAGCACCAGGTTTTCGGTGACGGTCAGCTGCAGGACCATGCCTTCGTGCCGGTCTTCTGGGACGCGACCAATGCCCACCCGGTTGAGATCGGTCGGCGATTTGCCAGTGACATCCTGCCCGCCGACGAATATTTTTCCGCCGGTCACTGGTCGGACGCCGCACAGCGTCTCTGCCAACTCTTTTTGACCGTTGCCCCCCACCCCGGCGACGCCAAGAATTTCCCCTTGATTGATGGTCAGTGAAATGTGTTTAAGGGCGGGCATTTTTTTGTCATCGTTGGCGCACAGGTCAGTCAATTCCAACACCGGTTGGTTTGTAACCTGGTCAACTGCCGGGCGGGTTACGCCGAAATTTTCGCGCCCAACCATCATGGCCGCCAGTTCCTTCTGGGTTACGCCGGTTGTCTCGACGGTGCCAATCGCTTTACCATCCCGCAGGACGGTGACCCGATCGGTGATCTTGGTGACCTCGTGCAGTTTATGGCTAATGAAGATTACCGATAAACCCTCCGCTTTTAACCGGTTCAAGGTGTTGAACAGGGCGTCAACTTCCTGCGGAATCAATACTGCAGTGGGTTCATCCAGGATCAGCACCTTTGCATTACGGTACAAGGCTTTGAGGATTTCTACCCGCTGGCGCTGCCCGACCGAAAGGTGACGAACGATGGCTTTAGGATCAATCTCTAAACCAAAACGTTTGCCTGCCTCGCGAACGCTGGATTCAATTTCTGATTGATTGAGGACGAATGGATTTTCATACCCCAAGACAATATTCTCGGCGACGGTCAGCGGCGGCACCAGCGCGAAGTGCTGGGTTACCATGCCGATGCCGAGTTTGATGGCATCCTTGGGCGAATGGATCACGACAGGCTGCTCATTAACCTTAATGACGCCAGAATCGGGGTGATACAAACCATAAAGAATGCGCATTAAAGTTGTCTTACCGGCACCATTCTCCCCTAAAAGAGCGTGAACTTCTCCTTTTTGCAATTGAAAAGTGACATGATCGTTAGCGATCAGGTCGCCAAATCGCTTGCAGATAGCCTGCATGTCTACAATAAGCATAATTTCTCCGCGGGGGATTACCGGGGTCGTCCAAAGAGCAGCGGCTCAATTGCCAAGAAGGATAAGCAGGCTATTACTTGAATAAACACAACCTGTATTTTTTGCCCTCAGGACGACCCGGATTAGTGGATATTGATAGGCAGTAAAACACGCCAGAATGTAGAGAAAACAGTGCGGCAGCCTGGCTGCCGCACGCGCGTTTTGATTTACTGGGTTACAGGTGGTTCTTCCTCGATATCCACCCGGAACAGACCATCGCGGATTTCGGCATCCCGTTGTTTCACCAAGTCAAGGATCTCTGCGGGGATTTTGCTGTCCATGCCATGGAAAGGAGCGAGATACGCGCCACCTTTGCCAACCATGGAAAAGTCCTTGAGGTCCTGGGCGGTGAAGAGCCCGGCTTCGATCTGAGCGATCACATATTCAACCGTTGGAGTCATATTCCATACCGGCCCGGTAAGGACATGTTCGGGAGCAAGTTCGTTTTGGTCGCTCATGTTGCCAAAGGCAAACAGATCATTTTCCACCGCTGCTTCGATGACGCCAAAGCGTTCAGCGAAGAGAACGTCTGCGCCGGCATCTACCTGCGCCAGGGCAGCTTCCTTGGCGGCGGCTGGATCGAACCAGGAGTTGATGAAGGAAACGATTACCTTGGCATCCGGATTGACTTCTTTAACACCGTTGATGAAGGCATTGACGATGCGGTTGACTTCCGGCACCGGGTAACCACCGACCACGCCAATCACATTGGTCTTTGTGACACCACCAGCGATCAAACCACACAGGTAAGCAGGTTCGTGAATCCAGTTATCGAACACGGACATGTTGGGTTCTGCAGGACCGAGCCCCGAGCCAAACACAAAGGCAATCTCGGGATAATCTTTGGCGACTCGGCGAACAGCTTCTTCATTGCCGAACGCATCGCCAAAAATGGCGACCGGTTTTTGCTTTTCAGAAACCTCGCGCAATACTCGTTCCATGTCGCCGGCATAACCGATATCATCGGTGTGTTCGTACCGGATTTTTCCTTCATCGGCTGCCTTCTGTAAGGCGGTATGAATAACGCCTACCCAGGGCTCTTCGACGGGAGTAGCGAACGCGCCAAAGAATAACGGGGGTTGATCCTCGCCAGTTTGCGGCTCTTCGACAGGGGCAGCCGGGGCGCACTGAACTGCCAGCATGACAAGCAACACCATCGCTAACACCAACTTAAAGATTTTCATGTGTTCTCCTCCAAAGGAATGATTGGTTTGTGTCCGATATAGAGGGATTGAAACGACGGGTTTTAGACCAGTTTTCACCTCCTTTCGACATGCTGCCAATGCTGGATGTTGGTGATAATTTAGGAAGATGGCTTGAGCAGGAAAAAAACAAAAATCGCCGATTTTAACGGCTATCCGGTACGATCAAGCGATGCGCAATATTTGAAGAAAGAGATAATGGGCAATATAAGAAAGTGTATGAAATTTTTAAAGGGAATGCAAGTATTTTTTAAATTAAATGATAGATTAATAAAAGATGTATGACAATTATCCTGTTTATGGTTGTCTGAATGAAAGGATATCTTTCGAGGAAAAATACGGTTATCCTGGATGCATGGGGATAAACAATTTCATAGAATGTACCTTTTCAATCCTGTTGTGTTTTTTTAGTCCTATTTCAGATTCGGATTTTCAAAAACAATAAGGTTCTCAGTCTGAAAAATTGGTTTCCAGTGGTTAAGAATTTCTTTTCTCCATTTTTCGATTCCCGGAATTTGGGTTTCGTTCCAGCTTTCCAAAATTGTATCCCAAATAACATAACGAGCGTTACTGATTTTACTGTCAAAGCGCATTCTTTCAACGGGTATCCCGCGGGGAAAGTGTATTGTGGGAGAATGATTTACGGCAATTGAAATCTGGTAATCGGTTGATTTTCCTTTAATTGCCCAGGCGATGGCAGGTGAAGCGACAACTACATCATCTTTGTTTAGGTTTTGATGGATCGAGTGGGATAAGGCATTCAACTCATCTACATTAACCAATAAATTATCGAAGGGCGTTGATAGATTTTTTTGTACCTGAAGGTGAAAATCATAAATCAGGATACTGGTCGGGGCGATGATGGTGAAAAATAATATCAAATCAAACAATAATACTTTCGCTATTTTTTGTGCCATTGGTGGTATTTTTTGCGCCTGAAACAAGTGGACAATCTCCTGAGAGAAGCGAAGTGCCCAATGGGTAATTTGCAGGATGAAATTCCCGATTCCAATAGCCAACAATGCAGTGTAAGGTAAAAAGTAATAATAACTATGGCGGATGGTTACGAACGTGCGGCTGATGAAAATGAGTGGGACGAACACCCCTAAGAATGTGAGAACGCTTAATTTTCTATTTTGTAGGCTAATTATTCCAAATACGCCGATCAAGAAAGTGATGTCATTCAAAGGGAAATAAATTAGGTTAAGAAAAATATGTGCCATCTGATAAAAAATGGATTGAGCAGTTCCTCTTCCAAAGATGACCTGCCAATCGAACAGGAATGAATCTCCCCAAACCATGAAGGATGCCAAAAAATAAATCAATACAGGTATAAACGTAATCAAGATGACGAGATGAAGTTTTCTCCAATTAAACGCGGCGGTGACAAGCAAAAGGAAAACCACAAATGCCAGATAGGCGGCTTCGATCATGATTCCAATTGCGCCTGTAATTGAAGCAAATACTAGCCAGCGGATTTGCCTGGTCTTAAAAAGAAGCCAAAGGAACCAGAAAATCACGATGGTCAGCGGGATTAAAAGATTGTAGCCAAAGCCAATCCGATTAAATAAGACAATTTTTGGGTGAATTGCCAGAACCAACGGTGAAAGGAAAGCGAGAATGAAATTTCCTTTGTCGGTTATGTTTTGCAGGAAAAGGTAGAGAAGAACAACTGAAAGGACGCCGCTGGCTGCTGAAAATGCTCGCAATACAAAAAGACTCGGCTCGGCGAATTGAAAAACCAGCGATAAGAGCCATGGGAAGAGGGGCATCCTTCCCGCAACAAGCCATGATCCCTCGACACCGAGATACTCCGATTTACCATGAAAAAGGTTCATGGAAAGGTTGAGCAGAGTGCCTTCATCGTTATAGACGCCAGGGTTTTCCCCCAAGTTAACAAAACGGAAATAGGCAGATAGGATAATCAAAAGGAATAGATAGATGATTTTCACATGTTTCATGGCATTTCCTTGTCTCTTGAAATCTTATAGATTTCAATTCTCGCAGCCTGGGGATAATCAATAACACCGAGTGGCTGAGCAGTTTTCACGAGGGCAGCCATTTCGTCGTGAACTTGAGGCGGTAAATGATTATCCCTTGCCCAAACCACCCAATAGGAATCGGAAGGGATTTGGTGTGGGGTGATTTTTTGTATCCGAAATGCTTGTTGTAACGGCTCGATCAAGAACCAGGCAGGCAACTCTGCATCCAGCAAGTAGTGAGAGGCACCATCCAAATAATAATCAAAAGGAAGAAGTGATGTCGCTGTAGCATGAAAAATCACGGTAGATGAGTGATTTTCTATTGGATATAAAGTGATCTTTTCTTTCAGATAGCCTCCTTTTGTTTGGGGAGACCAGAATAAATAGGTGGCGGAGTAAATTACAAAAAACACCGTCAGGATTATGGTTGAAAAATTTTTTACGGACGAAAAATGGACGGCAATTAATAAAATTAGAGGCGCAGAAATTCCACTGAAGGAGCGGTATAAAATCAGATGGCCATTATTGTAGATCCAAGCAACCAGCGTTATCAAAACGAGGGGTACGACGGCAAGCAACGATACGGATAACAATGGAATGGATATCGAAATACTTTTTCGTTCAAGGATTTTTTTAATAACAAATCCACCCATAAGTACAAGGATCGTTAAAATACTCATCACCCTTGCCACATCAAAAATCAATGGCAGGTTGTTTCCCCCAATCATGAATATATTGCTGACTTGTTCAATTATGCGTTGAGCATTGACCGGTGGAATGCCATAACCGGAAAAGTATTGACCGGACAGGTTGCTTAGAAAAGAACCAAAAATCCACGGCGAAAATATCAATACCCCGCCGGTTCCAATGACAACGGTCTTAACTCGATTTTGAGGGTGGTAAAAAACCCCGATTATTAGCAAAGATGCGACATAGAAAAGAGCGGCACTATTTGAGTAAAGTAACAATCCGCAACAAGCGAATAAACCAAGCCATTTCCGGTGGATTACAAACCAATAGCCGAGCAAGTAAAGATAGCTCATCAAAGCATACACTCTGGCATCCTGCGCCATCCATATTTGATAAGGTAAAACGGCAAGAAGGCTTAACGTCAGGAATTGATGCAATTTGCCGGTTTGGTGGTAAGAAAGAATTTTTTGAGCGAGTATCCAAATGCCAATAGCAGACAGGAAGGATACCAGTCGGTAGCTGTATTCATTGGGAGGCAGAATTTGAACCATGAACCATGCAATGATCTCCCAAAGAGGAGGATTTAATTCATTTGTAAGCAGCCGAACCATTTCGAAAACTGGCTGGCGAGTCAGGTTAATGGTTAAAGCCTCATCGTACCAGATGGAGCTTTTTCCAATATCCGCCCAGCGCAAATATAACGCTAATCCTAATGGTATAAGCAGGTGGACATTATTTTTGACTCGGTTGATCTTCTCTTCCTGCAGGATCTTCGTTAGTAATTTCATTTTCCCTAACCCAATAGAATAAAACCATGATAATCGCTAATGTCCTAATCGGAATCAAAACCCAAAGGGTCTCAGTCATTTGTCTTCCCAGTAAAAAGGGGAATTCAATCATATTGACGATAACCAGACCCAGGCAAAACAATATGCCTTTACTAATGGGAAACGTCAGAAGGATTAAAGGTAAAAGATATAATACCCATTGTGAACTCCAGCCTGGTGACCAAAGCAAGAAAAGCGCCCACACAATTCCTGAATTGGAAACAAAAGCAAGGTCGCTTGCCTGCCGACGGCGGAGCAGTAAACCAATACCAGTTGCCCCAAAGACGAAAAACGTAATTAGAGGGGAGATTACTGGCGGATTTCCGCTCATGGCGTTGCTTTGGGAAGCATCTAATCGTTGTTCGGTAGTTAAATAAGCACCGGTTGTCAGGTTACCGTCAATCAATGCCCAAATAGTCTGCCAGGATGTGCGCCCTGGTTGAGCCATTAAGGATGCGCGCGTCATCGCAGGAGAAGTTTCATACAGGGTGATGAAAACTGCTCCAACCATAAGAAATGAGATACTGCCAATCAAAAGAATTTTTTTCGCTGGGCGTTGACGAAAAAGTGCTGGCAGTAAAAAAAGAGGGAACCACTTTGCCAGCATTCCCAGACCGATCCAAATTCCCGCTGAAAAATCTTTGCGTTTCAGAATTGCCCAAATCGCAGCCATCATAAATACGAGAGGGATTGGATCGGCATACCACCAGGTATAGGGCAGGGTTGCCATAACCCCAAATAGAATCAGCGCGCGGAAGTTGCCGTTCTGCGTGCCATGCAGAAGTCGGGCAGTTTCATGGAAAAAATAGAGTGTCACAGCACCAGCCAGAGCCAGAAGCAGTGCTAATAAAAAATCGTACAAGAATTCCTGTCCGCCAGTGATACGGTAAAGGATTTCGCTTGTAAATGGAAAAAGTGGAGGATATTCCACCCAATAATCGAGATAGGGCCAACCTGGTAGAGCGGTCCATTCTCTGTATACGATTAAGTCTCCAATTCCATAGTAACCGTATGGAAACAAAGCGAGAAACATGATGATGCGTGAGAAAATGTACAGGAATGGGAAGATATATCTTTCGTTCTGTTTAATCCAATGCTGATCAACTGTCATTTTTAGTTCAGATAGGGATTGTTGTCCGCTTCATCCTGGACGGTGGTTTCTTCACCATGACCGGGCAGCAGGCGGGTTTCGGCGGGCAGGGTGAGCACCTGGGTATAGATGGACTTGAGCAGTTGGGTGCTGCTGGCGCCGGGCAGATCGGTGCGCCCGACGCTGTTTTGAAAAATCAGGTCGCCGACGATGGCTGCCTTTGCCTGGGGAGCATAGAAGATGACGTGACCGCGGCTGTGACCGGGGGCGTGGCGCACTTCGATCTCTTCGCTACCGACTTTCAAGCGCTGCCCGTGTTCGAAGAACAGGCTCGGCTCGGGCATCTCTGGCATGTTGATGCCAAACATCCCCGCCCCGCCGCCGGAACGGTACAGTTCCAGATCGTCCGGGTGGATGCCGATTGGCAGCGGCGGCTGGCTGAGTTCGGAAAACAATTTGGCGCCGGCAATGTGATCAAAATGGGCATGGGTTAGCCAGATTTGTTCAAGCCGGATGCCGCGCTTGAGGATCGTTTGGACGATGTGATGGCTATCGAAGGTCGGGTCAACGATGATCGCCTGGTTGCTTTCTGTATCAATTAGCAGGTAGGCATTGTTTTGCAGGGGTCCCAGAGAGAAGGTAAGAATTTCGAGAGTCAAGAAAGCCTCCAATCACTGCCGGTCACAGACTGTGACAGCGGATGAAATCCAGGGCGGCGGCGAAAACTGCCTCGCGCTGCGGCTCGCGCGGGATGACATGACCGCTGTTTTCAATCCACAGCATTTGTTTATCCGCGCTGCCCAGCGCGGCGTGGATCTTTTCCATGTTGGCAGGCACGACGCCGCGATCGTGGCGCGAATGCGCCAGCAGGGCAGGCGCAGTCACCCGCGGCAGAACGGCGCGGAACTCGCGCAGCAGGTCGCGCAATTCGGCAATGGCGGCGGTCGGGTAATACGGGTAAGCTATGTGGTCGGCAGCGGCGTCCGGGTTGCGCCAGTCGGGCGCGCCTTTCTCTACGCGCGGCTGGACGTAGCGGAGGAGGCGCGCGAAATTCAAGCGCCAATCGGCGGGCAGTTCGTACGGGCTGGACATGGCTATGACTCCGCGGACGGGCAGGAAGTATGCGCTGAACAACGCCAGCACGCCGCCAAGCGATAACCCGCAGAGGAATACCCTGTTGCAGCAATTGCGCAGCAGGTGGTAGCCATCCTCAACGCTCGCCAGCCAGTCGGTCCAGCGGGAGCGTTGCAGGTCGTCTGGAAGAGTGGCGTGACCTGCCAGGCGCACGCCCAGCACGCTGATCTGATTGGCGTGCAGGTAATCGCCCATCCAGCGCATTTCCTTCGGCGTGCCGGTCAGACCGTGCACCAGCAGGCAGCCTGTGCGGCTGGCGGGCAGGAAGAAGGGCTCGGCGGAGGGCATGGTTTGCGGGAATGGCATGGTTATAGAATCGTCAAATCACGCGGGAAATCGGTCAATGATTCGCATCCGTCCGGGGTGACGACTATATCGTCCTCGATGCGCACCCCGCCAATGCCCGGCAGGTAGATGCCCGGTTCGACGGTGTACACCATTCCGGTTTGCAGTTGGATTTGATTTTCGGCAAACAGGTACGGTGGTTCGTGGGATTCCATCCCCAGCCCGTGACCGGTGCGATGGGTGAAATAATCACCGTATCCGCCGGTGATGATGATTGCGCGGGCAGCGTTGTCAATCTCACCGGCTGCCAATCCGGGTTTGCCGGCTGCCCGCCCGGCGGCGTTGGCGGACTGCACCAACTGGTAGGCGCGGCGCAATTCTTCGCCGGGATCACCCAGCGCAAAGGTACGGGTGATGTCGGAAAAATAATCCGCGTAATTTGCGCCCCAGTCAAACAGAACCAGGTCGCCAGGGTTTAGCTGCCGGTCGGTTGGCAGCGCGTGAGGGTTGGCGCTGTTGGCTCCAAAGGCAACAATGGGCGGGAAGGGCAATTCGGAGGATGAGCCGTTTCGTAGCAGCGCAATGACCAACTCGGCTGCCATTTGGCGTTCGGTGATGCCCGGCTTAACCATTGGCAGAACGTCTTGCAGGGCTTGCTGAGCAATGCGAGCGGCTTTGCGCATCTTGCCAATTTCAACCTCGTCCTTGCCAATGCGCAGAGCGCTTAAAATGGGTTCGGCAGAGATAAAAGCAGCTGAGCGTGCTGCGGTTTGCAGATATTTCATCTCCAAAAAACGCAGCCGGGTGGGTTCGACGCCGATTTTCTTTCCTTCCAGCCCGCACACATGCGCGGCAGCCTGGAATGCTTGATTCCACAAAGTAGGGTTATCGCCAAAGGGAAATAATTGCAACGGGATCGAAGCGGCGCGGGCTTTATCGCTTTCAAGTTGGGGGACGATAAGGGCGGGTGGATGGGGCGGCGCAATGACTAATGTGGTGGGACGTTCGCTGAGATGAAAATGCAAGCCGGTCAGGTATACTAGCGACGGACCGGGATTGATTACGAGGGCATGCAGCCCGGCGCTGTTCATAAGTGAGATCAGATGTTCTAGACGGTGGGGGGTCATGGTATTCCTCCTGACAAATTATAGCCCATTCAGGAAAATATCGTTTTTTCGCCGGATCAGTGAATTGCCACGATCTGGCAGAATTAGGTGGTTCTGCCGCTTAAAATCCAGCAGGACAGCCTAAGAATTGCTGAAAATCGTTTGACTTGACAGAGTAAAGCCTTGCGGGTAGAATCCTAAAACCCTCGTAGAAGGGGCCTGTAGCGCAGTTGGGAGCGCGCTTCAATCGCACTGAAGAGGTCAGGGGTTCGAATCCCCTCAGGTCCACTGGGGTGGATACCCCGTGACGACAAGCCGGCACATTACCTTGCGAGACTATAGTAAATTGGGCCCATAGCGCAGTTGGGAGCGCGTCTCAATGGCATTGAGAAGGCCGGGGGTTCGAATCCCCCTGGGTCCACTCAAAAAACAAGTTGGAGGACTTGCCTCAACTTGTTTTTTTGAAAAGCCAGGACAGGAGCAGTAAATCATCCGCCAGCGAGCCGGGAGCAAACGGTGCGAGCCCGACAAGGTGCCCGCGGAGCGCCTGAGGTTGAACTCGCCTGTCAGCTCAACAGAGCAGGCTGCCGCGGTGAACTGAAGTAGCCGCTGCCGGGTTACGCCCGTTATCGCGTTCTGAGAGGTCGGGGAGGATTTCCCTGTACAATCAGGGTGGTACCGCGGAGTTAACCCTTCGTCCCTGTTCGGGTGAAGGGTTTTTTGTTCATACTCAGGAGCGCTGAATGAAATTGACGCCAATTCCGAATTACAATCCAGGTGAAATCGAAAGCAAGTGGCAGAAACGTTGGGAAGAAGACGGGCTGTACCATGCGGATGTGCATCCCAGCCGCCCCAAACATTACGCGCTGACCATGCTTCCGTACCCTTCGGGTGATTTGCACATTGGGCATTGGTACGCGATGGTCCCCTCGGATGCGCGGGCGCGCTTCAAGCGCATGCAGGGATATAACGTGATGTTCCCCATTGGATTCGACGCATTCGGACTCCCGGCTGAAAACGCTGCCATCTCGCGCAACATCCATCCCAAGGTGTGGACGTACCGCAACATCGAAAATATGCGCCGCCAATTGCGCAGCATGGGCGCGATGTTTGATTGGCGCCGCGAGGCGATCAGCTCTGATCCGGAATATTATCGCTGGACGCAATGGTTTTTCTTGAAACTGTACGAGCACAATCTGGCTTACCGGAAAATGTCGCCAGTGGATTGGTGTCCCAATTGCAACACTACCTTGGCGCGTGAACAGGTGTGGGGGGAAGACCGCCATTGCGAGCGCTGCGGCACGCCGGTGATTAAGAAAAACCTGGAGCAGTGGTTTTTCAAAACCACTCAATACGCCGACGAATTGCTGCGTTATGACGAAATTGACTGGCCCGAGCGGGTGCGCGCGCTGCAGACCAATTGGATTGGACGGTCGGAAGGCGCGGTAGTCAACTTTGTCACCGAGGACGAGGATGTAATCGAAGTGTTCACCACCCGTCCGGACACGTTATGGGGGGCAACTTTTATGGTGCTGGCGCCCGAGCACCCGCTGGTGAATAAATTAACCTCACCGCACCAGCAAGCAGAGGTGGAAGTGTATGTCCAACAAACCG
Source organism: Bellilinea sp. (assembly GCA_039666315.1). Taxonomy (GTDB): domain Bacteria; phylum Chloroflexota; class Anaerolineae; order Anaerolineales; family Anaerolineaceae; genus Bellilinea. The sequence goes on along the minus strand of JAVSME010000003.1, from coordinate 407,103 downwards.
TGCGCCAGACAGATATTCAACGCGAGGCAGCCGATAAGGAAAAGAGCGGCGTGTTTACCGGCGGGTATGCGATTAACCCCGTCAACGGGCGGCGCATTCCGGTTTGGATTGCGGATTATGTTCTGATGACGTATGGCACCGGCGCGATTATGGCTGTGCCGGCGCATGACGAGCGCGATTTTGCCTTCGCGCTCAAGTTTGGGCTGCCCATTCTGCCTGTCATTGCCCGCCCGGATGGAACGGCGAAATCCTTCGCGGTGGCTGGATCAATGCGCGATGGTTTCAAAGCAGCCTTGTCAGCCGCAGGGATCGAATACCAGGAAGACGAAAAGGGAGCGTATGTTTCACTGGCCGCAAGACAGATTGATGCCTACCTGAATATTGCTCAAGAGCATCTCAATAGCGGTTACTGGAATGAGGTGATCGGCTCGCGCTGGGTGTTCGTGTTCGATAACGGCATGTGGAGCTGGGAATCGCTTGAGGCGGAACAGCGCATCCTGGCGCGATGCAAAGAGTTGGAGCCGGCGGCGCGTTCCGCGCGCACGCTGATGGAGATGTTGTCGGGCTGCGAATTCTACCGCGACATCCTCTTTCACGCCGATTACGGCGAGATGATCAACTCGGGAGAATTCAGCGCTACCCCGGGCGAGCGCGCTAAAGCAGCGGTGACTGCCTGGCTGGAGCGGGATGGAAAAGGAAAATATTCGGTCAATTACCGCCTGCGCGACTGGCTGATTTCCCGCCAACGTTACTGGGGCGCGCCGATTCCGATGGTCTTCTGCGCTAAGTGCGGGGTCGTCCCGCTGCCCGAGGAGCAATTGCCTGTACTTCTGCCGGAAGATGTCGAGTGGAAACCAACCGGTGAAAGTCCCTTGAAACTGCACCCTACCTGGCGGATGACCATCTGTCCAAAGTGCGGCGGAACTGCCGAGCGTGAAACGGATACGATGGACACCTTCATGTGTTCATCGTGGTACCATTTGCGCTACCTCAGCCCATGGTATCACCAGGGTCCCTTTGACCCTGTGGAGTACGATTACTGGATGCCGGTGGATACGTATACCGGCGGGATCGAACATGCCACCATGCACCTGATCTATACCCGCTTCTTTCACAAGGCGCTGCGCGATATGGGCATTACCAAACACGCCGAGCCGATGCAGCAGCTGCGCAACCAGGGTATGGTGCTGGGTGAGGATTCAGAAAAAATGTCCAAGAGCCGCGGCAATGTGGTCGCGCCGGACAATCTGGTGGCTGCCTACGGAGCGGATACGGTGCGGGCTTACCTCATGTTTTATGCCCGCTGGGACCAGGGCGGTCCCTGGAGCAGCGGCGGCATAGAGGGCGTTTCGCGCTGGCTGCGCCGCTTGTGGTCAGTGGTATTGGAACCATCAGCCGCCAACCAGCCGGGTGAGAGCACTATCCGCAACCTGCGCCGCAAGGTGCACCAAACGCTGCGGGCAGTGACTCGCGATTTCAATGAATTCGAATTCAATACCATCATATCGGCATTAATGGAATTACTCAATGAAATGAGTAAAGCCAAACAACAAGGCGCCTACGCGACCCCCGCCTGGAATGAAGCGGTGGAGTTCTATTTGCGGATGCTGGCGCCAGTCTGCCCGCATATTAGCGAGGAACTCTGGCAGCAGTTGGGGAATACGTATTCCATTCATAACCACACCTGGCCCTTGCTGGATGAGGAAGCAGCCCGCGAGGAGGAAATTACGTTGGTGATACAGGTCAATGGTAAATTGCGAGATCGCATCCAGGTTGTGGCGGGTATTTCCGAGCAGGATGCCAAAGCATTGGCATTATCAACCGAGGGAGTGCAGCGTCATCTGGAGGGACGCATTCCGCGTCAAGTGATCTACGTCCCTGGCAGGTTGGTGAATATTGTGATTTGACAACGGCGGCTAAAGGAAGAGCACCGTTTTTCTCTGCGGCAGCGAAGCATTATGCTTCGCTGCCGCGCTTAAGCGGGATAAAAGGGGTATACTCGCCTTGGCGGAAAGAAAAGGAGGATAGCAATCATGCGGCTCGAAGATTTGAACTGGATGGATGTTGAAGAATATCTGCAAAAAGATGACAGGATCATGCTGGTCATCGGCGCTTGCGAACAGCACGGCTACCTTAGCCTGTTGACCGATGTGCGCATACCAACAGCGCTGGCAGACGCAGCCAGCCAACGCAGCGGGGTGCTGGTTGCCCCCGCAGTTAACTTTGGTGTGTCGCCGTATTTTTTGAGTTATCCCGGCACAATCAGCCTTCGTTCCAGCACGCTCATTTTGATTATAGAAGATATCGTACGCTCGCTTTACCGGCAGGGGTTTCGCCGCCTGTTGGTTTTGAATGGTCACAGCGGAAATGAATGCGTCCGCCAGGTACTGGTGGAACTGGCAAATGATCTGCCGGGTTTACGCGCAGCGTGGTATGCCTGGTGGACATCACGCAGCGTGGAGGCGGTGGCAGAAAAAGTCAATCTTAAACCGGCTCATGCCAACTGGCTGGAGGCGTTCTCCTTTACACGGGTAGCCGATCTTCCAACCGGCGAGAAGGTGCCGCCTTCCTGCCGCGATTTGCCGGACGCTGCGCGAACGCGGGAATTGTACGCGGACGGTAGTTTTGGCGGGGCGTATCAAGCTGACGACGCGGTGATGGAAACCTTGTTCAATGCTGCCCTGGAGGATGTTTTGATGCTTGTGCAATTCGATTAGCAACTAGGGCCAGGCACAGATCACAGCGCCCCGGCTGCTCAACATTCGCCATGCTGAATTGCTAAAAGGGCGAATAGGATGCGGCAAATACCGTCAAATTGAATGGTATATTAAAAAATCATGTATAATGTGTTAAAGAAATAAAAACTCCCTCAGCCTGGTTGGAAGGTGAGCTTGCGAGCTTAACCGTATTGGGAGAATAGATTTGTGTTTGGATTTGCTCACTCTCTAACGAAGAGAGATGAGATGGAAAAGATGCGCAATAACAGTTGGGTTTCTTGATTGCGGGGTAGGTTTTTCGCGCAATGTGAATGATTGGCAAAAATCTACCTTGAAATTTCCGGCGTGGCAGGTAAACGAACCCTGGCTTAAGGTTATTGATGAACCTGAACGATAAAAAAGGCTGATCTTTCGGAAACCTTTCCGGCAACAGCTGTTAACCGCATCCTTCCAATTGCACAAATGACCTCTCCTGTAATCCCGCTGGGAAGGCAGGCTTGGTTTTGGAAATGGAGCGGAAAATCACCGCACTTAAATTGCAGAAGCGCAACCCGAATCGGGTGAATGTTTACCTGGATGGTGAATATGCGTTTAGCTTATCGCGGATTGTGGCTGCCTGGCTTGGTATTGGTCAATCGCTGAGCGAGGAAAAGGTGCAAACGCTGCAACAAGAGGAGGTCCGAGAGACTGCTTACCAGCGCGCGCTACTCATCCTGAGTTATCGAGCAAGATCGGAGCATGAGTTGCGTCAAAAATTGAGCCAAAAGGGGTTTGAAGCGCAGGTTGTAAATCAGGTAGTCGTCAGGCTCAAGAGCGAAAGGTATTTGGGGGATGCCGAATTCGCCCAATTATGGACCGATAATCGCAGCCAGTTTCGCCCGCGAAGTCAACGCCTGCTGCGTTACGAACTGAAGCAAAAGGGAGTTTCGGAAGAGCACATTGAAAAGGCCCTGGAAACTGTGGAAGACGAAAGCGTGCTGGCATACCAGGCGGGCGCGCGTTATGCGCGTAGATTAACAGGCGTCGAACACGAATTGTTTCGTAAACGGCTGACTGGCTTTTTAGCCCGGCGCGGCTTTTCTTACGGGACGATCGCTCCTGTTATTACCCGCATCTGGTCGGAAATGCACCTGGAAGAGAGCAAAAAAACCTGACTCTGGAACGAGGAATTGGAACATGGGAACATTTGGAATGGACACGTTATTAATTATTTTGCTTGTTGATCTTGTGATTCTGGCGGGCGCAGTGTTTTTCCTGACCCGCTATTTTGCAGAGAAATTCAAGAAGGATCAACGAACCAAAGCCGACTCGGTGCTATTAATGGCAAACGAGAAAGCGCGCGAGATTGAACTGGAAGCCAAGGACAAGGCGTTGAAAACGCTGCAAGAAGCCGAAGTGGAAATCAACCGCCGGCGCAGCGAAATCAACCGCGAAGAAGACCGCTTGCAAAAGCGGCGCAGCGAGCTTGACCAGCGCATCGAACGAATCGAGCAGCGCGAGCAGACGATCAACAAGCGCCAGTCGGCGCTGGACAAACGCACGAATGAAATTGATAAGATGTACGATCAGCAAATGGCGGAATTGCAGCGGATCGCGCAGATGAGCGTTGAGGAAGCCCGCGGGCTGTTATTGGTTGAGGCGGAGAAAGAAGCCCGCTCGGATATGGCGCGCATCATTCGCCAGATCGAAGCCGAGGCGCGGGCTGAAGGCGAAAAACGCGCCCGCGAGTTGATTGCGGAGTCGATCCAGCGGGTGGCTTCGGATCATGTCGTCAGTGTAACAACTTCCGTAATCGCATTGCCAAATGAAGAAATGAAGGGGCGCATTGTGGGGCGCAATGGACGCAATATCCGCGCCTTCGAACAGGCTGCTGGGGTTGATGTCATCGTGGATGATACCCCGGAAGCGGTTACCGTATCCTGCTTCGACCCGGTGCGGCGGGAAGTTGCCCGGCGCGCGCTCGAGCGCCTGATCGTTGACGGGCGGATTCACCCGGCGCATATTGAAAAGGTGCTCAATGACGAGCAAAAAGAGGTGGACAAGAGCATCATCGAAGCCGGAGAACAAGCCGCCTACGATGCTGGCGTAACCGGGCTGCATCCGGAAGTTATCAAGGTGATGGGCAGGTTGAAATACCGCACCTCTTACGGTCAAAACCAGTTAGCTCACGCGGTGGAAGTAGCCAAACTCGCCGCGGTTTTGGCAGCAGAGCTGGGCGCGGATGTGGACATCTGCCGCATGGGTGGCTTGCTGCACGATCTTGGCAAAGCCATGGATCACAATACCGACGGTACCCACGCGATGATCGGCGCAGAATTTGCCAAGCGGTATGGGGTGCCCGCCCGAGTCGTCAATACCATTGCCTCGCACCATCACGAAGTTGAACAGGAATCGATCGAAGCGGTTATCGTCGAAGCCGCAGATGCCATCTCTGGCGCGCGCCCCGGCGCCCGCCGCGAAGACCTGGAACAATACATCAAACGCCTGCGCGCGTTGGAGGAGATTGCCAATTCGTTCAAGGGCGTCAGCCAGAGTTATGCCATTCAGGCTGGGCGCGAGGTGCGCATCATCGTTCGCCCGGATGATATTGACGATCTGGCTTCCACCCGCCTGGCGCGAGATATAGCCAAGAAGATCGAAGAAACCATGCAGTACCCGGGTCAAATTAAAGTAACCGTTATCCGCGAAACCCGCGCGGTTGATTACGCTCGTTGAGCGGTGGCGCATGAAACAATTGCTTCAAATCATTCGCAACGGCAAGATCGAGGTTGTGGATGTGCCTGTGCCTTCCGCGCGCGCCGGGACAGCCCTGGTGCGTTGTGCGGCATCGTTGATTTCAGCCGGCACGGAACGCTCGGTGGTCGAGTTCGGCGGCAAAAACCTGCTGGCAAAAGCGCGATCGCGCCCGGATCTTGTGCGTCAGGTGCTGGATAAAGCCCGTCGCGAAGGTCCACTTACCACGCTGGAGGCGGTTCTCAATCGGCTCGACCAGCCGATGGCGCTCGGCTATTCATCAGCCGGGACGATTGCGCAGCTTGGCGATGGTATGGACGGTTTCAAGGTCGGCGATCGGGTCGCTTGCGCTGGGGGTGGTTTCGCCGTCCATGCTGAATATGGGGTGGTGCCGCGCAATTTACTCGTACCGCTGCCGGCGCAAGTTGATTTTGAATCGGCGGCATTTACCACCCTGGGCGCCATTGCCCTGCAAGGCTTTCGTTTGGCGCAGCCGCAGGTGGGTGACCGGATCGCGGTCATTGGTTTGGGTCTGTTGGGCTTATTGTCGGTTGGAATTGCCCGTGCGGCTGGCTGCCGCGTGTTTGGGGTTGATCTGGACGCCCGCCGGATCGCGTTGGGGCAGGCAATGGGGGCTTATGCCGTGCCGCGCCATGGTGCGGAGGAAGCCGGACAGTCTTTTACCCAGGGGCGCGGCTTCGATGCGGTATTAATCTGTGCCGATACCCGCTCAAATGACCCGGTTGCGCTGGCGGGCGTGTTTGCGCGCGACCGCGCGATGGTTATAGCGGTGGGCGCGGTTGGATTGAACCTGCCGCGCAAGAATTATTTCGAAAAAGAATTGCAATTTATCATCTCGCGTTCCTACGGTCCGGGACGGTACGATTCCGAATACGAAGAGCACGGGCGGGATTATCCCTATGGCTATGTTCGTTGGACGGAAGGGCGCAATATGCAGGCGGTTGTGGAACTGCTCGCCAGCGGCGCGCTGGATGTTCGCCCGCTGATCACCCACCGCTTTCCGATCGAGCAAGCGGAAGAAGCGTACCGGGTGATCACCGGAAAAAGCGGGCAGCCGTTTTTGGGAGTGTTGTTAACGTACCCGCAAACCGAAAGCGAACAGCGCGAGCGGAAAATAGCCCTCAAAACCGCCGCGCAGCCGGCTGCAGGACAGCCAGGGCTGGGTGTGTTGGGCGCAGGAAATTACGCCACGGCGGTCTTTTTGCCCGGAGTGGCAAAGACTGGCGGCGTTACGCCGGTCGGAATCGCAACCGGTGGTGGTTTAAGCGCTCGTCATGCCGCGCAGCGTTTCGGTTATGAGTTTGCCAGTTCGGATGAAGCCGACATCTTGAACGATGAGCGCATCCGGATGGTGGCAATTCTAACTCGTCATAACCAGCACGCCCGCCAGGTTGCGGCTTGCTTTGCAGCCGGTAAACACGTTTTTTGCGAAAAACCGCTTGCGCTGAATGTTGGGGAATTGGAGACAATTAAAACCACCCTGGAAAATCATCCCGACTGCCTTTTGATGGTTGGCTTCAATCGCCGGTTTGCGCCATTAACCTGCCAGATGACCGAATTCTTCGGGAAGCGCAGTGAACCTATGGCGGTGAATTACCGCGTCAATGCTGGCTATATCCCGCTCAATCATTGGGTGCATGATGTGCATCAGGGCGGTGGACGGATCATTGGCGAAGGCTGCCATTTCATTGATTATCTGACTTTCATCATCGGCGAACCACCGGTGACGGTGCGCGCCTATGGAATACCGGATGGGGATCGTTATCGCGAAGATAATGTGGTGATGACGTTTACCTTTTCCGATGGGTCACTGGGCACGGTATCCTATCTTGCCAATGGGGACAAAAGTTTTCCCAAAGAGCGGGTGGAGGTGTTTTGCGGCAGCCGGGTGGCGGTGTTGGACGATTTCCGCTCGCTCGAGCTGGTGAACAATGGACAACGAAAAAGGATGACCTCGCCCTTACGCCAGGATAAGGGGCACCAGGCAGCCTGGCAGGCGTTTTTACGCGCGGTCAAAAATGGCGGTGAACCGCCGATCCCTTATGCCCACCTGCTTGGCGTGACCCAGGCAAGTTTTGCTGCCCTGGATTCGCTGCGCCAGCGGGAAGAGATTGCGATTTAATCTGTGTAGGGCGGGTTGCGCCGTTATGCTCAACCGGATCAACAATGCTTGGCGGATGGTGCGTGATGTTGGGCTGCGAGCGCTGTGGTATTATGCGGCATACCAAATCGGGCTGCGCAGCGGTTATTACCGCTGGCGCACCCCCGCTATCGGGATAGACCCCGACCCTGTCGCGGCTGGCGCGGGCAATTTGCCCGCGCTGAACCTCATCCTGTTCCAAGCCCCTCCTGCTTCCGAGTTGGAAAGTTTATTGGGATCTGGCGCAGTAGATTTAATGACCGAAGCGGATGAAATCGCTGCCGGTCGGGTGCGGTTGTTCGGCGGTCAGCCCCAACCGTTGGAGGTGGTTTGTTGGCATCCCCGGCAGCACTGGAGCGAACTGGAAGGGAAGCCACACCGGGATGATATTAAAAAGATCTGGGAGACTGCCCGATTCGGCTGGGTTTTCACCCTCGGTCGGGCATACCGGCTTAATCATGATGAGCGTTATCCGGCAGCCTTCTGGCGCGTGTGGGAGCAATTCCGGCGCCAAAACCCGTACAACCATGGCGAAAACTGGTTATCGGGGCAGGAGGTTGCCCTGCGCTTGATTGGGTTGGTATTTGCCGCGCAGGTATTCCGCGATTCGTTTCACTCAACGCCCGAACGGATAGCCTGTTTGACCGCTGCGATGATTGATCACGCCCGCCGGGTGGCTGCCACCCCTGCCTATGCCCATGCCCAAAACAACAATCACCTGCTCTCGGAAGCGGTTGGATTGATTACGGCTGCCTTCATTCTTCCTGACTGGAAAGAAACGGCGGACTGGCGGCGCAGTGGGTGGCGCCGATTCTACCGCGCTGCGCAATGTCAGATCAACGCGGATGGTGAATATATTCAATACAGCGTCAATTACCACCGCCTGGCAATGCACCTGGCATTGCTGGCAGACCGCGTAGCCCGCCTGGAGGGAAACCCTCTGCCAGAGAAGGTGAGGCAAAAACTGAGCCTGGCGGCACACTGGCTGGCGGGCGTGATGGATGAAATCAGCGGCAGGGCGATCCAGTTGGGACACCATGATGGAGCACACTTGCTGCCGCTGGATGGTGGGGGCATCACGGATTACCGTGCGGCGCTCCAAGCCGGGCTGGGCGCTTTTGATGGACAGCGAGCGCTCCCGCCGGGCAAATGGGACGAACTGTGCGCCTGGTTGGGAATTGTTCTGCCAGAAGAAGCCCGGCTAACGCCGCCCCGGCTGAGTGGTATCCGCCGGTTGGGCAATCCGCAATCATGGGCTTGCCTGCGGGCAGCCAAGTTCACCTCTCGTCCGGCACATGCCGATCAATTGCAGGTGCACATCTGGCATCATGGTCAACCACTGGTGCTGGATGCCGGCACATTTGCCTACAATTTGCCGCCACCCTGGCAGAATGGCTTGGCGGGTGCGGAGATACACAACGCGCCGGTGATTAATGGAAAGCAGCCGATGATTCGAGCGGGCAAGTTTCACTGGCTGGAATGGGATCAGGCGGAATTTTTACCAGGTGGGCTGGCGGAGGAGCAGCAAGTCCGCGCAGCGCGTAGTGGTTATCGGCGAATCGGGGTCAACCAATGCCGGACGCTGGAGCAGCGCGCTGGCGGGGATTGGCTCGTTCGGGACGAATTACTACCCACGCACCAACCCGGAAAACCGTATCGGGCGCGTTTGCATTGGCTGGTGGCGGATGGCATCTGGCAGATGGAGGCGCGCGGTTGCAGCGTGAGATACGATCACCTGCGGCTGGCTGTCCGGGTGCGCTGGAGCGGGGGCGAACTGGAAAATCTCCGCCTGGCGCGCGCCGGTGGAGTAGTAGCAGGGGAGGAGGGAGATTTTTCTTGTTTTGGCTGGTATTCGCCAACGTATTTAACCCGGCTGCCAGCGCTCTCTTTGGTCTTGGATTTCATCGTACACCTGCCGGCGCAAATTGAAACCAGTTTTGCCATAACCGCCGATTGATCACAAAATAACAAAATTGCCGACCGGTTTTTGAGATAGAATCCGATTTATGCACGTATTGTTGATCCACCAGGCATTTGCCGCGCTGGATGAAGCCGGGGGTACCCGGCATTACGAGATGGCGCATCATCTTGTTGCCCGTGGTCACCGCGTTACCATTATCGCCAGTCCAGTTTCCTATCTGAGCGGAAAAATGCGCGCCTCTCAAACAGCCTGGTCAACGGCTGAACAGCCCGAAGCAGGGATCACCATCCTGAGAACCTATACCTATTCCGCGCTGCACCGCAGTTTCGTTCACCGGTTGTTCAGTTTTTTTAGTTTTATGATATCCTCTTTTCTGGTGGGATTGAGCGTGCGCCGGGTTGACCTTGTATGGGGTACGTCCCCACCCATCTTCCAGGGGTGGACGGCATGGTTACTGGCAAGGTTAAAAGGGGCGCCTTTCCTTTTTGAGGTGCGCGACCTGTGGCCCGCCTTTGCAGTTGCCGCCGGAGTGCTGCGCAATCCAATTTTGATACGGCTATCGGAATGGCTGGAGGTTTTTTTGTACCGCCGTGCCGACCGGATCGTGGTCAACTCTCCTGGATTCATAGATCATGTCAGCCGGCGTGGGGCGGAATGGATTGAACTGGTGCCGAACGGGGCAGACCCTGCCATGTTTTCACCGCAGCAGGATGGCAGCGAATTTCGGGCAAAATGCAATATTCGGGATGGAGAATTTGTTGTCATCTACGCCGGAGCGCACGGGCTATCCAATGACCTGGAAGTGGTTTTACAAGCCGCCTTGAAACTGAACGACTGTTCGCGCATCCGCTTTGTTTTTATCGGCGATGGTAAAGATAAGCCTAATCTCCAAATAGCGGCGCAAAAAATGGGCTTGAACAGTGTCGTATTTCACCCGCCGATGGCAAAAAACGAGATCGGAGCCGCGTTGGCTGCTGCGGATGCCTGCATTGCGATCCTCAAGCCGCTCGAATGGTATAAAACCACCTATCCAAACAAGGTGTTTGATTACATGGCAGCCGGCAAGCCGGTAATCCTGGCGATAGACGGGGTTATAAGGAAAGTGGTGGAAGAATCAGGCGCGGGCGTGGCTGTGCCGCCTGGCGATGCGGAGGCTCTGGCGCTGGCAATTCGCGCGCTGGCTGATGATCCCCAGCAAGCCAGGCGGATGGGCTGCGCCGGACGTAGCGCGGTGGAAACTCGATACAACCGGGAGCACTTTTCCCGCCAATTTGCTGGTATTATCGAAGAAATGAGGTCATAACCATGTCAGAAAAAATCTTGGTTGTAGAAGATGAATTAACGTTGCAGGAGACGCTTGCCTATAACCTGAAACGACAGGGTTATGATGTGGCAACAGTGGGTGATGGATTGCTCGCTCTTGAAACTGCTCGCCAGACTCACCCGGACCTGGTTATCCTGGATATTATGCTGCCTGGAATGGACGGTTTTGAGGTGTGTCGAATTTTACGCCAGGAAATGACCACCCCGGTGTTGATGCTGACGGCGCGGGATGATGAGATTGACCGCGTGGTTGGCTTGGAGGTTGGCGCGGATGATTATATGGTCAAGCCGTTCAGTATGCGCGAATTACTGGCGCGGGTTAAGGCAATGCTGCGCCGGGTACGCCTGATGCGCGAGGAGTTCAGCGCCGCGGCGAGCGAGGGTGGCACGCTTGCGCAACTGCTGACCTTTGGGGATCTAGTCATTGACCTGACCCGTCGCGAAGTCCGGCTTGACCAACAAGTGATTGCATTAAAACCCAAAGAATATGAACTGCTTCTATTTCTTGCGCAACATCGCGGGCAGGTGCTTTCGCGCGAATTTATCCTGGAGCGCTTATGGGGATGGGATTATATTGGTGACAGCCGCACGGTTGATGTCCATGTGCGCTGGCTGAGAGAAAAGATTGAGCCGCACCCCGCCCAGCCGGTGCGGATAGTAACCGTGCGAGGCGCCGGGTATCGTTTTGAAGGATAGGCTGTCCATGCATCGCTCGCTGCTGTGGAGAATCGCCGTTCCTTTTATACTTCTAATAATGATTTCTGTTGGCGGGGTCAGCCTGTACGCCTTCCGCTTCATGGAAGAAACTTACCTGGAAAATTTACGCACAACGCTGCGCATTGAAGCCAGCCTGCTCAGCCAGGATGTCACCCCCCTGCTCGCGTCCGATATCAATATGGAAGCGGTCAATGCGCTGACGCGGAACTATGCCGCTATCACCAATGCGCGGGTGACCATCATTCTGCCGGATGGAAAGGTGGTGGGCGAGTCGTCGCGCGAACCCAACCTGCTCGAAAATCATCTGGACCGGCCGGAAGTGCAGGAAGCGTTGTTGAATGGCGAGGGCAGTGAAATTCGCTTCAGCGATACTCTCAGACAACGTCTGATGTATTTCGCGTTGAGGGTTGAACAGGATGGAAAAACGTTGGGCGTGGTGCGCATTGCCAGCTCGATGAAAAAAATCGAAGCCGATTTGGCGCAGTTACGCAACTCGGTGATCGGCAATGCGGTGGTCGCAATCATGTTGACAATTTTATTGGCGTTTTGGGTTGCCAACCGGACGATTGCGCCCTTGCGGCAAATGACCCGCGAGGTATCACGGTTGGGGATAGGCAACTTCAATATTGAATTGCCAACCCAACGAAAAGATGAAATTGGTGTGTTGAGCCAGTCTTTTATGCGTATAGCAAAAAGATTGAGCGAGCAGATCGAGGGATATAGCGAGGAACGCGGAAAGTTGGATGCCGTGCTGCGCAACATGAACGACGCTATTCTGATTGTTGCCCCTCAGGGCATGGTTACCCTGATCAATCCGGCTGCAGAACGCATCTTCAACCTGGAAGCAAACCAGGCTCTGGGACATTCGTTGGTAGAAGTGGTGCGCCAACATTCGTTTGTTGATCTATGGCGCGCCTGTGTTCAAACCCGCCGCCAGCAAATAACCACGATCGAAACGATGCCAGATCGTCTTTTTGTGCAAGGAATCGCAACCCCGCTTGAGCCGCTGCTTCCGGATTATACCCTGCTGGTGTTTCAGGATCTTACCCGCGTGCGCCGCCTGGAGACCGTACGGCGGGATTTTATCAGCAACGTTTCGCACGAATTGCGCACGCCTCTGGCTTCCCTAAAAGCGCTCACTGAAACGTTGCAGGAAGGAGCGTTGGAAGACCCGCCCGCCGCGAGACGTTTTTTGCAAAAAATGGAAAATGAAATTGACAATATGACTCAACTGGTGCGCGAATTGCTCGAACTATCGCGCATCGAATCGGGCAAGGTGCCGCTGGATCTGAAATCCACGCCGCCAAACTGGTTGGTGCAGCGGGCAGAAGAGCGAATGCAATTGCAGGCGGAACGGGCAGGTTTGAAATTGCGCAGCGAGGTTACCGAGCATCTCCCCGATGTGATGGCAGATTCCGAACGAATCGAGCAGGTACTGGTCAATCTGTTGCATAACGCCATCAAGTTCACCCCGCCTGGTGGAGAAATTGTGATTCGAACCTGGCAGGATGGCGGGCAAATCATCTTCTCAATACAGGATAGCGGCGTAGGGATTGAACCGGCGGCATTAGTGCGCATCTTCGAACGTTTTTATAAAGCGGATCAATCGCGCTCGGGTGGCGGCACCGGTTTAGGGTTGTCAATTGCGCGGCACACCGTGGAAGCCCACCAGGGGCGTATCTGGGCGGAAAGCGAAGTTGACCGCGGCAGCCGGTTTTATTTTTCGTTACCATTGGCATAAACATGCATGTTATAACAGGAGAGGGGTGATTCGGTACAACGATTCCGGGTGAGTGGGCAGGTGACTTTCAGTCCCGCAAATCATGCAATTTGACCATAGCAGGCATATTTCCGACGACATACACTAAAACTGAATACTGGACAATCCGCACTAATTTTATGTTATTTCTTTGGGTTTGATGAAAGGGGCAGGACTATGAATCCAACCGTTACGATCCTTTCTCAATGGCAGTTTGCAGTGACTTCGGTTTACCATTTCTTCTTCGTGCCCCTGACGTTGGGGTTGTCGGTGCTGGTAGCAATTATGGAGACGATCTACGTGCGCACAGGCAACGAGGTCTACCGGCGGATGACCAAATTTTGGGGGAAACTATTTGTGATCAACTTTGCCATGGGGGTGGTGACCGGCATCGTTCAGGAATTTCAATTTGGGATGAACTGGTCGGAGTATTCGCGCTATGTGGGCGATGTTTTTGGCGCCCCACTGGCTATCGAAGCGCTGGCAGCGTTCTTTATCGAATCAACATTTTTGGGAATGTGGGTCTTTGGTTGGGATCGCTTATCAAAACCGTTGCATGCGGTGACGATTTGGCTGGTAGCGATTGCCTCCAACCTTTCCGCATTCTGGATCCTGGTTGCCAATTCGTTCATGCAGTCTCCGGTTGGTTACGCTGAAGAAAACGGGAGATTGGTTATGCAGCAATTTTCTGCGTTGTTAACCAATCCCTATGTTTGGGGTCAATTTCCACACACAATTTTCTCCGGCTTTACTACCGGAGCGTTCTTTGTGCTTGGAATAAGCGCTTATCATCTGATACGCCAAAAACAAGCAGAAGTATTCAGACCTTCCTTCCAACTGGCGACCGTATTTGGAGCATTATCGGTGCTCATGGTCATACTGATTGGGCATAATCAAGCGCAGCAAATGATCAAATTGCAACCGATGAAGTTTGCCGCTGCCGAGGCTCTGCTGTACACCGAGGATCCAGCTTCGTTCTCCTTGCTTTCGGTGGTTAACCAGGAAACATTGACGGAACAGGTTTCCGTGCGTATTCCGCGCCTGCTCAGTCTGCTTGCCTACAACCGGCTGGACGGAGAGGTTAAGGGGATTATTGATTTGCAAAATGAATTCGAACAGAAGTATGGTGAGGGTAATTACGTTCCCTCGATTGCGGTTTCTTACTGGTCATTTCGAGTGATGGTTGGGAGCGGATTCATCATGCTTGGGTTGATTGGGCTGGCCCTATACCGGGTGTTGAGAAACCAGCTCGATTTTACCAGGCTGGGGATGAATTTATTCCTACCTGCCATTGCGCTGCCGTTCGTGGCGAATATTTTTGGCTGGTTGCTGACAGAAATGGGGCGGCAGCCGTGGGTGGTTTATGGAAAAATGCTGACTGTAGATGCAGTCTCGCCAAACCTCACTACTGGCATGGTGGTGACCAGTTTGCTCGGCTTCACAATAGTGTATGGTTTGCTCATGGCGGCAGATGTTTACCTGATTCGAAAATACGCCATTGCGGGCGCGGAATTGCCGGTCAGCCAGCTGCGGACGACTGAAGAACAAACTTACTGGGAATAGGAGCACACCATGGATCTGAATACGCTCTGGTTCATTTTGATTGCCGTGCTATTCATCGGCTACTTTGTTCTGGAAGGATTCGACCTGGGGGTTGGTATGCTGTTGCCGTTTCTGGGCAAAAACGATACTCAGCGGCGGATGATTCTCAACAGCATCGGTCCACACTGGGACGGAAATGAGGTTTGGCTGATTACTGCCGGCGGAGCCATGTTCGCAGCCTTTCCCAATTGGTATGCTACCCTGTTCAGCGGGTTCTACATGGCATTGTTTTTGATGTTGATGGCGTTGATCGTCCGCGGGATTGCGCTTGAATTCCGCTCTAAGGATGAAAACTTGCTCTGGCGAAAATTTTGGGATTGGGCAGCCTGTATTGGCAGTTTTGTGCCCTCATTACTCTGGGGGGTGGCATTCGCGAATTTTATTCAGGGGGTGCCGATTGATGCCGAGAAGTACTACGTTGGTGGTTTCTGGGATTTGATCAATGTCTATGCGATTGTCGGTGGTCTGGTAACGCTTTTCGGTTTTTTATTGCAAGGCGCGATCTTCTTGTCCCTCAAAACCGCAGAACCGATTGCATCAAAAGCGCGCGCGGCTGCCCGATGGATTTGGGGTGGTACCACCATGGCGCTGCTCGCGGCGACAATTTCAACTTACTTCTTTACAGACATATTGGAACGGTTAGGGGTCAACCCGGGTCCGGTGCCAATTGGCGCGGTGCTTGCCTTGCTTGCCGCGGGTTGGTTCATTCGCCAGGGACGGGATGGCTGGGCATTCATCACCAATACCCTGGCGATAGTGCTCTCCTCGGCTACAATTTTCCTTACTCTGTACCCGCGCGTGTTGGTTTCCAGCCTGAGTCCCAACTTTAGCCTGACGATATATAACAGCGCTTCGGGCGTGAATACGCTGCAAACAATGACCACCGTGGCGTTGATCTTTGTTCCTTTGGTGTTGCTGTATCAGGGCTGGAGTTATTGGGTGTTCCGCAAGCGCGTTTCGGGGAATCCAAAAGAATTGCATTATTGATTGGGTCGGACGTAGAAAGAAAACCGGGCGGCTTTGAGTCAGCCGCCTTTTTGTTTTAACATACTTTACCAGAAAGCAAAGATGGCTTAGAATCATCAGACAAAACCTATCCTTGGAGGAGGTCGTGCATGTCTTGCTGTTGCAAAAAAGAAATTGTAGCCACTGAAAAAGCGCCCAAGCCGATTGGCCCGTATTCTGCAGCTGTAAAAGCCGGACATCTGATTTATACTGCCGGTCAGATTGGCATTGATCCTGCCACTGGCGAAGTAGTCAGCGGGGGAGTGGAAGCGGAAACCCGCCAGGTGATGAAGAATATCCAGGCGTTATTGGAAGCTGCCGGAACCCGGTTTGATCGTGTTGTCAAGACAACTATATTCCTACGGGACATGAATGACTTTGGAAAAGTCAACGCCATTTACGGTGAATATTTTTCAGACCAACCGCCCGCTCGTTCCACCGTGGCAGTTGCTGGTTTACCAAAGGGCGTTGCTGTCGAGATTGAAACGATCGCCCTGCTGTCCGAGCAAGATTCGGACGGCTGCTGCTGCGATTGAGTCGGATTGTCTGACTGCTTTTATGCCACCAGGGAAAACCAGCCCGGTTTCGATCATAATCCCCTGCTACAACGAGGAAAAAACCATTGCCTTATTGCTGGAAGCTGTATACCAGCAGACCTATCCGCGTAACTTGTTGGAAGTGGTCATCGCCGATGGTGGCTCAAACGATGCAACTCGTGAAAGAATAAGCGAGTTTCAACGCCGCCACCCCGATCTATTGATTCAGGTGTTGGATAATCCCAAACGCATTATTCCTTCCGCCTTGAACCTGGCGATTCGCGCTTCCCGAGGGGATATTATCGTCCGGCTGGATGCGCACTCGGTTCCGGCGAATGTTTATGTTGCCCGCTGTGTTGATTTGCTTCAAGACGGAGCGGGCGACAATGTAGGCGGCGTATGGGAGATTCAACCGGGCAGTGATGGTTGGATTCCCCGTTCGATTGCGGCGGCGGCAGCCAACCGGCTGGGCGTGGGCGACGCGCGCTATCGTTATTCACGCCGCGCAGGAGAGGTGGATACCGTCCCGTTTGGTGCATTTTTTCGTTCAACCTTCGAACGGCTGGGCGGTTTCGATGAAACCCTGTTGACCAATGAGGATTACGAGTTCAATACCCGCATCCGCCAGAGTGGCGGTAAGGTGTATCTGGATCCGGCGATTCGGTGTGCGTATTTCGCCCGCTCATCGCTGGTTAACCTGGCTCGTCAATACTGGCGTTACGGATTTTGGAAATGGCGCATGTTGCGCCGTTACCCGCAATCGCTGCGCTGGCGACAAGCGCTGCCGCCCCTGTTTGTGTTAGGTATGGCGGGATTGGCGCTGGCTGGGTTGTTCTTGGAGTGGGCGCGTTTGGTGTTTGGGCTGGTGGTTATCGCCTATCTTCTAATTCTTGCGGTATCTGCGCTGCCCGCCGCGACAAATAAACACGACCCGGCACTGCTGGCGGGGATTCCGCTGGCAATCGCGACCATGCATTTTTCCTGGGGGGCAGGATTTCTGTTCAGCATGACCCGTTCGACTGAATCGTGAGATAATTAACCCGATGACTTCACAAACCACGCCGTCACGCCAGGTTTACCGTCTGAGACCGACCGAGCGCCGCTCAACCCTGTTCGCCGGTGATTTACTGGTGGCTATTGCTTCGCTTGTGCTTTCTCTCTATTTGTGGGCAAACAGTCACGAATGGTTTGGCTTTACAATGCCATTCCTGGAAGAACGTGTTCCGGTTTGGTTCTACTTTTTGCCTCTTTTTTGGTTATTGCTTTTGACCGAATCCTACAGTCCGCGGCGGTCTAATATTCGCGCGGAAATGGTGCGCGAGATCCTGACGGCCGCTGCGGTTTGCATGGGGCTTTACCTGGTAATTTTTTTCCTCTCCGAACCGGAATCGCTGCCGCGTAGAGCAATCGGTTACTTTCTTCTGGCGGTGGTTGTGTTCACGCTGGTATGGCGGTTTCTGTATATCCGTTTGTTTACGGCGCCGCTCTTCTTGAGGCGGGTAATGATTGTAGGTGCCGGGAAGTCGGGGAGCGAGCTGGTCAGGGTGATTAAAGATACCTGGCCGCCGCCTTTTTATCTTGTAGGGCTGGTAGATGACGACCCACAGAAGATTGGCACGCAAATCCATGGGTACCCAGTTTTGGGAGGCAACGAACTTCTATTCAACCTGGTGCAAGAACATGGCGTAACCGACCTGGTGTTTGCCATTTCGGGGACGATGAATCCGCAAATGTTCAGCCGCTTATTGGATGCGGAGGAACAGGGTATCGAGGTGACCACCATGCCCGCCATATACGAGGAATTGTTGGGCAGGATACCGATTTATGTGCTGGATTCGGAATGGGTACTTCGTTCATTCGTTGACCAGATTCACACGGGCGGTTTATTCGAACTGGGAAAACGCTTGATGGACATCGTTGGTGGTTTGGTTGGCATTGTGATTTTTATTATTTTGTGTCCGGTTATCATGTTTCTGACTTACATGGACAGCGGATTGCCAATCTTTTACCGCCAGGTACGGCTGGGGAAGAATGGCAAGCCCTATGATATACTTAAATTTCGCACCATGGTTCAAGACGCGGAAAAGGATGGGATTGCGCGCCCGGCTTCCAAGGACGATGATCGGGCAACCCGGATTGGCAGATTGCTTCGCAAGACCCATTTGGATGAAATCCCCCAATTTATCAATGTGCTGCGCGGTGATATGAGCCTGGTGGGACCCCGGGCTGAGCGACCGGAATTGATCGAGGAATTACAAAAGCAAATCCCCTTTTACCGGGCGCGTTTGTTTGTCAAGCCTGGGTTAACCGGCTGGGCACAGGTCAATTATGGCTATGCTTCCAATGCAGCCATGAACGCGATAAAACTGGAATATGATCTGTATTATATTAAACGAAGAAATCTATTACTGGATATTATGATCATGGTGCGCACCGTAGGAACGGTAATGGGTTTTAAGGGTCAGTGATCAAATGAAAACCAAACCCAATATTCGCAATCGCTACGTGTTGGTAGGTGATTTGACGCTGATTATCGTCTCGGTAATTGGAACGTTAATTTTACGTTTCGAGACCGGCAGCCTGTTCTTTGCCTATCTGCCGTTCGGCTGGTGGATGATTGCGGTTTCACTGGTGATCAAACCGGCTGTGTATTACTTCTTCGGGCTATACCGGCGAATGTGGATGTACGCCAGCGTGGAGGAACTTAAGTTGATCATTATTGCGGTCAGCACTGCGTCGGTGCTGGTTGCGTTGGCAATGCTGCTTCTCTTTACGCTGGGCTATTCGCCGGCATATATACGCACGGTGTTTATTATTGACTGGCTGCTTTCGTTGGTCATGGTGGGCGGATTGCGCTTTTCGGTGCGCTTCCTGGCGGAAACCAGCCGCCGGTTGAGGGAGATGCAAGCCGGCAGGGTCAAGCGTATTTTAATCATCGGCGCGGGGGATGCCGGCGCGCTGGTGGTCAAAGAACTGCAAAAAAATCCTCAGTTGAACCTGATTCCGGTTGGTTTTTTGGATGATAACCCAACCAAGCAGCGCCAGCAAATTCATGGCATTCCGGTAGTGGGAACGCTGAACGAACTAACCCGCACCCTGGAACGGTTACGGGTGGACGAAGTTATTATTGCCATTCCCAGCGCGCCGGGACGGGTGGTGCGCAAGGTGGCTGATGTAGCGCGTTTAAAGGGAATTCCATTTCGCACCATGCCGGGGATCTACGAATTGCTTGGCGGGCGGGTAAGCGTCAGCCGCCTGCGCGAGGTTGACATTGCTGACCTGCTGCGACGGCAACCGGCGCGGGTGAAAGAAGAATTGATTGGCAGAGTTCTTTCTGGCAAGGTGGTTCTGGTGACTGGAGCAGGCGGGTCTATCGGTAAAGAACTGTGCCGCCAGATTGCCCGCTATAACCCTTCGGATTTAATCATGCTTGGTCACGGAGAAAACAGTATTTTTGAAGGTTTATTGGAGCTCAAGGATCATTCTCCCACCCTGTCCATGCGCCCAATCATTGCCGATGTGCGTGACCGGATGCGTCTGAACCAGGTGTTCAGCCGCTACCGCCCGCAGATTGTGTTCCACGCTGCGGCGCACAAGCACGTTTCTCTTATGGAGGTTAACGTCGAGGAGGCGGTGACAAATAATATACTCGGCACAAAAAACCTGGTTGACCTGGCGGTCGAACACTGTGTCGAGCGGTTGGTGATGATTTCCTCGGATAAGGCGGTGCGCCCGGCAAATGTGATGGGTGGCACCAAGCGGATTGCTGAAATGTTAGTGATTGATGCTGCCCTGCGCACAGCCAGCCCGTTTGCGGTGGTACGTTTTGGGAATGTACTCGGCAGCCGCGGCAGCGTGGTGCCCATTTTTAAACAGCAGATTGCGCGCGGCGGACCGATCACGATCACCCACCCGGATATGAAACGCTATTTTATGACCATCCCTGAGGCGGTCTATCTGGTATTGCAGGCGGGCGGAATGTGCCGCGGAGCCGAAACGTTTGTGTTGAACATGGGACAACAAATCCGCATCCTTGACCTGGCGGAGGATTTGATCCGTTTGTCCGGATTGGAACCGGGTAAGGACATCGAAATCGTGTTCACTGGTGCGCGACCAGGCGAAAAATTAAGCGAAGATTTATGGGATGATGGATTCCAGTTTATCTCCACGGATCACCCGGATATCTTCCGTTCCGAGAACACCGAACCCATCAGCAGCGAACGATTGTCGCAATTGGTCGGCGAATTGATCAACCTGGCTCGCGAAGGATGCAACGAAGAAATAATCCATTTGATCGACCAGATCATCCCCGGCGCGGTAATCCAAAGTACCCCACCCCCCGAAATTACCTCAATTATCTAATGCCAATCCTCGATTCGAAGCAGTGGAACG
Source organism: Bellilinea sp. (assembly GCA_039666315.1). Classification (GTDB taxonomy): domain Bacteria; phylum Chloroflexota; class Anaerolineae; order Anaerolineales; family Anaerolineaceae; genus Bellilinea. The sequence goes on along the minus strand of JAVSME010000003.1, from coordinate 386,237 downwards.
CATTTCTCAGCCAGCACCCTTCAGCGCATCTTCTGCAAACCGATGAATGGGGTCAATTGAAGGCCGCCTTTGGCTGGAAGCCGGTGAAGATTGGCAGCCCAACTAGCGGGGCGCAAATCCTGTTTCGCGCATTACCGCTCGGTTTTTCCATTGCCTATATACCCAAGGGACCGGTTGGCAAAGAATGGGGATCTCTTCTGCCTGAGATTGATGAAGTGTGCCGCCGTCAGCGGGCAATTTTTCTGAAAATTGAGCCAGATCGCTGGGAGGACGAGGCGGCGCCGTTATTATTGGATGGAATAGGTGCCTACCGACAACTGGCTAAACCAATCCAACCACGCCGGACAGTGGAAATTGATCTTGCGGGAAGCGAAACCGATTGGCTGGCGCGGATGAAACAAAAAACGCGTTATAACATTCGCCTTGCGCAGCGCAAGGAAGTCAATATCGAATTCTCTGCGGATGTTGCCGAGTTCCACCGAATGATTTTGATCACTGGCAAGCGGGATGGCTTTGGAGTTCACTCGTTGGGATATTACCAGCGGGCTTATGATCTGTTTGCTCCCAGAGGAATGTGCGCTCTGCTCATGGCGCGCTACGATTGTAAAACGTTAGCAGCCCTGATGGTGTTTGCCCATGGCGAACGAGGTTGGTATTTTTACGGTGCCTCGACCGATGAAGAGCGCAGCCGAATGCCGACCTATTTGCTGCAATGGGAGGCGATGCGCTGGGCTGCCGCGCGCGGTTGCCGGGTGTACGATCTTTGGGGCATACCGGACGAGGACGAGCAGGTTCTGGAAAGTGAATTTGCGAACCGGGAGGATGGCTTGTGGGGGGTGTATCGCTTCAAACGCGGTTTTGGCGGCCGGGTGCGCCGCGCGGTGAGCGCCTGGGACGTGATCTACTCTCCTGCGTTATACCGCATATATACCTTGTACACCCGCTTTCGCAGCGGAGAAGGCTGAGCGCGATGGGCTATTGTTACCGCTGCGGGAGCGGGCTGTCATGGTCGGTAATTGAAAGCATTGCCAGGGAAGTATGCCCGGATTGTGGATGGGTGCATTATCCGCAGTTGAAAGTGAGCGCGGCTGCGTTGGTAACCCAGTATGATGCCTTGCTGCTCGTCCAGCGCGGAAACGATCCCTGGCGGGGGTGTTGGTACCTGCCAGCCGGATATGTGGAAGCAGACGAAAATCCGGCGCGAGCGGCTGAACGTGAATTGAGGGAAGAAACCGGTTTGGCTGCGGTGACAAAGGATCTGGCGGGAGTGTATTTCTTCGATGATGACCCGCGCGGAAATGGCGTGCTGATTGTTTTTCGTTGTGAATTAAACGGCGGTATGCTCAACCCGGGCGCCGAAGTCCGGCAAGCCGGTTATTTCCAAGCCGAGAATCTGCCTGCGCCGTTGACCGGGGCGGGTCATGACCGCGCCATTTACGACTGGATTGCCAGCCAGCGCAAGAGGATCGAATGACTGGCGCTGACCCGATAACCTGGAATGCGACCATTGCCGGTTTGCCCGGCGCGCATATCCTTCAAACGCACGAATGGGCGCAGTTCAAAGCGGGCTATGGATGGAAGCCCTTGCCTCAGGTTTGGCGGGATGAGCGCGCTACCGTCCAGGCAGCGGCAATGGTGTTGGAGCGCAGTCTGCGCTTTGGGGGTTTTTCCGCGTTGGTTCGCGTGCTGTACGTTCCACGCGGTCCTTTGCTGGATTGGAACGATGCAGCCCTGCGCGGGCGGGTGCTGCAGGATCTGGAAGCTCTGGCGCGCCAGCGTAGGGCAATTTTCATCAAAATTGATCCGGAAGTGATTCTCGGCAAGGGTATTCCAGGCGAGGCGCAAGCGACCACGCTGCCTGGCGGGTTGGAATCGTTGACGTTGCTGGAAAAGCGCGGCTGGTTATTTTCGGAAGAGCAAGTACAGTTTCGCAACACCGTCCTGATTGATTTGAGCGGCAGCGAATCTGACTGGCTGGCTCGGATGAAACCAAAAACCCGTTACAACCTGCGCCTTGCCGAGCGAAAAGGCGTCACCGTTCGGCGCGCCGCGCCGGAGGACCTGCAACTACTGTATCGTCTATATGCCGAAACCTCCATTCGGGATGGTTTTGTCATTCGGCCGGAGGCGTATTATCGGGATTTGTGGCAGCGATATTTGCGGGCGGGGATGGCGGAGGCGTTGATCGCCGAGGTGGAGGGCGAACCAATTGCCGGACTGATTTTATTTTTCTTTTCCGGGAGGGCGTGGTATTTATACGGCATGTCCCGTAATGTGCACCGCGAAAAAATGCCCAACTACCCTTTGCAGTGGGAGGCGATGCGGGCGGCAAAAATGCGCGGTTGCCATTTGTATGACTTGTGGGGCGCGCCGGATACCTTCGACGAGACTGACCCAATGTGGGGTGTGTTTCGTTTCAAGAGCGGGCTGGGTGGAGAGGTCATTCGCATGGTAGGCGCATGGGATTACCCGGTGAACCGGATGGTCTACGCCGGTTATACCCGCTTGTTGCCGCGCATTTTGAACTGGATGAGAAGGCGGGGCAAACAACAAACCCGCCAGGAGGCAGGCTTATGATACCGCGCATCAGAATTGCTCAATTGCCTACCCCAATCGAACCGCTGCCCCGTCTGAGTGCTCGCTTAGGAGACGCGCGAATATGGGTGAAACGGGATGATCAGACCGGGCTGGCGGGAGGCGGAAATAAAACCCGCAAACTGGAATACGTAGCAGCAGAAGCGCAGGCGAACGGTGCGCGCACCTTGATTACGGTCGGCGCAGCACAGTCCAATCATTGCCGCCAGACCGCTGCGCTGGCGGCACGCCTGGGCATGGATTGCGTGGTGGTGCTTTCTGGCAGGCAACCCCAATCGCTATCAGGTAATTTACTGCTCGATCATTTATTTGGCGCAGAGACGGTATGGTGCTCGCGCGAAAAACGCGACTCGGTGTTGCAGCATACATTTGAAACCGCGTGGGAAAACGGGCGCCGTCCCTTCCTGATTCCTTTGGGAGCATCCACCCCGACCGGCGCATTGGGATATGTGACAGCCTTTGAGGAGTTTATAAGTCAAGGCGTGCAGGTGGATTGGATTGTGGCTGCGTCTTCATCAGCGGGGACGCAGGCAGGCTTGGCGCTTGGCGCGCGCCGGAGCGGATGGCGCGGCAGGGTTTTAGGGATTAGTATTGATCACCCGCAGACGGAACTGCAACATCAGGTGGCAGACCTGGCGAACCGGGCAGCCGAACGGTTGGGCGACTCGCAGCGCATAGCCCCGTCCGAGGTTTTGGTTAATGATGATTACACGGGTGCAGGTTATGGCGTGATGACTCAAGCGGAAGTAGAAGCTGCGCGCTTGTTTGCCCGCCTTGAAGGTCTTTTGCTTGATCCGGTGTACACAGCTCGGGCAGCGGCGGCGATGATTGATTTGATCCGGAAAGGCTTTTTTAAAGCCGGCACAACGATTTTATTCTGGCACACGGGCGGTACTCCCGCTTTGTTTGCTGATGAATATCGGGACTTACTAAGCCAGCCGTACCCCGGTTAGGGAACGACGATGGGGCGCCAGGCGGCTCCAAAATCGAAATCCTTGTCGGTCGTCAGGCGGATGCGGTTGGAACCGTTGATGGTCATGATAAAGATGTCATGATTATCACCGTCGGGCCAACCCTCGAAGGCTACCCAGTTGCCATCCGGAGAGATGACAGCCTGAGCAACCGGACCAACGCCGGGTTGACCCGGAGGAGGGATGCGCGTCATCCGCGAGGTGAAGCGGTCTTCATATTTTAAAGCAAAGAGAGTGGGTAAACCGTTGGGTCTCATTTGGCTAAACAGGATGAAGTTGCCGTCGGGGGACCACGAGGGCCAGAGATCGTGAATTTCACCGCTCACAGAAAAGCGGCGCTGGTTTTCACCATTATCGGACATAACCCAGATTTGTCCATAAACAGATTCGCGCACGTAGGCGATCTGATTACCCATAGGTGACCAGGTGGGGTATTTCTCGTGAAAACGGTTGGAAGTCAATTGTAAAAAGGTGCTATTTTTAAAATTATAGACATATATATCCGGATTACCCGAACGCGTTGAAGTGAACGCGATTCGGCTACCATCCGGCGACCAGGCGGGGTCATAATCGGCTGATGGACTGGGCGGGAGGGGCAACATGACCGGCGATCCTCCTGCGATCAGATCGAGGATGAAGATTTTTGAATTGTCGTACTGGTCACGGCGAGAGGCGCAAGGTGAAATGAAGGCGATTTTCTGTCCATCCGGCGACCAGGCAGGTTTACAGGCGCCATCCGGCAAGTTGGTCAACGGAAGCTGCTGAGTGCCGTCAACATTCATGATCCAAACTTGCATGTTCCCGGTGCGGTTGGAAGAAAAGGCAATTTGTCCACCGCCGCCGAGCGGAGTAGGGGAAGGACTGGGGGTGAGGGTTGCGGTAGGGGTTGGCGTTGATTCGGTGGTTGGCGTGAGGCTTGCCTTTGGGGTAGGGGTTTCGGTGGCTATTTCAGGCAGCGGCGGTGTATCGAGGGATCCCAATGGAGTGTTCTCTTGCGCAAGTTGGATGAACAGTGTGGGTGAAGGCAGAGCAGGAAATATGGCGCCGCGCAGCGCAATTGGCACGCCCGGTTCGATGATGAAAAAAACGGTCAAAAAGCTCGCGAGGATCAGCGAGAGCGGTAAGAGGGCATTTCGCCGCTTTCGCCGCACCGGGCGGGAAGTGCGCCGCTTGACCATTGGATCGAGGCTAAGGTCAAGAAGATTTTGCGAGTCCTCATTGCCCAAAAGGTCATTCGCCGTGGCGGGCAGTTTTTGGAAGGGCGGGGGTGTGACGGTGATCTGGCTGATCGGCGGTCTATCAATAGAACTGGCATCTACCAGGGCATATTTGAAGTCCTGGGCACGCTGATACCGTTGCTCGGAATCAACCGCGAGCGCTTTTTCGATCACCATCGCCAGTTTTCGGGAGGTTTTTGGCGCAAAGTCACGCACAGGCGTCAATTCTGTTTTACCGGTTGCCCGTGACAATCCATCCTCTGGAATGGTTCCGGTGAGACAGGCATATAAGGTCGCGCCGAGGGAATAGATGTCGGTGCGCGCGTCGGTGGGAGCGGTGCCGTATTGTTCCGGCGGGGAGTAGCCGGGAGTCATCGCCCGCGCGCCGGTGGTCGTTTGCTGGCTGCCGCTCATCACTTTTGCCAAACCAAAGTCAACCAGCGAGACTTGGCCTTCGGGAGTGATTTTAATGTTGCCTGGCTTAATATCACGGTGAATAATTGGCGGAACGCGGTTATGCAGGTAGTCCAACGCATCACAGATCGCAATACCAATCAGGATGACTTCCTCTTCAGGCAGTGTGCCGAGCCGTTCGATGCGTTGGCGCAGATCTTCACCGTCAATGTAATCCATGATCAAGTATTGCCCCTGACCGGGAATCGTGAAGTAATCTCCTACCCGGGGCAGATTGGGATGGCGGACACTGGCGAGGATATTGGCTTCCCGTTGAAACTGGCGGGCATATTCGTCGGTTAAAAATAAATTTTCCTTAACCGCAACCGGGACTCCAAGATTTTCATCCATCGCCTGGTAAACCGACCCCATTCCGCCTTGACCGAGTATAGAAACGATCCGGTAGCGGTTATTCAGGATAGTTCCAGCAGCGAGCGGCATCGTTTACCATTCTACTCAAATTGGTGCCGGGGCGCAACGAAAAACAAGCCACCGGCAATTGGCTTGCATAAGTGAAAGGTGGTTGAAGCGACCATTTCCACTCAAAACATCGAGTGATTGTCTCTCGTGCTATAATCAGGATCAGTTTGGTCTATCAATCCTTGGAAGTGGTCATGGACCTGGACATTCGAACCGCGGTACAAACAACTTTTTTTCTTCTCCTTGTTGGCGTGGTTTTCGGCTTATTTTTTGGAGTTCGAACCATCCGTTCAGCCGGGCGGTTGCTGTATTACCGCAAAAGGCGCGAGAAAATATCGCGTGGTTGGCGGTTGATTTTTACCGCAATTTTGCTGGCAGGTTTTGCTTTTGCGGTCAATCGCTTTGCCGAGCCAGTTGCTTACCAGATGTTTCCACCCTCCCCGACGATCACCCTGACGCCAACGATCACGCTTACGCCGACCATATCCCTGACCCCTACGATTACGCTAACCCCAACCGTGACGGTCACGCCGCTCGAATCGCCCACCCCGATGCTGCCAGACGCGATTGCCGCGCTGATCGAAACGACGATTACTCCAAATCCGGAGTCAGTGTTCAGCCGGGTGGTATTTTCCAGGCAAATTGACAAGAATTTCCAACCCATTGATCCGCAAACTGAATTTCAAAACCCGGTGGGTAAATTATTCGGTACGTTTAGTTTTGACAAGATGTCCACTGGCGGGCAGTGGACTTTGTTATGGGTACGCATATCGGATGGTAAAGTGCTGTGTTTCCTGACCGAACCCTGGACTGGCAGTACGGGTGGGTATGGTTATACGGAATGCCAGCCGCCAGCCGAGGATTGGATTCCTGGAGACTACGAAGTCCGCATTTTTGTGGGTTTGGAATGGAATTCCTTTGGACGTTTTTCTGTTGTCGGCGAGCCGCCGACCCCAACGGCTACAATGTCACCAACGCATACGCGAACCCCATCTGCCACGCCGAGCAGCACGCCGACCATCACCGCTACCCGGACAATCACCTCCACCATTACCCCTACCTTTACCCGCACCATTACCCTGACAATTTCCCCGACTCTCACCCGCACAATCACCCTGACCCAAACCCCCACGGTCACGCGCACAATTACGCCAACGCGGACGGTAACCCCGACACCGACCCCAACCCGCACCCGCTGGCCTACCGCCACGATGGCGCCATAAATAACTCATGACCTTGCCGGTGGGATCGCGAAAACTCCCCCAACGCGCGGTGGTTTGCGGGGAGATGCAGGAATAATGAGTTGGCGGGGATTATCCTGACAACCGGGGGGATTCCAACTCTGCCAACGCAAGGGCAATGCGGGCTGCCAGCCGGGCATTGTTGAGTAACAGGGCAACATTGGTCACCAGGCTGGAACCGCTGCTTAAGTCGGCAACTTTATCGAGCAGGTAGGGCGTTAGCGCTGCGCCGGTAATTCCGGCGGATTCCGCCGCGGATACTGCCTGCTGGATGATCGCCTCAATGGCGTCGCGGGGCAAGGCTGATTCTGCCGGCGGTGGGTTGGCAACCAGCACTGCGCTGTGTATCCCAATATCCCATTGAGCGCGGGCGATCGCAGCAATTTGCTGCGGGGAATCGGCGCTGAAATTTAGCGTCAAGCCTGAGTTAGGGGAGTAAAATGCAGGGAATTCATTGCATTGATAGCCAACCACCGCAACTCCAAGAGTTTCGAGCACCTCCAGTGTAGCGGGTAGATCGAGGATTGCCTTGGCTCCAGCGCAAACTACAATCATCGCGGTGCGGCTTAGTTCGTATAAATCGGCGGAAACGTCGAATGGCGCGTTGCGATGCACCCCGCCGATACCCCCGGTTGCGAAAACCCGGACGCCTGCCTGGTGGGCTGCGACCATTGTGCCAGCAACGGTGGTTCCGCCCGATTCAGCCGATGCCAGCACTGCTCCAAAATCACGCCGGCTTATTTTTCGGGCTTTTTTTAAGGTTGCCAGCTGCTCGATCTCCTCAGGTTTCAGTCCGACGCGGATTTTGCCATTCAGAACAGCCACTGTGGCAGCCTGCGCGCCTTCCGATTCAATGACTGCTTCCATTTCACGGGCGAGGTTCAGGTTCTGCGGGTATGGTAATCCGTGCGTGATTACCGCAGATTCCAGCGCTACAACTGCCCGCCCGGAAAACAAGGCGGTCCGAATGGGATTTGAAATTTCTATAACCGATTCGGTTTTCATGTCTATATCACCAACTTAGCGTACAGTAATTCGACAGATAAGTTGGGGCTGACAGCGCCGCTGTGAGAGAGGGTCAGTGAGGCTGCGGTAACTCCCAGGCGAATGGATTCATCTACATCAATATCGTTGAGGATGCCGAACAGGGTGGTCGCTGTGAGCGCGTCCCCTGCGCCAATGCGGTCAACGACGCGCGTAACCACTGCCGGGACATGGCCCGAGGTTTGTGAGGTGGCATAACAAACGCCCCCTTCTCCGATTGGGATAACGGCGATTTTTACGCCCAACCGCACGAACTGCCGCGCTGCAGCGAGCGCATCACGAACATGATGGATTTGGATGTTCGTTCCGAGCATGGCTGCGGCTTCGGCGTAGTTGCCAGTGAACAAGAAAATGTGCGATAAGTGACGCTGCAAACGCGCCACAAGCGAGGTGGAGGTTGCATCGGCGCAGACCGGCAGGTTCATGCGCTGAGCGAGCGAAAAGATCGTGCGCAAGGTGGCTGGCGCCAGATTGGAATCCACAAAGATCATCTGGCAATCTTCAAAAACCGGCTTGAGTGAGCGGATATATGCGGAAGAAATATGGCGCAGGATGCTCATGTCATCCAGTCCGAAGCGGGAATTGCCGTTTTCATCCACGATTGCAATGTAGGTTGCCGTATTGGCGCCATCAATTTGAAGACAATGGCTGACATCTACACCGGCGGACTCCGTATGAGCAAGGATTTTGTTCCCCAGATCATCATTACCCACCGCCGTAATCAGCGTAACCGTTTGACCCAGACGGGCTAAATTCTCTGCCACGTTGCGAGCCACGCCTCCAAAGGAAGTTCGCACCCGGGCTGGATTGGATGTGCCCGCGTCGAGGGCTGCGATGGGCTGACCAACCACGTCCAGGCTGCTTGCGCCGATGACCACAACGCGCTTTTCCGGATGCAAATTTTCCAAACTCATGGTTTACCTAACCGACAACAGGGGGATGTGGATAAATTTTACCAGACAATCAAGGCTTACAAGACGGTCGCGCCGGTTTCTTTCAAATAAGCCAGCAAGGCAGCGTGAATGCAGTCGCGCCCTTGAACCAACCAGGGCGGAACCGGTTGATTTTTGGCAAGCAACTGAGAGCGGATGTAACTCAGTTGTTCTTCCAGATGGCGCGCCAGTTCGTACCAGACTTGTTCGTTGGTGTATCCACGACTGATGAGTTGGGCAACCGTCAGGAGAAAATTCTGCTGGATGATGCGTTGATAGGTTTGGACGCGAATCCGGTTGCGAATTTCCTCCAGTACACGGGAATTGGCGCGGGTCAGGTTCTCCACAGACAAGCGCCAGGCTTCGATGTGCTGGTCGAGGATGATTTCCTCATGGGTATGCCAGGTGCCAACGTTGATCCATTCCAGGCGTACGCCACGCTGGCGGGCTGCCTGCGGAAATTCCATCGCAAAATCCTTGAAAAAATTGCTCAATTGGGTACGGGGAATAAACGGCGGTGGGGTAGGCACTGGCGGCATATCCCGAGTGTAGATAAAAATAAGCGGGCGGCGAAGGGGTTCTTGCCAGGAGATGCGTTGGATGGTGCTTTCCAGCTCGATTTGACGGAGTATTTCCGGCTCACCCACGGCCGAAATCAGCGTTCCAAACGTGTTGGATTGGATAAAGCGTAACAGATGCTCTTCCACCAGTTCGGTCATTGCGCGGGTCCAGTGTTCACCGAACTGTTGATACGTCAGCCAATATAGGTCACGGCGATACGCGGGGTAGGGATTGCTGAGCGGGTTATTGTTCGTGCGCCGCCAGATCGAGAAAAGCAACTTGATATCCTGGATTTCGATGCGGATGCCGTCTTTCGTGCGTCCCAGGATTTTTGAGTAGTGGAAGGTGTGATCGCGCGTATCAATGATCCGTCGTAAGCGCTCGAAACCCTGCAAAGTGCGTTCCGATTTGTCCATCCCGGCGCGGATGAAATGTGGTCTGCCGTTCAGTTGCTCGAAGATGATGGCAAATTCCGGGTTGGGTTTAACAATCCCTGGACCACCAATTTGAATGAAGGCTGATCGCCGCTGGTCGGGGGATAATTTTTCGTCGCTGACGTGCAGAGTATCATAAACCGGAATTGCAAAGGCAGCCTGAGTGAGAAAACGGCGCGATATATTGGGTTTGGGCAATTCGTAGATATCGGTCTGGTAGATTGCGGCAAATTCGAGCGCGAGAAAAAAAGGCAGCGCCAGAGCGGCAACCATGATGAGCACGTCCAAGGAGAAGAAGGTATTTCCGAGCGCGGAGAAGAAAAAAAGCAGTGGGTTAGCGTCCTCGGGAAGCTCGGCGGGGACGACCAGCCCGATCAGCGCCTGACCGATTTCGTTAAGCGGGTGCCGCCAGAGGGTGTAAGCAAACCAAAGGAAGAAAAAGGTGCCAAGGACTGCAAATCCGCGCATGCGGGCAGTGAAGTGGTCAAGGCGCAAGGCGCGGCTGATGGCGGTTTCAATCCAGCGTTGAATTCGCTCCAGGTAGGTATCAATCAATGAGTTGAAGGAATTAAGCATACCGGTTACTCATCACCTGCTGACCATTCGACCAGTTCGGTGATCCGTTCGGCTTCCTGGGCAAGGTTTTTCTGCATTGGCGGATTTTGCTGCACTGTGGCGAGAATGGCGCGCAAGACGGTGTTGATGATTTTGCGAACCGAAAAATTCTGCTGGCTGCAAGAAACTGCCAACGGGCGGATGGCATCAAGGTAGAAGGATTGAGCCGCTTGTTCGCGCGCTTCTCGGGCGATGTATTCTCGTTGGGTTTCTATGATTTCACTTTCTTTCTTGACTTGCTTAAGCCACGAAGTTTGCCAGTTTTTGACCAGTTGTTTTTCAACCTCCGCTGGCATTTGCAAGTCGCGGATTTCTACCCGTAAAACGCGAATACCGCGCTCGCGGAGTAAAAGAAATTCCTGTGATTGGGTAAACTGACCGGTGGATCTGCCGAAGGCATCCACTTCCTCGACTTGTGCCTGGGTCAGGCGCTGCTCAACGATCTGGAGAATGGTTTGCAGCGCAGAAGGTTCGTTGTTGCGGCTGTGGAATAACTCGTCCAGCTTGTAGCGCGAAAGGCTTTCCTTCCATACGTCGGCAGCCAGGTAAGGAGGCAGCCAGCGCCAATCGTGCAAGCGATCGGGACTGTCCGGCGGCAGATTGGCATCCACGTTGCGGCGCAGAATGGCGTTTGCGATTGCGGTGCTGTTATAACCGTACTCGCTGCCGCCTTCGCCTTGCTCGGCATCAATCTTAAAATAGACGATGATTTTGGGGACGATCTCGATTCCATCGCGGGTAAGGGCGCGGGTTTCCATCCGTTCGCGGTTTTGAATTTCCAGACGGGCGGGCTGATCGTCGCTGTAATTGACCACCTGCGTTTGCGGGTACAGAGAAGGTCCAATGCGCGCTTTCTGTATGCGCAGGTCAACCACCGCTTTGTCGCCTTCCAGGTATTCGTTGTGTTCGGTAAATACTATTCCGGGTCCAACTGCGCGGTTGAACAGATCATCTTTTCGTAAGACTGCAGCGCTGGCGCTATCGAGGATAATCACCCCGGGTCCGTCCTTCTTGATTTCACCTTTTCGCTGACGGATTTTTCCGTTCTCGATAAAGATTGCCGGACCATGTCCTCCCTGAATGAAGAGCAGCAATCTCTCGTAAATGCGCCGGCGGTCATTCAAACTGCGCGCCGGCAGCACGAACTGAGAAAAGAATAACAGCCAGAACAGCAGACCGAACAGGCAGATCAGGCTGGTGAGGAAAAGTTGCCCCAAACCTGCCAGTAAGCCCCCCTCGGTATGGTTAATATACATGACCACCAGGATTGCGGTCAGGGTCAACGAAAGCAAAATCCAGCGATAACGGGAGCGAATCAAGGTGCGCATAAAGGGTACCTGTTTATGATTTTATATCAGAAACAATATTACGGTGTGATAGAATCGTTCCGTGATTAGCCAGCCAGGATATAAGGGGAGTATTGATTGATGTTGCGCGCGGTGTTCATCTCGTTATCCAAAGCCGGTTGGGCGCAGCGCTGGATTACCCGCTGGGGGCTTGCCTGGCGGGCAGCCTCGCGCTTTGTCGCCGGTGAAACCATCGCTCAGGCGTTGGCAGCCGTGCGCCAATTGAGCCAGCAAGGCCTGATCGCAACATTGGATCAACTTGGGGAACATACCCAAACGCGCGAGGACGCCGCTCAGGCTACAGCGGGGATTTTGGCGCTGTTGGATGAAATTGAACGGGAAAATTTACCCGCGAATGTCTCGATTAAACTTAGCCAGTTGGGATTGGTGATTGATCCGCAGCTTGGGTATCACCATCTATGCCTGGTGATGCAAAGAGCGGTAGAGCGGCGCAATTTCATTTGGGTGGACATGGAAGATTCGTCACTGACCGATGCAACCCTGGAGTTGGTGGCTCGCTGCCGCCAACAGGGTATGGAAAACATTGGAGCGGTGATTCAATCTTGCCTGTACCGGAGCGAAAATGACACCCGCCGCCTGATCGAATTAGGCGTGCCGGTGCGGCTGGTTAAAGGAGCATACCAGGAGCCCAGGCAGGTGGCATACCCCAACAAGCGTGATGTGGACGCTGCTTTCGACCGGTTGAGCGATATCCTTCTGCGCGCAGCACGGGATGCCGACCAATGGCAGGTGAGCGAGGATGGGCGCTTTCCGCCCTTGCCGGCTATTGCCAGCCATGATGAAAAGCGCATTGCTTATGCGCTGGAAGGCGTCCGCAAGTTAAAATTATCTCCCCGGCAGGTGGAATTTCAATTATTGTATGGCATCCGTCGTGATATACAGGCTTCGCTGGTTAAACAAGGCTACCCGGTGCGCATCTATGTTCCGTACGGCAGCCATTGGTATCCATATTTTATGCGCCGACTGGCAGAACGACCGGCAAATGTGTGGTTTTTCATCAGTCATTTCTTTCAAAGGTGAGGGCATTGATGAATGAGAATGCATCCCAAAAACTGGCTGTGGTGACCGGGGCAGCCATCCGCTTAGGAAAGGCAATCGCGTTAGGGCTGGCAGAAAAAGGCTATGCGATTGGGCTGCACTATCACCATTCGCAGGCAGCCGCGGAGCAAACCGCAGCGGAGATCGAAAAACTGGGTGCGCCGGTTTTACGGTTACCCGCCGATTTGAGCAAGGAAAAACAAATCAAAGATCTATTCCGCCGCATTGAGGAATCCGGCTATTTGCTGAAGGTGTTGGTAAATTCAGCCGCTGAAATGCAACGCTCTGATTTACTTGAACTTTCCGTCAAGGAGTGGGATTATACGATGGCGTTGAACCTGCGCGCTCCTTGGTTGTGCGCGCGTTACGCAGCCCGCTTGATGGAACAAGATGGGGTGATCATCAATATCAGCGATAGCGGAACGCGCAAAGTGTGGCTGGGGTATCCGTCCTATCTGGTTTCTAAAGCAGGGCTGGAAGCCCTAACCCGCCAGCTTGCCCGGCGGCTGGGTCCGCGCATCCGGGTCAACGCGATTGCTCCCGGTTTATTGCTGCCAGCGGAAAATTTTCCCCAGCAGGAATGGCATCGCCTGGTGTCGCGCATCCCAATGCAGCAGGCTGGCAAAGTTGAGGAACTGGTAAAAGCAGTCCTTTTTCTGGTGGAAAGTTTATACATTACCGGGGAAATCCTTGTCGTTGACGGTGGTTATGCATTAACCTGATGCGGAAACAGGAGCGTTGATGCAAAATAAAACGCAACATGCGCTGATCGAATTGATCAAAGTCTCGCAGCCATTAGCCTTATTGGTAGGCGCGGTTTTGTATGCTTCTGGGGTGGGACTGCTGGTATACCTCGGTAAAACGGTGGATTGGCCGATCTATTGGTCGGGACAGGGGATTGTGACATTGCTGCAATTAAGCAGCGCGTATTTGAAAACGTACTATGACCGCCTGCTCGAACCCGAAAGGCGGGTCAAGGAGCGGTCGAGCGCGGATGACGACATCAAACCGGCGCAACGCACCATCTTTTTACTGGCTGCCATCACTACCCTGACGGTCGGCGCAATGATTACTTTTTTCCTCATCTCGCGCTCGGTTTTGCAGCCGGCAAGTCTACTGATATTGGGTCTGGCGTGGTTATGCTCGTTTTTTTACGGCGTCCCGCCACTGCGCCTCGCCTATTCGGGTTATGGTGAATTGATCAGCGCCGTGGTGCTGACAACCCTGGTGCCAGGGTTCGGCTTTTTGCTGCAAAGCGATGAGTTGATTCCATCTATGGGATTGTTTAGCTTTCCATTGTTGGCATTATTAATTGCGCTGGCGCTCGCCGTGTCATTGGAAAACTATTATGCAAATCTCAAAGCCGGGCGGCAGAATTTAATGACCCGCCTGGGCTGGCAGCGCGGAATGGCGCTGCATAACATGCTGGTACTGCTGGCGTTCCTGTTGATCGGTGTCAGCCCATTGATTGGCTTGCCCTGGAATTTGACCTGGCCGCGATTATTGGTGATGCCGGTGGGGTTGTTTCAGGTCTGGATGATGTGGCAGATTGGCAATGGGGCAAAACCAAACTGGCGGTTGTTACGTTTGATCGCTGCGGCGACCTTTGCGTTAGTGCTTTACCTGCACGTTTTTACTCTCTGGACGGGTTGAGATATGGCGGAGTTTCTTGAATTATTACCTCCCACTCGCGCACTGGAATACTGGCTAAGTTACCTGCCGCAGGCGCGTCTGGATAGCGAACAGATTGCAACCGAGTTGGCGCTGGGGAGGACAACAGCCTGTCCCGTTCGTGCGCCGGAGGATTTACCGGGTTTCCCGCGCAGCAGCGTGGATGGTTATGCCGTACGGGCTGCTGATACCTACGGCGCAAGCGAGGCGCTGCCGGCTTATCTGGCGATGGTCGGTGAACTGCCAATGGGTAAGTCGCCGGCGATTGATCTTGGGGCTGGACAGGCTGCCCTGATCCACACTGGCGGGATGCTGCCTGTGGGCAGTAATGCTGTGGTGATGCTTGAATATACTCAACTATCCCGGCAGGATGAGATTGAGGTGCTGAGGGCGGTGGCGGACGGTGAAAATATCCTCAAGCCCGGTGAAGACGTCCGCGCGGGGGATGTCATCCTCCCGGCAGGTTGCCGTTTACGCCCGGCGGATATTGGTGGGTTGATGGCATTGGGATTGACTGAGGTGGAAGTTGTGCGCCAACCCTGCATCGGCATCCTCTCAACAGGAGATGAGGTCGTTCCGCCAAGTTCGAGGATACGACCGGGTGAAGTGCGCGACATCAACAGTTATACGCTGGGCGCTCTGGTGGAGCAATGCGGCGGAAAGGCACGCCGTTACGGGGTGTTTCCGGACCGGGCAGACGCGCTGCGCGAAGGGCTGGCTGCCGCGTTGCTAGAGTGCGATAGTGTGGTTATCACAGCCGGATCTTCTGCCAGTACCCGCGATCTGACCGCCGAGGCGATTCAGGAAATGGGCGCGCCGGGTGTTCTGGTGCACGGTGTCAACATCCGTCCGGGGAAACCCACTATCCTGGCGGTGTGCAATGGCAAGGCGGTCATTGGGTTGCCGGGCAACCCGGTAAGCGCATTGGTGGTGGCTGGTCTTTTTGTCAAACCGGTTTGCCAGCGGCTGCTTGGGGTGCAAGCGCAGGTGGAAGTGCCAATCGAAGCCGCGCTGACCATTAACCTGGCGTCTCAGGCAGGACGGGAGGATTACATCCCGGCGCGCATTCTGCCGGGCAGCAATGGGTGGCTTGCCGAGCCAATCTTTTTCAAAAGCAACTTGATCTTCTGTTTGGCGCGGGCGGATGGGCTGCTTCATATTCCGGCTGATGTAACCGGCTTGGCTGCCGGGGATCGGGTCAAAGTGCTGCCGCTATGAAACAAAAAAGCATCTATCTTCATGATATTCCGTTGGAAACAGCGCAACAAAAATTATGGCAGGCGTTGAACGAGCACGGCCTGGATGGGGTTTTGGGTGAAGAAGTTCTGGAACTATCGCCCGAAATCATTGGACGGGTAACCTCGCAACCGGTCTGGGCGCGGCTGTCGTCCCCGCATTACCACGCGGCGGCTATGGATGGATTTGCTCTGCGGGCGGAAGAAACTTCTGGGGCAATGCCTACTCAGCCGGTGACCTTGCGAATGGATGATCAGGCAGTATACGTAGATACCGGCGACGCGCTGCCATTGTGGGCAAACGCGGTTGTGCCAATCGAGAATGTGGAAGCCCTGGATGAAAACGGCAGTATCCATGCTGAAATTCGCAAACCGGCTGCGATACGCCTCAGGTCGGCGTTGCCGCCCTGGTCGCATGTGCGCCCGATGGGTGAGGACATCGTTGCCACCCAGTTGGTGCTGCCATCGGGTCATGCGTTGCGCCCGGTTGATCTTGGGGTGCTGGCTGCATCGGGACACGACCGCGTTGCCGTTAGCCGAAAGCCGCGAGTGGCGGTTGTGCCAACCGGCAGCGAACTGGTGGCTGTTGGTGCTCCGGTTAAGCCCGGCGAGATCATCGAATTTAATTCGCTGATGATCGCGGCGCAAATCCTGGAATGGGGCGGCGAGCCTACGCGTTACCCGATTATCCCCGACGATCTCCATTTGATTCGGGCTCGGGTGGAAGCGGCAGCCGAAACCAGCGATCTGGTCTTGTTGAACGCCGGTTCTTCGGCTGGCTCGGAGGATTTTTCGGCTGCGGTGATAGAAGCGCTCGGCGAATTGCTGGTTCACGGTGTAGCGGTGCGCCCTGGTCATCCGGTAATCCTGGGATTGATCCGGCGCAACGACAGCAGCGGCTGCCCAATTGTCGGCATGCCGGGTTACCCAGTGTCGGCTGCTTTGACCGGTGAAATTTTTGTCGAGCCGCTCATCTCCCGCTGGTTGGGAAAGCCGCCCCGCCGCGCGGTGGAGATCGAAGCCACCATAACCCGAAAATTGACCTCACCCGCAGGAGATGATGATTATGTGCGCGTAGTAGCGGGCAGGGTGGGCGAAAACTTGCTGGCGGCGCCACTTTCTCGCGGGGCAGGCGTCATCACCTCGCTGGCGCGCGCGGATGGGCTGGTTGTATTGCCGCGCGGCGTTCAGGGGGTGGATGCCGGCAGTCGTGTGCGGGTTCGCCTGTATCGCCCGCTTGCAGATCTGGAACAGACCATCTTCGCGATAGGCTCGCACGACCTTAGCCTGGACTTGCTGGCGCAGTTCCTTGCCAGCCGTACACGCAGGTTGGTATCCGCCAATGTGGGCAGCCAGGGCGGGTTGGTTGCGCTGCGCCGCGCAGAGGCTCATTTGGCGGGCTGCCACCTGCTCGACCCGCAAAGCGGAATTTACAATCAGGCGGCGGTGCGCCAGTACCTCGCCGGGCGGGAAGTATGCCTGCTGGGTTGGGTCAACCGGGTGCAAGGGCTTGTGGTCGCCAGGGGTAACCCAAAGCAGATTCAGGATTTAACCGATCTGACCCGCCCGGATGTTTTGTACGTCAACCGCCAGCGCGGGGCAGGCACACGGGTATTGCTCGATTATCATCTCGGATTGTTGGGCATTGCGGCACAACAGATTCGCGGGTACGAACAGGAGGAATATACTCACCTGGCTGTGGCGGCGGCAGTGGCTTCCGGCAGAGCCGATTGCGGCTTGGGGATCACGGCTGCGGCGGTCGCGTTGAACCTGGATTTTATCCCGTTGTTCAACGAAGAATACGACTTGATTCTGCCGGCAGAATTCGCCAGGGGGGAACTGCTTCAGCCGGTTTTGGAATTATGCGGAGATGAGGCGTTTCGCCGGGCGGTGGCGCAAATGCCCGGATATGAAATTTCGCGGATGGGTAATTGGATCCATCCAATCAGCAGATTGACCAACGAAGGAGGATAATTATGCCAATTTCTGAAAACACCGTTGCTCCGGATTTCGTCCTGCTGGATGAAACTGGAATCGCGCGCCGCCTGAGCGATTTTGCAGGCAAACCGGTGGTGCTGTATTTTTATCCAAAGGATGACACGCCGGGTTGCACGAAGGAAGCGTGTAGTTTTCGGGATGATTATTCGGTCTATGTCGACGCGGGCGTGGTGATCCTGGGGGTCAGCCCGGATTCGCCAAAATCACATGCCAAATTTAAGGAGAAGTATAACCTGCCTTTTACTTTGCTGGCGGACGAGGAGCACAAGGTGTGCGAGTTGTATGGCGCCTGGGGGCGCAAGAAGTTCATGGGGCGCGAATACGACGGTGTGCTGCGCACCACTTTCTTGATCTCGGCGGAAGGTAAAATTTTACGAGTCTTCCCGGATGTCAAGCCGGAAGGGCATTCCAAAGAAGTGCTGGCGGCATTGTGATTTGAGAAGAATAAACAACCGGGATGATCGCGCGATCATCCCGGTTGTTTTCACGCACAGGTACGAAGTTTAGGCAGGTTGTTTGTCAGGTTAGAGGATTTTCGATTTGTGTTTCCTGCTTGATATCCACTTCTTGATCTCTGGCTGGGGTCAGCAGTTCTGAGAATGCGGAAAGTTTTTCCAGGGTGGTGCTGGAGAGATGGTTGATGATGTTGTTCTGCAATTCTTCCCACATAAAACGCGAGGAACAAATTTCCTGACGCGGGCAGTCGTCGCTGCAATCCAGGCAGGGAGTGAGGCAGATGGGTCCTTCCAGAACTTCGGCGATCTTGAGGACAGTGATAGTTTGGGGCGAATGATTGAGACGCAGCCCGCCGCGGGGTCCTGGAGTGGCTTTGATTAACCCGGATTGCATCAAGGTGTGCGCAATCTGATGCAAAAAGGGTAAGGGAATGCTAAGCTGTTCTGAAAGATGGGCGCTTGGGATTGGGCGCCCGCTGGTGTTGCCTGCCAGGGCAATCATCAACTGGAGACCGTAATCCAGCCTGCGACTAATACGAAACATGATTCCTCTCCTGTCTTATTTTCTACTATAATTATTCACATTGTATGGTATTTTAATGGTTATTCGCGGTGAAAATAAGTGACAATCGTACTTTACCGGCGTGTATAAGTTCTTAATCGGTGGCGATCTGTTGACTCGCCTGGTAAAAATAACGATTGTATTTTTTATATTTTGCGTATTATAATAAACTTTGTTAAGGAGTTCATTAAGTAAATGGAGGAGCAATGAAAAAAATTAATCTTATGCTGGTGGTCGTTGTAGTTCTCACTGCCCTGGTGCTTGCGGCTTGCGCTAATGGTGGTGAACCAGCGGCTGAGCAACCTGAAGTTCCCGCGGAATACGCCGGAAAAACGAATCCTCTCGATGAAGGCGCGGCAGTGGCTGGGAAAACCATCTATGAGGAGCGCTGCGCATCCTGCCATGGTCCGGCTGGCGCGGGCGATGGTCCTGCAGCGGCGGGGTTGGATCCAAAACCCTCTCACATTAGAGATGTGGTTGGCGTTGCGGGTGATGATTACCTGTTCTGGCGGATTGCAGAAGGTGGCGCAATGGCTCCCTTCAACTCGTCCATGCCTGCCCAAAAAGGAATTCTTACCGACGAGCAAATCTGGCAGGTGGTTACTTATATCAAGACATTTGAGTAAAATCGGGTCAATTTGAACCAGAAAAAGGGTGAAGTGTGCTTTTCACCCTTTTTATTTTCGATATGGCGGGAATATCCGCTAAATTTGTTTTGTGTTTTTATACTGGTAGGCGATTCAACCCAATCAAGATATTTGCTTAAGCCTATCGATTCAGTGTAGAATCATCATTAATGAAGAAGCTGCACAATCTGGAAAAACCCTTTGCGTATATTCCACTATTAGCCGGGTTCCTCATTGTGCTTGGCATGGAGGTTTTTCTTCGCAATCAACCTCATGAATTGATTTTCTGGATCCTGGCGGTGTTGCTGGCAGGTATCGTTTCAATCATTACTGCCGATTGGTGGCAAAAGCGAAGTCAGCAACGCGAGATGGAAAAAAACTTGCAGGAATCCGCCCGGAAGAGAGAAGAAATTGAGCGACGATTGAATGGTGCAATGCGCCTGAACCTGCTGTGGATGGATGTGCGCAGCGAAAAGGAGCTGATTGAAAAATCCTTGCAGGTCTTCACGGAGATGACCGGCGCATTGGGCGCATCGTTCATGCCGTTTGACGAGTGGGGACAACCACTCAACGCGATCACACATGGCGTGTACCCTGCCCCGGTTTTGCGCGCCTGGGCTGAACATCTTGGCAAGCCGGAAGTGCGTAACCGTTGCCGGGTTTGCCAAAAGCTCGAAACCACGGTTGGCGAATCCTGTCCATTGCTGGAAGCGCCGTTCACAGACAGCGTACGGATTTTCTGCCTTCCGCTGGCGCGAAATAGCCAGCCTCTGGCGATGCTTAACCTGTATGTTGCCGCGGAAAATCCGATCCAGGCGGAGATGCACGCCATAATTGCTGCCTTGCTGCGCGAAATGTTGGGCGCGCTGGAGTTGATCCGCCTGCGCGGGCAGGAATTGGCAGCTTTGCGTCAGGTACATGCAGTGACGCCGGCGGAAAGCTCGCTCGCTGCGATGATCCTGTCAATCCTTGAGCGGTTGTGCGCGGCGCTGCGCTTTCCTGCTGCCCGGATTGATTTTCGCGCTTCTCCACCGCATTTTGAGGGCTTGCGATTGATTACCGGTTCGGATGCCTGGTTGAATTCCGGGCAGGCGGATGTGATCATCAACCGGGCGATGGGCGAGATGCGCAATTCGACTCGCTGCCCAATGATGCTGGAAAAAGTGGATGACAGTCATTCGATTTTACTTGCACCGTGCTGCCTGCCGGGTGGGATACAGATTGGGATCATTACCCTGTATGGCGAACACGAGCCCGAGTTAATATCTCCCAACCCGATCATTATCGAACTGGTCGCAGCCCAATGCGCTTTGTTGGTGGAAAGCGAACGCAGCCAGCAGGAACGTGAATACCGGGTAATCCTTCAGGAGCGGATCCGCCTGGCGCGGGAAATTCACGACAGCCTGGCGCAAACCTTAGCCTATTTAAAATTAACCGCTGCCCAAATGCAGAATCAGTTGGCGCAAGGAGATCTGAACCGTCTGGAGCAGCTGATCAACCAATCCCACCAGGCGCTTGCCGATGCTTACCTGGAAACCCGCCAGGTGATTGACAATTTGCGCCTTACCCCTGCCGAAAATATGATTCTGTGGTTGGAAGCGATGACCCGCGAGTTCGAAAAACACAGCGGTTTAAAAGTCAACCGAAAATTTCCAACATCAACGCCGGAGGTTGAGCCGGAAGTTCAGGCGCAACTGCTTCGCATCATCCAGGAGGCGTTCAGCAATATTCGGAAACACTCCAAGGCAAGCAGCGTCGGTTTAGAAGTGCGGATTTGGAAGGGAACGCTTGTGCTGGAAATCAGCGATGATGGCGTTGGTTTCAGCGCAGAGGACGTGCTGGAGTTTTCCCGCCATGGATTACGTGGCATGCGCGAACGCGCGGAATTAATCGGCGCGGATTTCCAGGTAATAAGTAAGCCTATGTCCGGCACGACCGTACGGATTAACTTGCCGATCAATGAGGAAACCCTGGTATGAATTCGTACCCGATTCGACTTGTAGTAGTGGATGATCACGCTTTATTCCGGCGCGGTTTGGTTGGCTTGATCAACGATCTGCCCGGGATGAGCGTCGTTGGTGAAGCCAGCGATGGTCGGGAAGCGTTGGATATCATCCAAAAACACACCCCGGATATTGTTCTGCTGGATGTCAATATGCCAGACATGGACGGCATTCAGACAGTGGATGAAATCCGGCGACTGAGACTGCCGGTGCGTGTCCTGATGCTGACGATTTCGGAAAGCGAAGACGATCTGCTTTCCGCCATTCGGCTGGGGGCAGATGGTTACCTGCTGAAGAATATTGACCCGGAGGATCTGCGCAAAGCCATTTTGCACGTGGTGCAAGGTGAAGGCGCGCTTTCGCCAGAGGTGACCGGAGCGGTGATGCGTGCTTTGGCGAAACAGGGGAATGTCAAAAGCCAACCACCGCTCAGCGACCGAGAGTTGGAGGTGTTGGAGTGTTTGGCAACGGGCCAGACTACCAATCAGATTGCCGCGCATCTATTTATCTCTGAAAATACAGTCAAGACCCACGTCCGCCATATACTGGAAAAACTGGAAGCCTCCAACCGAACCGAAGCCGTCAGCAAGGGATTGCAATTGGGTTTGATCCACAAAAAAGAATGAGATTGGGGTGATTGGCGAATCACCCCAACAGAAAACCGAAGTTCACCTTTATACCTCGCTCCGATTAGAGAAAATCGGAGCGATTTTGTGTAAATTTATAGCGGGTCGGATGATTACCGGGGCGAGGAAATCACGATGAATCAGGGACAAAACTCTCCAAATCGTCGGGTATTGATTGCGTCAGCCAATCCATTGTTCGGACAGGGTTTACAAAAAATGATCCTGCGCAAGTGGAAAGGTTTGGTTGTTGATATTCGCCTGGTTGAAAGCAACGAAGCCGTGCTGGAGGAAATGAAACAGTGGTCGCCGCAGCTGATCATATTGGATTACGATGATAAAAATATTTCCCGCTCGGAATTCTTACAACAATTTGTGATCGGCGACCAACCCATGCAGGTCATGCTGGTGTCGCTGCAATCCAGCGGGGCGGTAGTGGTTTACGATCGCCGCACATTGACCCCCGCGCAGGTGGAGGACTGGTTAAGCCTTCCCGACCTTTCCGCATCGGAATCCAGCGATCCCCTTCGAAAAAGGAGTTCACTTATGAGACATGTAGCCATAGTTAGTGTTTTGGTAGTCGTTTTCACGGCGCTGGTATACCTTTTTCTGACCAATGTTGGTTTACTACCAATGGCTGCCAGCGAGCAGGCTCAGCCGATTGATGAATTATTTAATCTACATTTCTTGATGATCGCCTTCTTATTTTCCTTGATCACCGTATTTCTCGGTTATAGCCTGGTTGTGTTCCGGCGAAAACCGGGCGAAGAGGGGGACGGGGCGTATTTCAAAGGCAATAACCCGCTCGAGGTGGTCTGGACGGTAATACCTTTGGGGATTGTGATCTATTTTGCCTACCTGGGTTCGGTTTCCCTGGCGGAAACCCGGCGAGTGGATCCGCAGGCGCTGGAAATCAAGGTGGTTGGCGGACAGTGGTTCTGGCGATTTGAATATCCCGATTACGGGATTGTCAGTAATGAAATGGTGATGCCGGTCAACAAGCAGGCGGTGTTGAAAATGACCTCGCTGGATGTGATTCACTCTTTCTGGGTGCCTGAATTCCGGGTAAAGCAGGATTTGCTTCCCGGCGAGAACTTTGTGCGTGAACTGCGGATCACGCCGACCGAACTGGGTGAGTTCAAGGTGCGTTGCGCGGAAATGTGCGGCACTTCACACGCATACATGGAATCTCCGGTGGTTGTGGTCAGCCAGTCCGATTTCGAACAGTGGGCGCAGGATCAGTTGGCTGCGCTTGGCGCTGACCCGGTGGCGCGTGGAGAAGTGTGGGCGCGCAATAATGGTTGTTTTTCCTGTCATTCGGTGGATGGCAGCCCGAATGTGGGTCCGACCTGGAAAGGTTTATTCGGCAAACAGCAAGAATTGACGGATGGCAGCGTGGTTTTAGTGGATGATGACTACCTGCGGCTTTCGATTGTCAACCCGAACGCGCAGGTTCCTGCGGGATTCGTGGCGGGGGTAATGCCCCAGATCTATCAGGATACCATCCCGGATACCCAAATCCTGGAAATGATCGAATACATCAAATCGCTGCAATAAACCTTGAGGAGAGATAGACTTATGAGAGGAATTTTTTCTTACGGAATGGCGCGTGGTTTGATCGGTCAGGTCATTGGCTGGGCAGCCGGAATTGGGCTGGTGACAGGCATCCGCGCCTTGATGGGCTTGGGCTACCGCGCTGAACCGGCATGGGTGCTGGGCGCGGTATTTGGGATCATCGGCTTTATGATTGCTATTGGAGCCTTCCGCGATTGGTTTGCCTGGGCGAAAGGCGAGGAAACAGAAGAGCCGGAGGAAATGCATGAGCAACCCGGCGCGAAGCGTTTCTTTGGTTTTAGCGTGGATCATAAAGTTATCGGCGTTCAGTATGGTTTCTTGTCATTGTTTTTGCTGGTTGTAGGCGGCAGTTTTGCGCTCCTGTTTCGCCTTGAACTGGTGCAAACCGGCATGCAATGGGTGACTTTGAACTTTTTCAATACGCTAATCGGCATGCACGGAATGACTCTGATCGTGGCGATTTTGATGGGCATCTCCGCCATGTCCAACTATGCGGTTCCGCTGTTAATTGGCGCAAAAGATATGGCATTCCCGCGTCTGAATGCGTTTGCCTTCTGGCTGGCGGTGCCGGCTTCCTTGGTGTTGGTTTCGGCGGTCTTTACCGGTGGTTTCGATACCGGTTGGACGGGATATCCGCCGTTGAGCATTCGCGCCCCAATGGGGATGCAGATGTTCTTCGTTGCGGTTTTCTTTGCCGGCTGGTCGTCCATTCTTGGGGCTCTAAACCTCATTGTGACCATTCTGCGGCTGCGCGCGCCAGGCATGAACCTTTTTCGTATGCCGATTTTTGCCTGGGCGACTCTGGCGACCTCAATCATTGCCCTGACCGCCACGCAGTTGATCGGCACCTCATTTCAGATGGTCAGTTTTGAACGCTTGTTTGGGATGAGTTTCTTCAACGCCGACAACGGAGGTAACCCGATCCTGTTCCAGCATCTCTTCTGGTTCTATTCCCACCCGGCAGTGTATATCTTCGTTCTGCCTGGCTTGGGAATCATCAGTGAATTACTGCCCGTCTTTGCGCGCAAGCCGCTGTTTGGTTACAAGTGGGTGGCTATGTCGTCGTTGGGTATTGCGTTGGTGGGCTTTTTGGTCTGGGCGCACCACATGTTTACATCCGGCATGGAAGAATATTTGCGCGTGCCGTTCATGTACTCGACATTGCTGGTCGCGGTGCCAACGGGAATCAAGTTCTTCAGTTGGGTTGCGACAATCTGGATGGGAAGGATACGCTTCTCGACCCCCATGTTGTTCCTGATTGGCGCGATCGTGGTGTTTTTGTTGGGCGGGCTGACGGGACCCCCGGCGGGTACGGTGTCAACCGACCTGCACCTGCATGACACGTATTATATTGTCGGGCATTTTCACGCCACAATGTTTGGAGGGTTCATCTTTCCGCTCTTCGCGGCGATCTATTATTGGTATCCCAAAATCACCGGCAGGAAGATGAGCGAGTTGTGGGGAAAAATCCAATTTTTCCTGCTTACGCCTGGTTTTTTGATCACTTCCTTTGGACAAATGCAGGTTGGATTATTGGGCATGCGCCGCCGGATTGCCGACTATGACCCGGCGCACGGATTCGAGAGCGCGCACCTGATTATCACCATTGCGGGTTTTATGGTGGCGGCTTCGGTGCTGATCTTCCTGATCAATTTATTCGTCAGCGCAAAACGTGGCGAGGTTGCCACGGATAACGTCTGGGAGTCGCGCTCGCCGGAGTGGAGTATCCTGCCTTCGCCGGCGCCAATGCACAATTACCCCCAGCCGTTCCGGGTGGTGGGCGAGCCGTATGATTATGGATTGAAGGGTTCGCGCTATGTCGAAATCTCTACACAACACGGCGGGGACTGACGAGGAGGATAGAAAGATGGATACCAACAAAAAAGAGGAATTAAAACGCGGCGTGCTGGTGTTTGTTGCCCTGGCGGTGTTAACCGTGGTGGAGTTCTTCCTCGGTGTGAACGAAGTCGCGGCGATTTTCCTGTGGATCGTGGCACTGCTAAAAGGCGGTCTTGTGCTGGTTTACTTTATGCACATCAGCCGGGTATTTCGGTCGGAAGGAGGGCATTGATGACCACCCATGAATCGACTGTGGTGAATTACCGCCGCAAGCTGGCAAATAACCGGTTGGGCTTATGGTTATTTCTTCTTTCCGACTCATTTGTCTTTGCTGCTTTATTGGTAACCCGTTTCTACCTGCTGGGGGATAAGCGTCCCCATCTGGAACAAGAACTGGGATTACTGGTCACCTCAGTCTTGTTGATAAGCAGTTTTTTCATGAACCGGGCAGAAGTTTACATTTCCAAAGGCAACCGCCAGGGCTTTTTAACCAGCACGCTAATCACAATCATCCTGGGAATCGTCTTTCTGGTTGGGGTGGTTGGTTTTGAGTGGCGGCTGGCTCCGTTTGGCCCGGCTGATGGCGCGGAAGGAGCGGTGTTCTACATGATGACAGGGATGCACGCCTTCCATGTGTTTACCGGCGTTGTTTTTCTGTTCATTATTTACCGCAATGGACTAAAAGGACGGTACAGCGCGGAGCGCCACTGGGCAGTTGAGGCAGCCGCCAACTACTGGCACTTCGTTGACCTGGTGTGGATCTTCTTCTACCCGGCATTGTATCTGATTGGTACTGTCTAATGACTGAGGGTTCTGGTATGCAGCGATCGGTTCTGATGGTTATTGGCGCAGCGCTGGCGGGTATTTTGGCGATTTGGTTTTTGGCGTTTGCCAGACCGTACACATTTCGTGGCTCGCAGATTGAGCCGCCCGTGCCGGCTGCGCCAATCGAGCTGAAGCGCGCGGATGGTTCTGTGTACCGGTTGAGCGAGTCGATTGGCAAAGTAACCCTGGTCTTTTTTGGGTATACCACCTGCCCGGATTTCTGCCCGGCTACGTTGGCGGACATGAAGCGGATCAAAATCGAATTGGGTGAAGCCGCCAGCAAGGTGAATTTTATCTTCATCACTGTAGATCCACAACGGGATACTCCCGAGCGGACGCAGTCTTACGCGAGCGGGTTCGACCCACAGTTTATCGGTCTTTCTGGCAGCGAAGCCGATTTGGAACCTGTTTGGAAAGGATATTGGGTGTATCGAGAGATTCAACACGGTCAGAGTGCGGTGGGTTATCTGGTGGATCATTCCACCAGAATATACTTGATTGACCCGGCAGGGGATTTACGCCTGACCTTTGCTTATGGAACATCCCCGGTGGACATCGCGGCTGATGTCCGTTATGTTTTGAAGGAACGCTGACATGTCGCCAGCGGTCAGGGCAGCCATCCGGCGCTTGTGGCTCAGTTTGCTGATCAGTATGGTGTTCGCCTTTGCAGTCAGCGAGGTTTCATACCAATTGGTTAAGGATTCTGGCGAGCGGCCGCCGCAAAATGTCGAAATTATCATTCCGGCTGGCACGGCGGAGCGCATCTCTGCTGGCGAAGCGGGCCCGGCTCTGCCAGAGATGCGTTTTGTCGAAGGCGATACCGTGACCGTGCGCAACCTGGATCACGTAGCCCACCAGCTGGGTCCTCTGTTCGTTCCACCAGACACTGCCGGTATTTTGACTTTCGACCGCCCCAGCCTGTACGCAATGGAATGCTCATTTCAGCAATCCCGCAGCGTTAGTATTGATGTGCTGCCACGCGCAAAGACCTCTGACCGAGTGTTTGGGGTTATTTCGATTGGCTTACCAACCTGGATACTGCTTTGGCTGTATACCCTGGTTGTCAAGCCGCTGCCGGAAAATGAACCGGCTGCCTTTAACGCGTAAGGAAGACAGGCTATGTGGAAAATTTTTCTCAAGCCGCGCTGGATGCTGACCACTCTTTTGGTTTTTGCCGGGGTAGGGGTCTTGATCCGGTTGGGTATCTGGCAGTTGGAGCGCTTAGCCTGGCGGCAGGAATTCAATGCGCGGGTCAGCACCCAGCTGGCGGCGC
This sequence comes from Bellilinea sp., assembly GCA_039666315.1. GTDB lineage: Bacteria > Chloroflexota > Anaerolineae > Anaerolineales > Anaerolineaceae > Bellilinea. The sequence goes on along the minus strand of JAVSME010000003.1, from coordinate 358,664 downwards.
AGGCGCTGGACTTAAACGCGGAAATTCCCCACGATGAGCTGCATGACATGGAATACCGCGCGGTTGTGGTCAGCGGCACGTATGACCCCGGCAAGGAAATCCTGTTGCGCAACCATGTCTGGGAAGGACAATTGGGCTACCGCGTCCTGACGCCATTGAAAATTTCTGGCAGCGCGTGGATGGTTTACGTTGATCGCGGCTGGATCCCTTATGAGCATGGCAGCCTGTCTGCCCCCAGCCGCTTTCAAGAGACGGGCATCGTGTTGGTGCGAGGGGTCATCCGCAGATCACAGGAAAAACCGGATTTTGGTGGCGTGCCCGATCCGACCCTCGCTCCGGGACAGGAGAGGCTGGAAGTCTGGAGCGTGGTAAATCTCGATCGAATCGCGGCTGAATCTGGCTTGACCCTGCTTCCGGTTTGGGTGCAGCAATCGCCCGATGCCGCGCACGACGGTCTTCCCTACCGCTCGCTGCCTGAAATTGAGATTACCGAAGGTCCGCACATGGGGTATGCCTTGCAGTGGTTCACTTTTGCAGCGATTCTTGGTTTTGGTTACCCCGTCTTTGTGCGCCGCCATGTATTCCCCAAGCGCGATCCGGACAATGATTTTGAAACTGCCCAGGCTGAAAGCAGTCGATCTATGGAGAAAAATTATGGCGGGTAAAAAATTTTCACTGCATCATCTGCTGTTGATAGCGGCAATCATTGTATTCTTTTCCTTAATGGCGGGTTACTTGCTGCGTTTCAATCCGGGTGGTTTGGCATGCCCGGACTTCCCAACCTGTTATGGCCGCTTAGCCATCCCGGACGATACTGCCGCGCGGCTGGAAATGGCGCACAGGGTTATCTCCGCTCTGGGCGGGCTGCTTACCGTAGCGGCTACTGTCTGGGCGCTTTTGGCGCGCGCCAGCCGGGGGTTGCGGCGGATGCTGATCGCCGCTTCAGGGTTGCATCTGGCGCAGGTCGGTTTTGGCGCAGGGCTGGTGTTCGTCCCTCAGCCGGTTATTTTGCCGGTCTTGCACCTCATTGCAGCGCTGTTGATTCTGGGGCTGGTGACTGGCGCGGTTACGGTATCGTACTACCAGGCTGCCGGCTGTTGTTCTCAATTCGATTTCAACGGATCATTTGCTCGTCTGGCGATTACCGCGATGGTCAGCGTCTTTGTGCTGATGGTGTCCGGCATGGTGGTTAGCCGGCTGGGAGCGGGTTCGGCTTGCGTTGGGTTTCCGTTGTGTGATGGCGGATTGCCAGCGAGCGGGCTGGGCTGGCTGGGGCTTAGCCATCGCCTGCTGACTGCGTTCAGCGGCGGGCTGATCGTTGTGCTTTTCAGTCGCGCCTGGAAATTGGTATATGATCGTCCCGTTCTGCTATCCGCCGCTACCGGCGTGGGGGTGTTGTTTGCTGGGCAGGCGCTGGTTGGTGCATTAAAAACCGTTCGTAATTTTCCGCTTGAGTTGGTTGGACTGCACGCTGCCATCAACGCGGGCATTTGGGCGATGCTGGTGCTTTTGGTCTTCGCGGCTGGATTGTCTCGCTTGACCACCGCCAGTGAGCGAGCGGCGCTGGCGGTTCAGCGACCGATGGGGATCATCCGGCTGGGGGCATTCCTAAAACTCAACAAGCCTATCATCGTTGCCTTGTTGTTGGTTACAACCTATGCAGGGATGGTTGTGGGCGGCAGGCAAATTCCGGCGATGGAATTAACTCTGTGGACTTTGTTGGGCGGAGCGCTGGCGGCTGGCGGCTCGAGCGCGCTCAATCAATACATTGACCGCCGCATTGACGGCGCAATGCAGCGCACCGCAAACCGGCCGTTACCGGCGGGAATCCTCTCTCCGGCGGAAGCGTTGGCTTACGGGCTTGGCGCCTGCCTGGCGGCATTCTTCATCCTGGCTGGTTTTGTCAACCTGCTGGCTGCGTTGCTCTCGTTGGCTGGAATGGTGTATTACATCCTCATTTACAGCATCTGGCTTAAGTACATGACGGCACAAAATATTGTTATTGGGGGCGGCGCAGGGGCGATTCCGCCGCTGGTTGGCTGGGCAGCCGCCACGGGCAGCCTCAACTTCCCATCGCTATTCCTGTTCGCATTGGTTTTCATCTGGACGCCGCCGCATTTTTGGGCGCTGGCATTGGTACGCGCCAAGGATTATGCCCGGGCTGGAGTGCCGATGCTGCCGGTAGTGAGGGGGGAAAAAGAGACGCGCAACCAGATCTTCATTTACACGGCGCAATTGGTTGCACTGACCTTGCTGATGCCGGTATTCAAGGTTGCCGGAAGCCTGTTCCTGGTCTCGGCGGTAGTGCTTGGCTTGTGGCTGCTGTACACTGCCTGGAAGGTGGTTCGTACACCGGGTAACAAGGTCGCCTGGCAAATGTATCGTTATTCCAGCATGTATCTTGCGTTCATTTTTCTTGCCTTGGTAGCGGATGTTTTGATGTAAAATACGCTACTGATGAAAAACCTGACTCCCAAACAGAGGATTGGGTTGTGGCTGGCTGGCTGGCTGCTGATCATCCTGCTGAGTATTGATTTTTATAACTGGGGCAAGACCCCGCGATTGATCGTCGGCATGCCGGATTGGGTATGGTTCAATATGGGGCTGGTGTTAGCGACCAGCCTGATTTACTTTATGCTCAGCCGGGTGACCTGGAGGGATGATTGATCCCGCTTATCCTTCTTTTGTTGTATGTTGCTTTTCTTATTATCCTCTCGGTCTTAGCCCGCCGCAAGATCAGTACGACCCCGGAGGGGTTTTTTCTGGCAAACCGGTCCATTGGACCATTGGTGCTGTTTTTTACGCTCACCGCGACCAATTTTTCGGCATTCTTTTTTCTCGGTTTTGCCGGGGCGGCTTGGACTTCCGGTTTTGGTCAATATGGCATTATGGCGTTGGGTACTGCTTTGGTGCCGGTGGCTTTTTTTATCATTGGTCGCCCGGTGTGGAAACTGGGCAAGCAAAAAGGCTATCTGACGGCGCCGGAATTGATTGGGGGTGAGTTTAACAGCCGGTTGTTGCGCTGGCTGGTTTTTATTGTCATGGTTGTCTTTACCGTGCCATATCTATTAACCCAGGCTGTAGGGGCGGGCATCTTGCTCTCCTCGTTGTTCGGCATGGACCTGCTCCGGGTTGGCGGAGCGTTGACCATTTTGGTCATTGGCTTGACAGTGGTTTTTGGAGGGATGCGCGCCTCTGCCTGGACGGATGTGTTGCAGGGGGTGATCATGATTGGCGCGATGATCGCCGCGGTGGTGTTTGTGAGTATTGGTCTGGGCGGCTGGCAAGCCGCGGGCGAAAATGCCTTCGCTGCTGCCGAGACCCATTTCAACCGTCCGGGTCCGAACGCTGTTTTCTCTCTGACTACCTGGATTTCCTTCCTGTTCCTGTGGTCGTTTGTCAACCCGCTTTTTCCGCAAATGTTTACCCGTTTCTATACAGCCAGCACGCTTGCCGCCTTCAAAACAACGACCTGGTTGTATCCATTGCTGGTCAGTTTCCTCTTTCTTGCGCCAGTGTCCATTGGGGTCTGGGCACGTGGCACGCCGCTGACCGTCAGCAATCCGGACATGATTTTGCCGCTGATGGTCGCTACCTACGCGCCGGAGTGGGTGCATTTATTGGTGATGATTGGCGCCATGGCAGCATTGATGTCAACCGCCGATTCGCAATTGCTGGCGCTGGCGACCATGTTCACCTACGACCTGGGTTTGCGTAATGATCCGGTGCGCACCGGGCGGTTATTGTCATTCGGGCTGTGCGCGCTGGTGGCTTTATTTTTATTAAGCGGATTAAACCCGAGAATTGAAATCTTCACCTTGCTGACCCAAACGACGTTTGCCGGGCTGGCTGCGCTGGCACCGGCGACGCTGGCAGCGTTGTACGCGCCGCGGATCAATAAGATTGCGCCGATTCTATCCATTCTGGCGGGTGAAAGCGCGGTTGTGTTACTGCGCGCCAGGATCTTGCCCAACTTCGGTTTCGTGGATGGTATTATTGCTCTTTTGGTGGCGGCTGTAACCCTTTGCCTGGCAGTCCTGATGGAAAAATATGCCCTGGTTCTCAAGAGCAAAACAGCGTAAAAAATCCGGGTCGTTGACCGGCATTGATCGCTGGCGCGGAGTGAAAAATCGTTTATTGTAATCGTACCAGTACTTTGCCCTGGTTCCAAAGTTCTTCCAGGCGGTAATAATTGCGCTGTTCTTCCGAGAACAGGTGCACGATCACGTCGCCAAAATCAACCAGCACCCAGCCGCCCTGGGCGTATCCTTCTCTTTTTCCGGTTAATTGGTATTCTTTTTTGGTGTCCTCAAGAACTGCGTCGGCAAGGCTGTCAATCATTCGTTCGCTGCTTCCCGAGCAGATGATGAAGTAATCCGTGAAGGCAGCAATATCCTGAATATCAATCAGGACGATACTCTCCCCCTTTTTATTCTCCAGAATGTTGACAATGCCGCGCGCAATATCAATTGCTTTCAGAATTCACCTCGCTAAAAGATTTTTTCTATTTTATCCGGTTAAATCAAAGCATGCCAGCCGGGTATAGACTGCTCCGCTGGGCTTGAGATCGCTTTGAAAAAGAACGTACCGGCTGACGAGCATGTTCCCCAGCAGCCCGACGGATAGCGATGCCAATCCCTGCGAGAGACGCGCCAGGTCGGCGGGTGAAATTGCGCGTTGCACCCTGCCCAGGGTCAGGTGAGGGGAAAACGGGCGTTCCTCGGCGGGAAAACCGGTTTTGCGCGCCATCGTCTCGATGGATTGCTGGAGGTTTATTAATTCGGGCGGCGCTTGCACGCCTGCCCAAACCACCCGCGGGCGGTTAAAGTTTGGAAATGCGCCTACGCCACGCACCTGGATTTCAAACGGGGCTATGCGACGGGTGGCAGCGCTCAAAGCCACGCTGACCTGTTGCAGGGATTCCGGGAGGGTATCTCCCAAGAAGCGAAGCGTCAGATGGATGTTGGACGGGTTGACCCAGCGGATACCGTTCAGTCCGGATTTACGCAGCAGCCCGACCAATTGACCCAATTCAGAGTGGATCATAGCGGACAGTTCGATGGCAATAAAGGCGCGAATCAACATCAAATTTCTGGCAGTATACTGAGTGCGGGGCGGGGTGTCAAGCGATCGCAAGCCGTGAAATAGGGTAAAATTGGAGAAAGTAGATTTTGGGAGGTCTGGTTTTGAAGAAGTTTGTTCGTGATTACTCCATCCTTGCTCTGGTTTCAGGGATTGTTATTGGTTTAGATCAGATTACAAAATCAATTATCCGTCAGAACCTGGCAATTGGCGAAATGTGGATGCCGTTGGAATGGCTCGCGCCTTATGCGCGCATTGTGCATTGGTATAACCGCGGCGCTGTGTTTGGATTATTTCAGGGGTTCGGTGAATGGTTTGCGTTGCTGGCAATCATTATTGCCCTGGCGATTATTTATTATTACCCGCGCATTCCAGCGGAAGATTGGGCGCTGCGGGCAGCCATGGGCTTGCAATTGGGTGGAGCCGTGGGCAACCTGATCGACCGCCTGACAATCGGTCACGTGACTGATTTTTTCTCGGTGGGTAATTTTCCGGTATTCAATGTTGCCGATTCAAGTATTACGATTGGAGTGGTTGTGTTGATTGTCGGCGTTTGGCTGCAGGAGCGGCGCGAAAAACAAGCCCGTCAGGCAGCGGATGCAAACGAAATCCATGAGCCGGTTGACCGGGTCAATTTCCGTCAAGCCAATGAGTGAACAGATCGTAACCTTTGCCCACAAAGGAGAGAACACCGAGCGGTTGGATAAACTGCTGGCGCTGCGTTTTCCAGAGTATTCGCGTTCGCGGCTGCAAGGCTTGATTGCGGATGGTTTTGTCCGCCTGAATGACCGGGTGGTGACCAAATCGGGTTGCCCGGTCGATTCCGGCGCCGTCGTTGAGGTGAAATTTCCACCGCCGCAACCGGTGGACCTGATTCCGCAGCCAATCCCGCTGCTCGTTGTCTTCGAAAATAGCGATGTGCTGGTGGTGGATAAACCAGCCGGGATGGTGGTTCATCCTGCTGCCGGTCATACCAGTGGCACGCTGGTAAATGCCGCCCTAGCCCACATGCCAGACCTGGAAGGTATTGGCGGTGAGCAACGACCCGGAATCGTCCACCGTCTGGACAAGGATACTTCGGGCTTGATCCTGATTGCCAAGAATGAGCGCGCGCACAACTTTTTGCAGGCTCAATTCAGGCTGCGGCAGGTGACCAAAACCTACCTGGCGTTGGTGGATGGTAAACCTCCGACCCCGGAAGGGCGAATTGAGGCTGCCATTGCGCGTGACCCGGCTCACCGTAAACAAATGGCGGTGGTCGCGTCCGGGCGAGGACGGGAAGCCGTGACCGAATATTTCACCCGCGAGTCCTTTCCCCAGCACACGCTGCTGGAAACTCGCCCCTTAACCGGACGGACTCACCAGATCCGGCTGCATATGGCGTTTCTGGGTTGCCCAATAACCGGAGACACCGTGTATGGCAGGCGAAAACTCAGCCTGCCGCTGGAGCGTCATTTCTTGCACGCTTCTCGTCTGATGATTCAACTGCCAGGGGAAAAAAAGCAGCGCACATTCGAGTCGCCATTACCGGCTGATCTGGAGGCTGCGCTGGAACAGCTGCGCAGGGGCTAATCTTTATATCGAGGATAATTCCATTGCACAAAATCATTGATCTGCGGTCAGACACGATAACTCAACCAACTCCGGCTATGCGGGAAGCCATGGCGCGCGCGGTGGTCGGCGACGACGTCTATGGTGAAGATCCAACCGTCAACCGTTTGGAACAAATGGCAGCCGAGCGGACGGGCAAGCAGGCAGGCTTGTTTGTGGCGTCTGGGACGATGGGCAACCTTATCGCTGCGCTTACTCATTGCCAGCGCGGTGAAGAAGCGATAATGGGTCACCTGGGACACACCTTCTTGTTTGAAACGGGCGGTATTTCTGCGCTGGGTGGTATCTTCGCGCACACGCTGCCTAATCAGCCGGATGGGAGTATCGAAATCGAAGCGATTGAAAATGCGATTCGCGGAGAGGATTATCACAGCCCAATCACCCGCTTGCTGATTCTGGAAAATTCACACAATCGCTGCGGCGGGACGGTGCAGGGCGTGGATTATACCCGCCGGGCGGCTGAATTGGCGCATTCTCGCGGCTTGAAAGTACACCTGGATGGAGCGCGGATTTTCAATGCCGCCGCCGCGTTAGGCGTTGCAGTCAGCGACCTGACCACGCTGGTTGATTCGGTCACTTTTTGCCTGAGCAAAGGATTATGCGCCCCGGTAGGCTCGGTATTATGCGGCAGCTCGGAATTTATCCAGCAAGCGCGGCGGACGCGCAAGATGCTGGGAGGCGGAATGCGACAGGCGGGCGTGCTGGCTGCTGCCGGCATCGTCGCGCTGGAGCAGATGACTGCCCGGCTGGGCGAGGATCACGCCCGCGCCAAACGATTGGCGCAGGGATTATCCGCCATCCCAGGGGTGAGCTTGACCTTTGGGATGCCGCAAACCAATCTGGTGTACATCTCGCTCCGCCAGGATTACCCCGGCAGCACCGAAGAATTCGAGCAGCACCTTTACCAACGCGGGATTTGGATTCATGCAACCAACACGCTGACCTTCCGGCTGGCGCTCCATTACTGGATTAACGACGAGGATGTTGAACACACGATCTCGGTATTCGGTGAAGCAGTTAACCATTAGTTGTCCGAAAACGGCGAATTATCAACGACGCGATGCGCAAGGATCTGATTGCGACCGCGTTCCTTAGCGACGTACATGCGCTGGTCTGCCAGGTCAATTAAGTTTTCATAATCATTAGTGTCTGCCGGGAATGCCGCAATGCCCTGACTCACGGTAGGAAGCGGGACGGGGACGTTCTCGCGATCGAGAATGGTCAATTTTTGGATGCTGTCGCGAATACGTGCGGCAACGCGGTATGCCTGGTCGAGGTCGCTGCCGGGCAAGGCGATCACGAATTCCTCACCTCCCCAGCGCCCGACCAGGTCGCTTTTCTTGATATTGCGGCGAATCGTCTGGGTAAGTTCGACAAGCACCCTGTCTCCGGTCAGGTGACCATACGTGTCATTGTAAGCCTTGAAATGGTCAATATCCAGCATGACCAGGCTGAGCGGTTGGTTTGTTATCAATGCGGTTTGAACAGCCCGTTCGAGATGGGTTAGAAAGGCATTGTGATTCAAGACATTGGTCAGGCTGTCCAACTGGGAACGCGTTTCCACCTCAAGGTGGTGATACGCATTGTCCAATGCCAGCGCGGCTTGCTGCCCGATATTCACCAACAAATCCAGGTCTTTTTGGTTGAACATTGCTTTTTGATAAGAGGCAACCGCGATGATGCCCATTTTTTTGCCGCCTGCCTCAAGCGGCACTCCCATCCAGGAACGGCTGATGCGCGGTTTTCCAACCAGTTTGAAAGAGATGTTTAACTTTTTCCGCTCTTCGGGTAAATCTTGAATCAAGATAGGCTGGCGCGAACTGATCACCCTGCCTGCCAGGGTGCCTTCCAGCGGTACGTCGGTGGAAGGAAAGAACTCACCATCATCGTAAAATAATTCCAAATGGATCGAGTCGCCTTGCAGCAAACCAAAGTAATACGTGTCTGCATCCAGCGCGCCTTGTATTGCGGTTGTGACCATGGTAATGACCTGGTGCATCTCCAATGACGACGACAGACTGTGAGAGACCTTGTTGAGGATCTGCTGGCGGCGGATTTCAATTTGCAGGGATTCTTGCAGCCGCAGAATGGTCTCGGTGATCGCAATGCCCCCCAACGGCATCAAGAACAGATTGTAAAAAATGGATTGATCAATGCCCTGACTTTGCAGGCTGATCGCGGTGATGTGGGCGAAGGTGGCGGAGGAGAGGAAGATGTAGGTGCGCCAGCGCCCCAACGCCACAGCGGAAATCGTGATCATCAGCAGGACGCAGAGGAGGGAAAATCCTGCTGGTAACAGCGGAGCGTAAAATTTGATGATCACCCCTAATAAAATGTTTACTGTGACCAATACCCAAGAACGTTGCGGGTGGCGTTCCATGAGTGGAATGAGGTAAACATAGAATATGCCCAAATACAGCAGGAAACCGAAACCAACAGCCAGGCTGACCCAGTCGGAATACTCGGTGATGCCACCGAATAGCGTGCCAGATACCATGATTAGATTGGCAAGAATAGCCAGGAAAATTCCTGGCAATGCCAAAGTTTGTTGTGCTTTACTTGGGATGAAGAATTGGGAAAGTTGAGTTGGCTTCATCTATTGCATAACGTCAATCTGCGTTCGTGGGAATACCCACCCATTGCCTGTTTCTTATCGGGCAGGGCGAGAAAAGAAAATTTCCCCAAAATCAGTATTGCATAAATTATGGCGCATTCTTTCCAATAATTCCACTTGTTTTTTCTTACAATGTGCTTACAATTTTAATGGAGGGGAAAAGGAAGTATGCCGCTTCGCGCGGGGTAGAATTTATGGTACCTTAACGGTGCGGGTCAAGTAAGTCAGGTATAATTAGCCGGGTGAAGGTTCAGTACCCCCCACGAAATTCGAGCGCGAAATACGTCGAAATAGTCCTCATTGGAGGTTAAACCTTGTCCGAATGGATTACATACACAGAAATTGATGAAGCCTGGCAAGCCATTGCTTCGAAAATTACCGTCCAACCCAAAATCGGCATCATTTTAGGATCAGGTTTAGGTGCTCTGGCGGAGCAAGTTGAAGATGCGGCTGCAATTCCATTTCGAGATATTCCCCACTGGCCGGCATCCACCATTCATGGTCATGCTGGCAGACTGGTGATTGGCAGGCTGCAAAATCAACCGGTTATGGTCATGCAGGGGCGGGCGCATTTATACGAAGGATATCCGATTGGGCGTGTGACATTTCCAATTCGAGTGATGCAGCGCGGCGGTGTTCATACTCTAATTCTTACCAACGCCGCCGGCGCAATTCACCCGGATTTTAATCCTGGCGATGTGATGTTAATTAACGACCATATCAATCTGGTTGGCATGGCGGGGATGAATCCGCTTCAGGGTCCAAACATGGATCAGTACGGCGAGCGCTTTCCGGACATGAGTCAGCCGTATGACCGCGCTTTGCAGCAAATTTGCCGTGAGGTAGCCAGGGAAGCCGGGTTGAATTTGCGCGAGGGTGTGTACATCTGGCTTGCTGGTCCATCATTTGAGTCACCGGCTGAATTGCGTTTTTTGCGCACCATAGGCGCGGACGCGGTGGGCATGTCAACAGTGCCAGAGACAATCGTTGCGCGGCATGGTAAAATGCGCGTGCTGGGGCTATCAGGAATTTCCAACAAAGCTAACCTGGACGGCAGCACCGTTACCTCCCACGAAGAGGTGCTGGCAGCCGGCAGGTTATTGGTGCCAAAACTAACCACCCTGATTCGCGGTCTTTTACAGAAGATGGCTGCTTAACGTTGAGAAAGTCTTTAAATTATTGGATGGGGCAGGACAGCAGCGGGAATGGATGAAGTTCTTCGCTTTCTAAAAACCTATGAGACGTGGATCTATTTGCTGCTGGCATTTGCAGCATTTTTTACATTGCGGCGGCTTTTCTCCGCTCTGTCTGAATTGCGTACGGCTGTATTTGGCTTGGAAAAAGAAAGCGCTCAACGTAAATTCAACGCTTCGCTTTCGGTATTTGCTTTTTTACTGCTGCTAGCGGCGGCAGAATTTGTGCTGACCTCGATCGTCTTTCCAGATTTTCCCAACGCGCAGACGCTTGCCACCCCAACGGTGGAATTATTACTGACGCCAACAGCAACGTTGGGCACTTTTGCGATCGAAACAGCCGTTCCTGAAAACGGCGGTTTACCCGCCCTGAGCGTAAGGAGTAATGAGGATGGTTGCGTTCCAGGACAAATAGAGTGGACATCGCCACAACCTGGAGATACGCTGCAAGGATCTGTTACGTTGAGGGCTACAATCAGCGTGCCCAATCTCGGTTTTTACAAATACGAATACAACCAACAAGGCTCGGATCTATGGGTCACGATTGCAGCCGGCGATGTTATTATTATTGACCAGCCGTTGGGCGGTGGCGAAGGCGGCGGGCAATGGAATACTGCCTCGTTACTGCCAGGGGATTATTTCTTGCGGCTGGTGGTAACCGATAATGTTAATAACGTCTTTCCGGCTTGCACCATTCCGGTGCGCATCGCCGCCCCATAAGAGGAGGAATATGCCTGAGATTCAAATACGTCCCGCAATCACGAGTGAATTTCCGCGCCTGGCGCAAATTGAGCACCATGGCAAGAGTGACTACGTTTGGCAGATGGAACGCCTGGTGGAAGAGAGCCAGATTTCGATTGCGTTTCGTCAGGTCCGCCTGCCGCGGACGGTCAAGGTGGATTATCCTTATCCGGTGGATGGTTTGCCCGAGCGGTTCAACCAGCAAACTATCCTGCTGGCAGCGATTCTGCAAGGTGATATCGTTGGTTATATTGCGGTTGAGGAGCGCGCAGCTGCCGGAACTGCCTGGGTTGGGCATTTGGCGGTGAGCCAGCGCTTTCGCCGGCAGGGAATTGCCAGCGCGCTGGTGCTGGCTTCTCAGAGCTGGGCGCAGCGGCGTGGTTTACGGCGGATGGTTATGGTAACCCACTCGAAAAATGCGCCCGCCATTCGCATGGCGTTAAAACTTGGTTTTGAGTTCAGCGGATATCACGACCAATATTATGCCAACCAGGATATCGCCCTGTTTTTTACCAGCCTGTTGAGATAAGTGCGAGAAGAGATGCTTGAGGTAGGCGCATCGTGTCTGGCGCGTTGATCACCATCAATCAAATCTTAATGGCAGGGGTGGCAGTGACTGCCTTCTCGCTGCTCTTGTATTCCCTCACCTTCAACTTGAGGGATCGGGTAGCGCGCTCATTTGCCATGATATTGTTCTGCCTGGTGATTATTTACTCCGCCGAATCGCTTGCCAGTGTGGCGCCCAATCCACCCCAGTTGGATTTTTGGCTGCGATTGCAATGGATTGGGATCGTCATCATTCCAGCCGCATATTTGCACTTTTCGGATGCGCTGTTAGCGACCACCGGCAAGCCAAGCCGCGGAAAACGCCGCTGGGCAATCCGCTTGTCGTACTTAATCGCGCTGCTTTTCCTATTGATGTTACCGCTCGGCTTGCTGGTTGGCGACCTGGTAACGGAAGGCACGCCAGCGCCATTTCTGACCCCGGTTCTCGGTACCGATCTGTTTGTGGTGGTTTATTTCACGTCAATTTCCATGGCGTGGTACAACTTTGTGCGCGCCTTCCGCCGTTCGCCTACCAGTACCGGAAAACGGCGGATTGGTTACTTGCTGGTTGGCTCGATCGCGCCGGTGTTGGGGTCATTCCCGTTTTTATTGTTTTCATCCAACTTTGCTACCGATCACTGGCTGATTTTTTGGTCCATTTCCTTGGTGGCAAACCTATTGGTTGGCGGATTGGTGGTATTGATGGCGTACTCGGTGGCATTCTTTGGTGTTGCGTTGCCTGACCGATCTGTCAAAAGCCGGTTGTTCAAGTGGATCTTGCGCGGACCAGTCACAGCCAGCATTACTTTAGGATTGACAACTATTATCCGCAGGGCGGGAGAATTTTACGGATTACCCTACGATGCGCTGGTGCCCATTGTGATGGTGGTTTCGATTCTAACTGGGCAATATTTGGTTACATTGACTTTTCCAACCCTGGAACGCTGGTTTTTCTACGGCAGGGACAAGGACGAAATTGATCTGCTTCGCAATCTTGAGGAGCGTTTAATAACCCGCAACGATTTACACCAATTTTTGGAAATGATCCTGGGGGCGTTATGCGATCGTTTACAGACCCGTGGGGCATACGTTGCTGCGCTCAACCGGGATGGATTGCAGGTGGTGGTACAGGTGGGAAAAACCTTTTTCGATGAAGAGGAAGAACCTGACGCTCTGGAGCGGGTGTTGAGTGAAAACGGGATAAATGGTTTTGAAATCTTCAATTGGGGGAATGACCGCTTGATCCCATTGACAGATCAGGATGCGGACGGTGCTCCGGTATTGATCGGGCTGTTGGGCATCAGTGACGGCGCAGCGATCAACCTTGATGATGAGCAAATACAAGTTTTGAATGGCTTCAGTGAACGGGTTACCCTGGCATTGAAAGACCGTCGTTTGCAGGAGAATATCTTCCAATCGTTGGGCGAATTAACCACCAAGGCAGCCTATATCCAGCAATTACGAGCTGCCGGGCGGTTTGATCAGAACGGCGTTTTGAGAGAAGATATCCCCCTGGCTGCGGCGGGCTTTTCTCAGTGGGTTAAGGACGCTCTGACGCACTACTGGGGCGGACCTAAATTAACCGCAAGTCCATTATTGAAATTGCGAATCGTTCAAGGAATGATGACAAAATACGAAGGCAATCCCTCTAACGCATTGCGCGCCATTTTACGGGAAGCAATCGGGAGAACGCGACCGGAGGGAGAACGGCGTTTCACCGGTGAATGGGTGCTGTATAATATTTTGGAAATGAAATTTCTTGAGGGCAAAAAAGTCAGGGAGATTGCTCGCAGGTTAGCCATGTCAGAGGCAGATCTGTATCGTAAACAACGAGTCGCGATTGAAGCCGTCGCAAACGCCATCCTTGAGATGGAATCGCAAAATGGACATTCCGGCGAATTGCAAAATACCCTATAAGTGTTATACAATAAAACAGTTATCTGTGCCCGAATTGGGGAGGTGAGTTGATGATTGCCAGGAAAGATACATCGGATCTGAGGGGAGAGCAGGCAGGACCCTTGGATGAGGGATGGTGGGCAGCTGTTCTTTCGGACGAAGAATTTCACATACCCGTAAAAAAAGAAACCAGCCAGCCGGTTAATCCTCAAATATTAATTAATCCTGTGGATTGGCAGTATGTCCAGCGCATTTTTGAGCGGGATGAAATCATTCATCTGAAAGTGCATGGTTTCAACCGCGGGGGTTTGTTGGTGCAGGGAAAAGGCATTCAGGGTTTTGTGCCAGTCTCGCACCTGGTGGAAATGCCGACCGACTCTGAAGAAGAGGAACGCCGGGATATTCTGGCGAGTTATGTGGAACGAGCCATCCGTCTTAAAGTGATTGAATGTGAACCCAAATGCGAGCGGGTTGTCCTTTCGGAACGAGCGGCTTTAGCCGGAGAAGGACAACGCAAGACCTTGTTTGCTTCGCTTCGCGAAGGCGCAGTGGTTTCAGGCAGGGTGACGAATATCACCGAATTTGGTGTGTTCGTTGACCTTGGCGGCGTGGAAGGGCTGATCCATGTTTCTGAATTATCTTGGGGACGGGTACAGAACCCCGCGGATTTCTTGTACATTGATCAGGAAATCAAAGTTTTGGTGTTGCAAGTCAATGAGGAAACATCCCGAATCGCATTAAGCCTGAAGCGTTTACTGCCCAACCCATGGGAAACATTGGCAGTGCGTTATAAATCCGGCGATATTGTGCGCGGCTGGATAACCTCGTTGACCCGCTTTGGAGCGTTTGCCCGCCTGGATGAAGGCGTGGAAGGGTTGATCCACATTTCATCCATGCAATTGCCTTCGGGCTGTAAAAACCTGAATCAATATTTACAGATTGGGCAGGAGGTCAACGTGCGAATTTTGCACATTGAAACTGACCGCCGCCGGCTGGGATTGGGTTTAGTGCAGGTAGAATGAACTCAACTTCCGCCAGTAAAAAAACTGGCAAGCACCGAAAATCGGAATTACCGGTGGAAGAAAAAACCAAGACAGCGTCCTTGCTGGAGGGCGTGGGGCGTGCGCTTGTCCGGCTGGAGCGTTTCGGTTGGGATATTCTGGGCGTGCTGCTGATTGCGCTGGGGCTCTTGACGCTGCTGGCGTTGATTGGATGGACATCCGGTTCGTTCATCTCCCCATGGGGAGATTTTTTGAAACGCTGGCTGGGGATGGGCAGTTATCCGCTGGGGGCGGTGGCAGTCTTTGTTGGGGTTTACCTGATGCGCCGCCGGTTGGATGCTCCCCATCGCATCCCTTTGGGGCGGGTGTTGGCATTTGAAGGATTGTTTTTCGCATTGTTGGCTCTCCTGGCGTTGATTGGCGGCGTTTCGCTCGACCAGATCGGCGCGGGTAATGACGGCGGAATCGTTGGCTGGGGGCTGGCATATCTGATCACCCTGATTCTTCCCCTGCCATGGGCGTGGGTTGGGCTGGTTATGGTCATCCTGTGGGGCGCAGTTTCAGCCAGCGGATTCGACCGCTGGGCGGGGAAAAAGATCGGCGACTGGCTGGCTGCCAAGCCCGGTGAGGAAGATCGCAGCGAGGAAGGCAACAAGCGCGCAAACGCTGTCTTGCCGGCTGGAAAATCCGGCGCGAATCAGAGCGGCGACGGGCAAAGCGGCATCCCGCTGGCGGTGGTGGCATACCCTCGCGAGCCAAATCTTCCTCCGCTAACCTTGCTGGCGCATGAAGAAACCAACGGGTTGGACGAGGAGCGTATTCTGGCAATTGCGCGGCAAATCGAAAAATCACTTGCAGAATTCGGTATCCCTTCGCGGGTGATTGGCTACCGGCGCGGACCTACAGTGACCCAGTTTGCGGTGGAACCTGGTTTTGTTGAAAAACCGGGCGCGGATGGAAAACTGGCGCGCCAGAAAGTGCGCGTGGCGCAAATATCGGCGCTCTCGCGCGACCTGGCGCTGGCGTTGGCTGCTGAGCGGCTGCGCATTGAGGCGCCAGTGCCAGGACATTCGTATGTCGGCATCGAAGTTCCCAACAGCAGTACCACGCTGGTACGCCTGCGCTCGATTCTTGAATCGAGCGAGTTTCAACAGCTCGCTTCGCCGCTGGCGCTTGCCCTGGGACGGGACGTGTCTGGGCAGCCGGTTGTGGCTGATTTGGCGCGCATGCCTCACCTGTTGGTTGCAGGCACAACCGGCTCAGGTAAATCGGTTTGTCTGGCGGCGATTATTACCTGCCTGGTGGTCAACAATTCGCCGGTTACTCTGCGGTTGGCGGTGCTGGATCCAAAAATGGTCGAGTTGGTGCGGTTTTCCGGACTGCCGCATCTGCTCGGAAAAGTGGAAACTGAGATCGAGCGCATGTTGGCGGTGCTGCGCTGGGCGCTGGTCGAAATGGAACAGCGCTACCGCTTGTTTGAATCCAGCGGCGCCCGCGACCTGCAAGCGTACAACCGGAAACTTGAAAAGCGCGGCATCCAGCCTTTGCCGCGCATTGTGGTGTTGATTGATGAACTGGCGGATTTAATGATGTCCGCGCCTGACCAAACCGAACACAGCCTGGTCAGGCTGGCGCAAATGGCGCGCGCGACGGGGATTCACCTGGTGATTGCCACCCAACGACCCAGTACGGATGTGGTCACTGGCTTGATCAAAGCCAACTTTCCGGCGCGCATTGCCTTCAGCGTGGCATCCTCGGTTGACTCGCGGGTTATTCTTGACACTACCGGCGCCGAAACGCTGCTGGGCAGGGGGGATATGCTCTTTCTCAATCCGGAGGCGGGCGCCCCACAGCGGGCGCAGGGGGTGCTTTTGAAGGATCAGGAAGTCAACCGGGTGATTGGCTTCTGGCAGCGTTCACAGGATGACGAGCAGGAAGAGCCAGTACCCTGGGAAGAGTTGGTCGAACAAGAAGACGGCGAAGGTGATGATCTGCTTGAGCAAGCCATAGACCTGGTGCGGAAAACCCGCCGCGCCAGCGCGAGTCTGTTGCAGCGGCGCTTGAGGATTGGTTTTCCGCGCGCGGCGCGCCTGCTGGATGAACTGGAGGAAATGGGGATTGTGGGTCCATCGCAAGGCGGGGGCAAAGATCGCGAAGTGTTGATTGACCCGGACGACACGAACGAAGATGAGCAAGAATAACCCTGCCGCAGGATTTCTTGACAGTTTGCTTGAGGTAAGATAGGATACATTTCAATCCGCAAATTTTGGATTACTCGACAACCATTGCCAATATTTGGGTGAAATGTGATTCAATTTCGTCAAAAAAATAATCCAGAGACCCTGACAGATTGGATGCGTTTACGCTTCAGAGGGGTGCTCGAGGCGATTGGCGCTTTTCTCAATCGATCGGGTTTGACCCCCAACATGGTAACCGCGATTGGTTTATTGGGCAGCATTGGCGCAGCACTCCTGCTGGCGCAGGGTAATTTCCTGTGGGGTGGGGTGGTAGTGCTGGTGATGGCGCCGCTGGATGCACTTGATGGTACCATGGCGCGGCTGAGAGGCACGGCCTCTCGTTTCGGCGGGGTGGTTGATTCGGTTTTTGACCGTTACGCTGAATTGTTTTTGCTGGGCGGGTTGATTTATTACTATCTTCACCAGGGCGATTGGCTGCCGGTTATGCTCGGCTACGCTGCGGCGGGCGGGTCGTTGATGGTATCCTACGTCAAAGCGCGGGCTGAATCTGCCGGTTACCAGGTGAAAAGCGGCATTCTAACCCGGGTTGAACGCTTTCTGGTATTGATTCCCTGCCTGCTTATCAGCCAGCCAGTGATTGCCTTATGGGTGCTGGCGGTGCTGGCAAACTTTACCGCCATCCAGCGGTTTTGGCTGGTGCGCCAGCAAAGCCTGATGGAAAACCAGGGCAAATTATAAATCTTTTAAGAGGTACCTTAGATGGTCAATAGCTTTACTATCGGTCCGATAACCATTCATTTGTACGGCATTATCATCATGTTTGGTGCGCTGATGGCAGCGGTTGTTGCCAGCCGTGAGGTCAAACGGCGCGGCATGTCCACCGAGTGGGTGTGGGATATGCTGCCGTGGCTGTTAATCGCCGGGGTGATCGGCGCCCGCTTGTGGCATATCTTCACACCTCCGGCTTCGATGGTTGAGCGCGGGATAACCACCTGGTATTATCTGACGCATCCGTTGGACGCTATTGCCATTTGGAAGGGCGGACTTGGTATTCCCGGCGCGGTGATGGGCGGAGCGCTGGCTTTGTACATTTACTGCCGAAAAAAGGGGCTAAGTTTTGCGGCTTGGGTGGATATTATTGCGCCTGGGCTGGCTTTGGCGCAGGCGATTGGGCGTTTTGGTAATTTTGTCAACCAGGAAGTGTATGGCGCGCCAACCGACCTGCCGTGGGCAATCTTCATCGAACCGCTTCATCGTTTGCCCGAATTCAGCGCGGTCGAATTCTATCACCCGCTGTTTGCCTACGAAGCGATTTACAATCTGTTAAATATGACGTTGCTGCTCTGGGTGGGCAGGAAATTCGCCGGTCGTTTACAAAACGGTGATATTTTTCTGATCTATCTTGTCGTTTATCCGGTTGGCAGGTTCATGCTCGAATTCCTGCGCCTCGACCCCTCACCAGTCGCCGGGATTAACATCAACCAGGTTATTATGGCAATCATCGCGATTGGCGCGGCGGTTGCGTTGATCTTGCGTCACCGCGCTGGCACAGTTCCAGCAAAACCTGCTCCCATGAATTGATCCACTATTCGCTATAGCATGAATTAGGAAAGTAACAATGATCACAGCCGCGAACCTGACCAAGCATTTTGCCGATTTTGTTGCGGTTCAGGGCGTTAACCTGAATGTCCCGGCAGGACAGGTATTGGCGCTGCTCGGTCCCAATGGGGCTGGCAAGACTACCACAGTGCGGATGCTCACCTCGGTGCTGAGACCGACCAGCGGATCGGCATCAATTGCCGGTTATGATGTAGTGGAGCATCCAGAACAGGTGCGCGCGGCGGTTGGGGTGCTGACGGAACACCACGGCTTGTACGGCCGGATGAATGCCGAGGAGTATTTGACGTTTTATGGACGCCTTTACCGGATGAGCATTGCGCTTATCCAGAAACGAATTGGCAGTCTGCTGGATCAATTTGGGCTTGCGGATGCGCGGCGCAAAAAACTGGGCGAATACTCCAAAGGCATGCGCCAGAAACTTGCGCTGGTTCGGGCATTGTTGCACGATCCACCGGTGTTGCTGTTGGACGAACCCACCTCGGCAATGGATCCGGAAAGCGCGCGGGTAGTGCGCAATGCCATTTGCGGGCTGCGTTCTGACCGCCGGGCGGTGATCCTGTGCACCCACAACCTGTCAGAGGCTGAGCAGTTGGCGGATCAGATTGCCATTATCCGCAAAGGGCGCATCTTGTTCAATGATACCACCAGGCAATTGAAACAATTATTGCTCGGACCGCAGGAATATGAAGCGGTCATCGAAAAGGCAGGGACTGTTGAACCGGCAGACTTACCGCCGGGCGTTTGTTTAACCTCGCAGGAAGACCACCGTCTGGTATTCCAGATTGAAAGACCAGAAAAAACCAATCCGCTGCTGCTGCGAGTGTTGCTGGAAAAGGGGGCGCAGGTGGTATCCTTCTCTCCGCTCAGTCGCAGTCTTGAGGATGCATATCTGCGCGCGGTAAGTCTGGAAGGGGAAGCCGATGTTGAGCAAAATTGATCTTGAACCTGCGCTGATTATTGCCCGCCGAGAGGTGCGTGACCAGTTTCGCGATTGGCGGATCATTTTTCCAATCGTGATCCTCACTTTTTTCTTTCCTTTTCTGATGAATTTCACTGCCCGCCAACTGCTGGATTTTGTTAACCAGTATGGCGCCAACCTGATTGGTGAACGGTTGATTCCGTTTTTACTGTTGGTGACTGGATTCTTTCCCATCTCGGTCTCTCTGGTGATCGCGCTGGAGAGTTTTGTCGGAGAAAAAGAGCGCGGCAGTATCGAGCCGCTGCTGACCTCTCCGCTGGCAGACTGGCAGTTGTACCTGGGTAAACTGCTGGCTGCCACCGTGCCGCCGTTGATGGGTAGTTTTTTGGGCATGGGTGTTTACCTGGGCGGGCTGGTGTTGAATCGGATAACCCTGCCGGATGCCGAAACCCTGCTTCAGATCATCATTCTGACGATGGTGCAGGCGGTAGTGATGGTCAGTGGAGCGGTGGTGGTTTCGACCCAAGCCACATCGGTGCGGGCAGCCAACCTGCTGGCGAGTTTCATCGTCATTCCCATGGCGCTGCTCATTCAGGCTGAGGCGGTGGTGATGTTTTGGGGGCGAGACTCATTGTCGTTGTGGTGGATCGTATTCGGTTTGATCGTGCTGGCTGGCTTGCTGATTCGGGTAGGACTGGCGCATTTCCATCGCGAGGAACTGCTCGGCAGGGAGATTGATGTGCTTAACCTGCGTTGGATCTGGCGGATTTTTTGGGGAAGTTTCCAGGGCGGAGCGCAGAATTTTGTTGATTGGTACCGCGATTCGCTGGGCAAAACTTTATGGCAACTGCGCGGCAGCATTTTAATCGTTATCCTGTTAGCGGTGATTATCCTTGCCATTGGAGCGCAGCAGGCGGATCGTTTTCGGCTTGAATTACCCCCCGGCTCGATGGCGGAACGAATGACGGAATTACAAACCAGTTTCCCGTTTGGATCAACCGCAAATGTTCAGGCAATCTTTTTCCAGAATTTGCGCGCGGTGTTGGTGGGCTTTTTGCTGGGATTATTTTCGTTTGGGGTATTAGGAACGCTGCCGCTGCTGGCAACGCTGGGATTGCTGGGTTATCTTACCCAAATCCTTTCGATTAATGAACTGCCAGTCTTTGGCATCCTGGTTAGCGCAGTTGTCCCGCATGGAATCTTTGAAATTCCAGCCCTGCTGCTTGCCACGGCTGCCGTGATGCGAATTGGTTTCCTGCTGGCAACGCCGATGAAGGACAAAACGGTGGGCGAGGTGTTTTTGACGGCGTTGGCAGGCTGGCTGCAAGTGATGGTCGGCGTGGTCATTCCACTGCTGCTTTTGGCGGCGCTGGTTGAATCATGGATTACGCCGCAGATCGTACTTCGCTTTTTTGGCTAGGAAAACATACCGCGCACAGGGAGGAAATTAGTGTGCAAAAAATCATCCTGCTGGGTACATCCAATGCTGTGCCAGCCGAAGGGCATGAGAATTCACACCTGTTAATCCAGAACGGGAGACACCTGGTGCTGGTAGATTGCGGCGCAAATCCGGTCATTCACTTAAAAAAGGGGGGGATTGATTTCAATCACATTGAGGACATCATTCTGACCCATTTTCACCCCGACCATGTTTCCGGGGCACCGCTGTTACTCATGGATTGGTGGTTGATGGGGCGCAAAAAATCCCTCAATGTGCATGGATTGGTTCATACAATAAGCCGTTTGCGCGCGATGATGGATTTGTACGATTGGGGTAGCTGGCCAAACTTTTTTCCGGTTCGTTTTACTGAATTGGTCGAAGCCGAGAACCAGATTGTGCTGGCTAAAAATGGATTGGTGATCACTTCTTCTCCGGTACAGCACCTGCTACCGACGATTGGCATCCGTGTTCAATTTGGCGCAGGGGGAAAAATCGTCGCTTATTCCAGCGATACCGAACCCAGTGATGCGGTCGTGCGGCTGGCGCGCGGCGCGGATATCCTGATTCACGAAGCAACCGGCGGATCAATCGGACACACCTCCGCGCGGCAGGCAGGGGAAATTGCCCGCCAAGCCGGCGTCAAACATCTCTATTTGATCCATTATCCTGTCTCAGCCGATGCGCAACAGATGGCAGCGGATGCTGGAGCGGTTTTCGACGGTGGGGTCACCGTCAGCTGCGATTTCATGGAAATCAATCTGGATTAATCCAGCGTGACTGCTCACCAGCCGAGCAGGAAGGGTTTCCACTCGGCGTATTCGCTCAAATGGCGACCGAAAATGTAAACCGCGGAGGCGGGCGGTTCTCCGGGCATGCGCATCAAATGCATTCCTGCTTCCGTCAACGTTCTGCCGCCTTTGCGATGATTGCATTGCGCGCAAGCGGTGACCACATTCGTCCAGGTGTGCTGCCCGCCCAGGTGGCGCGGCAGGATGTGATCAACGGTCAGTTCACCGCTGCGTTTACCGCAGTACTGGCAGGTGTAGTTGTCCCGGCGAAAGATTTCCCTGCGAGCAAGTTTGACCTTGGGGCGAGGGCGGTGAATCATGTGCTCCAGCCGGATGATGGATGGGCGCGGAAAAGCGGCTGTACTGGTGTAAATTTCTCCCCGCCCATTCACAACCAGAGAAGCCTTTTGGGTCAAAATCAATCCAACCGCGCGGCGTAAGTCGCAGACATTGATTGGTTCGAAATTGGCGTTCAATACGAGAACATTATCCGCCATGGCGACCTCACCTGAAGGATTATAGCACCACCTTTCTACAAGGGCTATGATGAATGGGTTAATATACGTTAAAATTATCCTGGCTAAGGATAATAGCGGGTCAATTCGGGATAAGGTTATCAGTCAGTATCCCGAACTCACGAATTTTACAAAGTGGAGGATCGGTGAATGTTTTAATGGCGGGTGGTTCAGGCTTAATTGGCAGCCGGTTGACGCAAAACGTTCTCCAGGCTGGGAACAAGGTCTGGATTCTCAGCCGTTATCCTGAACGTATGCGCCAGGCGCAGGGTATTCAAGCGGTTGGCTGGGATGCGGCAACACCGCGGGGTTGGGGCGGGCTGGTCGAGCAGATGGACGTGGTTATCAACCTGACCGGGGAAAACCTGGGCGCCGGACGCTGGACAGCAGCCCGGCGGGCGAGTTTTTACTCCAGCAGGGTCAATTCGGGTAAGGCTTTGGTTGCCGCGATTGCGCAATCCGGCTCGAAACCCAAAGTGGTGGTGCAAGCCTCGGCGGTGGGCTATTATGGCGATGGCGGCGACCAGGAATTGGATGAGCAGTGTCCACCGGGCAGCGATTCGCTCGCCCAATTATGCGTGGACTGGGAAAACTCGACCCGCGCAGTGGAAGATTTGGGCGTCCGGCGGGTGGTCATTCGCACTGGAGTGGCGCTTGCCCCACATGCGGCGGTGTTTAAACGGCTGACTCTGCCGTTTAAATTGTTTGTTGGCGGTCCAATTGGCAGCGGCAGACAATGGCTGCCATGGATACATCTGGATGATGTCGTTGCGGCTATCCGGTTCTTGATTGACGATCCGGCTGCCAGCGGCGCGTATAACCTGACTTCTCCCCAACCGATGCGGAATGCGGAATTTGGCAAAACCCTGGCAAAAGCGATGCGCCGCCCTTATTGGATGCCCGTGCCAGGGTTTGCGCTGCGCCTCGCATTAGGGGAAATGAGCCGGCTTGTGCTTGAGGGTCAACGCGCGCTGCCTCACCGCCTCCTGGCTGCCGGTTATGTCTTTCGGTATGAACAATTGGAAGCGGTGCTATCCGATTTGTTGGTTAAGGATTGACTGGCTGAAGCGCGTTTCGCAGGATTGTTCTACCAATCGCCTGCACTTGCTGCGCGTTGTCTTCCTCGATCAAGACTGCCAGGGCGAGCGGGGTTCCGCCCCAATTGGGCAATGTTCCGGCAACGTACCACGAAACCGAGCTTTGACCTTCGGTGTGGGCTGCGACGGTTTCCCAGACGGGTATATCCGCTGAGGACAAACTGCTGACCGCCTGGTTGGTCTCTTCAGCGGGCAGGGCTTGCATGGCGGGCTGGGCAGGCAGGATTATCCAACCCTGGTTGGGCGTCTCGACTGAGATTGCCAGGCGGGGAGCGGGGCGAATGCCGTTATTGGTCAAGGCAGCTGCGGCTAAAGCCATTTGCAGCGGAGATACCCTGAGCCCGCCGTGCCCTAAAGACGCCAACCGGGTGCTGACAATGGGCTCGTCCAATGCTGGCGGCGAGACTGGCAAATTAGCGTCCGGCGCGGAATAAAAACCGAGATTGCGGAACAAATCACGCATTTGGACAGCGCCGATGACGCGACCCAATTCGACCAGGGGCGCCGGGCAACCGGCTTCGATGATGGTTTCCCAGGTTAACGGTGTGCGCGGCGGGCGGGCGCAGCTAAAGATCTGATCGTTGATTGTGTACGATAACCGGGCGGGAAACAGCGGCAGCCCGTCCCGAGTTTTTGCGTAGGTGTATAAAAAAGGACCCAAGGAATTGGCTGGCGGATATTGCCCTTGAGTGGCGCGATTGACAAGCGGAGCAGACGGATCCGCAAGCCACTCTTCGTAACGTTGCTCTAATTGGTTGGGATCAAAATATGGATGGGATGCCATTATCAGAACTTCGCCCGTGTTGGCATTTAGCAGAACGGCTGCCCCAGTACGTCCTTCCAGCAGCTGGTCAGCATTCCGTTGCTGTTCAATATCCAGACTCAAGCGAACCCGCAACCCGGTTGGCGATTGCGAATAAATCCATTCGGCAAGCCAAATTGTTGATGCCGGGTTGGCGCGCAAACCGGAGAGATGACCGTCAAAGGAGGCTTCCAAACCGGCGCGCCCAAAACGCGGATTAACATAACCAACGGTATTACCGAGCGGCGGGTAGAGCAGCTGACGTTGCAGGTCGCCGCGGCTGCCGACCGTTGTGGCAATGACTTGATTGCGCCGGTCTATCAGATCGCCACGCGGAACAAAGCGCGCATTAACCATCCAGCGCACATTGTCTGGACGGGCGAGCAGGTCGTCGGCGCGGACGATTGCCCACCAGCCAGACAGCAGCGCCAGGCTGGCAAATCCTGCCAGGAACAGGCTGGCAACCCAAACGTAGGGCAGCGGGCGCACAACTGGCAGCGGAAGACTGCCGTTTGAGCCGCTGATCCACAAAATAAATAAGATTGCAATCAAGCTGGTGGCAAGGGACGAGCCACCATAGGACACGAAAGGCAATGTCACTCCGGTTAACGGCAGTAAGCGGATATTGCCGCCAATGATCAGGATGGATTGGACGGCAATATAGACCCCGATTCCTGCGGCGAGGAAACGATAAAAACTATTGCGCGCGCGCAAAGCGATGATCAGGCAGCGAAATGTCAGTAAAGCGATAACTGCCAGCAACCCAACCATGCCCGCCAGACCGGTTTCTTCGCTGATCGCAGCGGCGATGAAGTCGGAATGAGCCACCGGCACCAGCCCGGGGCTGCCCAAGCCGGGACCGGAACCCATCAGCCGTCCGGCAGCGAATGAAATGAGCGATTGCACGATTTGAAAAGACCGGTTGGCGGTATCATTCCAGGGGTTCAACCAGGCTTCCACCCGCAGCCGGATGACATCGAAGACCAGAAGCCCAACGACTGCGCTTATGGCGAGAAATATGCTGCTGAATAACAATATTCGGCGGCGTCCCGAGGCAAGAAATATGACCAGGGTGTAAATAGCGATAATCAGCGAGGCTGCTCCTAAATCACGTTGAACGATTAAAAGGAGCGCAGCGACGCCAGTCATCACCAGGGTTGGGGCGAGCAACGCAGCCAGGTTGAACTGGAGCGGAATACGGTCTGCCAGATAAGCAGCCAAAAACAGGATTAGCAGCACTTTTAGCGGTTCGGAGGGTTGAAAGAAAAACCCGCAGCATCCCAACCACAAGCGGGGACCCTCGCCCACCGGGTGGGTGCCAAAAATGAACGTCAGCGCAGTTAACAGTAGACCAGTGGTCAGCCACAGATATTTGTAACGCCGCAGCCAACCCAGCCAGTGTGAGCGGTGAATGGCGAAAATAAGGACGAGCATACCCGCCACCAGCCAGAGGGTTTGGCGATAGCCAAGCATGGTATCGAGCCGGAAAATGGTGAGCAATCCCCACCCGGTCAACAGCCCGCAAAGAGGTAAGACATAGGGGTCGTGTTCCTCGCTCCAGCGGTTGACTGCCCGGTACGCCAGGCTAAAAGAGGTTATCCAGGCTGCCCAGCCAATCCAATGAACCCAACGGTAATCCACCTGCCATGAATGAAGCCGGACGGCTGGCGAGAGGGTTAGAATGAGCGCGAAAAAGGTGAGGAACAAGGCGGCATAATTCAGCAGCCGTCGTTCGAGGCTGTTTTGCGGGGCAGAAAAAGGCGGAAAAAGCCAGTTCACGTTTTGAGGTACTTGTCCACCAGAAGAGCAAGGTTGTTGCGCGTCACCACGGGGATGCGGGACGGGTGGGTGATGATTGCCTTTTCCAGCGCACTGCCGCATTCGCAGACCTGATTTTCGTTAAGACTGGCTGCCAGGGCTCGAATGGTCTGTTGAGCAGCCTCGGTGTTTTGAGAGAGCGTGCGAATGACCATCTCTACATTGACAGGTTCTTCGCCAAGATGCCAGACGTCATAATCGGTGATGTGCGCCAGGTTGGCGTAACACAGTTCTGCTTCGCGCGCCAGGAAGATCTCGGGGGCGGTCGTCATGCCGATGATCGAAATTCCCCACGAACGGAAGAGGTGTGATTCAGATCGGGTGGAAAAGCGGGGACCTTCGATGGTGATGAAGGTGCCGCCGCGGTGAACTTCCACACCGCTGCTAATGGCTGCCTGGAGCAGTTGTTGCGACAGGTTCAAGCAATACGGGTCGGCGGTGCTGACGTGCGCCACCAAACCATCGCCGAAAAAGGTTCGTTTGCGGTCTTTGGTGAAGTCAATCACCTGGTCAGGAATGATGAAGTTGCCGGGCTTGTAGTCGTGACGCAGTGAGCCACAGGCACTTACCCCAACCACGAAGCGCACGCCCACCTTTTTTAGAGCATAGATATTGGCTCGGTAGTTGATTTCGGATGGAAGGATGGAATGACCAATTCCGTGGCGGGCGAGGAAGGCGATTCGCCTGCCTTCCAGTGTGCCGGTCACGATGGGTGAACTTGGAGCGCCGAACGGGGTATCCACCAATACGGTTTCAACGTCTTCCAGCCCGCCGAATTGATACAAACCCGACCCGCCGATCACGCCTAAAATGGGTTGTTGGTTCATGATTCACTCCCTAAATTATTTTTTTGGCTTCGATATTGATTCGATAGGAAACCTGACCGCAGCGAATTTCATCGCCGTTTACGATCACCGTTTTAGTGGTCAAGCGCTCATCATTAAGAAAGGTGCCATTGGTCGAATTTAAATCTTCGACCCACCACTGGTTCTGGAAAAACGTAAAACGAGCATGTCGAGCGGAGACAGTATCGTGCAGGACAGGGAAGGCGCTGTTTGGGTCGCGTCCAAGCAAAATTTCGGTTTTTTGAAAGCGAAAATCATTCTCGGTCAACGTATCCATAGAGGTGAAGAGGATCGCTGGTATGAGTTCGCTCGATAGGCTCTGAATTTGAAAA
Organism: Bellilinea sp.; assembly: GCA_039666315.1. Taxonomy (GTDB): domain Bacteria; phylum Chloroflexota; class Anaerolineae; order Anaerolineales; family Anaerolineaceae; genus Bellilinea. Next base: position 331,605 of record JAVSME010000003.1, on the reverse strand, counting down.
CGCAAGTCACGCCAGATGACGACGAACGCCCAAAACAAGAACGCGAACAGCGCTACAGTCATCAAGATGCGCAGGATGAGGACGACAATTCCTGTCATGGGGGAATTATACCGAAGGTTCGGCGGGTGATGTACTATTGCGAGAATCTTCTCTGCCGGCATCTTCGCCGTATATCAGGGTAAAGCCCGCCAATGAAATTACATCACCGGGGAGCAAAGTCATCTGGGTAATGCGGGTACCATTGACGAATGTTCCGCCGGTTGAATTGAGGTCGAATAAGATGGTCTGATTTTTGAAACGCCGGATCTGTGCGTGAGTGCGGGAGACGCGCAAATCCTCGATAATCAGATGATTATCGCTGCGCCGGCCGAGGTTAATCACGGGCTGGTCAAGCGAAAAAAACTGGTTTCCGTTGACAATCAGATAAGCGCGGCTGGTTGAAGCATCCGGCAGATCCTTCTCGCCGGGTAAAATCAGTGCTGCTGTTGAGCCTAATTCGGTGTTCTGGAAGGCGGCGGTAACGCGCAATTCTGCCGTGCCCAAACGCTCGTCAGCCATCACCTGGATTACCGGCGCAGCCGTGAAGCGCGTGCCGGATTCGAGGGTCGTTTCATTTAGCACCTTGCCTAGCCAGGTCATCCATTCCGGATTGTTATTCCAGGCTGCGGCATGAGCCGGGTGCATGGCAAGGATGAGGATATTCGGAAGGGGTTGTTCCTCGTCGCTGTCATTGAACACCTGGCTGCGCAGCGCATCTACGATTTGTATTGCCAGGCGCGGCTGCTGGCTGCGCCAGGGAAGCCATGAAAAATGGGTTTCAATCAGTATTTGCAAACGCGACTCAATATAGTCCAATCGTGATTTCATAACGATATAATTATAAAACCAGTAGGAGTAAAGCAATGAGTCAATCCGGCTTCGAAGAAATCCAGCACACGGCCGATTGGGCGCTGCGGATTTGGGCGCCAGATCTGCCCGAATTGTTCCGCCAGGCTGGTTTGGGAATGAACGCGTTGATGGGACTTGATCTGGAAAAACGCCCCACCCGGCCGGTTTCAATGGTTCTCGCGGCTGAGGACGTGGAAAGTTTACTGGTGGAGTTCTTGAATGAGGTTGTTTATTATCTGGAGATTGAGCAAACAGGTTTTTCCGATTACAGCATTCGATTGGATGGAGCAGCGCTTGTTGCGGAACTGGATGGTTGCCGGGTGCGCGGGTTGGAAAAACCCATTAAGGCGGTGACCTTCCACAACCTGGCAATTGAAACCATTGGCAACGGAGTGGAAGCCCGGCTTGTTTTTGATGTGTAAGGAGATGAGCGATGATTCGAATTCAGGACATCAAAAAGATTAATGCCTATGAGTGGGAAATTCCTGCTTCATACCGTCACGATATGCGCGTTGCAGTTCGCCTGTTTGTCACCCGCCAATTACTCGAAGCCGCTTTGCAGGATCAATCCATTGATCAGGCAATCAACGCCGCGACCCTGCCGGGCGTTGTTGAACCGGTGGTGGTCATGCCGGATATGCACCAGGGCTACGGGTTTCCGATTGGCGGTGTGGCTGCTACGCTGTACCCACAAGGGGTAATTTCACCTGGGGCAATCGGTTATGATATCAACTGCGGGGTGCGGCTGCTTGGCTCGAGCATCCCGCTGGATCAGGCGGAAAGCCGCTTGAATGAACTGGCAAATGCGCTCAACCGTTATTGTCCCAGCGGGGTGGGCACCGAAGGATCTTTACGCCTTTCCGCAAATGATCTGGATGCGGTCTGCCGGCAGGGGGCGCGCTGGGCATTGAAAAAGGGCATGGCAAGCGAAGAGGATTTGCGCCGCACGGAAGAAGGGGGTAGTCTGGAGGATGCCGATCCGAGCAAGGTCAGTCAACGCGCAAAGCAACGCGGTTTAAATCAACTGGGCACGCTTGGAGCGGGAAATCACTTTATTGAAGTTGGCGTGGTTGACCAGATCTTCGATTCCCACGCTGCCCAGGCAATGGGACTGCAAGAGGGCGGGTTGACCTTGATGATCCACTGCGGCTCGCGTGGCTTTGGACACCAGATCTGCACGGATTACGTGCAGGAATTACAAGGCGCGGTACGGCGCTATAATATCCACTTACCGGATCGCGAGTTGGTTTGCGCGCCGTTGGATAGCCCCGAAGGGCAAAATTACCTGGCAGCCATGCGCAGCGCCGCCAATTATGCCTTTTGTAACCGTCAAGTTTTGGCGCACTATGCGCGGCGGGCATTCGAGGAAGCCTTGGCGGGCAGCGGGCTGCGCTGGCACTTGCACCAGGTATACGACATTGCGCACAACATGGGCAAGGTCGAAACGCACACGCTTGAGGGCAAAAAAGTGCGCGTTTGCGTGCACCGCAAAGGGGCAACACGCGCTTTTGGTCCGGGCAATCCGGAACTACCGGAGGTGTATCAACCGCTTGGGCAGCCGGTGTTGGTGCCGGGCAGCATGGGAACAGCGTCCTGGGTGCTGGTGGGCACCGAACAGAGCATGGCGCGTTCCTGGGGATCAACCTGTCACGGGGCGGGCAGGGTGCTCAGCCGTAGTAAAGCCAAAAAAGATTTCCGCGGTGAACGGCTGCGCAGCGAACTTGAACAATCAGGCATCCGCATACGCGCTGGATCCATGTCCGGGCTGGCGGAGGAAGCTCCGCAGGCGTATAAGAATGTTGATGAGGTGGTTGAGACCGTCTGCGGAGCGGGCATCGCGCGCAAGGTTGCCCGCCTGATTCCCGTGGTGGTCATCAAGGGCTAGGCTTGTTCGCTTGCTTCGTTCGACTCCATGCTGATGGCAGCCGCACTGGCGCCGGTCAACTCAATTAAGGCGTTCACCGGCAGGCGGATGTTCAAACCAAGCCGACCGCCAGAAACGTGTATTTGTTCATGTTGCAGTGCTGCCTGGTCAATAATCACCCGAAAGCCTTTGTGAATTAAAGCCAGGGGCGAAATTCCGCCGGCTTGCAGCCCGGTGAGCGTCTCGGCTTCGCGCTGGGTAGGCGTTTTGAGTTTCTTTTCCCCCAAACAGGCAGCCAGCGCTTTGAGGTTCACCTGCGAGGTTGCCGGGATGACTGCCAGAATGGGTTTGCCGCTTTTTTCGCGCGTGACGACGATGGTTTTGAAAACCAACGCCGCATCAACGCCCAGCAGACGGGCTGTTTCCAGCCCGCCGAGTTTTTCGGCTGGCAGTTCGTAGGCTTCGAAGGGGATTTTTTTCGCTACGAGAAGTCGGGTAACGTTGTTTGTGACCATTCCGAACCTCGCGACCTGCGCGAACGCCAGCGCGGCGGGCGCAGGTAGATTGGATTACTGAAGATCCAACCGCGCCGTTTTCCCAGAAAAGGCAGGTAACACTCGACCCGGTAAACCCCAGGTTCACGGGTGATGTGGGTGCAAATTTCGTGGGATGTCCAGGTTTTAATGACCCTGCCATCCTTGATCAGGTTGCATTCCGATCGAAGCGGCAGGCGGATCTGCAGGGTGATGGCGCTGTCCATTTCCAGTTCGTCGCCCATGATGGCGGTTCCGTTCTTGCCCTGAGCGCTGAAACGGAAGCCGCGAGTGGAAGCGGGCAGGTCATAACCGATGAAACAATGTCCTTGTTGAAGTGCTTGATAAACGTTCTTGCGATCGGTTGTTAAATCTCCGCTGAGCGGTTCGGCAGTCATTAGATGGGTGTTTATGGCGCGAAAATGAAATTCATAAGGGTAAATGACCCGCCGTAACGGTCCTAGTCGCATGTTCAAGGCATGGGCATCTGATCCGCCAATGGCAACCACCCGGCGGTCTTCAGCCAGAAGGCGATCCCAACGGTCGAGCGCTTCCGGCAAAGGGGCATGAGCCAGGTTTTCGGGGAAGAAAGCGTAGAATACTGCATCCCACAGATTTTTGATCCGTGATTTCAATTCGCTCAAACCGTTCCATAGTTCGATGCCGGTATAACCGGAGACGTGCCAATCATCCCAGGAGATATCGTCCTCGTGAAAGAGCGGCAGGGCGGGATCCTTGGGGTGAGCAATAAAAGAAAGCCCGCCGATTTCGCGGATGCGGTCCACCAAGTTTTGGGGATCGTCCGCATGGCGCGCCATCTCCCGGTTGCAGCCCAATACCAATAGATGCGATTTTTGCGGCAACCGCGCCTGATTATGGACTTCCTCGCCAATCAACATTAACACTTTTCTGCCATCTTTACGATAATAGCCCTCGAAACCGTGTATCCACAAATTATGGTCGGTGACCACGACGATATCAATCCCGGCAGCCAATGCTGCAGCGGCAATATCGCTGTGGTTGCCGGAGCCATCCGAGTAGCGGGTATGCATATGAAGGTTGGCAATTAATTCAAACATGGATTGACGGTTGACGATTTCCCCTCTCAAACGGTATAATCGTGACGTTCAGATTTTAGGAGGAACAGGCGTGGTAAATTACGTTGACATTGCTTTGATTATAATCTCTATCGCACTGATTGCCAGTGTGATCTTTCAGAGTAAGGGAGTGGGTTTGGGCGGTTTGACCGGGGCAGACAGCAGCCAGGTGTTCACGGCACGGCGTGGTCTTGAAAAAACCGTCTTTTTGGTCACCATTGGTCTGGCAATCATTTTTGTAATCCTCACGCTGCTTTCGGTTGGACTTGGCTCCTGACCAAAAAGATTGGTCTTTACGTTCCGATAAAAATCCACTACACTGAGGGCGACACGCTCATTTTGATTGGGGTGATCGCCCTTTTGAGTTACATAGGATATGAAAAAATTCCGTTGGCAAATCATCATTATTCTTCTGACCGGGCTTGTGGTCGGAATCCTGTTATTGAGTGAACAACCCGAAGGAATTACCCAAATTGCGCCGGAACCAGTCACCGGAGGCTTTTACACCGAAGCGTTAATCGGCTCGCTGCAGCGGCTTAATCCATTGCTGGATTATTACAATTCGGTTGACCGGGACGTAAACCGCCTGATTTATAGCCGTTTACTCACCTTTGATGAACGCGGCATACCGGTAGCGGACCTGGCGGCATCCTGGTCATACTCGCAGGATGGGACGATTTACAACTTTGAGATCCGCCCGGATGTCAAATGGCACGATGGCGAGCCATTGACCACGGCGGATATTGTCTTCACGGTGGATTTGATGCGCAACGGCGGGGCGGCTGTGCCGGAGGATATCCAGCGCTTCTGGCGTGATATCGAAGCCGTGGCGTTAAACGAGATTCTTATGCAGTTCAAACTGCCGGAACCCTTTGCTCCTTTTCTGGACTACCTGACCTTTGGGATTGTTCCTGAACATTTACTGGGTGGCAGGTCAATTGATGAAATCAAGGCGATGCAATTCAACATTCAACCGGTTGGTTCGGGACCATACCGCTTTGACCAGTTGATCGTCGAAGATGGGCGTATTGCCGGCGTCTCGCTGCTTGCTTTTGAGGATTATTATGGCAAACAGCCCTATATTCCACAAATTATCTTTCGTTATTACCCAGACGCTGAATCCGCGTTGCAGGCATATCGTAACGACCAGGTACAGGGAATCGGCAAAATTAGTGAGACCGTCTTGCCAGCAGCCCTGGCAGAAAGCGACCTGGCAATTTACACCAGCCGCAGACCGGAACTGAGCATCATTTTATTTAATTTAAAAAATCCGGAGAAAACCTTTCTGCAAAATGAGAAAATCCGGCGCGCGTTGTACATGGGCATCAATCGCCAATACCTGATTGACCGGGTGCTTAACGGTCAAGCGATTCTTGCCGATGGACCGATTTTTCCCGGCACCTGGGCGTATTTTGATGGCTTGCCGCGTGTCGAATTCAACCCGGAGCGGGCTGCTCAAATCCTGGTGGATCAAGGTTACACATTGCCAGCCGAGGGCGGTTTGGTGCGGGTTGGCAAAGATGGGGATTCCCTCGAATTTACCCTGTTGGTGCCGGATACTCCCCAACACCTGACGCTGGCTGAATCCATCCAACAGGACTGGGCATCCTTGAACGTTGGCGTGACCCTGGAGGTGCTGCCTTATGCGGATCTGATCGAACAGCGGCTTACGCTGCGTGATTACCAGGCTGCGCTGGTGGATCTCAACCTGACCCGTTCGCCCGATCCGGACCCATACCCTTTTTGGGATTCGATTCAGGCAACGAGTGGGCAAAATTATTCCCAATGGGATGACAAAATTGCCAGTGAATACCTGGAGGAGGCGCGGATCACGATTGACCTGAACGAAAGGGCACGCCTGTACCGAAATTTCCAGGTGATTTTTGCCGACCAAATACCTGCTTTACCTCTTTTTTACCCGGTTTACAATTACGGGGTTGACCGCCAGGTACAGGGTGTCCGCATGGGACCGCTATTGGATAGCAGTGATCGCTTTGTCACCATTTTGGAATGGTATCTGACTACCCGGCCGGTTGAAGTGACGCCTACCGAATTAACGCCTACCCCATAAAACAGGTGCTTGATTCATGCAGGATGTCGCTCAGGATGCAGTTATTCTTCGCGCTGCCGCGCAGGAACTGGAGGATTACCTGCTATCAACCAGTCTGTTCTGGCAGTTGAGCAGCCCTGATTTGGGCGTGTTATGGCGGGATGTTACCCCGCTAACACCGGGCAATCTGCTCTTAACCATTGCTCGGCTGGAAGCCTGGCAGCAAGCCGGGTTTCAATTGGATGACAAAACCATGAAGAGCATGTCGTTTTGCCAGCAAAAACGGGATCAGTGGAAAATCGCCTGGAGAAAAAAAACCGCGCAAGAGTGGAAGCAGCGATTAAATTTGTGGAAATGCTACCTTGCCGCTTGGTGGCAGGATAATCCGTCAATATTCCCGGCAGACTATGGGTATCATGTTCGCCAGCGGGTTATTCTGCAATTGTTAATTGCGGATGGGGGGGTGGACGCGCTGGATAAGGATGGGAACTTGCAGTTGCTGGATGAAGCCTTGCGGCAGCGAATACCTGCGGGGGAATTTATCTGGCCGGAGGTCTTGAGAGCACGCTTCTCTCTGCCGGAATACTGGTTTTTATACGTCAAAAGTGTGGGGAAAGATTAAATGGGCAAAAACCGATTCTTCACCGGTAAGGGTGATGACGGCACCACCGGTTTGTTGGGCGAGGGTAGAGTCTTGAAAACCGATGCGCGCATGGAAGCGTTGGGTGCGTTGGATGAAACCAGCGCATCGCTTGGGCTGGCGCGCAGTTTGAGCGGGGGGCAACCTGTTGTTGCCCGGTTGGTCATGCGGATTCAACGTGAATTGTATCTGTTAATGGCTGAAGTGGCTGCCACAGCCGATAACACGGAACGGTTTCGGAGTGTGGGTGCGGAAAATGTAACCTGGCTGGAGGAGCAAGCTGATGGTTTGAGCGATCAAATTGAAATGCCGCACGAGTTTATCCTGCCCGGAGATACCCCCGCCGCGGCTGCCTTCAGCCTGGCGAGAACGGTTTGCCGCCGCGCAGAGCGGCGCGTTGTAGCGCTGCGCGATGCTGGCGGGTTGACCAATCCGCATATATTGCCTTACCTGAATCGATTGTCTTCTTTGTGTTTTATTCTCGAGTTGTATGTGATTCAATCGGGTGGAAATGTACAGCTCACTTTAGCCAAGGATTGAGCAAAAATGACCGGGACTATCATCAATGTTGCCACCATCCTGATCGGCGGATTGTTGGGTTTAGCGATGGGATCACGATTGCCAGAACGTCTGCGCCAGACGGTCATGGTTGGGCTTGGTTTGTTTACTTTTGCGTACGGCATGAAAATGTTTTTTTCCACTCAGAACGCATTGGTGGTGCTGGGCAGCCTGTTGATCGGCGCGCTGGTCGGAGAATGGTGGCGGGTGGAAGATGGTATCAAGAATTTGGGGCGCTGGCTGGAATTACACCTGATGCGCCGCGGCAACAGGAACAATGACGAGGATAACCGCTTTGTGCGCGGCTTTCTTACCGCTTCACTCGTCTTTTGTGTTGGTCCGATGGCTATTTTGGGTTCCATCCAGGACGGTCTAACCGGGAATTATCAAACCCTTGCGGTAAAGGCTATCCTGGATGGTTTTGGCGCGCTGGCGTTTGCCTCCTCGTTGGGGGTGGGCGTATTGTTTTCTGCGCTAGTCTTGTTGGGATACCAGGGTGGCATAACCCTGCTGGCGGGTCAATTGCAGCGGCTGGTATCCACTGAAATGATGCAGGAAATGAACGCTACCGGCGGGGTAATTCTGCTGGCGATAGCAATCAGCAGTTTGCTGGAAATTAAACCAATTCGCGCCGGCAATTTCTTACCGGCGCTGGTTATTGCACCTTTACTGGTAGTATTGATGCAGTGGATTGGAGTATATTGAGGATTACGGATTAAGTTTTGCCAGTTCCTGATCAATGGTTTCGAATAACTCTGCCTGCCCAACCAGTTGCCCGTTTACACTGAAGGTTGGGGTGCCAGTGATGCCAAGTCCTCTGCCGTACTGAACATCGTCGAGCACTCTTTGCTGGTGTTTGCCACCGTTAAAGCAACTATCGAAGGCAGCCATGTCCAGTTCCAAGGCGCGGGCAATGGCTCGCAATACACCATCGGTTAACTCTGTTTCAAAATTGGCAAAGATGTAATCGTGAAATTCCCAAAACTTACCCTGATCCAGGGCGCAATACGCGGCTTCGGCTGCTTGATAGGATTCGGGGCTGATGAAACTGAAGGGCGTGTAGGTGAAAAATACTTTTCCTGTTGCGATGTACTCCTCTATCAGCCGTGCCTCAGACCTCTCCCAAAAGTCTCTACAATGAATGCAGCGGTAATCCGAAAATTCCTCGACCTTGATGGGAGCATTGGGATCGCCAATTGATTTGCCATCAACGAGGGGGCGCACATGCGGCTGTGGGGTGATGAGCGTTTGCGGGTCAACGGGTTGATTTTGAAGTATTAAAAACGCGGCAACAGCCACCGCCACAACCGCGATGATCGAGATGATCAAAACGCGATTGCGCGTTTCCTGTTTACGGCGTTGTTCTCTAAAAGCTACTTTCCGGCTACTTTCTTTCCCTTTGGCTGACATTCTTCCTCCGAAGCAACTGAAATTGTTTAACGTTGAATGAATTTTGCCATAAATGACGGAATTTGTCCAGAAACCTTTTTTATCGAGGCTTGTACTTCCAGACGGAGTATTCTTCGCCGGTGAGGCGGAAACCGGCTTTTTGGTACAGGGCAAGTGAAGCCAGGTTGTCATCCTGAGTATTGACCGATAACTGCCAGACATAATCGCGCTTACATCGTTCGATCAGGTCATAGATCAAAGCCAAGCCAATCCGTTTGCGGGTGAGATGGGGTGCGATTGCCAGGCGGGCAAGGTGCGCTGAAAATAAATTTTTGGTGGAAATCTGGAAACCAGCGATTTGTCCACTGACTTGCGCAACGGTTGCGTATACTGCGCGGTGGTAGGATACTTCGATCTGTGGCAGTGAATTTTGCCAGATCGGTTCGAAAGCCAGACGATCAATTTCCGCGACGGCGGGCAAATCGTCAAGTTCCATTGGGCGGATAAAACAATCTTGCGGGCATTCGAGACTGGCGGTATGCTCACTGATCTCGTGCAATAGGGTGACGATTGCCTGATGATGTCGAAATCCCGTGCTTTCCAGGATGAGGGAAAACCAATCCCTTAACCCAAGCGCGGATATAACCGGCATTCGACTGGAATGAAAGTGATCCAGGCAGGCGTCAAATAATCCGCCCCATTCTCCACCCGGATTGAGCAGGTTTCGACAGGAATACAGGCGCACCCATGCGATTCCAGGCGGGTCTTCAATGACTGCCAGCGCAGCTCGTATCCCGGATCGGTCTTCGCTGATCCAAAAAGGATGGCGACCCAGCCAATCGAGCGGGGGCGACCAGTCCAGGTGGTGGTAACTGTGTTCGGCGGTATTGATCAGGCGGGCAAGCTCAGTCTGATCCCGATGTTCTGCCGGACGAATACTTAATGCGGAAACCATGCCGTACGTTGATCCCGATTACACGGCAAAGCCAATCAACCCCCACCGGTCATGCGGCGGATCGTCTTCATCAGGCCGCGCAAGATACGATCTGTCAGGCTTAACTTTGCTTTGGATTCCAGGCTGGCATTCATGCTCGCCAGTGCCTCTAATTGTTTGCCTTTGCGGATTTGAATGGTCGAAATGCGTTTAAGTATGTAGGAGCGCATATCGTCTTCGCCGAGCTGGTGGAATAAGATCGAGGATTGCTGATAGTGATCTAATGCTTCAACCAAGCGGTTAAGGTCTTCCAGGGCGGCGGCAATATTTGCCAGCGCAATAGCCTGGCGCTTGGTATCACCCGCTTCGGAAAAAACGGCATCACTGCCCAGGGCGGCATCCAGGGCGGCTTTGGGATGACCAGCCTTGAGCAGCGCGACGCTGAGATTGTTTTGCATTTCGGCGGTTTGCAGAGCGTCTCCCTGTAAAGCGCTGTTCTCGCTGGCGTGCGTAAATAGTTGCGCCGCTGTGGTGTAATCTTCTGCGTGATATGCTTCCCATGCTTTAGCGATGATGGCATCGGTCGGATTTTGGCTCATTCGGCTTTTTCTCCTACTCAGTAGGTGATTTCCAACAGCCCTTCGGCAACATTGCGCAATTTTTCCACCGATAAATCGCTCAGGCGCATGGCAAGTTTAAGGTAGGGTAAGTTGACTGGTTTGCATATAAATTCACGCACTTCCAGAGGTAGTTCCATAATTTGCTGAACGGCGATTTTTTCGGTGCGCCATTGACCGATTGGTCCGCGCTGATCGAGCAGTTCTTCCATCCGCACCTGTAAGTGATCGGTCAGAATTTCCAGTTCAGGAAGCGGGATGGGTTTTTCACCCAATTCGTATTGTTCAATCACACTCCGCTGGATGTTTGTTTTGGTTTCCAGCTCTTGCAAACTGAGGTTAAGGATTTGGCGCGCCATGCGCAGCCGGGCGCCGATGATTTTGTGGCGCAAAGCGACATATTGCTTAGATTGCTCAACTGGTTCCGGGCTGGTTTGCCCGAGCAAGGTGTGCGCGCTCCAAAAATGCTCCAGTGGGATATCCAGATAAAATGCGAAGGCTTCCAATTGGGGCAAGGAAGGGGCAGCCTGCCCGGATTCGATCTGCTCGTAATCGGCGGGACTGATCCTCATTGCCTTGGCGCACTGGTCAACGCTGCGGTTGTGGGAGATGCGGGCGTCGTAGAGCAATAAGCCCAGTTTTCGGGTTCTTAATTGGGTTGCTTGTTGCACTGTTTTCATGAATTACCTCACCGGCGGAGCAAGGATAACGCTATCCCTTTCATTATAGCATTCCCGCGCCGATCCCTATCGTCTGCGGCTCACCATATTGCTCAGATCGGCGCCAAACACTTCCGGTCCGAGTTTAAAACCGGCCATTTCCAGGCGGGGTGTAAACAGGGGGCGGATGCCAGTGGGTTTTAGATCGCCAAGCACTTTGCCTTCCGGATCAATTCCGGTTTGTTGGAATTTGAAGATATCGGTCATCACGACCGTTTCACCCTCCATGCCGGCAATTTCGGTGATGGAAGTGATTTTTCGGCTTCCATCCTTCAGGCGGGTCTGTTGGATGATCATATCCACGGCGGAAGCGATTTGTTCGCGAATGACCTTGATCGGCAAGTCCATGCCTGCCATTAAGCACATGGTTTCGAGGCGCGAGATGGCATCGCGAGGGGTATTGGCGTGCAGGGTTGTGAGTGAGCCGTCGTGCCCGGTGTTCATCGCCTGCAGCATATCCAATGCTTCGCCGCTGCGCACTTCGCCAACTACGATTCGATCGGGGCGCATCCGCAATGCGTTACGCACCAGGTCTCTGACCGTAATGGTGCCCTTGCCTTCCGCGTTGGGCGGTTTGGTCTCCATACGGACAACATGCTCTTGTTGTAATTTCAATTCAGCGGCATCCTCGATGGTAACAATGCGTTCATCCTCAGGGATAAAGCCTGAAAGCACGTTCAGGAGAGTAGTTTTTCCGGAGCCCGTTCCGCCTGAGATGACAATATTCAATCGTCCCAGCACGCAAGCGCGAATGAACTCTGCCATTGTGGGGGTGAGAGAACCGTACTGGATCAAGTCCTGGAAGGATAGCTTTTCCTTTTGAAATTTTCGAATCGTGATGGCAGGACCGTCTATTGCGACGGGCGGGACGACTGCATTGACCCGCGATCCATCCGGCAAGCGCGCGTCAACGGTTGGGCTGTCGGCGTCGATGCGCCGCCCTAAGGGTAGGACGATCTTTTCGATAAGGCGCAGCACGGCATCGTCGTTTTCAAAGGTGATGTTGGTCTTGATGATTTTCCCCTTGCGTTCGATATAAATCCTTTGGGCGCCGTTGACCATCACCTCGCTGATGTCAGCATCATCCAGCAACGGCTGGAGGATGCCATAGCCGAGAATATCATCCAGGATTTCACGGAACAACTGATCTCTCACGGTTATTGGCAGCGCCAGTTTGAGGCTGTTGAATGCCTGAAGAAGCAACTGGCTGACCGTTTTGCGGCGATCCTCGCCTGTGCGGGGGTTGTTTTCTAATTCGCGCGAAATCAGATTGATCAGGTGAGTTTTTAATTTGGATAATTCAGCCGCGTGCTGCGAAGAAAAAGCCGGATTCATGGCTGGCTGTTCTCCTCAGATTTGAGATCTTTTTGCGGCAGCACCCAACTAATGCTTGTGATGCGCACGGCAATGAAATCCGTCTGGTAGAGCAGGTTTTTGCCTTCAAAATCGAAAATTTTTGCCTGGGTGACCGCCAGAAAAGATTCGCAGCGATCCAGTTCATCCTTTAACCGATCTTCCGGGCGGACATGTACGCGCCCATGAATGCGGGATGTATCGGTCTGGATGATGACATCCACCGGTTCCTTGGTCACAATCTGGGTGAAAATTTTCCCCTTTTCTTCGAAATTGGTAAACATGGCAGTTCGATCCTCCGGGTTTAATTTCTTGCTTCGGGGTCAGCGGTGGGCATGAGGTATCCCAACCCGGAGCGGGTGACGATATGCTGGGGAGTGTGCGGATCGTCTTCCAGTTTTTGGCGCAGGCGGGCAATGCTGACCCACAGGATTTCTTTATCCTCTTTATAGGATTCGCCCCATACCGCTGTGAGCAGTTCCTCGGCGGTTAATATTCTTCCGGCGTGTTGCGCAAACTGGATGAGCAGGCGGTATTCGGTCGCGGATAAATAAATCTGGCGGTCTTCCTTCCATACCTCAGCGCGCGCAAAATCAATGCGCAGATTTCGATGCGAAAAATAGCGGTTTTGGATGCCGTGTTCAGGAGATTTTGCGCGGCGCAGAACAGCCCGCACGCGCGCGACCAGTTCGGTTGCGGAGAATGGTTTAAGTACGTAATCGTCCGCGCCGACGTTAAGCCCCTTGACCCGATCTTGTTCTTCGCCGCGCGCGGTGAGCATGATAATTGGCACGTCCGAAAATTGGCGAATCCGTTCGCAGGTGGTGAACCCGTCCAAGCGCGGCATGGCCACATCCAGGATGATCAAATCGGGCTGGCGAGAGGTGACCATTTCCAGCGCTTCTTCGCCGTCCCGGGCTGCGGAAACTTCATACCCTTCGGTTTCCAGGTTTACCCGTAAAAGATGGCGGTAAAGTTGTTCGTCGTCAACAACCAGAATGCGGGTCGACATGTGTTTTCCTCCTTAACTTTTTGGGCGATACGCGTTGTTTAGCTGTTTGTCGGGAGAAAGATACGAAAGACTGTTCCCTCTCCGATTTTCGACGAAATTGAGATCTCGCCATGATGCGCCTGAATAATTTGGCGGCAAATGAACAATCCAAGACCGGAACCGTGAATATTGGTGCGCTGGTCTGGGATGCGGAAAAACCGGTCAAAAATTCGATCCAGATATTTCTCGGCAATCCCGGGACCTTCGTCGCGGATTTCCACTTTGACCCCATCTTTGACCGCTTTCATTGTAATATAGACAGGCGACCCGGATGCGTATTTTTCCGCGTTGGTTATCAGGTTTTCGAAGACTTGAATAAGGCGGCGCGGGTCTGCCTGAATGGGTTTGAGTGGCTGCTGGATATCGGTGATAATCATCAATCCGGGGTGATGCAGGTTGATCCGCGTGAGCAGATCGTTAACCAGCGACTCCAGACGCACCTGCTGAAAATTCATCACAATTTGCCCGGATTGAAGTTTGGCTGAATCGAGCAAATTGGCAATCAATTCCTGCAAACGGTCGGTTTCCCCATCAATGATGGATAAAAATTCATGCCTGGATTTATCATCCCATTTGGCGTCAGTGCGCAGCAGCGTGGTGGTATAACCTTTGATAAAACCCAACGGCGTGCGCAATTCATGCGAGACGGTGGAGATAAAATCTTCTTGAACCTGGAAAACACGGTATTGAAATTCAAGGTGATCACGTTCGCGCTTCATTTTGTCTTGCAGCAATTGCATCGAGAGCAGGCGGCTTAAATGGTGGGCAAATTTTATCTGCTCGGAGGAATAAGGCGGGCTGCCAAAACGGATGAAAACCAGCGCACCAAAAACTTCGTTGGGCGTGGAAAGCGGTATAGCCAGGGTGTACGGCCGGTGAAGGCGGTTTGCCAGCAGGGCTTCATCCGGTTCCTGGAGGACGATCTGGCGGCTTTCGATCACCCGGCTGGCGATGATTTCACCCCAGGCGACATCTGCCTCGGCGGATTTGCCGCGTCCAGTGGCTTTGGCGTACGCCACGTCCAGGTTGAGGGTCATTGGATCGCTCAAATAGATAACCAGGTTGTCGAAGATAAAATATGGACGAATCATTTGCACCAGACGGTCAATGGATTCCCGCCAGGTTTTCTTCTCCCAAAACACCTGGCTGATCTGAAAAAAAATTTCCGGATTCAAAGGTTGAATGGCTTGTTTGCTGTTCATCGGTTACTTCTCCCTGAAAGGGCCCAGTTTCTTTTTCAAGGCAAACGAGAAACGACTTCCTCTGCCCAATTCAGAAATGACCTGGATGGATGAATCATGGGCTTCGACGATTTTTTTGGCAAGGGATAGTCCCAGCCCGGTTCCACCATATTTACGGGTGGAACTGTTATCCAGCTGGTGAAAGGGTTCGAATATTTCGTTCAAGCGGCTGGGGGGTATGCCTATTCCGGAATCGGATACCCGAACTGTGATGTGGAGATCGTCCGCTATCAGTTCGACAGAGATTGTGCCGCCCGGCGGGGTAAATTTAATCGCGTTGTCAATTAGCTGGTGCAGTACCCAGCCAATCTTCTCGAAGTCACCGTACACATCGGGAACCTCGGCGGGGGCGCGCAGGATCAGTTTGTGCTGGTGATCGAGAGCTTTGGGTTGAATTTGCTGGATGATCTCCTCGGACAACAGGCGCAAGTTGACCGGCAGCCATTGCACCGGAAGGTGCGCGCGTTCGGCGGTTGCGAATAAGATCAGGTCTTCAATCAGTCGCTCCAGCCGGTCGGTGGATTTTTGCATGGTACGCACCGCTAATAATTGTTGTTCGTTTATTCCACCCAGGTCGCCGGAGGTCAGCAGGTCCTGGTAGCCGCGAATATGGGTGAGGGGCGTGCGCAGTTCGTGGGAGATGTTGGCGATAAAATTGGCTTTAAGTTGGCTCAGTTCGGACAGTTTTTGCAGGGCTTTTTCCAACTCGGCAGTGCGTTCTTTGACGCGTTGTTCCAGTTGGCGGTTGGTTTCCTGGAGGGCATTGCGCAATTGGAGGACATGTTCGGTGATGGCTTCATCCAGGTTGGCGCGGGTTATGATTCCCAATTGAACAAGCAATTCCCCCAGCCTTGCTGCTTCATGTTGCGTTTTGCGCAACACTGCCTGGTGCTGCAAGGCGTTTTGTAATTGTTGGTTGGTAATCAGTCCGCGTTCGACCAGGTAATCGCCTAAACGCGGCACCAGTATTTCCGGCGTCAGGGCGATTTTCCTATCCTCAGCGGGGTTTTCCATCATCTACTTTTCCCATACCCATTCCCCGGCAACCATTGTCCGGGTTGGCTGCAGGGTGAACAATTGTTGTGGGTCAATCTGGAAGGGGTCCTCATCCAGAACGATTAAATCGGCGTGGCAACCGGCGATTAATTGACCAACTTCCTTTTCTAATCCGGCGGCGTATGCTGGTCCAGTGGTATATGCCTGGAGGGCTTGCAGCCGGGAGATGCGTTCTTGCGGGTACCAGCCTTCCAGGGATGGATACCCATTAGGCCGGCGGCGGCATACGGCGGCATGGATGCCCCAGAAGGGATTGGGCGACTCGACCGGGGCATCTGATCCAAATGCGGTGCGCGTGCCGCGCGCAAGCAGGGTATTGAATGCGTAGGCATAGCGCGCGCGCTGCCCCCAATAACGGTCGGCGATGTCCATATCCGAGGTGGCATGAATCGGTTGAACCGAGGCAATCACGTTCAGTTCCGCCAGCCGGTTGAGGTGATTGGGATGAAGCACCTGGACATGCTCGATGCGATGGCGCAAATGGGGCAGGCAGCGGCTGGCTTCATAAGAGCGTAGCCGGGCGTAGGCGGTTAATACTTCGTGGTTGGCGCGGTCACCAATGGCATGGATTGTCAGGCTCAACCCGCTGCCGGCGGCTAGCTGTCCGATCTCGAATATTTGCTCGGAATTGAGAAAGAGGAGCCCGGTATCGCCAGCGGATTCTTCATACGGCAGCAGCATGGCGGCGGTTTGGGGTCCTAAGGCGCCGTCGGCAAAGCATTTGACTCCGCCGATGCGCAGCCAGTCGCTGCCAAAACCGGTACGCAATCCAAGCGCTGCGGCATGGGGCAAGTCATCCAAGGGAATGGTTTTGAGCACGCGCAATTTTAATGCCCCGCTCTGTTCCAGGTCTTGTAATGCCATGAAACAGGTACGGCGGTCGTAATCATGCAGTCCGGTAAGACCCAATGACCATAAAGTTGTTTGGGCAGCGGCAATTGCCTGGCGGACAAGCGCCAACGCAGGCTCCGGTATAGCATTTTCGATTAAGCCCATGGCGGATTCAAACAAGATGCCAGTTGGCTCGTTTTGGGAATCGCGCTGGATACGGCCATTTAGCGGATCGGGGGTGTTGGCATCGATTCCTGCCAGACGCAGCGCTGAGCTGTTTGCCCACCCGGCGTGCAGCGATTTGGCAGTCAGATAGACCGGGTTGTTGGGGGCTATCTGATCGAGCAGAGCGGTGTTGCCAAAGCCTTCTTCCCAAAGGTTTTGGTTCCAGCCATGCCCGCGAATCCACTCGTTGGGAGTGGCTTTTTGGGCGGCAGCCTGTACGCGCTGCAAACATTCCGCGCGAGTATTGGTCTCGCAATCCACCCGCTGCAAGGCGAGGGCATAATTCTGTAAATGGATATGAGCATCCGTCAGTCCGGGCAGCACAGTGCGCCCGCCTAAATCAACCTTTTTTGAACCATGCGGCAGGATTGCGGCGATTTCCTCAAGACTGCCAGCGGCTGCGATGCGTCCATTGGAAATAGCCAAAGCAGCCACCACCGGCTGATCTTCATCCATCGTATAAAAAGTTGCGTTATGGAGCAGCATGGTTAACCTTTCAATAAATGTTCGATAAGCGAGTCTAATTCTTCGTTGGAATAATAATGGATTACCACGGTTCCGCCCTTTTTTCCGTGCCGCAGGGTTACCCGGGTGCCTAACTGCTCACGCAGCCGTTCTTCCAGCGCTTGAATTTCGGGCAGGGGTTGCGCAGGCATTGAGCGCGGCGGGCGCTGACCGCTATATTTTCGCGTCAAGTCTTCCGTTTGCCGGACGCTCAACCCGCGCTCGATAATGATTTGCATCACTGCCAATTGCGCCTGAGTTGAGGTCAACTGAAGCAACGCGCGGGCGTGACCTTCACTGATTAATCCCTTGCTTAAGGCATCCCGCGCTGTTTCCGGTAACTTGAGCAGACGTATGGTATTGGTGACGCTGGCGCGGCTTTTGCCGACTCGTTGGGCAATCTCCTCATGAGATAAGCCGAATTCATCTGCCAGTTGCTGATAAGCCTGTGCCGCTTCCAGCGCATTCAGATCCGCGCGCTGTACATTTTCGATCAGCGCCAGTTCCAGGCGCTGTTGTTCGCTTGCCAGCCGTACCATTGCCGGCAGCGATTCCAACCCAGCCAACCGGGCGGCCTGCAGGCGACGCTCGCCAGCGATGAGGGTATATTCTCCCGTCAGGGTGTCTCGAGTGACGATGATGGGTTGAATAACCCCATGCTGGCGGATTGACTCTGCCAGTTCTTCCAACGATTCGGCTTCAATTTTGTGGCGGGGCTGGTATGGATTGGTCAAAATGGCATCAATGGCGATTTGTTGGATGCCGCCCTCACCAGGGGCGGGCTGGCTGCCGGGAATGAGAGCATCGAGACCTTTGCCTAATCCGCTTTTACGACTCATGCCTGATCCTGTGTTTGGAATTCGGGAATGCGCACCCCATCACCGGCGAGCATTTCGCGCGCCAACTGAGCATAGGAACGAGCAGCGGTCGATTCGGGCGCAAAGATCGAAATGGGCAGCCCGTAGGAAGGTGCTTCAGCCAGCCGGATACTGCGCGGAACCACTGTTTGGAAGACCTTATCCGGAAAATACTTGCGCACTTCGCCAACCACATCCATTGCCAGGCGGGTTCGACCGTCGTACATGGTTAATAGTACTCCGCGAATGGTTAGGTCGGTAAACAACGAGGACTGCACCCGCTGAATGGTTTGGGTCAATTGCCCCAACCCTTCCAGGGCAAGGTACTCACACTGCACCGGAATAATGACCCCCTGGCGGGCAGCAACCAGCCCGTTGATGGTCAACAAGCTCAGGGAGGGCGGGCAGTCAATCAGAATGTAATCATACCGATCGGTTGCCGGGGAAAGAATATCCAACAGGCGGCGTTCGCGGCTGGGCAGCTGGATTAACTCCACCTCAGCCCCTGCCAGCGCTGGCGAGGAGGGCAATATGGATAACCGGAAGCGCGGGTTGTGGAGAATATGCGCACCGATTGGCTGGCTGCCCATTAAGACTTCGTATGTCCCGTTTCGAACGCTGCGTTTATCAATGCCCAGTGATGAGGTGGCGTTGGCTTGCGGGTCAAGATCAATTAATAACACCCGCTGTCCAAAATATCCGAGATAAGCGCCCAAGGATATGGCTGAGGTGGTCTTTCCGACGCCACCTTTTTGATTGACAAACGTGTAAATTCTCGTCATGGGGCTTATCTCAGGGGAGGATTTCAACCAGGCTGGACTTGATTTCTTCCTGGGTGGGTATGCCTTGTAAGCCAGGGCGGTTGACCGATGCGGCGGCGAGATGATTGGCAAAGCGCGCAGCTTCCCAGGGATCGCGGGTTTGTTGCAGGCGGATAAAGAACGCAGCGGCGAAGATATCTCCAGCGCCGGTGGGATCAAGTTCATTGCTGGGCGGGGCGCGGAACGAGCGCACATCCCCGTTCCAGTAGATGCGCACTCCATTAGCGGCTTCGGTGACCGCCAGAACGCGCACCGCAGATGCCATCTCCTCGATAATATCCTCGCTGTTGTGCACGTCTTCGATGCTCAGCACGGCTGCGTTTGCCGTTTCGAGGACGTAGCGCGCTTCGTACCATTCGCTGAACACCACGCTGCCATCTGGAGCGGCTGCGCGCAGCCAGCCCTGCGGGGTGACGCCGATGAATGACGATGGAAACGCGCGCGAGAGTTTGGGATCAACCTCTTGCATTACCGGTCCCAGGTGGATAATGGGTGTATTGCGCCAGACTTCCGGGATCATGCTCAGGTCAATGTTGACAGCCGGGTGAAATACCTGCTGGATGCGCCTGCCCGGTGTCTGCATGTTTTTAAAGGTTGTGGTGGTTTCACAATACCGGGCGGCAATGGACAGGGCTTCCAAATCGTGGAGCGGAAGGTCGGCATCACAGGCGGTGACAACGCCAACCTTAAGCCCCAATGCGGCGGCGGTTAAGCCGGAATACGCCGCGCTGCCTCCCAGCCTGGCTCCCTGCGGGGTGAGGTCGCGGGTGAGGTGACCAATGACCAAATAATCAACCGGTTGTAATGGATAAATTTGCATACGGGAATTATACCTTGACCGTTGGGATTGAACTGAAACACCGGACTTGAAAGCGGTTGTCAGGTTCAGGCAGGTGGTCTAGCCTGGATTTTCCTCATTGCTGCGCAGTTTGTCTGTAATAAGAAATGAGTCTGGCGCGTCCTCGCTGCTGGTTCTGACCCCCTCGCTGCTCTCGACTGGCAGGTTTTGGAGCGCGTCTTCGATGCTGGCGCTTTCACGGCGCATGCCGGGCGTTGGCGCGCCACAATACGGGCACAGATTCCATGCCAGGTCCATCAATCGCCCACAGCCACGGCAGGGTTTCTTCAGGCGGGTATGGCAGTTGGGGCATAACTGCCAGTCGGCTTGGGTGCGGCGGGTGCAGCCAGGGCAAAGCGGAATTTCTTCTATGTTTTGCAGCAGCGTTTCTTCTTCCAGAGAGCGTTGGTATTCATCATCCAGGGTGCGCGCTGGACGCAAGATGATATAGATCAGAATGCCGGGCAGGAAGAGAATTGTCACCACCAAGAGCGCCAGGATGCGCACCAGGGGGTCACGGGCGCGGCTGCGAATATCACGGTAAGTCCAAAAAATCAGGCTGAGCCATAACGCTGCCAGGAAAGCAGCCGCGAAACCAGCGGCGATGAGGGTTAAATTTCCGAGCGTGGGGGTATCCATTCGATGAGCTCCAATGTAAAAATTATAGCATGGATGAAAAAAGCGATTTGCGTGTGGATGGGGGACTTGTCGAAATTAATCATGCCGGATATAGTAATACGAATCGTTGAACCATTCTCGTAAGGAGGAGGGAACATGATCACCTCAAAGGCAAAAAGCGCCCGTGAACACCCCAATTCGTATCGCATCACCGACCTGGAAGCCGCTGAACGACCGCGCGAGCGCCTGGCAGAAGCCGGCGCGCAAGTGTTGAGTAAAGCCGAATTGCTGGGTATTCTGCTGCGCACCGGACTGCCGGGGGAAAATGCCGTTCAAGTCGGGCAGCGATTGCTGAATACCTTTGGCGGATTAGGCGGGCTGCATCGGGCTTCCTTTGTGGAGGTTTGCCAACAGCGCGGCGTAGGTCAAGCCAAAGCGGCGCAAATCAAGGCTGCCATTGAGTTGGGCAGGCGCTTGCGGGATGATGACATCGAAGAGCCGCGTGCTATCCACCGCCCGCAGGATGCCGCCGATCTGGTGATGTACGAAATGGCAGCATTGGTGCAGGAAAACTTATGGGTGATCCTGACCGATACGCGCAACCGGGTGATAGCGATCGAAAAACTCTATCAGGGATCGTTAAATGCTTCGACCGTGCGGGTAGGCGAGCTGTTTCGCGCCGCGATTACGCGCAATGCGGCTTCGATTTTGGTGGTGCACAACCATCCCAGCGGTGACCCAACGCCAAGCCCGGAGGATATCGCCTTGACCCGCTCGATTGTCCAGGCGGGGCGGCTGCTGGATATTGTGTTGTTGGATCACCTGGTGATTGGCAGAGGCAGGTTTATATCCTTGAAGGAAAAGGGTTTGGGTTTCGAGGCTGCCTGAACGAAACGGGGTTTTGTTGACAAAACCATTGCTTCATAGTAAACTAGCGTGCGCTGGCAAGGTAGCTCAGTGGTAGAGCAGGGGACTCATAAGCCCTTGGTCGTGGGTTCAACCCCCACCCTTGCCACTCTTTTTTATTAACCAACTTCCCCAAATTTTTCCTTATCATGCAGTACAATCAAGACGGGTTAATCCAGACCGCAGGCAGGGTTGGTGCTTACAATGCCGGGTGAGCCATGCCCTCAGGAGGATTTCTGATCTATGCAAAGCCCTAAAAAGGATTTGGCTGAAGCCATTACCAAAGTTGTATTGACGTTCATTTTTCTCGGCGGTATTTTAATTTTTCTCATCACGGGTCAATCTTCCGGTTCCGGGATGATGAATTTTCGCCTGGACTGGCTGGATTTGCTGTTGCTCTCGCTGGCAACCTACCGGCTGGGGCGGCTGATCGCCTTTGACCGGGTGGCAGAACCCTTGCGCGCCCCGTTTGCCCGCACAGTGCGCGATGTGACCGGGGCAGGCAGCACGGTCATTGCGCGCGGCAGCGGCGCGCAGCGCGCCTTCGGTCAGTTGATCTCCTGCCCAATTTGCGCTGGCACCTGGATTGCCGCCGGGCTTGTGATCCTGCTGTATTTTTTCCCTGCCGAGGCGCGCCTGTTCCTGTTTATGGCTGCGGCGGTAGGCGGCGCGGAGTTGATCCACAATGCGACCGAAGCCTTGTGCTGGTCCGGCATGTTGAACCGCGCCCGCGCAGGTGAAATGCTCCAAAATAACCAGCAGAAAGAAGATTGAGCTGCTCTTCGATCAGATTGGTTGAAGCATGGCGCGGATTGACTCAAGGATGGCCGGGTGAGCTGCGAGCAGCGGTTCGGGGGTAAATTGTCCGTTCATAATCTCGGTCGGTTCGAACATCCTGCCGGATAGATAGGTTACCACAATGCCGGCGGCATCCAGCAGCGGTAAAACGCCGGCAATGTCCCACAACTTGATCCGGCGGGTGAGCACCGCCAGCGCTGCGCCGCGTGCCAGATAACACAAATGTACTGCCGTGGATCCCAAGGCGCGGATACGAGGATATTCGATGCGGTAATGACGATGGGCATTGGTGGGTACGGCTAAGAACGCTAACCGGTTATTCAAATCAGGTTGCGGCAAGGGGGAGAGTGGCTGGTTATTAAGAAATGCACCAAAACCGCGCGCAGCCCAATACATATCTTCTACCGCAGGCATGTAAAAAAAACCAACCGTTGGCACGCCATCTATGAGGAGACCTAAAGAGATGCCCCAAGTGGGTAAATCGTTGAGGTAAACCCGGGTGCCGTCTATTGGATCGAGCAGCCAGATGCGCGGACTGGTATGCGGCGATAAGCCATTTTCCTCACCTAAAATGGCATCACCAGGGAAATGGTGGTTTAAAAATTTTCGGATTCGCTGTTCAATCTCGATGTCTATATTACTGACCGGCGTATAATCGGATTTGTAGATTACCTGCGCGGCATGTTGACCGGAAAGCGCTAATTTGCCTGCCTGCCGGAGGATTTTGTGCACCGCCAGGATATCGCCTTGGGATATCATTTTCAAGATTATACCTTTATATGGGAACCAATAATGCATGCTCTTCGTCCTGTCAATGTCAAAATTCAAAAGCATTTAAAAGAAATTGTAAGGAGTATCGTCATGCGTAAAACCTTTTTATTCACCATAGCACTGGTAACTTTGCTGGCAGTGTTGCTGTCGGCTTGCGGGCTACTGGCTGGCGCGGATAATGACGGCATTGATAGCCAGGGCGCTCAGCAAACGGCGGTCATGCAGACCGTTTCAGCGATGATGACTCAGCAGGCGTTCGAGACGTTGATTGCTCAGGCAACCCAGATCGCCCATCAGCAAGCGACCCCTACCCCGCAACTTGAGACGCCAGCGCCTACTCAGCCACAGAATACGCCTGTGCTGCCGACTTCAACTCAACCGCTGCCAACCTGGACGCCCACCCAGAAACCTGTTCCATGCAACGCGATAGAGTTTGTCAGGGATGTTTCCGTGCCGGATGGCAGTGAATTTTCCAGCGGGCAGAAGTTTACCAAGACTTGGCGGTTGAAGAACGCGGGCAGCTGCACCTGGACCAAGGATTATGCCCTGGTCTTTGTGGATGGGGCTGGAATGAGCGCGCCTTCATCGGTTGCGCTGAAGAGCGATGTGCGCCCCGGCGAAACGGTGGATGTTTCGGTTGAACTGGTTGCTCCGTCCAAAGCCGGTGTGCATAAAGGAAACTGGATGCTGCGCGATGCATCCGGGCGGATGTTTGGGCTGGGCGCCAATCAGGATAAATCCTTCTGGGTGAGCATCAAGGTCTCCGGTTACAAGTCGGATGACGTACCCAGCGCGCAGTTCCCGCTCGATTTTGTCGCCAGCATTTGCCAGGCGGAATGGGCTAGTAACGCTGGCAAGGTTGCCCGACCTTGCGCCAACATCAGTACCAACGAACCGCAATGGGCAGCAGTCCTGATGAATCCAAAGATCGAAGGCGACCGCCAGGAAAACGAGCGCGGATTGTGGATGCACCTGGCAAGCCCCAATGATTGGATGCAGGGTTTCTACCCGGTACGCAATATCAAAAAGGGCGACCACTTTACCGCCTGGCTGGCTTGCCTGGACGGCAACAGCGCCTGCGAAGTTCAATTCAGCCTGGATTATCGCATTGATAACGGCTCGATCCAGAATTTGGGCAAGTGGTCTGAGATGCTGGACGGAAAGTGGACGCAAGTTGATCTCGACCTGAGCAGTTTTGAGGGCAAAAATGTCCAATTGATCCTGGGCGTGACCAACAAGAACAATAGCGGTCCGGTGGATGTGGTCTGGTTCGTTCCGGCAATCCAGACCAAGTAGATTGGTTGCGAAATTCAACCAAAACCCCGCGGATTTCGTTCCCGCGGGGTTTGCTTATTTTTTACATTGCTGCAACTTCTTCAGGTTGTGCGAATGGATCCAGGTCTTTTTCCATCTGGCTGCGGAATTGCTTGGTGTACAGCTGGTAGTATTTACCGCCTTTGCGCAGCAGTTCGGCGTGCGAACCCATCTCGGCGATCTTGCCGTGTTCGATCACCAGAATCCGGCTGGCGCGTTTGATGGTCGAAAGGCGGTGGGCAATGACAAAACTGGTGCGGCCTTTCATCATCATTTCCATGCCGCGCTGGATGAGTGCCTCGGTCAGCGTATCCACCGAACTGGTTGCCTCATCCATGATGAAGATTTCCGGGCGCGCCAGCACCGCCCGCGCCAGGCTGATCAGCTGCTTCTGCCCAACTGAGAGCAGGTTGCCGCCTTCACCCACTTCTTCATCGTACCCTTTTTTAAGTTTTACAATGAATTCGTGGGCGCCTGCCAGTTTGGCTGCCTCGACGACATCCTCGTCGCTGGCGCTCAGGCGGCCGTAGCGGATGTTCTCGCGGATCGAGCCGGAGAACAGGTGCGGGGTTTGCAGCACCATGCCGATGCGCGACTGAATCGCGTGCAGCGAGTAATCGCGGTAGTCGTGTTCGCCGATGGTGATGCTGCCCTGCTTGGGCTCGTAAAAACGGCACACCAGGTTGACGATCGTTGACTTACCGCCGCCGGTCTCGCCGACCAGCGCGATGGTTTCACCGCGCTTGACGTACAGCGAAAAGTTTTCCAACACCGGTTTCTTGTCACCGTCATCGTAGTAGAAGGTTACGTTGTCGAATCGGATGTCACCCTGGATGGAGCCGGGATCGAACGCGC
The DNA here is from genome assembly GCA_039666315.1 of Bellilinea sp. Classification (GTDB taxonomy): domain Bacteria; phylum Chloroflexota; class Anaerolineae; order Anaerolineales; family Anaerolineaceae; genus Bellilinea. The sequence continues at coordinate 306,277 of JAVSME010000003.1, read as the reverse complement.
CGGGGCGGTCCTTGACATCCGGAACCGAGTCGATCAGCGAGAAGATGCGTTCGCCGGAGGCGATGGCGTGCTGCATTTCGGCGAACACCCGCGCCAGGTCCTGGATCGGCCACATCATGAAGGTAACGTAGGACACGAAAGCCTGAATACCGCCGACGGTCATGCCGCCGATCTGGGTTTGCCAGCCGCCGTACCAGACAATGCTTGCCAGCGCAACGGCGGAAATCAACTGAACCGTAGGAAGGAAAAGTGCACTCAACCAGGCAGCGCGGTAGGATGAACGATACATGTCGCTGGTGAGCAGTTTAAACTCTTCCAGGTTGGCGTCCTCGCGGCTGAGGGCTTTAACCACGCGCACCCCGGTGATGTTCTCGTTGAAGGCGCCGGTGATCTTGGAGTTCATCTTGCGCACCGTGCGGAACTCACCCAAAATGCGTTTGCGGAACTCGTAGGCGATGTAAAACAGGATGGGCAGGATGACCAGAACGATCAAAGCGAGCCGCCAGTTGATGAACAGCATGAAACCCATTGCGGTAATGATGTTCATCATCGCCCAGGTCACATCCAACATGCCCCAGGTAACCAGATCTGCCACCCGTTCACTATCCGAAGTGACTCTTGACATGATCCAGCCGACCGGCGTGCGGCTGAAATAGGATAGCGACAGTCCCTGCAGATGGTTAAACATTTTCTGACGCAGGTCGTAGCGCACCCGTTCACCGAGGATGCCAGCCAGGTAGATGAAACCGAATACGCCGGCTGCCTGAACGAACCCCAGGCTGCCATAGATGACCAGCAGGCGGTACAGCGCGGGGCGGTCCTGAGCAAGGATGCCGTCATCAATGATCAGTTTGCTCAGGTAAGTGAAGACGGAATCCAGCGAGCTTACCAACGCGATGGTTAGCACAAAGCCGATCACCCATTTCAGGTGCGGGCGGGTCAGCGCCAGGATGCGACGCAAGGTTTGCCCGTTGAACTGGGTCTTAAACTCCTCCTCTTCGAAATACTCAACCGACACTGGCAATCTCCTTCTCCAACTCGTCTTCGATTTTGGTCTGGATGTCGTAGATCTGGCGGTAGATGCCTTCCTCTTTCAGCAGGTCGGCGTGTTTTCCGCGTTGAACAATCCGTCCCTTATCGAGAACCAGGATTAAATCGGCGTCCATGATGCTTTGAATACGGTGGGCGATAATGAACGTGGTGCGGTTTTTCATCAGATTTTGGAGGGCTTCGCGAATTTCGGCTTCGGTTTCAGTGTCCACCGAAGAAGTCGAATCGTCCAGAATCAGGATGCGCGGGTTTTTGAGCAGCGTGCGCGCGATAGCCACCCGCTGTTTTTGTCCGCCGGACAAAGTAACCCCTTTTTCTCCAACCAGAGTGCTGTAGCCTTTTTCGAAAGTCAGGATTACATCGTGGATAGCGGCAGCCCTGGCTGCGGCTTCCACCTCGCCTTGCTCTACTTCACGCCCGACACCGTAGGCGATATTCTCGCGCAGAGAGCGCGAAAAGAGGAAAGGTTCTTGCTCGACGATGCCGATCTGTTGGCGCAGGAACAGGCGCGGATAACGCTTTAGTTCGATGTCATCCAGCAGAATCTGCCCAGAAGTGTGCTCGTAGAAACGCGGCAACAGGTTAACCAGGGTGGTCTTGCCGGAGCCGGTTGATCCGAGCAAGGCAACCACCTGTCCGGGCTGGCAGGTGAAGGTGATGTCTTCCAGTGCTACATTGCCGTCGTCGTAGGCAAAGCCAACCCGGTCGAACTCGATCTTACCGAGGATGTCTGCTTTGGGACGGTGTTTACCGGTTTCGAGGGATTCACGATCCTCTTTGATGATGTCCATCACCCGGTTATAGGAAACCATGCCGGTTGAAGTTTGAACAATCAAACGTCCCAGGTTGCGCATCGGGAAGATGATCCAGACGATCAGCCCGGCATAAGCCAGGAAGGTGCCAACCGAAATTTCCCCGCCAACAGCCATCAAGGCTGCCACCAGGAATCCGCCCAGGACTTGCAGGTTGCAGACCACATCGGAGATGGGCCAGAAAAGCGAGTGCATTTTTAGCAGGCGTTTCCCGCGCAGAAATTTCTCCCAGTTGTCTTTCTCGAATTTGCCAATCTCGTATTCCTGGCGGGCAAAGGCTTTTACCACGCGAATACCGGTCAGGTTCTCCTGCAATGTGGTGGAAAGCACAGCATCTTGAGTTTGGTATTCTTCGTAGGCTTTGGAGATTTTTCGGAAGAAGAAGAGCGAGACCAATACGATCAGAGGTACAACAATGACGGAAATTAATGCCAGTCTGGTGTTCAGTTGTAGTAAAGCGATGAAATTGATCACGAACAGCAGGACAATTCGTCCAATACCAATCGCCTGGTCGGCGAAGAAGCGGCGCAGGGCGTCAACATCGGAGGTGGACCGTTGAATCAGTTCGCCGGTTTCCATGCGCGAGTGATAGGTGAAGGTTAGCCGTTGGATGTGATCGAAAAGATAATTGCGCAGCCGGCGGGCGACTCCTTCAGCAGTCTGAGAGGCAAGTTTTCCACTGAGGAAGGCAAACCCGCCTTCAAAAACTGCGAGCAACACGAAACCGGAAGCAATCAGCGGCAAACTGAAAGGCGATGTTCCGGCAACCAGATAGTCATCCACAAAATAGCGCAGCAGCAAATAGGTCAAGGTTTTAGCGGTTGCCGAAATGCCCAGGCTGATGGTTGCGGCGATGTATAGACGCCGGAAACCGCGCATCAGGCGCAACAATCCTTTGAGGCGATTGGGACTGATTGCCCGTTTCAGGTCATAATTTAAAACTGCGCTGGAAACAGACAAAGATACCTACCTCCTTGGTGGTTTAGACAAAATAGAAAGCGATCCTGCCAGTTAAAACAAGTCCCCAGAATAATGGCTACCCGGTCCAGTATATCTTAATCCGAATTGGTGCAGATCATCCTGTTGGACAGGAAATTCCCGCCACTTGGGTAGTATACTTTAGAAAAACACATTGCTCATGGTCAACTCACAAAGACTGACACGAAGGACAGATGAAACTGCTGGTGCTGCCAGTCCTGATTTTTTCGATTGGCGTGCTGCAAGCCGGACAGGGTTTTCCTTCTTTGTAGCCGATTAGAATGTCGTCCATTGTAAACGACCCCCGCCATCCATGCAAGTCCACTTCATAGAAGGCGCCATTTTTATCCAGGCTGGTGCGTAAACCGGTTTGGATCGAATCGAATAACCGGTCAATATCACTTTCCTGTAAACTGCTCAGCGCGCGCAGCGGGTGCAGGCGGGCGAGGAAGAGGATGTCGTGGATATAGGCGTTGCCAATGCCGGCTATTTTCGATTGATCGAGCAAAAACGGTTTTACCTTACCGCGTGCGCTGGTGAGGAGTTGTTTGAAATCGCTGCGCTGCAGGTCCAGTGCATTGCGCCCCAGTTTTCGGGTCATTTCGTGGGTGTGCAGTTGATCCTGAGAAACATAATGGGCGTAACCAAACCACCAGAAGTTTACTGCCAGGCAACTGGAATCGGCAAAATCGAAAATCAGGCGGTATTTCTCGGGCAGCGAAGTGCGGGTGACCAGCAGGATCTCGCCGCCCATGCCCAGGTTCAGTAGCAGCCAGCCGTTGGTGGTGTTTACGAAAATCCATTTGCCTTGATACGACACTTGAATTATTTTGGCGCCATGCAGCGCAGCCTGAAAGTTGCCAACCGGCATATTGAGGCATTTGGGCTGCAACACTTCGATACTTTGGATGACCTTTCCGCTCAATTCGTGGTTCATTTGACGGGCGCGGCAGGCTATTTCGGGTAGTTCTGGCATGGTAATACTCTCCTTGGCGGGTGAAGTTTTTTCTGACTTATTATAGCACTTAAGTTCTAGTCTGAAGATTAATGTGCTGAGGGTTTCTGGAAAATAGAATTCGATTTTCTTTTTTCAACCGTGCTTTGAATTGTATTTTTACCACCCACAGGCTATAATCAAACCACTATACTCATTTCGGAAGGAGGTTGGATATTCATGGCTAGCGTAACATATGAACATGTTTGGAAGCGATTTGGGGATTTTGTCGCGATCAATGATCTCAACATTCAAATTGCGGATAAAGAATTCCTCGTGCTGGTAGGTCCCTCGGGCTGTGGGAAAACAACAGCATTGCGCTGTCTGGCGGGTCTTGAGGAGGTTTCCGATGGAACGGTAAAAATTGGGGATAGGATTGTCAACGATGTGCCGCCCAAAGATCGTGATATTGCTATGGTGTTTCAATCCTACGCGCTGTATCCGCACATGACCGTGTATGATAACATGGCATTTGGTCTCAAATTGCGCAAAGTGAACAAACAGGAAATTCAGAGACGAGTCGAGGAAGCGGCAGGTATTCTTGGCATTGATCTTTTGCTCAAACGAAAACCGCGCGAATTGTCCGGCGGTCAGCGCCAGCGCGTGGCGGTGGGGCGGGCGATTGTCCGCGAACCAAAGGTTTTCCTGTTCGACGAGCCATTATCCAACCTGGATGCCAAGCTGCGCGTTCAGACCCGCGCGGAAATCAGCAAACTGCACCAGCGCCTGCAAACCACCTTCATCTACGTGACTCACGATCAGGTTGAAGCGATGACCATGGCAACCCGCATTGCAGTGATGAACAAGGGCATTTTACAGCAGCTGGATACCCCGCAGAACCTGTACGACAAGCCGGCGAACATGTTCGTTGCTGGCTTTATCGGATCGCCGTCCATGAATTTCTTCCCAGCCCGTCTTCGGAAAGATGGCAGTGATCTTTTCATTGACACTGGAGAATTCACGGTCAAAGTGCCGGAGAATCGTATTCCCTCTTACACCCCCAAAATCGGTCACGAGGTTATTTTGGGTATGCGTCCGGAAGACATTCATAATCCGGAATTTGCCCCGCCCGGTATTCACACTGCGCCAGTGGAAGCCAAAGTGGACGTAACCGAGTTAATGGGCAATGAAATTTTCCTCTACCTGGTGAGCGGTAAACATAGCTACGTTGCCCGCGTTGATCCGCGCACCCGTTTTGGAATTAGCGATAAAGTGCAACTGGTCTTCAACATGGATAACGTACATCTTTTTGATGTGTCGGAAGACAAGGAAAACCCGGTCGCCATCCGCTGAATAAATCCTCACCGTTAAACCAGGGACTGTCCAGAAAGAACAACGTTGTTCTCGGACAGTCCCTTACTTTTTTGCGAGCGCATTACGCGCCAGCCGTTTTCCGAGAAGCGCGGCGAGCAAACCTCCAATGATGGTCAGCACGCCCATAAGGATGAAAGCATCCTGCCAGAAGCGCAATGGAAAGAGGCGGATCAGGGTATCAGAATGCAAGAACAGCCAGGAGTCACCTTCGAAGAAAATTTTATGAAAACCGGTGAACAGAGCAGAAAAACTGATCGCCACACCCAGCAGGATGAGCGCAACCACTGCCAGGGTTGCCCACCCTGCCCGCGATATAGCCAGCCAGAATTCCGCCAACCAGCCGGCGCGCCATGCCCACACCCCGCTGAGAAAAATGAATACTCCCAGTCCAATCCAGGCACGGATCATGAGCTGTACTAAAACCTTTACATCAAACATGTGAATTAATTCGCGTTGGTTGAAAACCGGGCTGCCATCGGCAAAGCGGAGGTCGCCCAGGAACGAGATATCGGCATCATTGACAAGGTAGTTAACCGATAAGGTTGCCCAATGAAGCCGCTCTTCTTTGGTGAACCCATAAGGGTCAGGCGGAAAGCCAGGCATACTGTATTCAATGGTCACAAAAAGTGGTTGGATTAACAAACGGATCGCGGTCATCATTAGAAACAAGGTGACCGCAGGTATAAGCAGGTAAAGTATGATCGAGCGCAAGGTTTTCATTGCAAAGTCTCCACTTCGCCGGAAAGTAAGAAATCCAGAATCATGTCGTTGGTAATCCATTCTATCGGGGCATGGTCATCAGTGAAAATGCCCGTAGGTGGAGGAGCAGGCTGAAGGTTATGCAGCGCCACGCTCATAGCCTGGAGCAGCAGGGGTGGCGTGTCGGGCTGTTGGCTGAGGGCATGAAAATTTTTGAATACGTTTTCAGAGGTGGTTGGCTGCATCGTGGCGAACAGAATCGAGTTGAATGATTCGGGCAGATCAACGATGTGCACAGTTGGAAAAACCCGAAGAATTGTGCTGTTGAGAATGTTGATCAGGCGGCGGTCGTGCGGACTGCGTCCAACATTGATCACCATGACGCCATCATCCGTCAGGCGCTGGCGGACGATCTGGAAGAATTCCAGGGTAGTCATGTGCCAGGGAATGTAAGGCGGGTGATAGGCATCAATGCTGATGATCTGGTACTGCTTTGGGCTGTGTTCCAGTCCCCAACGCCCATCCTGGACGATCACATTGAGGTACGGCAAATCCATGCCGAAATATTGTTTTCCAACCGCGACAATGGCAGGGTCAATTTCGATTCCGTCTATTTGAATCTGTGGGTAGACGATGCCAGCCTGACGGGCAGTGGTGCCGGCAGCCAATCCAACGATTGCCATGCTGGTTACCTGGCTGCGTTCAATGCCGGGCGGGTTGAAGAACGGCGCAACCAGCACTTGTTCCCAAGGACCGTTATAAAACAACTCGGTGGGGTTGTACATGGAGTGTACTCCCTGTCCGTCGTTGAGCCGCAAGTAGCGCGTTTGCCCAAATTCGAGCACCTGGATGTAGTTATAGGCAGAATCTTTCTCAAAGATCATGCCAGTGGTTTGTTTATCGCTGCCAGGTACGCCATAAATTGCCAGTAATCCAAGCACGACCGGCATCCACAAGTAATACACAGTCCGCCGCCAGCCGCTGGTAACGCCTAAGCCAAGCAGGGCTACCAGCAGCAATATGCTGCTCAGGACTATAAAGGTGCGGTATGTGCCGACCAGCGGGATGAGGATCAGCACTGGTAGAAATGTTCCGAAGAACGAACCGAGCGTTGAAATCGCGTACATGCGTCCGGCAATGCTGCCCGCGCTGCGCGAATCCTGCAATGCCAGCCGGATGGCGAATGGAGAAGCCGTGCCGAGCAGCGTGATTGGGATGATAAACAGCACCATAACAGCCGTGAATGAGCCGAACAGCACCCCCAGATCCAGGTTGTCGAAGGCGTTTGCCGCCAGACGGAGAATCGGGCGCGACGCCAGCGGTACCAGCCCGATCGTAAATGATCCCCAGATTAGAATCTGAAAAAAGGTGTGAAAATGAGGTGACCGGTCTGCCCAGCGTCCGCCCAGAAAGTAACCAGCGCTTAGGTAAATCAGGATCAGTCCGATGATGCTCGCCCAGACCAGGTTGCTGGTGCCAAAATAGTTGCCTAATAAACGAGATGCAGCCATTTCGGATGCCAGCGTGGTCATTCCGGAGACAAATACAGTGAGGTAAAGCCATTTGCGCATGGATCAGATTATACCGTTGAAAGGATTTGTGTTTGAAGGTTGTTTGCAGCAAGCGACGGATACTAAACTGGGATGGCAGCCTGTTGTAAGCCAGAATGCGGTCGAGTGCGGCTATAATTGACTCGGGAGTATTGCTTGGACATGATCCGCCTGGTAACTGTTGATGAGATGCGCGCCATCGAGCGGGAGGGTAATGCGCGCGGCGTTTCCTACGCTGAAATGATGGAACGGGCTGGTAGAGGAGTAGCGCGCGTTATCGCGCAATTATTCGGTGATTGCCAGCCGCGCAACGTGCTGGGACTGGTTGGTTCGGGCAATAATGGGGGGGATGCTCTGGTTGCGCTGGAAACGCTTGCCGCTGCCGGTTGGCACGCGCGAGCGTACCTGGCGCGCCCGCGCCCGGCGGATGATGTCCTGCTGCGGCGATTTCTCTCCATTGGCGGCGAGGTGGGCAGTCTCGAGCAGGATGGAAATTATACCACCCTGGATCGGTGGCTGGAGCAAGCGTCTGTTCTGCTGGATGGCGTGCTTGGGACGGGCGCCCAATTGCCGCTGCGGGCGGAGTTGGAAGCCGTACTTGCTCATGTGCGAGATTTTGCCCTGTTGCCGTCCGTTGTGGCGGTGGATTGTCCCTCAGGTGTGGATTGCGACAGCGGAGGAGCATCGCCAGCGACAATCAAGGCGGAGTTGACCGTATGCCTGGAGGCGGTAAAACGAGGGCTGGTGCAATTTCCGGCTGCCGGTTTGACCGGTAGGTTGGTGGTGATTCCGCTGCGCCTGCCATCCGACCTGGATGCCTGCCGCGCCATCAGCCTGTATGTTACCAGCGGGGACCTGGCGCGCGCCTGGCTGCCGCAGCGCCCTGCGGACGCGCACAAGGGTACGTTTGGTACTGTTCTGGTTGTTGGTGGCTGCAACGATTACATTGGCGCGCCTGCTTTGGCTGCCGAAGCGGCTTATCGAATGGGCGCCGGGCTGGTGCGGGTGGCGACTACTCCCGTTGTTCGTGATGCGCTGGCGGGGCATCAGATGGAAACAACCTGGCTGGCGCTGCCGGAGCAAAACGGCGGGATTAGCGCGGCGGGGGTGGAAACCGTGCTGTCCAATCTGGAGCGGGTAACCGCGCTGTTGGTCGGTCCGGGGATAGGCAGCCTGGCAGGGACGGGTGATTTTGTGCGCGGATTGTTTACAAAAGCAAAGACGCTGCCGCCGTTGGTGCTGGATGCCGAAGGATTACGATTGACCGCCGGCCTTGAAAATTGGGCAAACTTGCTGCCGCGAGAATCGGTATTAACCCCCCACCCCGGCGAGATGAGCAGCCTGACCGGGTTAGCCATTGCCGAGATTCAAGCAGACCGGATAGGAACCGCATTGCGGTATGCCCGCCATTGGGGACACGTGGTTGTCCTGAAGGGTGCTTTTAGCGTGGTGGCATCACCGTTGGGAATGGCGCAGGTAATTCCTGTGGCGTCGGCTGCGCTATCGCGGGCGGGCAGCGGGGATGTTTTGGCTGGCTTGATCACTGGTTTGCGCGCCCAAGGATTGGCGGCATTTCCAGCAGCCGTTGCAGCTGCGTGGATTCATGCTCTGGCGGGATTGGCAGCTCTGCGCCGCACGGGTCAATCAGCGTCTGTGCTGGCGGGTGATATTTTGCGAGCCGTTCCGGAAGTTATCCGTGCTATAAAAAATGGAGAGCATACCCGTGATCCGTTATGGGTTGTGGATGCTTAAGAAAAGAACGGTCAATGCAAGCGCACTGACCGTTGATTTCTAAAAAAACAAGGCAGGGGTTCAGGAGAGTTATTGCTCAACCTCGCCGGCTTTTGAAGCGGACTGGCTCAATTTTGATTTTTGTTCCTCGATCAGGGTTGCGCTTTTCTTTTGCAGATCTTCGGCTGCCTTTTTGGCTTTTTCCAGCATCGCTTCGGCGCGGTGAATGGCTTCGTTGGCGGCTTTTTCTGCCTCGGCATAGGTTTCGCTGACCGTGTGCGATGCTTTATCGCGTAATTCGATGGCTCGCTCTTTAATTACCTCGCGGGTTTCTTCACCTGACTGTGGGGCAAGAAGTAGAGCAGTAATCGCGCCGGTCAAACCTCCAATCACAAAGCCAATCAGAAATGCTCCAAAATCATCTCGTTCAGACATGTTGATCTCCTTTCTGAAGTTAAATTAAGGATTCGAGTACGTTTACCCGGTTCACCGCCGGTCCGGGCGAATGAAATCCAAAAACTTACGCAAGCCCGCCAGATACTCATTCAATTTAAGCACCGGTTCGACCAGATTGTTACTGAGGAATTGGGTCGTACCGCGCAGGTTGTTTACCGTCTCATTGGTTGAGTCCAGGATGGGCTTGATCTCGTTTTGCAGCAGGTTGATCAGGGTAGCCAGTTGGATGATCAGGATGATTAAGCCGACACCAAGTACCAGCGATTCGATCGCCATAAAAATGATGAAGATGTCGCGCACCCGCGCAGTTGTGCCTTCCGGGGCGGTTGCCAGGAGGACGATTCCGGCAGCGAATAACGCCAGAACCAGGATGCCGCCGATGATAATCCCGATGGCGCGGCGGCTGCTGGATTTCACCGGCGCGGTTGTTTCCGCTGGTGGGGGTGGAGTTTGTGGTGGAGTGGTTTGCGGGGGCTCATCCGTCATGGGAATATTATAACATACGCTTTTACTCCTTTTTCGACGAATTGATCAATCTATACAAAAAAGCGCAGAGGTTTTAAAACCTGGGTGCGCTTCGTGATAAAATTACAGGCTATGCGGAAATATGTGCTTTGGTTGTCGTTAATTGCCTTTCTTTTTTCGCCGGCTTACGCAGTTTTACAATCTGAAAGCGGGGTTGAATTATCCTCTCCCCAACCGGGAGCGGTGCTGCAAGGGGCAGTGCCGGTAATTGGCAAAGTTGATCCACCGGGATTGAGGTCATGGGAATTGCTTTTCGCCTATGCGGACAATTACCAGGACGGTTCCTCGTTCATCCTGACGCAAGGTGACCGAGCGGTGCAGGATGATTCCCTGATTGTTTGGGATACCACCTTGATTCCGGATGGCAACTACCGTCTGATTTTACGGGTTTTTCTGGCTGATGGTCGCGAGGAGGATTTCGTGGTGGATAATTTGCGGGTGCGGAATTATTCGCCAGTGGAGACAGCAACCCCGCCGGTGGTAGAACGTATACCAACGCCAACCGAGAGTATTACCTTACAGCCTTCGCCCACGGCAATCCTCGCGACGGCAACCGCTTATCAGCCCAATCCGGGCAGTGTCCGGCGCGAACAGGTTGTGGAAAGCGCGCTGCGCGGGATTGGTCTTGCTGCGCTTTCCCTTTTGTTACTGGGCATCTATCTATCTGTCCGCCGGCGCGGCAGACGGTCTTAAAGCGGATAAAGCGGGAGGCAGTTTTGAATTCATTCGGTTCTCGGATTCGCAAGGTTTTCACGCGCAAACCGCCCGCAGGTCGGGATGAAGCTGCCGATGGTGCGCCGGGCTTTTTACTGGTAGGTTTGGGAAATCCGGGGCGTGAATATCGCCATACCCGGCACAACGTTGGGTTCATGGTCATTGACCGGCTGGCTCAGGAGACCGGAATCGGACTGATACGCGTGCAGCAGAAAGCCATCACCGGCATGGGCATGCTCGGCGAGCACAAAGTGCTGTTAGCCAAACCGCAAACCTTCATGAACCTGTCCGGTGAATCGGTTGGCGGCTTGGCGCGATTTTACAAAATCGCGCCCGAAAAAGTGATCGTTACGCATGACGATCTGGACTTACCCTTTGGCACGCTGCGCTTGCGTCCGGGCGGTGGTTCCGCCGGGCAAAAAGGGATTCAATCCATCATCACCCGGCTGGGAACACAGGAATTTCCCCGCCTGCGGTTTGGGATTGGCCGCCCGCCGGGGAGCAAGCACGGCGCGAGTTACGTTTTGCACGGTTTTTCTGCCGTTGAACAAAAAGAACTCGACTTTCTGCTGTCACGCGCTGCCGAAGCACTGCGCACTTTTGTCAACGAGGGGTTGGAAATGGCGATGAACCGTTACAACGGCGCTCATCTGGAGGAGTAAAATGCTCGACGAGATCCGCGCTCTGCGCGCTTATCAAAACCTGCTGGCAAAGATACCTGGCGATGAGCCAATCGATGGTTTGGGACTTATGCGGTCTGCGCGCCTGCCCCTGTTGGCGGCCTTATGGCAGGATTTGAATTTGCCGATTCTGTGGATCACCGACCGCACGGACCGCGCGCTGGCTATGCTGGATGAACTGTCCTTCTGGATGGAACGTCGCCATATCCGCATCTTCCCGGAGCCAAACCCGCTTTTTTATGAACAGGCAGCCTGGGGAACGGTGACCCGCCGCGACCGGTTAAACAGCCTGACTGCGCTGTCGGTGTATCACTTGCCGGGGGGTATCCGTCCGGATAAGCCACCCGTTATTTTGGCTCCGCTGCGGGCTGTGATGAGCCGCGCGCTCCCACGACGGGATTTTTTAAAAAACAGCCGCACTCTTAAAAATGGCCAGGCGATTTCACTGGAAATTCTCCAACGCAGTTGGATGGACATTGGCTACCAACCCGTAGATACGGTGCTCGAGCCGGGACAATTTGCCCAGCGCGGCGGAATATTGGATATCTGGATCCCTGCGGAGGATTTCCCCGCCCGCATCGAATTCTTTGGTGATGAAATTGATACTATCCGGCGTTTCGACCCGGCAACCCAGCGGACAATTGCCCGTCTGGAGCGACTGATGATTACCCCGGCGAGCGAGGTGCTTCCGGGCTATGCGCGCGCGGTCAACCTGGCGATTGAAAAAGTGGAAGAATTTTACCTGCCACTGGTTCACCCGATGCCCGCCAGCATCCTGGATTATCTGCCGCGCCCGGCATTGGTGATCGTTGACGATTTGAACTACCTTGCGGCAATTGCCAACGAAATTGAGGAACAGTCGGTTCACTTAAGGGAAGAAAGCGTTAAGGAAGGCACACTGGTGGAAGGTTTCCCGCTGCCTTACCTGACATGGTCGGAAATTGTTGATGAGTTATCCACTGTGCGCTGGATAGATTTTGGTCACAGCAGCGGGGAAGAAGCGTCACCGCTGGCGCAAGCCTTTCAGCCCGGAGCGCGTTACGGGGGGCGGTTGAAACCTTTCTTTGAGTTTTTGATCGGCTTATGCGATCAAAACCAGCCCGTGATGGTTGTTTCGCGGCAGGTATCGCGCTTGAAAGGACTATGGGAGGAGCAGGGTTGTGAGATAAATCCGCCGCAGTTCTTCGAAGGCAGTCTTAGCGAAGGCTGGCAGCTCATCTTGTCGCCTGAACGGCGGTTACACCTGCTGACGGACAGCGAAATTTTTGGCTGGGAACGCCCGCAGCCGCGAACGCGCGCCAGACCGATTGCCGATTCACCTGAATCCACCTACGCCGATTTCAAACCGGGCAACTGGGTGGTGCATGTGGATTATGGCATCGGACGGTTTACCGGTCTCGTGCAGCGAGTTCTGGATGGCGTTGAGCGCGAATTTCTATGCCTGGAATACGCGGATGGCGATCAATTGTTTGTCCCGGTACATCAGGCAGACCGGTTAAACCGCTACATAGGCTCGAGCGGTGAAACCCCCACGCCTACCCGTCTTGCCGGCAACGAGTGGCACAACACCCGCCAGCGGGTGCGGGAAGCGGTTATCGAGGTCGCCCAGGATTTACTTGAACTATATTCGCGGCGCCAGGTGGTGGAAGGCTTCAAGTTCGGCGCGGATACATCCTGGCAGCAAGACCTGGAAGCAGCGTTCCCTTACGTAGAAACGGAAGACCAGTTGAACGCCATAAGCGAAGTAAAGCGGGACATGGAGCAGCCCCGCCCGATGGATCGTTTGTTGTGCGGAGACGTGGGTTATGGTAAAACCGAAATCGCGCTGCGGGCCGCCTTTAAGGCGGTAATGGATGGAAAACAGGTTGCCATTCTGGTGCCGACCACGGTTCTGGCTCAGCAGCACTACGAAACCTTCCGCCAGCGGCTGGCTGCCTTTCCGGTGCAGGTAGAAATGCTCTCGCGCTTTCGCTCTCCCCGCGAACAGGACGAGATTATTCTGCGCGCCGCTCTGGGTGAGGTTGACATCGTTATTGGCACCCACCGCCTGTTGCAAGCGGATGTCGTTTTCAAAGACCTCGGTCTGCTGATTATTGATGAAGAACAGCGCTTTGGGGTATCCCATAAGGAGCACTTTAAACGGATGCGCACCGAGGTGGATGTGCTTACCCTTACCGCAACACCCATTCCGCGCACCCTGTACATGGCGCTGACCGGTGTCCGCGATATCTCCGTGATCAATACGCCGCCCGCGGAGCGCTTGCCAATCATCACCCACATTGGGCCCTATTCGCAGCGCATCGCGCGCCAGGCTATTCTGCGCGAGATGGAACGCGGAGGGCAGGTTTTCTTCGTTCATAACCGGGTGCAGACGATCCGCGCAATGGAGCGGCATCTCAATAAATTGGTGCCCGAGTCGCGGGTGGGCGTGGCGCACGGGCAGATGCACGAGGGTGAACTGGCGCGGGTGATGCAGGATTTTACCCACGGGCGGATTGATGTGTTGCTGTGCACTTCGATCATCGAGTCCGGGTTGGATATTCCCAATGCCAACACGCTGATCGTGGATCGCGGTGATACGTTTGGGCTGGCGCAGTTATATCAGCTGCGCGGGCGGGTTGGACGTGGCGCGCAACGGGCATACGCTTATTTCTTCCGCCACCGCCATAAAGCGCCAACGCCGGAAGGACAGGAGCGCCTGGAGGTTATAGCCGAAAACACGCAACTCGGCGCGGGTTATTCGATTGCCATGCGCGACCTGGAAATGCGCGGCGCGGGCGAACTGCTGGGAAACCGCCAACATGGTTATATCGCCAGCGTTGGATTTCACTTGTACACCCGTTTATTGGCTCAGGCGGTGCGCCAGCTGCGTCAGGTAAGTGATTTGACCTTGCCGGTATTGCCCGCTGAAGAAATCCGAGAATTACGCATGGCGGTGACGGTTGATTTGCCGCTTGCCAGCGGGATTCCTTCCAATTATGTAACCGACCAGCAGACGCGGTTGAATTTATACCGCCGAATAGCGGATGTCCACGATCAGGGTGAACTGGATGCTCTGGCGGTGGAATTTGAGGATCGCTTTGGGGCGTTGCCGGAGCAAGTTCACCACCTGTTTTACCAGATGCGGGTTAAGTTGATGGCGGAGGAAGCGGGGTTGATTGCGGTGGCGGTTGAAAACGATCAGATTGTGCTGCGTTTTCCGCTGTTGCCGGAAACCGTCCAGGCGCGCAACCTTCCGCCGGTCGGCGGGGCAGTGCGGGCGGGAAAAAACGCCTACCGCATGCCGTATTTGCGCGAAGATCCGGCCTGGCAGGAGACTCTGCTGCAAACCTTGAGCGCGGTTAAGGCTGTCCTCAATGGCGCGCAGATCGAGCAACCCAACCGGGTTGGCGAAAACTAGAAATTATGTTTTATTATTGGGGTTTTGTGATACAATCCACTTGATCGCTCGGTTCTTTTTCTTTGGATGATAGAAAAGGTGGCTTGAATGGACTTTAGACTGCAAGCGCCGTATATTCCCACCGGTGACCAACCGGAAGCCATTCGCCAGTTGGTGGAGGGCATCCGCAATGGACAACGCCACCAGGTATTGCTCGGCGCAACCGGCACTGGCAAGACCTTTACAATGGCAAACGTGATTCAAGACTTGCAAATGCCGGCACTGGTGATGGCGCACAACAAGACCCTGGCAGCCCAGTTGTACGCCGAGTTTAAAGAATTCTTCCCGGAAAATGCGGTTGAATATTTTGTCAGTTATTACGATTATTACCAGCCGGAAGCCTATGTTCCGCGGCACGATTTGTACATCGAAAAAGAAACGGAAATTAACGAAGAAATCGAGCGGCTGCGGCTGGCGGCTACCACCGCGTTGATGTCCCGGCGGGACGTGATTATCGTTGCGTCGGTGTCGTGCATTTATGGCTTGGGCAACCCGGAGGAGTTCGGCAAAGGGCAAATCCTGATTGAAACCGGTAAAATTTACCGCCGCAATGCGCTGCTGCGGCAATTGATCGAAATTCAGTATCAGCGCAACGATCTCGATCTGCGACCCGGAACGTTTCGCGTGCGGGGGGATACGCTGGAAATCTACCCTGCTTATGAGGACCGCAAGTTGATCCGTGTGGTATTCTTTGGCGACGAGGTGGAGCGCGTCCAGGTTATCAACCCGCTGACGGGTGAGTTGCACGACCAACCGGCAGAGATCACAATTTTTCCGGCGAAACATTTCATCGCTGGCGAAGACCGGCTGAAAGCAGCGGTGCAATCCATCGAAGCCGAATTGGAACAACAACTGGAGTACTTTCAAAAGAATGGAAAACTGCTCGAGGCTCAGCGGATCGAGCAGCGCACCCGCTATGACCTGGAAATGCTTCGCGAAGCGGGATCCTGTTCGGGAATTGAAAACTACTCCCGCCATCTCGACCAGCGACCACCCGGATCCGCCCCCTGGACGCTGATTGACTACCTGCCCAGTGAATACTTGCTCATACTGGATGAGTCGCACATGACCATACCGCAAGTGCGCGGCATGTACAACGGCGACCGGTCACGGAAACAAACCCTGGCGGATTTCGGCTTCCGGCTGCCTTCCGCGCTGGATAACCGCCCGCTAAAGTTCAATGAGTTCGAAGAGCATATGGGGTATACCATCTACACTTCAGCGACTCCCGGACCCTATGAGCTCGGACGAGCCGACCAGGTTGTCGAGCAAATCATCCGCCCCACCGGGCTAGTTGATCCGGAGATTGAAGTGCGCCCAACCCGCGGTCAGGTGGATGACCTGGTGAAGGAAATTCGCCAGCGGGTGGAAACCGGTGAACGGGTGCTGGTTACCACCCTGACAAAACGCATGGCTGAAGATCTGGCGGATTACCTGTTGGAGATGGGGATCAAGGTGCATTACCTGCACTCGGAGGTCGAAACGCTCGAACGGGTTGGACTCCTGCGCGACCTGCGGCGAGGCGTATTCGACGTGATTGTGGGCATCAACCTGCTGCGGGAAGGCTTGGACTTACCGGAAGTGTCGCTTGTGGCGATTCTTGATGCTGATAAGGAAGGCTTTTTACGCTCCGGCACAGCGCTGATCCAGACGGTTGGGCGGGCGGCGCGGCATGTGCATGGGCGGGTCATCATGTACGCAGACAAGATCACCGATTCGATGCGCTTTGCCATTGATGAGACCAACCGCCGGCGTGCCAAGCAAACTGCCTACAACCAGCAGCATGGCATCGAGCCGGTTGGGATTGTCAAGGCAATTCATGATCTTACCGAAAGATTAACCTTGACCCAGGGAATTGCCGAATCGCGCGGGGATTACCAACCCGGCAAAAAAGGGTTTGTGCCCATCCCGCCCAACGAACTGAAACGGCTGATCCATGAAATGGAAAAGCAAATGAAACAGGCTGCCAAAGACCTGGAATTCGAGAAGGCGGCCGGTCTGCGCGACCAGATCTTTGAACTGCGTTCCATGCTGGCGGATGAAAGCAACCTGCCGCCGTGGAAGAAAGCCCGTCTGCTGGCAGGAGAAGAACCGTGATTATTTGACCTGGCGCAAAGCCGGGAGACAGACGCCGGTTTATACTCATTGTGGCATGTGAAGAATAACCGTAATCCTGAGGAACGAACGAAAATTGAAAGCACAGGCGCGCTCCGATCTCCCAGCCAGGCTGTTCCAACGCCAAATCGCCATCCCGATCGAACACGGTTCGTGGGTCTTTCTGCTTAGCCCGCTGTTGATTGGTCTGGCGGCAGCCGGGCAATTTTCATCTGCCACCGGCTGGCTGGCATTGGCGGTTGTGGCAGGCTTCTTCTTCCGCCAGCCGCTGACCATCGCCGTAAAAGTGCTGAGCAAGCGCCGCCCAGAACGGGAATGGTTGCCCGCCTTGTTCTGGATGGGTGTTTACGCGGTTGGTGCGCTGGTGGGCGTTGCCGGTATCGTCCAGGCAGGTCAGGCATTCATCCTGGTGCTGGGCATCCCGGCGCTGCCGGTGTTGGTTTGGCATTTGTGGCTGGTCAGCCGCCGGGAAGAACGGCGCAAGCCGCTGGTCGAAATTGCCGGCAGCGGCGTATTGGCGTTGAGCGCCCCGGCAGCCTACTGGGCAGGCACCAACGCACTGAATGCGACTGGCTGGTTGCTGTGGCTGCTGCTCTGGCTGCAAGCGGCAGGTTCAATCCTGTATACCTATTTGCGGCTGGAGCAAAGGGTTTGGAAGGAAGTTCCAGACGTCCGCGCGCGCTGGAAGGCGGGCATCCTGCCGCTGATGGTGACCAGCCTATCGCTGCTGGCAGCCACAACATTGGCAGTTCAGGGCTGGCTGCCCGGGTTGCTGCCGCTGGCGTACTTGATTCAACTGGCAGAAACCATGTGGGGCATCCTTCGTCCAGCCCTGGGGGTTAAGCCGGTGGTGATTGGAGTGCGCCAGTTAATTGTCAGCGTTGTCTTCACGCTGGCGTTTGCTGCCCTCTGGCTGGCGGGCTGAATCGGGCAAATAAACGTCGGGCGGTTATTCCGGCAGGTCGCTGTACATTACCGCCCGGTTGCGCACTGATTTTTTCACCCGGTACAGAGCGTGATCGGCGTGGCGCAACAACTTGGTCAGGTCATAATCAGATATTTTTGTGGTTGACGCCCCAATGCTGACGGAGATGAAAATTGTGTCCTCCCCGATATGCACCGCATCGAGAGTAATAGCCTGGCGCAGGCGTTCCAGGGTCGGTTTGACATCTGCCGGGTCTATGCCGGTCAACAGCAAGACGAACTCGTCGCCACCGTATCTGCCGAGCACGTCCGCTGGCCGCAGACGATTACTTAACCGGCTGGTGACAGTGCCTAACACCAGGTCGCCAAGTGCGTGACCGTAAGTATCATTGATTTCCTTGAAGTTATCCAGGTCGAGGACGGCGAGCGCAACGGGTAGGTTATTTCGCCTGGCAACCTGGATCATCTCGTTGCAGCGCTGGAACAAACCGCGCCTGTTGAAAGTTCCAGTCAGCGGGTCCGTGAAGGATAGGTTTTTAACTTCCTCGTACAGGCGGGCGTTTTCCACCGCCAGCGCAGCCTGATCGGCAAAAGCCTGAAGGCGAAAGATAACTTCCTCGGTATAAAAACCGGCGATCGAACTGTCCAAATTGAGAAAGCCGATTACCTGACCCCGGTTGAGCAAGGGCATGCCGGCGTAGGATTTGATCCAGCCGAGAGAGCTATTCCCTTGCCACAGAGTGGATTGCCCGGTGTCAGGAATCACCAACGGCAGGCGGGTCTCATACATCTTTCTCAGGGTGGGGAAATCGTCCAGTGCAAAACGCAGTCCTTCCAGGGCGGAGGCGGAAGTTCCTTGCGTATAGCCGTGATACATTACCACCTTGACCCAATCCTCCTCAAGTAGCATCAGGTTGGCGGACTCATGAGGCACTACCTTGCCAACATTATTTAAAATACGTTCAACCACCTCGCGGAAATTCAGCGTGCTGGTAATGGCTGAAGCGGTGTCGCGCAGCGCCTCTGAAAGCGCGCGCAATTCGCGTTCGGTGTCTTCTGCCCATTTTCGTTCAGTGATATCAAACGCAATAATGAGGTAGCCAATAATGCGTCTTTTTTCTTCAATTGGCGTGACGGCGCAGTAGGCAGTAAAATGCGCGCCATTGCGGCGTTTGAGGGTTAATTCGCCATTCCAGGTATTTCCAGAGCGGACGGTCTGGCGGATTCGATCAATATCTGCCTGAATTTCGTCAGGCACGAAAATTTCGGAGATGGGTTGTCCCAGTATAACGTTCTTCTCATACCCAAACAAAAATTCACAGAAACGGTTGAGATAGAGAATCTTGCCGTCCTGGTCAACGGCGATGGCAGCCTGTCCAATGGTGTCCAGCAGTTGGGCTTGAAAAAGAAGGCGTCTTTCGCGTTCTTTTTGGTCGGTGATGTCACGGTAACTGGCGACCGCCCCGGTAATTTGCTGATTTTCGCCCAAGATAGGCACGCTGTTGACCGAAAGCCAGCGGATAATGCCGCTCGAGGTAATCAGACCCTGTTGGAAATCCTTAACCGGCACTTTGCGCTTCAGGGTTTGCGCCAGGGGAATCTGGTCATCGGGCAACTGGTTTAGTTCAGTATCCACTTGCTGCCAGCGGCAATCCGGGCAGGTTGAGGTTAGCAGTTGGTCGTGCATGTGGTTAAACAATTCTTCAGCAGCGCGGTTAGCGTAGGTGACCCTGCCGGATAAATTGACCATCACGATGGCATCGGAAATCGTTTGAAGAACGGTTTCCAGACGCTGCTGCGCATTCAGAAGGTTCTGGCGCGCCATTACCTGTTCGGTAATCACCTGAAAATAGACGGTGATGCCATTGCGCTGCGGAAACACCCGCACCTGGTACCAATTTTGGTAAGGTGATATGGGAAAGTAGGTCTCGAAGGATAAACTGGCTTTATGTTGGATGGCGTAGCGGTATTTTTCCTCAAAGATGGACCCGCGCGCTTCCGGGAACACATCGAACAGCTTTTTTCCTAAAACTTCTTCCCGGTTGCGGCGCAGCATTTGTTCAGCCGCGTTGTTGAAATAAGTAACCACCAGGTTGTCATCCAAGGCAAAAAACGCATCGCTGATGCTTTCCAACACCTGGTAAAAGCCTGGATCAAAGCCCGGATAAAGGTTCATGAAATGCTTTTGTCCTTCATCGGTTAGAAAAAGTAGCGATTAGTGTAGTTGAAATGTAATTGAATTGCAAGGTGTGGAAGAGACTTAATCCATTAACATAAAAATTATGAAAAAGGTCAATCACTTAACAAAAGGGATGCGGCTCTGGTTTCGACCCATCCTGACCGCGCTGCTGATTGCCGTGCTGGCTGGGCTGAACAGCGGCGCCGGCGTTGTCACCGCCCAGGTGGAAACGCCGCAAACCGGCGAAGCCGTTTACGATGAGAACGGGTTACAGAATGAAATTCAATTGACGGGCTGCGCAGCGCAAAACTTTGCCCCGCTCAATGCTGCCTTCGAGCAGCGCGTGGTGGAACTGGTCAACGACACCCGCGCGCAGAACAACCCGCCTCTGCCGCCGCTCAAGCGCAACGACGCACTGGACTACGCCGCGCGCTTTCATGCCCGCGACATGAAAGAGGATAATTACTTCAGTCACGATAGCCAGGACCGCAGCGGTTCGACGCTGACCATCGTGTGCAGTTGGTCAGCCCGCATCGGTGGTTTTTATCTTAACCGTTCCCGGTTGGGCGAAAACATTGCCGCCGGGTATGCCGACCCGCAAACGGTGATGAACGGTTGGATGGGCTCCCCGGGTCACCGCGACATTATCTTGAATGACCAATTCCGCGAAATTGGGGTGGGTTATTGGGATGGCGGCGGCAGTTACCAACGCTACTGGGTGCAGAACTTCGGCTCTCGTTCTGCGGTGTTCCCGATTGTGATCAACCGCGAATATGCCCAAACCAGCAGCCCGGATGTCAACCTGTATATCTACGGTCAGGGTACGTGGGACGAGATGCGCCTGCGAAACGACGATGGTGCGTGGGGCGCCTGGCAGCCGTTCCGTTCGTCGCTCACCTGGCGGCTGAACTGGCTGCGCGGGGTGCGCACGGTTTCAGTGGAACTACGCCGCAGCGGTCAATCTACCGTGACTGGCAGCAGCGACACGATCGAATTAACCACCAACGGCTCGCGCCTGGCGGTTCAGCCGCACGAATTGGTATTCCTGTATGATCGAAGCCGCCAGCAGCTCTTTCCACCGCAGTCTTCGTTGACGGCTTACGATGCTGACGGCGGCGCAGCCCTGACCTGGAATATAGCCATCACCAGCGGGGACTGGTTCCAGGTCTCGCCGCAGAATGGAACTACCCCAGGCAGCGCCAGGGTCAGCGTGGCGGTCAACCCCAGCCTGTTCATCAATGGCGCAACCTTTAACGGCAGCCTGACGGTCAGCGCCAGCGGAGCGCAATCGGTGGCGGACACGCCCCAAACCATCCCGCTGCGGTTGTTGGTGGTCGAAAACGTGCGCCAGGTGTATCTGCCGTTGGTCGGGCGCTGAGCCGGTCAGACGGACCCATTGCGGACGGCACGGACTGCCTGCAATGCCTGGGCGATTTCGGAACGGATGCGCTCATATTGCCCCTTGGCAATTGCCTGCCGTTTAGCCAACCAGGAACCGCCGACCGCCAGGATGCGCTCGTCGCGCAGGTACTCTGCCAGGTTGTCGCTGTTTATCCCGCCGGTGGGGACGAACCGCACGCCCGGGTAAGGGTCGGAAACAGCGCGGATGGCTGCCAGACCGCCCATGACGCCGGCCGGAAAGAACTTGAAATACCGGCAGTCCAGGCGGATGCCTTGCAGAATTTCGTTGGGGGTGACGGCTCCTGGCAGAAAGGGCAGCTGGTTTTGCTGCGCCCAGCGGAGGGCATCCTCCGGCAGTCCGGGCGAGACGAGGAATTGGGCGCCGGCCGCGGCGGCTTGCTCGGCTTGAGCGCGGTCGAGGATGGTGCCCGCGCCGAGTAAAATCTGCGGATAGGCGCGCGCAATTGCCTGGATGGATTGTAGTCCTGCCGGAGTACGCAGGGTGATTTCGAGCAGCGGCAGCCCGGCATTAATGAAAGTATCTGCCAGCGGTAAAGCCTGCTCGACCGATTCGATCTCAATTACCGGGATGATGGCGAAATGGTGAATGCGGGAAAAAAAAGCGGTATGCGGCGTGGTCATGATCCAAAATCCAGGAAGCGTGCCGGGTTGTCCACTAACAGCGCATGAATCTGCTCGTTGCTAAGACCGTGCTCCATTAGTAACGGAATAAATACCAGCAGGACATGACCCAAGCCAAGGGTTTGCGGATTGTGAACTTTCCAGGAGGATTTCCTCGCCAGGTCGCTGGAGAGCAGTATCTGGCGTTCGTGCCCGGTGTCTATCAGGGCGCGGATGAGTAAAGCGCGCTGGCTGTCGGGCCAATATTTTTCCTTGCCGATCTGGTCGAAACCGAGAAACACACCCCGGGCTGCCAGTTCGAAATACATCTCATGCGGCTGGTTGCGATCAACATGTCCAATAAGAATTTTATCCGGCGCGATCCCCGCGGCGAGCAACATGTCCGCCTGTTGGATGGCGAAAGTTCCAGCCTCGGTGTGGGTGGTGACCGGCGCGCCGGTTTCGGCATGTGCCAGAGCGGCTGCCTGGATAACGCGCTGTTCGCTCTCGCTGGCTTGATTCAGGCTGGTGGCTACTTTAATCGCTCCGGCTTTGATCGGACTGCCCTCGATTCCCTCGCAAATTTCCGTAACCATGCGGCTGGCAATTTGCTCAACCGATTGCCCGGTTAAGGCTGCCGCGCTGAATTTTTCCTTGTGGTGCCCGGTTATGGTGATGATATGGATACCGGTGGCAAGCGATACTTGCTTCAATTCCTGGGGGGAACGCCCGATTTCGGGGGTGGTCATTTCAACCAGCGAATTGCCTCCGGCGGATTTAAAGTAACGTAGTTCCGCCACAGCGGCAGGGATCGAATCCAATCCGAGGTCAGTATCTTCGCCCGCCAGGTGGTCGGGCAGATTCCATAATACATGTTCGTGACAGGCAGTCACGCCCAGTTCAGCAGCAGCGATCGGTCCGAGTACGGTTTGAACGGGCATGTTCATCTCCTCAATCGAGTATGGCACCCAGGCTGCGCAGGGTATCCTGCAGCCGGTTAATCGGCAGGTTATGCAGCCCGAGATTGCCTTGCACAGCCATTGCCGCGGCTGTTCCGGCAGCCTGTCCCATAGCCATGCACTGCCCCATGCTGCGCACCGAAGCGTGGGCGTCGTGGTCGGCGGAAAGGCAGCGGCCGGCAATCAACAACCCTTCAATGTTTTGCGGAAGCAGGCAGCGGTAGGGTATGTGGTACGTATCGCCGTCCGGCAGATATTCCCAACGGGTATCCTGCCCGGCGTGGTGTTCTTCGATTGGCGCACCACACTGGGCGATGGCGTCGTCGAATTTGCGGGCTGCCAGGACATCGGCGCGGGTGAGGCGGTAAGCGCCGAAAATTCGGCGGCTCTCGCGCACGCCAATTTGGGTGGAAAGTCCGCCCAGGGCGGCGTTTTCGTAGCCTGTCACCTGTTCGATCAGAAAACGGGCGTATTCCATTGACTGACGACGACCTTCGATTTCAGCCCGGCTTAATTGTTCGATATCCAGCGGGTCAATGCCGCCGACGCGGGTCATGTTGGTAGTCATTACCCCGGCAAGCGGAGTGATATGGGCGCTGCCCTCCTTGCGCGGCAGGTCGTAACCCCAGTCGGCGGCTTGTTCCATGCGGGCGTGAAGGTCGGCTTTCCTGACCGCGCGAGCGCGCTCGGTGTCCACGTTGATCATCTTGAACGTTGTGGTCAAAGATTGGACCGGCGCGTCGCTGGCGCTTTCAAAGGGCACGCCCATTTTGGCGGCAACATCGGCATCGCCGCTGGCGTCTATGACAATGTGGGCAGAAACCCGCCACACACCGGCTTTGTTGGCGATAATCACTGCGCGAATCGTTTGATCAGACTGGATGACATCCAGCATCAGCGAATGGTAAAGGATGCGCACCCCGGCTTTTACGGCGAGCATTTCCCAGACGACTTTAAGGACTTCCGGGTCGTAGGTGATGCCCTGCCCGGCGCCGTAGGTGTTTGGGCGGTAAATGGCGGCTTTGCGCCGCGCCAGTTCGGCGATAACCAGGTCGGGAACGCCGCCGACGACTTTACGCGCAGCGGAACCGGGAGTAAAAAAGCCATAAAAAGTATCCAGTACCTGGGTGCTGATGCCGCCCATGAAGCCGTAACGTTCCACCAGGGTGACCTTTGCGCCCAGCCGGGCGGCGGTGATCGCGGCGGTTGCCCCGGCGCTGCCGGATCCAATGACCAGAACATCGGCTTCGGTAAGGCTGGCGATGGACGTGGTGTAGATCATGTTGTTCCTGCTCCGTTGATGAGAACTTCAGCGCACTGTCCAGCCGCCATCAACCGTCAGTACCGCGCCAGTGACAAAACGGGCGGCATCTGACGCTAAAAATACTGCCGCACTGGCAATATCCTCCGGCGCGCCGAAGTCGGCGTTGAGCGGCTGCAAATCGCCCAGACGGGCGCGAATTGCCTCGCTGTGCTGGGCGCGCTCGCTCATCGGTGTGGCGATTAGTCCTGGACAGATGACATTGGCGCGGATGCCGTGCGGCGCATAAAATGCGGCAATTGCTCGTGTCAGGCTGATGGCTGCGCCCTTGCTGGCGGCGTAGGCGTGAGTGGAAAAGTCGGCGTCGCCGCCAACCAGCCCCAGCACCGAGGATACGGTAACAATGCTGCCGGCGCCTTGCGGCAACATAATTTGCAGGGCGTATTTGCAACAGTAAAACAGACTGTTCAGGTTGAGATCGAGGGTTTTGTGCCAGCCTTCCAGATTGCATGAGTGTACTGGTCCATCACCCCAGCGCCTTCCTGAACCGCCGGCAACGTTTACCAGGATATCCACCGCCGGGTGATAGCCAAGCACCCGGTGAAAGGCTTGTTCGACTTGTTTTGGGTCAGTCAGGTCAACCTGGATCACCAAACCTTGTGCTGGAAACGGAAAAGTAAGCCGGGTGGCTTGGGCGGCATCCGAGTTTATATCCCACAGCGCGACCTGGGCACCCTCAATGGCAAAGGCACGGGCAGTAGCGGCACCGATTCCGCTGCCCGCCCCGGTGATGATGGCGACTTTGTTTTTTAACTGCATGGTTAACATCCGTACACTTTGCGCACTCGGGCGCGGTAGTCGTCGTAACAGGCATCGAAGCGCCGTTTGGAGGCTTCCCGGCCGATGAAATAACTGCTGGTCAGCACGATGGGCGTCTTACCCCGCGCGGTCAATTTCTCGGCGATGCTGCACTTTAATGCATTGGTGATCGCGGCGGCGCCAATGGTCGAGCCGGGACCCACCGGGTCATCCATGCCGGCAATTTGCACCATGGCGTCGCCGGCGGGGGTGCAGTTATCAATGACCACATCGCCAATATCTATCAGTTTTTTTCCGCTGGAATGCAGCGCCGGACTGGACTGGCAATGGTCAACGGAGACAACCGCAATGACCGGCATGCCCAGCCGTTTGGCTTCCAGGGCAACGTCAATGATAACTTCATTGACGCCGCTGTTGGAAAACAGCAGGAAACAATCCGGTGGAGCAAAGACAAAGTTGCGCAGGATGATCTGCCCCAACCCTTCCACATGCTCCAAAAACATTGCCTGGCGCTGCCCGTTAGACCCAACCACCAGGTTATGGAACGTCAGCGACAGCTCGACAATCGGGTGGAAGCCGGGAAAACTGCCGTGACGGGGGAACATTTCCTCGACGAAAATGCGCGAGTGACCCGTGCCAAACATGTGTACCAGCCCATAATCGGCGATGGTGCGCGCGCACTGCACGGCAGCCCGTTCAATGTTATCCATTTGGGTGTTTTTGATCCGCTCCAGGATCGCCTGAGCGTGAAACAAGTAGTCAAACGAAGCACTTTGGGACATACACGACTCCCACAACGGTAATTGGAAGGTTAAGCGGTTTATCGGATCTGGGTTGTGCTGTATTCGTAGCGGTCGGCTCGATAGTAACTGGTGGAGTATTCGATCAATTCGCCTTCCTCGATATAGGTCGCGGTGCCGACGAAGAGCAGAGGGTCGCATTCTTCGACTTCGAGGATATCGGCGCGGTAGCCATCGGCTGCTACAGCGCGGACGACGATATCCATGCGCTTGATCATCAGCGCAAAACGACTGGTGAGCACCTCGAACAAAGATTGATTGGTGAAATCAACCGTCTCGATCCCCGGGCAGCGTTCAGCGAGGACGATAGTGCTCTGGTGACAGATCAACTCGTCATCCCCAAAGCGGAGACGTTCCAGGGTCAGACAAGGAGCGCCGCTTACTTTTTCCAGAACGGGCTGATTTTCGACGGTGACAAAACCAGGCTCGCAGCGCAATACTTTGGAGGAAGGCACTCGTCCCATCTCGCGCATTTGTTGGCTAAAACTACGGTCAAGAAAGAATTGGATGCTGGGAATGGAGCGGACGAAGGTGCCCCGCCCGGCGTAACGTTCCACCAGGTTGTCATCCACCAATCTGCCGATGGCCTGGCGGACGGTCTGGCGTCCGACATTGTATGCCTGGCAAATATCCGTTTCGGGAGGCAGGGTGCTGCCCGGCAACAACACGCCGCGCTGGATCATGCGGCGCAGGTCCAAATATATTTGGTAATACAACGGAATGGGGTTGTGTGGATCAACAATTGCGTATGGCAGACTCATGGCAACCTTTCCATCTTAGCAGACTAAGATTAAGGATCAATCCTCCGCTGAATCAAGGAGGTGGGAGGAAACGGGGTACTTGCCGAAGGTTCGGGCAGCGTGAAAAAGGGTAATAATGTTTTCGACCGGGATGTCTGCTTGGAGATGGTTGGACGGGGCAAGGATGAACCCACCGCCGGGAGCCAGTTGGCGGATGCGGGTTTTGACCTCGCGGATAACCTCTTCCGGGCTGCCGACAAGCGGGTGAGAGATATCGATCCCGCCGAGGAAACAAATGCGCTCTCCGAACTGTTGTTTGACCGCGGGGATATCGGTGGCAGGCAGCGGTTCCAGCGGGTGAAGAACATCAATCCCGGCGTTGATCAAATCCGGGATCAGGCGGGTAATGGCGCCGTCGCTGTGCAGCATAATCTTGACCTGTGGGTTATGGCTGCGAATGACCGCCACCATGCGCTTGAGACAAGGTTTAATGAAGCGGCGGAACATGGCCGGTGAAAGGATTGGGCCACTGTTGCCGGCGTAGTCATCGCCGGGCAATTCGATCATATCGAACCAATGCCCGCCCGCGCGCATGGCTGCATCGAGCAGCCCTTCTAACACGATCGTAATCCGGTCGAGCAGAGCCTCAGCGTAATCGGGGGAGTTGACCAGATCCATGAGAAAATTTTCTGTTCCGCGTAAATCACAGGCTGTTTGAAAAGGTCCATGGGAGGCAACCATGCGCATAACGACGAAAAATTCGCTGTTTTCGCGCAGCAGCCTGGCGCGCTCCGCGACGCCAGTCATCCAAAGCGGGTCGGATGGATTCGGCCAACGTACGATTTTCTCGATGTCTGTGATCTGGCTGGAGCCGGCTAGCAGTCCATGAGCGGTATAGAAATAGGGAAGGGCACGTTTCCACATCTGCCCAAAAGAATCATAATACGTGTTTTCATCTTCGCCAGGGAACACGGGGCTGTTCGGCAGCCTGTTTGGGTAGCAATAGCGAAGATCGGTGCCCAGCCGTTCGAGCAGACGGTCGTCCATGTAGGAAATGCTATGACCTTTGCGAAACGGCGCAACCGGTTGGCCCAGGCGCAAGAATTTGAGCAGGCTGAAATAAAGCTCATCAACCAGTCCGTAGGGTCCTCCCCCAAGGGCAAGCGGGACACAATCGGGTTCTTGATGGGCGAGCGAAGCGAGGACGCGTTCACGCGGCAACATGGAAACAGGCATGTGGGTAAACCTGAACAAAGGGTGCTAATTATCCAAATGTACGAACAATACATTGATTGTATCGCAAGGATGGCGAATTGGCAAGTTGACACGCATAATAGAATCATCTATAATTGGAATGTTCGTACATTTGATCTGATGTCAATCCCAACCAGGAGACAACCAATGAAACACAAAATCGCTATGCTGGGCACCGGATTAATCGGGCGTTTTTATACGATGAGCCTGTTGAATTTTCGCGGCAGGGATGAGGTTGTCGTCGCCTGCGCTCGCCGCCCGGATGAGGCGCAGCAGTTCGCGAGTGAATTTGGCATACCGCGCTGGACCACCGATATGGCGGAAGCCATTCGCGATCCCGAAGTGGACACTGTGGTAATTGGGCTGCCCAATTACTTGCACAAGCAGGCAGCGCTGATGGCTGCTGAAGCCGGCAAGGCTGTATTGTGCACCAAGCCGCTGGCTACCAACAGCATCGAGGCGTTGGAAATGTTGGAAGCAGTTGAAAAAGCGGGCGTGTTTCATGGCTATCTCGAAGACTTGGTGTACACCCCTAAAACGCTCAAAGCGCTGGATGCTGCAAAGAAGGGTGCTTTGGGAAAAATTTTATGGGCGCGTTCGCGTGAAACCCACGGCGGTCCGCACAGCGATTGGTTCTGGACGAAGGAGTATTCCGGCGGCGGCGCGATTGTGGACATGGGCTGCCATTGCATCGAAATTGCCCGCAATTTTATTGGGAAGGATAACCAACCGGTCGAGGTGGTTTGTTGGGCAGATACGCAGGTGCATCCGATAGACGCCGAGGATCATGCCGTTGGGTTGGTGCGTTACGACAGCGGCGCAATCGGCCAATTTGAGGTTTCGTGGACATTTCGGGGTGGGATGGACCTGCGCGATGAAATTTCCGGCACCGAGGGGACGATCTGGTTGAATCACTGGCTGCGCACCGGATTTGAAATGTTCACCGGGGTGGGGCAGGGTGGTTATGTTGCTGAAAAAGCGGAAGGAAATTTGGGCTGGCTTTTCCCGGTTGGCGACGAGGTGGGCGCGTTGGGTTACGTGGATATGTTCCTGGATATGTTCAATGCCATGGATGAAGGCAGGCAGCCGATGGAAACGTTTTATGATGGATATGTGGTCAATGCGATCATTGACGCTTGCTACAAGTCGGCTGAGACCAAGAAATGGCAACCGGTTGAACTCAAGGTCTGGCGAGGCAGCTCAACCAGCGGTGACAATGCGATGTTGAAAGAGTATGATGACCGGCACTTTTTAATCAAAGAGGAACGGATGCCCAATGGCCACTTGAAGTTGATCTTGAAAAATAAGATCAGCGGCGAAATCAGCCAGGTTATCCGGGAATAGTGCGCTTAGTCCATCGAATGGACGAAGTTCTTAATAAAATAGGCGAATTCGTATATTGAATTTACGAAAAGTTTTTGGCATAATATCTATAACCTTTCGTCAACCAACCGGCTGGTTTTCAGCCTTGAATGTCGAGTAGGTTTCCCTGCCACAAAAAACCGATGAAAAACAATAATCACCATCTTGTGAAGGCGCCGATCCTTTTGAATAACGCAGAGGCGGAAATCATCCGCGCGTTGCGGCGGCAGGGTTGTATTACCAGCAGCGATATTTCGCGAATCACCGGCTGGTCGAAAGCCAAAACCGCTCAGGATGTGCGCGACCTGATGGATAAAGGATTTCTGGTCGAGTCAGGCGAGGGTATCTCTCAAGGAGGAAGAAAACCCCGCCTGCTTTGCATTAACCACCAGTTGGGTTACATTGTTGGGGTGGATATTGGCGCGACCAGTCTCGATATTGCCTTGGCGAACATATCCGGCAAGGTCGTGCAACGGGTTAGCGAAGCGGCGGACGTTCGCCAGAAGCCAGAACGGTTGCTCGGACGCTGCATTGAGCTGATTTTTGACCTCATGGCTGTTTATGGCTGCCTGCCTGAACAAATTCTCGGTGTTGGGGTGGGGGTTCCGGGTCCCGTTGATTTTGCTCGTGGAGTTTTGGTTGCGCCGCCATTAATGCCGGATTGGGAAAATTTTCATATTCGTGATTTTATAAAGGGCGCGCTGCCGAATGCTTTCGTTGTGGTGGATAACGATGTAAACATCATGGCGCTAGGCGAGCAGCGCGCTGGGGATGGCATTGATGTGGATCATTTCATCTTTGTGAAAATTGGCACCGGAATCGGCGCTGGAATCGTTTCCAATGGCAAAATTCACCGCGGCAGCACTGGCTGCGCAGGTGATATCGGGCACATTTGCGTAGATAAAAATGGCCCGATTTGCCGGTGCGGCAACACCGGCTGTCTCGAGGCGATGGCAGCCGGGCCCGCAATCTCCGAGAAAGCCATCCTGGCAGCGCAAAACGGCATCAGCCCTATCCTCAAACGTTTGATGGATGCGAATGGCGGCGTGTTGCGCCCGGAAGATGTCAACAGCGCCTGCCGGGAAGGCGACAAGACAGCGCTGGAGATTATCCGTTCCAGCGGGCAAATGATCGGCGACGTGCTGGCAGTTTTGGTTAATTTCTTCAACCCCAGTCATATTTTCGTTGGCGGTGGCATTGCTAATTTTGGCAATCATCTTCTGGTTACCATTCGCCGGGCGGTTCTGCGCCGCTCTTTGCCCCTGGCAACTACCCATTTGAATATTCATTTCTCGCGAATGGGTTCAGAAGCAGGGGTGACGGGAGCAGTGGCTTTGGCGTTGGAATACCTGTTTGTCGTTGAGGATCAACCCCTACTCACCGTTTAAATCCACAACCCTGATTTTTGAGGAGGTAACACATCGGAAAAATATACTTACGAAATATTCAACATTAATCAGATTCGAAAAATAACTCAGAAGGAGAAGATGTACATGAACAAGAAACCCGTTATGATCGTTCTGGCATTCATCATCATTCTTTCGATGGTGATGACCGCTTGCGCGCCTGCGGCAACCCCAGCCCCGAGTGAACCAACCCCGCTGCCGCAACAGCCTCAGCCTGCTGAACCGACCCTGCCTCCGGCGGAGCCCGGCGATGAACGATTCACGATAGGCATTTCGAATCCATTCATCAGCAGCGAATACCGCACGCAGATGATCGCCTCGTTGATTGAAATCAATCAGGAGTACATGGATCGGGGGATCACCACCGAGTTGGTGATCGAGAGCGCGGACACGGACGTAGCCGGGCAGATACAGCAGCTGCAGAACCTGATGGCGAAGAATGTGGATGCGATTTTGGTCAATCCTGGGGATGTGAACGGATTGAACGCCACGCTGCAGGAAGCCGTCAACAAGGGGATCATTGTGATCTCGGTTGACCAGGAGTTGAACGTTCCGGGCGTGTACAACGTAGGCATTGACCAGAAGGAATGGGCGAAGACCAGCGCGAAGTGGCTGGCGGAGAAGATGGGAGGCGAGGGCAACATTGTGTTGATCGAGGGCTTCCCTGGTCATCCGGCGAACGTAGCGCGGATGGAAGGCGTGGATGAAGTGCTGGCGGGGTATCCGGGCATTGAGGTGCTGGCGAAGGACACTGGCAAGTGGGATCAAGCCACCGGTCAGCAGGTGATGTCGAACTTCCTGGCAGCATACCCGAACCTGGATGGTTACTGGACGCAGGACGGGATGGCGATTGGCGCGCTGCAAGCGGTGATTGCCGCCAACCCGGCGAATTTCCCAGCCCTGGTGGGTGAGGGACGCTGCCAGTTCCTCAAATTGTGGGAAGAGGTTTTGGCGGAGCGCCCGGACTTTGAGACCATCGCGGTTGCCAACCCGCCTGGCGTGTCGCCGACAGGTCTGCGCATTGCGGTGCAGATGCTGCTGGGCAAGCAGGTGGACGAGACCAAACTGGGCGGCGTGAATGGTTTGTCATTCGTTATCCCGGTCCCGATCGTCGTCACCAAAGACAACCTGCAGGAAGGGTTGGATATCTGCGCGGACAAGCCGGATGCCTACCTGCTGGACGGCATCATGAGTGAAGAGGAGGTTTTGGAAAAATACTTCGTTCAGGAGCAAGCACTTGCCGAGAAATTCACGATAGGCATTTCGAATCCATTCATCAGCAGCGAATACCGCACGCAGATGATCGCCTCATTGATTGAAGTCAATCAGGAGTACATGGATCGGGGGATCACCACCGAGTTGGTGATCGAGAGCGCGGACACGGACGTAGCCGGGCAGATACAGCAGCTGCAGAACCTGATGGCGAAGAATGTGGATGCGATTTTGGTCAATCCTGGGGATGTGAACGGATTGAACGCCACGCTGCAGGAAGCCGTCAACAAGGGGATCATTGTGATCTCGGTTGACCAGGAGTTGAACGTTCCGGGCGTGTACAACGTAGGCATTGACCAGAAGGAATGGGCGAAGACCAGCGCGAAGTGGCTGGCGGAGAAGATGGGAGGCGAGGGCAACATTGTGTTGATCGAGGGCTTCCCTGGTCATCCGGCGAACGTAGCGCGGATGGAAGGCGTGGATGAAGTGCTGGCGGGGTATCCGGGCATTGAGGTGCTGGCGAAGGACACTGGCAAGTGGGATCAAGCCACCGGTCAGCAGGTGATGTCGAACTTCCTGGCAGCATACCCGAACCTGGATGGTTACTGGACGCAGGACGGGATGGCGATTGGCGCGCTGCAAGCGGTGATTGCCGCCAACCCGGCGAATTTCCCAGCCCTGGTGGGTGAGGGACGCTGCCAGTTCCTCAAATTGTGGGAAGAGGTTTTGGCGGAGCGCCCGGACTTTGAGACCATCGCGGTTGCCAACCCGCCTGGCGTGTCGCCGACAGGTCTGCGCATTGCGGTGCAGATGCTGCTGGGCAAGCAGGTGGACGAGACCACGCTGGGCGGCGTGAATGGTTTGTCATTCGTTATCCCGGTCCCGATCGTCGTCACCAAAGACAACCTGCAGGAAGGGTTGGATATCTGCGCGGACAAGCCGGATGCCTATCTGCTGGACGGCATCATGAGTGAAGCCGAAGTTCTGAATTCGTACTTCAAGTAATTCACAATGAGCGTGTCGCTTTCTGCCCGAAACATTGTCAAGCGATACGGGGGAGTCGTTGCGCTCTCGGATGGCAACCTGGAAATAAATTCCGGGGAAGTGTTAGCCTTGATTGGGGCGAATGGAAGCGGCAAAAGCACGATGAGCAAGGTGATCAATGGAGTAGTTGTCCTCGATGGAGGACAACTACTCCTTGACGATAAGATCGTGCGATTTTCGTCCCCCCAGGCGGCAAAAAAGGCGGGTATTTCGACCGTATTTCAAGAATTGAGCCTGATTCCACAAATGAGCGTCGCTGACAATATCTGGCTAACCCGCGAGCCGCTGAATCGGGCAGGCGTGGTGGATCGGAAACGGTTATACGCAAAAACGGAAGAATTGCTGGCGTTATTCCGTGGAACTTTTAAACCGGATTTGCAGCCTGAAGCACCGGTTTCAATACTGCCGCCGGATGAACGACAGATTGTTGAAGTTCTTAAGGCAATCAGTTTCGATCCGCGAATACTGATTCTGGACGAAGCCACTGCCAGTCTGGATAGCCGCCAGGTTGAGCGGCTGTTCGAACTGGTGCGGCGGTGGAAGGAAGAAGGCAAGGCGGTAGTTTTTATCTCTCACCGCATGGAGGAGATTTTTCGCATTGCGGATCGCTTTAGCGTGCTCCGAAATGGCAAGACGGTTGGTGAAGGAAACATTAAAGAAATCAACGAAAAAGACCTCATTCGTTTGATGACGGATAAGGAAAAAGTATTTCAGTTCACCAAGACAACAGTCCAGGCTGATGCTGGCGCGGATGAACGCGTGCTATATATGCGCATTCACGATCTGATCACGGATACCTTGCGCGGAGTCAGTTTCGATGTGAAACCAGGCGAACTGGTTGGGATTGGCGGTCTGCAAGGGCAGGGTCAACGCGACCTGCTGCTAGCCATATTTGGCGATATACCTCACCGCGGCGAGATCGTGATCAATGGTGAGGTGGTGCATTTCCGCCACCCTCGTCAGGCGATGAAAAAAGGCTTGGCTTTGGTTCCTGGAGATCGGGCAAAAGAAGGCTTGTTGTATATCCGTTCCATATTAGAAAACTTTATGCTGCCATCCTGGCTAAAATTCGGTTTCCCGCTCAGGATGGAAAAGGCGAAAGCCGATGCTGCCCAAATGGGCAAACGGCTCAACCTGGTCATGGCAAGCCTGATGCACCCGGTCAGCAGTCTTTCGGGCGGAAATGCTCAGAAGGTGGTTATTGGAAAATGGTTGATGCGTGAACCCGACTGCTTTTTGCTGGATGATCCAACAAAGGGGGTGGATGTAAATACGAAAGCGGAATTTTATACCCTGCTGACGGACTTATCCAAACAAGGTAAATCAATCTTGTTTTACAGCAGTGATGACGATGAGTTGATCGGCTTGTGCGACCGGGTGATTGTGATGCATGACGGGATAATTTGCGCCGAACTCAAGGGTGACATACTGACCAAAGAGAACCTGATCGCTGCCAGCATGGGCGTGGCAAACGGAGGTGAGGGGTGAAACGGCTTTCCTGGGAGCAAATAACCACCCGTTATCCGGCGTTTTTGGCAATAGTTCTGCTGATTTTAGCCCTGGTTGTCAACTTCATCCTCCAACCTAATATGTTCGCCCGTGAAACGCTCAACAGTAACATGCGCGTTTTCCTGCCCATGATCCTGCTTGCAGCCGGGCAGGCGGTGGTCATTTTGGGCGGTGGGATTGATATTTCCGTCGGTGGGATCGTTTCGATTGTCAATGCAATTCTGGCAACTCAGGTGGGGCTGGACGGCACGCCCGAAAAAATGTGGACCTTCGTGTTCATTTCGCTCGGCGCGGGCATCCTGGCGGGCGCGATTAACGGCTTCTTCATTGCCTTTCTGCGCCTGCAACCGATCATCACCACTTACGCAACCAGTTTCCTGTATGCAGGTTTCGCGCTGTTCATTCTGCCTAACCCGGGGGGTGGTATTCCAGCGCAGATCGCGAGTCTGTATCGTACCTCTACCCCGCTGGGAATACCGCTGGCGATATATGTAATCGCCATTCTGCTGGCAGTCTGGATCTATATTCGCAATACTCGCTACGGCAATTTTCTCTTCGCCGTTGGAGGCAAAGCGGAAGCAGCCTATGAAACTGCTGTCCCGGTGACCTGGGTGATATTCAGCACTTATGTTGCCTCCGGTTTCATGGCAGCCCTGTCTGGGATTGCCATTACCATGTTGAGTGGTTCTGGCAACGCCGAAATTGGCGCTCCGATGACCCTCAACTCGATTACCGCCGTCGTGATTGGTGGCACAGCGATGAGCGGAGGAGTAGGCGGGCTCGCTGGACCGGTAGTTGGGGCAATTACGTTAGGTTTTATTCAAAACATCATATCCTTTTCCCGAATTGACACCTGGTGGGAGACTTTTGTTAGAGCCTCCATCATTGTTGTGGCGCTGGCTGCGCCAGGTGTCATTAACCTGTTCCGCAGGAGGAGATCATGAAGCGGTTAAGTGTTTCCCCGCCGGCGGCAGCGCTCATTTTGGCATTGGTATTATTCCTGCTCTCCGGATTATTACCTCACGGTTATGGCAGTGATCTGGATATTGCTCTAGCCCAGGCAACCAATATTATCCGTCTGGCTGTTTTCCTGGGCGTCATTGCAGCCGGGCAGACGTTGGTCATTATCAGCGGATTCGAAGGGATTGACCTGTCTGCTGGGGCTATCGTGACATTAACCGCCATTTTGACCTACGTAACGGTAAATGGTGACAACAATAGAGTTCTTCCGGCGTTATTAATTTCACTTTTGGCTGGGGGAATAGTTGGTTTTTTCAACGGGGTTGGGATTACATTTCTTAAAATTTCACCATTCGTGATGACGCTGGGCATGTCGGGAGTGGTAACCGGGCTTATTATCATCATTAATCATGGCAATGTCAGCGGCAAGGTTGCGCCCATCATGACCCGCCTGATCGCCCGCCCAATTTCTCCGGATATTCCGATACCCAATGCCATCATCATCTGGATCATCTTCGGGATCTTGATGTGGCTGCTGCTGGAACGCACATCTTTCGGCAAAAATTTGTTTGCGATTGGAGTCAACCGGGTTACTGCAAAACTATCCGGCGTTGACGTAACCAGAACTAACCTGGCGGTTTATACGCTGGCAGGTGCGCTGGCTGGATTTGGCGGCTTTCTCGTGGTTGGCAACACGGGGGTGGTTTTCATTGCGCTTGGGCAACCCTTTCTTTTCCCTTCAATTGCGGCGGTAGCGGTTGGAGGTACGCTGCTATCCGGCGGCAAGGGGAGTTACTGGGGGACGATGGCAGGCGCAATTGTGCTCACCCTGATCACCAGCCTGTTGACAACGATGCAAATGCCTGATGCGGTGCGCCGCATGGTTTTGGGAGCAACACTGCTGATTATGATTTCGATTTACGGCAGACAACGCAGTTTGCGGCAATAATTTCCCCCAATATTTTAGTTTTAGGAGGACAGCCATGACCAAAAATGTTAAAGTGGGTATGATCGGTGCCGGTTTTGTCAGTGATATCCATGCTCTCGCATTTAAACAGTACATTCCCAATACTGAGGTGGTGGCGGTCGCATCTCCCAACCGGGCAGGCGAGTTTGCAAAAACGCATGGCATCCCGCATGCTTTCAACGACTACCGCGAAATGCTCAAGATGAAAGATGTGGATGTGGTTACCATTGCCATTCCCAATTATTTACACTGCCAGGCAGCGCTGGATATTGCTGCCGCCGGAAAACACATCATCTGTGAAAAGCCGCTCTGCAAAACATTGGAAGAAGCCGATCTAATGATTGAGGCGGCACGGAAAGCCGGCGTTTTGTTAATGTACGCCGAAGAGTTGTGTTTTGCGCCCAAGTACGT
This sequence comes from Bellilinea sp., assembly GCA_039666315.1. Taxonomy (GTDB): domain Bacteria; phylum Chloroflexota; class Anaerolineae; order Anaerolineales; family Anaerolineaceae; genus Bellilinea. Next base: position 269,391 of record JAVSME010000003.1, on the reverse strand, counting down.
GCGCGCGAAACAACTCATCCAGGAGGGCGCGCTGGGCGAACCCTTCCTGGTCAAGCAGGCAGAGGAACACGATGGTCCACACATGCCCTGGTTTTGGGATGTCGAGTTATCCGGCGGCGGGGTGCTGCTGGATATGGGCTGCCACTCGGTTGAGTATGCTCGCTGGGTGTTTGGAAAACCGCAGGTTAAGTCCGTGACCGCTTACTGCAACACCTTCGTGCACAAGGAGCGCACCAGGGGCGAAGACCACTCCATCATGATCATCGAATACGAAGGCGACAAGATCAACGTCGCCGAGAATTCGTGGGCAAAGGGCGGCGGGGTGGATGATCGCTGCGAGATCTACGGCACCAAGGGCAATACCCGTGCTGACTTGCTGAAAGGCAGTTCGTTGTGGACGTACAGCCAGGAGGGGTATGGTTATGCGGTTGAGAAAGCCGGCACCACCCGCGGCTGGACGTTCACCATGTTCGAAGAAGTGTGGAATTATGGCTTCCCGCAGGAAATGCAGCATTTCGTCAACTGCGTGCTGGGCAAGGAAGAGCCCATCGAGACCGGCGAGGATGGGCGCGAAGTGTTGAAAATTCTTTATGCTGCCTACCAATCGGCAGGAGAAGGGCGACGGATCGAATTTCCGTATACGCCGCCTCAGGTTGAAAAACCGATTGATCTTTGGAGAAAATTATAGAGTTTTTGCGGAGGTTTTATGACGGTCATTGATGTTAAAACGATCACTTACCAACAACTGGCAAAAGTGATTGATCATTCTCTGCTGCGTCCAGAGCTCACCGCCGAAGAAGTTGTTGAGGGATGCGAACTGGCAGCGCGATATCATGTTGCTACAGTGTGTGTCAAGCCGTGCCATGTTCGGCTTGCAGCTAAACAATTGAGCGATACCGACGTTTTGGTCAGCACGGTGGTTGGATTTCCACACGGCAGCAGCCAGACTGCGATCAAGGTGGCTGAAGCCGGGCTGGCAATGGATGACGGCGCTGTGGAACTGGATATGGTGTTGAATATCGGCGAGTTGCGCTCGGGGAATGATGATTTTGTTTTTGCCGATATCAAGGCAGTGTGCGATGTTGCCCATGCGCGCGGGGTTAAGGTCAAGGTGATTCTCGAAAACGCATACCTGACCGACGAGCAGAAGGTGCGCGGCTGCCAACTGGCTGAAAAAGCAGGCGCGGATTGGGTCAAAACCTCGACTGGTTTCGCGCCAGGTGGAGCGACTCTGGAAGATTTGCGTTTGATGCGCCGCACGGTCAGCGATCATGTCCAGGTCAAGGCTGCTGGCGGAGTGCGCACGCTCGATGCGCTGCTGGCGGTGATCGAGGCGGGGGTCACTCGCTGCGGCGCAACGGCGACTGCTACGATTCTGGATGATTTTTCAGCTCGTATCACGGGTGAAGGCAGCCAGGCAGGTGGCGCCGACTTAAACGGCGGTTATTAATTGAGCGGAGAAGAAGCATGACAACAGGATTATCAAAATCAACTTTAGGGGTTGGGGTGGCGGGAACCGGGTTCATTGGTCCTGCGCACGTCGAAGCCCTGCGGCGCAATGGTATCCATGTATTGGGTTTAGCCGAAAATACGCCCGAAAAAGCCGCCCAAAAAGCCGCCGAGATGGGTATTCCGCGCCAATACGGCTCGCTGGAAGAAATGCTGGCGGATGAAGATATAAACGTTGTGCACCTGGCTACGCCGAATTACCTCCATTTTCCCCATGCTAAGGCGGCTATGTTGGCGGGTAAACATGTGATCTGTGAAAAACCGTTGGCAATGAATACACAGGAGTCCACAGAACTGGTGCGCCTGGCAAAGGAAACCGGAAGAGTGAACGCGGTCAATTTTAACATCCGCATGTATCCACTGGTGCAGCAAGCGCGAAGCCTGGTGCAGAGCGGCGCATTGGGCGATGTGTTCATTTTGCATGGATCATACTTGCAGGATTGGCTGCTGCTCCCGACGGATTGGAACTGGCGGTTGGAACCTGCGCTTGGGGGGACACTGCGGGCGGTTGGGGATATTGGCTCACACTGGTTGGATTTAATCACTTACGTTACCGGGCTGCGCGTAGTTGAAGTTTTTGCGGATTTCAAGACGTTTCACCCGCTGCGCAAGAAACCAGCCAAACCCGTGGAAACCTACACCGGCAAGATGCTTCAGCCATCCGATTATGTTGATCAGCCAATCTTCACTGAGGATTACGCAACGGTCATCCTGCACTTCGAAAACGATGTGCGCGGAGTGTTGACCGTTGGGCAGGTATGTTCCGGGCGCAAGAACCGGCTGTTCTTCGAAGTCAATGCCTCGCGATCTTCCCTGGCGTGGGATTCTGAACGTCCCAACGAGATGTGGATAGGGCACCGTTCGCAGCCTAATCAAATCCTGATGAAAGATCCCTCGCTGTTATCAGAAGAAGCCCGCGCGGTAACCTCTTATCCGGGTGGTCATAATGAGGGTTTCCCGGACACCTTTAAACAGTTGTATAACAAAATTTATTCGTATATCCTGACTGGAGATTATTTGAAACAACCTGATTTTCCAACCTTTGCCGATGGTCATTACGAAATGCAGTTGTGTGAAGCCATCGAACGCAGCGCCAAAGAAAAAGGTTGGGTTAAACTCTAAAGATACGGAGGGAAACATGAAACTTGGATTTTTCACTGCCGCTTTGCCCGGAAACTCGCTGGAAGAGGCAGCCCGGTGGGGCGCCGAAAACGGTTTTCAGGCAATTGAAATTGCCTGTTGGCCGAAAGAAAAGGCTGTGCGCCGTTACGCTGGCGTGACCCATATTGATGTTTCGGCGCTCGATGCCGCCAAGGCGCGCGGGGTTCGAAAAATGCTGGATGGTTTCGGGCTGGTAGTTTCCTCGCTGGGCTATTACCCCAACCCACTTCATCCGGATGCCGAGCACCGCGAGATGGTCATTGATCATCTGAAAAAGGTTATTGCAGCCGCGGCATTGCTCGAAGTCGAGGTGGTGGGTACGTTCGTCGGTAAGGATAAAAACAAAACAGTCCCGCAAAATTTTGAAGATTTTGCCAAAATTTGGCCGCCAATTGTTAAGTATGCTGGCGAGCGCGGGGTCAAGATCGCCATCGAAAATTGCCCGATGATCTTCTCCTACGATGAATGGCCGGGCGGCAACAACCTGGCAAGTACACCAGCCATCTGGCGCAAGATGTGGGAGATCATCCCGGACGACAATTTCGGACTTAACCTCGATCCGTCGCACCTGGTGTTGCAGATGATCGACTACGAGCGGGTGGTGCGCGAATTTGCCGCAAAAATTTTCCATGTCCACGCCAAAGACTTGCACATTGATCGTGAAGGTTTATACAACCACGGCGTGCTTTCTCAGGGAATGGGCTGGCAGGTGCCGCGCCTGCCCGGACTGGGCGACATGGACTGGGCAAAATTCTTCGCTGCGCTGACCGCAGCGCGCTATGATTTTGTTGTCAGCATCGAGCATGAAGACCGGGTGTTTGAAGGCTCCGAGGAACTGGTCAAACGCGGATTTTATCTCGCCCGCGACGTGCTCAAACCGTTTATTCATTAAAACCATTACCAACTTCGCATCCACGACCGGCGTTCGACCCCACTGGTCGTGGATGAACTATAAACAGGCAGGCTATGAACCGTTATATCGGATGTGATTTGGGCGGTACAAATTTGCGCGCTGCCCTGATAGATGTTGACAGTGGCAAGGTGCTGTGCCAGCAAAGCGTGCCGACCCTGGCGCGCGAAGGACATAATGCCGTCATGGAGCGCATGGCGCGCTTATTCGATGCGATGATTGTGGATGCCGGGCTGACTCCTGCGGATATTGGCGGGATTGGGATTGGAGTGCCGGGCGTGCTCGATCTTGAAAAAGGCGAAACTTTATTCCTGCCAAACCTGCCGGGCACCTGGCCGCGCGTTCCATTGCGCGAGACTCTGCAAGCAAAAATGAACATGCCGGTCGCATTGTTAAACGATGCCCGCTCGATAACCTTCGGCGAGTGGCGCTTTGGCGCGGGTCAGGGTGTGGAAACTGTCGCGGTTCTGGCGATTGGGACGGGCGTGGGCGGCGGGCTGGTGATCAACGGCAGACTGCATCTGGGGATCGGCGGTACCGCCGGTGAATTGGGGCACATGGTGATTGATTTCAACGGCGCGCGTTGTGGCTGCGGCAATTTTGGCTGCCTGGAAGTCTATGCATCCGGTCCGGCGATTGCGGCGATGGGCATGAAGGCGGTCGCGCAGGGCTTGACCACCCGCATTGGTGAGCTTTGCGCATACGATCTCAATCGGATTACGCCAGCGCTAATTGCCAAGGCGGCTGTGGAAGGCGACGAGATAGCAGCGGATATCTACCGCCAGGTTGGGTTTTATCTTGGCATAGCAGCAACAACATTATGCGCTTCGGTCGGTCCACGCCGGATTATCGTAACAGGTGGGGTGGCAAATGCAGGTAATTTGTTGCTCGCTCCGATGGAAAAAACCATGCGCGAACGGGTGCGGGTTATGCCCGTAGAGCAGGTGCAAATTGTCACCGGCACGCTGGGCGACCACGCCGGGGTGATTGGGGCTGCCTGCTGGGCAGCCAGCCAGTCTGGTTGAGCAGAATAAATACTTCGCTGGGCATTGAACCGCTGCGGATGAGGGTGTGATATAATTCCATGTGTGTAACCGGGTGGATGAAACCACCCATCCAGCGCCGCAAGGGCCCGTAGCTCAGCGGCAGAGCGCGCGGCTCATAACCGCTTGGTCGATGGTTCGAATCCATCCGGGCCCACAGATACTCTTTACAACCAAACCTTGCAAGAAAATGGGGCAGGCGAAATAGAAATCACCTGGAATTTAATTTTCCTGAGCAAGGATGCGGACTAGGTCTCTGGCAGCCTATTTCCGTTGTGACTAGCAGTCACTGTGATGGGGGTTGGAGTAATCAGCGCTTTCTCGGTAAAGCACATCTGGCGCGCCAGGCGGATTAATTCGTGGATCTTTGTTTCGGGTTCATCGGATTCGATCTCGATTTCGATTTCGAATCCGTCACAAAAGCCTTCCGCATCGCCGCGCAGCACCGAACCCTGCTCGTGGAAATGGGCGATCACTTTGACTGTCTCATCCTTGATGTTCAATTTCTTTTTTGCCGCAACCTGCGACAGGTGGGAAATCAGTCAGAGCGCCATGCCGGAGACGAAATAGGTCAAGGGCGTGGGCGCGGTGCCTTCGCCGCCGGGCATGTAATTGCCCTCGTCCGCGATGAAGGCAAACATCCGCCCGGTCTCCGGCTGTCCGGCGATGACTTGCTTGCGCCATTTCTCGATCGAACGCGCCTGGGCTTCGACCTTAATCCGTCGAAACGAATCGCTCCTCGCATTCATTGATTTGTACCTCCAATCATTTAGTAGGAATTCATGAATTGTAAACCGGCTGAGGTGCGTATGGCAAGTTGCCTGTTAGTTTACAAGCCGCGCACCATATCCGCCAATTGTTCGATGGCGCGTTCGCCGCGAAAATCCATGAAGGCTGCATTCAGGCGAATGAAGTTGCTGTAGCGCGGGGTGGTCGAGAAAATATGCCCCGGCGCGATGGTGATTCCCAGTTTGAGGGCTTGGCGATACAGGTCGAGCGCGTCAATACCGGCTGGCAGCTGCACCCACAGCACATAACCGCCCTGCGGCGTGGATACGCGCGTGCCTTCCGGGAAATATTTCAAAACAGCGCGCGACATGTAATCCGCCTTTTGGGCGTAGGCGCGGCGGATTTTTCGCAGATGGTGGTCGTAACCGCCGCTTTCCAGGTATTCGGCAATGGCAGCCTGGGGCAGCAGTGCGGTGGAAACGCTGGTTGATAGTTTCATCTTCACCAGCCAGTCGCGATACCGCCCCGGGATGATCCAGCCAACCCGCAGCGCTGCGGACAGATCTTTTGAAAAGGAAGAACACAGCATAACCGACTCGCTGCGGTCGTACGCTTTGGCGACCCCCGGGCGGCGCCCGTTGAATGCCAGCTCGCCGTAAATATCATCCTCGATGAGTGGTATTTCATAACGCGCCAATAAATCCACCAGCACGCGCTTGCGCTCGTCGGGGATCAGGCTGCCGAGCGGGTTGGAAAAATTGGAGACCACGATCACCGCGCGAATAGGGTGGTTTTCGATGGCAAATTCAAGCGCCTCCAGGCTGATCCCATCGCGCGGGTGGGTGGGGATTTCCAGCGCGCGCAGTCCGAGCGCTTCCAGTTGCAGCAGAATCCCGAAATAACACGGCGTCTCGACAGCCACCAGATCACCGGGGCGGGTGACGGCGTGCAGTGCCAGGTGAATGGCTTCCATGCAGCCGGAGGTAATCACCACTTCTTCGGCCGACACCGAAACGCCGGTCAGGTACGCCCGCCGCGCTACCTGGGCGCGCAATTCGTGCAGTCCTTGCGGTGAACCGTAGGACTCGCTGGCTATCCTGCCGGAGCGGGCAAGCCGGGCGATGATGCGGTTCAACCGGTCGGACGGCATCATGTCCGGCGCGGGCAGGGCAGCCCCAAACTGCAGCAGGTTGGTTTTGCTTGCCTCCTGCATCATTTGCCAGACGATATCATCACTGCGCACGGTTTCCGGGTCGAGCAGCTGCGCCGAAGCGTGAGGCTCGACGCAGGCTGATTCAGGCAGGTCCTGTTTGCGGGTGTAGTAGCCGGATTGCGGGCGGGCTTCGATTTTTCCCTGGTCTTCGAGCAGCGCGTAGGCTTGCAGCACGGTGGACACGCTGAGGTTTTTTTGCGCGCTCATTCGCCGCACCGAAGGCAGCCTGTCGCCCGGGTTGAGTACACCTTCTTCGATCTGCTGGCTGATCTCGTTGGCGAGCTGCTCGTATAGATTAAGCGGTTTGATCGAGTGGAATGTGTCCATAGCTATGTCTCCCGTTTGATCTTATCAAAAGGCAGGCAGGAGAGTAGATACAGTCGATCCCTCCTTCTGACCAGTACAATTATTGTAATTATAAACTGTATAGGGCATAGTTTCAATCCTGTGTAACTGTACTTGCCGGTGGGGTTGCTCTACAATTAATTCAGAATGTCCTGATGGTGATGATGGTTTGAATGGAGGTTCACAATGGATTACGCAATTCAAAATGCGCGTGGTAAACTTATCGGTAGAAAAGTCAACACAGCCGAACGGAGCAGCGCGGTCTGCCTGGATAGAGGCGCATTGTTCCGGCTGGAAGGCGACCCGCGCGGGATAACGGTGCAGGTGCTGGAAGGCATTGCTTGGTTGACCCAGGCGGGCGATTGCCCGGACGACATCCTGCTCGAAAAGGGTCAGGCGTACCGCATCGCGCGGCGTGGATTGGTGCTGGTGCAGGGTTTATCGGCTGCCAAAATTAACGTGACTGAATCGTGAGACGTGATCTTAATCCGAAATGAGGTTCAAACGCACATGACTCTGCCCTTATTCCAGGTGGACGCATTTACTAATCGCCCTTTTCTGGGCAACCCGGCGGGAGTGGTTTTACTCGACGCACCCCGCCCCGATGCGTGGATGCTCAACCTTGCCCGCGAAATGAACCTGTCCGAGACGGCGTTTCTGTTGCCTGAAGGCGAGGTGTACCGCCTGCGCTGGTTTACCCCGGCGGTGGAGGTCACCCTGTGCGGGCACGCCACGCTCGCCAGCGCGCACATTCTTTGGGAACAAGGGCGGCTTTCCGCGGATCAGTGCGCGGCATTCGAGACCCTTTCCGGTCGGCTGACCGCGGAGCGTACCCCCGATGGCTGGATTGCGCTTGACTTTCCAGCCCGACTGTGCGATCCGGTCAGCCCTCCGCCGGGGCTGCTCGAAGCGCTGGGCATCCGGGAGGCGGTATTCACCGGCAGGTATAAGGAAGATTACCTGATCGAAGTGGACAACGAGGAGGCAGTGCGCGCGTTGAAGCCGGACTTTACCCGCTTGTCGCAAATTGAAACGCGCGGGGTGGTTGTTACCGCCAGAGCCAGCGGCGCGGATTACCAGGTGGTTTCGCGCTTTTTTGCGCCGGCGGTCGGGGTGGATGAAGACCCGGTTACGGGTTCGGCTCATTGTGCGATTGCGCCGTACTGGTCGGCAAAACTGAACCGCGATTCCTTGCTCGCCTATCAGGCTTCTTCGCGCGGCGGCTTGCTGCGCATCCGCCATGCCGGGCAGCGAGTCATTCTGGAGGGGCAGGCTGTCACGGTATTTTCCGCCAGCCTGTTAGTGTAGAAATGGCAAAAACGAAGGGGTTGACCTAAAAGTAACGTGGGTAATCCCCAAAAATGCTCCGAATGAGGTAAAAAGAGCGAAAGACGAAAAAACTGGCGGGATTAGCTCGCCAGTTTTCGCATATTATGCTTGATTTGCCCAAAGACGGTCTCCATCCACCGAACGCTTTTTGCGTACGACTTTGCCTGTTTCGGAGGTTTTGACAGCATCAACAATATCATCCAAATTCGAAAACCGGAAACCGGTTATCCAAATTTCCGAAAGACTTGCACTAGACCGACTCATTGGGGAACTTATTTTCTAATCAGAGCGTCATATTAAAAGTAGCCAATAAAAAAATCGGGCGAGACCCCCGATGCAAGCTCAGGAGGTACTTGCATGAAGCTCAACCTTTTATCACGTATATCGCGGTTTTTCGCCGCATTCGCGGTGGTCGCAGTCCTCGCTGCTTCTTTACCGCAACCGGTTTACGCCGCCTCAGTCCCCACCCTTACCATCCTTTCAGTAAAAGCCGATGAAAACGTCCGAGTGCGCGGAGAGAACTTCCCCAGAAACATCGAGTTCACCGTGCGTATGGATGCATTTGGCAACCGGGCGATTGGCGGCACGATCGTTGCCTATACCAACTCCGGCGACGGCTCTTTTGAAGCCACCTACGCTATCCCCAACTCGCTAAGAGGCGTACGCAATATCGCCATTCGCATGGATGGCGCCAGCGGCTGGTTCAGTTTTAACTGGTTCGTCAACAGAACTACCGGTGACGTGGTTGCTCCCGTCACTCCGGTGCGGGAGGGCAGACACTTCATCGAGATCGTCGGTGTCGAGCGGAATGAGACCGTCACTGTGCAAGCCAACCGCTTCCCCGCCAACCAGACCTTCCGCGTGCGCGTTGGTCCCTTCGTTGGTTTCTTCAGGCATGCTGTTCAGGTCGGCACGATCCATTCAGGTGCTGGCGGGACGTTCACGTTCTCCGTCGCACTTCCAGCCGTGGTCAAGGATGTTGAGATGATCACCATCCGGCTCGACAGCGCCCAAGGCTTCTTCGCTTTCAACGCTTTTCGTAACATTGACACCGGTACCGTAGTCATCGTCACGCCACCGCCCAGCAGAAACATCCTCGGCGAGGTCGTCGCCACCACCAACCTGAGCCGGACATTAAGACCCCGCGAGGACTTCGACGCAATTTGGACGGTCAGAAATGTCAGCAGCAGGACCTGGGACATAAATTCGGTGGATTACAAATTTGTGAGCGGCGCGGAAATGCAGAAGTTTGCCAAAATATTCGACTTCAAGCAGGCTGTGAAACCTGGTGAGACGGTCAGGATTGTGGTTGATATGCTCGCGCCTGATAGGGCTGGCACCTACACCACCAACTGGGCAATCGTCCAGAGCGGCACTATACTGGTCAACTTACCGCTCACCGTTGTCGTCCATTAATCGGTCGCATCCCAACAGGGCGGCTCAACAAGCCGCCCTGTTTTGGCTCGCATCGTCGAAAGCAAAGCCCCTTTCCCTCTATTTGTCTCTACCCTCACCTGCTACCGGTTTTGCGCACAATTTAACACCGGAAAGCCGATGGTGGCAGGTATCGGATTGCACGACTGCCACGGGCTGGTATGATTCGCGCCACACCCCCTGCAGATTGAATCGTCTCCCTTTCCGCCGCTCAAATCACATCCGGCAGCAGGTCTTCCACCTGGCGCACCGGGCGATAGAAATACGCGCCTACCCCCACCAGCAGCGCGCCTAAACCGCACAGGGCGAGCAACATGCCCATCCCGGCGCCGGGTCCGTTGCCGAATATTGCGGTGAGCGGCACAACGATTCCGTTCGGGTTGCGGAAAGCGGGTTCGAAAACGAAATCTGCCAGCGTGCCCCCAATGACCGGCGAGATTGGGTTGGTGATCCAGGCAATCAAGCGGCGGGCGCTGAACACCCGACCCTGGATGTCGGGATGTACTTTGGATTGCCAGATGGCCTGGTTGGAGCCGTTGATTAGCGGCGCGAAAAGGTTGAAGAAGATGGCTGCGCCGATCCAAAACGGCAGGGTTTGGGCGGCGCCCATGGCAACCACCCCCAGCCCCATCGCCGCCCAGCCCAGCAGCACCCCGATTACCCGGCGTTTGAAACCACCCCACACGCTCATCAGGATTCCACCGGCAATTGAGCCTACGGCTGCCATGGATTGGATGGTGCCAAAAATCAGGCTGTTTTGATCGGTGCGCGCCAGGATCATCGGCGCGAAGACGGTGAAACCAATACCGCTGAACAGGTTGCCCACCAGAAAGACGGTTTGCAGTCCGAGCAGGCTGGGGCGTTTAAAAATGTATTCGAAACCATACGCGGCTTCTTTTAAAATGTTGCCGCTCTTCTTTTGCCCCTCTGCGGTTGCGGCTGGGCGGGGGATGATGACAAAAGATAATGACCCTATTGCAAGCAGAAAAGTTACTACGTCCAGCAGCAGGATGCCTTCCAATTGGATGATTGGCAGCAGCGCACCGGCAAGCAGCGGGGCGATGACGCCGGGTCCGGCTTCCATCAGAGACATCAATCCATTGACCCGTCCCAATTGTTCTTTGGGTATCATCGTGCTGATTGCGGCAGAGTAAGCCGGCCATTGGAAGGTGTTGCCGATTCCGTTCAGAACCGCTGCAATGTAGAGGTGCCAGAATTCCAGATAACCTGCCGCAAAAAGAATCAAAATTAAAGCCGTACCGATGGCAGCGGCTATGTCGCTAACCATCATCATCAACTTGCGGCTATAGCGGTCAACCATCACGCCCGCAATGGGCGATATGAGCAGGAAAGGGGTGATGTAGAAAACCTGCATTAAACCCATTGCCGTTGCGCTTTCGGTCTCCTTGTACATGTATATCGAGAGCGCGAAACTGGTCATGCCTGAGGCGAGAATCGAAAAAATCTGGCTTATCCAGATCACAAAAAAGGCTTTCATTCCGGTTGGTCGGGTTGTGCTTGACATTAACACCTTGGTTTGGTCGAGGTATTCAATTGAAACGATTTTTATTGTACAATAACATGACCCTTTCAAAAAACTGCCCAAATGGATGGTCTTTCCGGCATTTATTGTACACGACCGTAATTCAGATCGAGCGCCAGGCTGACTCGTTGAGAAGATGCTCGCTCTTTCGATCTATCAAGCTTTTCCCGCTGTCCATAATTGCCAGTCTGTCAAGTCACAAGTAGAGGTTGCGGATTATCCCAGTATAATTCGCATAGCGAAATATTTTTCGCCCGCCCATTCCAACTTCATTGAAATGAGGATACTATAATGCCAAACATTCCCCGCTGCATGAGTACACAACACCCTGATAATGTGCAAATACCGTTTTTTTCCGATCAGCCTGAGCTGAAAGGTGAAGACGAGATCCAGGAAGCCTATTATGTGTTTTCCCACCTGGGCTGTGAAGAGCAAATGTGGGATTATGAGGGTAAAGAGGTTGATAATTTTGTCATCAAGAAATTGCTGACAACCTACGGTTCCTATTTTCGCCAGACCAAAATAGGCGAGCAGGTATTCATCACCCCGCGCATTCCCAATCCGGCAGTTGAGAAAAGCGAGGCAAAAATTCTGCTGGAAACGCTGGGCAGCATCCCGCGCTCGTATGATGCCGCTGTGTTGTTCAATTCAGACAGCCCGCCGCCGATTTTTGAAGTCATTCTGCCGATGACTGTTTCGGTGGATGAGATCAATCGCATTTATTATTATTACAAGCATTTTGTTGCCGGGCGGAACAACCAGTCCCTGCCTGGCATGGATATCACCATTGGCGAGTGGCTGGGTGAATTCCGACCGCCGGAAATCAACGTTATTCCGTTGTTCGAGGCGGTTGACCACATGCTGTTTGCAGCGCAGGTGATGGAAGAATACCTGAGCAATAAGCCGATCAAACAACACCGTGTTTTCCTGGCGCGCTCCGACCCGGCGATGAATTCCGGGCTGGTCAGCACGGTGCTGGGCAACAAAATTGCTTTACAGCGTTTGGAAAACCTGTCCAAGCGGCTGGGGGTAGAGTTATACCCGATTATGGGGGTCGGTTCTGCGCCGTTTCGCGGCAATTTACGCCCCACGTCAATTGAACGGGTTGTGCGGGAGTACCCTTCGGCGCAGACGTTCACGATCCAATCAGCATTCAAGTACGATTACCCTGCCATGCAGGTAGCCGACGCCGTGCGCCGCCTGCGTGAACTGCCGCGCATGCCCGCCCAACCAATGGACGAGAGCCGCTGCCTGGAGATTATGGAAAAATATACCCGGGCTTATCGCGATCAAGTTGCCCTGCTTGCGCCAAAGATCAACAATATCTCTGCCTACATCCCCCGCCGGCGAAAGCGTAAATTACACATTGGTTTGTTTGGCTATTCGCGAAATGTTAATGGCATCACCCTGCCGCGCGCTATTTCGTTCACCTGTTCGCTTTACTCATTAGGCATTCCGCCCGAACTGCTCGGCTTGCAGGCATTGAGCACGGATGACCTGGCTTTCCTGCGTCAGACGTACGTCAATTTTGATATTGACCTGGCGGATGCGCTCCGTTGCACCGTGCTGGATAGCGACTTAATGCCCGAAGGCTTGCGTCAGGCAATCGAACGGTTGGGCATCCGTTACCAGCCGGACGAAGAACACCAACACATCAGCCGCCATATCAGCGATTCGGTGCAGAAAAACCGCTATCAAAACCTGGACGAATTGATTTTGCAGGCGGCCAATCTGCGCCGGTTTTTAGGTTAAGCAGCGGCAGGGGATGTGCGGCTTTTATAAAATTTCGGAAACCGATCTTTCCGGGCTGTTCCCCGCGCGCACCAAATGAACAATTCTTGATAATGCGCCGCATCCCATGCCAGGCAGGCATGGGAGCGGCAGCCATGCGGCTGAACCTTTTTTGACGGCATCTGCTCGGATACGCCAGTATGCTTTAAATAAAGACGATTTGTGCGCCTTCGGTCATATCCATGAAATCGCCGGCGGTGACAATGTCTATCACCCCATCAACGAAATCGGCTTTGGTGAGTCCCATCATATCCACCGACATTTTACAGGCATACAGTTTAGCGCCGGCATCCACCAGCATTTGCAGATATTCGCGCACTGGAGGGACCTCGATGGTTTTCATCTTATCCTTCATCAGTTTGGTGGCGAAGGCGGTCATGCCAGGCAGGACGCCTACCAGATTGGGTATGCCCAGGTTGCCGGGAACACCCATCATGCTCATCTTCATGCTGGTGTTGGCGACCGGGGCGATTTCCAGGTGATCCACGCGGTTTTTGTTGATGATATCCAACCCCCAGAAGGTGAAGAAAATGGTCACGTCAATGCCATTACCGAGGGCAGCCCAACCCATCACCAGCGCAGGGAGGGACATATCCAGGGTACCTTTTGAGCAAATAAACGCTATTTTACGATCTTCTGACATGGAAACCTCTCCTTGAAAAAATCTGGAATAAAGGATGATGAATTAAACGCACCCCTCGGGCTTGCCCAAGCCGGCGATACGCGCTACCTTCTTGGCGGGTCCTTTAGGGAACAGGGTGAACAGGTCCTTGGTGGAAATGGCGGTGCCGATCGTGATCTGGCGCAGGGTGGGAGCCTTGCCAGCGCTGCCTGCGCTCCCGCGGCAGAAGAGAATGATTTTCCAGTGTTCCGGGCTCAACTGGTCAATGCCCTCTTCTTTTGCAATTTCGGCGGCTATTTGTTCGTTCCATTGCGCCGGATTGGTCATGAAACCTTCTTCATTTACTTCAACGGAAAAACCTGCAATTGTTTTTGTGGTCATTTTATCCTCCATAAAAAATAATACCGGTTTTGACAGCCACCGCGCCTGCTACACCATTCGCTTGCCGTTCATGCTCATGGCTGATGGCAGCGGAACCTTTATCCCTTTAAGCAGAAGTTGCCAGTACATCCAGCGAAACATTAATTTACCCCAATGGTTGATCTGGGATTCTTCGAGCAGCGCCAGGGGACCAATCCCCGGCAGGGGGTAACGACCGGGCAGCGGCTCTTGATGGTAATTGAAATCAATCATCAACCCTTTACCAAAACCGGTTTCGATGAAACAATTGGCGTGCCCGTCGAAATAAGGTTTTAACTCGTGTCCTTCAACGTAGTGAAGGAAGTTTTCCGCGAACAGATCAATGGCAAAATGGGCGGTTGCGCCGGCTTTTGAGGCTGGCGCATCGGATGCATCTCCGAGGACGAAAATGTTGGCGTGGTTTTTGGAAAGCAAAGTGTATTGGTCAACGGGGACGTAGTTGAGTTCGTTGCCCAGTTCGGAACGGGCAATAAATTCGGCGCCTTTATTGAGCGGGACGCTGACCAGCAAATCGTATTCGATCTCGCGTTCGTCGAAGGATATGATTTTCTTTGCGTCGGGCTCCGCGCGCTCGATCATGAAATCCGGCTCGACCTTGATATTTTTGCGTTCAAGCAATTCACTCAGCAGTTTTGAGGCAATGGGTTTGGTGAATGCTCCCGATAGAGGCGTAGCGTATATGATCTCCACCCGGTCGCGCATGCCGCGTTTCGTGAAGTGCCAATCAGCCAGCATGGCAAATTCCAAGGGCGCTACCGGGCATTTGATTGGGTTTTCAACCACGTTGATGACCAGGCGTCCACCACTCCAATTGTGCAAGGCGTTGCGCAGCGCCAGGCTGGATTGCAGTGTGTAAAAAGAGTGGATGGTTTTTCCCCAGGCATGTTCACCTAGACCGGGAGTTTCTTCGGGGTGAATATCCGTGCCGGTGGCGATGATCAGGTAATCGTAGGCGAGGGATTGCTGGTTTTCCAGCCGGATGGTTTTTTTAAGCGCGTCCACCTCAACAACGGTAGATTGGATGAAACGCAAGGGCGAGGAAATAAAACCGTGTTTGGGTTTTACCACATCTTTTTGGGTGTACAAATCAAACGGAATGAACAGATAACCCGGCTGGTAGTAATGGATTGGGTCGGGATCAATCAAAGTGATCTGCCATTGGTTCAAGTCAAGCAGACGTTTGAGCCGGTTTGCGACAATGGTGCCGGCTGTTCCAGCGCCGATTATGACTAGTTTTTTCATGATAACCTTCTTTGGCTGCTTATGATATTTGCGTGAGATTGGCAATTTGCTGCAAGCGTTCGATGAAGCCGGTCCGTTCCCGCAGAATGCTTTGCACAGCGCGGGCGGCAATGGCTGGCCAGGCGGCTATTCGATTCCGATCCTCGCTGTGGACAACGACAATCGAGTCGGTTGCATATTGCATGGCTTTTTCCGGCAGATTATATAACTGGAAAATTGAGCGGATATGCGTAACCCAATCGCGGTTGTCACCCGTCTGCCAGAAAAAACCGCCGATTAAGAACCAACCGATGATCTGATTGTTATCCATGATCGGGTGGGCAAGATAATTCAGCCCTGTCTGACAGGTCAGAAGGGTGTTTCCGGCTGCGGCTTCGCGGGCAAACTGCTTCCATGAATTGATGCATGCCTGAGCGCCGGCTTCGCTTTGGCGCATTACCTGGCACAGTCCGCATGAATTGCTGTACTCGGTTAATGGGTTGCCTTGCAAGTCAATGATCAAGGCGCCGATGCCGCTCACTTCTGCAAACAGGTCCTGCACGGTCTGGATGCAATGGGTGGGGAACAGCGAAACCAGATCAAGGTTGGGGGAGGGTTCGACTGCCGGGCTGCCGCTGCTGAGCAGATTTTCCACGCTGCTGCGCGGAAAACGCCATTGCTGCCCGATCTTGACGCCTTTCAGCCGCCCATCCTGCAACATACGGTAAACGGTAATGCGGTCTATTTTTAGTAAATCAATAACCTGGCGGGTGGTGAGTAATTCTTCCATAGTATGATATAAAAAGTTATAACAACGTATTACTTTTGAATCTTATTTCACAAACCGCGTTGCGGATAGTGACGATTGTCATGACAAATGTCATTTTGTGCCGGCTTTCACAAATCCTGATGCGGATAATCTTTGTCTGATCTGCTGATTGTCAGCCGGCACAGAGAGGCGACTTGCCTTCTCGAATATAAATAGGACCCCGGGAAGCAGGCAGGCAGCGATCCGTCCAACCGCACTGCCGCCAGGAAAACCCAAACGCTGAGGGACGAAATCTCCTCAGCGTTATAGCGTTTGTATTTTCTCGTGAACGCAGATTTTACGAACTGGTCGGCGGTGTGGTTGTGTCGGCGGGCTGTGATTCGACTGCTGGGGGTGGAGGGGTGACGGGCAGCGCTGGCTTTTCCAACGTCGCAATGCGTTGGTTGGCGGCTTCCAGTTTAATTTTGGTTTCAGTCATTTCTTTTTCCAGCTGGCTTACTTTTTTATTACGCGAAGCCAACTGCCAGCGGGTGCGAATCATGCCCGGCAGGATGGTCAATAGACCGATCAATACCCCCGCCAGCGCGGTCAATAATAATACCAGCGCGAGGGATTGTTCAAACTGCCAAATGAAAAAACTGACACTGACAGCGGTGGTGTTTTGTAACGCAAAAATTACCGCGATAACCGAGATCAGCAGAGCAAGGATCAGCAGGATCGTAATCATCGCAGAATTCTCCTTCGAATCGCCCTTATTAATGTTGAGATAGCAAAATTGTAGCATGAGGCGGACAGAAATACAATTTAGAGATGGGGCGCGATGTGAATCGTAAATAGCCAATAAACCGCTGCACAACCATCTGAAGCCATCCGCAACATCGCTCACCACAACAGCGGCGTCCACCGCATCCGTGATTGCTCACTGCCAGGCATGAAGTTGTTCGGAATCATCGCCGTGTAATTCATCAATACTCAATACCATTTTGTTGATTTCAGCGACAGCGACACTCAACCTTGCCCATTTCCCATTGCAGCGCGCACTGGTCACATTTGCCCCAATTGTTTTTAATTTATAGCCGCTCAACAGCCTTTACGCGAACTGCCCGAAACGCGCTCGTTTTTCCGATCCCCGTGCCAGGACTGTTCAAGACATTTTCTGTCACATCGCCAGGCTGTTCCTGGGCGGTGTTGTGCATCCACGATCTTCATGTTCGCATCCTGCCGGGGGATAAATCGCATTCTCGGGTATCCTTCCCGGGGGCATGGCGTTGGGAATTCAAAATTGGCTCGGTTCAACTTTTGGTAGAATTAGGTTCAGGCGCAAGTCAGTGTGCCTCTTTGTTCGGAAGATGTGAGGCGGTTGGCTGACTGCCTCACATCCATTTAACTAACCATGCTTTTACCAGCGTTGGAAAAGTCACTGATTTGTGGTTACAATAATTTCGCAATAACCGTGATATAATAGAAAACAATTTCTAAACCAGGAATGGCGGCATGACTCACAATATCATTCGGGTGGTTGGCGCCCGCGAGCATAATTTGAAAAATATCACCGTTGAGATTCCCCGCGACCAGTTGGTTGTAATTACCGGCTTGT
This sequence comes from Bellilinea sp., assembly GCA_039666315.1. Classification (GTDB taxonomy): domain Bacteria; phylum Chloroflexota; class Anaerolineae; order Anaerolineales; family Anaerolineaceae; genus Bellilinea. The sequence continues at coordinate 251,755 of JAVSME010000003.1, read as the reverse complement.
CCGGTTCCGGTAAGAGTTCGCTGGCATTCGACACCATCTTTGCCGAAGGGCAGCGCCGTTATGTGGAATCGCTGTCGGCGTATGCGCGCCAGTTCTTAGGGCAAATGGAAAAACCGGACGTTGATTCTATAGAAGGTTTGTCACCGGCGGTTTCGATTGACCAGAAGGCGACCTCACGGAATCCGCGTTCGACCGTTGGCACGGTTACCGAGGTATATGATTATTTGCGATTGCTGTTTGCCCGCGTGGGAATCCCCCACTGCCCGGTTTGCAAGCGCGAAGTCATCCGCCAATCAGCGCAGGAAATTGTTGATGCCATCGAGCACCTGGGAGAGGGTGCCCGCATCCTTATCCTTGCGCCGATTGTGCGCGGCAGGAAAGGCACCTATCAGGCGGTTTTCGACGAAATTCGAAAAGCGGGTTTTGTGCGCGTGCGCGTGGACGGCACGGTATTTGTGCTGGAAGATGACATACCCCTTGACCGGTACAAGATTCACAATATTGAAGCGGTGGTTGACCGATTGGTTATCAGTCAACCCTCGACTGACGAGGAAATCCTTGCCGCGCGCTCGCGGCTGACGGATTCGGTGGAGACCGCGCTTAAAGTTGGGGAAGGTTATCTCATCGTTCATGACTTGTCCAGCGATCCACCGGAGGATATATTTTTTTCCGAACACCTGGCTTGTCCGGAGCATGGGATCAGTCTGCCTGAGATCGAGCCAAGGACGTTTTCGTTCAACACGCCTCACGGAGCATGTCCGGAATGCCAGGGTTTGGGCAGCAAATTGGAGATTGACCCAGATCGTCTCATTCCAGATAGAGAACGTTCGCTGAACGATGGCGCGATTGTGGCGCTGGAGTGGAATGGACCGCGCGATCAGGGTGGGTATTATTGGCAGATGGTCGAAGCGGTGGCAGTCACGCACAATATTGATCTCAACGCGCCCGTGAATACTATCAGCGAAGAAAAATTGAAATTGATACTGTATGGAACAGGCAGCGAGGAGATCCGGGTTCACTTTCATGGCAAAAACGATCGCCAGTCATCCTACCAGACCCCCTTCGAAGGGGTTATTCCGAACCTGGAACGCCGTTTTCGGGAGACCTCATCGGAATATATTCGCAACAAAATCACCGAATACATGAGCGACCGCCCCTGTCCGGTGTGCTTGGGTACCCGTCTCCGTCAGGAAGCGATGGCGGTGACGGTTGATGGTTACAATATTGTCGAGGTTACCTCCTGGCCAGTCAATCGAACATTGGCATGGGCTTGGCGGTTGAACAGCGCGCAAACGCCGCTAAACCATCGTGACCTTGCGATTGCCGGCAGGGTGATGAAGGAGATTGAGTCACGGTTGGGGTTTCTCGTGGACGTTGGGTTGGATTACCTGACTCTGAACCGCTCCGCCACCACGCTTTCCGGCGGCGAAGCCCAACGTATTCGCCTGGCAACCCAAATTGGATCGCGGCTGATGGGGGTGTTGTATGTTTTGGATGAACCCTCCATAGGACTTCACCCGCGAGACAACAACCGCTTATTGGCAACCCTGAAAGGGCTCCGCGATTTGGGGAATACTGTGCTGGTGGTGGAGCACGACGAAGACACGATCCGCTCTGCAGATTGGGTGATTGACCTGGGTCCTGGAGCAGGAGAACATGGCGGCTATATTGTCGCCGAGGGCACGCCAGAGATGATTCTGGATAATCCAAAGTCACTGACCGGCGCTTATATTTCCGGCAGAATGCAGGTGACCGTGCCGCGCAAGCGACGAAACGGCAACGGAAAATTCCTGCGGGTGGTTGGCGCACGGGCTAATAACTTAAAGGATCTGGATGTCAAAATTCCATTGGGAAGATTGGTATGCATCACCGGGGTATCTGGATCGGGTAAATCAACCTTGATGGTAGATATCTTATACAATGCCCTGGCAAGGGATTTGAACGGCGCTCATACCCAACCTGGCGAATATGAACGGATCGAAGGGCTGGAACACCTGGACAAGATCATCAATATTGACCAGTCGCCAATCGGTCGAACGCCGCGCTCCAATCCCGGCACTTACACAGGTTTGTTCGACGAAGTACGAAAACTGTTCGCCGAGCTGCCGGAGAGTAAATTGCGAGGATATAAAGCCGGACGTTTTTCGTTCAATGTTCATGGCGGACGTTGTGAAGCCTGCCAAGGGCATGGACAGCTGCGTATCGAAATGCAATTCCTGCCGGATGTGTATGTTCCGTGTGAAGTGTGTCACGGCGCCCGGTTCAACCGCGAAACATTGCAGGTGCGCTTCAAGGGTAAAAACATTGCTGAGGTGCTGGATACAACCGTCAGTGAGGGAGTGGAATTCTTCGCCGCATTTCCGCCGCTTCTAAACAAGCTGCGCACATTGATGGATGTTGGCTTGGGATATATCCGTATCGGGCAGCCTGCTACCACGTTATCGGGCGGGGAGGCGCAGCGGGTAAAACTTGCCCGCGAATTATCCAAACGGGCAACCGGGAGAACGCTTTACGTCCTGGATGAGCCTTCCGTTGGGTTACATGCTGCCGATGTGCATAAGTTGATCGAAGTATTGCAAAGATTGGTGGATACCGGCAACTCGGTGCTAATTATCGAGCATAACCTGGATATCATCAAAGTTGCGGATTACATCATCGATCTGGGTCCGGAAGGCGGCGACCGCGGCGGACTGTTGGTTGCGGCGGGAACACCGGAGCAAATTTGCGGTTTACCCGATTCGTTCACCGGGCAACACCTTAAGGAATATCTGCAACTGCACCATTTGCAAACGTGTGGAGAGGGTTGAAAACCCAGAACAGTGATGGCGGCGGTTCAACAGGGCGCGCCATTTTGCCTTCCGCTAAACCGCAACCGTCCAGTTTTACTGGCGAGGAATTGCTGCCAGGCGTTGAATCCGATTAAGGATGATGCGGTAATAATTGGGATTTATTTCGAAGGCAACGTAATTTCGCCCGTTTAGCAGGCAGGCAGCAACTGTTGTGCCCGACCCGGCAAATGGGTCCAACACCACCCCGCCTGACGGGCAAGAGGCTTTAATCATCCGCTCGATGATTTCGAGAGGTTTTTGGGTGGGGTGATCTTCGCGTTCGGAATGGATGCGATGCAGGCGTGATACTGACCACACGTCCTTGGGGTTGTATCCAATTTCCAGCCATTTTTTGCCCACAAATATTGACCGCGAGCGGGCTTTTTTCGTTTTTGGATCATAAGGTACGCGCACCGCATCGAGGTCGAAGTAATAGTCGCGGTTGTTTGCGAACAAACCGATGGTATCATGAACCGAGGTAAACCGCCGCGTGGTGCCACCCATGCTGGGAACTTTGCGATCCCAGATGATTTCATTGATCATCACCATACGGTTTTTAAGGTAGGAAAAAATTTCCGGACTGTACCGCCAGGTGGTAAAAATATACAGGCTGCCATTGGGCTTGAGTTTGGTCTGCGCGAGATCAATCCAGCGATGCGTCCATTGTAAAAAGGCGGCACCTTCCTGCCGGTCAGAATCATTCCCGTAGTCTTTGCCCAGCCCGTAGGGCGGGTCGGCGATTACGAGGTCGATACTTTTATCGGGAATGATCTCCATTCCTTTCAAGGCATCTTGCAGGTGGACCTGGTTTAACCAAGGGGATGGATCAGGCATATCATTTTAGTTAACAACCCGGGCGCTCGATGATCGAGATCCCGGGTTGCGTTGTTTGGGAAGAAAAAGACCTACGGACACCCCCCAGCGCCGTTGACACCATTGGGCGAGGGGCGGCCAATTCCGATGTAATTGAAACCCAGCATCCGCATCTTGTCGGGATCCCACAGGTTGCGTCCATCCATAATCAACTTATTGCGCATCAAGCCGACAATCCGCTCGAAATCCAATTGTTTGAATTCATTCCATTCGGTTGCCAGGATGAGCGCGTCGGCGCCTTCTGCAACTTCGTAAGGGGTGCCGCATAATTCAACCTTGGGCAGCATGGTTCGGGCATGTTCCATTGCCTGCGGATCGTATGCTTTGACGATTGCGCCTTCCACTTGAAGCAGGTGGATCACCTCTAATGAAGGTGCCTCGCGGATATCATCCGTGTTGGGTTTGAAGGAGAGACCCAAAACGCCAATGACCTTCTCGTCCAGTGAACCGAGCGCTTTTCGCAAGCGCAAGACCACCCGGCGGCGCTGATTGCGGTTGATATCCATAACTGCCTGAAGCAGTTGCGGGTTGCTGCCGTGCAGCACTGCCATGTGCGCCAGGGCTTTGACATCTTTTGGAAAACACGAGCCCCCCCAGCCCAAACCGGCATCCAGGAATGCGCTGCCAATGCGCTTGTCCATGCCCATGCCCTGCGCCACCTGACGCACATCTGCGCCCAGTTCATCGCAAATATTTGCCATTTCGTTGATGAAGGAGATTTTGGTCGCCAGAAAGGCATTGGAAGCATACTTAATCATCTCGGCAGTGCGGAGATCGGTGATCATAATCGGGCAACGCAGGCTGAGATATAATTGCGCCACCTTGGAAGCGGCATCCCGGCTGACCGACCCAAGCACCACCCGGTCGGGGTACATGAAGTCATTGATCGCGGAACCTTCACGTAAAAATTCGGGATTGGAGACCACCTCGAAATCGAGGGGTTTACCGGCGCGGCGTTTGCGGATGATGTCTGCCACCCAATCGCCGGTACCAACCGGAACAGTGGATTTGTTAACCACGATAATTGGGTCGTTGACCAGATCGGCGATATTCTCGGCCGCCGAACGAACGAATTGCAGATCGGCTTCACCATCTACGCCGGATGGCGTGCCGACAGCAATGAAGGCAAATTCTGCGCCAGCCAGCGACTCATTGTAGTCGGTGGTAAAAATCAGGCGTCCGGCTTTGACGTTTTGACTGACCAGTTGTTCCAGCCCGGGTTCATAAATGGGCATGATACCCTGTTTCAGCCGCTCGATGCGGGTGTTATCAATGTCCAGACAATATACTTCATTGCCCAGGTCGGCAAAACAAGTACCGGTTACCAGACCAACATAACCGGTGCCAATCACGCAAATTTTACTCATGGGTTCGCATTCCTCCTGTTTGATTGTATTATAACGGAATGTTTGCCCTTGGGGATGATCAAAAAAATAGGAATTCAATATGAATCCACGATTGACGCCAGACAAAAATAGGTATAATGATAGGAAATCCAGGTATTGTCGGATAACTGAACAACCCAATCTGCCCGGCATCAACATCTGATGTGCTGGTGAATTCTATTTCAGGAAGGAGTGTTGAATGACTGCTGCGTTAATTGATGGAAAAGCAATTGCAGAAGAAGTGCGCGCGCAAGTGAAGGTGGCGGTGGAGACTCGAATCGCTGCCGGAAAAAGCAAGCCTGGTTTGGCAACCGTCCTGGTGGGGGATAACCCTGCGTCACACGTATATGTGCGTTCGAAACGCAAGGCATGCGCGGAAGCAGGTATCGAGTCGTTCGGCTTCGAACTGCCAGCGGATGCGACTCAGGAACAAGTTGAGCGGGTGGTGCGGGAGTGTAATGCCAATCCGGATATTCATGGCATCCTGGTTCAGTTGCCTTTGCCAGCCGGATTAGACGAGGAGGCGGTATTAAATGCCATCAGTCTGAATAAGGATGTGGACGGATTCCATCCGGTGAATATTGGGCGGTTGGCGCAAAAAGGTCGAGAACCTGCTTTTGTTCCCTGCACGCCAGCGGGATGCATCTACCTGCTTAAAAAAACACTGCCTTCTCTGCGAGGAATTCACGCGGTTGTGCTTGGACGTTCGAACATTGTTGGCATGCCAGTAGCCTTGCTGCTGGTGCGGGAGGACGCAACGGTAACCATCTGTCATTCGCGCACGCGGGATTTACCGGCGGTGGTCAGGCAGGCGGATGTGCTTGTCGCGGCGGTTGGAAAGTCTGAAATGGTACGCGGTGACTGGGTAAAACCCGGAGCGGTGGTGATTGATGTCGGTATTAACCGAATAGATGATCCCAGTCATCCCAAAGGATCGCGCTTGGTGGGTGATGTGGCGTTCGATGAGGTCAATGAAATTGCCAGCCATATTACGCCGGTTCCGGGCGGCGTTGGTCCGATGACGATTGCGATGCTGCTGGAAAACACTTTGCGGGCGGCGCAGTTGACCGATAAATAAGTGACATTGATCACGTTGTCAGACAATTGACAACTGCAAAAAAATGATATACACTTAATTTGTCTGATGACTGATCAGGCGTTTTCCCAAGCAGCGCATGTTTTCCAGTTGAGAATCGATTTGTTATGACGCAAACCCTGCTCGTAAAAAATGCTGATTTGCTGGTGACAATGGATGATCTTCGTCGGGAAATACCGGATGGGGGTCTTTACATCCGGGATGGTTTCATTGAAAAGGTAGGGAAAACCGATGAATTACCCGCAGTTGCGGATGAAACCCTTGATCTCAAAGGGCATATCGTACTGCCGGGTTTGATCAACACCCACCATCACTTTTATCAAACCCTCACCCGCGCGGTTCCTGCGGCGCAAAATGCCAACCTGTTCAACTGGTTAAAAACTCTCTACCCAATCTGGGCACGCATGACCAGCGAGGATATCTTCATCTCGACTCAAACGGCGCTGGCAGAACTGGCGCTGTCTGGGTGTACAACCGCATCCGATCATCTGTATCTTTTTCCCAATGGATCGCGGTTAGATGATGAAATTGCCGCCGCAAAGGAAATTGGCGTGCGCATCCACGCATCGCGCGGCTCGATGAGCCGGGGCGAAAGCAAAGGCGGGCTGCCGCCCGATTCGGTGGTTGATACGGAAGAAGCCATTTTACGCGATTCGCAGCGTTTGATCCAGCAATACCACGATCCAAAGCCAGGTTCGATGGTACAAATTGTGCTGGCGCCGTGTTCACCTTTTAGCGTGACGGGTGAATTGATGAAGCAAAGCGCCGCTCTCGCGCGCGAATATGGAGTGCAATTGCACACCCACCTTGCTGAAACCCAGGACGAAGAGGCGTTCTGCCTGCAAATGTTCGGTTACCGACCGTTTGATTATATGGAGACGCTGGATTGGGTGGGCAAGGATGTCTGGTTTGCGCACTCGGTGCACATCAACCCGCCGGAGATCCTTATGCTGGCTCGCTGCGGCTGCGGAGTGGCGCACTGTCCGTCCTCGAATATGCGGCTGGCTTCAGGTATTGCCCCGGTGATGGCGTACATGAAAGCGGGGGTCAAGGTTGGGTTGGGCGTGGATGGCTCGGCTTCCAACGATGGCTCTCACTTGCTGGCGGAAGCCCGCCAGGCAATGCTGCTGGCGCGGTTGAGTGCAGCGCTGGGGGGGGCATCATTGAGCAATGAATCGGCTCCACCGCTGATGACTGCCCGCCAGGCATTGGAACTGGCGACCCGCGGCGGCGCGGCAGTGCTGGGTCGTAAAGATTTGGGTTCGCTGGAAACAGGTAAATGCGCTGATTTCATTGCGTATAATCTTCATCAACTGGAATTCAGCGGCGCATTACACGATCCTTTGGCTGCTTTGGTTTTTTGTCAACCACGTGTCACGGATTACACAGTGGTGCATGGTCAGTGCGTTGTTCGCAAGGGAGAATTGACCACCCTCGATTTACATCGTCAAATTGAGATTCATAATCTTGCTGCAAAGCGATTGTTATCCTGAGACCTGGCAACCTGTTTCATCCCAAAGGAAACAGGTTGCGCTCATAACCGGGAGGCACGAAATGGTGGAGATTACCGCTGAGAACACCCGTAGACTGGTGGATTGCGCCATGGGGCGTATTCCGGCGGACGTGGTTGTTCGCAACGGTCGGTGGGTATGCGTCCAATCCGGTGAAATCATCCCCAACACAGATGTTGCCATTTTAGGCGAGCGTATTGCTTATGTGGGCGCGGATGCCAGTCATACCATTGGCGCGAACACAAAAGTCATCCATGCCCGCGAGCGATATTTATCTCCCGGATTGCTCGATGCTCACATGCACATCGAATCCGGCATGTTAACCGCGACTGAATTCGTGCGCGCTGTTGCGCCGCGCGGGACGACGGGCATGTTCGTTGACCCTCACGAAATTGCCAATGTCTTTGGATTGGAGGGCGTTCGGTTAATGGTTGACGAAGCCGGAAATCAGCCGATCCATGTTTTTGTCCAAATGCCCTCTTGCGTTCCGTCTGCGCCCGGGATGGAAACACCAGGAGCAAGTATTGGCGCAAAGGAAGTCGGCGAAGCGATGCAGTGGGAACGGATCATCGGTTTGGGCGAGATGATGAATTTCCCTGGCGTGTACAACAGCGACCCGCTGGTGCACGCGGAAATGGAAAAAACCCGCCAGGCAAACAAGGTTATCGGCGGGCACTACGCCTCGCCGGACCTTGGATTGCCATTTCATGGCTACGTTGCCGGCGGCGCGGAAGATGATCATGAAGGTACCACCGCAGAGGATGCCATGCAGCGCGTTCGCCAGGGCATGAAGGTGATGATGCGATATGGCTCTGCCTGGCATGATGTTGCCGCTCAACTAAAGGCGGTCACCGAGCAAGGTTTGCATGCGCGGCGTTTCCTGTTGTGCACAGATGATTCGCACTCGGCGACTCTGGTAAATGAGGGTCACATGGATCGGGTTGTGCGCCACGCGGTTTCCCAAGGGCTGGCACCTTTGCTGGCGATTCAGATGGCAACCATCAACACCGCCGAGCATTTCGGGCTTAGCCGCGACTTGGGGATGATTGCTCCAGGTCGCTATGCTGACCTGATTTTGGTGGAAGACATCTGTAACTTCCAGGCGAATGTGGTCATTGCCAAAGGAAGGATTATCGCTGAGAAGGGACAATTGACCGTTGATCTGCCGGCTTACGCATACCCGGAATGGGCGGTAAATTCTGTGCGTTTGCTGCGCCCGCTCACGGCGGGTGATTTTGAGTTGAGCGCAGGCAGATCTGAAAATGGAATTGTTACTGCAAATGTGATCGGCGTGATCGAAAATCAAGCGCCAACCCGTCACTTAAAAATCCCCGTCCGGGTTGAGAACAGCAGGGTTATTCTTGATGGGGACGAAGATCTTGCCAAAATTGCGCTGGTCGAGCGCCACCGCGCCACCGGGACCGTGCAGGTGGGGCTGGTTTCCGGCTTTGGGTTCACAACCCGCTGCGCTATTGCCAGCACGGTTGCCCATGACAGCCACCACATGATTGTTGTTGGCACTGATGAGCAATTGATGGCGCAGGCTGCCAATGAATTGGCGGCGCGCGGCGGGGGTCAGGTGGTCGTCCGGGATGGCGATGTTATTGGTATTGTCCACTTGCCGATAGCCGGTTTAATGTCCAATCAACGAGCCGAAATAGTGGCTGCCGAAGCAGCAAGCGTATTACAGGGCTTCAAAGCGTGTGGGTGTAATCTGAATAACCCGAATATGCAAATGAGCCTGCTTGCTCTTGTGGTTATCCCGGAATTGAGAATTTCTGATCTTGGGCTCGTTAATGTTACTCGTTTCGAGTTCGTGCCAGTAATCGAAAAATAAACAAAGAAATGAGGATATGATGAATACATCGGTTCATCCTTATCAGCGGTTGCAAATCGAATTAGCCGAAATCATTGCCCGCACACCTCCTGGTGAACGCTTGCTATCTGAACCTATGTTGGCAAAACAATTGGGCGTCTCACGGGCAACATTGCGCGAAGCGATGCGGTCTTTTGAGGGACAAGGGCTGATCCGTCGCCGTCAGGGGATTGGCACATTTGTGGTCAGCCATGTCCAGGTGATTGAAACCGGTTTGGAAGTTCTGCAAAGCATCGAAAGCCTGGCAGAAAAGATAAACCTGAAGGTTTCGATGGGTGATTTACGAATCAAGCCAATTGAAGCGAGTGATGCTTTAGCGGAAAGCCTGAATGTTCAACCGAATACGCCCTTGATCAAGGTGGAGAGAGTGATCATCGCCGAATCGCGCCCGGTGGCGTTTCTGGTTGATATTCTTCCGGAGAACATCCTCTCTGCTGCCGATTTGGATCACGGTTTCACCGGCTCGGTGCTGGATTTGCTCCTCCGACGCGGGACGGTCAACTTGATGAATTCCTACACCGAAATCAACGCCGTGGCGGCGACGTCCGAAGTTGCCCGCGCGCTGGAAATTCAGCGCGGCGACGTGTTGTTGATGTTCGAAGCCTATCTGTACGATGATACCGGTCGGGTGGTGGATTACTCGCACAGTTATTTCCTGCCCGGGTATTTCCGCTTTCATCTGGTCCGACGAGTTGGCAGCCACTCCGGCGCAGCCAATCACGTCACCTAAGGAGGAGGTGATCCTGTACTTCACTTGTTGATGCGGAAACCCAGAATGTTTTCTCTCTATCAGTAAGTTCAGCCGTTTGGCTGTGAAAAAAAATTAAACAAAAGTAAATTTCAAATTCAATGGAGGTTTTTCACAATGCGCAGTTTTGCAGGTCGCGATATCCTTTCTCTAAAGGAATTCGAAAGACAAGAGTTCTTCCGGGTTTTTGATGTTGCCCGCAAGATGGAAGAAATTACTCGTGAACGGAAAAATGTTGATCTATGCCGCGACAAGACCCTGGTTACGGCCTTTTATCAGCCCAGCACGCGCACCCGTCTGGCGCATGAAGCCGCCATGCACCGCCTGGGCGGACATGTGACTGGTTTTTCCGATGCCAAGATGACCCGCGCAGGTGATTGGTATCAGGAATCGATCAAAGACACTGTGAAAATGCTGGAATTCTATGGCGATGTGATTGTCATGCGCCATTTTCAACAGGGTGCGCCGCACGAGGCGGCTAAATGGTCCTCTGTACCGATCATCAACGGCGGCGATGGTTGGGGCGAACACCCCACTCAAATCTTAACCGACCTGTATACCGTGCTGTCAGAAAAAGGCCGCATTGACGGTTTGAAATGGCTGGCGGTGGGCGATATGCGCATGCGCACGATGCACTCGTTGGGTTATGCTTTAACCCAATTTGATTGCCCGATCACGTTCGTTTCCCCGCCGGATATGTCGCTGACCGAGGAATTCAAAGCCGAATTAAAGTCCTACAGCCTGGATTTCCGCGAAGTGGAACATGTTGAACAGGCAATTGCGGACGCCGATGTGATCCTGGTTGAGCCGGTTGTGCAGCCCGATTACACCAAATCCCGCGACGAGCGTGCTGGTAAAGATGTAGGCATGACACCCTCCAATTACAAGATTACCCGCGAATTGCTCTCCACGAAAGCCAAGTCGGATGCGATTTTGCTTCACTCTCTGCCGCGCATGGATGAGATACCCCCCGATGTGGATATCACCCGCTGGTCGCGCTATTGGCAGGAAGCGGCAATTGGTGTGGTCATGCGCATGGCGTTGATCGCCCTGGTGTTAGGGAAGATGGAATAGAACTCTTAGTGAGGATTGGAGGAAACATGCAAACATTTCTTCACGGACGTGATTTGATTGGTGATCTCGACTTCACGAAAGAGGAAGTTGAAACCATTCTGGACGTGGCGTTTGACCTGAAGCGCAAACGCACGCTGAACGAATCAACTGCCTATCTGCGCGACAAAGTGCTGGCGATGCTGTTCTTCTTCAGCAGCACCCGCACGCGAGGCTCATTTGAAGCCGGCATGGCGCACCTTGGCGGACATGCTGCATTCATCGAAAGCCGCACCACCCAGATTTCCCACGGTGATACACCCAAAGAGATCGGCGAGATTTTCGGGCGCTATTTCGATGGGATTGCCATCCGCCATGTGGATTGGGGCGTTGGTAATAAATACATTTCCGATGTGGCAAAGTACTCGCGCGTGCCGGTGCTCAATATGCAGTGCGATATCTGGCACCCGTTCCAATGCCTGGCGGACCTGATGACCATTGTTGAGAAAAAAGGACGCGACCTGCGCCGCAAGAAAATGGTAGTGTCGTGGGCTTATGCCGCATCCTACCAAAAACCGATGTCGGTGCCGCAGTCATTGATCGTGCAAATGCCGCGCTTTGGCATGGACGTGGTGCTGGCGCATCCGCCTGAGTTCCGCTTAATGCCGGAAGTTATGGAAATGGCGCAAGAAGAAGCGCGCAGATTCAAAGTTGGTTTCGAAGTTGTGGATGATATGGAAGAAGCCTGCAAAGATGCGGATATCATCTATGCTAAATCCTGGGGCGCCATGGTTCACACCCCGGATGCCAACGCCGGCGCGGAGATCATCAAAAAGTATTCGCACTGGATCACCGATGAGCGGAAAATGGCTTTGGCAAAGGATGACGCCATTTACATGCACCCCCTTCCGGCGGACCGCAATATTGAAGTAACCGATGCCGTCATGGACGGACCCCAATCGGTTGTATACGACGAAGCCGAAAACCGCATGCACGCTCAGATGGCGGTGATGGCTTTGACAATGAGTTGAATATCCGACATTGAGGAGAATTACTAATTTATGGCTAAGAAACTGGCAGTTGTTGCAATTGGTGGAAATTCGCTGATCAAAGACAGCGCCCGTCAAACTGTGGAAGATCAATACCAGGCAGCCAAAGAAACCGCCTATCATATCGTTGATATGATCGAAGCGGGTTGGGATGTGGCTGTAGGTCATGGCAACGGTCCGCAGGTAGGTTTCATCCTGCGCCGGTCGGAAATTGCCGCCAAAGTTGAAGGCATGCACGAAGTTCCGCTGGATGTATGCGGCGCTGACTCTCAGGGCGCAATCGGCTATGCTTTGCAGCAAAATCTACAAAACGAATTGAAAAAACGCGGCATCCACAAAACTGTGGCAACCGTGGTAACCCAGGTGCGGGTCGACTCGTCGGATAAGGCTTTTCAAAATCCCACAAAACCGATTGGTAGTTTTATGGGTGAAGCTGAAGCAAAGAAACGCCAGCAGGAAATGGGTTGGAATGTAGTCGAGGACGCAGGTCGCGGCTGGCGGCGGGTTGTGGCTTCACCGCTTCCTCAAGAAGTGGTGGAACTGCCGGCGGTAAAAAACCTTTTGGATGCGGGCATGGTTGTCATCACTGTTGGCGGCGGCGGGATTCCGGTCGTGCGCAACGAGCAGGGCGATTTGGAAGGCGTAGCCGCTGTGATTGACAAAGATTTTGCCAGCAGCCTTTTGGCGCGCGAAATCAATGCCGATCTGATGATCATCTCGACAGCGGTTGAAAAAGTTGCGCTTAACTTTGGCAAGCCCGATCAAAAGTGGCTGGACAAGATGACTCTGGCGGAAGCCAAGCAGTATCTTGCCGAAGGCAGTCACTTCGCCAAAGGTTCGATGGCGCCCAAGGTTCAGGCGATCATCTGGTTCCTGGAAAACGGTGGTAAGCAGGCTTTAATTACCAATCCGGAAAATATTGGCCGCGCTTTGAAAGGCGAAACCGGCACCTGGATCGTACCCTGACAGTAATTTACTTGGGTCTGCCTGAAAAAAGGCAGACCCAAGTTGTTTATTCTGGTCTTTTTTCTATCTCCGCAAAAAGCGGGGTCAGGAAAATAACCCTTTTACCCTACGCGGATTCGTGTAAAATTGTTGTGTTCTGGGGTTTTCCACCCAATCTTAGAATGGTTGCCGTTTATGGGTGGGCAAGTTGGGTTTCCCAAATTTTTTAATTGACTCAGGAAAGGAGGACCCGGGGCAGAAAGGTTAATTTTTTCCGTTCATGGCCGAAAAATTGATATCCACAACCACTATTTTTCAACTGTTTTCTGGAGGAGATAATGAAAACCAAACGAGTCTGGTTACTGGTAAGTCTGTTTGTGTTGGTTGCCATGCTGCTGGCGGCATGCCAGCCTGCGGCAACGCCGACTGAACCCGTGGCGCAACCCCAACCAACGCAGCCGCCAGCAGAACCACAACCTACACAGCCACCAGCAGAACCCCAACCCACGGCTCCGCCCGCTGAGCCAGAGAAATTTGTGCTTGGCATGTTGTTAGTCGGTCCATACAATGACCGCGGTTGGAGCCAGGCGCACTACGATGCTGGTCTGTATGTGGAAAATAAGATCCCCGGTGTCGAACTGATCTATATTGACAAAGTTAACCCTGCCGACCGCCCCGGAACTACAGCGGATCAACTGGCTGAGGATTTGCTTTCCAAAGGCGCTCAATTGATCATCTTCAATTCGGATGATATGAAAGACAGCGCGATCACATTTGCTCAGGCTCACCCGGATGTTGCGGTTATCCACGCTTCGGGTGATACTTCCTGGAAGGAAGGGGTCAATTATATTGACCTGCCCAAGTTCGGCAATTTCATGAGCCGAATGGAATATGGCAAAGCAATTTCCGGCTGCGCTGCGGCTTTGACCACCCAAACCGGACAGATTGGCTACCTTGGTCCGCTAATCAATGATGAAACCCGCCGTCTGGCATCCTCGGCTTACCTTGGGGCTAGATATTGCTACGAGAATTACGCTGGCAAAAATCCGGATGATTTGAAATTCAAAATAACCTGGATTGGTTTCTGGTTCAATATCCCCGGTTTTACGGCTGATCCTACCCTGGTTGCGGATGAGTTCTTTAACAGCGGTCACGATGTGGTCATATCTGGAATTGACACTACCGAAGCGCTGGTGCAAGCCAGTAAACACGCTGCTGCTGGCAGGGAAGTCTGGGCGGTGCCTTATGACTACGAAGGCGCTTGCGCGGAAGCTCCCGATGTGTGCTTGGGCGTTGCGTACTATAACTGGGGTCCGATGTACACCCGGGCAGTGCAGCAGGTACAAGATGGCACCTATACATCCTTCTTTGAATGGCTTGGACCAGATTGGAATGACATCAACAATCATGATACAACTGCGGTTGGTTTCGTGTTTGGCGATGCGTTGAGCGAAGATGCTTCCGCCAACTTGCAGACGTTCATTGATGAATTAGCAGGCGGCTTGAAGTTATTCACAGGTCCGTTGAATTTCCAGGATGGCACCCCCTACCTGGCGGACGGTGAAGTTGCTACCGACCTTCAGATCTGGTATCTGCCTCAGTTATTGGAAGGCATGGAAGGACAGAGCGTCCCCAGTAACTAATCGGTTCTATGCGTGCAAGGGGAGGCTGATGGGAGATTGCCAGCCTCCCCCATGATTGGTTGTAGAAGTTATCTGCATGTGATAAGGTAATGTACTTATGAAGGTCGAACTGATAAATATTCACAAGCATTTCGGCGCTGTTCATGCCAATAAGGATATTAGCCTGACCGTCGAGTCAGGCATGATTCAAGGTATTCTGGGAGAGAACGGCGCCGGTAAAAGCACCTTGATGAAAATATTATCGGGTTATATTCATGCTGATGAAGGGCAAATTCTCCTGGATGGCAAGCCAATCAAGATTGCATCGCCAGCCGATGCCATTAAGCAACGGATCGGAATGCTGCATCAAGACCCATTAGACTTTCCGCCCATGCGGGTGGTGGATAACCTCTTAATTGGTCAGGATGGCGGGCTTTTCCCAAACCGAAACGAAGTGATTCGCGCTTGCAACGATCTGCAAAATCAATTTGGGTTTCGCATTGATCCGCAGATGTATGTGGACAGCCTTACGGTTGGCGAGCGTCAACAATTGGAAATCATTCGCTTGTTGTGGCTGGGAGCGCGGGTGTTGATTCTGGACGAGCCGACTACTGGGATCAGCGCTACGCAAAAAGAAAAACTATTTGAAACATTAAAGGTCCTCGCCTCTCAAGGGATGTCGGTAATTTTTGTTTCGCATAAACTGGAAGATGTGCAAGGTTTGTGTCATCGCGTGGCAGTGCTGCGTAAAGGGGAATTGGTTGGCGTAGCCGAGCCTCCTTATAAAACGGATGATCTGGTCACGATGATGTTTGGCAAGGCGGTAAGTTTAGAAGAAAAGAAAAAATACGAAACCTGTGAAGTATCCTTTAGCCTGGATCATGTTTCGATTGAAGATTATCGGCTGCAAATTCGCGATATTAACCTTTCCATGACCTGTGGAGAGGTGATCGGGTTGGCGGGAATGGAGGGATCCGGTCAATTGGAGTTTTTACGAACTTGCGCCGGGTTGATTCGCCCGGTGGCCGGTCAAATCAGCCTGGGGGGAAAACGCCTGACGGGCAAGCCGTACCGCGCTTTTTTGGACACTGGTATCGCTTATGTGCCGGCAGCGCGCCTGGAAGAAGGTTTGATACCGGGTCTATCCCTGAGTGAACATTTTATCCTCGCGGAAGAGCAGAAAGGTTTTTTTGTCAATAGTGATAAGGCGCTGACGGTTACGCGGCAAAGAATAGCGGACTTTAATATCAAAGGCATGCCTGCCAGCCCCGTTGAATCGCTTTCCGGCGGCAACCAACAACGGGCGCTTCTTGCGATGTTGCGCACGCCAGTCAATTTACTGCTTTTGGAACATCCGACGCGTGGTCTGGATATTGAATCGACGATTTGGATTTGGGGCAAACTGAAAGATCGCTGTAAACAGGGCACCTGCATTATTTTTATTTCTTCCGATTTGGATGAAATTCTGCAATACAGTGATCGCATCCTGGTCTTTTTCGGCGGAAAAGTGTCAGCGCCCCTGGATGCAACCGCAACCTCGGTGGAGCAATTGGGGCAATTGATTGGTGGAAAAGGTTTTTGAGCATTCAATTAAATCATACGGTGGAAACATGCTGAACACTTCATCTCGCTGGATGGGAATAGGATTTCAATTACTGGCAATTGTGCTGGCTTTATTGTTCACTACATTGGTAATGCTGATTGCTGGTGCTAACCCGTTGCTGGTATATGAGAATATCATCATCGGTTCAGTCGGCTCGATGGGCAAGATTGCGGATATCCTGGTAGCCTGGACGCCGCTGCTGCTTGCCACCGCAGGGCTGCTGATGACGTTTACCGCCGGGTTGTGGAATATTGGAATTGAAGGGCAGATTACCCTCGGAGCGATATTCACCACTTGGGCGCTGCGCATGTTGCAGACCTCGGATTTGCCGCCAGCAATAATCATGGTCAGCGCAGTGATCGCTGGCGCGCTCGGGGGCATGGTTTGGGCGGGTATTGTTGGTCTGTTAAAAATATTTGGAAATGTCAACGAGATTTTTGGCGGTTTGGGAATGAATTTTGTCGCTACTGCGCTGACCATCTGGTTGATCTTTGGTCCCTGGAAACGTCCTGGGGTAGGTTCGATGAGCGGCACCGAACCCTTTCCCACGACATTGTGGTTTCCATCTGTGCCGGGTTTTCGCTTGAGCCTGTGGGCATTGGGGATCGGTATCGTCGCGATTGTCATTGTTTATTTTCTGCTGCGCGGTACGTATTTTGGGCTGAGACTTAAGGCTGTCGGACGCAATGGACGGGCAGCCTTCATGATGGGTATCCCGACCGCCCGATACATGATGATGTCGTTTTTGCTGTGCGGTTTGATGGCAGGGCTGGCAGGCGCTATCCAGGTGCTGGATGTGTATCATCGCTTAATCCCATCGATATCTTCGGGTTATGGCTTTTTAGGGATGATGGTTGCCATGCTGGTTAATTACCGGGCTATTTGGGCTGCGCCTGTGGCATTATTTTTCGCGGCATTAAATATCGGCAGCATTCAATTGCCAATTGTTTTGAAATTGGATTCCACGCTCTCCGGTGTTCTCCAGGGATCGCTGGTGTTATTTGTGATTTTGATGGACGGCGTGCGCCGCCGTCTGACGCGGATTCATTAAGAGGCATGTCATGCAGACTGAAATCATCCTGATTGGACTGGCTGGTGTACTGGCGTCTTCCGCCCCGATCGTCTTTGCAGTAATAGGGGAAACAATCACGGAACGGGCCGGGGTGATCAACCTCTCGGTGAATGGGACGATCCTTTTAACAGCGATGGCAGGTTTTGCCGTTGCCACCACTTTTGACAATCTTTTGCTTGGGTTTATTGCCGGGGCGTTGATTGGGGGTTTGATCGCGTTGATCGTTGCTTTCAGCAGCATCACCCTCAAGCAATCCCAAGTGGCGGTTGGTTTTATCTTGGCGCTGATGTGCCGCGACCTGGCGTATTTCCTTGGTAATCCATTTATGGGCTTGCAGGGTCCGCGCATTCCATCCATGCCCATCCCTGTTTTGGCGGATATTCCGGTTATTGGCATTCTCTTTTTCCGGCAGGACATTCTGGTGTACGCCAGTTTCATTTTGATCATCGTCGCGTATGTGTTTGTATTCAAAACCCGCTCCGGGTTGCTGCTACAAGGAATTGGCGAAAAACCGGCTACCGCCTTTGTGCGCGGGGTAAACGTCAACCGGATGCGCTTTTTCTACACGATGATCGGTGGTATGCTGGTTGGGCTGGCGGGTCCCATGTTTTCGTTGAGCGTCAAAGCAGGCTGGAAAGGGACGATCTCAGGATTAGACGGTTTTGGCTGGATTGCATTAGCAATTACGATCTTTGGCGGTTGGAATCCGCTGCGGGCGGCGTTTGGGGCTTATCTGTTCGGTTTATTGCAATGGTTGGGTCTTTTTTTGCAGCCCAGTCTGCCCAACATTCCCTCGCAGGTGCTGCAAGTTGCGCCGTTCCCGTTGATGATCCTGACCCTGCTGCTGGTTAATATCGGCAACGCCGATTGGATCAATCGCACCTTGGCGGGGCTGCCCGAAGCAACGCGCCGGTTTTTGGCGCAGCTACTGCGATCCATGCGCACTTCGCCGCCGGCTTCTCTGGGAGTGCCTTTTGATAATGAGTAATGCCGGCTTGCGAAGCATGTTTCCGCGCCGGATACTGCAAGAATAAAAACACATTAATAAGGACATGAATCACTATGAGTGAGTTTGTTGGTTTCCGTTGTTCGTTGTGCAAGACAGAATACGCTCCAGGACAGGTCACTTACACTTGCCCAAAGGATGGTGGAAATTTAGATGTTGTTCTTGATTATGCCGGAATCCGGCAGAAATTTCAGATCAATGACATCGTTTCCCGCTCGGATTATTCACTATGGCGTTACCTGCCTTTGCTGCCGGTAAAAGATCCGGGCGGTGAAGGTACGCCGCTGCGCATGGCTGGCTGGACGCCAACCTACTTTACAACCCGATTGGCGGAACGTCTCGGCTTGCGCAACCTGTGGATTAAGGATGAGGGGCGCAACCCGACCGCATCCTTTAAGGATCGCGCATCAGCAGTTGTTGTGGCGCGAGCGCGGCAAATTGGTGCAGAAGTGGTAGTGGCTGCTTCGACCGGCAATGCTGGAGCAGCGCTGGCAGGAATGGCGGCAGCCATTGGTCAAAAAGCGGTCGTCTTTGCGCCAAAAACCGCGCCGCCCGCCAAAGTGGCGCAACTGCTGGTGTATGGAGCCCAGGTTATTTTGGTGGATGGAAATTACGATTCTGCTTACGATCTAACCATTCAGGCTGCTAATGAATTTGGTTGGTATTGCCGCAATACTGGTTACAATCCCTTCACAACCGAAGGGAAAAAGACGGCAGCCTTCGAGATTTGGGAAACCGTGATCCGAAACCTGAGACGTGACCATCCTCCTTTGGCAGTGTTTATCCCGGTGGGTGACGGCAACATCATCTCTGGTATTCACAAGGGCTTCAAAGATCTGCACGCTCTTGGCTGGTTGGAAAAAATGCCGCGCATTTATGGCATCCAATCCGAAAAGTCGGCGGCAGTTGCCAATGCGTTCTTCAAAGGAAGTGAAGAAATTGAGCCGGTTCAGGCAACGACAATTGCGGACAGCATTTCTGTTGACTTACCCCGCGATGGGGTGCGCGCAGTCCGCGCTGCGCGTGAAACTGGCGGTGAGTATATCCTCGTATCGGATGAAGAGATTATTACCGGAATTGGCGAATTGGGCGTGTATGGGGTATTTGCCGAACCAGCCGGTTCAACCAGCTACATGGGTTTGAAAAAAGCCATTGCGCAGGGTAAGATCACTGCGGATGATCCGGTCCTGGTGTTGAATACCGGCAGCGGCTTGAAGGATGTTCGCGCAGCCATGCAGTCCGTTACGGCTGCGCCAATTATTGAACCAAACCTGTCCGCATTAAAGAAACATTTGGGGATGTAAACTTTTCAAATGATTATCGAAGACCTGAAAAAACGGTATTGGAAACGAGCATGACCGAAAAACCCGAATTTTCGATCATTGTCCCTGTATATAATGAAGCCTCGTGTTTACACGAACTTTACCGCCGCATTTCGGAGGTGATGGAGAAAAGCGGCGGTGCGTGGGAAATGATCCTCATAAACGATGGGTCGGTGGATGACTCTGCGGAAATAATTCGTGAATTAGCCAGAAATGACCCCCGCGTGCGGGCGGTGATATTCGCCCGCAATTTTGGACATCAGATTGCCGTGACTGCCGGATTGGATTATTCCCGCGGCGATGCGGTGATTATTATTGATGCTGATTTACAGGACCCGCCGGAGGTGATTCTCGATCTAATTGAAAAGTGGCGCGCCGGATACGAAGTGGTTTATGCGGTGCGCGCGGAACGCGAAGGTGAAACCTTTTTTAAGAAAATAACCGCATCGTTATTCTACCGGATTATCTACCGAATCACGGATGTAAAAATTCCGATGGATACCGGGGATTTTCGTTTGATGGACCGCAAGGTCGTTAAAGTGCTGAATACGATGCGGGAACATCACCGGTTTTTGCGGGGAATGGCTGCCTGGGTTGGTTTCCGCCAGACGGGTGTATATTACAAGCGCGCCGCCCGGTTTGCCGGAGAGACGAAATATCCCCTCCGGAAGATGCTGAAACTGGCGTTAACTGCGATCACGGGTTTTTCTTATTTTCCATTGCAAATGGCAACCTACCTTGGGTTTGTAACCGCTGGTATTGCTATTCTGGCGATACCTGTGGTGGCGGTGATGCGCTTCGTTCAGACGCAAGCCTTTTTTGGACAGGCAACCACGTTGATTGCGGTGCTATTCTTCGGCGGGGTTCAATTAATCTGCCTGGGTATTCTGGGTGAATATATTGGCAGAATTTATGATGAGGCAAAAGGGCGCCCGTTGTACATTGTTCGAGAAAGCCCTGAAGATTTTGTGAAAGATCCCAAAAACACTAGTACAGAGGAGATTATTGAATGACCACCATTGACCTGACGATTTTTCCTGAACGCCGAGAACGCGCATTGCAGCGGGTGCGCGAACGCAAGATCATCATCCCTACATACGCCCAAATGAAAAATCCGGCGTTAATCCCGGATCACGCCAAAGAAGATTTGAAAAACATTGGTTTGTGGGATGTTCATCCGCGCAACTTGTTCCGAATTTCGTGGAAGAACCAGCCGGTCCCCAGGGGAGGTCTGTACGGCGGCGTCAATTTTGTCGAATTACCTTCCAGTCTGACGGGCGTTCCGGCGCGGGTAATTGGACTGGTTGGCAAGTGGTTCCCCACTGGCGCGCATAAAGTTGGCGCTGCCTTTGGTTGTCTGGTCCCGCGCCTGGTGACTGGCCAGTTTGATCCAACCACCCAAAAAGCGGTTTGGCCCTCCACGGGTAATTATTGCCGCGGTGGAGCATATGACTCTGCGCTTCTTGGCTGCCAGTCGATTGCCATCCTGCCGGAAGGCATGAGCAAGGAGCGGTTTGAATGGCTGTCGAAGATTGCCGGAGAGATCATTGCCACACCAGGTTCGGAATCAAATGTCAAGGAAATTTTCGATAAATGTTGGGAATTGCGAAAATCCGGCCAGGATTTGATGATCTTCAACCAGTTTGAGGAATTTGGCAATTACCTGTGGCACTACGAAATTACAGGTCACGCAATGGAGGAAGTTTTGAAGCAGGTGATGGGTCCGGATGACGCCTACCGTGGTGTTGCGCTCACCACCGGCTCGGCGGGAACCATTGCCTGTGGTGATTATTTGAAACAGGTGTTCCCGGAAAGCATAATCGTTGCCAGCGAAGCGTTGCAATGCCCAACGCTGTTGCAAAACGGTTTTGGCGCTCACCGAATCGAAGGGATCGGCGACAAGCATGTCCCGTGGATTCATAATGTTAAAAACACGGATATGGTGGTAGCCATTGACGACAACTCGGTTGTGGATGTCCTGCGCCTGTTTAACGAGCCGGCTGGACGTGAATACCTGGTGCGGAAAGGCGTTCCGGTTGAATTGGTGCAACAGTTGGATCTGTTTGGCTTCTCGGGCATCGCCAATATGCTCTCTGCGATAAAAGCCGCCAAATATTATGAAATGGGCGAAAACGATATCATGTTGTTTGTGATGACGGATTCGATGGAACTGTATTCCAGCCGCATTCAGGAATATCGCGAAGAGTTTGGCGAATTTAGCGCGTTTGATGCCGCCGAAGCCTTTGCCAGCGATTTGCATGGTGAAACCACCGATCATCTGATCGAGCTAACCTACGCGGAACGCAAGCGGGTTCATAATTTGAAATATTACACCTGGGTTGAGCAGCAAGGTAAGACTTACGAAGAGATTCAGGCGCAGTGGTACGATCCGCATTATTGGACGAATTTCCAGAAGCAGGTCGAGGAAATTGACGCCCTGATTGTGGAATTCAACCAACGCGCCGGGGTAAATTAACCGCCTCATCCAGGAAAATTTCGGGAAATATCAAAAGGGGCACCGCAAGGTGCCCCATGGATTGTGCCAGGATAACCATCCTGCTGGTTTTGAAAATTGAATCGCAGTACCTCCGAGGTTTGGACTATAATACCCAATATAAAGAATGATTTGGGGTGCGGCCATTGAGATTTTTGGTTCCAGAAAGTTCCATCATTCTCGTTGCGGTGCTAACACAAACGCGCGATCTGGAAATCGCCCGGGTTTTGGGTTGGTACCGCATTCCTTTACGATCGGCTCCAAAAGTCTTAAGTGTGGATTACCTTGCTTTTTACCAAACCAGCGGGTTTAGCGAGCAGGAGCGCTGGCAAATTAATTATGTGGCTATGGTACGTGGTCATGAATTGACCACCCGGGCAGAACTATTGCGCGACGAAACGGATCACCCGCGCGCTCAGGAAGAATATTTTAAAATTCAAATTGACCCGCTGCAAAAACTTCACCCACCAATCATCGCTGGAAAATGGCGGCGGATGACATTTTTGTACACTACCGGCGAGCGGTTTAATCGCGCTACTCTGCTTAATGAATTGGTTGTAGATCACGAGGAGCGGGCCGTGCTGTGGAAAGGTCTGCGCGAACGAACATCGCGCAACCCGTCTTATGCAGCAGCACCCTTGCCAGAAACACTGGAACAATTGGATCTGATGCTTCTGGCGATGTTAGGAGATTTTAGCGCGTTGAATGACGCCGGATTGAAGTGAATTGACGAAAATTTTTAATTAACAGTGATCAGTAAAGAGTGGACGAACAGGAGAAAAGTCATGAAGACATTAATTCGGAATGGGACCCTGGTTACCGCAGCGGAGACCTTTACGGCGGATATCCTTATCGCGGATGAAAAGATTGTGATGATAGGCAAAGAACTGCCGGCTGGTGATGATGTTCAGGTTGTGGATGCGGTTGAGCGAATAGTAATGCCTGGCGGTGTGGATCCGCACACGCATTTCGATTTACCGATGTACGATACGGTGGCTTCGGATGACCATTACACGGGTCATAAAGCGGCAGCCTTTGGTGGAACAACAACGGTAATTGATTTCGTGCCGCAGGCGCCAGCCGGTTTGGCAGCCAGCGTGGCTGCCTGGCGGGCGAAAGCCGACCCAAAAGCGGCGATTGATTTTAGTTTTCACATGAATATCACCCATCTGGACGAGCGTATCGAGCAGGAGATACCAACACTGTTGGGAATGGGCATCAGCACGCTAAAAGTTTTCACGGCGTATAATAACCGCTTGCGTCTTTCGGATGAAAACATCTACAAAGTGATGCGCATAGCCAAAAAACACGGATTTTTAACATTGATTCATGCGGAAAACGGAGATGTCATTGAATTGTTGATGGCTGAAGCCCTTGCCGCTGGCAACACCACGCCGGAGTGGCATGCGTTGACGCGACCTCCTTGGACGGCATCCGAGGCAACGCTACGAGGTTCTGCGCTGGCGGCAATGGCAGAAACTCCGCTATATGTCGTTCACATGAATGCCGGCGGCGAGGTGGATCTGTTGGCTTATGTGCGTTCGAAAGGTTTGCCGATCATGGGTGAGACTTGTCCGCAATACCTTTTCTTCACCGTAGATCACCTGCGTCGTCCGGATGGCGCAAAGTGGGTTTGTTCGCCGCCCATGCGAAGCGTGGAAGATAACCGGCGGCTATGGGAGGGATTACAACAAGGTATTCTCCAGGTTGTGGGTACCGATCACTGCGCGTTTTTCTTCGATGGCACCAAGCCGATTTTATACGAGGGTAAACCGGTTGCCATTCCAGGCAAGGAACTTGGCAAAGATGATTTCACAAAAATTCCCAACGGTCTTCCGGTAGTTGGAGACCGCTTGCCAGTCTTGTGGACTGAGGGCGTGGTTCGCGGCAGGATGACACCCAACCAATTTGTTGCCCTGACAAGCACCAATCCAGCCAAAATTTTTGGGCTGTATCCGCGCAAGGGTACCCTTGCGCCCGGCAGTGATGCAGATATTGTCATTTGGGATGTGAATCGTCCGGTAAAATACGGGGTTGAAAAAGCCCATCACCGCACCGACTATAATCTATTTGAAGGCTGGCAGTTGACTGGTTTCCCTGAAAAAGTGTTTTTACGCGGCAAATTGATCGTTGATGGTGATCGGTGGCTTGGTAAAGCGGGTATGGGAAAATTCCTGGAACGCGCGGGAGATAATCCAGTCTTGTAAGAATGTTAACACTGCTGCCAATCCTTTTCACCTTTTTGGTCGCAACACTCGTGTTTGGGTTGCACTGGAGCGAGCAGGGACGCCGTTATGCCTGGCTGGTGTCGGTTGGCGGAATGCTGCTTGCCTGGGGTGGCGTACTGGCGTTACGCTGGCTTGAACCTGCGCCCCTTGTTTTTACCCATTGGCGGCCGTTCGATCCAAGCAATGCCGATCCGGTGATATTCCGCTGGGATTCAACCGGCTGGGTGTATGCCTTTGGCGCGGTAAGCCTGGGGTTGGCGGTTATCCTGACCGCTCCGGCACGGTTTAAATACAACAGTACGCCTTTGTCTTGGGCGGCTGTTATGATCTTTACCTCCGTTGGGCTGTTGGCGATCCTGAGCGGGTCACCGGTTGCTATGGCAGTTTCCTGGATGATCCTGGATACCCTGGAAATGATGTATGTGATGCTGGTGATCCGTGATGAGCAATACCGCAGGGAAGCGCTGGCTTCGTTTTCCTTGCGGGTTTTTGGTATTTTTTTGCTCGTCGCAGCCATTGTGCTGGCGAACCAGAGGTTGGTCAATCTCACGTTTGAAAATATTACCTCTGGAGAATTGTGGCTGCTCATTGCCGCAGTGACGCTCAGGCTGGGAATATTTCCGATCAACCTGAATTACGAACAACAATTGCCCTTACAACATGGTTTGACCAGCCTGATGCGGATCGTTGGTCAGGTAACCGCGCTGGCGTTGCTGGTTAAATTACCGGCAGGAATGGGGTTGCCCGATTCGCAATCTGCACTGGTTATGGTTGCCGCACTCATTGGGATTTATAGCGCATTGATGTGGCTGATAGCCGCCAGTGAAATTTCCGGGCGCGCATTTCTTGGATTGACGTTTAGTTGCATGGCGATTATTTCGGCGGGGATTGGGAATTCTGGTTTGTCAAGTATCTGGGGAATTGCAATCCTGTCCTGGGGTGGGATGTTGTTTTTGTTTTCAATCCGCAGCCGCCGCTTGTTGATTCTGCCGCTGGCGGGAGTGATTAGTATTTCGGGTTTGCCTTTTACCCCTTTGGCTTCAGGCTGGGCAGTTGCCAGCTCTTCGTTTAGCTGGATTCTATATCTTGTTATCGTGCGGGTTATTCTGATCGCCGGGTACATCCGCCACGCGCTCCGCGAAGGGGAAAGCAGCCATACATTGGAACCATATGCGCGCACCACGTATGCCATTGGATTGTTTATTCTGGTCGCATCCGGGTGGCTTGCGGTTGCGCTCGGTATTCCAGGCGGTCTGACGCTCGGATTTTGGTGGTCGGGATTGCTGACCCTGGCGCTTTGCGCGCTCGCTTTCCGCTTGATCTGGCAGGGTAAGGGTGAACAAAGCCTATCCCGGTCAGCAATCTGGTTGAGCCAGTGGTTTCAAAGCCTTTCCGGGGTGATTACATCCTTGTTGAGTTTGAATTGGCTTTACCGTATCCTGCGCACGATCTTTCATGTTGTTCAACGCGTGTTGGGTTTCTTTTCGACCCTCTTCGAAGGGGAGGGCGGCGTTCTGTGGTCAATTTTGTTGTTAGCGTTGTTGATATCGTTAATTGGCGGAGCGCAATGAACGCCGTCCTGGATTTTGTCCCGATAATTTTGTTGATGCTGACCAGTATCGGACTGGCGCTATACCTCCCTTGGCGTTGGTCGGTGATTGCTCTGGCAATTCAATATCTTGGCGTGTTTTGGCTGGTGAGCCAATCCTTACCGTTGGGACTGGCGGCGGTGAAACTTGTGATTGGCTGGATGGCGGGAGCCGTTTTGGCAACATCCCAGGTGAATGCCGTGGAAAGCCAGTCCCTAACGGATTTATCCGGCAGGGTTTTCAGGGTTTTGACAACCTTGTTCAGCTTTATTGTTGTTTTTTCCATCGATTCTCAGATACAGGTATGGCTTGCGATCCAGCAGCCTGTTCTATTGGGGGGATTGATCCTTCTGGCGGCTGGATTGGTTCAAATGGGCATGACCGTTGCGCCTTTTCGTTTGATTATCGGGTTGTTAACCTTTATCGCCGGCTTCGAGGTGTTGTATGCCGAGTTGGTCAGTTCGGTTCTGGTCGTCGGTCTGCTTGGCATAATCACCCTGGGATTGGCTATGGCGGGCTCGTATTTCATCGCCGCCTCTAGTCTGGAAGGCAGCCAATGAGCGCGCCGGTCATTTGGATTGTGCTGCCCCTGATTGCCGGGATAGTGTTGTGGTTTTTGCGCCAGAACAGGATACTTTCGGTGGGATTGGCGGTATTCCTCACCGCCGCATTAGCGTTGTTGGCAGCCTTTTTCCCGATCGGCGAACCTGTCCGATTGGGTGGTCTTCGGCTGGAGCTTACCGAGAGCCTGGTTTTACTGGGGCGGCGGTTTGTCCTGAGCAACAATGAGCGTTCCTTTTTGACGTTGATTTACGGCGCCGGGGCAGCCTGGTTCATTGGGGCATTTGGAATCTGGGTGCATCGCTTTTTCGTTCCGTTTGCGTTGGCGGTTTTAGCAGCGCTGGTTGCTGCTTTTTCTGTCGAGCCGTTTCTGTTTGCCGCGCTATTGGTCGAAGTGGCTGTATTGTTCAGTATTCCTTTGCTGGCGCCGCCAGGCGAGCCGGTGAAGACGGGCGTGCAGCGGTACCTGATTTTTCAAACGCTGGGAATGCCCTTTGTGTTGTTTGCCGGGTGGGTATTTGGCAGTGGGGATGCCGCCCAAATCAATGCTGAACTGCTGATTCGCGCGGCGTTGATGTTGGGACTCGGTTTTGCTTTATGGTTAGCCATTTTCCCCTTTTTTTCCTGGGTGCCGCAATTGGTCAACGAAACGCACCCATTCGCAGCAGCCTTTGTTCTCAGTTTTGTTCCAGTTTCCATACTCATGCTCGGCTTGGATTTTGTGAGCGGTTTTGGATGGCTGCGCAGTTCGCAACAACTTTTCGATGTGCTGCGAATAGCAGGAATCTTGATGATCACCACAGGCGGGATCTGGGCAGCTTCTCAGGATCAATTGCCGCGCTTACTTGGCTTCGCGGTTATTTTTGAGACAGGCTTTGCGCTGCTGGCGATTGGTTTGAATACGCTGCCGGGTCTGATGTTGTTTGCAGCCGGGCTTTTGCCGCGATTCCTGGCATTATTCGTCCTGGCGTTGGCTTTAGGCATCCTGAAGAACCACCGCCAGGCGATGAATTTCGACCAGATGAAAGGGGTTTTTCAACGCTACCCCTTTACTTCCATTGCGTTGTTAACCGCGATCTTTTCGATGAGCGGCATCCCTCTTCTGGCGGGTTTTCCGGTGCGTTTGGAGCTATTGGAGCAGGTTGCCCGCCAGTCAGTGGTCGAAACTGGGTGGGCATTGGCTGGCAATCTGGGGTTTTTAATAGGCGGACTCCGCGTGCTGCTGCATGTTGTGCGCGCTTCGGATGCGCCGTTTGTCAGATCGGAAAGTTTAATCCAGAGGATTATTCTATTGCTGGGCAGCCTGTTTTTACTGTTGTTCGGATTGCTGCCAGGGGTGTTTTATCAATCGGTCATCTTTGTGTTGCGGATTGCACCAGCCTTATTAACGCCACGCTGAATGGAATTGTTTATAATTGTGGCATCTGTCCGCAATTTTCCAGCCGCCATACTCCGGCTGATTTTTCGATGAGAGGAAAATATTTCCATGGATAACGAGCAATTAGAAAAACGACTGGAATGGCTGGAGGACGAACGGCGTAAAGATAAATTATTGGTGGCTACCATGCAGGATCGCATCGCCAATTTGGAAGACAGGCTGCAACCGATCGATCCGCGCTTTAAAGAGGTGGAAGGTGAAGTGGCTCGGATCGCGACTTCGCTGCTGCGCTTCAATCAGGTTGATACAGCCATTGCGCAAATGCGTCAGGAATTGACCCGCATGATCCAGGATGTGGAGAAGCAGCGCAGCGAACGCGACCGCGAGATGGATAAAATCCGCCTGGCGGACAACGAATCGGTCAGCCGGTCGCTGGGTGAAATTCGCAAAACCCTCGATGCGTTACCCGAGATCCGCAAAACCTTGCAAGCCCGTGGGGAAGGAGAGCACCGGTTGGGAAGAGAAGTCGAGGAGCTGGAGCAAAAAATGCTCTTGATTCGCCGGGCGGACGATGAATATCGCCGCCAGATCAAACTGCTGGAAGAAAGCCAGCGCCAGGATTCCAAGCGTTTGACAGATATTCAAGGTGAAGTAGGCGCGCTGCGCAAACGCCAGGAGGAGCAGCGCGGAAAAATGGATATTAATGCGGACTCGGTGCGCAAGGTGGAAATGCGCATCAGTGAATTGATTGCCGCCGAGAGTGAACGCCGGCAAAACCAGGTCGCCTTCATTGAAAAACAAAACATGGCGATTCTGGATCGTGATCGGATATGGAAGGAGTGGCAAAGCCGGTTCGAACAGATCGAATCGCAATCTTCCAATTTGGATAACCAGTTGCAATCGTTGGATGCGACTCATCGGTCCGTCAAACGCGCTCAGGATTCATTTGAAGAAATTACAAACCGTTTCGAGCGGCGGATCAACGAGATTACCGAAATGCAACGGCTGGTTGAAGATCGTTTTCGGCAGGAATGGGTATCCTTCAAAGCAGATGACCAGAAACGCTGGACGAATTATATTCTTGCACAGGAAGAACAGCAGCGTGAGGTTGTCCGCCAGATTGCGAAACTGGAAGAGCGCCTGATCTTGCTTGAAGATTTGATTCAAGATTTCCAGGATTTTACCCATCAAATCACAGAGGATACCACCAACCGGCTGCAATCGTTGTTGGGGCTGGTTCGTGGCTGGAACGAAGATCAGGATCAGGCAGGAAAAAACCGGCGCCGGTAGACGGATTGGAGAATTTTATGTATGTCATCGGCACCGCCGGGCATGTGGATCACGGCAAGTCCACGCTTGTCGCAGCGTTGACCGGTATCCACCCGGACCGACTAAAGGAAGAGCGCGAACGCGAGATGACCATTGATTTGGGCTTCGCCTGGATGGACATGTCCGGCGGAGAAGCCATTGGGATAATTGATGTGCCGGGGCACCGCGATTTCATCGAAAATATGCTGGCTGGGGTGGGCGGGATTGATGCAGTTTTATTCGTCATTGCCGCAGACGAAGGTATTATGCCCCAAACACGGGAACACCTCACCATTCTGGATATTCTTGGCATCAAGCGCGGGGTGGTGGCATTAACTAAAACCGATTTGATAGATGACGAGGAATGGCTGGCGTTGGTCGAAGCGGAAATTCATCAGGTTGTCGCAACCACCTGCCTGTCCGAAGCGCCTGTTGTGCGCGTATCTGCGCGCAGCGGAGCCGGGTTGGGCGAGTTGAAAACGGCGTTGGCAGAGTGTTTGCGCGCGACCCCTTCCAAACCGGATTTGGGACGACCGCGCCTGCCAATTGATAGGATTTTTACTATCTCCGGTTTTGGCACCGTTGTCACTGGAACCTTGCAGGATGGCTGCTTGCGAATTGGGGATGATGTTGAAATTTTACCGAAGGGTTTGTTGGGTAGGATTCGCGGTTTGCAATCGTATAACAACAAGGAAACTTTGGCGCAGCCGGGAGGAAGAACAGCGGTCAACATTAGCGGGGTGGATGTCGAACAAATCCGGCGCGGTGATGTTTTGACGCTTCGCGGACAGTATACAGTTACCCAGCGAGTAGATGTCACGGTCAGGCTGCCGGAAGACGCTACAACGCCACTGAAACACGACATGGAGGTGAAGTTTTTCAGTGCCGCGCTGGAGGTGGTGGCGCGCACGCGCGTGCTGGGCAGCGAACGTATTGACCCCGGCGGGGAAGGTTGGCTTCAGTTGGAACTGCGACAACCTGCTGTGCTGGCACGCGGTGATCATTACATTATCCGCCGTCCTTCTCCAGGGGAAACGCTCGGTGGCGGACAGGTGCTGGATCCACACCCTAAACGGCGGCATAAACGATTTTCTCCTGAGGTCATTGAACGGTTATCCGTCCTGCGGCGGGCTGATCCGAAGGAACTATTGCTCCAGGCAATTGCATCAGCCCGGTTTACGACCCTGCCTGAAGCGGCGCAGGCCGCGCGAATCAAGGCTGGCGAAGCAGGTCAGGCGCTTCAGGCGCTTTTGCATATGGGCAAGGTAGTGATTCTGGAAGAGGGGCAGAAGGAAAGTACCAACCGTTTGGTGGCAGCCAGTCATATTCTGGCGCGAGAAAAACAGCGCCTGGTTGACGAGGTGCAGCAGTATCACCTGCAATTTCCACTGCGAAGAGGCATTACGCGGGAGGTGTTGAAAAGCCGGGCTGGGTTGATCCCACGGGTTTTTCCAATCCTATTGCAGCAGATGGTAGAAGAAGGAAATTTGAAGGATGAGAATCGGGTAATATCGTTACCCGATCACAGGATCATCTTCGACAGCCAGCAAGAAGAAAAGATGGAACAGAGGCTGCGGGCGTTTCGAGCAAGCCCGTTCACCCCCCCGGCGGTAAAGGAGTGCGTTCAACAACTTGGTGAAGACTTGTACCAGGCGATGGTTGAGACCGGCAGGCTGGTTCAGGTCTCGGAAGATGTTGTCTTTCTATCCGAAACTTTTGATCACATGCTTGGATGGGTTAAAAAAACCATTCAGGACAGCGGTGCGATTACCGTCGCGCAGTTTCGTGATCAATTCAACACCAGCCGGAAATATGCTTTGGCATTTCTCGAACATCTGGATCGTTCTGGAATAACCGTGCGCGACGGGGATATCCGGCGTTTACGTAGTCCCAAGAACGGATAGGAGGCAAAATGGTTGATCAGTTATCCATTATTTTTATGGTCATCTCTCTTTTGATTGCGTTTGCTTTGCCAATTGGAACGGCGATTTTCTTGTATGTCAAACAGCGCATTTCGATCGTGGCAATTTTGGTAGGCGTACTTGGTTTTCTGGTACCTCAGGTCCTGATTCGCTTCCAGTTGTTGGGACTGCTTGCGCCGACTGAATTTTACCAGTCGCTGATTGCACGCCCGTTTTTGCTTGGCTTGTTCCTCAGCGTCACCGCTGGTCTGTTCGAGGAGACTGGACGTTGGATTGGATTCCGATACCTGTTGAAAAATCGGCTGGAGCGCAAGAATGCGCTTGCGTATGGGGTTGGGCATGGCGGTTTTGAAGCGATCATCCTGGTTGGGATGGCGTATGTCGTCAACCTGATCTATAGCCTGGCGATCAATGATGGCACGTTCGATAGCGTGATTGCGCCGCAGTTGGGCATCAACGCCGAGCCGGTGCGGATCAGCCTGATTGCCACGCCCGCTTACTTGTTTTTGGTTGGTGGAATCGAACGCGCTTTTGCGTTTGCTATCCAGCTGGGGTTATCGGTGCTGGTCTATTTGAGCGTCAGGAAAAATCAGCCCGGGCTGTTCTGGCTGGCAATCCTGTTGCATACATTGGTTAACTTGCCGGCGGTGATGCTTGCCAGTGCCAATGTTTCGGTGCTATGGATTGAATTATGGGTTGGATTTTGCGCTGCCGTGGCAATATGGTTTGTAATAAACTCGAAAAAATACGACCCGCCGGAAGCAGCGGAACAATCCTTGCCAGACAGAAACGAAAATGGTTGACAGCCCGCCGGGCTGCCAGTATAATACATTCCGCAAAAGCCCCGGCTGAAGTCGCGCTGGGGCGTGAAATTGTACCCCAACTTCCCCGCCGGCTGGCGATTGAGTATTTCCCGCGGGTTTGGCGGTGAAGTGAAGATTGGAGACGAGGAAAATGAGATATGCTATTGTTGAAAGTGGCGGCAAGCAGTACAAAGCCGTCGAAGGGTCAGCGATTGAAGTTGACCGAATCCCAGTTGAGCCCGGAGATCAGGTAACCCTGGACACAGTCCTGTTGGTTGTGGATGAAGCGCAGGTTGTGGTCGGTAGCCCGATAGTAAAAGGGGCGCAGGTAAAAACGACCGTAGAAGCGCAGGTAAAAGGCGAAAAACTGGTTATTTTCAAATACCGCCCCAAAAAACGCATCCGCGTTAAAACCGGGCACCGCCAGAAATATACCCGCTTAAAGATCGATTCTATTCTAGTGGAGTAAGCGCAATGGCACACAAAAAAGGTGGCGGCTCCAGCCGCAATGGTCGTGATAGCAATGCCCAACGACTGGGCGTGAAGCGTTTTGCCGGGCAGGTTGTGCTTTCCGGCAATATTCTGGTTCGTCAGCGCGGTACCCGCATCAAACCGGGCGAAAATGTTGGTGTCGGTAAAGATGATACCCTGTTCGCAACCGCAAACGGCGTGGTGGTCTATGAAACCCTGCCCAATGGACAGAAAAAAGTGAGCATTAAGCCGGTAGTGGCTGAGTAGCACCTGGTTGCTCTCGCACCGACGGGCGTACTGTTCCGGTCGGAGGCGGGAGTATTTCATAATAAAGAGAGGTAATCAATCATGAAGAAGGGTATTCACCCGACTTATTATCCAAATGCGGTTGTAATTTGCGCCTGCGGTAATACCTGGAAGACGGGTTCCACCCGTAAAGAAATTCGAACCGAAGTTTGCTCCAAATGCCACCCGTTCTTTACTGGTCAACAGCAGCGTATTCTGGATATGGAAGGCCAGGTGGACCGTTTTTACAAGCGTTTGCAAGCCCGCCAGGATTTTGTGGAAACGCGAAAATCGCGTGAAGCCGCGCGGACTTCCCCTGCCCGCCCAATCGCAGAACTCGAATTGGGTAATCGCCCGACTGAGGCTTTGATGAAAGCCGGCTTGACCACCGTGGGGCAGGTGATAGACCGTCTTGCGGAAGGCGAGGCATCGTTATTGTCGGTGGATGGATTCGGCCGAAAATCGCTGATTGACTTGAAGAAACGCTTACGGCAATTGGGTTATGATTTACCCGCTGCTGCGGAAGACATCGCCGTATAAGGCGGGCATTGCAGCAATTATCCAGGCAGCCTGTACAGGCTGCCTGCGTGTTTTTAATTCCCTGTTCGATCACAAGGTTGCCAAGTTGGAGTAAAATCGAATCATCTTGCCATGGTCTAATGAGGAGTTCATGAAACATCACTCGGGTTCAATCGAGATCATCACTGGTTCGATGTTCAGCGGGAAGACGGATGAAATGATCCGCCGGCTGCGGCGGGCAACGATTGCAAGGCAAAAAGTCCAGGTATTTAAACCAATCATTGATGATCGTTATCATATTCAGCAGGTAACCTCGCATGCGGGCACTGCATTTGACGCCATTCCGGTGGAACGCTCCAGCCAGATTTTGGAAAAATTGGAAGAAGGTACCACGGTGGTGGCAGTTGATGAAGCCCAATTTTTCGATGGGGGCATCACGGCTATGGTTCAGAATCTGGCAGATCGGGGAATGCGGGTGATTGTAGCCGGGTTGGATACTGATTTTCGCGGCGAGCCTTTCGGTTGCATTCCAGTGCTGATGTCCATTGCGGAGCGGGTGGATAAATTGCAAGCGATTTGTATGGTGTGCGGCGAACCGGCGTCGCGTACCCAGAGGCTGGTGAATGGAAGCCCGGCGCGCTATGATGAACCGGTTATCATTGTCGGGGCGTCTGAGATGTACGAGGCTCGCTGCCGGCGGCATCACCAGGTTCCCCGCAGTTAAGGGTTATTGAGAGGGTCTTATGCGCGATTACCATGATTTTTTGTCCGAAATTTTGATTGACGGCGACGCGCTGCAAAAACGGGTGGCTGAGCTGGGGCAGCAAATCAGCAAAGATTTCCACCATTCCAATGCGCTGGTACTCATTTGTATTTTACGTGGCGGGGTATTGTTCTTGAGCGACCTGATTCGCAATATTTCTGTACCACATGCGGTCGAATTTATGGCCGTATCTTCTTACGGCAGCGGTAACCGTGAATCGACTGGTCAGGTGCGCATCACCCTCGATCTGAACATGAACATCCATGACAAGGATGTCATTCTGGTGGAAGACATCATTGACAGCGGCAGAACTCTCGCCTCGGTGCTTGATCTCCTCTCGGCGCGCAAGCCGCGCAGTTTGTACGTCTGCACGCTGCTGGATAAAAGCGAACGACGAGAAGTGTATGTCCCGGTTCGTTATGTCGGTTTCACCATCCCGAATAAATTTGTCTTCGGTTATGGATTGGACTTGGACGAACTGTACCGTAATTTGCCATTCGTTGGGGTTGTGGATGAAATGCGTTATCGGGAGGGGTCATCGTAATATTCGATGTTGACCACCTTTGAAGGATTATTCCCAAATCCAGGCGTGTTGCCAGCGCTTCGCCAGTATGCGCAAGCGCATCAGAAAATTTACCTGGTAGGCGGGTGCGTTCGGGATTTGCTGCTGAATAAAAAAATCCATGACCTGGATATCACAACCAATGGGGACACCCTGCGGTTGGCGCGAACGATTGCCAACCAGTTAAAAGGGGCTTTTTTTGTGCTGGACGACAGCCGCCACATTGCCCGGGTGATCTTGCGTGATTTGGAGGGCAAGGCGATTCGCCTGGATTTTGCCGCTCTACGCGGTGCTGGCATTGAGGATGACCTGATCGGGCGGGATTTCACGATCAATGCGCTGGCGGTTGATCTAAATCATCCGGAAAGAATCATTGATCCTCTGCATGGCGGGCGGGATTTACGAGAAAAAATACTGCGTTCGTGCAGGGATTCTGCCTTCTCGGACGATCCGGTGAGAGTGATCCGCGCAGTCCGTTTCTCGGTCACCTTGGGATTGCAGATCGAACCGGTTACCCTCAAGCAGATGCGAGTTGCTGTGCCACGGCTGGAACGGGTTTCGATGGAACGGAAACGGGACGAGTTCTTCCATTTGTTGGGCAGCTGTCAGGTTTTTACCTCGCTTACCCTGTTAGACCGGTTGGGGATTTGTTCTCAGTTGATACCTGAACTAGACACATTGAAAAATGTTGCCCAATCCACGCCGCACACCTTACCGGTTTGGGAACACACCCTGGAAACGGTGCGGTGGTTGGAAGCACTGTATGATAGTTTGACGAGCCCGCCTGACCCTGACAATGGTGAAAACCTGATCCTTGGCATGGCTTTACTGGCGTTGGGACGATTTCGTTCTGTATTGCAGCGACATTTTTTGGAAAACAATCCGGTGGAACGCCCGCTGCGGAGCCTGCTTTTTTTTGCAGCCTTATTGCACGATATCGCCAAGCCGGTTACACGGACTATCGAACCCAATGGGATTATCCGCTTTTTAGGGCACGAACAAAGGGGAGTGCTATTGACCGAAGCAATAGCGCGGCGGCTGCTGCTTTCTAACCAGGAAATTGACCGTTTGAAGCGGGTTATTGCTGGGCACATGCGCATCCATAATCTAGCAAGCACTGGCAGCGGACTCAGCCGGCGCTCGATCTATCGCTATTACCAGCAATTAGGCGCAGCAGGGGTGGATATCTGTATGCTGTCATTAGCAGACACAATCGCAAAATCTGGTGTTACAATAAGCCCATCGGATTGGGAGCGCGAGTTATTAATTTGCCAGCAGTTATTGGAAGCATGGTTCGAGAAGCGGGAGGAATGGATAGCGCCACCGCGGTTGGTCAGCGGATATGATGTAATGTCCCGCTTTGCGCTAAAACCCGGCGAGAAAATTGGCAAATTACTGGACATTGTCCAAGAAGCCCACGCTTCTGGGCAAATTCAAACCCGTGAAGAGGCGTTTGATCTACTGGACAATTGGCTAAAAGACGACGCACAAAGAGATATGAGGGAGAACCATGGAATTAAAGACGGTTGATTTAGCCGTAGAAACGCATGGAGAAGGAGTGCCGCTGGTTTTGTTGCATGGGTTTCCTCTCAATCGTTCCATTTGGAAGCCGATCATCCCATTGTTAAAGGAAAAAGCACGCCTGATATTGCCGGATTTACGCGGTTATGGCGAATCCCCAAAAGATATTGAAGAGTATTCAATGCGCTTGTTGGCGGCGGATGTTGTCGCGCTGTTAAATAGATTGCAGGTGGATAAGGTCGTGCTGGCCGGACATTCAATGGGCGGCTATGTTGCATTGGAATTCGCCCACGCCTACCCTAACCGGTTATCGGGATTGGCGTTGATTGCCTCTCAGGCGGATGCGGATAGCCCGGAACGGCGTCAGGCGCGGTTGATCACTGCTCGGGAAGTGCGGCGCAAGGGAATAAAATATATAGCCGACGGTATGCCATCCAAATTAACTCACGATGAAAGCATTCAACAGGAATTAAAGCGAATTATATCCAGCAATCCGGTCAGGGTTATTGAAGCCGCGTTGAAAGCAATGGCAGACCGCCGCGATGCAAACCCGTGGCTGCCGGGCATTAAGGTTCCGCTGGTGGCGGTGGCTGGCGGTAAAGATCAGTTAATCCCGGTGGAAAAGGTCACGACACTTAGCAAGCTTGCCGCCAAGGGCTGGTCAGTGGAAATACCTGAAGCAGGACACATGCCGATGATGGAGGCGCCGGATCAGGTTGGAGACGCGCTAACCCAGTTAATTTGCGCATCAAACGGGTGTTGATACTATTAGGGGAAAATCTCGGTAAGCATCGGCTCGTAAAAGCAACGGCAGCCGTGTGGACTGGAACAGCCTTCAACCGGCAAGCGAGGAACGTTTTCCTTTTGATACGTGCCGCTAAACTCCTGACAGGCAGGACAGGCATCATCATCAACTACCAGGCGAATATTCAACACGCGCGGATTCGATTTAAGTTTTAGCAACGCTACAGCAGTGGTTGAAAGTTCACGTAAATCCGCCTTGCAATTTTGGCATGTCAGGGCAGAATTGGGCGATTGGGTGTAGCAAAGAGAACAAGTTTGCACGGCAGACACTCCATAGAAACAAAAAATAACCCTGCTGGCAGAGAGTCAAGAAATAATAATCCAATTTTGCTGCGGCAGGAGATCGTTTAAATTGTACTACAATTCAAAAAACGGTCGGCGTTGACCTGGGTTGTGATTAACATTGGATGGATAGTTGTGTTACCGGGGGGGGAGCACGGCGGCTACACCGGGTTGAATGGTCTTGCTGCGCCTCAAAAGGGTGTTAATGCGGGCAATCAACATTCCGCTGGATACTGGTTTGATTAAGTAATCGTCGGCGCCGGCGTCCAAGGCTGTGGCGACCATGCCAGGATGGTCGAGAGCGGAGAGGATCAAAATGGGTACATTGCTGAATTCGCGAATTTTTTTGCATACCTGCCAGCCATCCATTTCCGGCATCATCAAATCCAGAATGACGATATCTGGTCTGTGTTGCTGGGCTCGATCAATCCCTTCCTGACCCGAATTGACTGCGATGACTTTGGCGGGTATGGTTTGCAGTAGTGCGGCGAGCAATTCAGTCATTGCCGGATCGTCGTCTATGACCAGGATATTCATTCACCTCTCCTTAGCGTTGAATACAAACCTATTATCAACGAACTTCCATCCTTTTTTCCTTGCAACCGCTTTACAAAACAAGTGTTTGAATGATCAGTCAACTTGGGAGAGCGAGGGTAAAAAATAGGGAAAAATGTGGTAGAATGTCTCGATTAAGGGTTTTGGATCAATTATCCCAGCAATGGGGTTTAAAAAATTCTGGAGGAATACAACGAAATGAAGAAGTGGGTGTTTCTATACCATGAGTTGGATGCTGCCGAAAAATATATAGGCGGTGATTGGGACGCGGTGCGCTCATTGTTGGGGGGCAAAGGCGCGAACCTGGCAGACATGACCCGATTGGGCGTGCCGGTTCCGCCCGGATTCACGGTTACAACCGAAGCCTGCAATGCCTACCTGGCGGGAGGCGGAAAATTTCCTGATGGCATGTGGGAGCAGGTATTGGTTGCGTTAGCAGAAGTGGAGCGGCTGTCTGGCAAAAAGTTTGGCGGCAGCGAGAATCCACTTTTAGTCTCGTGTCGTTCTGGCGCAAAGTTTTCCATGCCGGGCATGATGGACACGGTGCTGAACATTGGCTTGAACGATGAGACGGCTAAGGTGATGATCCGGCTAACCAACAATGAACGCTTTGTCTACGATTCGTACCGCCGCCTGATTCAAATGTTTGGCGGCGTTGTGCTGGGTATGCCGGATGAAGCCTTTGAGGATGTTTTGGAAGAATACAAGCATGAGAAAGGCGCCAAGAACGACACTGATTTGACAGCCGATCACCTGAAAGAGCTGACTGGTATTTTCAAACAGGTTGTGCGCAAGGAACTTGGATATGATTTCCCGAGTGATCCATTGGAGCAACTGCGCCTGGCGACTGAGGCGGTGTTTAAATCCTGGAATGGAAAACGCGCCATTGATTACCGCCGCGCAACCAATATTCCCGATGATTTGGGTACGGCGGTCAATATTGTGACTATGGTATACGGCAATATGGGCAACGACTCGGGCACCGGTGTTGCTTTTACCCGTAATCCTGCTAACGGCGAAAAGAAATTGTACGGAGATTACTTGCTCAACGCGCAGGGTGAAGACGTTGTGGCGGGCATTCGCAATACTGAAACGATCGAGAACCTTGCGAATGATATGCCGGAATGCTACCAGGAATTCCTGCAGATCTGCGACAAGTTGGAGCATCATTACCGCGACATGCAAGACATGGAATTCACAATCGAACGCGGGAAATTGTGGATGCTGCAAACCCGTAACGGCAAACGCACTGCCAAGGCAGCGGTTAAGATCGCAGTAGATATGGCAGGGGAAGGCGTAATCAGCAAGAAGGAAGCGGTGCGGCGGATTACTTCCGACAACGTGGACACACTGTTACACCCACAATTCGACCCCGAAACGATCAAATCAGCGAAGAAAGAGGATCGCTTTTTTGGCAGCGGCGTAAATGCTTCCCCCGGCGCGGCTGTAGGGCAGATTTATTTCGACGCCGATACCGCCGAAAAAATGAACAAAGAATTTCATCAGGACGTGATCATGGTGCGCCCGTTTACCAAACCGGATGATGTCCACGGTATGCTGGCTGCCAAGGGTATTCTCACCAGCGAAGGCGGCGCAACATCGCACGCTGCTGTGGTAGCCCGCCAGTTTGGTGTCCCGTGCGTGGTTGGCGCGGCGATGGTGCGCATTGATCTGGATAAGCGAGTCATGGAAGCCAACGGCAAGGTTGTTCGGGAAGGTGAGTGGGTGTCTTTGGACGGCGGTTCCGGTGAAGTGTTCCTCGGAAAACTGCCCATGAGTTCGCCATCATTGGAAGAGCAAACCGATCTCCTGAAATTGCTTGACTGGGCAGATGATATCTGCGCTCAACCGGGGGTCCGCAAGGGCGCGGAGGGTTATCCGACGGTTGGTTTGCAGGTTTGGGCGAATGCGGATTATCCCAAAGATGCAAAACGCGCCCGCGCTTATGGCGCCAAGGGAATTGGTCTGTGCCGCACAGAGCATATGTTCTTCGAACCGGAACGGCTGCCGATTGTGCAGCGGATGATCCTGGCGAAAACAAGCGAAGACCGCACTTCAGCCCTAAATGAACTGCTCCCTCATCAGCGGGAGGATTTCGAAGGTTTATTCGCCGCTATGGATGGCTACCCGGTGATTATCCGTCTTATTGACCCGCCGCTGCATGAGTTCCTCCCGGCTGCCAAAGAATTACAGGAACAAATTATTACCAAGCGCGTTGAAGGGCTGGCGGGTTATCTGCTTGGCAAAGGCGATAGCAAGGAAATCGCCGAGATGGAACGTTTGCTCGAAGAAGTGGAAGCCATGCACGAAAGCAACCCAATGATGGGTCTGCGCGGCATCCGCCTAAGCATTGTCATGCCAGAAATCGTGGAAATGCAGGTGCGGGCGATCTTTGAAGCCGCTGCGAATGTAACCCTGAAGGGCGTGCACGCCAAGCCTGAGGTGATGATTCCGCTGACCGGTCATGTCAACGAGTTAAAGATCATCCAGCCCCGACTTGAGGAAATTGCCCAGGATGTGATGAAAACCAAAAAGGTGAATTTCCCTTACAAATTCGGAACGATGATTGAAATCCCGCGCGCCTGTGTGACTGCAGGGGAAATTGCCTCGGTGGCTGAGTTCTTCTCCTTCGGCACCAATGACCTGACCCAAATGACCTTCGGGTACAGCCGTGATGATGCCGAGCGCAGTTTCCTGGTCAAGTACGTTGAAGCAGAAATTTTGCCTAAAAACCCCTTCCAGACTTTGGACCGGGATGGAGTGGGGCGTTTGATGCAAATTTCGGTGGAAGACGGGCGCAAAGTCCGCCCTGATCTCGAAGTGGGTATCTGCGGTGAGCACGGCGGGGATCCGGCTTCGATTGAGTTTTGTCATCTGATCGGCAACAACTACGTGTCTTGCTCGCCGTTCCGGGTGCCAGTAGCGCGCCTGGCGGCTGCTCATGCGGCTTTAAAACACTCTGCCTGAGCCAGAGGCTTTATTGACCTACGCCGTCCCCGCAGCAATGCGGGGACGTTTTATTCTTTGCGGAATTGAAAGGTTGTTTACGGGCAGGATTGATATAATTTTTATGGGTATTATTCTTGCACCAATGTACTGTGTGGATATACACGAGTGGGAGGAAGTACTTGAGTGAGGCAGCAGAAACCTTAACCAGCCGGGTCGAGTCGCGAAGGTCGGTTGGCGCAGGGAAATTATTGCCCTGGTTGAATCTTTTCGGCATCATGACTCTTTCCTTCGCGGGAGTGGGATTGATCCAAGCCGTCTGGCTGCCCATCAGTGTTTTACCTGGGCAATATCCGGGTATAAACCTGACCCTGGTCATGGGAATTGGTCTCGCGGCGGCTGCCCTGTTGGTGTTGACCCTGATGAGAATGGGAACATTGGTAGGGCGACCGGCACCGGATTATGTCCTTGCCAGCCGGGTGGTCAACCCGCTGTTGGGATTTGCTTTTTCCTGGACCTTCTTAATAGGCGGGGGTTTGTTTGTCGGTTCGCTAACCAGCCTCATTCCGCGTCTATTCCTGCCAGATATGGCAAATATGCTCGGCAGTGTTCTGCAAATGTATGATTTACAGGTTTTTTCGGCTGCTGTACAAAATCCCCAGTTAATTGTGTATGTTGGCAGTGGGTTGGTGTTGATTGCATTTGCGCTCTCCATCCTTTCGCCACGCACGATCCAAACCCTGTTCTGGGTCGGCGGAGGGCTCTCGATCGTTGGTTGGGCAGGATTATTGTGGAGTTTTTCATCCGTTGCAGGCGGGCAGTTTAGCCAATATTTCGACCGAATTTACGGCGCTGGGGCTTATGGGCTGCACCTCGACCTGGCGTTTCAACTCGGCATGAATTCACAGAGCGTGCCTGTTCTCACCCTGCTGATGATCGGGGCATTGGTGGGTATCAGCGCATTTTTCGGGATTGCCCTGCCGGCATTCATGGCGGGTGAAAAGAATACTCAGCACGGCGGGATGGTTACCGGGGGATTCCTGGTATTGCTCATTGGGGGTTTCCTGATCCTGTCAATGGTTATGTTGGTGGAGCGAACGATCAGCTGGCAGTTTCTTGCTGCGGAAAGTTTTTTGCGTCTAAAAGGCGTGAGCGGGGAAGGTGGTGTGGTATTGCCTGTGATGGCTGCTTCACCAGGGGATGCTGGCAGTGGGGTTTTACGAGGGATAGTACTGCCCTGGCTGCCGTTCTATGGCGCAGTTTTGCGAACCAATCCGTTTTTCCTGTTTTTTAGCGCGGCGGTCTGGTTGGTGATGCTGGTCATGTTGTTGCAGGTGTACATTTTATCCCTTAGCCGGATCATCAAAGCCTGGGCGCAGGATGGCGCAGTTCCGGAGTGGATGGGATTTGTCCATACCCGCCAGCAAAGCCCGTTGATTGCCTTGTTGTTCGTCTCGGCGATTGCCCTCGTGGTGGTTGTGGATGGCGCGCAAGCCGCCTGGCTGCAAGCCACTTTCAATTTTCCGTTGTTCGTTGCCTTTTCTCAACTGCTGCCGGTGATTGCGCTGGTCATCACAAAGCCATCGTATTTTTCAAAAACCGGAGACAATTCGAGCGAAAGCTATTCAACCTGGTTCCGATTGCTGGCAGTCTTGACCTTGATCCTGCTGTTAGGGGTGATCATCCTGTCTTTCGTCCTGGAAATCAATTTGCTGCCAACCGGCTGGGGAACGGTTGGATTGTTAGCAGGGACGTTTATTGCCGGCTTGTTATGGTTTATGCTTCGCCGGGCATACCTCAAAAGACGGGGGATTGATCTGATGCAGGCATATAAAACCTTGCCGGAAGATTAAGTCCGCTGCCGGTTTGCCAATCTGATCCGCATAAATACCCTAAATACCCTGCATTGATGCTACAAGCACCTGTGCGGGGTTTCTATTCTGGTATAATTTTCGAGAAATTGTCCAATTAACTTAACAAACCAGATCATCGAGGTGGGCGATTGGTTGCGGTGTATCTCGAACAAAGGAGGATCTCCGAATATGGAGAAGAGCAAGTATTTGAGTCTTTATCACCAAATGGTTGTCATCCGTCGGCTCGAAGAAAGATCCGCGGAGTTATACCAACAAGGGAAAATCGGCGGTTTTTTGCACTTGTATATTGGGCAGGAGGCAGTCAGCACGGGATTGATTTCGGTGCGGCGACTGGAGGACCGGATCATCACCGCCTATCGTGACCATGGCGTGGCGATTAATTGCGGTTTGTCATCGCGGGAGGTCATGGCGGAATTGTTGGGAAAAGCAACCGGCTGCTCGCGCGGAAAGGGCGGGTCAATGCATCTCGCCGACGTAAACAAGAATTTTTGGGGCGGACATGCCATAGTGGGTGGGCACCTGCCAATTGCCGCCGGACTGGCGCTGGGAGATGTATACCAGAACAATAAGGCGGTAACCGTCTGCATGTTTGGAGATGGCGCGACGAATATCGGCTATTTTCATGAAGCCTTGAACCTGTCAAAGGTCTGGAACCTGCCGGTGTTGTGGGTGTGCGAAAACAACCAGTACGGAATGGGCACCGCAGTCGAACGCGCTTCGGCAGTGTCCGATATCCGGCGCAAAGCTGATGGCTATGACATGAAGAATGAAGCCGTGAATGGCATGGACTTGATGGCAGTGCGCGAGGTCTCTGCGCGTTTATTCGATGAAATCCGCAACGGCAGCGGACCCCAGTTTTTGGAGATCCATACCTACCGTTTCCGCGGACATTCGATGGGCGACCCGGAACGATATCGGTCATCGGATGAAGTGAAAACCTGGCTGGAAAACGATCCGATTGGAATTTACCACAATTATTTGCTGAGCAACCAAATTGCCAGCGAGGAAGAACTCCAGCATCAAATTGGGCTGGCGGAGGAAGAGGTTAGCGATGCGGTGGCATTTGCTGAAGCCAGCCCGGAACCGGCGGCGGAAGAACTCTTCAAGCATATTTACGTAGAAGAATAACGGGGTTGAACACTATGGCACGGTTAACCATGCGAGAAGCCATTTCCCAGGCATTGTGGGAAGAAATGGAACGCGATCCCAGTGTTTTTATTCTGGGCGAGGAAGTCGGCGTTTGGGGCGGCACGTATGCCGTAACCAAGGGGTTTTATGATCATTTCGGCGGCGATCGGGTACGAGACACGCCCATCGCTGAAGCGGTCATCATCGGCGCAGCCATTGGGGCAGCGATGACCGGGCTGCGCCCGGTTGCGGAATTGATGACGATCAATTTTGCCTTTTCTGCAATGGATCACATCGTCAACCAGGCAGCCAAACTTCATTACATGTTTGGCGGTCAAATGATTCTGCCATTGGTCATTCGCGCGGTGGGCGGTGGTGGACGCCAGTTGGGAGCCACCCACTCGCAAACGCCGGATGCAATTTTTGCCCATTTTCCGGGCTTGAAGGTGGTTGCGCCGGGCACCCCGGCAGACGCCAAAGGCATGTTGAAGGCTGCCATTCGCGGACAGAATCCGGTTCTTTTTATCGAACATGCTACACTGTATCAAACCCGCGGAGAAGTTCCGGAAGGCGATTACATCGTTCCGTTGGGAAAATCAACCATCCAGCGTGAAGGCAAACACGTTACTCTGGTGACCTATTCTAAAATGCTGGAAATTTCCACCAAAGCAGCCGAGCAACTATCCAAAGAAGGCATCGAGGTGGAAATTATTGATTTGCGTTCGCTCCGCCCGTTGGATATGTCGCCTGTTATCGAATCGTTCAAGAAAACCAACCGGGCAGTCATCGTAGAAGAGGGCTGGCGGTCTTATGGGGTCGGTTCTGAGGTTTCTGCGCGCATATACGAGGAAGCCTTCGACTACGTTGACGCGCCGATCAAGCGAGTGGCGCAGGCGGAAGTGCCCTTACCCTATAACCGCGCACTGGAACAAATGGCATTGCCCGATGCGGAGGACGTGA
The DNA here is from genome assembly GCA_039666315.1 of Bellilinea sp. Taxonomy (GTDB): domain Bacteria; phylum Chloroflexota; class Anaerolineae; order Anaerolineales; family Anaerolineaceae; genus Bellilinea. The sequence goes on along the minus strand of JAVSME010000003.1, from coordinate 206,816 downwards.
TTCGGGCGGTCAAGGAGGTCTTGTAATGGCTGAAATTATCTCCATGCCCAAGCTTGGTTTCGATATGGCGGAGGGAACGCTGGTGCGCTGGGTGATTGGCAAGGGCGAACGGGTTGAGAAAGGTCAGGTTTTAGCAGAAATTGAGACGGATAAAGCCACTGTTGAGGTTGAATCCGGCGTTTCCGGTATTGTTCACAGTCACCTGGTGATGGAGGGCGAAATCGTACCGGTTGGTAAACCTATCGCTGTGATCGCTGCCCCTGGCGAAGAGGTTACTGGACTCCCCGGCGAATTATCCACAGCAACAGGAGAATTTGCAAAGCCAATCGTGGAAGCTACCCCACCCACAACAGCCGCTGCGACAGTGTTAGAAGGGGCAGCAAGCGAAGATGTTGGGCGATTGAAAGCCTCGCCGCTGGCGCGGCGCATGGCGGATGATCACGGGGTCAACTTGCTGCAGGTGAAAGGCAGCGGACCAGGCGGCAGGATTGTCCGGCGGGATATCGAACAGGCGATGAAAGTCAGCCCACAACTCCCTGCTGAAGCGGCACAACCGCTGCCCGCAGGTCAACCCGCGCTTGCCTTCATGCCCTCAAGCATGACTCAGCCGACGGTTGGCGGGGAAGACCAACGCATCCCGATAGATAAACTTCGCTCGATCATTGGGAAGCGGATGGTTGAATCCAAAACCCAGCTACCGCACTTTTACCTTACCAGTGAAGTCAACATGGCTGTGTTGATGGAATTGCGCAAACAGTTCAATATTCAATTGCCCGAAGAACAAAAGTTATCAGTCAACGACTTTATCGTGAAAGCGACCGCGCTCGCGTTGCGCGAGTTTCCGAATTTGAATGCGTCTCTGCAAGGCAACGAAATTATCCGCCACGCAAGGCGCAATGTAGGAATCGCGGTTGCGCTCGATACGGGGCTGATCACCGTCGTATGCAAAGACGCGGATTCTAAATCTTTGGGCTTGATTTCACAAGAAGTACGCGAGATGGCTGCCCGGGCGCGAACTGGCAAGGTTCGCCCCGAAGATATCGAAGGCTCGACGTTTTCAATCAGCAACCTTGGCATGTTCGATGTCGAGCATTTCACGGCGATCATCAACCCGCCAGAAGCAGCCATCCTGGCGGTTGGCTCGGTCAAGGAAACGGTTGTGGCAGAAAATGGTGAGATCAAAGCCGGTCTGCGGATGAAACTGACACTGTCCGCAGATCATCGCATAACCGATGGGGCTGAAGCTGCTCGTTTTATGCAGCGACTAAAGGAATTGCTGGAAAAACCTGCTCTAATCCTGTTGTGATTCGGAAATAACGGAAAAAAACCTGAGGCGCCAGGTAATCGGGACACAGCCTCAGGTTTTTTATTTTCTTTCGTAAACAATGCGGTACAGGTTCATGAATTCCGCGATGGAACGGATATACCGTTGGGTTTCCTCAAAGCGGATCACTTCAAGGAACAAATCCGGATCGCCTTCGGACAGTTGTGACCATGCATAAGCGTTGCCGGGACCGCCATTGTAAGCCGCCAATGCCAGATAATAATCGCCGTTAAAAAAATCACGCTGGTTGGCAAGGTATAAAGCACCCAGCCGGACATTGACAATTGGAATGTGTAGATCAGCCACCTCGAAATTTGGCGGGTAATTGTAGCGGGTTGCCAGTTCTTCACCTGTGGCGGGCATGATTTGCATTAATCCGCGCGCGCCGGCAGAAGAAATCACGAAACTCTCGAAAAAACTTTCCTGTCGGATGACGCTCCAAATCAGCAAGGGGTGGATGCCAGTCTCGTTTGCCTCTTCCAGGACAATGTCTTTGAAATAGGTGCCAAAGCGGATCAAATTAAAATACCTTGGGGCATCGAGGGTTTGCAGGTTATCCATTCCAGCGAGGTTGAGAATCTGCCGGCTGGCAAAGATGGCTGGACGATAAGCGCCAATTTGAACCATGTAGCGGGTAAAGCGGAAAAGAGCGGCTGGGTCGGCGGCTATTTCTTCGCGCAGGCTTTCGAATTCACCGCGGGCTGATTGGTATAAACCCAATTCCCATAATGCCTGACCACGGATAAAACGCGGGTGGGCAGAGAGCTCGCCAATTGAATTCAGATCCACTTCCGCAGCAATAGCAAATCTATCGCGCAGCCATTCTTCAGCGATAGCGCTCTCCGCATCAAGATCGAGTCCCAGGTCGTAGGTCAGCGGCGCATGAAAGGGGGTCTGGTTGTTCAGCAACTCGTTGGCGCGCACACTATAATAAGAGGTCGGGCTTAGCGTGGCTGCCTGCTGCCAGGAAGTAAGCGCGGCTGCGCGGTCGCCGGTTTTGTCTTGAATCTTACCGATCCATAACAACGCGCCTGCCTGGTCATTTGCAGAAGAAGAGAGCACCAGCTGGCGCTGTAAGGCGTTCAGGCTTTTGGGGTAATCTTCGAGACGGTAATAGGTTATGCCAGCAAGAAACTGAGCCCGGGAACTGATCTGCGCGCCAGGATATTCATTCAACAGGCGTTCCCAGGTCTGGGCAGCGCGGGTAAGGCGGTTGCTGCGTTCCAAAATGCGCGCGGCGGAGAACAGAGCATTGGGCGCTTCGCTGGCATTGGGGTTGAGAGCAACGAAATTCAACAAGGTTTCGGCTGCGCCTTCGTAGTCATCCAGATATGCCCATTGGGTGTAGGCAATTTCCTGCCAGGCGGCGTAATAAAAATTGTCGCCGCTGTGGTCGCGGATCAGCGCCTGCCATTCTTTGATGGCATCTTGAGGATTATCAATCGAGCGTAGCGCCAGGGCGCGGTAGTGATGGGGGGTGCCGTCATGATTTGTGGCATTGCGCATGTGGCGGAGCAAAATTTCCGCCGAGAGGCCGTACTGCCCGGCGAAGTAATTGACCAGCCCGCGGTTGAGATCATCCACAGGCTGATTGGCGTTGACCAGTTCGATTAAACCGGAAAAGGTGTCGTAGTAGCGCGGAAAATTGGCAACCGAATCCTGAAAGCGGGCGTAGGCTTGCTCTGGGAAGCCAAGTTCCAGGTATGCCTGTCCTGCCAGAAAGTTCGCCTGGGCTTTGAAAAAATCATTGCTGGTGTTTTGATAGACATCCAGATAGGTGCGGATGGCGGATTCCAGGTCGTTCATCAGGCGCTGCGCCTGCCCGATGCGGATTTTTAAATCCGATGCGTCCTTGTTTCCGGATGCCTGGATGGCAAATTGGAATGCCTCGATTGCAGCGGCATATTGCCCGGCGGACATCAGTGCTTCAGCCTGTTTCCGGGCAATTACATCGTCCAGCACACCGGGTTTCAACTGCAAATACATACCATAAGCATCTGCCGCTGCCTGGTAGTCCTGGATTGAATTGTGCGCTTCTGCCAGAAAATAATACGCATTGGCTAACGAACGATTTGCAGGATGCTCACGAAGGAGGTCTTGAACCGTCGTCAACACTGCCGCGAAATTATTATCGTAGTAATACGCGCGAGCAATACCCACCATAGCGGCAGCCTGTATTTCGATATCCTGGCTTGCCAGTGCCGCGGATTGGTATTCGAGGCGAGCGCGGGCGGTATCTCCAATCATCAGAGCATAATCGCCCTGTTCCAGGCGGATGGCGGGCGGTGGGGTTGGGCTGGGGGTTGGCAGCGGGGTTGCCGTTACGGTGGGCGTTGCTTGAGTCAAGGGTGTTGTAGCGGGCGGAGGTTGAGTAGATTGTTGCGGATTCCAGCCGGGAATATTACAGCTGGTTAGGAGCAGAAAAATGGCGATTAATCCGGGCAGAATTTTTTTCATAAGAGTATATTGCCTTATACCGGATTGTCGGAGATGTGTCAATGTTTGATTAATATTCGATGGTATAATGAACACGCTCCCGCTGGGGAGCGATTTATTGCATGTTTGCGGATGAAAGCGGCCGGATAATCCGTGAGTTTCTTGCCAAAAAACAATTGAGGATTGTGATAAACGAAGAAGATTATGACTATAATCTTAACTGGTTCGATTGCCTACGATTATTTGATGACTTTTCCGGGTTATTTCCGGGATCATATTGTTCCCGAGCGGCTGGATACGATCAGCCTTTCCTTTCTGGTTGATCACATGGTGCGCCAGAGAGGGGGAATCGCCCCCAATATTGCCTACACCATGGCATTGCTGGGAGAAAGGCCCGTGGTGTTCGGCACGGCGGGTGAGGATTTCGATGACTATCGAAAATGGCTTGAAAGTCATAACATTGATACTTCTTTCATCCGCACCATTCCGGGAGTTTTTACCGCAAGTTTTTTTGCGAATACAGACCTGGCAAATAACCAGATATGTAGTTTTTATACAGGCGCCATGGCGTATGCCCGCGATTTGTCGCTAAGATCACTGCAAGGGAAGCCTAGTCTGGTGGTTATCTCGCCAAATGATCCCCTGGCGATGAACCGCTATGTTGAAGAATGCAAAGAATTGGGTATTCCTTTTCTTTATGATCCCAGTCAGCAGATTGTGCGCTCGAGCGCGGACGAATTGCGGCGCGGCGTGGACAGGGCATATAGCCTGTTTGTCAATGAATACGAATGGGAGTTGCTGCAAAAGCACACTGGATTTTCCGGCGATTTTATCTTACAGGAAATTCCGTTGGTGGTAATCACCCTGGGGGCAAAAGGCGCGGTAATCCACCATAAGGGCAGCGAGGTTATGGTTCCAGCGGTGCCGGTTGAGCAGATTGTGGATCCGACCGGAGTCGGGGATGCCTTCCGCGCTGGTTTCCTGCGTGGCTGGTTGCTTGGCATGGATTTGAAAATTTGTGGCATGATGGGTTCCCTGGCGGCAGCTTATTGCCTAGAACAACGCGGCACCCAATCCCATTGGTTTACTCCCCAGGAATTCATTATCCGTTTTCGCCAGCATTTTGATGATCAAAATGCTCTCGATAGTCTGCTTTCTTAAAAAATAGCCTAATTTATGGAGAACAGAAATGTCAAATTTTGATGTAAAAGACCTCAATCTTGCCGAAGGAGGGCGGCGCCGAATTGAATGGGCAGCGCGGGAAATGCCGGTGTTAAGCCAGATCCGGGAAAGGTTCGAAAAGGAACGTCCTCTGGCGGGCATGCGCATCGCGGCTTGTCTGCACGTGACTAGCGAGACTGCCAATTTAATGCAAGCTCTGCAGGCAGGCGGCGCAGAGGTTGTTCTAACGGCTTCGAACCCGCTCTCGACCCAAGATGATGTGGCTGCTTCACTGGTGTCGCATTCTGAAATTCCGGTTTTCGCTATTAAGGGCGAAAACAATACCGTTTATTACAGGCACATTCACACCGCGCTGGAACATAAACCCCACATGACCATGGATGACGGCGCAGACCTGGTGAGCGTGCTGCACAAGGAGCGGCGAGACCTGCTCACTTCTGTAATCGGCGGCACCGAGGAAACCACAACCGGCGTGATACGCTTGCGCGCCATGGCTGCCGACAAGGCATTATTCTTCCCGATCATCGCCGTCAATGATGCAATGACCAAGCATTTCTTCGATAACCGGTATGGCACGGGTCAATCCACTATTGATGGGATAATCCGCGCAACGAATGTCCTGCTTTCGGGGAAGAATTTTGTGGTCGCCGGTTACGGGTGGTGCGGGCGCGGGCTGGCGATGCGCGCGCGTGGTATGGGCTCCAACGTAATCGTTACCGAAGTGGACCCTTTGAAAGCCTTGGAAGCGGTCATGGATGGCTACCGCGTAATGCCGATGGCAGAAGCCGCAAAAATTGGGGATGTGTTCTGCACTTTGACGGGCGATATCAATGTCATTGATCGCCACCACTTCGAGGTGATGAAGGATGGAGCGATTGTATCCAATTCAGGGCACTTTAACGTGGAAATAAACATCCCGGTTCTGGAAGAAATGGCGCAATCCAAGCGATTGGTGCGTCCGTTTGTCGAGCAGTATGAACTCAAAGATGGCAGACGGATTTATCTGTTGGGAGAAGGACGCTTGATTAACCTGGCTTCCGCCGAGGGACACCCCGCCAGCGTTATGGATATGTCCTTTGCCAATCAGGCTCTGTGCGCCGAGTACATGGTAAAACATGCTGCGGATTTGGAGAAAAAAGTCTACTCCGTCCCAGAGGATATTGATAAAGAGATTGCGCGGCTAAAGTTAGCCGGAATGGGCATTGATATTGACGTGCTCACCGAAGAGCAGATTCGCTATCTAAATTCTTGGGAAGAAGGCACCTAGAGCAAGCCGGTTTTGATTACAAATCCCTGCCCGATCTGTTAAATCGGGCAGGGATTTATGGTCGGTAAACCACCGCCATATTACCCAGTAATTGAAAGGATTGTAAAAAAACATCCCAACCGCGCCAGTAGACCAAAGCGCCGTCGAGGAGAGTGACGCCATGCGGGTCATAGCCAATCAGGATTGCAGTGTGCTCGTTGGGGACAACGGTGACCGCATTGCCTTGCTCGGTTGTGTAGGATAGCGCGTATCCGGGCATGGTTGCGACGGTAACCCATACAATAACCGGGCGTCCGGAGGCAATTTCGATGCGCAATTGGTCGGGGGTTATGCCGGTCAGGTCTTCGGCGGGGATACCGTAGGCGCGTAATAGAGCAGCGACCGGCGCGGCATGTACGCCGTATGGATTGGGTGGGATCAAACCGCCTGGACCGTTAGGATTACCGACAAAACCTTTGTTGGGGTCATCCGAACGGGGCAGTTGAGCCAGAAAGTCCAGCTCTGAAACATCTTTACCGAAGAAACGCGCCCAGTCGGAAGCGGAGCGGGATTCGCAGGAAAGGTTAAGCGTTTGCGCATAGCCAATAACGCCTTCGATTCGGGCTGAATCAGGCGGGAACGGTATTGGGGTATCGGACGGAAGCGGAATGGGAGTTGGCTCTTGGGTTGCGGTGGGGATGTGTGTGTGAGTTGGCGGTATCTTGGTGGATGTATAGGTTGCGCTTGGCAAAGGTTGGAAAGCGGTCGGGGTGGATGTACGATTGCTAAACGCCGGGACAACCGGTGTAATTGACGGCGGAATCAGGGTGATGTAATCGGGCGGCGGTTCACCAGACCATCCGTAAAAAAAATAATCCGCAGCCATCATCAGCAACAGGATAGCGAACGACACCATCACGATTGCCAGAAGCATTATAAGCAGCAAGGTTGACCCTTGAACAACCAAGGCGCGGTTTTTCATCGTGCAATGATTTTATACCAATTGTCATTAGGGTTGCACGACAATGTCCATAAAGATTGGGTCGCCAAAAGGGAGATCATTGCGGTTGTATGCCTGCCATGCGCTGCGGTAATTGCCTGATTCCTGCGGCGCCTGGAAGAGAATGCGGATCACCGCCCTGGTTCCGCTGCGGGCAGGCACCAAAGTTAGTTGGTTGCCAGCGCTCAACTCATCGCCGGCAATCAAGCGCAGGGTATAGCCGCTCTCCCAACTGCACGAGCCGCTATTTTCAACTTCCCAGCGTTTATCAATGCTTGCTCCGGGTTGGATAATGCTGCCATCCGGAATGGTCAGGTCGCTGATATACGTCAATGCGTCGCTGCAAGGTAATGTAGGCGTAGGCTCCGGCGAGACTACTGGCGCAGGGCTCGTTGGCGTCATTACAGCGATTTGGGTTGGCGGCAGGAACAAAGCGGGCAGGGTGGCGTTTGCGGGTTGTCTCTGCGGAGGCGAAATGGCACAACCCTGCAGAATACTTGCCAGGGTCAGGAGCAGGAACCAACGGATGCGAACGCGGAACGAAGACTTTTGCTGCATTTGATCGGGCGCAATGCTTGGGTGGGATGTGAATAGCCTGTTCGGCTACTTAAGATTCGTCTGCAAATCCCTCATCTCCACCTTCGCTGGAAAGGTTGAGTGGTATATCGCCGCCGAGAGCGCGCTGGCGGACGGCGGTTTCGATCTCGTAAGACAGCTCTGGATTCTGGCGCAGGAATTCTTTTGCATTCTCGCGCCCTTGTCCGAGGCGGATATCTCCGTAGGAAAAGAATGCACCGCGCTTGACGATGATATCCAAACCGGTTGCAAGGTCCAGCACGTCACCCACCTTGGAGATACCCTCGTTGTACATAATGTCAAATTCAGCAGTACGGAAAGGAGCGGCAACCTTGTTTTTTACCACCTTAACTTTGACGCGGTTTCCGATAACTTCGGCGCCGACTTTGATGGATTGAATGCGGCGGATATCCAGGCGCACCGAGGCATAGAATTTGAGCGCCAGACCACCGGGGGTTGTCTCCGGGTTGCCGAACATGATGCCGATTTTCTGGCGCAGCTGGTTTGTGAATACGACTGCGGTTTTGGTCTGGCTGATGGCGCTGGAAAGTTTACGCAGGGCTTGCGACATCAGGCGGGCTTGCATGCCCATTGTGGCATCACCCATATCACCTTCGATCTCGTTGCGCGGCACGAGCGCGGCAACCGAGTCGATCACAACGATATCCACTGCGCTCGAACGCACCAGGGTTTCGGTAATTTCCAGAGCCTGCTCGCCGGTATCCGGTTGCGAGATAAAAAGACTGTCGATATCCACGCCTAACTTTGATGCATACGCCGGGTCCAGGGCGTGTTCCATGTCCACATAGGCTGCGGTGCCCCCCAATCGCTGCGCTTCGGCAACCAGGTGTAGGCAGAGGGTGGTTTTTCCAGATGATTCCGGACCAAAAACTTCAGTCACGCGCCCACGCGGTACTCCGCCTACCCCCAGGGCGATATCAAGGGAAAGCGAACCGGTGGGGATGGCTTCAACGGAAAGGTGTTGGGCTTCGCCCAGGCGCATGATGGCGCCGTCACCATACCGCTTGAGGATGTCACCCAGGGCTTTATCGAGCATGGCTCGCCGGGCTTCGTCACTGGAATTTGTCGATCCGCCCGGAAGCGGTGTAGATGGAGGGGATTTTCGCGCCATTCTTTTCTCCTATTCAGGATGCTTTTATTTGATTATATCTTCAAAATCATTTCGGGTGAACGGATTGGATAGTTCAATTATAGTATATATGTTCTATAAGTCAAGTTGATTTCATGATTTTGGTTGGATTTGTTTCTTGACAGTGTTGGCTTAACTTGATAATATACTGACAGGTTTAGAGTGTTGACAATTAAATATGCGAAGAAATAGCGGCTGAATCCCACAATGAGTTTGGGATGACGAGGTGGAGGTTCCTCTCTGCGAAGAGAGTGTTAACCCTGCAATGCAGGGGAAAATCGAAGGATCAGCGGATGCCTCTGGAGCCCGGTCACAGGCTCCTTTCTTCCCTTCCTGAAAAAGTGACTGGTTGAAACGCTGGCGGAAACGCCTGAAATAAAACCAGCGCAGTGATACAGCAGTACGGTTGTGCGCTTGCTGTGGTATTTTTGGAAGGGCAGCCGCGTGGTCGAAGGTGTGTATCAATTGGGCATGCCCTGCATGCCCTGTTTTATTTAAATTCACTATAAATGGAGGTTATCCAAATGAACGCCAAAGAATTGCTTTTGAAGGTGAAGGAAGATCAAGTCAAATTCATTTCCTACCAGTTTATTGACGTATTCGGAGCAGTAAAATCTGTTGACGCTCCAATTGCCCAGTTGGAAGGCGCGTTGGAAAACGGGGTCTGGTTCGATGGATCTTCAGTCGAAGGTTTTGCCCGCATCCAGGAATCCGATATGCACCTGCGCATTGATCCGGAGACCTATGCGGTATTGCCCTGGACTCCCATGGAACTACGCCGCGCCCGAGTCTTTTGTGATATTTACCACCCGGATGGGACGCCATTTTCCGGAGACCCGCGCGGCAGTTTGAAACGCGCATTGGAGAAATTGAAAAAAGAACGCGGGTGGATTTACAACGTTGGACCTGAGCCTGAGTTCTTCCTTTTCCGCCGCAATGGGAGTGAATGGATTCGCCCGGTTCCGCATGATGTGGGCGGATATTTCGACTTCTCTCCCAATGACGAAGCCGTGCGGGTACGCACCGAACTGATGGAAGCCCTCGAATCGATGGGCTTGGAAATCGAGGTGGGACACCACGAAGTGGCGCTCGGGCAGCACGAAATTGATTTTCGTTTTGCAGATGCTCTGCGAGCGGCGGATAATGTCGTCACTCTGAAATACACAGTGAAGGCAATTGCTGCCCGGCATGGGCTGGTGGCATCCTTTATGCCAAAACCTATTTTTGGCATCAATGGATCGGGCATGCACTGCCACCAGTCGCTGTTCGACAGTAAAGGCAACAACCTGTTCTTCCATGCGGAAGACGCATTTCATTTATCGCCAATTGCGTATGGCTTTATCGCTGGGCAACTGGCGCATGCCCGTGCTCTTTCTGCGGTTGTGGCGCCATCCGTGAACTCTTACAAGCGCCTGGTGCCCGGATACGAAGCCCCTGCCTATGTTGGTTGGGCGCAAATCAACCGTTCAGCTTTGATCCGCATCCCACGCTACACTCCTGGGATGGACAAAGCCACCCGGGCTGAATTGCGCTGTCCGGATCCGTCCTGCAACCCATACCTGGCGTTCAACGCAATGCTGGTCGCCGCGCTGGATGGGGTTGACCGAAAGATGGCCCCACCCGCCCCGCTCAATAATATCAACGTGTATGAGTTGAACAAGGAGGAGCGGCTTGAAAAAGGCGTGTCCGAACTGCCTGGCTCGCTGTTGGAGGCGTTAAACGAACTGGCGCAGGATGAGGTGGTCAAAAGCGCGTTTGCGCCAATGCTATACGATGCGTTCAACCGCGCAAAAATGGCGGAATGGGATGAGTTTCGCATCCACGTGACCGACTGGGAAATCGAACGTTTTCTGGAACTGGCTTGAAGCAAGCAGGTTATTGAAAAACAGGCGATGGACACTCCACCATTAGAGGGTGGTTGATTACAAGACGGGCAGGACAGAGGGTTCGCTTCTTCCTGCCCGCTTGATTGCGTGCAGAAGGTCGTTTTAGCGCGCAATTTGCCAGCCCGAATTGGTGAAGGCGGGCTTCTCTTGTCGCAGTTAATTTTCAGGCGCTGGCTCAGGGGGATATGCGCGTTTGAAGACATGCCAGCCAGGCATTGGACACGTCATCCGGCGGGTGCATGACAACAGCAAGGATGGGCTGGGACAGCTCTTCTGTTAACCCAGAGATTCCAAGAGGTTTTACCTGGTTATCCACCCAGCGTGCCGGCAAGAGACCAATTGAGGCGGTATCTTGTGAAATTGCGTTGAGCATGGCAGCCGGGTGCGGAGCCAGTTGAGCGATGGCGGGGAAATTACCCTGGTTTTCCAGCACGGTTTGGGTGAAAAATTCTTGTATCGGGTTGGATTCCGGATAAATCACCAATTGGATATCATTGGCTGCCAGGGCGGGATCCACCTCTTCCCAGGATTGGATATCCCCGCGGAAAACGCTTCTGAGAACATCGAGAGGTATTTCTGATAAGGGATTGTCCGGGTGAGTGACAATCATTAACTCGTCGTTGCCAAGGATAAAAACCTCAAAATTATCCGGCGCAACCGACCTCCATTGCAGGAAGATATCCCCCTGAATATCAAAATCCGCGGACGGTTGCTTTGCTTGGATATCCCACAGGCGTTCGCTGAATTGCCGGCTGCACGACTGAATATTCGGGCGCAGCCAATCCAGGGCTGGATCCAGGTGGATGTTTACCAGCGGCGGGGTGGTCTCGGTGACTGCTGCCATCGGCTGAGGCGCGCAGGAAGCCGTGAGAAACAAAAATAACCCGAACAGGATGCGTTTAGCGAACATAATAGACCACGATGGTAAGCGCAGCGGCTGCCAGACAGTAAATTGAAAACGGCGTTAGCGGGCTGCGGGCTAAAAATTTTAACAGCCAGTGGATGGAAGCAAATCCAACCAATGCGGCGGTCAATACGCCGGTGATCAGGATCGGCAAAAAGGCTGCCAGGTCAGGGGTGGTGAGCAAATCGAGCACGCCGATTAATCCGGCGGCGCTCATGATCGGGATTGTCATCAGAAATGAAAAGCGGGCGGCAGCGGGACGATCCAGGTGGCGGGTCATCCCAGCGGAAATGGTGGCGCCTGAGCGGGAAATTCCAGGAAAAAGTGCCAAAACCTGCGCGAATCCGATGATGACGGCATCCAGCCAGCCAATGGAGGATAATTCACGGCTGCGCTTGCTGTAGCGCTCGGCGCCATACAACCATAAGGCGGTGATAACCAGAAAACCGGCTACCGCCAATGGGTTTTTAAAGGCGCCTTCAACGGTGTCCTTAAGCAGTAAACCCGCCAAACCTGCCGGAATGGAAGCCAGGACGATCAACCAACCCAGGCGGGCATCCGGATCAGTAAATGGGGCGCGGGCTTTCAACCCGCTGAAAATCGCCGCAATGATTTTCAGCAAGTCTTTAAAGAAATAAATAATCACGGCGGCGAGAGTCCCAACCTGAACCAGGACATCAAAAGGGAAGATTTGTTCTTCCGGGATTTGCCAGTTAAAAATCAGCGGGGTGATGACCAGATGCGCAGAACTGGAAATGGGAAGAAATTCGGTAATTCCCTGCACAATTCCTAAAATAACGGCTTGTAGGAAGTTCATTGGTTGACTTTAATTTTCTCAGGATAAAGGCTTAAAAAACTATCGGCAAAGGCGTCGAAACAACCCTTGAGAATTGCCTGTCTGGCATCCGCAACCAGGCTGGTGAGAGTCGCGATGTTGTGGATCGAAATTAAGGTGGCGACCAGCATCTCCCGTGCAACGATTAAATGGCGCAGGTAAGCGCGGCTGAAATTGCGGCATGTGTAACAATGGCAATGTTCGTCAATTGGGCGCGGATCGCGGGCGTGGACGGCATTCATTAAGTTGATTCGCCCCTGGCGGGTCATTGCTGCCTGGTGGCGAGCCAGGCGGGTGGGTAAAACGCAATCAAAGATATCGGTCCCGCGGCGGATGCAGTGGATTAGATCTTCAGGTGAACCTACTCCCATCAGGTAACGGGGTTTGTCTTCAGGTAATGCCGCATTGACCTGCTCGACGGTCTGGTACATTTCCTGCTTTGTCTCTCCGACCGAAAGACCGCCAATGGCGTGACCGGGAAAATTCAATGAAGAAATGAAGCGCGCAGACTGTTCGCGCAGATCGGGAAAAATGCCACCCTGAACGATGCCAAACAATGCCTGGTCAGTGCGGGTATGGGCTCTCAGACAGCGCTCTGCCCACTGGTGGGTGCGCCGCATGGCGCTTTCGGTGTAGGTTCGGTCGTAAGGTGGAGCGCACTCGTCGAAAGCCATGATGATATCTGCGCCTAATTGTTCCTGGATGCGGATTACGGTTTCTGGATTGAGACGATGGGTGGAACCATCTATGTGACTTTTGAAGGTCACCCCGTCCGCGTCAATCTTGCGTATCCCTGCCAGCGAGAAAACTTGAAAACCGCCCGAATCAGTCAGGATGGGATGTTGCCATTGCATGAAGTCGTGCAAGCCGCCCAATTCCGCCACCAACTCGGCGCCAGGACGCAGGTAAAGATGGTACGTATTTGCGAGCAACAGGCTGGCGCCGGCTTCCAGCAATTGAGCCGGAGTGACTGCTTTTACGGTTGCCTGGGTGCCGACCGGAGCAAACAGCGGAGTCTGCAGACTGCCATGAGGGGTGTAAAAGACGCCAGCGCGAGCATCGCCGTCTCTGGCGGTGATTTCGAATGTAAAAAAACGATCAGACATTGTGAATAACTGTTTCCGGTAGAGGGTTCAGGGGATTATAGCCGAATTCTCGAAAAAGGAGAACCTCCGTGTATTCGGCTTGCGCAAAGTGGTTTTGTGTTGTTATACTTGTGCGCATGGTTGACCAAGGACACACTACCTGGCTGGAGATTGACCTGGGGGCGATTCAAAACAATTATCGCGAGTTAAGGCGCATCTCACAGACACGCATCGTGGCGGTGGTCAAAGCCAATGCTTATGGGCACGGACTGGCACCGGTTGCCCAGGCGGTGTCGAGAGCCGGCGGGGAATGGCTGGCGGTGGCAAGGGAGGAAGAAGCCGTTCAGCTTCGCCTTAACCAGGTTTTCAATCCGACGCTTGTAATGGGTTATACCGTTCCAGAAAAGGCAGCCGAAGCCGCCAGGGACGACATTCGCCTGGCAGTGTTCGACCGGGAGACTGCGGAAAAATATTCACACGAGGTTAGCCGTCACGGGTTGAACTTAAAAGTGCATGTCAAGGTCAACACCGGAATGAACCGGTTGGGTATTTCGCCCGAGGAAACCGTTGAATTTGTTCGCTGGTTGAAATTCCAGAAGGGCATTGAAGTGGAGGGCATTTTCACCCATTTTGCCCGTGCGGATGAGCGCGCGCAGGATACAACCCCGCGCCAAATTCAACTATTCAACCAGGTGCTGACCAGTCTGGCAGCCAGTAACAACAAACCGGAGCTGGTTCACGCATCCAATTCATCAGCCGTGTTTAATTTTCCTGCCGCGCACTATGATATGGCGCGCTGCGGAATAGCGCTGTATGGGCTGCATCCCTCCAATGAAACCCTGTTGCCGGATTCATTTCGCCCGGCATTGACGCTAAAAACACGCCTGACCGCAACGCGGTTGCTGCCTCCGGGAACAGGAGTGGGCTACAATTTCCGATATTTCACCAGCGAATTTGAACAGATCGGCACCCTGGCGGTCGGTTATGCGGATGGTTTCCGGCGGGTTTTTGGGAATATCGCCTTGATACGCGGTCAGCAAACCTGCCAGGTTGGATCGGTGTGCATGGATCAAATGATGGTTTCGCTAAAAAATGCACCGGAAGCAAAGTTGGGTGATATTGCTGTTTTAATTGGCAGGCAGGGAGATCAGGTGCGCACGACTGAGGATGTTGCCAAAACCTGGAATACGGTGAATTACGAGGTGGTGTGTGGCATGGCGGAACGCCTGCCGCGCTATTATTATGACAGTGAACCGCCCAACGAGATGATGTAATGCAAAAACCTGCCTCGAAACGCTGGATAATAGCGGAAAAAATATCGCCCACCATCGAAAGCGCATTAAGTGACTACCCGCCGTTTTTCCGGCAGGTGCTTTACAATCGCGGCATAACTGATTGCGAGGCAGCCCGCCAGTTTTTTGCGGCAGATTGCCGTTTCCATGACCCG
This sequence comes from Bellilinea sp., assembly GCA_039666315.1. GTDB lineage: Bacteria > Chloroflexota > Anaerolineae > Anaerolineales > Anaerolineaceae > Bellilinea. The sequence continues at coordinate 191,745 of JAVSME010000003.1, read as the reverse complement.
ATGGCATTAATGAACATGGCAGATACGACCGAGCGGTTATGGAGCGCCATTGATCGCGGCGAATTGATCGCGGTATACGGCGATTATGACGTGGATGGTGTGACAGCCACAGCCTTGCTTGTGGAGGTTTTGGAGAGTTTAGGCGCCTCTGTATTCGCGTATATTCCGAACCGCTTCGAAGAAGGATACGGGCTGAACCTGGACGCGCTCAATTCGCTGGCGGAACAAGGCGTAAAAATAGTGCTCACCGTGGATTGCGGGATCCGTTCACTCGCGGAAGCCGAACATGCCCGGCGGCTTGGGCTAGACCTGATTATCAGTGATCATCATCACCCGTTGGATCAAATCCCGAATGCGTGGGCAGTTATCTGCCCGAAGCTGCCCGGGGATGTATATCCTGAAAAGAATCTTGCAGGCGTAGGCGTGGCGTTCAAAATTGCCCAAGCATTACATCAGCGCCGCCCGCAGACTGAGGGCTGGCTGGAAGGCTGGCTGGACCTGGTTGCGCTGGGTACTGTTGCGGATATCATGCCGCTGGTAGGTGAAAACCGCCTGCTGGTTCATACCGGACTGCAAGTGCTGCGTCAGGGACGGCGGCAGGGGTTGGTTTCGCTGGCGCGGGCAGCCGGGATAGACTTGAACCGTGTTAAGACAGCGGATATCGGGTTTGGGCTGGCGCCGCGTTTGAACGCTGCCGGGCGGTTGGAATCTGCGCTGGCTGCGTACCATTTACTGGTTGAAAAGGATGTTCAGCGCACCGGCTTGCTGGCTCAGCAGCTGGATGACCAAAACCGTGAACGACAAAAACTGACTCAACAGATGCAGGCGGAAGCGGAAGCAATAATCCTTAAAGAACAGTTAGAGGAAATTCTGTTTGCCTTTCATGAAGGCTTTAACCCCGGGGTGGTCGGGTTGGTGGCGGGAAAATTAGCGGAGAGTTATTACCGGCCAGCAGTGGTGGGCTGGATCCATGACGAATCGGTGCGGGCATCCTGCCGCAGTATTCCGGAATTCCATATTACCCGCGCGTTGGATGCCTGCGCGGACTTGATGGAGCATCACGGTGGGCATGCGCTGGCGGCGGGCTTCACCATTCAGAAGCGCAACCTGCCCGAACTTGTAGAAAGATTGGCGCGTATTGCTCATGAGCAATTAGGAGACCAGTTGCTGCAACCGGTGCTGCGCGCAGATGTTGAAATCCCGTTGAGCGAACTGCATCCGGTTTTTTTGAACTACCTGGATCAGCTGGAGCCAACCGGCATGGCTAACCCGGAAGTGGCATTCGTCTCGCGCGGCGTAAAAGTGGCTCGGGCGCGGCAGCTCAGTGAAGGCAAGCATCTGCGACTGACGCTTACCGACAGACGGATTACCTTTGATGCTGTGGCGTTTCGGCAGGGGCATTGGATGGCAAATGGAAACCACTTGCCACAAGAGGTGGATATCCTCTACCGCTTTGAACGAAACACCTACAACGGTGTTACATCGTTACAGTTAAACATTTTGGATATAAAGCCAGCCGGCGAAAAAGGCGTTGGCTGATTAATCAACGAAGCGGTACTTGAGAAGCGCCCAAAGCGCTTCGAAAGCGTCCCACAGTTTGATTTTTTTGCCTTCGGAATAATCGCGCGGATTGAAGGTGATGGGCACTTCGTAAATACGGATCTTGCGCTTTAAAATTTTTGCGGTAAATTCGGGCTCAAATTCGAACCGGCGCGCATGCAAGGGAATATCCTGGATCAGGGCGCGCCGGAAGACTTTGTATCCGGTCTCCATATCGCTGAGGATATTGTTGTAAAGGATATTGGTCAGCGAAGTGAGCAGTTTGTTGGCAACCATGTTCCAAAACAGGATTGGGCGGCGAGCTGCTCCCAAAAAGCGCGAGCCGTACACCACATCCGCGATGCCGTCCTGGATTGGTCGCAACAGGTTAGGGTACTCACGCGGATCATATTCCAGGTCGGCATCTTGAATTATGATCACGTCGCCGGTCGCATTCTTGATTCCGGTGCGAACCGCGGCGCCTTTGCCCATGTTGACCTCATGGAAAATGGTGCGTATTTCCCCCTGGGCTTGCAAAGCGCTGAGAATATCGCGAGTTCCGTCCTTGGAGCCGTCATCAACAACCAGGATCTCGTGGATCAATCCGGTTGCTTTTACCCGGTGGATGATTTCGTGGATGGTTTTATGTTCATTGTACACGGGGATGATTACGGAAATATTCATAGTTCAAATTATACGGTAAGGCGGGCTTTCTAACAAGGAATGACATGCTATAATTTGAATTGGAAAATCGTTAAGTTTAAACAACCTACGATCAAGTTAATGTCTTCAAATAAATTTCAACACCCACGGATGGAAATGTAGTATGGCTCAATCTACTCGCTCGCCTTCTCCGGCGTCGGCAGCTACACCAACCGGTTCATTTTCTCCACCTCCCGTTAACACCATTGAAGATACGGGTTTATCTCAACTGTGGTTGCAGGACCTGGTTTTGAAAATCTTTTACTTCCAGGGTTACATGAGCGGATTCAAACTGGCAGAAGAAATCGCGCTGCCCTTTACCGGTGTGCTGGATCAAATTTTGGATGCGCTCAAGCGGGAAAAATCGGTTGAAGTGCGCTCCTCCCAAATGGGGCTGGGCGAAGGCGCGTATGTTTACGCTGTTACCGGGGCGGGAATTGCCCGTGCCCGTGAAGCCTTGGATCGCAGTCAATATGCCGGACCTGCGCCTGTGCCGTTGGATGTATACAATGACTCGATCCGCCGGCAGAGCCGCGCGCGTTTGCAGGTTACCAACCGGGTGATGCGCCAGGTGCTCTCGCATGTCGTCCTTTCCGAAGTGACGTATCAACGGCTGGGTCCTGCGGTAAACTCGGGCACCTCGATCTTTTTGTACGGACCACCCGGCAACGGCAAGACAACCGTAGCCAGAACCATCGGCAACCTTGTCCAGGCGCAAAAGATGTTCATCCCTTATGCGATCTACGTTGATGGGCAGGTGATCAAATTATACGATTCGGTTAACCATCAATTGGTCAATGAAGAAGACTCTGCTGTTCAAAGTACGGGAACGTTGCGAAGCGGGGCGCGGCGCGATCCGCGCTGGGTGCAGGTGCGCAGACCGTTTATTGTCACCGGTGGTGAATTAACCCTGGCGGGCTTGGATTTGGTTTTCGACGATACTCTAAAATATTACGAAGCACCTTTTCAGGTTAAAGCCAATGGCGGGATTTTGCTGATTGACGATTTTGGGCGCCAACAAGTTCGCCCGCGTGATTTGCTAAACCGGTGGATTGTTCCGCTGGAAAACCGCATTGATTACATGAGCCTGCACACCGGGCGCAAGTTTGAAGTGCCTTTCGATGTTCTGGTAATTTTTTCAACCAATCTGCCACCCAAAGAACTCGTTGATGAGGCATTTTTACGCCGCCTGCGCCATAAAATCGAAATTCCTGATCCGACCTATGAAGAGTACCGCGAAATCTTCAATCGAGTAGCAACCCAGAAAGGAATTACGTACAGCGATCAAGGGCTGGCGTACCTGCTTCAGGAATATTACATCAAGACGAACCGAAAACTACGCGCCTCGCATCCGCGCGATTTGTGCGATCAGATATTGGATATTTCTCGTTATCTTGGCAAGGAGCCGGAACTTTCGCGCGAGATGATTGACCGGGCGGTGCTTTCCTATTTCGTGGAATTATGAGTGCTTTATTGGATATCCCTCAACCGGTTATCTTTGCGCACCGCGGGGCATCTGCGCACGCGCCGGAAAATACTTTATCCGCTTTTCGGCTCGCAGTGCAACATCAAGCAGATGCAATCGAGCTGGATGCCAAGTTGAGCGCGGATGGAGAAGTGATGGTCATCCATGACCAAACCGTTGACCGCACTACCAACGCCAGCGGGAAAGTGAGTTCCTTCAACGCTGTGGAACTGCAAGGATTGGATGCTGGCAGCCATTTTTCGGCGCAATTTAAAGGCGAACCGGTACCGACGCTGGAACAAGTGCTGGCAGAGTTTGGAAACCAGGTCTTTATTAATATCGAATTGACCAATTACGCTTCGCCACGCGACGCGCTTCCTGAGAAAGCCGCCGCGCTGGTGAAAAAATTCCATTTAGAAGCGCGGGTATTATTTTCCTCCTTTCACCCGAACAATTTAAGGCGGGTGGCGCGCGTTCTGCCGCAGTGCCCATTGGCGATCCTGGCGCTGCCGGGGGTAACTGGAATGCTGATGCGATCCTGGTTGGGATTACGGATTGCCCGGCATGTTTTGCATCCCCACCTGAGGGATGCCAGCCCGGCATTGATCACGCGCGAACACAAGCGCCGGCGCAGGGTACATGTTTGGACAGTTAATGACCCGCAAGATATGCGCCGCCTTTTCCGCGATGGGGTGGATGGCATCTTCACGGATGATCCCTTGCTGGCGCACCAAATTCGTAACGGACGATGATATGATCGCTCGAAGAATTGCACGTTTATTTATCCGCTTGATCTTGATGATCTCGGTTATGCTGATGCAGACGGTCAGTCTGCTCGGCGTCCAGCCGGCACAGGCAGCCAGACATCCACAGAGTGACGACCTGGCGCAGCAAGTGAATCGGATCATGGCACAAATGACGCCCGAGCAGAAGGTGGGTCAATTGTTCCTGGTCACGTTCAATGGGACTGACGTCGGGCGGGATTCGCAAATCTACAATTTAATTACCACGTACCGCGTTGGTGGAATCGTTTTACGCGCGGATAATGATAATTTTGATGTTGCCGGGAATACCGTGCCAAAGGCGGCAGAGATGATCCGCGCGCTTCAAAACCAGGTCTGGGAGAACGCCCAAACCACAATAACCTCCGCCGAGGGCAGCGTCTCAAGTCCGTATGTGCCGCTGTTCATTGGAATATCTCAGGAAGGCGACCTGTATCCAAACGACCAAATCCTCAATGGGATGACCTCCCTGCCCAGTTTGATGGCAATTGGCGCTACCTGGCAACCAAATCTGGCGGAAGCCGTTGGGACCGTAATGGGGCGCGAATTGCGTGCCATCGGTTTCAACCTGTATTTTGGTCCGTCGTTGGATGTGTTGGAAGTGGTCAGCGATGCTGGAACAAAACTGGGGACCCGCGCCTTCGGTGGCGATCCGTTTTGGGTGGGGGAGATGGGTAAGGCGTACGTGCGTGGGCTGCACCTGGGCAGCCGCGACCAAATGGCAGTGATTGCCAAGCATTTCCCCGGCCGCGGAGCCTCAGACCGGATGCCGGAAGAAGAAGTGGCGACGGTTAGAAAATCGCTGGACGGTCTTAAGCAAGTTGAACTTGCACCTTTCTTTGCCACCATGACCGCTGACCCGGAAACCAAATCACAAATTGATGGCGTGCTTGTTTCGCATATCCGCTATCAAGGTTTGCAGGAGAACATCCGCGAGATTACACCGCCGGTCAGCCTGGATGGCGAGGCGATGCGCCAGGTGTTAACCATTGAACCAATTGCCTCCTGGTATCAAGGCGGAGGTATTATCATCTCGGATAATTTGGGCAGCAATGCGGTTCGTCGCTTTTACGATCCTTCCGGGCAGACATTCGACGGGCGGAGCGTGGCGAGAAATGCATTCCTGGCAGGCAATGACCTGCTCTACCTGAATAATTTCGTCGAACCGGCAGACGCGGATGCGTTCACCAGCATGGTGCGCGTTCTGGAATCATTTTCCCAAAAATACCGTGAAGATACAGCCTTTGCTGAACGAGTGGACCAATCCGTGAGGCGCATTCTTACTTTGAAGTTGAAATTGTACGGCGATTTTCATATTGACCGGGTTATTCCGGCGGCGTCTCTTTTGAACGAAGTTGGCAGGTCGCAATCGGTTGTTCTGGAAGTGGCTCGTCAATCGGCAACCTTGTTAAGCCCTTCTCCAGCGGAATTGAACATCAGCATCCCGCGTCCACCGGAAAACCGAGACCAAATCGTCTTCTTTACGGATGTGGTCAATGCCCGCCAGTGCAGCACCTGTCCGGATCAGGCAATCCTATCCGTGGATTCTTTGAAAAATGCAGTGATTCGTCTTTACGGACCTGCTGCCGGGGGGTCAATTATTCAAGGTTATCTATCATCCTATACCTTCCTTGACTTGAATACCTTTCTTAACAGCCCGGAAGGTCTGGCAGCAGTTGGCGTCAACCTTGCCGAAGCAGAGTGGGTTGTGTTTGTGATTTCCGACGAAACTTCCAATCGCCCGGAATCCCGGGCGCTTAAGCGATTGTTATCGGAAAAACCCGAATTGTTGCGAAATAAGCGCGTTATTGTGTTTGCGCTCGGCGCACCATATTATCTGGATGCGACCGACATTGCAAAATTAACTGCCTATTACGGGTTATTCAGCAAAACGCCCGCATACATTGACACGGCTGCCCGCTTGTTGTTCCAGGAGCAAACTGCCAATGGCGCTTCGCCGGTCTCCATTCCGGGGGTGGGGTATGATATTATCCGGATTACCTCACCCGATCCTGACCAGATTATTCCCTTGTATTTTGATTATCCCGAACCAGAACCCGGTGATGGAACGAATACCCCACAGCCAACAGCCACGCCGGAATTCCGAATTGGCGATATGGTACCGTTTCGCACTGGGGTCATTATTGACCATAATGGAAACCCGGTACCCAATGGAACAGTAGCGCGGTTCATCATCACGGTGCTGGGCGAAACCGGCGCGACCCAGCAGGTCGAGACGGTTACAGATGGCGGCATAGCCCGCATGAGTTACCGAATTTCTGCGTTGTCCAATATTGATGTGCGGGTGATCAGCGAACCAGCGGTTACCTCGCAGATTATCAGTATCAATGCTGCCAACGGACAAACCAATATTTCTACGGTTGTGCCGACGCCAGAACCAACCGCGACGGTCACGCCATCACCTACGCCTACCTTGTATCCCACACCGGAAATCGAAGAAGCTGCCGAGGCAACGGTCAGTTTCCATATATCCGATTGGCTGTTGATGATGATAATCACCTTAAGTGCCGGGGCGGGTATTGTATGGATTGGCGAACGGCGGATTTCTTTGCGGTGGGGTTTTCGCTGGGGGTTGATGGCAATCCTTGGCGGATTGGTCGCCTATAACATTTTGGCGAGTGGCTGGTTTGTGCCGATCAATGCGCTGTACACAGCCGGCAAGTGGGGTGTGGTCGTTGTCAGTCTGGTAGGCGTGCTCACGGGCTGGCTGGCGGGCTGGATCTGGCAGGCGCGCCTGCAGAGGAGAAAAAAACCACTTCGGCGAAGCTAGCGAATCAAGGTGATCAGCAGGCTCAACAGAATAAGTGTGATGGTGGCTGCAATCAGCATTTTTTCTAATGGGTATTGGATGAAGCTCCATGGCGAGGCGCGATCCACCAAAGAGAGGGGGATGGTTGGGCGGTCGCCTATCAGGCTCTTGCGGAAGGCTTCGACCGATTCGGGACGTTCGTCCGGGTGCAAACCCATTGCCCATAGAATGCAGCGCTCGGTGCGGACGGAAATATCCGGATTGATTTGGCGCGGTGGAATCATTGCGCCAGAATTCAGGAAACGCTCACGGGCATCAGCTGGCGGCTCGTTGGTTAGCAAATGGTACAGGGTGGCGCCAAAAGCGTAAATATCGCTGCGCACATCGGTATGCCCGCTATCACCACCGTATTGCTCCAGAGGCGTGTATAATGCGGTTCCCTGCCCTTGAAGGACGGTGATCGTTACCTCACCGGGCGCAAGTAGTTTTACCAGACCAAAATCGACCAGTTTAAGTAAGCCGGTGGGGGTTACCTTCAAGTTGGAAGGTTTGATGTCACGGTGCAGGATAGGGGTATCCTGGTTGTGCAAATAGATCAAAGCACTGGCGAGCTGGTCTGCCCAGTTGAGCACCTCGGATTCACTCAAAAAGAGGTTCTCCTGACGCGCTTCAAGCATCAGGGTGCGCAGGTCCCTACCGGGAATGTAGTCCATCACCAGGTAATCACGGCTGCCCGTTGAAAAGAAATCGGACACTTTAGGCAAATTGGGATGATCGAGCCGCGCCAGAACGGTAGCCTCCCGCAGGAATTGTTCTCTTGCTTCTTGCACCAATTCAACGGGAAGAGTCCGGTCGTGCTCGACTTCTTTGAGGGCGCACTGGCGGCCTTCCAGACGCAGATCGTCGGCGAGGTAAATGGACCCCATACCGCCCTGACCGATGATGCGGGCAATGCGATAGCGACCGCGCAATACATCCCCGGATTTTAGGGGTAACGGCATATACTAACCTGATGTGGATTGGACTGCTGGCACACTGATATATTTCGGCGCGAGATCAGTTCGCCAGATTCACTTGCACACAAACCTGGAATTCTTTGATATATTATACCGTACAGGTGTGGTATTTATTTTATATTTTTTGCCTGGCTGGAGCGGTTGTATGAATCTCTACAATGAAGATCTTCCAATCCTCATCGCGCAGACAGGACCGCTGAACGGGCAGCGCTGGATAGTAAGCGATGGGATGATCATTGGGCGAGACGATGACTGCCATGTGGTTATTCCTGACAGGCAAGTCTCCCGTTACCATGCCCGATTTGAAGTATTTTCCGAACAGACAATATTGCATGATCTGTCAAGTAAAAATGGCACATACCGAAACGGGAAACGCATTGAAGAGCCGGTCACCTTGCAAGATGGAGACGTTGTCCAGATTGCGCTGGTGCAATATTTTGTCTACCTGAGTTCGGATTCGACGGTACCGTTGGACGCTGACCTGCAGCCGCTGGAAGTCAACCCAATAGAACCTGATGTATTCCGCCTGGTTCTGGATAAGCTTTCGCGGCGGGTTTGGGTTAATCATCAGGAAGTGCTCCCCCCCTTATCAGTGCCGCAGTTTCGCCTGCTGGAAGCATTGTACGATAGTCAGGGCAATGTCGTGTCGCGTCAAGACCTGGTCATGGCGGTTTGGGGTGACAAAGAAGCAGTCGGGGTGTCGGAACAAGCGCTGGATGCTCTGGTGCGGCGTTTGCGTGACCGCCTGGCAACGTTGGATGCAAACCATTTGTACCTTGTCACCGTGCGTGGTTATGGGCTGCGTTTGGATAATCCGCCAGCAAAATGAACCGGGTTGGCAGTCTTATCAACAGCGAGGAGTTGTAGTTGGACGAAATCATCCGCGTTTTAGCCAAAAAAATTGCGCAAGACATTCTTAAGAATGGAACGAAATCGCTTCGCGCTGACGAGGCATTGATTTCCAGCGGTCTGATCGATTCGTTTAGTCTGGTTGATCTGGCTATGTTGGTGGAAGACGAGTTTGGGGTTCGGATCGAAGATACGGAACTCAATTCCCAAACGTTTGATACCCTGGAACAACTGGCAGTGTTAATCACCGAGCGAAAAAACAAATAAAATACTATTTACAAACTGAAAACTATCTGTAAGTTTGTTATCTTGCAATCAACCCCATGAATGGATTAGGATAAATACAGAGTTGATTTTGCTCTGGGTGTTTTTTAGTCTAAGTGGGAAAACCAAAATGATGAAGAGAATAGGTTTGATTAATCAATCGGCACAACGGAACGACAATCCGAATCTTGTTGAGCGACAACAAAAGTCAGTTGATCTCGAAGCGAGGTGGCTGCGGGATACCAGGGCGAACCTGTTGGTGGACAGAAAACAGGGAAAATTTACTGCCTGGCGGCAGCTATTCGAACAGAATTGGTTTGGCGCGCAGGTATGGAATCGGAAACTATATGACGGAATTCTACCCAGCCTGGTTATGCTTCTGCTGACCATGCTGTTTGCGTTGCTGTATACCCCAATTCAGATTTTATTCAGGTCGCCAGGCTTATTAATCTATAATCTGATTGTCCTGGCGGCGGGCGTGTATACGCTGGGTCGCTGTGTGCAATTAAAATTTAACGAGATCACTCGCGCCTGGTATGGAATGATTGCAGGACTGTTGTTATGGTATGCGGTTAACACTGCCGAAAAGATGGGAGATATTAAGATCACTCCAGAGGTAGGGGTGGTCTTGTTGCTGCTGGCGGCGCTGGTAACAGCGACCTTGTGGAAAACGATTTTCCCATTGGGGTTGAAATTTTTCGTGCTGGTTTTCCTGGTCAACTGGGCGCTGCGCTTTTGGGTCGGGATGCAAATGCAATTTGCCCCAGGTTTTGAGGTGTTCCAGTGGACGTATTTTCTGACGGGTTTTATCGCCCTATCCGGGTCGGTGTTTTTCTTGTTGTGGATGCTGCTGCGGGCAGAGAGCCGGATTCACCACCTGTGGACGGCGTTAGGGGTTTGGTTTTGCGCGCTTATTTTAATGATCGTCTATTTTCAGATGCCGCTATAAAACCAGTTTAAATTGCTTCAAAATTTCGCGGTGGCTGGCGGTTTACCGCAACCTGCGGCTGAAGGATATCTTTATACAATTGGATTATTTCCTTTGCAATGCGTTCCCAGGAATAATCCTGCGCCAACTGGCTGGCTTGACTGCCTAATTGCTTGCGCAGGTCAGGATTGAGGATCAATTCCATTAAGCGGTTGCCGAGCAACTCGGGCTCGCCATCGGGTATGGCATAACCTGTTACGCCATCGCGAATGAGAAAACCTAACCCGCCAACCTGCGACGCTACGACGGGAGTTCCACAAGCCATGGCTTCCAGGGCGACCATTCCAAATGATTCGTAGTGCGAAGGCACGACAACCACATCGGCAGCGGAGTAATAGTAAGGGAGCGTTTGCTGATCTTTTTTGCCAAGAAACAGCACCAGGTCGCGGATGTCCAGTTCACGTACCAGGGTTTGCAGGCGCGCCATTTCGGCGTTGACAACCAGCGGGGTTTCTTCCGGGTTGCCGCCGACGATGACCAGCGAGTGCGGAATGCGCGTCATCGCAGAGGTTTTTTGCATGTATGCCAGGGCGCGAAGCAGCGTTTCCAATCCTTTCAATGGTTCTATCCGGCCAACGAAAAGGATCATCTGGTTTGTGAGCGGTACGCCAATCACCTCGCGGGCTTCATCTTGCGGAATGGGGTAAAAATGGCTTAGATCAACACCAGGCGGGATAACGCGCAGTTTCTTCGAACTGGCTTTATAGAGAAATTCAAGTTGGGATTGTTCGGCTGGCGTGGCGACGACGATTCGATCGGCGATCTGAAGAATGCGTTTTTCTCCCTTCAAGCGGTAATCGCCCTCCTGTTCTTCTGGCGAGCGGGCAACCCGATTTTTCATCATCACCAGGGTGTGAAACATATGGATAACCGGCACAAACCAGCGCGATTTTAAATTTTCAGCTGCGATCCCGGATAACCAATAATGACTGTGGATCAGGTCGTAGTGAATGTTCTTCTGTGAAGCGAACTGGATGATGCCTTCGACAAATTCCGGTATGTAAGCAGCAAGATCACGTTTAGGCAGCGGAACTTCGGGTCCCGCCGGGATGTGTACAACGCGGTTAAAATAGCCCAGATTGTGCAAAACGTGGGGAACATGCTCGTCCTGCGAGCGGGTGAAAACATCAACACGGATGCCAAGTTGACCCAGGTGGCGGGTGAGTTCCGCTACGTATACATTCATCCCCCCGGTATCTTTTCCGCCCAGGGTTGCCAGCGGACAGGTATGGAAGGATAACATGGCGATGTTCATAGAAAATGGATTTCCTTGCCTGAAAATATGGGGTGCTGGTATAATCCGAACCGCGCCACCGTAGCTCAGCTGGCAGAGCAGGCGTTTCGTAAACGTCAGGTCATGGGTTCGAATCCCATCGGTGGCTTTGTTGATACCTGGATTGATTGTACTCCAATCCTGCTTAATAAAATTTCCCGGCTGAGGTTGAATACCGGGAGATTTTTCCGGCGCACACCCAAAAGTAGACAGCCAGGCGGACAAGTTTCCACCTGGCTGTCTGAGATGCGAGGCGCGGATGGCGGGTTAGAAACCGATCCGCAGCCAATCGGTGCCGGTGATGACCGATAGCACCAGCAGAATAAATACGATGAAAAGAAGGGATCCGCATCCGCAACCCAAACAAGACCCGCTGCCGAATCCAATTTTGGCTTGCAACCATCCAAACAAGCGGTCCAATAAAAACAACTTAAGCAAACCTGAGAGACATCCGGGTCGAGTATCCATGTTTAATCCTTTGAAGGATATACGCAAAATGCGATGATCACGTTTCAAAAAAACACGGAATTGGGAAACAACGCTGTTCTGGTGTGAATTGCACAATCTTTCCTGAAAGCATTTTCAATATGAGAGTTTTTAGATATAATCAATTATCCATTTGCCCGGTTACAGGCAGGCGGTTGTTTGGTAAATTAACGTCTGCGCTGACCCGATAGTTGCCCTGGCAGGGCATGCGTCTGTCCGTTACGCACCTTAAAATGCTGTAACGAACCCCTAGACAAATTGTTAATTTGGATGGGGGAAGTTTTGGCGCCGCGTTCGGTGGTTGATTGCCATGCGGAGCCAATTTTTTTGCCTCGACATTGCGCCGCGTATTTCAAATCACTGGATGCAACGCGGTAAGGCGGTCGTTATGGCGGATTTTGGGCAGGTTGTGTTCCTGCCCGGGACAGGCTCATGGTGAAGAACCATGGCAATTTAACCAAAGACCGGGCATCTCCGGCGAGGTTAATTCAAAACCTTTCTACGAAGGAGAAAAATGGAGATCCAATCGTTTTCCTATTGTTCCCCCAAGCTGGAACTGCGCCCTTGCCCCGAAAAGGGTGGATTTGGCTTGTTTGCCATCGAGTCTGTTCCGGCGGGTGAATTGCTCTCGATGTGGGGCGGTCAGGTGGTTATGGGCGATCAATTGAACTGTTTACCGGTGGAGCGACAAACCCATGGCATCCAAATCCATGAGGATTTGTACCTGATCCCGGTGACACACGGTGAGCCAGCGGATTACTTCAACCATTCATGCAACCCAAATTCCGGATTGGATTCGCCCATTTCGCTGGTGGCGATGCGCGATATCGAGATAGGCGAGGAAGTGTGCTTCGATTACGCAATGAGCGATTCGTCTGATTATGATGAGTTTGAGTGCCAGTGCGGGGCGTCAAATTGCCGCAGGACAATAACCGGCAAGGATTGGATGAATCCGGAGTTGCAGCAACGCTACTTTGGCTTCTTTTCGCCGTATCTTCAGCGGCGAATTGCAAAAATCTTGCACGAAGCGAAAAGTAATAATAACGGCAGAAGAAAACATCAAAAAGTAACCGCCGCGGATTAAGCTACCGGAGGGAGCAAGCTACCATGACGGTTATTTCAATTCTGACTGATTTTGGAGAACGGGACGCCTTTGTTGGGGTAATGAAAGGGGTCATCTGGAATATCTCTCCCGAGGTTCAAATTGCGGATTTGACTCACGGGATCGAGCCGCAGAATATCCAGCACGGCGCGTGGATTCTGGGGCAAACCTACCGCTATTTTCCGGCAGGCAGTATTCACATTGCGGTGGTTGATCCGGGCGTGGGCACTAAACGGCGAGCTATTGCTGCCCGAATCGGCGAGCACATTTTTGTTGCGCCGGATAATGGACTGTTGACCTTGCCGTTGGAACAGGCAGAGGCGAATCACTGGGCGGTCGAGGTAGCTGAACTGGATAAAAAGAACTTCTGGTTGCCTGAGGTAAGTCGGACCTTTCACGGCAGGGATATATTTGCGCCTTGCGCTGCGCACCTGGCAAATGGCGTACCGTTGGCGGAAATAGGCAGCCTGACGAGCATCCCGCCTGTGCGCATAACCATAAACAAACCGGTTATAATGCCTAATACCATTGAGGCACAGGTCCAGATGGTGGATGTTTTTGGGAATATCATCACCAATCTTTCCGCCGATCTGCTGGCTGGCATGGAAATTACCGCTGTGCAGCTGGGGGGTTGGCAAATTGAAGGCTTGAGTCAGACGTTTGGCGATTCCCCGCCAGGCAGTATAATCGCGATGTTCGACAGTTCCGGTTACTTAAGTATCTGCGTGGTCAATGGCAACGCCCGGCAACATATATCCGCCCGGGTAGGGGACCGGGTGGTTGTTAAATTTAAGTTTTTGGACGAATCAGGAATTTCCGGCGCCAGCGTACTCGTTTAGAATGCGGGCAATATGCTTGGCGCCTTTTAGGTACAAATCCAGGCGCAGATTTTCATTGGGCGCGTGCGCTTGCGATCCGGGATGCCCCACCCCGGCAGTCACCACTGGAACTTTCAGTTTCTCGATGAACAGGTGATTCGGTCCCGAACCACCGCTCATTGGAACGATTTGCATGGGATGCCCGTACACCTCGTTAGCCGTTTCGGTCACCAGGTGGACAAATGGGTGATCGGGGTCGGTGCGGGCGGGGGCTTCGCCACCAAGGAATTCGATTTGAACGTCACTATACCCCTGGTTGTTGAGATGAAGCCGTAATTTATGCAAAATCTCTTCGGGGGTTTGGTCGGGAACCAGGCGGAAATCAATCTTGGCGCTGGCACGGGCGGGCAACACAGTCTTGGAGCCGCGCCCCTGATAGCCGGAGGTCAAGCCACAAATGGTGCAGGTTGGTTCAAGGCTTTCAGCCATGCGCAGTTCGACCCCGCCGGTCAAGCCCTTGAGGAAGGATTTGACCGCATACCGATTGCGATACTCGTCGGCGGTTTCGGGAAGCCGTTCCATTAGCGTTCGGTCGCGCTGAGAAGGCGGTTTGACATTGTCATAAAAGCCTGGAATTTTAATTTTTTCGTCCTGCCCTTTGAGCGTGTTTAACGCCCATGTTAATCTCCAGGCAGCATTGGGGAAGATCGAACCGCCCAAACCGGAATGCACATCCTGATTGGCGGTTTCCACGCTCAATTCAACGTAGCATAAACCGCGTAATCCTAAATATTGCACCGGAATATCCCGGTGATCAACGCCGCCGAATTCCCACACACAGGCGTCAGCCGCTAATTTTGCGGCATTTTGTTCCATGAAATCTTTGAGATGCACGCTGCCCACCTCTTCTTCGCCTTCGACAACAAACTTCACGCCGCAGGGAAGACCGGCTTGGTCAGCAAGAATCGCATCGATGGCAAACAGGCGGCTGACGAGATGCCCTTTATCATCACTTACCCCACGCGCAAAAAGCATTCCGTCTTTTCGGGTCGGTTCGAAAGGTGGGGAATTCCACAATTCGAGCGGTTCGGGCGGTTGAACATCGTAATGGTTATAAAAGAGGATAGTTTTTGAGCTTCGACCGGCTCGGAAAGCAGTCACAACCGGCGCGCCAGCGGTTGGAATTATTGTGGTTTCAAAGCCCCGTTGGCGGAACATTGCCGATACCATTTCGGCAGTTTCAACCAATCCCCAGTTTTGAGCGGAAACGCTTGGCTGTGCGCACAACTGACTTAATTCGGCGATACTATCTTCAAGATGATTATCCAGGTACGAATCGATGGCTGTGTACCGCGACATGATGCACTCCGTGATTAGGGGGTATAAAACGGGATCAGGTCAAGAATGATAGAGCCGCCGTAGGCGAATAAAAGCATTTTCAATACTTTTCCAATCCAGCAAAAAAGCAGAAATTGCCATAGCGGCATTTTGAGAATCCCGGCAGTGATACCTGCCACATCAAAAACAGGATTGGGCACAAAGGATAGCACCACAATGGTGACAGGTCCGTATTTACGCATCCAGGCTTCGAAACGGTCACTCCATTTCGTGCGTTCCACAATGCCCTGCCCGCTAAAACCAGCAATGTAGCCGGATAGTTCTCCTAACGCAGCACCGCTGCCAGCGGCAATGGCGACCCAAAAGGGGGGAAACACTCCACCCATAAGAGCGGTGATTAACACCCCTGGCAGGGGCAGAATCAGGGTCGCGTTTGTCAACAATGATACGAGGAAAATCCCCAAGTACCCCAGGTGTTGAAGCTGGCTGACCCTGTCGCGATTGAGAAACAAAACAATCGTGAGAGACAACACAAAGATCAGGGCAAGTGCGCGGGTGACCTTTAAGCGAGTCTCTTTAGACATTGGAAAGAGTTTGTTTGTTTTCAAGCAGGTTTTCAATTCGCGATATGACCATTTCCAGCGCGACGGTGTTGAATCCGCCTTCTGGGATGATCACATCCGCATAGCGTTTGGAGGGTTCAACAAAATCCAAGTGCATCGGACGCACGGTGTTAAGGTATTGACGCACAACGGACTCGGTGGTGCGACCACGTTCGTGAATATCGCGTTCAAGCCGGCGGATGAAGCGCAAGTCAGCATCGGTATCCACGAAAATTTTGACATCGAACAATTCGCGCAGCAGCGGCTCCGCGAAGATTAAAATTCCCTCGACTAAAATGACTCGCTGCGGTTCGATCTTCATCGCCCGGGTGGTACGGGTGTGGGTGGTGAAATCATAAATAGGCAATTCAATTGCCTGCCAGTCCTTTAATTTTCGGATATGCTCGATCATTAAGGATGTTTCAAGTGAGTTCGGGTGATCGAAGTTGACTGTCTCGCGTTGAGGTAACGGCAGATCTTTCAGGTCGCGATAGTAGGCATCATGAGGCAGGTAGGCGATGCGATGGCTGCCGACTTGTTTTAATATCTGCGAGGCGACGGTGGTTTTCCCGGAACCAGAACCGCCGGCAATTGCAATTACCAGGGGAGTGACAGGAGAGTCCATGAACGAATTATAGCCTAGAAACGGGGAATAAAATTACTCGACCGGAAAAATTTTCAATTCACTATTTTCAAAATTCAGGATTCCAAACGTCCGTGGTCCTTTTTTTAACCCGCCCAGCGCGCCGGGATTGATGATCCGGCTAATGCCTTTACGTTCATCTCTGCACAGATGGGAATGACCATGAAATATGTATTCAAAACGTTGTTCGCCAATCCATTCCTCTATTTTGCCAGGCACATGGCCATGGGCAACAGCAATTCGATGACCGCTCAGCTCACTTTCGAAGTGCATACCCGCAAAAGAGCCATTATTAAGCCCACGCAAATATTCCTGGATTGCTCCGCTGGCGAAGTCTCCATTGCCGAAGGTCAGGATGACGCGGAATTCGTTGAGTAATGCGGCTGTATCAAGTGTGGTCAAATCTCCACAGTGGATTAGCGTGTCAATTTTGTGTTGTTTGATTATTTGAATTGCGCGCATCAAATTGATGACGTGGTTGTGCGTGTCGGAAAGAATGGCAACCCTGGTCATACCACTTCCAGCGTTTCGAATTCAATTCCGCTTTCCAGGAAAGATTGATGCAACGTTTCTCGCTGTTGGATGGATAGATTCTTAATCACCAGACGCATAGAAAAACTACCATCCGGGCGCGTGTTATTAACCGAACGGATGATGTTGCCCCCGGCTTGAGAAACCAGGAACGCAATTCGAGCCAACACCCCCGGGCGGTTGGTTGAACTGTTTCCGCTAGCCGAAATGGTGCTCCAGTTCAAGTTTTGCTGCGTGATGCCGGCTTTGATGAGCGCTTCGCTGAGATCCATCTGGCGAATGGCGCCGGAACCCAGCGAAGCGTACAAATCTTCAAGACCGGAAGATGCCAGATGCCCTAACATAATATCGAATCGTAGCGGATCCAACGATTGGATATCCTCCAAGGCGATGATTCCGTGGCTGGCCAGAACTGGCTTGATCAATTGGCGGCCCTTTTCAGCGCTCTGTTTAAGCGCTTCTGTAATCAATACCGAACGGAGCAGACGTGCTGTTGAATTGTTCGCGAAGGTCAACCATTTTTCATTCGGAATTTGGCGGGTTCCTTCGGTAATTACTTCAACAATATCACCAGAATGGACGCGATCGGAAAGACGCGCCAAGGAGCCATTGACTTTTACAGCACTGATCTTGTCCAGTAAAAATTCCTGTTGGATAGAGGCAACAGCATCCAGTACGGTGGAACCTTCTGGTACAAAACGCGCTCCACCTGTGGGAGTGAGGATCTCCACAGGCCGGTAGCCGCTGATGTCTTTTCCGTGTTGGAGCGCATAGATCACTCCCCAGTGATTCTCGCCTTCCATGTCGCGAGTGGTGATTGCTACTTCAACTGCGCCCAGATCGGGCAGCCATGCAGTTACCTGCAATGCGCGGTATCCGTTTTGCGGGCAGGCAATATAGTCGTCAAATCGGTTATGATCGAGATAAGCACCCAGAAAGCGGTTGATACGCGGCAACAAATGATAGCATTCGCTTTCTTCGGTGCTGTCCAAAACCAGACGAAAACTGATGATATCGTTGACATCCTGGAAAGAATTCATCGAGGTTTTTCGTGACCGAGCCATGCGGCGTAATTTTTGCCAGGATTGCCAATAGCCGTTGACGATGATTTCCACCGATCCGGCTAACCCCGCTTTTTCCATCACCCTTCCCAGTTCGTCCATCATCGGATTGATGAAATTTAAATCCAGGCGCGGGTCGGCATCAATCATCGGTTTGACCAATTGATAGGTATCTGGCTCGGCGAAGGGGAAAGCAATATCTTCAATCCAACGCCGCCAGCGGTAGCAATTTAGAATGCCTGCTAGTTTTCCATAAGCGCGGATAGCTTCGCTGGCTTTTTGCGCGCGTTTATGGGTTGGCATGTGCTGAAGGGTCAATAAGTTGTGGCTCTTGTCTGCCAGTTTGACTAAAAAGACACCCGGGTCACGGAATTGTGCAATCTTTCGCAGCGTTTCCATTTCCCGGGAGCGGCCATCACGCGGTGCGCTGATTTTGGTAACCCCATCCACGATATAGGCAATTTCCTCGCCCAATTTGCCGGGGAAACGGTTTTTTATTTGTTCGAGACTTTCCCCCTTATCCTCCACGCTGTCATGGAGCAAGGCTGCAATCGTCCAGGCTTCGTTGTTAACAAGATTATCAATGAATCCAGCCACCCAGACGCAATGAGTTTCAAAATAAGGTTCACCGCTCATCCGCAGTTGACCGGCATGAAGCTGCTTGCCCCAGTCGTAGGCTTGGGCAATGGCTTGGGTGCGTGGGTGAAATGGTCCGGGATTGAATTCCTCATCCAAGCGCGGACGAATTTCACGAATATGATTGATTTTTACCATAATAAACGTTTACGCGTGGGATGTCCCTGAATTGCTGAGAATTAAAATTTACTAATAATTGGTTTATTTTAAGCGGAATTTCTAAAAAGTGACTACAATTGGGGTTACAAATTAACCATCATTTGGACGGTATGAAAACCGTCCCGGGAGGAGATTGCATGAAAAAAGTGTTCGTTGTAGCAATGCTGGTTGTTTTGTTGATTACCAGCGCTTGCTCACAAATACCCCCGGCTGCACAAGCAACCATTACCCCTGCGGTTGCAGCGGTGGAATTGCCTCAGGAACTTATTGACACGATTGCCGAGAATTTAAACGTCGGTGCGGAAGAAATTGTTATCAATAGCGCCGTCCGGATCGACTATCCGAATTCTTGTTTAGGATTACCTTCCGCTGAGGAGACTTGTATAGAAGGCATCGTACCTGGTTTTCAAGGGATCCTGTCAGTGGGTAGCGCGCAATTTGAATTCCGAAGCAATGATACTGGCTCTCGGTTGCGCATGGTTCCAATTGCCCTAAAAGCAGCCCGGGCAGATTTATCAAAAACGATGCAAATAGATATCGATTCAGTTCGATGGGTGGAGGCTGAGCGCGTGGAATGGCCGGATAGCTGCCTGGGTTTAGAACAACCAGGTTTAACCTGCGCAGAAGTGATCACGCCCGGTTTCCGAATTATCCTGGAGGCAGCCGGAACATTGTTTATTTATCGGGCGAACGAATCGGGCAGCGTGGTGATTCTGGAAAAGTTCAGCAATTGACCAGTCTGATGGTCTCGATCAAGCCAGCCAATTCTTTAAGAAATGATCCAATGGATGCGAATTTCCCGTGTCGTTGTCAAATCATAGAGAATTGGCTGGTGTTATCGGGCACCGTAGTTATTGACGGTGTTTTCCTCGTTGCGGTCGGTCGCCGGCGGCGGGGTAATGGAAAGCGAGGAAATTTTATCCCGTAATTCGGCGTTCATTTTAATATCCAGGCAGGTTAGCAAAACGCGCAATTGCTCTACGTTACGCGCGCCGATAATCGGCGAGGTAACCGCGGGATGTGCTGCAACCCAGGCAACTGCCAGGGGAGCAGGATGATAGCCATGTTCCAAAGCAAACCGGCTGAATGATTCAGCCACCGAATACATGGTTGGTTCTCCATAACGCGTCTGGTAAACCTTGTTTTCCACCAGCCGACCGGCATCTGGTCGCGCGCTGACGCCATACTTGCCGCTTAACAAACCACCACCTAGAGGACTGTAGGAGATCACTGCCAATTGCTCGGCTTGCGCCATAGGAAGGATTTCAACTTCTGCCTGCCTTTTGACTAAATTATACATGGGCTGGAGCACCTCAAACGGAGCCCATCCGTGAAGATTGGAGATGTGGAGCGCTTTCATAACCTGCCAGGCGGCATAATTACTTGCGGCTGGATATAGTATTTTTCCTTGCTGGACAAGATCATCCATAGCGCGCAACGTTTGTTCAAGAGCGGTGCAATCGTCAAAGCGATGGACAAAATAGACATCAATCCAGTCTGTTTTTAACCGCTTCAGGCTGGCTTCCACTGCGCGGATGATGTGCCGGCGTGATGATCCACGTGCATTGACATCACTCCCCATTGGGTAATACACTTTGCTGGTCAGTATGATTTCTTCACGCTCATGGTGGATTAAATTACCCAGGATTTCCTCTGCTTTGCCGCGTGAATACACATTCGCGCAATCGAAAAAATTTATTCCTGTCTCGCGACAAAGTTGATACATTTGGGCAGAAGTGGATTCGTCCGCGTCACCTCCGAAAGACATTGCCCCAAAGCACAATGATGAAACCTTGATGCCGGTTTTTCCTAAAAATTTGAACATTATTTTTTACGTCCTTTTCGTATGATTTTTGCATGAGCAAAGAAGAAAATTCGGCTTCAATTCGATTTTACTCAATTATGCAATAAATTCCGAATGGATGATTGATCCGCAAAACAGGAGTCTGGCGATGATGGTCAACAGGTATTGGAAATTTCGTTTTTTTGGATATACTGTAAGGTGATTGTTTGATATCATAAGTGCGATTCCAAAAATTCCATTAATTAAAAAGCATTCGGATTTTTTCTTTAATTAACCTTGAAACGTTTATTCAGGATACGATGGTTATATTGGAATTTAATTACCTCTCCAAATCGGTGCTTTCCCAGTTACGGCTTCTATCATGAAATTAGCGATCCCGATAACCCGTACAAAAATCATCCTTCCCCGCCGCCGATCGGATATCTTGTCGCGCCCGCGTTTGTTGAAGTATTTCGATGAACTGATCGAACAACGCTTGATCATCATTGCGGCGCCGGCTGGGTATGGTAAAACTTCCTTGGTAATTGATTTTGCTCACCAGTCTGAAATGCCAGTGTGTTGGTTGTCGCTGGATACGCTTGATAACGAGCCGCAGCGATTCATAGCCTACTTGATAGCCGCTCTACGGGCTGTGTTTCCTGAGTTTGGAAAAACCAGCATTCCAGCGCTTAATTCAACCCCGCAAGAACGCCTCAACCTGGATATGCTGGTATCTTTGATCGTCAATGATGCTTACGACTCCATCGGCGAACATTTTGTACTGATCATTGATGATTATCACCTGGTTGAAAATAACCGCGATATTAATTATTTCATTAACCAACTGCTTTTACTGATGGATGAAAATTGCCATCTGGTTATCCTGTCACGTCGCTTATTGCCATTGGCAGACATGCCCTTACTGGTGGCGCGGTCGCTGGTAGGTGGTCTGGGTTTTGAAGACCTGGCTTTTCAACAAGAGGAGATTCGCAACCTTTACTTGCAAAATTTTCACATTCTATTACCCGAAAAACAGGCTGAAGAATTTGCGCACCTGACGGAGGGCTGGATTACCGGATTAATCTTATCTACCCAGGTGGAGAATGGGAAGGTGGTAACGCGGTTCAAGCCGCGAAAGATAGCCGGGGTCAGTCTGTACGACTACCTCGCGCAGCAAGTTTTAGAACAGCTCACGGTTGATTTGCGCCGGTTTCTGTACCGCACCTCCATATTTGAGGAATTTGATGTGTCGGTGTGCGCGGCGGTGATTGGAAAGGGTTTGAATATTGAAGAAGACTGGCAAGATTTGATGGAACAAATTCAGCGCAATAATCTCTTTGTCCTGCCAGTGATTGAAGAAGAACACATTTGGCTGCGATATCATCATCTATTCCGCGATTTCCTGCAAAACCGCATGTTTCAAGAATACCCGGAAGAAAGCCGTATCCTGCAACTCAAACTGGCCGATTATTACCAACAGGTGGGCGAATGGGAACGGGCTTATGACGTATACGACCGGTTGGGGGAAAAAACTGCTAAAGCAAACATGGTCCAAAAGGCAGGGACGATAATGGTTGCCAGGGGACAGATATTGACTCTCCAATTTTGGCTGGAGGACATACCCAACCTGTTCATTGAAAAGTCAGCCAGTTTGCTTTCTCTCCAAGGGGTTGTTAAAGTTATGCTGGGGGATGTAAAAAATGGTATCGAATCATTCAACCTGGCGTTGAGCCATTTAGGCATACAGGAAAACCTTGGGTTGTTGGCGCACACGTTAATTCGCCGCTCTGGTGCTTACCGGATGGTGGGTGAATATCCACAAGCCTTGGAAGATGTGGAAAAGGCTTTACATTTATTGGATCGCTTGCCTGAAGAGAGAAGTCTTTACGCGTCGGCATTACATTCCAAGGGGATGGTTTTTAAGTACCTGGGGAAAATCAGCGATGCGCTGGAATGGCTTACCATAGCCCGCAATGTTTTCATCGAGCTTGAAGATGAAGATTCGGCCGCAAAGGTCGCCATGGAAATTGCGGTGGTGTATCGCTATCTTGGAGACTTGAACCAGGCAGAACAAATTTACCGCGACACATTGATTTATTACCAAAACAGCGGAAATATAATCTGGAGAGCGAACTTGTTGAATAACCTGGGGGTTTTACATGCGCTGGCAGGCAAGTATGAAACTGCACTGAATGATTTTGAAGGCGCTATCCAGTATGCAAAAACGGGCGGGTACTCCCGCCTGGAAGCCTACGCGCTGACCAGTCTGGGGGATATGTTTAAGGATGTGCGCGCGATCCGAGAGGCG
Organism: Bellilinea sp.; assembly: GCA_039666315.1. GTDB lineage: Bacteria > Chloroflexota > Anaerolineae > Anaerolineales > Anaerolineaceae > Bellilinea. The sequence continues at coordinate 168,630 of JAVSME010000003.1, read as the reverse complement.
CAGGAGGCTTACCAAAAAGCGGCGACAGTCCTAAGCCAGGTTAATGATCAATTTTTACGGTTTTACCTGATGTTGGTGCAAAGCGATTTGAGTCTGATGCGTAACGAGGTAAAAGCGGCAGAAGAATCATTGGTCGAGGCAAAAAAGATTGCCGCTGAGGCTGAATCACAATATGAAGATGCCCTTTGCCGCTGGATGATGGGAAAAGTTGCCATGATGAAGGAGGATTATGTCACCGCGCAAGAGAATCTGCGCAACGCGGAGGCGTATTTCCACCGCGAACGTCATCATGTGGAAGCCATACGATGCCAGTTGTGTCTATTGGCAGTCTATTACCGCCTGAACAGCCGTGAAATTTTCTTGAAACAATTGGATGTTGTTTTGCCGATTATTCGAAATTCAGAATTCCACAGCGTAATAGCCAATGCCTGTGAGCCACTGGGTAAAATGCTGGATCTAACCACCCTGGATGAGAGTTTACGAATAAGTCTTGCACCATTGCTGAGCATTATGCAGCACAGCGAAAAACAATTGCCGACAGTGCGTAAACATTTACGGCGGCAATCGGTTGTCGTGCCGCTGCTTCCTCCTGAATTGAATATCTTAACTCTGGGCAAGATTCAAATTTCAATCGGAGACCATATCATCACCGGTATTGAATGGCGGCAGCAATCTGCCCGGGATCTTATGTTGTTATTAATGCTTCATCCGGAAGGGCTGACCAAAGAACAAATTGGATTGCATTTCTGGCCGGATATTTCTCCATCGGGGTTGAAACTGCGGTTCAAGAACACAATATACCGGCTTCGCCATGCGGTTAACAGTAACGTGATTTTATTCGATGAGGATGTTTACACCTTCAACCGCGGTTTGGATTATGAAGCAGATTTTGAAACATTTAATCGAGAAATCCAGCAAGCCGGTTTGGTAAGAAAAGCTGACCAGGCAATCCATCATTACCGCGCAGCCATTGATATTTATAAAGGAGATTTTTTGCCTGAGATCAAGGAGGAATGGGTGCTGCCGGCGCGGGAGAGGTTACGTCAAAAATATCTGGATGCGCTTAAGCGACTGATCGAATTGTATATTGACCTATCGCAGCCAATTGAAGGACTGAATTTTGCCAACCTTTATTTGCGCGAAGATCCAATTAATGAAGGTGCGCACCAAATGGTAATGCGTATCCATGCCAGCATGGGCAATCTAAACGCGGTCGTCCAACAATTCCAAGGATTGAGCGAACTTCTGGAGCGTGAATTGGGCGTCCAACCCAGCCCACAAACGACAACCCTATTTGAATTACTGACGCGCAACCGGCGGCGGCCTGATATTCGAATGTGATCCAGTAGTATTGATCTTGGAAATTCCAATTTCAGCCTGATTCAAACCTTAAAAAATCAGAAAAGCGATAAAAAAGGCGGAAAAATCGGTTTACGGAAGCCTCTTTGGAAGCCTACCCCTGATTAAACTAGGCATATCATAAAACATGTTTCAAGGAGAGGCTGAAATGAAAAAGTTCAATTCCCGTGTAGTGTTGTTTGTCCTGACCATTGCTTTGTTCGTGATGGGTTCGGGTGCTCCGGAAGCCGGTGGCGGTATCATTAACCGCATCAATATGTTCTTCCCTGGCTGGTAATTCAACAGAATTCTTGCTTGAATGTTCCTCCTTATTGCGGCAGTCATCGCAGGTCTGATCTTCGGACTAATTCGAGCAAAACTTAATCACCGCACTTATCAGCCGTACCGGCTGCAATATGCCTGGCTGGTGTTGGCGGCGCTCATCCTCCAGTGGTTAGCCTTTACATTCCCACCAACGCGATCTGTACTCCCGGATGAGATAGCAAGCGTAAGTCTGGTCCTTTCACAATCCATTCTCTTGGTGTTTGCGTGGTTCAATCGAAAGACGCCCGGTTTCTGGTTGTTAGGGGCGGGGTTGATCCTGAACCTGGTTGTGATCTCGTTGAACGGCGGCTTCATGCCAATCAGCCCGGAGACGGTTAGGTGGTTGTTTCCGGATGCGCCGGAAGGTGCGTGGCAGATAGGCGAACGACTGGGATATGGCAGAGATGTTGTGTTAGCGGTTGAACAAACCAAACTCCAATTTCTTTCCGATCATTTTCGAACCCCTGATAATCCACATTATCGGGTTGCATTTAGCGCAGGAGATGTTTTGATAGCAGCGGGTGCATTCTGGTTGTTGTGGTCAGTTGGTTCGGCTGCCAGCGAATCGGAGAAGGAGAAATTGAGATGACTCGTAGCCTTTTTGAGAGCAAGAAAAGTGATTACCGGGAAGCATCCCAGGAATATGGTCGAATTCTGACCGCGGCGGTCATCAGCGCGCAGTTTCGTCAACTTTTGCTGAGTAACCCTGCCAAAGCTCTTGCGGCTGGATTTGCCGGGGAAGCATTTCACCTGAGCAACGAGGATCGTTCGCGCCTGGTGGCAATTCGGGCAACCTCACTGGCAGATTTCGCCTCCCAATTGAATGGTTACAACGCAAGTCGTTCGATTCATTCGGCTGTTTGCGGAGATTGAGCCGGTAATTACAACGAAATTAATGGCCAATTTATTAGCGGATACCTTTGTTTTATAACCGCTTCCCTGGAAGTTCGTTGAAGAATACTGTAGCGATCTCAGGAATGGACTCCATGATCTCAGGGAACCTCTATTCTGGCGGCGAATTATTCAGCCGCCTCAAGAAAACTGCAACCCCAATTGTCTGTGAACAGTGGGGTGAATTGTGCGATCTGGCAGCCAATTGGCTGCAAATGGAAGGATCGTCCAGTTTACTCTATGAAATTGCGGTTAAGGCTGTTGAATTATTAAATGTAAACCATTGTCAAATTTTAACCCTTGGCGCGAATGGAGTTTTTCGCCGCCTGCTTTTTTATTACAATCAGCCCTCCTTGCATCAGACAGAACCCGGTAAGCGCGATTACCAAAAATTAAATTCTTTCCTACAGCAAGTCATCTTATCTGATGTTCCTGTGTTGTTGGGTTATCAATATGGAGGTTTGAGCCCTGAGGTGCGGCGGGCTCTTAAACTCCATAATCATGAAAACCTGGTGTTGTTCCCAATGCGGATCGATTCGGAACCAGTGGGGATATTCGCGCTGGCATTCGACCGCTTTGACCCGGTTGATGACCGCTTGCGCCTTTCTATGATGTTTGCCAATCAGGCAGCTATGGCAATTCAACGGGAGGGGATATCAAGTTGTGAAGAGGAATCGGTAGTTGAAATTGTTCTGGCGTTGGCAAAGGCGCTGGAAACCAGGGATCTCTCCACCGGAGCGCATTGCCGGCGAATTACTCAATTGGCAGAACAAATAGCGGTGCGGATGGGGTGTTCCTTCCGAGAGGTTCAGGATATCCGCCGGGCAGCCTTGCTGCACGATATCGGAAAAATTGGCATACCCGATCAAATATTACATAAACCCGGACCTCTCAGCGACCGGGAATGGGCAATCATGCGCCAGCATCCCGAGATTGGGGCGCGGATTTTGAGAACGGTGCGCGGGCTGAACGATGTTGGCATGTATGTGCTTGCTCATCATGAACGTTATGACGGATCAGGGTATCCGTATGGACTGAGCGGGGACATGATCCCGTTGGGTGCGCGAATTCTCTCGGTTGTGGATGCTTTCGGGGCGATGATCACTGACCGGGTGTATCGCTCTTCATTATCGTACCGAGACGCGATTGCAGAAGTGAGACGCTGCGCGGGCACAGATTTTGATCCGCGAGTGGTGGATGTTTTTCTGCGAATGATGGACGTGGATCCGGACGGGATGGTCAACGTAGGGTGAAATCATCCCGATAAAATCATGATACCCCCTGCTATGATACGGTTTGCAGGGGGTATTCTGTTATAAGTAGTTGGTCAGGCAGGTTTTTTGGTAATGCGGGTGATCAGGCTCATCCGCACTTCCGGTAGATCAACGTAAAGCAGATACAGCGCCGAAATGAGGATACTGATAATGGTCATGGAAACATACAGGGTGTTGAGTTGAATAACGCCACCGACGTTAATTGATGCGCGAGGCATTAACAGCATAAGGCGGCTGATGATATTAAAACCATGAGCAAATGAAATCAAGTACCACGGCCAGGATTGATCGGCTCGGCGAAAAACGAGTTGAATAACGGATGTAAAGGCTAGAATGGCGAGCAAGAGCGGCAACCACCATTCTTGAGTGGCGGGGGAGTAAGAATCAGGTGGAAGCAGCAAAATTGGAAAAAATTGAACGAAAAGCAACAGAATCACAACATTAGGCTGGGCTAAAGTTTTCCTTGACATGTTTTACGAACTCCGCGAATAAGAGGGGAAAGGAAAGAATAGTTTATAATACTGGCATTAAATATATATGTCAAGGCAATTGGAATTATTATTTTCAGGAAATAATACTTGACAAATTTTCCATCTTTCTCTATTATATTCATCATGCAATTTTCCAGATTGTGAAATTGCAGCTTTGAGTTAATCCCCCTTTTTTATAGACTGTATTGATGCGAGATGACCATTGGAAAGGAGGTGGTACTGTTATTCTTTTTTTTCTCAAAGTGTCTGCCAGGTCGCCGATTGCAACCGGGTGACGGGACACGCGGGGGATGCAACAATCCAATATAATATTCGTTTTTTGCCAAACAATGGAGGAGAAAAATGCGTTTCGTAAAATTTTTTAGTTTATTGATTGTCGCGGCTTTGATTCTGTCCGCATGTGGACAGGCTGGTACTGGTGCTCAGGAAGAACTTAAGGTTGCCATTCTTGCGCCTCTTTCGGGACCCGTTCCCACTTTTGGTGTATCTACACGGGATGGCGCTTTGATGGCGATTGATGAATGGAATGCTAAGGGTGGCGTGCTTGGGATGAAGATTGTCCCGATCGTCGAGGATAGCCAATGCACGCCCGATCCTGCGGTTAATGCTGCCAATAAGGTTATTGATCAGGACGGCGTGAAGTTTATCGTTGGAGAGGTGTGCTCCAAGGCTTCCATTCCGGTTTCTGAAATAGCCAACGCCAAAGGCGTTATCCAGATCAGCCCAACCTCGACCAATGCCCAGGTGACGGTGGACGCCGATGGCAATGTAAAACCGTACATCTTCCGCGCCTGCTTCATTGATCCGTTCCAGGGGTATGTGGGTGCCAAATTCGCCATCGAAGAGTTGGGAGCCAAGACGGCATTTGTGATGCTTGACCAGGCGAATGACTATGTAAAAGGTTTGGCAACCGAATTTTCCAAACACTTCGAAGCGATGGGCGGGACAATAGTCGGGACCGAATCTTACACCTCTACCGACTCGGACTTCTCGGTTATTCTTGGCAAGATCCGCGATGCCAATCCGGAAGTGGTTTATTTGCCAGACTACTACAATATTGTCAATCTGGTGACCAAACAAGCCAAAGAGAAAGGTGTCAATGTTCCATTTGTCGGTGGTGATGGTTGGGATTCCCCCGATCTTGATACTGTTTCGGCGGCTGGTGGTTTCTTCACCAATCACTACTCACCAGATGATCCTCGCCCAGAGGTTGTAAACTTCCTCAAGGCATATGGCGAGAAGTACAAAGATGAGAGCGGTAATCCAAAAGTCCCGGATGCCTTGGCTGCCCTGGCTTATGATGCCACCAATGTGCTGCTTCAAGCAATCAACGATGCTGGAACTACGGACACTGCCAAAGTAAGGGATACACTCGCAGCGATTTCTTTCAACGGTGTTTCCGGTGTGATTAGCTTCGATGAGAATAATAATCCGGTAAAATCGGCTGCTTTGCTGGCAGTAACCCCCGAAGGGATTAAGTTCCAGACACTTGTCAACCCCTAAACTCGCGGTTGTGCTGGAAAAATAACGAAGGAGGGCAGCCGCAGGTTGCCCTCCGGTTTCGGTTTAAACCTGCCTTTCATGGCTGAATTGCCCGTTCATTAAGGTGTTTGTGTTTATTAATTTTTTGGAGGTGCTGGACCGATGCAACAATTAACCGGTTCACAACAAGTTTTACCCCCCGTGGTTAAAAAGAAACGAGCGCCGCTGGCATGGGTGGGGCAAGGTTTTTTTCTACTTCTTGCGGCGGGCGTTGTGTATATCCTCGTAAGCAACTTGTTCCGCCAACCAGCTTTGTTTGCGCAATTTTTCATTAGCGGCTTGCAGCTTGGGTTTGTTTACGCATTGATTGCTCTGGGCTATACAATGGTCTATGGAATTGTGAAGCTGATCAACTTTGCGCATGGCGATGTTTTTATGGTTGGGGCATTTACATCTTACTTTGCGGTCACGCGCTTTGGATTGCATCAATGGCCGTTGGCAGCCTTTCCGGCAATTTCTCCCGGATTGGGAATAGTGATTGGTTCGATTACGGTCATCATGCTGTCAATGGTGATTTGCGCGCTGCTAGCGGTAACGATTGAACGGGTTGCTTACAAACCCTTGCGTGATGCTCCCCGTATTGCCGCGTTGATCACCGCAATCGGTGTTTCCTTCTTTCTAGAGTATTTTGGCGCGTTAAATTTCGTTTATTCTCCTCGTTTTATTCCGTATGACCGGCCTTTTGAAGTGGTTGCGTGGTACATCAAAGACGGCATACATCAGATTAGGCCTGGGGAAGCTCCGCCGGATGGTGCAATTACATTCTCTAATATCCTTGTCATTATTATGATCGCTTCTATTCTGGTACAAATCTTCCTGCAATTCCTCGTCCGGCGTACCAAGATTGGAATTGCCATGCGGGCTTCGTCGTATGACAAACCGGCAGCCCGTTTGATGGGCATCAATGTCGACTCGGTAATATCGTTCACATTTGCAATTGGGGCAGCATTTGCCGGCATGGGTGGTGTGTTATTCGCGATTGCTTATAGTTCGATCTGGACGCAATTGGGTATTTTGCCGGGTTTGAAAGCATTCGTTGCCGCAGTTTTGGGTGGGATTGGTAGTATTCCGGGAGCCTTTGTCGGCGCGTTGATCATGGGACAGGCAGAAGCCATGACCATGGGATATATCTCCACGCCAATGCGGGATGCAGTGGCATTCTCCATCCTTATTATTGTCCTCCTCATTCGGCCTACCGGAATTTTTGGTGAGCCGGAAAAAGAAAAAGTTTAAGGAGAGCCATCATGGAACTCGGATTTCTCCTGGGATCAGTTGTAAAAATTGCAGCAATCCTTGGGTATTTATACGGTCTGCTTTGGATACTTGCGCACCCCAATCGCTGGGTTAAGTATTTTGGCGTGGTGGTTGCCTTTGGCGTTGTTCAACTGGCGCTCACCAATTTTGGTGGATTTCAGGTTCTGACCGCTTTTGACAGTGGTCTGTTATTCCAAGCGTGCGCCATGACCATGGTTGCTTTGGGGTTAAACCTGATCTATGGCTTCAACGGGCAATTCAGTCTTGGGCAATGGGGTTTTTACGGGATTGGCGCGTACACCGCCGCCGATATCACCTACCGCTGGATTAATGGCGATGCGCGCGGCTTGCTGGTGGTTGGTATTGGCACCATCCTGGGCGCTTTGGTGTTGGTTTACATTGGCAGGTGGTTGAAGCGGATGCGCGGCGTTCCTGTGCTGTCTTCCGTTACGCTATACTTGATCGGGGCAATCCTGGCGGGGACAGTGGCGGTATATATCGCGAATGCGATTAACCCGATGTTAGTCCCGTTACTGGGCACCAGTCAAAACCCGGGCGTGCTCAACTCGTCATTCGCATTGCAGGTGGTATTCTTCCTGGCGGTTGTGTTTGCGGGTATCTTTGCTGCAGAAGTAAGTTTCCTGTTCGGTTTGCCAGTATTAACTCTGGGCTCGGATTATTTTGGAATCGCCACTCTGGGATTCACCATCGTCGTCAACGTGTTGATGATCAACTCGGACACCATCCTGCCTTTCCCGGAAATGAAAGGCGGGCGCGGCATGGTTGGCATTCCTAAATTGACAACCTGGTTCTGGGCGTTCTTCTTCATGGTGGCGGTGATCGTCATCATGCGTAACCTGATCCACTCCAGTACCGGCAGGGCGATAATCTCCGTGCGTGAAGACGAAGTTGCCGCCAAGGCAATGGGCATTGACATTGCCGGCTCCAAACTTATGGCATTTGTGGTGGGAAGTTTCTTTGCCGGGATCGGTGGTGGGGTTTATGCGCACTTCATCGGTTTTCTTAGTCCGGGCACGTTTGGGTTTATCCAAAGTTTCAACCCGTTAATTATTATCGTATTCGGTGGGTTGGGCAGTATGACCGGAACAATCGCGGCTTCCTTTGGCTGGATTTTCTTCCTTGAGGGATTGCTGCGCGTACTGCTCAGTCAGATGGGTACCGAGGCGCCAACCTGGCGGTTTGTGCTTTATCCGATCACCCTGCTGCTGTTGATGTTGATCCGACCCCAAGGACTTCTGGGCAATGTGGAATGGGGTTTTCTTAAGACAAAGCTCATTAAACCACGCGCCCAACCGCTTACTGAGAAAACCGACGCGGTTATAAGCGGGGCATGAGGTGAATCCAATGACTGCGACCCTATCCACGATGTTGAATGTCAGCGAATTGACCAAATTCTTTGGCGGTCTTGGCGCTGTGAGAAATTTTGACCTTACCTTGCGCAAGGGGGATCTTTCCGGATTAATTGGACCTAACGGCGCGGGGAAGACAACCGTATTCAATATGATTACTGGGATTTATTTTCCAACTGCGGGTGATATTATTTTCAATAATTCATCAGTTGTTGGGCTTGAGCCGTTTGAAATTACCCGGCTTGGTATTGCGCGTACCTTTCAAAATATTCGCCTGTTTTCAAACCTGACTGTGTTGGATAATGTGCGTATTGCCTATCACCCTCACGCAGGTTATAGTCTGGCGGACGGCATTTTCCGAAATCCGAAGTTCGAAGGAAAAGAACGGGAATTAACTGAACAGGCGCAGGATTTTCTGGCTATTTTTGGCTTGGAAAATTTACAAAACGAGGTGGCGAAAAACCTTCCTTATGGCCAACAACGCCGGTTGGAAATTGCTCGCGCATTGGCTTGCGCTCCGCGGCTGTTGCTTTTGGATGAGCCGGCAGCAGGAATGAATCCCAAAGAAATACTCGAGTTGATGGATTTGATTCACTTCATTCACGAGCGTTTTGATCTGACAATATTGCTTATCGAACATCAGATGCGGGTTGTAATGGGAATTTGTAGAGAAATTACCGTAATGGATTTTGGACAGGTGATTGCCCGCGGCACTCCTAAGGAAATCCAGGAAAATGAACAGGTCATTGAGGCTTATTTAGGAAAAGGAGCCGGACATGCTGCTTGAGGTTGAGGATTTAAATGTATATTATGGAGCGATTCATGCTTTGCAGGGCGTGTCCTTTCATGTTGAAGAAGGGGAAATTGTTACTTTGATCGGTGCCAATGGTGCTGGAAAGTCAACCACTTTAAGGACGATTTCCGGCTTGCTGCGTACGCGAACGGGTTCGATTAAGTTTAAGGATCAAGATATCTCCATGATGCCGGCTGACCAAATCGTCCGCCGGGGTATCAGCCATGTGCCTGAAGGACGGAAAATATTTGCGCCGCTAACGGTAAAAGAAAACCTGTTAATGGGCGCTTATACCCGAAAAGACTCGAGCGAAATTGAGCGATCAATGCAGCGAGTTTTTGCGAGTTTTCCGCGCTTAAAAGAACGCATCAATCAATTGGGCGGTACGTTATCGGGTGGCGAGCAGCAAATGCTGGCTACTGGGCGGGGATTAATGAGCCGCCCCAGCCTGCTCATGCTGGATGAACCTTCGATGGGGTTGAGTCCAATTCTGGTCGAGGAAATCTTCAACATTATCAAGGACATCAACTCACAGGGAACCAGTATTTTACTGGTTGAGCAAAATGCTCAGATGGCATTGTCCATTTCTAGTCGGGCATACGTGTTGGAAACCGGGCGGATTGTGTTATCCGGGACTGCCAGGGAAATAGCAGAAAATCCTCAAGTTAAGGCGGCCTATTTGGGGGTGTAACTACAACTGGAACGATTTAAACGCCGGACTATGTGCCGGCGTTTTGCTTACCCCAGGCTGGCTTATAAGCCGCATTCTGTCCCTTGATGGGGTATCCCTGGTGGGACGGCTATCAAGGGGATGATCATCTCTCTTGACCGGCTGTCACCAGACGGTTCCATGCAGCCGACCCGGAACTCAAACGGGACGAGCAGCCCATCGTTCCTGCTTGGCTTTGCTCCCAGCGGGGGTTGCCTGGCAGCCGCATTGCTGCGGACTCCGGTGGTCTCTTACACCACCTTTTCACCCTTGCCCTGCCCGAAGGCGTGGCGGTATGTTTCTGTGGCCCTATCCAGCAGGTTACCCCACTCCGGGTATTACCCGGCGCTGCGCTCTGTGGAGTGCGGACTTTCCTCAACAGTCAAAAAAGACTGCCGCGATCATCCAGCCAGCCTGGTTAGTTGAAATATATCCTAATAAATTCAAAACGTAAAGTATAATCGGGTTAAGCTATCATTTTTTGGAGGGAAACATGCGAAAACCAATGATTGCCGGCAATTGGAAGATGAACAAAACAGTTGAGCAAGCCCGCGCGTTGGTGGCGGAAATGCTTGCCGGCTTACGAGCAGTATCCTCGGTTGAACGTGTGCTTTGCCCACCGTTCGTCAGTTTGATGCCCATCTCTGCTATGCTGAGTGGGACCGAGATTGGCGTAGGGGCGCAAAATATGCACTGGGAATCTCAGGGCGCATTCACCGGAGAAATTGCTCCAGCCATGGTGAAAGAATTTTGCCAATATGTGATCATCGGACATTCTGAGCGGCGCGCTTATTTTGGCGAGACTGACCAGAATGTCAACAAAAAAGTACAGGCTGCTCTAACCCACCAGTTGATACCGATTGTGTGTGTCGGCGAAACTTTGGCGGAAAATGAAGCCGGGAGGACAGCCGAAGTGGTCGCCCGTCAGGTGTGCGATGGCTTGAAGGACATCTCCAAACCCGATGCAACCCGCCTGGTGATTGCTTATGAACCGGTCTGGGCAATTGGCACTGGTCGCGCTGCAAGTGGGGAGGTTGCTAACCGCGTTCTCGCCGAAATCATCCGTCCAGCTCTGTCGGGTTTGTTTGGCGCTTCTGCTGCGCAGGAAATTCGCATCCTGTATGGTGGTTCGGTTACGGCAGCCAACGCGGACGAATTCTTTAGCCAGACAGAAATTGATGGCGCGCTGGTTGGCGGCGCCAGCCTGAAGCCAGCGGAATTTGTTGGCATTGTTACTGCTGCGGCGAGGTGAGTTTCATTCAGCCATTCGCAGGGCTGATTTTCTTTGCCGTTTGCCTGTTGATCTACCTTGTGGCGCAGCGGAAACTGCACCACGAGATCCAGGCAGTATTTCTGTTGCTTACCCGCAGCCCGGCGCTGGCGTTGGGCTTGTTTTCAGTTATTTTCTTTCCGGGCGTGTTAGTGCATGAATTAAGCCACCTGTTGACTGCAAAACTCCTACGGGTGAAAACCGGAAGGTTTTCGTTGGTACCCCAATTGCAGCCGGATGGTAGTTTGCGGCTTGGATATGTCGAAGCGGAAGCCAGTGATCCGCTGCGGGAGACCTTGATTGGTGCTGCGCCGTTCATCAGCGGTGTAGTTCTGGTGGGCTGGATCTCGGTTTCAAAAATGGGGCTGCAAGGTATAGATGCTGATATTCTAAACCAATCGTGGTCGGGAATATGGCAAGGGTTGAGCGGTTGGGTGCAGCAGCCCGACTTTTGGTTGTGGTTTTACCTGGCATTCACCATCAGTTCTACCATGCTGCCCTCCGCATCCGACCGGCGCGCATGGTTGCCGGTTGGATTGGTTTTGGGAGTGATCACTTTTATTCTTATCCTGGCTGGCGGTGGGGATTGGATGATTGCCTATCTGGCTGTGCCTGTAAACCGTGGACTGATGGCTTTGGCATTCATTTTTGCCTTCAGCATACTCTTGCACGGTTGTTTGTGGCTGCCTTTTTGGTTGCTGCGCCGTTTGTTGAGTAAAATAACAGGCATGAGGGTAATTTGACAAACATCATCCAATTTGAATGATGTTGGTTAGATGGAAAACCTCCGGCTATGATGTAGAATTATACAAATCCAAATGGAGTGACCCGCATTGCTGTTCGATGCTTTTGGCAGACAAATTACTTACCTGCGCATATCGGTTACTGACCGTTGTAATTTTCGGTGTGTGTACTGCATGCCGCCTGAAGGTGTGAAACCTTTAACCCATGATCATGTATTGCGCTATGAGGAAATTGCCCGTTTTGTAAGCGTAGCGGCTGCCAATGGTATCCGCAAGGTGCGGATAACCGGTGGCGAGCCACTGGTGCGTGCTGGCATATCAGAATTCGTGCGCATGATTGCGGCGATTGATGGCATCCAGGAAATCAGTATGACCACCAATGCAATGCTCTTGGAACAGAATGCGGCCGCGCTGGCGCAAGCGGGACTGAAGCGGGTGAATATTAGCCTGGATACGTTGCAGGAAGATAAATTCAGGCGGATTACGCGCGGAGGTTCGCTTGATGCGGTTTGGCGTGGGATAGAAGCAGCAGAACGGCACGGATTAACCCCGATTAAGGTCAATACCGTGATTATGCGCGGAATCAATGATGATGAGATCGTTGATTTAGCGCGCCTAACCCTTGAGCGAACATTGAACATGCGCTTTATTGAATTGATGCCCATCGAAAACCAGCGGTCGTGGGGTGAGGGATTCCCGCCGCCGGAATCGACCTTCATGCCGGTGGAAGAAGTAAAGGCACGGTTGCTGCCGTTAGGGTTGCAGCCGGTTGATGCGACGAACGACTCCGGACCGGCGATTCCTTACCGGTTGAAAGGGGGTAAAGGAACACTCGGGTTCATCTCGCCGTTGAGCGAACAGCATTTCTGTCAGCGCTGCAACCGGATGCGCCTGACGGCGGATGGGAATTTACGTCCCTGCCTTATGAGCGGACTGGAAATTCCTGTCCGGCCGGCGTTGAGGGCAGGAGGACCCGTATTGCCCCTGTTGGAGGAAGCAGTAGAGAAAAAGCCAGCCAGGCATTTGCTGGCGGAACACATCAGCCCAAACGGGCGCTGCATGATTCAGATTGGGGGCTAAGAGAAAATTCTGCGGTCTGCATGAGCGGGTTTTCTAAGCTTCAGGTAAAAAATCCCCTTAAGATAAGCATGGTTTCGATACGTAATTTGATTGAAAAGTACGGATTTTATGGTTTTTCGGGATTGGCTTTGCTAACCGGAACCTATTCGCGCCTTAAAGCCTTTCGAGATTTTCGCTCCCTGTGGGGAGATGAAGCCTGCCTGGCAGTTAATATACTGGATCGGGAATACCCGGCTTTGCTCCAACCGCTGGGTTTTGAACAAGGCGCCCCAATTGGATACTTATTTGTCGTAAAAACCCTGACCGGATTGTGGGGAGACAGTGAAAATGTGCTGCGGTCCTTTGCTCTCCTTTGCAGTATTCTTTCCATTTTCTTGTTCGGTTTTTTGGTCATTAAGTTGATGAACAAGACAGCCGCGCTGTTCTCCATCTGGCTTTTTGCCATTCACCCGGGTTTGATCCGCTATGCGTCCGAAGTTAAGCAGTATTCCACAGATGTCCTGGTGTTTATTGGTTTGGCGATTCTGGCTTTGTGGTTGCTTGCCAGCAAAAGAACATGGCGCGATGTTGTCGTTGCAGGTATCGCCGGTTTCATGGCGATCCTGTTTTCTCATCCATCGGTATTCATGCTGGCGATTATTGGCATTGTATGGTTGATGGATGTGATTCGAAAAGGGGGAAACATTTCAGAGTGGGTCAAACTTGGCGGAGTTGGATTGGTTTGGGTTGGAACTTTTCTTAGTTTATATTATCTGGTGTATTCAAATTTACATGACAATCTGTACCTGGTCAGTTACTGGCAGAATGGTTTTCCGCCTCTTCCGATAAGCCCAAGAGAATTTTATTGGTACCTTGAGCAACCCTTATTTCTTTTTCATCTTAGCTCATACAATCCCTATTGGGGCATAGCAGCGCTGTTGTTCCTAATCGGTGTTATTGGCAATCTCATTAAACCATCCAAACCGTTTCTTTTGCTTGCAGCACCGCTTGTATTAACCTTTCTGGTGTCTATTTTTCAACTCTATCCGTTTGCGGGCAGAATGATTCTATTCTTAACCCCTGCGGTGATCGGATTAGCAGGCTTCGGATTGCAAATCTTGATCGAGAACCAATCCGTGCGAATGAAGTATCTTGTGGTATTGACAACCTTTTTCCTTGTTTCTGCGTATCCGATCCTGTGGGTAATTTATCCTCAAGAAAGAATATTCCCGCAGGAAGAGTTAAAACCTGTATTAAGGACGATCAGCCGTGAACAGCAGGAGGGGGATTTCTTCTACGTGTATTATGGAGCGAATTGTTCGTTCCTTTACTATGCCAGGCAATTTGACATTTCCGAGGATCGGTATTTAATCGGGGATCAGGGAGTGCAAAATAAATCCGATTCAAATGAATGGGAAAAAGTATTCTCGCAGGATATTCTGTCTCTGCGCGGCAAAGAACGCGTATGGTTTGTTTTTTCGCATTACACTTTTTTGGATCTTGAAAAAAGCGTGGAATTGTTAGAGTTGCACGGTACAGTCATTAACAGTGTTAACTATCAAAAAGGGGCTTCGGGATATCTTGTTGATTTAGCTCCCTAGCCTTAAAAATATCAAAAACAATCGCTTCGAGAAACGGTGTAAAGAGATTAGCCGGTGCCGAATTGGCGGTCGCCGGCGTCACCCAGACCGGGAACAATATAACCGATGTCATTGAGGTGGTCATCCACCGCGGCAAGGTGGATGGGTACGTCCGGGTGATGTTTTTGCATGTTGTTGATCCCTTCCGGCGCGCCGATTAGTCCGACAAATTTGATCCGCTTGACCCCCCAATTTTTGAGGATATCCACCGTTGCTACGGCGGAACCGCCGGTGGCAAGCATTGGGTCGAGGATCAAACAAACCGATACGCGCGGCTCGGTGGGCAATTTGTTGTAATACTGCACCGGTTTGAGAGTCTTTTCATCGCGGTAGATGCCGATATGCCACACTTCGGCAGAGGGCATCAATTCCCATATCCCTTCCACCATGCCCAATCCGGCGCGTAATATTGGCACCAAGCCGATTTTTTCGAGCAATTCGGCGCCCGGAGCAACCCCCAGCGGCGTCTCAACCGGAAGCGGGTTGGTCTTCAAATCTGCGGTGACTTCGTAGGCAAGCAAACCGGCAATTTCCCGCACCAGCTCGCGGAATTTTTTGGGCTCAGTATTGATGGAGCGGAGTTTTGCCAGTTTATGCCAGACCAGGGGGTGTTGAGAGATGAAAACTTGGGACATACAGGCTCCTTGCGGTAGATTTTTCCCATTATAAACCATTCACGCAAAGGAATGAGGGTATAATCGTTGCCATGAGTGAATCAGCGAATCGACTGATCCAGCCCGAATCCCGTCCAGACGATCGTCTGGATCAAGCGCTGCGTCCGCGCCGTCTGGAAGATGTGATCGGGCAGGATCAGATCAAAGAAAACCTCTCCATATTGATAGCCGCAGCCCGCAAACGGCATGAACCGCTCGATCACGTTCTCTTTTACGGTCCGCCCGGATTAGGCAAGACCACGCTTGCGCATGTCCTCTCCAATGAGATGGGGGTCAATATAAAGATTACCGCCGGTCCAGCAGTTGAGCGGGCAGGTGATCTGGCTGCAATATTAACCAACCTTCATGCCGGCGATATTCTATTCATTGATGAAATTCATCGCTTGGGTAAGACGGTGGAAGAAGTTCTTTATCCAGCGATGGAAGACTTCGCATTGGATATCGTCATCGGCAAAGGTCCTTCGGCGCGCTCCATCCGATTAAAATTGCCCCGTTTTTCTGTGATTGGGGCAACCACCCGCCTGGCTTTGGTCAGCGCGCCGTTGCGGGCGCGTTTCGGCGCGGTATACCGGCTGGATTACTACGACCTCAAAGCTGTCAGCATAATCGTCCAGCGGGCTGCCGAATTGCTCAAAGTGCCCGCAGATAAAAGCGGGGTGGAAGAAATCGCCCGCCGGGCGCGGGGAACGCCACGAGTGGCACTGCGCTTGCTGCGCCGGGTGCGTGATTATGCTCAGGTGCGCGCAAATGGAGCGATTACCAGCGAGGTGGCGCAGGAAGCGCTCAACTTGTTGAATGTGGACCCGTTGGGATTGGATGATGTTGACCGGCGGGTGCTCAGTACGGTGATCGAGAAATATAACGGCGGACCGGTGGGGTTGAACACAATTGCTGCTTCAATTGGCGAGGAAGCGGATACGATCATGGACGTGGTGGAACCCTACCTGCTGCAGCTGGGTTTTTTAGACCGTACTCCGCAAGGGCGGGTGGCAACCCGTAAGGCATACGAGCATCTGGGGGCGGTCTTTCCGGGGGATAATCACCAGCCAACGCTTTTCAATTCCAACGGAGGAGTGTAATTTTTTCATCGCAGCCATCTATGAAAACGGATATTTTTGATTATCATCTACCGCCGGAACGAATAGCCCAACATCCCATTGAACCGCGTCACGATGCCCGTTTGTTGGTGCTTCACCGTGAGCATAATTGCCTGACTCATACCCATTTCTACCGATTGGGTGATTATTTGAAAGCCGGGGATGTGCTGGTGATTAACCAGACGCGGGTAATCCCTGCTCGAATTTTTGCGTTCAAATCCACCGGTGGCAAGGTGGAGATTCTACTCTTGCGGCGCGAAAGTGAAACCCGTTGGGAAGGATTGGTGGGCGGCAAAAAGGTAAACCAGGGCGCGCGTTTACAACTGGTTGATGGCCCTATGGTAAGGGTCGTCCAGGTTTTGGATGGCGCGCGCCGAATTCTTGAGTTCGAAAACCCGGTTGAGGCTTATTTACACGCAAAAGGGCAAATGCCATTGCCGCCCTACATCCACCAGCGCCTGGAAGACCCGGAGCGTTACCAGACTGTCTATGCCAGCCAACCGGGTTCAGCAGCCGCCCCGACCGCTGGTTTGCACTTTACCTCCCAGCTGATTGCCGAACTGGAGGGGCGTGGAATTCAATTTGCCCGAATCACGTTACATGTCGGACTTGATACGTTTTCGCCGGTTAGCGAGGATGATCCGCGCGAACACCAGATTCACAGCGAATGGTGCGAAATATCCACCGCGACCGCCCAGCAAATCAATGCCGTTCATCGTCAGGGCGGAAAGGTGGTAGCAGTCGGGACAACCTCGGTGCGTACGCTGGAAAGCGCTGCCGCTCATGCCGCCAGCGGTGATCGGGTGGGCGCGTTCAGTGGTGATACCGGACTTTACATCCTGCCAGGTTTCAAGTTCCGGGCGGTTGATGCGATGATTACAAATTTTCACCTGCCTCGTTCCACCTTGCTGATGTTGGTTTCTGCATTCGCCGGGCGCGAGCGGATTCTGCAAACGTACGAGGAAGCAATCCGGCAGGAATACCGCTTTTATTCCTTCGGAGATGCGATGTTGCTTTATTAAAACAAGATTCAATTCGGTTTCAGAGGAGGAATCATGTCAAAATCGGCTCAACAATGGTCAAAGCCACCCGCGATGCAAATTGATAAATCGAAGCGCTACACGGCTACTTTTGTAACCGAAAAAGGCGAAATTATTGTCCGCCTGCACGCAGATAAAGCGCCCAAGACGGTTAACAATTTCGTGTTCCTGGCACAGCAAGGTTTTTATGACGATACGATTTTTCACCGGGTGATCGCCGATTTTATGGCGCAAGGCGGCGACCCGACCGGCAGCGGGCGCGGTGGTCCTGGTTACCGCTTCGAGGATGAATTTCACCCCGATCTGCTGCATGATAAGCCGGGTGTGCTTTCCATGGCGAATGCTGGCGCGAATACCAACGGGTCACAGTTCTTTATCACCCATGTGCCTACCCCCTGGCTGGATAAGCGCCATTCCGTCTTTGGAGAAGTGATTACTGGCATGGATGTGCTTCTGGCTATTCCCGCCCGTGACCCCATGAAAGCCAATAGTCCGGCGGTGCGTCTGAGCACGGTCAAGATCTCTGTAGAAGATGCCTGACACCGGTTAATCAGGATGGATGCCTGGGAGAGGCTCAACGCCCAGATTACCGCTTGCGAACGCTGCCCACGTCTTGTATCCTGGCGGCAACATATCGCCCGCGTGCGCCGGCGAGCGTATCAGAATTGGGAATATTGGGGAAAGCCGGTGATTGGTTTTGGCGACCTGGATGCGCAGGTATTAATCGTCGGGCTTGCTCCCGGAGCGCATGGTTCCAATCGCACTGGCAGAATGTTTACCGGGGATGAATCCGGGCATTTTTTGTACCGCGCGCTCTACAACGCCGGTTTTTGCAGCCAACCCGCAGCCGCGCATCGGGATGATGGACTTATCCTCAATCGGGTCTTCATCAGCGCAGTGTGCCGTTGCGTCCCGCCGGATAACCAGCCGACCCGTTCGGAAATGGAAAATTGTTTTCCATATTTAAGCGCGGAAATCCAATTACTGCAAAATATCAGCGGAGTAGTTGCGCTGGGAAGAATTGCCTTCGAACAGGTTTTCCGGCATTACCAGCCGGGTGTGCGCCTGCCCAAATTTCGTCACGGCGGATTTTTCACGGCCGGTGGCGGGAAGCCGTGGATGATCGCATCCTATCACCCCAGCCGGCAAAACACTCAGACCGGAAGGTTGACCGAGGCAATGTTCGCGGATATCTGGCGGCAAGTTAGGGAACGGTTAAATTAAACTGCTTTTTGGGCGATAAACCAAACGCGTGGAGTGGTGGCAGTAGGCTGAGATAAGTCGTTCAGGTTACCGATGCTGGCAAGCAGATTGAATCCGCATTCCTGCAGTGAGGTTTGAAGAACCTCTACCGGGTATCCTCTTTCAACGTGGATTTCTTCGAAGCGTTCCCAGTGATCATCACCCTCCCGGCGGGTGAAAACAAGAATGCGCAGGCTTGCCATCTGTTGGTCGTAATTGCAGGATGGGATATGGATTTCGATCAGATCCGAATTCTCCTGAATGATGTAAGCCGGATCGCGCTGCCATTGAACAGTCAGACCATAGATGGTGTTCATGTCAAAAACGAACGCCCCACCAGGTTTGAGCGCTCGGTATACCCCGGCAAAGACGGCATTTACCTCGGATAATTTCAGTACATAATTCAGGCTGTCGTACCAGCAGGTGACCAGATCGAATTCGTTCTCGAAGTGCAATTCGCGCATATCACCGTGAATCAGGCAGGGCGGCGCGGCTGCGGTGGAAAATTTCTGGCTGGCGATGGACAACATGGCAGGCGAAAGATCCACCCCGCTGATCTGCCAGCCGTTGGCAGCCATGCCCGCCAGGAAAGTGCCTTCGCCGCAGGCGAGATCGAGCAAGCGGCCGGTTTTGGGAAGCGCGAAGTTATCCAGCAAGGCAGGAATTTTTTCCAAAATCCAGCGGGTGAAATTGGAGTAAGTTCCACGGGCATAAACCTGTGCAAAGCGGTCATAGATCTCGCTCATTTTGGTCCTCCGGGTTAATTTCAATCCTTTATGTAAAACCTCTGTGACACTTTTGGCTTGTTTATGGAGAGGGGTCAGTTTAAAATTATTCTTGAAAAAATTATACCGAAAGGATGCATTTTTTATAAGATGCCGGCAAGCGCCGGCGGTAGTCTATCCGGGAATCGGTGTTTCGGTGATTATGTTGTTTGTTTTTGGACGGAGCAGCAATTGATGATTAGCGTTGGTCGAGGAGACAGCATTAATCTGGAAAATTGTGGGAGAAATGATAAAACATGAAACCACTGCGAACCATTGGTTTTTTCTTTTTGATCGTGTTGGCGGTGATCCTGATTGGTCCGTTGGTGATACCCATTCCACCGCTGGCGGAGCCACTGCCGCTCAGTGAGCTGGTGGACGCGGACAGCCGCTTCATCGAAGTGAACGGGATTGATGTTCACTACAAGCAGGCGGGCAGCGGTGAACCGGTGATGATCCTGTTGCATGGGTTTGGCGCCAGCACCTATTCCTGGCGCGAGGTAATCCAACCGCTGGCGGAACACGGCACAGTGATCGCCTTCGACCGTCCAGGTTTCGGCCTGACTGAGCGTCCAATGCCGGGAGAGTGGAAAGGAGAATCTCCCTACAGTCCGAAATTTCAGATCGAATTGACGATTGGGTTAATGGATCGCTTGGGAATTCAACAGGCGGTGTTGATCGGTAATTCGGCTGGTGGAACAGTTTCGATGGCAGCCGCGCTGGAGTACCCGCAGCGGGTTTCTGCGCTGGTTTTGGTCTCCCCGGCAATATATGCTGGTGGGGGCGCGCCAGGCTGGGTTCGTCCGCTGCTGCGCACGCAACATTTTGAACGACTTGGACCGTGGTTTGCTCGATCACTGGCAGGCGAGCAGGGAGATGCTTTTTTGATAGCAGCCTGGCATGATCCCGCGAAATTAAGCGATGAAATCATTGCCAACTACCGAAAACCGCTTCAGGTGGCGAATTGGGACCGCGCGTTGTGGGAACTGACCAAAGCCAGCCGCGAATCTGGGCTGGGCAGCCGGTTGGCGGAATTAAACCTGCCGGTGCTGGTTGCCAGTGGCGATGATGACCGCATTGTGCCAACGGAGGAGAGCACCCGGTTGGCGAGCGAGATTCCCGGAGCGGAGCTGGCGGTATTCGAAGGCTGCGGTCACTTGCCGCAAGAGGAATGCCCGCAGCCTTTTTTAAACGCTACCATCCAATTTTTGAGTGCAATAAAAGGAGAACAGGGGCAATGAAACAATTACGCAATAATCATGAGGCTCCCGATTTTTCGCTGACAGACACGCAAGGAAATCTTGTGCGGCTGTCGGATTTTCGCGGCAAGAAAGCGGTTGTTTTGGTTTTCAATCGCGGGTTTACGTGACCATACTGCGTGAAGCATATGGCGCAGTTGCGTCAAGACTATGCGGAATTTAGCCAGCGGGGGGCGGAAATTATCGCCCTTGGACCGGATGGACCACGAGCCTTCCAGCGTTTTTGGCAGGAAGAAAACATGCCGTTTATCGGACTGGCGGATATCCAATCCAAAATAGCCAGCCTGTATTACCAGCAAGTCAGCTTATTTAAACTGGGTAGAATGCCGGCTGTATTTGTGATTGATAAGCATGGCTGCATCCGTTACGCACATTATGCCGCAGTGATGTCCGATATCCCGGACAATCGGGAAATTCTGGCTGTGCTGGACGAATTGAGGCAGGAGAAAAATGACCCAATCAGCATTGATTTGGGGGATTAACGGGCGGGAGCCATTTTTGGATATCTAAATGGTCTGGGATTACCAACACCTCATCTCGCGGCGGTTGCTGTATTGGAGTGCGATCAGTATGATCGCCGGCATCTCGTTGTCCCTGAGTGGGGGGGATTTCTGGCGCGGTTTCGGCATCCAGGCACTGGCGTGGGGTTTGGTGGACGCAATTATTGCCGGGTTTGGGCTGCGCGGATCGCTGCCCAAATTGTTTATGCCGTTCGAGTTGGAGACTGCTATCCGGGAAGCCCACAAATTGCGCCGTATCCTGTGGGTCAATACCTGGCTGGATGTGGTGTATATATCCACCGGAGTGGCTTTGTACCTGACCCGAGGACAAACGGATGATTTTTTTGCTGGCACCGGGATTGGAATTATTCTTCAGGGCGGCTTTCTGCTGGTGTTTGACTGGTGGCACTATCGCAATACCCCCTATGAATCCTTGCTGCCTGACTTGGGAATTTTTAACGAAAAGGAACACGATACCACTACCCTGCCGGGAAAGCGTGGCGCAGTGCTGATCGTGCACGGTTTTCCGGGAAGCCCTGCCGAAATGCTGGCGCTGGCTAAGGCGATCAATCAACAGGGCTGGCATGTTCGCCTGGCGCGGCTGCCCGGACACGGCAAAGAGTTTCGCAGGTTGTTACAGGTGCGCGCAATAGAATGGCAAGCAAGCATTCGCCGCGAGGTGGATGATTTGAAAGCGGCTTATTCACCGCTGGTTTTATTGGGATATTCACTGGGCGGGGGAATTTTTTTAAGCATGGCGAAGGATTTGTCGGCAGACCGGTTGATATTGGTCTCGCCATTCTGGATGCCGCAAAAATGGTGGTTAAACGGCGCGCTGTTTTTTCTGCGCCCCTTGCTGCCGGTGGCTTTTCGACCTTTTCGAGCTCCGTGGCTAAAACCGGAGCACTTTCAGGCATCCTCAACCGAGATATTGCCGGGTTTTGATTTGCATGACCCGGAAGTGCGCGAAAAATTAATGCAGATTCGGCTGCCGGTCATCTTCCTGGAACAGTTCCAGTGGCTAAGCCGCCGAATCTGGAACAATGTGTCAAAAATCAAAATCCCTGTGTTGGTTGTGCAGGGCAATCAGGATCCAGTTGTGCGAAAAGAGACAACCCGTTTACTGGTCAAGCAGATTATTGCGCCGTGCGATTATATCGAAATCGAAGGCGACCACAACATCAATCTGCCGTCAAATCCGGGTTACCCGGCGCTCGAGGCAGCCGTGCTACAGTATTTGAAACATTAAATTAAAAACCGGTAAGGGCGCGCCATTACCGGTTTTGTCTGGTAGGAGGGAAAATTATCTCCGCAGAGCGTTCCAGCCGGCGTATTGGGCGGTTTCTCCCAGTTCGGCTTCGATGCGCAACAGTTGATTGTACTTGGCGACCCGGTCGGAGCGGGCTGGGGCACCGGTTTTAATTTGACCGGCATTGAGGGCAACGGAGAGATCGGCAATCGTCGTATCTTCGGTTTCGCCAGAGCGGTGCGAAGTCACCGTGCGCCATCCGTTGCGATGGCACATCTCGACTGCCTGGATGGTCTCGGTCAGCGATCCAATTTGGTTTACCTTTACCAGCAAAGCATTGCAGGCTTTTTCATCCATGGCGCGTTTAACCCGTTCGGGATTTGTAACCAGCAGGTCATCGCCGACGATCTGGATGCGGCTGCCTAATTCGGCGTACATCATTTTCCAACCATCCCAGTCATCTTCTGCGAAACCATCTTCAATGGATACGATTGGGAACTGGTCAACCCAATTTTTCCAGAAGGCGACCATCTGCTCGCTGGAGAGCATTTTGCCTTCTTTGCGCAGGTTATACTTGCGCGTCTCGGAATCGAACAACTCGGAGGCTGCCGGATCGAGCGCGATGCAGACTTGCTCGCCAGGCTTGTAACCGGCTTTGTGGATGGCTTCGAGGATGATCTCGACGGCTTCGACGTTGGCTTTGAGCGAAGGGGCGTAACCGCCTTCATCGCCGACCAGGGTGGCATATCCACGGGCTTTCAGCACGCTTTTTAGAGCATGGTAAATTTCTGCTCCCCAGCGCAACCCCTCGGAAAAGGAGGCTGCGCCAAAGGGCATGACCATGAATTCCTGCGCATCGGTGGATTGCCAGGCGGTGTGCGCGCCACCGTTGAGGATGTTTAACATTGGGACAGGAAGCACGTGGGCATACACACCGCCAATATAGCGGTAAAGGGGTAAGCCAAGCGCATTGGCAGCCGCCTTTGCCACTGCCAGGCTGACGCCTAGAATGGCATTAGCGCCGAGTTTGGATTTGTTAGGGGTGCCATCCAACTCGAGCATTGCCATATCAACTGCCATTTGCTCCAGCGCATCCCAACCGACCAACGTGTCAGCAATATCGGTATTGACATTTTCGACAGCCTTTATTACGCCTTTACCGTTGTAGCGCGATTTATCGCCATCGCGCATTTCGAGCGCTTCGTGGGTGCCGGTGGATGCGCCGGATGGGACTGCGGCTCTGCCCCAACTGCCATCCGCAAGCACAACCTCAACTTCTACGGTTGGGTTGCCGCGTGAATCCAGAACTTCCTGAGCAAGGATTGATTCGATTGTCGTATCCATGTGAAAACACCTCATTCTTGAATTTTTTGTCATCAGCAGCGCGCAGCTGCATGGTTCTCGCCCCAGACGATCCAAGTATAACCGATTTTTCAGTCGTTTTCTTGTGTGCTCGTGAAAGGTTGCACTTTCACCCTGGCATGTTGGCAGGCAGCCCTGACGAAGGCTTTAAACAGCGGGTGTGGCCGGTTGGGTCGGGATAAAAATTCCGGGTGGAATTGAGTGCCAACCATAAAGGGATGGTCGCTGATTTCACAAATTTCCACCAGCAGCCCGTCCGGCGATAGCCCTGAAAAGCGCATCCCGCCTTGTTCAAAAATGTTGCGGTAGGAGTTGTTGAATTCAAAGCGGTGGCGGTGCCTCTCATCAACGTGATCCTGCTGGTAAGCCGCGCGGGTGAGCGTATTGGGCTGGATCGCGCATGGATACAATCCCAGCCGCATCGTGCCGCCCATCTCGGAGATGTGTTGCTGGTCAGGCATCAGATCAATAACCGGATGAGGGGTGGCGCGGTCGAACTCGGTTGAATTTGCACTCTCGTCGTTGAGTACATGGCGTCCAAATTCTACGACCATCAGCTGCATTCCCAGGCACAAGCCCAGGTAGGGAATTTTCTCGGTGCGGGCAATGCGAGCAGCCTGTATTTTCCCTTCGATGCCGCGGCTGCCAAACCCACCCGGGATGATGATTCCGGCAGCGCTGCGCATTTCATCCAGAAATTTCCCCTTTTCGATGTCGGCTGAATGCATCCAGAGGATTTCGATTTCCACCCCAAGGTGAATGGCGGCGTGGTAGAGCGCTTCGCGCACACTCATGTAAGCGTCGCGCAGTTCGACATATTTGCCAATTAAAGCGATTTTCACTTTTGGCTTAGGTTTTTTAACCTGCACGACCAATTGCTTCCACTGCTTCCAATCGGGGATTTTCCGGGTTTTCAAGCCCAGTTTTTCAAGGATGATATCCGCAACGCCGGCTTCTTCGAGCATCAAAGGGACTTCATACAAATTGGACGCCGTCGTCATGGGGATTACTGCCCGCTTTTCAACATCGCAGAACAGAGCGATTTTATCTATAATTTCACGAGTTACGGGGTAATCGGAACGGGCGACGATCATGTCTGGGGTTATGCCAATGGCGCGCAATTCGGATACCGAATGCTGGGTAGGCTTGGTTTTTAATTCCCCGGTGGCACCGATGTAGGGCAGCCAGGTTACATGAATATTGAGGGTGTGCTCGCGTCCCAAATCGCTGCGCAGCTGGCGGAGCGCTTCGAGAAAAGGCTGCGATTCGATATCCCCTACCGTGCCGCCAACCTCAACCAGGACGATTTCCGCGCCGGTTGATTTTGAAACCATGCCAATGCGTCGTTTGATTTCGTTGGTGATGTGGGGAATAACCTGGATCGTTCCACCAAGGTAATCCCCGCGGCGCTCCTTGCTGATCACCTCGGCGTAAATCTGCCCGGTGGTCATATTGCAGACCCGATTGAGACGGATATCTATGAAACGCTCATAATGCCCCAGATCGAGGTCGGTTTCCGCGCCGTCATCCAAAACATAAACTTCGCCGTGCTGGTAGGGGCTCATCGTGCCGGGATCTACGTTGATGTAAGGATCCAGTTTTTGAACCGCGACCATGAATCCCCTTTCCTTCAACAGGCGTCCGGTAGCCGCGGCAGTAACGCCTTTGCCAACCGAACTGACTACCCCGCCGGTGTAAAAGATATACTTGGTGGGCATCTGGTGTCCTCCCGGTTAAAAGTTCGAGGGAGGGGCGCAAAATCGGCTCCTCCCTCGGGGAATTGGTTCTTTGGAAAATGACGAGTGGGTAAATAGAAACATACCTTTCAAAACAAATCCGCCTGTGGATTTTAACAGGCGTTTTTGATATTACTGGATTAGTTTACCATAAACCCGTTCGAATTAAAGAAAAAACCCTTCGCAACATTGGAGAGGGTTTTTTGCTAATTTTAATCGCTGCAATCCTATTCATGACCTGGGATTACTGTTCCAGTACGGATAATTTTACCGACAAAGATTTTTAATGTTAAACCAGGTATGGCAACAGTTGCTGTCTTCGCGACGAAATTATTGGGTAGAACTTTTGTGATCCAAGGTTCGGGCGAGGATTTCTTCCTGTTCGCTGGAAACGCTTTTCGCCTTCTTGGCTTTTTCTTCCCGTTTACGATCTTTTGCCCGTTCCATGGCTTCACGTAGAGCAATTTCCATTGCGGTGGGTTCAATTTCCGCAGCCTGATTTTCATTGTTCAGGTTCGCCAAGGCTTCCAGGTTTTCGTTAAATTCACCACCGCGCGATTTGCGCGCGGAGCCTTTCTTTTGGCGGCGTGGTTTGTCTTTCTTGAAATCCTTTGGTGGTTCCTCGACCTCTTCAATGACCGGTTCTGGCGTGAGCGCTTTAAGGCTTAACTTGATTTGTTTTTTCTTTTTGTTGACGTCAATGACTTGGGCTTCTAATTCATCGCCTTCCTGGACGACATCGGTAGGGGTTCGCACGTAGCCGTGCGCCAGCTCGCTGATGTGGATCAAGCCTGGGCGTTCAGCGCCAATATCCAAAAAGACGCCAAAGTTTTCAATGCGCACCACTTTTCCTTTGACAACCATATCTGTTTTGATATCGCGCCATTCGAGCCCGAGGGGCTTGATCATGGTTAACTCAACGCGGTTATCTTTTACCCGGCGCACCCAAACATCAATTACCTGCCCTTCATGAAGAATTTCGCGGACGCTTTTAATGGGTTGGTCGTTGGGGGTGACGATCTGGGAAACATGGAGTACAGCGCGCTGCCCATCACCAATTTCTACAACCGCCCCAGCCAGAGTAGTCTTGATTACTTTACCGGCGAACTGCATCTTGGATTTAATTTCTAATTTTGTATTGCTTTCCGCAACAGCGGGATTTTCCATAGGTTATACTCCCAAAGGTCATGTCTCAGCGAAGAATGATTATACCCCTTGAAGAGTGAACTGTCAATTAAAAAGGTTGCCATTAAATTAGGCAGCCGGAGATTGGCGTGTGTTGGGTTAATCACTGGCTTGCGAAGGGGCTTTTCCTGAGCGGATCAACTCGATTGCTCGATCCAGCTGCGGGTCTCGGTTTGCTTCGCGATCTTGCTCGGTTAGTTCCACCACCACATCGGGTTGAAGACCTTCCGCGTTGATCTGACGTCCGTTGGGGGTCAGCCAGCGGGCTATGGTAATCTTTATCGCTCCAGCCTCATCCTGTAGCATCTTCCAGGATTGGACGGTGCCTTTGCCAAAGGTTTTAACGCCAACCAGTACGCCGCGGTTGCGATCCTGGATGGCGCCTGCAGTGATCTCGGATGCCGATGCCGAGCCTTCATTGACAAGCACCACCAATGGAATATCGGTGGCTAACCCGCCGGCGCGGGCATCGAAGGGGACTTTTTCTCCATCTCCGAATTGTTCGTACATCACAATTCCATCGCCAATAAATTGGGAGGTTATATTAATGGCGGTTGTCAGGTACCCGCCGGGATTGTTGCGTAGGTCGAGGATGATCCCATCCGGATCTTCGCGCAACAGTTCCCGTAGTTTGTCGCGCAGGTCGCGGTCTGTGCGTTCTCCAAATTGCGCGATTTGGATGTAGGCAATTTGATTGTCCAATATCTCGCCGCTAACTGTTTCGATGGTAATCTTCTTGCGAACAATGCTGACATCGAAAGGTTCGACCTCATCCGGTCGGGAGATGGTCAGTATTACGGTTGAGCCGGCAGGACCGAGAACCCGGCGCAATACCAATCGTGGATCCATGCCGATCACATCTTCACCATCCACTGCGATAATCTGGTCGCCAGCCTTCAAGCCAGCCTGTTCTGCCGGCGAGCCTTCCATAGGGCTGATAATGGTAAGCAATTCACCACTGGTATCCACCCAGGCGCCAATTCCCTCGTATTCGCCGCGTAAGGGAGCGTTTGCTAATTCGAATTCATCCAGGGTTAGAAAACCGCTGTTGGGATCGTCGAGGGCTTCCATCATCCCGCGAATAGCGCCCTGCATCAATTTTTGGTCATCAATTGGCTGGTCAACGTAATTTTCGTGAACCAGTTCCCAAGCCTGAAATAAAGGCGCGAACAATTCCTCGCGGTCAACAACTTCAGGCGTAGTGGTTGTGATCTGGGTTGCGGAAAATATGGGTAAGTTTTGCAGGTTTACGGCAGCGGGGATGCCGACACCGGCAGCCAAGCCGATGCTGAAGCTCAATCCCATTAAGAACACCACAACCAGAGAGATAAGAATACCACGCACAATTTTTGAGTTCATCTTTCACTCCAATTATTAATTCGCTCAGTCAAAAAATAACACTCAAAAGTTAACTGAGCATTAGAATCAGCCAGTTTGTACAATCGCTCAATGAATCAGGGTTGGTGATCTTCATCTATTTTAATTTTCTGCACCTGATCGGAAAGCTCGCGCAGGTCTTTATTCTCTTTTTCCCATGGATTTTTTAACGTTTTCAGGGTGTCGGATACTATACGCGAGTCGGATTGATTCGATTTTTTAGAGCGCAGCAGCGCAAAGAGGCTGAGATTCGTAGCCAGGACGATCAGGATTAAAAAAATGATCGCAATCCAACCAACCAGAGAGATATCATTCATCCTGACCTCGTCATCCGCAAGTTAAATTGCTCATCGAACAGGTCAAGCAATCCGTTAATTGCATGGATTTTGCCATGCGCTAAAGGGGATGAGCCGTTTTTTCCAACCAGGACGGTATACAATCCCAAGGAATGGGCGGTCTGGATGTTGCGCGGGGAATCTTCAAACAGAACACAGCGAGCCGGGTCTTGCACACCCAGTTTCTCAAACGCCAGCCTGAATGCTTCTACCATTGGTTTACAGTAAGGAGAAACATCTACCACATCGATAATTTGGTCAAAACAATCTGCCAGACCCAACGCCCCAATCACTCGTTGAGCATGAGCGCGGTCACCATTGGTGAAGATTGCCTTGCGAATCGGGAGTGCCAGTAAAGAGCGGCGCAGGGTCGGATTGGGGGCGAGAAATTGCTGCACCGGCAAATCGTGGACATAATCCAGGTATTCGCGGGCATCAATGCCGAAGAGGAGTTGCAAACCACGCAGGGTGGTTCCATATTGATGGTAAAGATCGTCACGCAGGGAGGCAACCTGGTCTGGGGGCAGGTTAAGGCGGTTTTGCATAAAGTGGTTTATGCGATCGCCAATTTCATTCCAGACCCCGGTGTGGGGAGGATAGAGGGTGTCATCCAGGTCGAAGATCAGCAATTCGGGTTTCATGAGTTTTGAGTATAATCGAAAAGTGTTTGGATAGCGAAGGAATTGTAATGAGGAGAATGCAGAGTGCCGATACGAATTCTGGCAGATGAGGTAGCCTCTCAAATCGCGGCGGGTGAGGTGGTCGAACGGCCGGCATCGGTGGTTAAAGAATTGTTCGAGAATGGGCTGGATGCAGGCGCGAGCCGCATTGAAATTCGCGTAGTCAATGCAGGTCGCAGCCAGATCGAAGTCAGTGATGATGGCGAGGGAATCCTGTATGAGGAATTAAGCCTGGCGATTACCCGCCATGCGACCAGTAAATTGCACACTGCCGAGGATTTATTTCAGATTAACTCGCTCGGCTTTCGTGGTGAAGCACTGGCATCGATTGGTTCAGTATCACGCCTGACGGTGATTTCGCGGCATAAAACCGAATCTGTGGGAGGAAAAATATACCTCGAAGGTGGCAAAGCACTGCGCCAGGAGCGGGTGGGCGTCCCGGTTGGCAGTGTAGTGAGAGTGGAGGACTTGTTTTACAATGTGCCCGCCCGTCTTAAATTTCTCAAGTCGGATATGACCGAGAAGAATCTCATCAATCAGATCGTGTCACGTTATGCCCTGGCATATCCACGGGTTGGATTTAAATTGACCCAGGATAATCACGAGGTGATCCGTGCTTCTGGCAATGGTAATAGCCGGGAGGTCTTGGCGCAAATGTACGGCACAGAACTGGCGCGCCAGATGCTGGAAGTAGACCTGAATGATGAGGATATTCAGGTGCACGGGTTTATCAGTCCGGTTGGGCAGACCCGCTCAAACCGCAAGGAGATCGCCTTTTTTGTCAATGGTCGCTGGGTTCAGGACACCAGCCTGAGCAGCGCATTAATCCAGGCATACCATACATTATTGATGGTTGGCAGGTATCCCATAGCGGCGTTGATGATTCGCTTGCCGTTCGATGCGGTGGATGTCAATGTTCATCCGGCAAAGGCGGAAATCCGTTTTCGCGATGCCAACCGGGTGTTCCGGGCGATTCAACGGGCGGTCAAACGCGCGCTACTGGCTTATTCCCCCGCGCCGCAAATTCCGAACACGTTCTGGAAGCCAATGGCAACCCCGTTAACGATTGACCCAGCCTGGGATATGGCGCAAGAGGTCAACAAGCAAAAAGAACAATTGCCAGCCGACAGGATTGAATCCGAGGTTCAAAACGGGACACAGTTTGATCTGTTGGTCGAAAAAATGCCGCTACTGAGGGTCATTGGTCAGGTGGGCGCCGCTTACCTGGTGGCGGAGGGACCGGATGGGTTGTACCTGATAGACCAGCACGCAGCGCATGAACGGGTTCTATTTGAGCGATTTACCCGCCAGATTGATAAACCGGAGAACTCGCAGGCATTGTTGGAGGCAGTAGTATTTCAATTGGCGTCAGCGGACGCGACTTTACTGATCCAGCAATTAGATCACCTGAATCGCTGGGGGTTTGAGGTTGAACCATTCGGAGGTAATACCTTTCGAGTCAGGCGAATTCCGGCAATTTTAAGCGGGGTTGACCCTGTGTCGGCTGTCAGGGCGCTGGTTGAGGATTTCGAGGAAGATGAATCGCCGCTGCAAGCGGAGGTTGAGGCGCGACTGATTGCCCGGATTTGCAAACGGGCGGCGGTCAAGGCTGGACAAATCCTATCCAGTGATGAGCAGCGGGCACTGGTGCGCGACCTGGAGAAGTGTCAATCTCCGCGCACTTGCCCGCATGGAAGACCAACGATGATCCATCTATCCGTTGATCTGCTTGAGCGCCAGTTTGGGCGACGGGGCAGCCGCTGACGCTTAACCGCGATTCAGGCAGCCGACGATTGCGGGTAAAACCTTTGCTACGTCGAAGGGCAACAGCAGCGCCGCGCGCGGGTCAAGATAAGTTGGCGAGAGGGTGATGATGATCAGCTTTGCGCCGTTTTCGAGCGCGTAGAGCGGCAGATGCGCAGCCGGGGTGACTTCCAGCGCGCTGCCTATCACCACGAACAGGTCTGCCTTTTCGGCGTGGGCTTGAGCAGCATTCCAAACATCCATGGGGAGCATTTCTTCGAAAAGAACGATGTCTGGCTTGAGCGCCGAACGGCATGCTTTACACTGCGGAATCTTTTGGTGATGAATGAAACTGTCCAAAAAATCGCGGGCGGGATAATTCTGTCTGCATTTCAGGCAGGTGAGGGCGTTTAATGAGCCATGCACCTCGCATAGATTTTGCGTCCCGGCGCGCTGATGCAGCCCATCAATATTCTGGGTGATCACCGCTTTTAAATACCCATCCCTTTCTAACCTGGCTAACGCCAGATGCGCCGGATTGGGTTGGGCATTGCTCATTTCCCGGACTAGCGGGAGCAGCCAATGGAAAAATTTATCCGGATGGTTACGAAACGCGCTCAACGAGGCAACTTCCATCGGGTTATTACGTGTCCACAACCCGGTATTCGCCGAGCGAAAATCCGGGATGCCGGATGGGGTGGAGACGCCAGCGCCGGTCAACGCGACCGTATAACCGGATGCGCGAATCAAGTGCGCTGCCAGGGCGGCAGCTTCTTGCATGGATTGCGACATTATTTATTCAAACGTTCAGTATAGATCGCCGCCAGGCGGTTGATTTGCTGGGTGAGGATGCCATCTGGCTGCAATTGGATAAGAGGCGCATTGCGCAGGGCGGCGTGATAGGATTGTTCTGGCGCGGGAGGGATTACGAGCGTGATCGGTTTACCGAGCATTTCCTGAATTTGCATTGCGGAAAGCTGCAAGTCAGCGCGAACACGGTTGACGATGACAACATTTAATAATTTCGATTTACCGAAGCCAAATTCGTTTAACTCGACCATCAATTGATTCGTGCGGCGCAGCGAATAGGGCTGCGGCTCAGCAATCAGGATCAGTTCGTCGCAGTGAGTGAGGAACTGATCAAATCCGGGAAGGAAGGGATTGCCAATATCCAAAAAAACCACCTTAGCCAGTGTGGCAAGTTGCTGCAGAATGGCTTCAACCTGGGGTATATTGTTTTGAAGCGTGTGAAAATCCTTGCTGCGGCTATTGGCAAGCAGCAGGCGGATGCCGTAAGTGGTAAGGATTAATTCTTTTTCAACGGCGTTGCGGGTGATCTCACCGCTGCGCATGTTGAGCAGATTGTACAACCCTTCGGCGTTAGGAAAATTCAACTCTCCAGCCCAGGTTCCCTGTCCAGCGCGCAGTTCGGCAGCGATGACTTCCTTACGAGAGCGTTGATGGTAGGCTATGGCTAAATTGAGGGTAAGCGTGGAAACACCCATGCCTCCTTTAGCAGCCAGTAATCCGATCATGGTTGCGCTTTTTTGCACCGACTGGCTGGCGCGGATACGCGCGCGGCTTAGCAAGGCTTTAATGTGGGCGATTAACTCGGCGGGATGAACGGGTTTGGTTAGGTAATCATCGGCACCCGATTCGTAACCAGCGACTTTATCATCTACTTGCGATTTGGCTGTGAACATTAAAATTGGGATATCTGCGGTTTCGGCAGCGGCGCGCAATTGTTTAGCGACCTGATAACCATCCATGGTGGGCATCATCACATCCAATACAATCAGGTCTGGAATTTCTTTTTGCGCCTGGGCAATTCCTTCGTTGCCGTCGCGGGCGGAAAGGACTTGGTATCCTTGCCGTTGTAACATCAACCCAACCAACCTTAATGTTTCCTGGTCATCGTCGACGATTAAAATCTTTTCTGCCATTAGCGCCTCGTTGAGTAATTCCTTAGGAAGTCTAGCATATTCTACTTTGCCAGACAAGTGGATTTTTGGTTGTGATTCTATTGCATTAATTGTTGATAAAAATGAGCCAACGACGACATGCTATAATCAAAAAATGTATACCGGGTTCAGGAAAATTCTAACCCAAAAATGCCTGCTTAAGTGGAATCGCCCCCTGGTTGTGGGGGTTTCCGGGGGGGCTGACAGCCTGACGTTGCTGCATTTATTGACGCGAGTAAAAATACCAACGGTGGCAGTATATTTTAATCACCAGCTGCGCAGCCAGGCGGAAAGCGAGGAAAAAACTGTTCGGGCAATGGCGCATCAATGGGGGGCTGCCTTCCTGTCTGGGCGCGCTGATGTGCGCCAACTGGCAAAGAGTTTGCACCTTCCACTGGAAGCGGCGGCGCGCAAAGCGAGGTATGAATACCTTTTCGAGGCAGCGCGTACCCATGATGCGCAAGGAGTGGCAACCGGACATACTGCGGATGATCAGGTTGAGACCATCTTGCTGCATATCCTGCGCGGCAGCGGGTTACACGGTTTACGGGGAATGGAATATCACAGTTATCTTGAAGAATTTAGTCCGAATATCCCCCTTGTTCGGCCGCTGCTTGGATTCTGGCGGGCAGATATTGAAGCGTATTGCCATGATCAAAACATTCACCCATTGGAGGATCACACAAATCGGGATACTGTCTTTTTCCGAAACCGGATCCGGCACTGTCTAATCCCTGAATTACAGACATACAATCCACATATCAAGGAGCGATTATACTCGCTCAGCCAAATCGTGGCTGATGGGTTGCATATCCTGGAGTCTGGGGTTGAACAGGCATTTGACCAGGTTGTCATCGAAAAAGGGGAAGGCTGGTTGGGGTTTTCCTTATCCGCATTATGTGAACTTCAGCCGCAAATGGTGTCCTTTGTTTTACGCCGCGCGGCAATGGATTTGCAGCTGTCGAGTGAAAATATGAATCATGCGGCAATCGAGCGCTGTGCGCAGGCGATACAATCCCGCCGCACGGACGGGACGTTCGTTCTGGGAGATGGCATCGAACTGGTCTTTGCCCAGGCGCATGTATATTTACATAATAAAAATGCCATTATCCGAGACGCAAATCTGCCATGGATTGCAGAGGGAATAACGATTGAATTGGATGAACCTGGTGAGGTCGTTTTGGGAAATGGTTGGACACTACGAGTTGAACGGATGGCGCGAGGTCACACATTGCCCACCTTCGGCGAGGACGCCTGCCTGGCTTGGCTGGATGGGGAGCAGGTAAGTTTTCCGCTCGAGGTGCGCGGGTGGAGAGCTGGGGATCAGTTCAGCCCGTTTGGATTGCAGGGCGGCAGTGTCAAGGTAGCGGATTATTTAAACCAAAAACGCATCCCGCGCTTGGTGCGAAAAAATGTCGCCCTGGTTCGCTCGGCTGGCAAAATAGCCTGGATTGTGGGCGTGCAGATTGGCGATAATTTCCGGGTTGATGAACGAACGCGCACGCTTCTGCGGTTACAGGCGATCCGCGCTTAAGGCTGCTCATTCAACTGGCGCAATTTCATGCTGATTTCACGCCATTGAATTTTGGAAATCCCCAATTTTTGGCGAATGTGATCTCGATTGGCATCGGATTGCCAATCGCGCAATGCGCAGGTCCAGCGGCACATATCAAACGATAAATGCTTGTTCAAGCCGGCTTCTTCGCCTATGTCTTCAAGCAGGTATTCCAACCGGCGTGGAGACCAGGGGAAAATCACATCCTTGGGCTGGTACTGTTGAAGGTATTCCTGGAAACTGTCAATCCAATCATCCGGCAGGACAATCTTGCGTTCTTTGTAGCGATTGCGCGGGCTGGCGTAACGGACAAAGAGAATCGGTCCACCGGGCGCCAGTGGATCAATATGGTTAGAGTGGATCGCCAAACACTCACCCTTCTTGATGCCGGTTGTTAGCAGCAATAATAACAGGGTATAGGGACGGGCATCCGGTTTTTTGGCAGAGCGATAGGCGTTGGCAATATCGAGCACTTTTTCCTCTTCCTCCCGGTTCAACACGGTTGGCAGGGGGCTGATGACCGATTGCTGGACAACCTTTTCGGCAGGATCAACCAGGATGCGCCCAGATTGATGCAACCAGCGGAAAAAGGCTTTGATCGAAGTGATCCTGCGCGCCAGGCTCTTCGGGCTGCAAGATACTCCACGACCATTCTGAAGCCAGTTAAGAAAATTGTTCAGATCACGGGTGGTAATTGAACTAATGGCGCGATCAGGAGGTAAGTAACCAGACAGCAGTTGAAGGTCGTTTTGGAAGGCTTTGACGGTGTAGGGTGATTTTCCTTGGTCAAGGAGAAATATCTCCCAGGAACGAATGGTGGGCAGAAGCGGGGTTTGCGAGGTAATGTGAAGCGTGGGAGATGTAAGGTTTGGCATGGATTGCACCGTTACCCCTGAGTTTTCGTATAGCCTAATATATTTTGAGTGTACAACAGAAATCAGGGAAAGTCAAACCCTTTTTTACTCCCGGATCACTCCACATTGAGCGCTTGGATTAGAATTGCCTGTATCCGGTCTGGGTTGGGAATTAACACCTGTGCGCTGGTATCGGTAGTGAAATTCCATACATCCCCAGGACCAATTGCAAAACGCTGGATTTTTTCTGGATTGGATACCAACCCAGGCGCGAATGTTGCCAGCCTGATTGCCAGGTCGAGCGGGATATCCGTTTCGACGTTGTTTCGGAATTCCTGGTACAACTGCGGTGCTTTGGCGATGGCATCCAGGCTCATTAATTTTTTGAACACCGCCAGGGTTACTTCCTGCGCTCGGCGAGTGCGGTCAAAATCACTTGAGCTATACCGCGAGCGGACATACCACAGCGCGGTCTGCCCATTCATATATACCCTGCCAGGTCCAACCGAGCAATAGCCATTGACGGCTTGGGGTAATTTACAGGTGTCCCTTAAATTATTAGCGGTTTCGACCTCGACTCCTCCAATCCGGTCAATTATATTGACAAAGCCTTGGAAATTCGTCATCACATAGTAATCTGGACGGATGCCAAAGTTTATTTGGAAAGTGGATTGAGTGAGCGAAAAGCCGCCGAATTGTTGAGCGGTGTTGATTCGCTGTTGTCCTATTCCAGGTATTTCCACATACAAATCGCGCGGGAAGGAAACCAAACTCACTGCGCCTGTGCGGGTATTGATTATGACCAGGATAATGATATCGGTGCGGAAACCAGCATTTGGGCGCCAATCTGAGCCAAGCATCAGAAAGGTTACCACATCTGCTGGCACTTCGACCGGTTCCGGCGTAGCCAATTCGCCCGGTGTGGGCGTTATTTCTGCTACCGGCGTGGGCAGCGATGGCGTTGGCGTGATCGGTACTGGCATGAACGGAGTTGGAGTTGGTGCCGCGTTTGGATCCAAGGTGACAACCCGTTGAGCCACAGCCTGCGGCGTTGACTGGTTGGAATTCCCGTAGCCTGGAAAATTACATGCCAGGGACACAAAAATGATGAGCAGGAAAATATAGAAGATTTTGCGCATACGATATCCCTTAAGGGGTAGCCAATGTTTGGGTGAGGGTTGGCTCCGCCGTGTCTGTTAAAGTGGGAGGCAGCGGGGTTAAGGTTTGGGTTGGTTCCAAGGATGGCGTACTTGTTCCCGTTGGTATAGACGTTGGGGTGAAGGTAAAAGTTCCGCTTGGGGTTGGCAGAGGAGTGGGGCTGGGTGATGGCGTGACAGTTGCCGTGGGTTGTTCGGGGGCGGGTCTGTCTGGCACTGAGGTGAATGTGCTGGTTGCTACATTGGGCACCCAAATTCGCGAACCGGCGACAATCAAATCACCATACAAGCAATTAGCCTGCCTTAATCGCCAGACGGACACCCGGTAGAGACCACTCAATCGGGTTAATGTGTCGCCATGTTGTACGCGATAACGCACCCAACCTGGCGGGGTTTTGCAGGATGGTGGTCTGGAAGTCGGTGAGACAAAAGTATTGGTCGGGCTGATCGAAACGGTTGGCTGGGGTGGCAGATAGATTTGCGAACCGGAGACGATCATTTCGGATGTCAGGCAATTGGCAGACAAAACAACCTGGAGAGCAATTCCGCGCCGGGCAGCCAGGTCACTAAGCCGGTCACCGGTCTGAATTTCCACAATTTCCCATCCGGAGGGCAATGGGCACGAGGTCTGAGTCGGTGGAAGCGCAGTCTCGATAGGTAGCGTGCTGGTGGGGGTTGAAACAACTGCTCCGATTGGGGTCAAATTGGGCATCGGCAAGGTCGGTCGTGAGGTGGCTGTTGGTGGTAAAGCCAGCGTGCCCTCGAAAATTCCGGTGGAGAGCGCGCTCAGCACGACCATACTGGCGGCAAATACCGAAAGGAAAGGGATAATTGCGCGAACGAACCTGTTCATGAAGAGTTGTTTTTACCGTTGAAACCGGGTCTTTGAACGGGTAGTAAAACGCTGAAAGTTGAGGTTTTACCAGCCTCGCTTTCCACCCAGATGCGACCGCCGTGGGCTTCAACCAGAGTTTTCGCAATCAACAATCCAACCCCTGAATCGCCAATCCCTTGAATCGGCGGATTTTCGGCATGAAAACGGCGTAAAAATACGCGGTTTAATTCTTCTGATGGAATTCCCCCTCCTTCATCGGTGATCAGTAAATGTACAAACACCTCAGATTTTTCGCTTTGTTCAAGCTTGACCTTGAGGTTGATGCTGCCTTCGGGAGGGGTTGCTGAACCGGCATTTTGCAGCAAATGGATGATCACCTGGTGGAGCGCATCCCGGTCGGCGTAAAAGGTTGGCAGATCTGCGGGCACGTCCATCAGCAAATTGATCCTTTTTTCGCGGAGGGTGTCTGCCATATCCACAATCACTTGATCGAGCACGGTTTCGATATCCACCGGCTGAGGAACCAGTTCAATTGGGCTGAAATTAAAAATAGAAGTTTTTAATAAATCGTCTAATAAAACCTGGATCCGGTCCGACGAGGCTTTGATGCTTTCTAGAAATTTGCGTTGTTGCAAACCCAGAGACCCAACCGATTCGTTCATGAGTAAGTCTGTGTAACCAATGATCGAGGAGATCGGGTGGCGAAGCTCCTGGATAATGAACATGACTGCTTCGGTATCCTTGCCGGAAATAGCCGTGCTTTGGTTTGGGCGGGTTTGCAATTCGATAATCCGCATATTGGCAGCAGCCAACGCATTTTGCAGGCGCGCGGTTTCCTCCAGGGATTGGCGTAACTCTTTTTCAAATTGGTTTACTTCGGTCAAACTGGATGGTTCCGTTTTCAAGTCCTGCAGGGCTGCCCGCAGGCTGCGATTTTCGTCGTCCAGCCGGTTGATTGTATCTTGCGCCTGGCGTTGTAATGCCAGTAATCCGGTTATCTCAAGTGTTTGACCGGTGTTTTCAATGGACAGCAGGGCAGTTGCTGGGGCGGTTTTACGCAGATCGTCAATTTCCTGGCGCAAGGCATTTACTTCAGTTTTTGTTCGCGCCAGTTGGTTTTCCAGGTTCTCGATAACTTTTTCAGCACCTTCGGTTTGTATCCGCTGCCATAAATTTACGGCTTCCTCCAAGATGTTGGTAAGCAGGGTCTGTTCGTCCACATTCCACAAGTGTCCCGAATAGGGCGAGAATACCAGCACAGCACGCATGCCTTGTCCCAACCCTTTGGCTGGGATCATCAGAATATTCCCGGGTGCGGTCAGACCGAGAGCGTGCGTGAGGGCAGTCAGGTCAGGGGAGATAGGTTCGCTGTCAGCGGTAAGACGTAATGCCTTGTTTCGCTGTAATGCATTGCCGATCAATGGAAGTTGGTTATTATCTATTGAGATCGCGGATAAGGTTTCATCGCGGATGAAATCGTAACCAAATTCGAATACGACCGGGCGGTAGGGATTTTCCTGGGATACCAAAAATGTGAGATCTGCAGAAAGGGTCTTGCCAACAGCCTGGGTAAAGGCGGCAATGATTCGGTCCTGTTCATCGGCGGCTGCGAGGCGGAGCCAGGAAAAAATTGCCCGCGAATTCGGCGCAGACCGCCTGATTGGAATCTGCGGCTCTTCCTGTGTTGGCGCAGGCGGTGGGGTTTTGAATGGCGCTGTTAAAATCGTGCTGGCAAGCGAGGGCAATATTGGGAACGCGCACAGTTGCGCAAGACGCAGCGCGGCGGGAATGGCGCTGTAATTATCCGAGTTAAGCAGATGCACCAGCACGCCAATCAAGATAACGATAAAAAAAGCCAACCCGGTTTCCCAATTGCCGGAACGTTTTACAAAAAATAACAAGACGGCAATTGCGACAATCAATAATGTGATCAACGACCAACCCATATCCAATGGGGATTGATTAAATCCTGGGGAGGTTGGAAGAGCGGGGTAGATTGCCAGGCTGGAAAAAAACAAGATGCTGGCAACGAAGATGCCAGCCAGAAAGGCGATATCCCAACCGCGCCGGGGTTGCGCATCTGTCCACATCCAGGCAATGATGAGCAGTGAAACTGCCACTATGAACCGGTCGAACAATGGAAGAATGGGGGTGGCTTCGATCAGGTTTTGCCAGCTCAGTGCGCTTAGCGCGAAGAGCAGAATTTGCCCCATCAATAAGGCTGACAATCCCCACAGCAAGCGTTTGATGATTGTCGAATTCTCCGGGCGGCGGACAAGGCTAACCGCCTGAAAAGTTGCCAATACAGCAAACACCAAAACCAGGTGATAGATTAAATTTCCCGGTGGTTGTGAAATTAAATTGAGGATTTGGGAGAAGAGCTGGTTCATCGAATTTTCTGGTAATGATTATAGCATGGACGTTTTAGGGTTACTGGAGATCAGCGGGGTGAAACAAAACGCTGTTTCGCAAAAAGGTTGACAAATCGGTAATTCAAGTTACAATACCTAGCGACGTAAGCCGAAGTGGCGGAACTGGCAGACGCGCTACGTTCAGGGCGTAGTGAGCGTACGCTCGTGAGGGTTCAAATCCCTCCTTCGGCACAGATCCCCCCAAAGAATTGGGGGGTCTTTTTTTATTCCTGTAATGACTTGCCGACGTGGTGAGATTCATGTAAGATATGGTTATGAAGAAGACGCTTCCCAATATCAAACAATTAATCGTATTTGCCGCTTTGATCGTGCTATTCTTCTTGATGATGGATTTCAACAACCGGCTGGGCGATCTGAGCCGCTTGAATAACCAATTGGTCCGAATTGAAACCAGTGTAGCTGACTCAAGGACGACTGAATCTGCGCTGAGCACGAAGATCATCTACTCCACCTCGGAAGCGGCGGTGAATGAATTTGCCCGCAATCATGGAATGATCCAGGAAGGCGAAAATTTAATCGTCCCCCTTGCTGAAGGAACACCTCAAACACAAGTGGATTTACCCCCAGAGCCGACTCCTCAACCGGTAGAAAACCCGGATGTGTGGTGGGCGCTGTTTTTCGGAGAATAGTGCGGATCTGGGCTGGCATAACCAGGCATCTCCTTGATTAGGCTATCTGCATTCGGAAGATGCATTAATGATGCCAGTTTGGCAAGCAGTCTTGGTGGGATGCAACGAATTCAGAACGGTTCGCTGGCGCCTTGATGGTGTAATACAACCAGGGTCAGGTCGTCGGATGGTGGAATGCCTTCGCGGAAATCGCTCAATTGGTTGCGAATGTGGTCTATAAACTCGCTTGAATTGGAACACGGGGCTGTTTCAATGATTTTTTTCAAGCGTTCTTCACCGAAAATCTCTCCGGCGGATGAAAAACTTTCAGTTACGCCATCGGTGTAGAACACTATCCAATCACCCGGTTCGATCTGGATGGGATATTCTTTGATCTTGTTCACGGAATAAACGCCCAGAGCAGTTCCCCCCT
Organism: Bellilinea sp.; assembly: GCA_039666315.1. GTDB lineage: Bacteria > Chloroflexota > Anaerolineae > Anaerolineales > Anaerolineaceae > Bellilinea. Next base: position 127,854 of record JAVSME010000003.1, on the reverse strand, counting down.
TTGGCAATGGTTCAACATTTCCGTTCGAATTTCGCCGGATGAGGGGTAAATTATGACCGGCATTGGCGTAGGTGAGAACTCCGGTTTGGGTGTCCAAGATTACAAATACAACTGTGACGAACAGCCCGTTTTGCGCTTCGAACACTAGCGAACGGTTGACTCGTTCCAGGACGCGGGCAGGGGATTCGGCTTTTTGGGAAAAGGCGCGAATTAAGGTGCGGGTAACGGTCATGTATAAGGCTGCCGGCATACCCTTATCGGATACATCTGCGATCACAATTCCCAGGCGATCTTTTGCTATTCGGAAGACATCGTAAAAATCGCCGCCCACCTCTCGGGCAGTTTGCCAATGAATAGCCACCTCGCAGCCTGAGACCCGCGGGAGTCGGTGAGGCAAAAAGGTTTTTTGGATCTGGCGGGCAAGCTGGATTTCGCGTTCTAAACGCTCGCGCTGGATCATTTCCCGGTTCAGGTGATCATTTTGTAGCGCCAGAGAAACCTGCTGCGCGATCCCGGCGAGGATTTCCAGACGCCGGTCGTGAAATGAAATGGGTACGTTTGATTCGCTGGCAACCATAACCCCGTAAAACTGCCCTTTGATGGATAACGGTATGCCGAGTATCCACTGATCTTGAGGGGTGTACTGGTGTTCAATTTCATCGGCGGTTATCAGATTGGTCAACTGCTGCCAGTTTTCAATCGAGTAGTTATCCTGGTACAACTTGCACGCGACCAAACGGTCGTTTTCTCGAACCGCATCGAGCAGTGGAAATTCGCCGGGGCGGAAAGTTTCGCCTTCCATCAGCAGCTCTTCACGCTGCGAACCGGTGAATACTTGGGTGGTGCGGAATATTTCGAGGTGCTCCTCCCATAAATAGATGACGCAAGAGTCGATGCCGACCAAAATCGGCATGAGATGGACGATTGTGTCAAGGATATCATCCAGGTTGTTCTGGCTTACCACAGCCTGCGCTACTTGCAGCATCACCGCGGTAACGTATGCTTCTTCCTGGCGCGCCTCGATCAATTGCAGGTTTTCCATTGCCAGAGCAGTCTGCCGAGCGATGCCTTGCAGCAGGTCAAGGGTTTGCTGGTCAAAGATGTGGTTATACTGTAACCCGGTTTCTGCGCTATACCCGACCAGGAACGCGCCTATAAGCCTGCCGCGAGCTAGCAAAGGCAACAAAACCAGCACGTTCGCTTCCCCGTCCAAACCGGCTTGTTCCAGGTGTAATTCTTGGGAGGGATTTTGGATGAACAGAGTTTCACGGGATTCGACCAGGGCAGAAAATGCAGACGCGGTTAAGTCAAAGACGCGAAGCGAGTCCGTGTCCAGAGGTAAACCGTAAAAGGATTGCAGGTAAAATATTTGCCGGTTTTCATCCCAGATGAAAAAGGCGCATTTTTTTACTCCCACCAGGAGTGGGGTTAACCTGGCCATTGTATCGAGAAGGTCTTCAGCATTCTGGTTGCCCTGGGTGGCTTCTGCGATTTGAAGCAATATGGTCGAAATCCAGGCTTGTTCCTGAGCAGCGGAGAACAAGCGGTTGTTCTGTATGGCTACCGCGGCATGGTTGGCAAATGTTATCGTAATTTGACCCGCCTGGCTTCCGTAGCGACCGGGTGAGCGGTGCGCCAGGGTAAGGATTCCCAATGGTTCATCGCCTGCGCGCAGCGGCGCGGCAATTGATGAATAATCTGCTGAAAACTCAAGCGAAGTGCCAAGAGGCCCGATCGGGTCTTCGGGCTTGCGAATGATGGGCGCGGTGGCATCCAAGGCTTGCATGAGGTAATCGCGGGCGGATGGGTTCGTGCGCAATACTTTCCAGACATCATCCGGGTTTGCCCCATGCACTGCTGCAAGGATCAGGTCGGATTTATACCCAAAAGGATGTCCTTTATTGGGCGGTAACAGCCAGATGGCTGTTGCATCGCAGGGAAGGCTTCGGTCAAGCTCGCTAAGAATGCGATCCAATAGATTTTCCAGGGCGACATTGGCAGATACTAGCCCGGCGATATCTCGGATCGAATCGGCTACCTGCCGCCGCCAGACTTCGGACCGGTACAGGCGGGCGTTGCGGATAGCGATTGCGATGGTCGAGCCGAGCGTTTCGAGGAGCGGAATGTCGCGAATATCAAAACTGTCCATCCGGTCAGATTGCAGGTCGAGCACTCCAAGGACTTCGCCAGCGTATTCCAGCGGGATTGCCAGTTCGGAGCGCGTGTTAGACGGTGGCAAGTCGGATGGGCGATAGAGCGGCTCCTGGCTGACATCGTTAGCCAGTAATGTTTTTCCGGTGCGCGCCACCCAGGGGATAATCCCGTGCGGATCGTCCAACGGGTAAGCCACCTGGTTTTGTTCCAAGGCTTCGCTGCGCGCCCCGCTGCCGGCTTCGTAAAATAATATTTTTCTGCCCGGATGAAGGATGAAGATGTGAACGTATGGGTAGCCGAAATGATCCTGGATGGATTGAACAACCTCCACCAGCAATTGGTCGAAATCGAGGATCGAAGTAAGCGCATGGCTGATATTTAGAAGGGCGGAAATCTGTTGGGTGCGTTTTTCTAACCCATTGACCAATTGCATCTCTTCAATTGCAAAGGCGATATGGTCGGCAATTGCCCTAAGGACGGTCAGATCAACCTTGTGAAAGGCATTGGGATCATCACTTTGCAAGTCCAGAACACCCAAGATGCGCTGATCATTTTTAATCGGTAGGGCTACCTCGGACTGAACGGCTTCAATTCCAGATATGGGGCGGAAGCGGGATTCGGATTGGATCTGCTGGGCAACGATTTCGTTGCCGGTGGCAGCGACGCTGCCGATGATGCCATCGCCATATTCGATATTGAGGGTAATTTTCTTGCGTTTTTTTTCGATGATCTGACTGGCGCTGGCGCGGTGGGTGATGGTTTTTTGGACTGGGTCAACGGTGAATATCGAAACCAGGTAGGTCTCAAAAGTCTCCTGGATTAAGCGGGCAACCTGGCGGCAGAACTCGTCCAGATTTTGTAATCGAGTTAATTGGGAACTTACGGAGCGGACAAGCGCGAGCTGTTCAAACCGCCATTTTTTTATCGCCACCTGACGCTGGATTTCCATTGCAAGCGCGGCGTTGGCTGCCAGTCCTTCCAGGCACTCGGATTCTGCGGCAGAAAAAAACTGAGCAGGTTCGCGCCAGACGCGCAATACTCCCAACAGGTTTTTCTGGGTAATCAACGGAACTGCGATTTGTTCGGGCTGTAATTTTCTTCGAGGGGGTTGAATTTGACCTTGAACCATCCAAAGCACGCGGTTTTGGCGGTGAGATTCGCTTAAGATCTCCGCAGCAGCATCGGAAGGCAGAATTAGCGCTTCGTTTTCGCCGGGTAATGGATAGTATGGCTTTGCCAACCAGATTTCTGAGCAGGCAGCCAGGTTGAGTTGGATCCATTCGCGGATGGTAGCGCACTGATCCGTTGTGGTTTGATGATTCAGCAGCGCTTCACCGAAACGGAGAAATTGTTTCCAATCCGGTTTTGCTTTCTGCCTGGTGGAACTCATCCGACCATCTGACCTTTACGTTTAATAAGGGTGAGAATGTTATACCCATCAAGGTGATCAAAATGGACTTCGTCCATCCATTGATGGATAAAAAATAAACCCAATCCATGATCTTGTTTATGTTTGAGTGGTATGTTGACCTGTGGTTTGTGGATTGTATCCGGCTTGAATTTTTTCCCGTGATCACGAAGGGTAATTACAAGATTGGATGGAGTAATGTGGTACGAAAATTCGATTTCACCTTTATCTTCTCCGCCGTAGGCGTGTTCAATAATATTCGAACAGGCTTCGTCAACCGCTGTTTCGACGCCATAGGCGGCACAGGAATCCAAACCAAATTCTCTGGATGCGATTTGAACCAATTCTGCAATTTTTGCCAGGCTTTCGTATCTGCCTGGAAAGACAAAGGTGGGCATCAACGAATCACCTTTAAATTAGAAATTTCCCACTGCTGAGACGGTATCGTTAAAAATTTTGAAAAAGGGGGTGAACCCGGCCAGATCCAGGGCGGAGAGGATATTAGGCTGGATGTTGGTGATGACTACTTCGCCACGATTGTAGCGTTTACAGTTCTTTTGCGCGCCAATCAATACCCGCAAACCAGCGCTAGAAATAAAATCTAAATCAGCGATATCCAGCACAATACGATACCTGCCAGCGTCCATTATCTCGTTAAATTTTTCCGTAAGGCGCGGCGCGGTGGCGCTGTCCACACGACCCGAGACTTTGATCAGGTCACATCGTTTGTATTCAATGTGGGATATTTCCATGGTATTCCTCCGGCCGATGGCTCAAGAATTGATGCCGAAATTATATCACGACCTGAGATTTTGAACCGTCTTATCATAAATGCGGACTTCCCAAAATAAAGATATATAGAGTAGAATACTTTTATGAAACCTTTTTCACAACCCCAAACTCGCCGGGTTGAAGGTGTTTACCCTGGCACATGGAACAGGATTAAAAAATGAGTGGAAAAAAATCGCCTCAAAGCGTAATTGAGTCGTACCGTAAACGACAACGGATGATGCCTTTAATTACTTGGGGACTGGCTGGCGCGCTGGTGCTTATGGGTATCATTCTCCTGGTGGTGTGGTTCGGGGGTGGCAATGCGCCGCAAATTGCTCTCTTTGCCTCGCCAACCCCTACCCCAACCAATACGCTTACCCCAACTGAAGTGCCCCCAACCGCGACTTTAACACTTACTCCTACGGTCACAGAAACTCCCACGCCTACGTTGACCTCAACCCCATCGGGCCCATTCGAGTACACCGTTCAAAGCGGAGATACTTGTTTTGATCTGGCGGTAAGGTATGAGGTTGATCTGTTAGTGCTGTTGGCGCTGAATAATTTCCCGGCAGGGCAGTGCCCGATTCGCGAGGGAGACAAGATCCTGATTCCTGCGCCTAACCAGGAACTGCCAACCGAAACGCCTTTACCGACGGGCTTGCCGCGCGGAACGAGGGTGGAATACACGGTTAAAACTGGTGACAATCTCGACTTTATTGCCTCAATCTTCAATTCCACCGTTGAAGACATCATGCAGCAGAATCAAATCACGGATCGGAACAAGATTGATGTTGGACAGACCCTGATTGTGCGTGTCAACCTGGTCACCCCCACCCCGACACGCCCGCCGACGTTGACGCCAACGATTGGCACCCCGCAACCAGCAACTGCAACTCCAACGGCAACCGCGACGCCATAAAGGATTGCGTGATCTTTTGGGGCTCCGGTCGGTTTCTGCCCGGAGCCCTTAATTGTCTTTAATTTATTCGTGGTATACATATGTTGCTCGCTTTGTTTAAAATTACTTGTTGCCTTAGCCCAAACTATGTCTTCTAAAACCAACGCCCGATTAAGCCAGGCGAATTCTTTACTTTTTTCAGGCATCCCGTATATTGTGGCTGCTGGATTGTTTCTGATTGCATTTTTGAATTGGATGCAGGAGTCCTGGGGTTGGAATTTGGAGTGGTTTACGCGTTTGGTGGATACCGCCAGCAATTTTTCGGCTGTGTTCCTGGGGATATTCATCGAAGCGTCGCCGTTTTTATTGCTCGGAACGCTGGCATCGGGATTGGTGGATGTTTTTTTCAATATTAAGGATTTGAACCGGCTCGTGCCACGCAACCGCTACCTGGCGGTTGTGGTTGGAGGCTTGATGGGTCTATTCTTTCCGGTTTGCGAATGTGGCAGCGTCCCTTTGGCGCGCCGGTTGATGCGGAAAGGTTTGCCTGTCCCGGTTGGGATAGCGTTTTTGCTTGCAGCGCCGGTAATTAATCCAATCGTGCTGGCGAGTACCTTTGCTGCCTTCGGCAATACACCGGTTTTCTGGCTGCGTTTTGCGCTTACCTTGTTGATTGCGGTCTTTACCGGGATGTTGTTCCTTTTTGAAGCCGACCGGCAGCGAGTGGTACGGGATTTCACGGCTGGCTCCGAGGTGGCATTTCATCCCCTTGCGGAACAGGAGCCAGCAACACTCAGCAGTGAACCACCGCTCGGGAAAAAAATCCGTCAAGTGCTTGTAGTGGCGACGGATGAATTTTTCGAACTGGGCAAATATCTGGTCATTGGCGCGCTAATGGCAGCGCTGATGCAAACCTTTGTACCGCAGAGCTGGTTGCTAACGCTTGGTCAGGGTCCGGTTTTCTCCACGGTCGTGATGATGCTGCTCGCTGTGTTGCTGTCCATTTGTTCAACGGTGGACTCATTTATAGCGCTGGCGTTTACAGGTATATTTTCCAGCGGTTCGATCCTGGCATTCCTGGTATACGGTCCGATGGTGGATATCAAGGTGACTTTAATGTATTGGCGGGTGTTCAGCCGGCGCACAGTTTTGGTGCTGATTCTGATACCCCTGCTGATGACGCTTGTTTCCGGCATAGTTATCAATATGTGGGTGCAATAGCTGATGAATTTAAGGTTGATTCGTAGTTTTCAGGCGATGGTGCTAATCGGGTTGGGTTTTTATCTGCTCAGCCGGGTATGGAGTGGACAGGTTTTGCTCTACATCAACCAGAGGTTCGTGGCGCTGGTGTTCTTTGCCGGCATCAGTTTCGTCGTTCTGGCGCAGATCATCCTGCGGGAGCGCAACGATATGGATCCGTCTGCTCCGCCAGTCCCTCATGCTTCCTGGCGCTGGAATCTATGGTGGTTAATTCTGCCAGTGCTGGTTGGTTTCCTCATCCCTGCTCGTCCGTTAAGCCCCTCGGTCGTGGAAAACAGGGGAATTAATACCAGCGCGCCGATTACCGCGCGAATTGAGGACAACCAGGCAATTCTCTCGCTTGCTTCAACCGAGCGCACCGTGCTGGATTGGATTCGCCTGTTTAGCCTGGAAGAAGATGCGCAGCGCTTTGAAGGTGAAGCAGTGGATGTGATTGGCTTTGTCTTCACCGATGGGCGGCTGACTGAGAATCAGTTTATGATCGGGCGATTCACGATTACCTGTTGCGTAGCTGATGCAATGGCATTGGGGATCGTTGTCGAGTATCCTGGTGTGCAAGGTTTGATTAACCATGCCTGGGTACGGGTACAAGGCGAAATGACCGTTTCAGAACGGGATGGGAAGCAATTGCCGCTGATCCGCGCCGAACGGATCGAGGTCGTCCCCCAACCTGAACAACCGTATTTGTTTCCATAAGCGATGCGTCGTTTTGATCGTGCAGTATTGATGGTGGTAATAGGTCTGCTGGTTGTGCTGGGTGGGCTGGCGCTCCTCAGCGAGCGCGTTGGTTTGCCAGCCCCGAGACTGGAAACCCCCGCAAATCCATCTTTATTGGGTGGACGCGGACCGATTGCACTCCGTTTTCAACAGGATATGGAACGAATCAGTGTCGAAACGCTGTTGTCATTCGAGCCGGCATGGAGCGGGGAATGGTCCTGGCAGGACGACCGCACACTTGTGTTTAATGCTGCCACTGCCCAGCCCCCCGAGAGTTTGATTAAATTGATCATTCAACCTGGCGCAAGGAGCAGGGATGGGCGTGAGCTGCGCAGCCAGGTTGAATTGGTGATGAAGGTGCGTCCGCTGGAGGTCGTTTATGTTGGTTCACCATTGGATGCTCCGGAATTGTGGCGGATTGGACTGGACGGCAGCAACGCGACTCAGATTACTCAATCAGGAGGCAGGGTATTCGACTTCGCTGTTTCGCCTGACGGCGAACACATTATCTATTCGCGAGCAAATTTACGAGATGGAAGTGATCTGATTTTGATTGATCGCCAGGGAGAGTCTGAACGGGTTTTGGTCGAGTGTGGAATGTACGCCTGTGTCGAACCCAACTGGACGCCGGATGGTGAGCATATTGCGTACACCCGCTACGCCAGCGGTTTGACGGCAAGCCTGAACGACGGAGTTGGGCAAATCTATTCGGTCAACGTTGAGTCCGGTCGCAGCGCGCTACTTTTCAACAATCCGGGTTTGGTTGGTTTTATGCCGATCTTTGCTCCGGATGGATTGTCGTTATCGTTTTACGACCTTGGTCAGCAGGCAATCCGGCTGGTCAATTTGTTGGATGGCAGCAGTTCGGTGATACCCAGCCAGGTGACGGGCAGGGGAGTATGGTCACCCGATGGGGGTCAACTCCTGGTGGTTGATGTTGATGGGGATAGTCTGATTCCCACGACCACGATATTCCGGCTGGACTTGGAAAACCGCAGTGTGAGCAGGTTTTTCCCCGACACTTTCTTGGTGTTGGATGCTTCCCTGCCGGACTGGTCGGCAGATGGTCGTTGGCTGGTTGGGGGAATTCAGTCCGAGAGTTTTCAAGAGGGTAAGCAACTGTGGTTGTTCGATGCCCAAGGGACGCCACTCTACCCAATTACCGAGAACCCGCAATACACCCATACCGGCTACCGTTGGGCGCCTGCGGGCGGTATGGTTGTAATGCAACGCTTCAACCTAGGAAATTCCAGCCAACTGCCAGAAATCCTGTTGTGGGAGATGGAAAACAACCACCTGACGATATTGGCGCAAAATGGCGCGCTGCCTCAATGGTTGCCCTGACAGGTGGAGAGGTTTTGCAGCGCCAGCTTGATTTCCACCAATGTTTGCGGGTCGCTTTCTGATTGAGATGCCATTTCGAGAGCAACCTTTGCCTCTTTGCTTCCCAAATTACCCAATGCCCAGGCGGCATGAGCGCGCACAAGTGGTTCTGTTTCGTTTTTCAGGCAGGTGGCAAGGATCGCAGTTCCCTCTGTGAAAGCAGAGTTGCCCAGAGCAACAGCAACATTGCGCAAGAATCCGCGCCGTTTAGCGCGCAGCAGTGGACTTGGACTGAAAAGTTCACTGAACTGTGGCGGGGTAAGGCGAAGAGCGGAGATCAGGGAAAAATTGGCGCGCTCCAACTTTGGCGACAGAGCCAGTGAGTCGTCCGGTTTAGAGAAACGGACATTCCAGGGGCAAACCTGCTGGCAGATATCGCAGCCAAAAACCCATTCACCCATTTTGGGACGTAATTCAAGCGGTATAGCGGCTTTATTTTCAATCGTCAGGTAGGAAATGCACCGATTGGCATCCAGCGTACGGTTGGGCAGAATGCACTTTGTTGGGCAAGCAAGGATACAGCGTTTGCATCTGCCGCAGTAATCGGCAGTAAATGGCGGGTCGGGTTCGATCTCCAGGTCCAAGAAAACTTCGCTAAGGAGGAAATAGGAGCCGTGCTTGGGGTGGATCAAACAACCGTTTTTTCCAATCCAGCCTAACCCCGCTCGCTGGGCAAGGTCTCGCTCGAGGATTGGGGCGCTGTCTGTAAAGACCTTGTAACCAATTTTTTTACCAATCCATTGTTCCACCCGTTCAAACATCCTAGACAGTAAGGCTGGAATGACGTGATGATAATCCTCTCCCCATGCGTAGGCAGCCACCCTTCCGGCGGGCAGCGCTGCTGGAGCGGAAGCATCCTGGGGCCGAGGGTAGCGCAATGCCAGGCACAAGATGGTCTTGACCGGAGGATAGAGAAGGCGGGGATCGGCGCGCTTGGTCACCGCATCGCTGCGCGCCAGGTAATTCATGCCAGCGTGATGGTTTTGATCCAACCAATGCTGGTAGCGAGGTAAAGATTCGGGTTGGCGTGGATGGGTAAAGCCAGCCAAAACAAAACCGAGACGAAATGCCTCGGTTTTGAAAATACCTTTCCATGCGGAGTAATTGTTCACAAAGAAAGGTTTTATTACGGGTTATGGGGTAGCCGTAACGGTTGCCGTTGGCGCGACCGTTTCGGTGATGGTGGGGGTAATTTCCGGAGTATTGGTTGGGGGAATACTGGACGGTGTAGGCGTGTTGCCGCTGACTTTTATATTCAAATAGATAGTATAAAAGTTCGACCCGTCGGCGTTGGTCAGCACCCAAACGGTATTGTAATCGCCGGCTCTGTTGGGAGCCTTCATGTTCAGAATTAGATCAATGGTTTCGTTGGGTTTTACTTCTCTGGGAAAGCGAATGTCCGACGCGCCAAACCGCAAGGTTGCATCACCAAGAAAGAAGCGAACCTGATAGGCGGTTGTCCAGGTGGTTGTGCCAACATTTTTGAGTGTCCAGCGGTGTGCGAAGACTTGATCGGGGTACATCACGGTACCATCAACTGGAGATTGACTGACAAAATCAGCCCGGTCGGCAACAGCCCGCCGAGTCGGTGATGGTAGGACAGCCGGCGGCAGGGTGGCAGCGGAGGTAGGGCTGGCTTCCACCGTTGGTTCTGGAGTGTTTGTTGGCGGCGGGGTGGGGGTTTCTGTGGCGGTTGGTTTGGCAGCGGCTGTTTGTGTCAGCCCTGCAGCCACAGTCTGTGCTGCTTCGGTATAAATTACTGCCGGATCGATGGTTGGTGAGGCTTGTGTGCCTGCGCAAGCAGGCAGTATCAATGCCAGCAGAAGGGTCAAACAGAAGACCCCGATCCTATTTCTGATTTTTGACATGCAATTCCTCCAAGGTAAATTTCCAAACCAAATCGTAATCATACCCTGATGGGGTCTGGCAGGCAACCCCTGATTTTGTTACTATTTGCATGAATTGTCAAGATTGGAAATTTTTATGGATCAGCAGGTTGCCATTGTGTTGCCGGCGAGGCAGCGGCGGCGGGCAGCTGGTTGGAAAATCCCATTCCATCCCTAAATGTCAGGTAGGTGACTGCCCCTGGATTAATGGTAAATGAAGTGCGATGATTCGTTTGATTCCAGGTGAATTCAAAGGTATAGTCACCGGCTGGAAGGTCGCTAAGCACCAGATTCTCACGATAAAAATCATCACTATTGACACTGGTCGGCGCGTAAGTTCGAATTCCCCAGGAGCGCTTCATTTTACTCGAATAGACTGTTGCGTCCAGGCGGTGAATTAACGAGCCATCCGATTTCATCAACCGTGCAACCAGGACGCCCCAACCCTGGGGAGGCGACAGCCACAATTCGGGGTTTCGGGAAACATAGTAACTGTTCCTTTCGACCCGCACTTCAAAATGCAGGTGGGGACCGGTAGAAAAGCCGGTGTTACCGACAATCCCGACCGGTTCACCGGCTTTAACATGCTGCCCTACATGGACATCCACCCGGTCCATGTGCGCGTAAATGGTAAACAGCCGGCGGCGATCGAAGCCAAAATCATGCCGGATTGCAACCGCCAGCCCATAGGGATCATCCGGGCTGTCGGGACCTTTATATAAACCAAGTCCAGCCCAGACAACAGTGCCTTCAGCGGCGGCGAGCACCGGCGTTCCGCGTTCAGCGTCAATATCAATACCTGTGTGAACAATGTCGGTGCCGGGAAAATAATCCCCGTATCGGTAATCTGCCAGCGGCCAATTGACTTCATCGGCGGCAATCGGACGAAGAAAATAAAAATGGTCGTGAGGGGTGAGCGCCCAGGGAACTTCATAAAGAGGGGGACGCCAGAGAGAGATGGGTTGGTCGGCCGGGGTGGGAAAAGTGAAGCGCAAGGGTTGCTCCGCCTCGTTATTGGAACTTGGCGGAGTTGCGCTTGGCAAGGGGATTTGCGTCTCGGCAGGGAACCGGGTGTGCTGGATGATCGCTTGCGGGGCGGGTAATTCTCCAGCCGATGGAACACCGGCAGCGGCAACTGCCTGGCAGGCAGTGAGGGATAGGCTGAAAAGAAGTATCAAAAAGAGAGAGAGTTTTGGTGTTATCACGGGTTGGATTGTCCGGGTAATGGCGTCCATGTTGGACGGCGGGTTGGCTGCGCAGTGTGCGTTGAAGTTGGCTGAGGGGTTACCGAACGGAAAAAGCGGATGGTGGGAGTTAGCGAAGGGGTCAGTGTCAAGGTTGGAATAGGAGTGGGCATACTCAGGGCTTCGGGCGGATAGAATTGCGCCATAGCGGCGTTCCAATCCAGTCCATGGGTCATAACAAACTGGTTAAATCGGGCAGCGGGGTAATAGCTGCGCCAGTTGAGCAATGCCGGAACGGGCTGCCAGCCAAAGCGAGCCGCCAGTTCGGTGAAATCTATCCAATAACCAAACGGAATCTCACCGTAGGCGCCGCCTTGTTCGTATGATCGCGGATCACCGGAGAAGCGGGCATCCAGCTGCCATGGACGGTCACGCAGGGGCTTGCCTTGTGAGCCGTCTTGAAAGCGGGCAAGAATGAATAATCGCCAATAAGTCTGCCCGCCGCGATCTTCTCGGGCAAGGGACATCCAACCGGCTTGTAACGGTAGTGGATTAATGGCAAATGCGCGACCGGTCAACAGCCATTCGTCAACACTGCCCGGGCTGGGAGGTTCCGTGATTGGGAGATAGGCATTTTCCAGGTTGCCCAGTACGTCCCAGCCTGATTGCCGAGCGATTTCGGCGCGCAGGGCATTGAAGGACTCGTCCACCTGATCGTGCAGGTAGGGATTTGGAACGTTAACATCTGGCAGCCTGACCAAGCCATACCGCCCGGGTGGGGATTGCGGGGAAAGGGTAATTTCCTGACGGTATAAAACGGGCGGTACAGACGGGCTATCGATCATCAAATCGGGCAGCCAATCATTAACCTGACCGCCCTTCCAATCTATACCCTGCACGCTGCCCGGCAGAGCGGTAAACGGCATGGCTAACCTGGTGGAGGGGTATGAAAAACCAACCAACGCTTCGATGTTTAGATCCACCTGGCGCACGAGCAGCGTTGTACCGTCCGGACTCCATCGCGGATTTAACCCTGCCAACACGGGGGCGGGCAGGTTTTCCGGAAGGCGCGTATCCCATATAAAGATCGTATCTGCGCCGTTCATCTTTCCATCCCAGGCAAGCAGGTGACCATCCGGAGACCAAGCGGGATGGTTGTTTGGACTGCCAATGGCGCGGCTAACATTGGTAAACCGCTCGCCGATTTGATCCAAACGGGCGGTCCAGATCTCGTTCCAGCCGCTGCGGTCGGATACGAAGGCAATTTCGCGTCCCTGCGGCGACCAGGCTGGTGAATGATCTGCGCTGGGGTTTTCAGTCAGGCGGATTGGCGGTTGGCTCAGGTCGGAGATGGATTGAATATAAATATCCAGATTGCCATTGGCATAGGTTTCGTATGCCAGCCATTGATTGTCTGGTGACCAGGTTGGAGCGCCTTCATATTCGGGGGTATCGGTCACGCGGGTTAATTGGCGGGATTGCATATCGAGGATATAAATATCCCAGTAGCCATTGCGGCGGGAGGTGTAAGCCAGGCGGCGCCCATCCGGGCTCAGCGCAGGGTGCATATCGTCCCAGGGGTTGTTGGTCAAACGGGAGATGGGCAGCCGTTCCGGGTGATAAGCAAACAGGTGTGAGTACATCCCATCGCTCATGGCAAAGACGATCAATCCTTGCAGGTCGTTTGTTTCGTTTACAATTGGTGTGGTCTCCACTACAACGGTGACCTGGCTTATTGCCTCGACTTTTGGCTGTGGGGAGAGAGTCTGGGTGGGGGGTGCTGCTGTCAGAAAAGATGTGTTATCGGTGGGTGTGAAAATCGCAGCCAGCAACTGTTCGCGTAACAACGGCAGACCGTTCCAAAAAAGAACGACCAAAAAAACGAAAACCAGAGTTAAGAAAAAGATTCCTCTGGGTGATTTCTTGCGCGCTGAAGGGGTTGCCATCCTGAAAATGCTCGAATTGCCGGTTGGTGAAAATTATCCCGCGATAAAATTCATTGTAGCATCCTTATTTTCAGGCGGTCAACAAAAAGGAGCCCAAATCAGCATGGGCTATCAATATTGTAAACAACCACGATCAATTATCTTCAAAGCGCAGGCTATAAAGATCGAAATAAACGCCGTGTTTTTGCATTAACTCGGCGTGATCGCCTTGTTCGACAATGCGGCCATCTTCGATAACAACGATTTTATCAGCGTTGGTGATGGTTGAAAGACGGTGGGCGATAATCACGGCGGTTCGCCCGTCGAGTAATTTTGCCAGCCCAGCCTGGATAAGTCGTTCCGTATGGGTATCAACGCTTGAAGTGGCTTCATCCAAAATTAGAATTCGAGGATCGGCGAGCAATGCGCGGGCAAAGGAAATCAATTGGCGTTGACCGACGGAAAGAATTGCGCCACCTTCTTCGACCTGGGTATCGTAACCCTGGGGCAGTTTCTGAATAAATTCGTCGGCGCCAACCATTTTCGCGGCGGAAATGACCTCAGCAATGGTCGAGTTGAGTTTCCCGAAACGGATGTTTTCCAAGACCGTGCCAGAGAACAAAAATGGATCTTGCAAGACAATGCCCAACTGGCTGCGCAAACTCTTCTGGGTTACCTGGCGTAAATCAAGTCCGTCGATTTTCACAGACCCTTCCGTTGGATCGTGGAAGCGGGCTATCAATTTGACCAGCGTGGATTTTCCCGCCCCAGTTTTGCCAACCAGCGCTACCGTTTGCCCGGCAGGAATTTCCAGGTTTACGTTATACAGGACAGGATGATCATCATTGTTGTACTTAAAACTAACCTGATCGAAGGTGATCGCGCCTTGAATCTCATCCATTGGTTTAGCATGTGGGACATCATCTACTTCGATGGGGGTTTCCAGCAAGGAAAGAATACGCTCGCCGCTTGCCATAGTGGATTGAAAGGTATCGAAGCGGCGGCTAAGGTCGCGGATGGGATCAAAAAAGCGGTTGATGTAAAGCACAAAAGCGACCAGTACCCCTGGCGTTATTTGTTCTCCAAGCACCGCGTTACCGCCCAGCCAGATTACCAGAGCCATGGCGATGATACCCAAGAAATCTACTGAGGGGAAGAATTTTGCCGCCAGCCGAACAGCCTTAAGGTTCACATCCAGATTGTTGCGATTCACCGTATCGCGAAAGTGAGAGAAATTCAAGTCTTCGCGCGAAAATGCCTGGACAACCCGCAGCCCGTTAATGTTCTCCGCTAAAACCGAGTTTACCCAGCTAATGGCAGCGCGCGTCTGGCGATAATTCTCCCGCGCTTTGTTTCTGAACACGGCGGTAATCAGGATCATGATCGGTAACACGCTGAAGGTGAAGAGAGATAGGCGCGGGTTCATCGCCAGCATGGTGATGATAATGCCGATGATGACGAAAAAATCGCGTGCTATGGCGAGCAATGCCCAGGTGATAAATTCGCGCAGCACGCCAACATCGTTAATCACGCGCACGATGATACGCCCAACAGAGTAATGACTGAAAAAACTAAGCGATAAATGTTGTAAATGTTGAAATAGCCTGGAACGGATATCAAATATGACTGACTGACCAATGCGCGACATGACATATACCCGCGCGTAAATGGTTGACCATTGTAGTATAGCGATTGCCAGGTAAATTAATATGGTTATCCGCAGAGTTGGAAGGGATTGTTTGCCAATCCCCTCGTCCAGGGCAATTTTCACCAGGTAGGGACCGGAAACCGAAGCCGCCGAAGTCAGAACCATGAGTAATAGAGACAGGAGCAGTGGTTTCCAATACGGCTTGATGAACTGCATCAACCCGCGCACAACCTGGGGATCGTATCCCTTGAAGTTGAGGTCTTCATTGCTGCCGAGCGTGGTTGTCGTAGTCATAATTCCGTCATCCCAGCGCATCCTTCGAGCGAATGCGGATCATTTCTTTTTTTGCCCCTCTGCCAAAATGATCGTCCTCGCTCCATTCTTCCTGATCGCGCAATTGAAGTTCATAAATCTGACTGTACAAACCGCGCTTTTCCAGGAGTTCGGTGTGAGTGCCCTGTTCAACAATCTGACCACCATCCATGACCAGAATCAAATCGGCTTTTTTAACGGTCGAAAGACGCTGCGCAATGATAAATGTCGTTCGTCCTTCCATTAGTTTGCTGAGGGCTGTTTGAATATAATGCTCGGTCTGAATATCCACGCTGGACGTCGAATCATCCAGAATCAGAATACGCGGATTCATCAATAAAGCCCTGCCGATAGCGATGCGTTGGCGCTGACCCCCGGAAAGCGTGATGCCTCGTTCGCCGATGACGGTATCATAACCGGCTGGCAGCTGCATGATAAATTCATGCGCTTGGGCGGCTTTGGCTGCTGACACAATTTCCTCTTCGCTGGCATCTGGGCGTCCATAAGCAAGGTTTTCCCGAATGGTTGTTGAGAACAACAGCGAGGTTTGCAGCACAATGCCAATCTGGCGGCGCAAAGACTTAAGATCCATGCTGCGAACATCCTGTCCATCAATCCGCACGGCTCCCTGGTTGGCATCATAAAAACGAGGAATTAAATTGACCAGGGTGGTTTTGCCTGAACCTGTCGCGCCAATGACAGCAACCCGCTGGTTCGGTTGGATTCTGATGGTGATATCGCGCAAAATTGTTGGTTCGGTGTCCGTGTAGCGGAAAAAGACGTGTTGGAATTCAATTTCCCCACGGAAAACCGGACAAACAGGGGCATTTGGCGGACATTGGATATCGGGTTCGGTTTCAAGAATTTCGAAAGTGCGTTTCAACCCGGCATACGCTTCGCCCGCAGCGTTGACCAACCAGGCAAGCTGTTGGATCGGCGTTGCCAGCAGCAACATGTAACTATTGAATGCAACCAACTCACCCAGGCTGATTTCCCCTCGCAGCACCATTTGCCCGCCAAACCAGAGGATCAAAATCGTTCCAAGCGTCACTAGGAGGATGGTGGACGGCATGACTTTTGCCCATTCGTGCACCACCTTGATCTGGTTATTGAATAATTTGCGATTGGTCTGGTTGAAACGGTCTATTTCGAAATTTTCCCGGGCAAAAGCGCGAACCACCTGAACGCCGGCGATGTTCTCTTGCAAGGTTGATGATAATTCACCCAGGCTATTATCCACTGCCAGGAACAACCTGCCAATGCGTTTGCCGAAATCGGTGGTCAATAACACCAAAGGGATCATTGGGGATAGGGAAATTGCCGCCAAAAGCGGATTGCGGCTGAATAGCACAATCCCGATGCCACCCAGCAGGATAGTCACCCGTACCAGTTCAACCAGTCCCTGTCCGGAAAAATTTTGCAAAGCGCGGACATCCTCGATCACCCGGCTGATCAACTGACCGGTGGGCATGTGGTCGTGATAACGAAATGAAAGCCGTTGGATGTGATCGTAGAGCCGGTTTCGCAGGTCATAGGCGACCGTGTGAGCGATTGTTTCGGTTAAAAATTGTTGGCGAAAACCAATCAAGGCTTTCGTTCCACCCAACCCAATGATGAAAAGGGCGGCAATTAACAAGAAATTCGTTTGGCCGCCTTGCAGACCATAATCAATAACCCGTCGAATGATTTCAGGAACGGTCAAATCAATGGCAGTCAGCGTTATCAGTAACAGACTTGCCTGGAGGATTTTGCTTCGATAGGGGCTTACCAGTGAACCCAAGTTGCGCAGATGATTCATTGGTTCGTTTGGCAGGCTACGATTGTGAGCTTTGAAGTGGTTTCTAAAGGTAATTGCTATTCAGATGGTAAATTGGATGGCTTGCTCAAAGACAAGCCCTGCATCGGGATAGCGTATGCGTGCGTTGAGGGTGAGCCGGGTATCCGCTTGCGCGATGTAATTGCGCAGGTGGAGGGTGATTACAAAATCGTAATCAATGTTCTCGACGATGTAGGTGCTGGCAATCTCGGTGCCGGATGGATTGAGAACCTCAACCTCGATATCGGGCGGCTTGGTGAAAGGTGTCAGCCGGGCGTGCAACCGGACTCGTTGCCGATTATCCCATGGTTCAATTTTTAAATCGAGGAACCTGACCTGTTCTGGTGGAACGGCTTCCGGGTGTGGGTTTAAAGGGTGGAAACGCGCCATGCTAAATGATTTTTCTGGCTTCCATGTAGAAACGTTTTTCAATCGCTTCACCCATGGAGAAGGTTTTTCGAGGCAGGGCGCCATCCATAATCACGGTTTTGAATAAATCACTTTTATTCATCGCGGGTAAATAAAAACCGCAGTTGCCAGGTTGACTGGCGAGGGAGATGAGGATATCCTCGCCGTGTACGTAATCAATGCTTTCTGCGACGGGTTGTTTTAGCCAGTCATCCAAGAAGGCTTGCAGTGTACCAACAGGAAGGTTGCTGGCAGGTTCGGCAACAGACGCGACAAAAAAACCATGTGGGGTGATCGAACCAAAGGAATGTCCTGGCGCAGATTGGGCATTCACCCGATGGATCATATCTTCAGAAGAAGCGCAGGGGAGAAGAGATAACCTGGCAGAAAAATAGCGTTGCATTGCATCCGTGACTGGTTGTTGCGCGCCAAAGACTACTCTGTGAATAGGCTCGAACGTCAGCCCCTGGTCGTGAACATTCTCGATTTCGACCAATGCGTATCGCGCCGGATGGTGCATTCCGACACAGGGTTTTAGTTTTTCCCAAATTGCCTTGGCAGTAGCCAGGGAATGGTTGCCATCACCGACTGCAAAAAGGAGAATTCCTTTATTCTGGTTGACGGCGTATTTTGAATAAAATTCATCCGGGTGAGCCAGTTTTTCAAAACCGCGCATGATTTGTCGTTCCAGTTTCAGGTCCTGAATTAAAGCGCCGCGCAAGTGACCACTGCCCTGCATCAATTCAAAATCGTAAAGGGGGGTGAGTGCCTGGGGCTGCTGGTGAACAGATTCGATGATGGCGCAGTCGGGGTCATCAATAAGCACTAAAATGTGGGGGAGTTCAAGCGCGGCGCCTTCACGAATGCGCATGCGCGGCGGCAGGCGGTCGAGGATTGTGCCCTCGGTGGCGCGGATGAGCGATTGTGACCCTGCATTATAGTCATATTTTTCCAGGTCCAACGCCAGGATCAAGCCGCGCCGAGTCTTTCCGAGTGATGTGCGTTCAACATAAATGATCCCACTATGGACATCAAACAAATCTTGATCGATGTAACGGCGCATTGATTTTTGAACTGTTTGAATACGCATCATTTCTTCCGGTTTACCGAGGTAAACCTCTGGCAATATCAGGTTAAAAGTAGAAGGCGCATCAGCGACTTCTTGCGCGACCTGTTCCCAGTATTCAGGTTGGGAGGTGAATTGGTCGCAGGCAATGGTAGCCCAACGACGGAGATCCGTTCCTTTAACTGGTAGTAAAATGTCCGCGACCTGCACGCCAATATCTGAATAGATACGCATGTTTTTATGCCTTTTGGATAGGGTGATATAGGAATCATCAAACGGTCTTTTTATTTTACCAAAGACCGTTTGATAATAAAGTAGTTCAGGGTTTTTCGGGAAGTCTGTCAGTCAAGGTCAGGATGATTGGCTTACATCCCCGCCAGGTAACCAATCCCAACCGTGCCGGGACCGGTGTGAGTGCCGATCGTTGGCGAAACCCCAGCGGAAAAGGCTTCGGCGATATCCGCTGGCGCAAAGCGCTGGCAAATTTTTTCCAGTAAACGCTCTGCTTCCGCGGGGGCATTGGCGTGCAGGGCGGCCAATCTTATTGGGCGGCGATTGCCAATTCTTTCAACAGTCAGATCAATAACCCGGTCAATGGCTTTGTTCATCGTGCGGATTTTTTCAACCGCCGCGATTTTGCCGTCTGCCAGACCAAGTATTGGCTTCAACCCAAGCGCGGTACCCAGAAATGCCTGAGCGCCACCGATTCGTCCGCCCCGGTGTAAAAATTCCAGCGTGCTGACCGCAAATAACACGCCAGTTAAGTTTATAGTGCTCTCGACTAGCGATTTGATTTCATTGAGCGATTTGCCCTCTTTGGCAGCGCGGGCGGCGAGAAGCGCTTGAAATCCCATTGCCATGCCGGAAGAGAGGGAATCGACGATCACTATTCGATCGGATTGGAGCATATCCTGCGCTTGAACAGCTGAATCTACAGTTCCCGATAATTTGCTGGAAATGTGAATCGAGAGGATATCAAAACCTTGTTCGAGCAATGAGGTGTACACCTGTTTGAATGCAGCCGGCGAAGGTTGTGAAGTGGACGGCATGGTTTTCGCGTTTTGAAGACGGGTGTAAAATTCGAGTGGAGTAATATCAACCCCATCACGGAAGGTTTCTTCTCCCCAAATAACCTGCAGGGGAACGCTGTGCAAGTTGTAACCAGTGGTAAGATGCTCCGGAATATACGCAGTGCTGTCGGTAACGACGGCGACCTTCGACATGATTTTTCTCCTTCGGTAGTAGAATACGTTAATGTTGTTGTGTTCTGCCTTTAAAACCCCATAATTTTTATTAAGTTTCGGAATAATAAAAAATTATCCAAAACCTGTTTCCCTTGACCATTCCAGCTTTCCCGACTAAAATTTGAGTCTGGAACGCCCCTCATCGGGGTGTTGATTTCTTATGGATTAAGGCAATCGTGTTCGAGTCACTCTCACAACGTCTGGAACAAGTCTTCCAACAACTGCGCCGGCGAGGCAAATTATCCGAACAGGATGTTGATGCAGCCATGCGTGAAGTGCGCCTGGCGCTGTTGGAAGCCGATGTTCATTACAGCGTTGTCAAGGATTTTGTATCGCGGGTGCGCGAGCGAGCGATCGGGCACGAGGTTTCCAAAGCCTTAAACCCAGCCCAGCAGGTTATCAAAATTGTCCACGAGGAACTAATCCGTACACTGGGTGAACCTGCTCGGTTAAATCTGACTGGTGCCAAGCCACGGGTAATTATGATGGTCGGTTTGCAAGGGTCGGGTAAAACCACCGCAGCCGCCAAACTTGCGTCCATGTTGCGCTCGCAGGGCGAGCGGGTGGAGCTGGTGGCGGCTGATCCTTACCGGCCAGCGGCGATTAAACAATTACAGACCCTGGGAGAGCGGATTGGCGTGCCAGTGATCACCGAACCCGGCACCATGCCACCGGAATTAACTGCCAAGGCGTTCGATAAAGCCCAAAAGGGCGGCGTGAGTGTGATGATCATTGATACTGCCGGGCGATCGCAATTGGATGAAGCCCTGATGAACGAATTGAGGGCGATTACCAAACGGGTTACCCCCAACGAGATCCTGTTGGTAGTGGATGCGATGATCGGTCAGGAAGCGCTGCATGTTGCGGAAGGTTTCCGTGACTCGGTTTCCTTGACGGGCTTGGTGTTAACAAAAATGGATGGTGACGCACGCGGCGGAGCAGCCATTTCAATTCGATCAGTGACCGGGGTTCCGATAAAATACCTGGGCACTGGCGAAGGTGTAGAGGCGATTGAAAGCTACGATCCGGGCCGGTTGGCGGCGCGCATTCTAGGGATGGGTGATGTCATTGGCTTGATTGAACGCGCGGAGGCGGCTTTTGACGAAAAGGAAGCCCAAGAGCAGGCGGAGCGAATGTTCTCCGGCTCGTTTTCGTTGGAAGATTTTGCCAAGCAGCTCAAACAGTTGCGCAAGATGGGACCTTTGGCGCAGATTATGGAAATGCTGCCCGGCGGCATGGGACAGATGGCGCGCAATATCTCACCGCAGGAAGCGGAACGGTCACTGAAGTTGACCGAAGCCATTCTTAATTCAATGACGCGCGAAGAACGCCGTCGCCCGGATATCCTCAACGCCAGCCGGCGGCGCAGGATTGCGCGCGGTTCTGGCAGCGAAGTTCAGGATGTCAACCGGGTGCTCAAGCAATTCCGCGACGCGCAACGCATGTTTAAAACATTACAAAAAACAGGAGGACGGGGACTTCCGCGCCTGTTTGGCTAAAGGATATACATCCGAAGGTTTGCGCTCCCTTCAGCGCCCCTCGACTTTCGGAGTTAGATCCAGCCACTGCACAAAATTGGATGAATAAATTTCATTGATGATGATGATGAGGAGATAAGCACAACATGGTTCGAATTAGATTACGCCGCATTGGCTTAAAAGGTCAAGCCAGTTACCGCATCGTGGTAGCCGACAAAGAAAGTCCACGCGATGGACGGTTTCTGGAGATTGTTGGGTCTTATAACCCGCGCACAGAGCCTTTCACTTTCCACGTTAAAGAAGAGCGCGTTTACCATTGGATGAAAAATGGTGCGCAGCCAACCGAATCGGTTCAGCAATTGTTCGATAGCGTTGGTTTATCCAAGCGTTATGCACGGGTTAAGGCTGGCGAAGCGATGGAAACTGTTCTCAAGGAAGCCGAAGCCTATTACACAGCGCGAAAAGTGGATGTAAAAACCAATCCTGCTTGAACCAGGGCTTGCAGCCAACCGAATGTCCGCAGCCAAAGCACGAAAGGATAAACCGTGAAAGAATTGATCGAATATATCGCCACTTCTTTGGTTGATGATCCCACCCAGGTGCGCGTCCGCCAGGAATGGGCGGGCGGAAAAACCCGGCTGGAATTATGGGTTGCCAAGGAGGATATGGGACGGGTGATAGGCAAGAGCGGCCGAGTTGCCAATGCCATGCGGGTGCTTTTGCGCGTGGCATCGGCACGGGAAGGAAAACAAGCCTCACTCGATGTGATGGAGCCGCGATGACGAAAAAAAGCCGTCCGGGAATTTCGGACGTCATCAGGGGATACACAGGCTCGCCTCCCTCGGGCGAGCCTGTCTTTCTGGCGGTGGGCCGCCTGAGACGCGCGCACGGCTTGCATGGGGAAATGGTGATGGACATTCTGACAGACTTTCCAGAACGATTATCGGTTGGAAAACTGGTTTATGTCGGCGAGGCTCATCTGCCAATGGTTATTCATTCGATGAGACCAAAAGATAAAGAAGTCTTGATTTCTTTTGCGGAAATCATCAGTCCGGAAGCGACTGTCCCGTTCCGAAACCAGTATCTGTTTGTCCGTTCGGATGAGATTCCGCCATTGCCGGAGGGAGAGTATTACCATCATCAATTACTGGGGCTGGCGGCGGTATCCCTCCAGGGGGAACACCTGGGAACGCTGGTTGAAATCCTTGACACTGGCGCGAAGGATGTCTATGTGATTCGTTTGAATGAAACTGGCGAAGAACTATTACTGCCGGCAGTTGAGCCATTCGTTTTGAAGATTGATTTGGACAATAAAAAAATAATCGTCTCGCCTCCGGAATGGTATTAGGCGGGGAGTATTCCTAATGGATCCCAAGGCATATTGGGTGGGATTTAATTACGTCAAAGGGATTGGCGCTGTCCGGCTGCGCCGGTTACTGGATTATTTTGATGGTGACTTGCAGGCGGCTTGGAATGC
Source organism: Bellilinea sp. (assembly GCA_039666315.1). Classification (GTDB taxonomy): domain Bacteria; phylum Chloroflexota; class Anaerolineae; order Anaerolineales; family Anaerolineaceae; genus Bellilinea. Next base: position 104,819 of record JAVSME010000003.1, on the reverse strand, counting down.
GCCTTATGAAAAATTGGTGGCTGCCCGCCTCCATCTTCGCCTGGTTGAAGGGATTCTCCGCGCGCGGTCGCAGATTGATCTGGAACGAGTGTGGAGCAATATTGTTGAAAAAGGCATCCAGGTTATCACCTGGCAGGATGATATCTACCCGCGGCTGTTGAAAGAAATTGATCAACCTCCACCGGTGTTATACCTGTGCGGAGAATATTTGCCGGAGGACGAAATTGCGGTCGCCATTGTTGGCACGCGGCGGGCAACTTCCTACGGCAGGCAAGTAACAGAAGAGCTGGCGGCATTTCTGGCGCGCAACCAGGTAACCATCATCAGCGGGATGGCGCGGGGAACGGATGCCGTTGCTCACCAGGCGGCAATTGCCGCCGGTGGTAGGACGATTGCTGTGCTGGGAAGCGGACTGGATGTTATCTATCCACCGGAACATCGCAAGCTGGCTGAAGACATCAACCGGTCTGGAGCAGTCGTCAGCGATTACCCGCCAGGAACCCCGCCAGAGAGCAGCAATTTCCCCCCGCGCAATCGGATCATATCAGGGTTGTCGCTGGCGACTGTGGTCATTGAAGCGGGTGATACCAGCGGCGCATTGATCACCGCTTCCTTTGCGGCTGATCAAGGGCGCGAAGTGTTGGCTGTGCCTGGAAATATCCATTCACCTGCCTCCAAAGGGGTCAATCGTCTGATTCAGAACGGAGCGCGTCCGTTATTGACCCCGCAGGATGTGCTTGAGGCGTTGAATATAAACCAGGTGAATACCCAACGAATTGCCCGCCGGACTCTGCCTGCTGATGAAACTGAAAACCGGTTGATGGCATTGATGAAGGATGGTTGCATATCGGTTGACGAAATCAGTTTTTTGTCGGGCTTGCCGATTGAGAAAGTTTCGGCTACACTGGCAATGATGGAGCTTAAAGGACTGGCTAGAAACGTGGGTGGCATGAATTACCGCGCTGTTCACGAGGAAATCGAAACGTATGGCAGAGATCACGGATAATCGGTTTTACGCGGTCATAATGGCTGGCGGAGGGGGTACCCGGCTTTGGCCGCTATCACGTTCATCGCGCCCCAAACAAATGCTGCGCCTTGGCTCGCAGCGAACTTTGTTTCAACTAGCGGTTGACCGGCTGGAGGGGTTGATCCCGGCGGAACGCATCCTGGTGGTCACCGGGGCGGACATGGCGGATGATCTTCGGGCAGATTGCCCCCAAATTCCAACAGAGAACTACCTGCTCGAACCGGCGCCCAAAGGCACGGCTGCGGTGGTTGGGTTGGCAGCCGCATTCCTGAGCCAAAAAGACCCGCTAGCCGTTATGGCTGTGCTGACGGCGGATCATGTCATCCAGGATGTCCGCTATTTTCAAAGAATTTTACGCGCCGCGAAGCGGGCAGCGCAATCGGGTCTCCTGGTCACGCTTGGCATTCATCCGACCAGCCCCTCGACCGGGTACGGTTACATCCAGCGCGGGGAGAAAATCGCTGCCCTGGATGGACAGGACGCCTACCAGGTGCTGCGTTTCAAGGAAAAACCAGACGTGGACACCGCCCGGAAAATGCTGGAAAGCGGCGACCACGACTGGAATTCCGGCATGTTTATCTGGACGGTCAGCCGCATCCGCGAGGAAATTGCCCACCAAATGCCTTTGCTGGAGGGGGTTTTGAAACAGATTGAAGCTGCCTGGACGCAGGGTGATGATGAAAGCGTTAAAGAAGCATGGGCAACGCTAAAGCCGCAGACGATTGATTATGGGATTATGGAAAACGCAACCCGGGTGGCGGTAATCCCGGCGGCGGGATTGGGTTGGAACGATGTTGGCAGTTGGGATTCCTTGTTTTCGGTGCTGGAAGCGAATCAGGATGGAAATATTATCCTGGCAGAACAGTGCGTGAGCCTGGATACGCACAATGTGCTGGTTCTTTCCGAGAATAAAGAGCGTCTTGTAGCCACTATTGGCGTGCAGGATATGATTATTGTGGACAGTGGACATGTAATCCTGGTGTGCCACGCATCTCAGGCGCAGAAAGTGCGCGAGGTGGTTCAGGTCCTGGTAAAAAATAATCAAAAAAACTATCTGTAAGCGAGGATACCGTGGAAGCCTACTGCGTGAAATGCAAAACCAAACGTGAAATGGAATCCCCACAGGCGGGTTTCAATGCTGCCGGTTCGCCCATAACGCAAGGGGTGTGCCCGGCGTGCGGCACGCGTCTGTTCCGAATTGGACGAACTGCGGAGCATGATCAACTTCCCGAACCGGAGAAAAAAAGTCGGAAACCGCAACGCAGCGGCAAATTGGTGATCGTCGAATCGCCAGCCAAAGCCCGCACCGTGGGACGTTTTCTTGGCAAGGGATTCACTGTAAAGGCATCCATTGGCCACATTCGCGACCTGCTGCGATCGGAACTTTCTGTGGATATTGAAAATAATTTCCACCCAAAGTATCGTGTACCGAACGAGAAACGAGCTGTGGTCAAGGAATTGAAGGAATTGGTCAAAAAAGCCGAAGAAATTTTTCTGGCAACGGATCCCGACCGGGAAGGTGAAGCGATTGCATGGCATTTATTGGAAGCCGCGGAAATCTCTCCTCAGTTATCTCGCCGGGTGGTGTTTCATGAAATTACCCAACCAGCAATAGAAGAAGCCTTTTCTCATCCGCGTGAGATCAACATGGCGCTGGTTCATGCGCAGCAGGGACGCCGGGTATTGGACCGGCTGGTAGGCTATAATCTCAGCCCTTTGCTGTGGGAAAAAGTCCGCAGCCGTCTATCGGCGGGCAGAGTGCAATCGGTAGCGTTGCGCTTGATTGTTGAACGGGAGCGTGAAATCGAAGCGTTTGTACCGGTTGAATACTGGACGATTGCCGCAGAGTTCAAGCCCGAAGGACTCAAACAGTCGTATGTCGCCCGGCTTGTCAGGATCGGTGATCAGGAACCGGTTTTACCGAATCAGCAGAGCGTGGATGGAATCCTGGAAGACATGGAGCCGGCCGTTTACCGTATCGCGCGGATCAAACGCGGCGAGCGAAGGAGAAAACCATCTGCGCCATTCATTACCAGTTCGCTGCAACAGGAAGCCTCCCGAAAACTGGGATATACCGCCCGCCGGACGATGATGATTGCACAACAGTTGTATGAGGGTCTCGAAGTTGGCGAAGGCGGGGCAACCGGCTTGATCACCTACATGCGCACCGACTCGATCAATATCTCGGAACTGGCAAAAAACGAAGCCCGCGAATATATCCTCAATACGTTCGGTAAGAGCTACCTGCCAGAAACGCCGACACAATTCAAGACGCGGGTAGTCGGCGCTCAGGAGGCTCATGAGGCGATTCGTCCCACCTCGGTTTTCCGTGTACCTGAAAAGATCAAAGAGTACCTGAGCCCGGAGCAATTCAAGTTATACACTCTGATCTGGCAACGATTTGTCGCTTCACAGATGGAATCTGCCGTGCTGGATACCGTTTCCGTAGAAATTGAAGGCAAAGGGACGCAAAATCAATACCTGCTCCGTGCTTCTGGTTCGACGCTCAAGTTTCCTGGATTTCTGGCGGTTTATGAAGAAGCAAAGGACGAAGACCAGAAAGAAGAGGAAAATGTGCGTATCCCGCCTGGATTGGAAGAAACCCAGAAGCAAAACCTGGAACGATTGATTCCGGAGCAGCATTTTACCCAGCCGCCACCCCGCTATTCCGAAGCCACGCTGGTGCAAATTTTGGAAGAGCATGGGATTGGACGACCTTCTACATATGCCCCGATCCTGTCAACGATTGTCGAACGCGGCTATGTTCTGCGAGAAAATCGCCGCCTTTCGCCGACCGATATCGGCGAGTTAGTCAACGATCTATTAGTGGAACACTTCCCGGATATTGTGAATTATGGTTTTACTGCCAAGATGGAATCGGATTTGGACAAGGTGGCAGCCGGGGACCGCCAATGGTCCGATGTTGTCCGCGATTTTTACACGCAGTTTGAACCTGCGATAAAACGCGCGCAGATACTGATGCCGGTTGCCAAAGCGGAACCGGAAAAGACCGGCAAATCATGCCCGCAATGCGGGCACGATTTGATTATCCGCTGGGGAAGATTTGGCAAGTTCATTAGTTGCAGCAATTTTCCGGAATGCCGATACACGGAAGCCTTCCTGGAAAAAATTGGCGTGGCATGCCCGGAATGCGGTGGGGATCTTGTTGAGCGAAAAACCAGAAAAAAACGGATATTCTTTGGCTGCGCCAATTACCCAACGTGCCAGTTTACTTCCTGGAAAAGACCGATCGCCACGAAATGCCCCAACTGTGAGGGCTTGTTGGTGATCACCAACAAACGCGAAGCCCAGTGCATCAAGTGCCAGGAAAGCTTTTTACAGGAACAGTTAATCGAGTCTGCGCGCGAGTCGGCATAAAAATTGCAACTTATCGGGTAATCAAAAATCCGTACCTTGGTTGTGGTTGCGCCATTTTGAACTATGTTCTACAATAAGTTCATTCATTTGGTGAAGCCACGCGGCAGGGATGAGAACAGCCTGTGAGGAGCAAAAGACATGGACAAGATTAAAGAGCAATTACGCAACCCAATAGCGACAGCAATCGTAGCCTTTGTCATCGGTTTAATCGTTGGCTTACCGATATTGGGCTGGGGGCTTTGGCCCGTTCAATGGATCAATGCGGATCCGAGTCATCTGCGCGAGGATTACAAGCAGGAATACCTCTGCCTGGTGATCGATTCCTTTGCCAGAAGGCAGGACGCTGCTCAAGCAGTGCAGCGTTTTGAAGCGCTTGGTGAAGATGGCAAGGCGATTCTAGATGGACTTCGTCCGGGTACCTGTGCTCTAAGCGAAGGGGACATCAATTCATTCCGTGCCGTCGTGATGGCTCCAGCGATGCCCTTGCCTGGTGAAACTCCTGCGGCTACTCCACCTCCTGCGGCTGGCGGTACACGGATTGGAATGGTCATTGGCTTATGTTTGGTGACGTTGATTGTCGGGGCGGGGTTGGTTTACCTGCTGGTGCTGCGAAAACGCCCGGTGAAGACCGATTCCGCGGCTGGCATGGCTCAGGATTTGAACCGGCAGGCTGTGCGCACGGATTACTCAGCTCAGGGTCAGGAACAACCAATCAACCAATTTATGACAACGTACATGGTGGGCGATGATCTGTATGATGACTCGTTCAGCATCGATTCTCCGACCGGCGAATTTTTGGGCGAATGTGGTGTGGGCATTTCGGAGACAATCGGCGTCGGTGACCCCAAGAAAGTTACCGCCTTCGAAGTCTGGCTGTTTGATAAAAATGATATCCAGACAATAACCAAAGTGCTGATGACTCCGCACGCTTTCAATGATCCTGCCATTTTACAAAGACTGGAATCCAAAGGGGAACCGATCCAAGTCGAAAAAGAACGGCGCGTGCTACTGGAAACGGCAACGCTCCAATTAGAAGCGCGGGTGGTTGATCTTGTTCTGGGCGGCGGCGCGCTGCCTGAAAACAGCTTCTTCGAGCGGCTAACGCTGGAACTGGCGGTCTGGCCCAAGACACAGGCTTAATCATCGGTAAATAAAACAAAAAAGGCGGGGTATCTCACCCGCCTTTTTATTGCAACGTAATTCTATTCGATCTTTAGAATTTTAAAGCGGATCTCGCCATTGGGGGTATCGGCAATCACAATATCGCCAACTTTGTGGCCCATTAACGCGCGCCCGATGGGTGACTCGTGAGAGATGCGCCCATTGACCGGGTCTGCTTCTTTTGGACCAACCAGGTAATAACGTTCAGCGGGGAAATCGTCTTCCTGAATAGTGATGGTATCGCCTATGCCAATCTCGTTCAAGTTTTTCTGGACGTTATCGATGATGATCACGTTGGATAATAAACGTTCCAGTTCCTGAATGCGTCCTTCCAGAAAGCCTTGTTCTTCTTTGGCAGCGGTATAGTCTGCATTTTCGGACAGGTCTCCCTGCTCGATGGCGGCGCGTAATCGCTCGGCAAGCTGCTCGCGCGCTGTGCTTTTCAGGTATTCCAATTCCTGTTTTAGCCGGTTGAGACCCTCTAATGTAAGATAGGAAGCGTCAGACATGATCCTCTCCTGCATGGCGTTAACGCAGCCAATCATATCATGGTTTAGCCAAACAGGCACAGATCAAAAAGCAATTTAGGGAAGCGTTTCGGCGTTGAACAGTTTGCGATGTTCTTCGATGGCGTAACGGTCGGTCATGCCGGCGATGTAGTCGCATATTGTACGCTCAGGACCAGTGCGCGGGATACGCTCCTGGATATGGTGAGGCAGTATGCTGGGTTGCTCTCGATAGGCATAGAACAATTCACTCAACAATCGCTCTGCCTTGACAGCCATCCGCACGACCCGAAAATGCCGGTAAAGCCGGTTGTAGAGAAAATCTTTTAATTGCCGATTGCGGCGGTGAAAAGCCTCATTAAAGGTGACAACGTTAAAATCTAAACGTTGCACATCTTCAACAGATTGCACACTGGTTTCGCGCAATTTTTGAGTGGTGGTTTCTACAAGGTTGTCCACTTCGCTGCCGATCAGCCGGCGGATGATGCGATGGCGGGTCAGGTCGTCCAGGGAACCGCCCTGCCAGCCGATGGAGGATTTCATCACCTGCCAAAGCTCAATCTCCTCCAACATCTCGTGGGTAATCATCCCGGATCGCAACCCGTCATCCAGATCGTGAGCCGTATATGCTAGTTCGTCCGCGACGTTGGCAATCTGGGCTTCGATGTGTCCGCGCAGGTCAGGATTAAAATCGCGCGCATCGGTTTTATCATATTCCGTTTCGTGTTTAACCATGCCTTCAAGGACTTCCCAGCACAGGTTTAAACCGGAAAAATCTGGGTAGCGCTGTTCCAGCTGAGTGACAATTCGTACCGACTGTTTGTTATGTTCAAATCCTCCATGATCTTTCATCAGCCTGGCGAGCGCAGTCTCGCCAGAATGCCCGAAGGGAGCGTGGCCAAGATCATGCGCCAGACAAATGCATTCGGTCAGGTCCTCGTTAGCACCTAAAGCACGGGCAAGGGTGCGTCCGATTTGCGCAACCTCCAGCGTGTGGGTCAGGCGGGTGCGATAATAATCCCCTTCATAATTGATAAACACCTGAGTCTTGTATTCCAGTCGGCGGAAGGCGCTTGTGTGAAGAATCCGATCCCGGTCGCGTTGGAATATGGTGCGGTAGCGCGGTTCGTCTTCGGGAAGGAAGCGCCCCCGGGAATACTTGCTGCGCATACCAAAAGGCGCCAAAGTTTTATCTTCGTATTCTTCCAGCAATTGGCGGGTGATCATGAGATGCGTTACTCCTATCCTTACTCTCTTCGGATGGTCGTGCCGACTTCTTTCCCAATCAGGGCGTCTTGCAGATTGCCGGTCACATTCCCGGAAAAAATGGATGCCTGCACAGAGGGAATACGTTCCACCATGGCAAGCATCAGGCGAACTTTTTCAACCATCCCGCCGGTGACATCAATGGCAGCCGACCCGCCGAGGCGGGAAAAAATTTCATCCTTGTTGAGATAAGTAATATTGGAAATCAAGCGCGTGCATTGCGGAAAATCTTCAAAAACACCTTCATCCATCCCGCAAAGAAGGATCGCATCCGGGGTGAAGAAGTCTGCCAGGGCGACGAACACATCTTCGGTCGAGAGAATAGTCGCACCGCGAGCGCGGTCGAATACCACGTCTCCGTTGACCAATGGAATCAATCCGGCATTTAGCGCCGAACGAAACGGATCGGGGTTCATGCTGGACACCTGCCCATCATCTGCGAAGATGCAGGCAGAAGGCGGGAAAGCAATCACGGGTAAACCAGCTTCGCCGAGGATGTCCAGGACGATCTGATTGAGTTCGCGCGCCTGGCGGAAAACTTCAATGAAACCCTGCCACTGCTCGGTTGTCCTGACGCCTTTGCGGGTACCGTATTTACTGGCTGGGATGTGTCCGAAGGAGCCCGAGCCATGTCCGATGATTAATTGGAAATTTGGCGAACTTCGCATAGCCAGGTTAATCTCGTTCGCCAGACGGCGGATCGTGTCCCGGCGCGGGGTGCGCGAAAGGTGCTTGTCGGTGATGAGTGATCCGCCGAGTTTCAAAAAGATGCGTTTCATGGGGTATTGGGATGCAATTCTGAGTTAATGGTCGTGATCCAGGTACGCGCTGCTCCGGCTCTCTCCAGCGCCGCGGCTATTTGGGGCGCTTCACCAGGGTGCGTCAAGGCGATGATGTTACCACCCCCGCCACCGCCGGATAATTTGGCTGCCAATGCGCCATTTTCCAGCGCGGCTGTCACCAGTTGATCCAAATGAGGCAAGGACACGCCGAGGTTTTTTAATAACTGGTGGTTTTCATTGATCAAACTTGCCAGTTGTTCCGTCGAACCTTCCGCAAGGATTTGTTTAGCAGAATGAACCAGTTTTCCGATTGCGGCAAACCAGGATTCGTACTGTGTTTGGTTCTCCTGCCAACCCAAGCGAACTTTACCGACCATATGGGCTGTTGATGCCTGGATGCCACTATCGGCTATGACGAAGGTCAACGGTTGAGCGAGACTTAAAAATTCCGGTTCTTGCCCACGAACAAAGTACACCGGTCGGGCATACGTGATTACGGTATTGTCAATTCCACTGGGGGTGCCATGAAAGTATTTTTCGACTTCGTAGGCAATCTGGTTAATCTGCTGGTCGGGGAGGGGAAGCCCAACGAAGCTGCTCAAGCCACGCGCCAGAGCCACGCTGACCGCCGCGCTGGAACCCATCCCGCCGCCTTTTGGGATGGTTGAAGTGATTTTTATGTGCATGGCAGGAAATGCGGAGATGCCCAAGGCATCATAAAGCAGGTTGAATACCCGGTGGATGGGATGTTCTGGTTGAAGTTGGTCGGTGGTGGTATCCAACGGTAAGGCGGGGGCTTCAATACGCACTTTCCCTGCCGGAGAAGCGGGGGCGGCAAGGATGTAAACCTTGACTCTCATGCAGGTTACCGGGGCAGCAATCGCAGGTTGCCCATAAACAACCGCGTGTTCGCCAAACAGTATGATTTTTCCAGGAGCAGTTGCGGAAATTGCGGGCATGGCAGCCGGTTAGTTCAAATAAAAAACAAATAGTACCGACATTCCCCAAAGGGCAACGGTAATTTGTAATGGCCGGTCGCTGAGCAAAATATCCTCCGGCGCCCCCCCAGCCTTTTCAACCTGAATCAGATACAGGTAGCGGAATATGCCATAGATGACAAATGGAATGGTCAACATCATGGTGTGGTTGTCGGGCAGGTTGGGCGCGGAAAAGGTGTACAGGCTGTAGGCAACAATGGTTGTGCTCGAGACGATGGTGATCAACTGGTCGAGTAAAGTGAGGGTGTACCCTTCCAAAACCCGGCGGTGATTATTGGCGTCTTGTGCCAGGAGGGTCAGTTCGGCGCGGCGTTTTCCAAAACCGATATACAGCGCGAACAATGTTGTAACCACATACAGCCAGGGAGAAAACCGCTCAACAACGATCAATGAAACTCCACCGGCAACCCTTAGCACGAATCCTGCCGCGATGATTAAAACATCAATCAGCGGGATGTGTTTTAAACGGGTGGAATAAGCCAGGTTGACTAAAAAGTAAATCAGTGCAATCCAGCCGAAAAGGGAGGATAGAAAGAATGCCAATGGCAAGGTGAACATCAGCAATAGCGCGGCTGTTATTGCTGCAACCGGGATTGGTAATTTGCCCGATGCAATGGGGCGATTGCGTTTTTGGGGATGGTTGCGATCCGCCTCGGCATCAAGAATATCGTTGATAATATAGACGCTGCTGGAAAGCAGGCAAAACAATAGCATACCTGCCAGAGATTTGATGATCGCATCCGGGTTGAGCAGTTGCCGGTCGAATACCACCGCAGCCAGAACAAAAACATTTTTTGGCCATTGGCGTAATCGCAAGGTCTTAATCAAAGGAAGCAGCATGATTGAATCATATCATAACCGCATAAAAGGTCACCAAATTTTAAACATTCTTTGCCAGTGACCGTTGGATTTTTCCAAACCGGGATAAAATCAGGGCATGCTCAAAAAGAGATTGGATATTTTGATGGTCGAGCGGGGAATAGCGGCAAGCCGTTCGCTTGCTCAGCAATTGATCATGGCTGGCAAGGTGAAAGTTAACCGGGAGCAAGTGCAAAAACCTGCGGCTATGGTGGATGGACAGGCAGAGATTACCCTGGTAGAAGGTCCACGATATGTTTCGCGGGGAGGAGAAAAACTCGAAGCGGCGCTGGCAGCCTTTGGCTTACTCCAGTTATCCGGGATGGTGTGCGTAGATGTAGGCGCTTCGACAGGAGGATTCACCGATTGTCTCCTTCAACATGGAGCCAGGCGAGTGTATGCGCTGGATGTAGGTTATGGGGTGTTGCATTGGAATATGCGCCGGGACTCGCGGGTTGTAGTGATGGAACGAACCAATGCCCGTTATGTTAAGGGTTTTGATGAAGGCATTGATCTGGTTTGCGTGGACGCTTCTTTTATCAGTCTTAATATCCTACTGCCGGTTATCCGAACCTGGCTGAGAGGCGAGCATGGTCAGGTGGTTGCGCTGATCAAACCGCAGTTTGAAGCCGGGCAAAAAATTGCGGCGCGCGGAGAGGGGGTAATTCGCGATCCGCAAGTTCACAGGAGCGTGTTGATTGATGTGGCTTTATTCTGCAAGCAGCAGGGGTTTCTCGTTTGTGGTTTAATTCGTTCCCCTTTGGTTGGTCCGAAAGGGAATGCGGAATTCTTGATTCACCTGGCGTTAAAGGGCGCGGGAATTGAGGATGTTGGCAATCTGATAGAGCAGGTTGTACAAAAATCCAGCGATTAATCCTCGAAAATGTCGTTGATGTAGAACGGCGCGCTCTGACATTCTTTGGCTTTAAAATAATTTACCACTTTGCTCCAATCCAGATCTCCGTGCTCTTTCCAGGCTGCTTCGATCGCGCGCGAAGTGCAACCCGGACCAGCATTATAATTTGCGACGGTGAGTTTCCAAAGATCAGCGTAATCCGCAACCTCGCCGGGTTTTCTACTGGTTACATTGCGAACAATGAAATCCATTTGGCGGCAGTTGGCTTTAAGCACTTCAGCGAAAACCGGGATGCTGCTCATCGCGCGGCTGCGATTGACCCCCTGCGGGCATTCCGGGCAGGTTGCGTTTACCTGACGCACTAAAGCGCCGCGAAGCATCGCGCGGGCTGAATCCGGGATAGCAAGATAACCTTGACTACAGGAGTTGGGGTGGAGGATGAGCGGGCAAAACTGGCTGAAAAAATGAGGGTTGAACATTAGCAATGCGTCGGCGCCGGTATCGTTCAATTGTCCGAACCCGCTTTCGAGGATATCAATATAAATGGCGGGCCAAAACTGGCTTTCTATGGCGAAAACTTTTTTCAATATCCGGGATGGAATGCCGAAATTAACTCCGGTTTCAAAGATCTTTGAGTCGTATTGGTTTTGCCATTCGATCACCACTGGTCGGGCGACTTCCACGCCGCATTGATTGGCTGTGGTGATGGACTGTAAACCATTGTACGGACACTGACTGGCGTTTACCACCTTATTCTGGATCAGCATGGCAGCCAGATAGTAATAGTTGTATTCGGTGTAGAGTTCTTCGATGCTGCGCGGAAATTCCAGTACGAGTGGCAGGTTGAGGGGGATTTCAGGTATTTGCCAGATTTCCGCGCAGGTGACGATTTGCGGATCCGGTTTTGGCTCGAACTCATCTTCGGTGGTTGCAGGAGTTGGGGTGTATGCAACCAGGGTCGGCAGCGGGGTGGGCGTGGCATTGGTTTGTTCCAAAGCTTTTCCGGCTGCCGCTCCGGCCGAAAAATTTGCGGATAGGTGACCATCGGCGATGGGCGGTTGTGCGGTGATGTGATGGAAAGGCGCGGGAAGGTTACTTTCTGTTGCTGCCGGGGTAGGCTGGATGCGAGGAATTTGCTGTTGGGCAAGATACGGAACGGTATTAACCAGTAAAATAATAACCAGTGCTGCGATGCCTACGGTGAATACCGTTTTGAAGAACCTCATAGTGGCGACACCCCCGGATTAGGATAGCGTTAACTTTCTAGGCGATCACCTTCATAGACATGCGCCCACCCTGAACCCTTGCAGACTGGGCAACGGTCATAAACGTACCCATCTTTGCACAACCCCCCGCCGCCGCCAGTACAAAAAGCGCATTTTTTTGGCGCCTGCGCAACGAGAATGGTTCCTACACCTTCGCAGATAGGGCAGAGCTCATAAATGTTGCCATCCCGGCAACGACCACTCCCATTACCATTACAAAAAGCACAGGTTTCGGGCGCGTAGTGAATGAATGGTTGAATTTTGACCATATATAATTATCCACTGGTTTTTAAGAATTGGTAGTTTTTTCCTGTGCCATTTCTTCAACGCTTTCAACAAAGGCTTCAACAATTTCAGGCGCGAATTGCTTGCCGGCAGATTCTTTCAAATTCCGAAGGGCTTCATCGTTGTTAACAGAATTGCGATAAGGCAATTCAGCGGTCATTACAGTGAAGGCTTCGGCGACCGAGATGATCGAACTGGCAGATGGAATGTCCTCTTTTTTCAGCTGGTCTGGATAGCCACTGCCATCCCAATGTTCCTGGTGATGGTAGATCCAGGGTACGATGCGGTTAAAGACGTTCATCTGTTTAACGATTTGCGCACCGTAATAGGGGTGCATTTGGATCATTTTCCATTCCTGGGAGGTAAGTGGTTTAACCTTGGTTAGGATAGTTTCCGGGATGGAAATTTTACCAATGTCGTGCAGTAGAGCGGCGATTTCAAGAAATTCAAGGTCTCCGCTCGACCAGGCGAGTTTTTTACCGGTTTGCACTGCCAGGCGGGCAACCTTTTCGGAATGACCGATCATGTAACGGTCACGTTGATCAATGGCGGCAACCAAAACCCGCGCGAGACCGATCATTGGCGAAAGTCCGCCCATGCCGGGAATAATCGAAGGCGCCAGCCCCTGAGTGAAGCCAGAGCGCCGACGCTCGCCAATCGCAACTTCCAGTTCTACGGTGTTTTCATAGAAGTTCAGGAAGTTTTCCACCCGCTCGAGTAACACCTTCAAATTGGCGTATTGCCCGCCAGACCAAAGGGCGGGTATCTGTTCGAACATCATGGTTGATGAGCGGGATATCTCCGCTTGCGGAATTATGCGTTTGCCGTAAGAAGAAAGTAAATCATGCAGGGCGATAAGGCGGGAAAACCTCTCTCCGACCCGTTGAATTTGTTTCGAAAGACTGGGGTAATCTCGAATGGTTTCTTCTAAAGCATGAATGCGATTGAGAATTGTTTCCACGCTGGCATTTTTTATGTCCCGCATGGTTAGAATTTCGGTCAAAGTGTCATTCCATTGTTTTTGGGCATCGTCAAGCGTGAGCACCTCGTTGCCGTAAACAATGGGTTCATCGTCCTTGCACTGATGTTCGACGTAATTAAGCGCCTTTTTTAGCGAGTCGTACGCGATTTCGATGCGTTCCTGGTTTTCTTTCTGACGCAGTTCCTCCTGCCGTTTTTGCTCACGGATTATTTGCATCCGATTGTAAAAATCCATGCCGCGAGGAGCTTTGTTGAGTAAAGTTAACAAGTGGTCTTGTTTTTTTAACAGGTTTTGCCACTGCTGAGCCATTTCTCTTAGGGTTGAAAGGTTGTAAAAGAACAGCGGACGCTTTTTATTCCAGGCTTCCAGGCGGGGCAGGTCGGTGATGATTTGACTATAAACGTCGTTGATATCTTCTTCTATCTTTGGGGCTTTGTATGTCAGACTGGCAAAGGTCAGCCGGTAAACCATGAATTGTTTTTCGATGATTTTTATTCCGGCTTTTGATTTTGCTGGAAATTCACGTACCTCATGTTGCAAACGTTTCCATTCTGAAACAGAATCGCTGACCTTTTGCGTCTTGCTTCGTAACCAGTTGGTCTTTTTGGGTTTGGGTTGCGGCTCCGCTGCAGGTGGCGGTTCTGGCTTTATGACAGCAGGCGAGTTTTGAGGATCTGCTGAGGAGGAATCGATATTACCCTCGGCAATTTGCCCAACAGGAATGTTGCTCTGGTCTGTATCCTGCTTCGATGCAAAACTGGTATCACTCACGTTTTGCCCCTCGTTTGTGTTTACTGAGGAAACTTGGTAAAAGATTGGATGTTGTTTGAGGAAGATTTTCATTACATTCCCCCCTGTTTCATTATACACAAAAATATGAATATTGTTATCCCTCAACATTTTGGAAAACGACGCACTTAAAATTATAACGAACTGATTGGAAATAAATCTTTATAAAATTCTTAAGTTGCCAAAGTCAGGCGTTGTTTGTTTGTGGCGTTGTCAGTATAATAGTTTTATCTCAAAGGGGGTGCCATGCAACAATATCTTGGTGACAATGATAAAGAATCAAAAGGTCAACGGGAGGCGCATATGAATGGGGATAGCGGGATGGTGTCGGTATTACTGGTAGAAAACATACCTCAAATGACCAAACATTTACAGAAAACAATAGGCTTGATTGAGGATATTAATCTGGTTAACACTTCCCCATCGGCACAAGAAGCAATTGAAGCAATTCGTGACCTGAAGCCCGATGTTGCGTTAATTGAGTATAACCTTCCAGACATGAACGGGATAAACCTGACGGAGATCATCCGTAAGGATTTTCCTGGCACCCAAGTGGTGTTGATTTCACAGGATAACTACACCGATATCGTCTTGCAGGCGATACGCACCGGCGCGTGTGATTTTATTACTCACGAAGTATCGATCAAAGAATTATCCGATGTGCTCCACCGCGCAGCTGTGCTTGCCAAAGCAGATCGCCAGAAGAGCATGCCGGCGTTGATGCCCGGCGGGATGTCGCCAAATGCGGTGGCAGGAAAAGGCGCCAATGGTCAAATCATTGCAGTTTATAGCCCCAAGGGGGGAGTGGGTACGACGACAGTTGCCACCAATCTCGCGCTCGCATTGATGGATGTTGATAAGGATGCCCGTGTGGTTCTGGTGGATGGGAGTATGCAGTACGGAGATGTGCATCTGTTTTTCAACGAGTTGGGACAGCTTTCGGTGCTTGACCTGGTGCCGCGCCTTTACGATTTGGATTTGCAATTAATTGAGAGCGTGATGTTATTAAACCGGGCAACCGGGTTATACATACTTCCTGCTCCTCCTCGTCCTGAATTTGCCGAAAAAATTTCCGGCGAGCACTTTACCCGCATCCTGGAATATTTGCGCCGATTTTATGATTATATTGTTGTAAACACCGATTCGTTCATCTCTGATCCGGTATTAGCATCACTGGATGCGGCAGAAGTGGTTTTGATAGTTACTGTGCAGCAGATCAACGCGATTCGCAACGCTCGCCTGTTCCTGGATTTGTGGGATGCTTTTGGTATGTCCCGTGAGCGGGTTGCGTTGGTGGTGAACCGGTTTAATTCGGACAATCCGATTTCGGTTGAGAAAATCGGCGAGCGTTTAAAACACGCTGTCGCGGTAACGCTGCCCGATGATGCGGATGCAACCCAGCGCTCGGATGCCTTGGGACAGCCCGTACTGCGCACCAACAAAAATTCAGAACTCGCCCAGGCGCTGATTACCCTGGCGGAACATGTGCGCAAACGCGCAATCACACTGGAACGTTCCGATGAAGCCCGCTTAAGATTGTTTTCGGCTGCCTGATCCTCTTTGTTGGTTGGCAGGGCAGAGCGCGCATTGTGGCGCGCTCTGTTCCTTTGCCCTCAAATAAGGTATACTATCCGAGTTTATGGAAAAGCAATTTATTCGCAATTTTTGTATCATAGCGCACATTGATCATGGAAAATCCACTCTAGCAGACCGAATGCTCCAATTAACCGGAACAATATCTGACCGGGAAATGATGGATCAGGTTCTCGATTCGATGGACCTGGAGCGCGAAAAGGGAGTGACCATCAAGGCTTCGGCGGTGCGCATGTTGTACCAGGCAGGCGATGGGCAAACCTATCAAATAAACCTGATCGACACGCCGGGTCATGTTGATTTCAATTATGAAGTCAGCCGGGCTCTGTTAGCCTGCGAGGGAGCATTGTTGGTTGTGGATGCCACTCAGGGTATAGAAGCCCAGACGCTGGCAAACCTGTATCTGGCGTTGGATGCGGATTTGGTGATTATCCCGGTTATAAATAAAATTGATTTACCATCGGCGCGGACGGATGAAGTTGCCGAGGACATCCACAATTTATTGGGAATAGAGCCGGGAAAAATTTTACGCATTTCTGCCAAAGAGGGCATCAACGTTGAACAGGTGCTTGAGCAGATAGTCCAAACGATACCCCCTCCGCAGGGGGGCTTGGAAGCCCCCTTGCAAGCCTTGATCTTCGATTCTCATTACGACTCGTACAAAGGCGTGGTTGCGTATGTCCGCGTCATGCACGGGCGGATTATGGCGGGGGAAATGCTGCGCATGATGTCTTCCAACACGGATGTACGCCCGGTGGAGATCGGCATCTTCGCACCGGACATGCGTCCGGTCAAGGAGTTACAAGCGGGTGATGTTGGTTACATTGCCAGCGGTTTAAAAACTGTATCCGAATGCCGCGTTGGTGATACCATTACCACCACTCATAAACCGGCAGAAAAACCGCTGCCGGGTTTTCGCCATCCCAAACCAATGGTCTTTGCGGGGATCTATCCGGTGGAGGGTGAAGATTACGAGAGTTTGAAAGAAGCGTTGGAAAAATTGCAACTCAATGACGCTTCGTTGGTGTACGACCCGGAAAAATCGCAAGCCTTGAATTTTGGCTTCCGCTGCGGTTTCCTGGGTTTATTTCACATGGAAATAATTCAGGAACGGTTGGAACGGGAATACGATCTGGACATTGTGGTCACCGCTCCTTCGGTGGAATATGAGATCGTTCTCAACGATGGCGAAGTGTTGCGAATAGACTCGCCGGCTCAATTACCGGAAGAAGGGATGATTTCAGAAATTCGCGAACCGTGGATGGTGCTGCAAATCATTTCGCCAACAGAATACTACGGGACCATAATGGAGCTTGCCCGAAAGCGCCGCGGGGTGTTCAAGGAGCAGGATTACCCTGCGCCGACCCGTGTGCAGCTCAGTTATGATATCCCACTTTCGGAATTGATTGTAGATTTCTTCGACGAGTTAAAGTCGCGCACGCGTGGTTACGCATCCATGGACTATCATTTTTCCGATTACCGCGTCGGCAACCTGACCAAATTGGAGGTTTTGGTGGGCGGGGAACCTGTGGACGCGCTGGCAACGATTGTTCATAAAGATAACGCTTACCACAAAGGTCAGGCGCTGGTCAGTAAATTGAAAGAGTTAATTCCCCGTCAGTTATATGATGTAGCCATTCAGGCATCCGCCAGTGGGCGGATCATCTCTCGCGCCAATGTCAAAGCATTGCGAAAAGATGTGCTGGCAAAGTGTTATGGCGGGGACATAACCCGCAAGAAAAAGCTGCTCGAAAAACAAAAGAAGGGGAAGCGGCGCATGAAGATGGTTGGCAACGTTGAAATTCCGCAGGAAGCCTTTATGGCAATCCTGCGCCTGGAGGAAAATTGAAAGTCGAAAACAACACGCAAAAATATCGCGTCTGGCAATGGTTGCCTGGCGTCCTCATCAGCCTGGTTGCGTTATTTATCCTATCACGTCTGGTGCAATGGGAGGAATTAGGACCGGCGATCGCCCGTATTCCATTGCAATTCATTTTGGCGGTCATCGTTCTAACCCTTTTGTTCCTGGTAGTGCGCGCCTTAGCCTGGCGGGCTATTTTGGGTGAAAATATTAGTCCTATCAAGACCTTTTGGGCAATCAATCAGGGGTATTTGCTGAATAATCTGTTGCCCTTTCGGGCAGGTGAATTCGGGCGGGCTTTTTTGTTGGCACAAGCAACTGGAATGCAGCCTGCGCGGGTCTTGTCCAGTATCTTCATCGAACGTGCTTTTGACCTCGCCATTGCGGCAGGAATGCTGCTTGCCACCCTGCCGCTGGCTTTAGGGATGGCTTGGGCGCGTTCGGTGGCGATTATCACCTTGCTGGTGGTTCTCACTGCTCTGGTCATTTTGTATCTCATGTCCAAAAATCGTCTGTGGGTCACCCAGCGGATTGAAAAAATTGGTGAACGCTGGGTTTTTGTGCGCAGGGTTATTTTGCCGCAATTTGTATCGCTCCTGGATGGACTTTCAACTCTGGCTGAACCACGCCGTTTTATCGTCAGCCTTTTTTGGATCGGAATGTCCTGGGTGGTGGCGATGACGACCTACTACATTTTTCTGCTGCCAATCAACCCTCAGTCACCTTTTTGGTGGGGCATCTTCACAAACGCTGTTCTGGCGATGGGGATCGCGATTCCATCCGCGCCTGCAGCATTGGGCACGTTTGAAGCATCGATCGTTGGCGCGCTGACGATCCTCGGCTTCGATCAAACCGCGGCTCTGGCTTACGCAATTACAATCCATTTCGTTCAGATCGTCGTTACCGGCATTCTCGGCTTGACTGCTCTGGCGCGGCAGGGAAAATCGGTGGGCAACTTGTTTCGTGACCTGCAGGCGCGAAGAATACACCATTCACAACCCTAGAACGGGGAGGAGGAATTGCAATGCCGCGAAGATTCTTGATCACCGGGGGAGCGGGATTCATTGGATCGAACTACGTATCCCGATTATTGAAGCGGGGAGAGCAGGTAGTTATTTATGACAACCTCTCTCGGGCTGGCGCGGTTCGCAATTTAGATTGGCTGCAATCCGTGTATGGACAGCACGCCTTTGCCCTGGTTGAAGCAGATATTCGTGATGCCCATAAAATACGGGAGGCAGCCAAAGACGCGGATGTGATCCTCCATCTTGCCGGCCAGGTGGCCGTGACGACATCGGTGGTTGACCCGCGCAACGATTTTGACAATAACGCACTGGGCACCTTCAATGTCCTTGAAGCGGCAAGATTGTCTGGGCGAGATCCCGTTTTCATTTACGCTTCGACCAATAAAGTGTATGGAGGGATGGAAGAAGTTCGAGTCAAAGAACTTGAGACTCGTTACGCGTATGTGGATTATCCTGACGGGATTTCAGAGTCATTTGGATTGGATTTTCATTCCCCATACGGTTGTTCTAAAGGCTGTGGCGACCAATATACCCGGGATTATGCCCGGATATATGGCTTGCGCAGTGTGGTGATGCGCCAGTCATGTATTTACGGCATCCGCCAGTTTGGAATCGAAGACCAGGGCTGGGTCGCCTGGTTTGTGATAGCAGCCATTAAGGGTTTACCAATCACGGTTTTTGGGGATGGCAAGCAGGTTCGAGATTTACTTTTTATCGAGGATCTTTGCGATGCCTATGACCTGGCAATCGAGAAGATTGCTGCCGCCGCCGGGCAGGTATTCAATATTGGCGGCGGTGAGAGTTTCACTTTGTCGGTGTGGAGAGAGTTCGGTCCTTTACTGGAAAAATTGCTTGGCAAGCCGATCCCGGTTGGGTGGAAAGACTGGCGACCTGGCGACCAGCGCGTTTATGTTTCCGACATTCATAAGGCGGAGCAATTATTGGGCTGGAAACCGCGCGTGGGAGTTGAAGAAGGTATCGAGCGATTGTTCCGGTGGGTGCAACAAAATTCGGGATTGTTCTAGACCCAATGCGCATCTTGATCGTTCTGACCTACTACCGCCCGCACACGTCCGGTTTGACGATTTATGCTGAACGCCTGGCGCGCGCACTTGTGCGGCGCGGACACCAGGTGACTGTGATGACCTCGCAATATGATGGTGGGCTTGCCAGGGAAGAATGGATCGAGGGGGCGCGGGTTGTCCGCATCCCGGTGCTTTTTCGGCTGAGTAAAGGCGTGGTTATGCCCTCGTTTGGCTGGCGGGCAAACCAGTTGATTGCCCAACATGATGCAATCCAGCTTCACCTCCCCCAATTCGATGCCGCTGGCATTGCGCTGCGTGGAAGGCTATTGCGAAAACCGACCGTGATTACCTACCACTGTGACTTGCGCATGCCCCCCGGCGCGCTGAATTGGGCAGCCAACCAGGGTATACGGTTAATGAACGACCTGGCGGCGCGTTTTACGCATCGAATCGTCACCTACACCCAGGATTATGCCGAAAACTCCACTTACCTGCAACGTTTCATGTATAAACTCAAGGTTATTCCGCCGCCGGTAGAATTGCCGGTGGTGTCTGCCCAATCGGTTGCGGATTTTCGCAACCGAACCAACCCCAATGGACATCGCCCGGTAATCGGGATGGCAGCCCGGTTGGCAACGGAAAAGGGCGTCGAAGTGTTGCTGGCTGCGCTGGAGAAGGTTATTGCCGTTTACCCCATGGCGCAAGTACAATTTGCGGGAACGTACATGAATATTATTGGTGAAGAAGGCTATTATGCGCGAGTGATGCCACGAATCCAACGGTACCAGCAATCCGGAAACTGGCAATTTTTGGGGAATTTACCGCCGGATGAGATGGCGCGTTTTTATCCCAACCTGGATGTGCTGGTGCTGCCATCGCTTAACTCTACCGAGGCGTTTGGGTTGGTGCAAATCGAGGCAATGATCAACGGCGTTCCTTCAATTGCCTCGAATTTACCGGGCGTGCGCCAACCGGTCCGGTTACACGAAATGGGCGAGATTGTAAAAATCGGCGATGCCGAAGATCTGGCAGAAGCGCTGTTAAAAGTTTTGAGAAAGCGGGACGAATATATCCGTGACCCGCAACCGATACGCCAGCGCTACCTTCCAGAGGCAATTGCCGCGGAATATGAAAACCTGTTTGCCGAAATTCAAAAGGAACTCGAAGCGAACTAATTCCAAGAGGGAAAACGTTTTGCCAGCACCAGTCTCCGGTAAAGATTATCTGTGGTTAAACCTGCGGGATCTGCCCTATTTTCGCGCGGTTTTACGGGCGGTTGAAGCCCGTTTTTATGACGCTATTGAACTGCCTGAACCTTGTCTGGATTTGGGCTGCGGAGACGGGCATTTTGCATCCATTGCCTTTAAATACAGCCTGGCAGTGGGCTTGGATCCGTGGAGCGGACCGTTACGAGAAGCGGCTGGCAGGCGAATCTATCGCCTGGCTGTACAGGGGAGCGGGGCGTTGCTGCCGTTTGAAAACGGGGCTTTTTCAAGCGTGGTCAGCAATTCGGTGTTGGAACATATACCGGATCTGCAGCCGGTGCTGGTTGAGTTGAATCGGGTGCTCCAACCGGGAGGGTTGTTTGTGTTTTGCGTCCCCAATCACCGCTTTTTACCTATGCTATCGGTGGCGCGGTGGCTGGAGCGAATAAAATTGGTCTGGTTGGCTGGAAAATATCGGGGATTTTTTAACCGCATTTCCCGCCATTTCCATTGCGATGATAACGCGACATGGACGGAAAGGTTAAACGCGGCTGGATTTAAGGTTAACCGGCAATGGGATTATTTTTCCCCCCAATCGTTGGCTGTGCTTGAGTGGGGGCACTATTTCGGTCTGCCTGCGCTGGTTTGCCGGGCTTTGTTCAAGCGTTGGATTATTGCGCCGGCTGAATGGAACCTGCAATTAACCCGAAAAATATGTGAACCAGTCTATAATGAGGAAGTTCAGCAGGTTGAAGGTGTCTACTCGTTTTATATCGCCCAAAAAATTGGTGATGCCCGACGAAGATAATTAAATTGAAGCTTGTCAGCATTTTTGCCTTGATGTAAGATATTCCCTCAAAACAGATTAACATGAACGATCAGAATCCCATGAAAGAACCCAGCGTTCTCGATTACCTAAAGTCAATCCTAACGCCCTGGAAGGGAAAACCCCCCGTTTTGCCCGAGCCAGAACGGCTGCCTCCTTCAAACGTGGTTGAAGCAGTCGAGCGCGAATCCGTTGGCGCGGCTTCCGAAATCGAAATGACGGTTGCAGGAACTTCGCGCGTCCCACCCGAAGCGCAAATACAAAAACAGAGCAGTGCTCCGCTTGGCTGGCGGACTTTGTTGGCTTTTGTTCTGGCAGTCATCGGTCAATGGTTTATGGAACCGCCCGAACAACGCATTACCATGGCATTGATCTTCTACGGGTTATCGGCGGCGATGTTGGTTTTTGCATTAATTTCACGCGAATGGTTGCTGCCAGATCTTGAGGAAGCAGAACGACCGGAATTTCCAACATCGGTTTCGCGCAACCCGTTGCTGTTAAGCATTCCGCTGTTACTGGCTGCGTTCATATTCTTTGGCGGAAACCGCTTCAACGTGGCGAATTTGATTTTATGGGGTTTGGGAACAGGGTTGTTTATTGCAGCCTTTTATATTCCAGCCAGCCAATCCAAAGCCTTCCTGGCAGAGGCGCGCAACTTTTTCCGCCGACGGGTGTACTCCTTGCAGATCACACCGTGGACTGTATTGATGGTCGCCGCGCTGGCGCTGGTCATCTTTTTCCGTTTTTACCGGCTCGACCAGGTGCCGGGTGAAATGTTCAGCGATCATGCCGAAAAATTAACCGATGTAAGCGAGTTGTTACAAGGGCAATTTTCGGTCTTCTTTCCGCGCAACACCGGGCGCGAAGCCTTTCAGATGTATTTGACGGCGTTCGTCGCAATTTTTGCTGGCACGCAAATTTCCTTTTTGAGTTTAAAAATTGGCACCGCTTTGGCGGGTTTTTTCACCCTGCCATTTATTTACTTGTTGGGCAAGGAGATTGGCGGGCGTTGGGTGGGTTTCTTCGCCTTTGTTTTGGCAGGCGTTGCTTACTGGGGAAATGTCATTTCCCGGATCGGTTTACGTTTTCCAATTTACCCATTATTTGTAGCCCCTGCTCTGTATTTCTTGATAAGGGGCATACGACATCGTCAACGTAACGATTTTATTTGGGCTGGAATTGCTCTTGGAATCGGGTTGCACGGATACAGCCCGGCGCGATTGGTGCCACTGGTCGTGATTGTGGCGGTTATGCTTTACCTGCTTCACCGGCAATCCGGCGGCAACCGGAAAGAAACCGTTGCTGCATTGTTGTTGTTGTCCTTCACTTCATTAGTGGTGTTTCTGCCGCTGCTTCGATATTTAATTGGTGAGCCGGAAATGTTCATGTCGCGAGCGCTATCGCGCCTGGGTGAAACTGAAACAGTGTATCCTTCGCCGGTTGGCTTGATCTTCCTGGAAAATCTATGGAGATCACTGGTCATGTTTTTCTATAATAACGGGAATATTTGGGTGCATTCGATTCCCAATCGCCCGGCGTTGGATATTCTTACTGCTGCGCTCTACTTTATCGGCAGCGGGCTGGTATTCCTGCGATATCTGCGCCGCCGGCACTGGTTGGATTTGTTTTTGCTGGTGTCAATTCCGTTGCTAATGCTGCCATCGATTCTATCGCTGGCATTTCCCGAGGAGAATCCCTCGCTCAACCGCAGCGGCGGCGCGATCATCCCGGTATTTATCCTGGCGGCTATTGGGCTGGACGCGGTTAAGACCGCCATCCAGCGGCGTTTTCCCGGTAACCGGGGCAGCCTGGCTGCTATTGGGGTGACTTTCGCGATACTGGCAATGTCCATTTCTGCGAATTTCGATCTGGTTTTCCGCCAATTCGACCGGCAGTTTATGGCTGGAGCATGGAATACATCCCAGATTGGGGCTGTGATTCGCGCTTTTGCCGACTCGCAAGGTAATCCGGATACGGCTTATGTTGTTCCATACCCGCATTGGGTGGATACCCGCCTGGTAGCGATTAATGCCGGTTACCCGATGAAGGATTATGCGCTGTGGCCCGACCAGTTTGAGGCAACTCTTGCGGAACCTCGCGCACAAATGTTTGTCGTTAATCCACGCGATGTGGAGGCGACGAGAAAACTGCAAGAATTGTATCCGCATGGGTCGTTGTATTACTACGACGTAGATTTGGATGGAAAAGACTTTTTGCTGTTTTTTACCCCGCCAGCGACCGAGATCACGATTGAACCGGTGCTGCCATGACCGATGGGGGCGGCGCCAGGCAAGACAATAAAATACGCTGGTCTCGCCGCTTGTTTCGATTGTCATGGTTGAGCGATATCCTTTTGGTAGTAATTCTGCTGGTGGGATTTTGGCTGCGGTTAACCGGGATAACCTGGGGAGAGGGGCAGTTTCTTCACCCGGATGAGCGCTTTTTGGTGTGGGTGACTGCGGACATCCAGCCGGTGAATACGATTGGGCAGTATTTCGATACGGCTGCATCCTCACTCAATCCGCACAATGTTGGGCATCGCTTTTTCGTGTATGGCACTTTTCCAATCTTCCTGACCCGATACCTGGTGGATGTACTGCTGGCAGGCGGCGGTTGGGAGGCGATTCTGGTTATGGGTAGAAGTTCGAGCGCCATCGCCGACCTGTTATCGGTATTCGTGGTTTTCCTTATCGGACGACGGCTATGGAACCAGTGGGTTGGGCTGCTGGGCGCGGCATTCTCTGCCCTGGCGGTATTACAAATACAACAAGCGCATTTTTATACGTCGGATTCGTTTGCTACTTTTTTTTCCATCCTGGCGGTGTACTTTGCCGTGTGTCTGGCAACCATTCCACCCGACCTGCGACCGGATGAACCAACCGGCAACTCCGCAATCCGATCAGGCAGGTGGAACCACCAGTTGTGGTTGTACGGGGTCGGTTTTGGCATCGCTGCCGGACTGGCTGCTGCCAGCAAAATTCATGTGTCGGTAGTTTCCTTGCTGTTGCCGGCAACATTGTTTTGGCGTTGGACACAAACTCCAAAATTCAGGCGTCACAACGCATTAAGCAGCGGTTTAACTGTGTTGTTATGCGGAACAGCCGCCGCGTTCATTGTTTTTCGCTTCTTCCAACCCTATGCTTTTGAGGGTCCGGCAGTCTGGGATATCCTCCCCAACCCACTGTGGATCGAAAACCTGAAAAGCCTGCTAGCCCAAACCGGCGGAGAGGTGGATTTTCCACCCGCGCTGCAATGGGCACGGCGTCCGGTCACATTCTCGCTGCAAAATATGGTGTTGTGGGGGATGGGACTTCCGATGGGCATATTGGCGTGGGCTGGATTCATCTGGCTCGGCTGGAGACTTATCAAGTCGAAATTCTCCGCCCCGGAGGTAATGCTGTGGGGTTGGAGCGGGGTGTACTTTGGTTGGCAATCGCTGTTGAACAATCCAACCATGCGATATCAATTACCCATTTACCCTCTGCTGGCGGTGATTGCCGGGTGGTCGCTGTGGGCTTTGTATAAAAAAGGGACCCGTTTGCTCGTTAAGGGTCAGGAAAAACGCGGCAGGTGGGTGCGTTTCGCTGCTGTAAGTGTGAGTATCGTAACGTTACTGACTACAGCTGCCTGGGCGTATTCCTTTTCCCGTATTTATACCCGTCCGGTAACCCGCGTCGAAGCCAGCCGCTGGATATATCAAAATGTGCCTGCGGCGGTCAATCTGCTGCTTGAGACGGAGGATGGTGATTACCGCCAGCCATTGCCATACGAGCCAATGGTGGTTATTCAGCAGAATGAAACGCTGCACGCCAGTTTTAGAGTCTGGGAATCGGGATTAATCACTCAAGTCAATCTTGATTCGGTGGTTGACCTGGCATTGAACGATACTCCAAAGACACTGGTGGTGAATGTTTTTGAAGCAGGGATGATAGAAGGCGCTCGTGGTTACGGTACCCTGGTGCATGTTTTTGGTTCTGCTGAAAATCAACCCAAACAGGTGGTTCTGGATTTTCCACTGGCGGTGGAGAAAGACCGTCTATACAGCCTGCAAATTTCATTTTTTGGCGCTGAGACAGCCATGACCGTGAAAGGCGGCGGCGAAATTGTTTTACATTCGAATGAGGCAAGAATTCACCAGCCAATACCGCAGTGGGTAGCTGCCGTCTCGAAAAATCAGCCGCAGGAAGTTCGTTTTCAGGCACAGCGTTCGGGATTATTGCAAACGGTTGAATTTCACCGGATCGTTGATCGGTCATCAAATTTTGGCGATAAAGTTCTAGGAGCGACCCTTTACGACACCGCGAAGGCGGATGTAAGCCTGGCAAAGGGCACCCTTCGCCAAACCTTTGTTGTGGATAGCTTTGACCCGCGCGGAGCATTTTACCAGGTGCTGCTCGAACCAGCGGTCAGGTTGGAGGCTGGTCATTCCTACACGCTGCGTTTGGAGCTGCTTGAGGGGGATGGCGAACTGGCGATTTCTCCTGCCAGCGCTGCAAATGAGACAGTCTGGGATGATGGTTTGCCGTTGCGCCTGGATGGG
The DNA here is from genome assembly GCA_039666315.1 of Bellilinea sp. Taxonomy (GTDB): domain Bacteria; phylum Chloroflexota; class Anaerolineae; order Anaerolineales; family Anaerolineaceae; genus Bellilinea. Next base: position 78,591 of record JAVSME010000003.1, on the reverse strand, counting down.
TACGATCCGTATGGTGGACTCTATCCGCGCAGTCTTAATTTTGATATGTACGTGGACGACAACGATATGAAGCGGGAACGGTTTATATCGTTGTTGAACCAGGTGGACTATATTTACATATCTTCCAATCGTCAATGGGGAACGATTCCTCGATTGCCGGAACGTTATCCATTAACCAGCGCGTATTACCGCTATTTGCTGGGGTGCCCCCCTGAAAAAAACATTTTGTGGTGCTATCGAGTTGCTGAACCGGGGATGTTCTCTGGGCAACTGGGATTTGACCTTGTGGCGGTGTTTCAATCCAACCCCAACCTGGGACCCGTTGAATTCAATACCCAGTTTTCCGAAGAAGCCTTCACGGTTTACGACCATCCCAAGGTGTTGATTTTCAAAAAGAGCGAGCAGTATGATCCGCTTCAAGTGCAGCGGTTATTGAATGCGATTGACTTGCGGCATGTTATCCATGTTCTTCCCGGCAAGGCGCAATCCTTCCCGGCGAACTTGATGCTGCCGACGGAACTTTTGGATCGCCAGCGCAGCGGGGGAACCTGGTCAGAATTGTTTGATTCAAACGGATTGTTGAACCGCTTTCCTGGACTCGGTTGGTTGACCTGGTATGCCATGATCTGCCTGGTTGGTTGGCTGGTGTACCCGATTTCGCGCATAGCCATGAAGGGATTGCCGGACCGCGGCTATCCGCTGGCGAAGATTGTTGGATTGTTGTTATGGACCTGGGGAGTCTGGCTGGCAGGATCGGCAGGAATTGCCTTTAGCCGTCTTACCATCGGCGTCGTTTTGGCGGTCCTTTTGTTAATGGGAGGGTTGGCGGCGTTTTGGCAGAGAGACAATTTGCTCGAGGAATGGCGACAACGCAAGCGGTACTTCGTTTTTATCGAGATCGCTGGTCTGTTGGTGTTCGTTATATTTACTCTTATTCGGGTTGGCAACCCCGACTTGTGGCATCCCGCCTTCGGCGGAGAAAAGCCGATGGATTTCGCGTACTTCAACGCGGTTATCCGCAGCACCATCTTTCCGCCATACAATCCTTGGTTTAGCGGGATGTACATCAATTATTATTATTTTGGGTTTGTTATTGTGGCGCTGCCAACTAAATGGTTGGGCATAATGCCTGCCATTGCCTATAATTTACTCTTGCCGGCGATGGCGGCAATGTTTGCCCTGGGCGCTTTTAGTGCAGGGTGGAACCTGGTTTCGGCGGGGCAGAAACAAGAAGATGACGGAAATGGAAAACCTGCCGCGAAGACTCGCTTTGGGATCGAAACAATCCCGCTCCTGGCGGGGAGCGGCGCGGCAGCAGCTGCGCTATTGCTGGGCAATCTGGGCACGGTGAGGATGATCTGGCACGGCTTGATGCGCCTGGCAATGACTGACGGAACGATCGAGACGGCTAATTTGTTCCAGAAAATATCCTGGACTGCGCAGGGGCTTGCGCGGTTTTTTGGCGGAGCCCGGCTGCCGTACAGTACCGGCGATTGGTATTGGATTCCCAGCCGCGCATTACCAGGGGAAGCAATCACCGAATTTCCATTTTTTACATTTCTATATGCCGATCCTCATGCTCATCTGTTTGCCCTGCCTCTCACCATGCTGGCATTGGGGTGGTGTCTGTCGGTTTTGTTGGCAAAATGGCAATGGGGTTTTCGACCAGAGCACGGCAGTGGAGAGTATTGGCTTTCCATCCTGATTGGTGCGCTGGCAATTGGCGTGCTGCGTCCGACGAATACCTGGGATATGCCCACCTATCTGGGGTTAGGGGTATCAGCGATTCTGTACAGCGCATTGCGAAATGCTCAGCCACCGGATTGGTTATTCCCTGCTGCGCAAATGTGGCTGCGGCGCTTGATTCAGGGTTTGGTTGTGAGCGGGATTCTGGTGTTGCTTTCATTTTTACTCTTCGAGCCATACAACCGCTGGTATGCGTTGGGGTACGGGAGCGTCCAATTGTGGCAGGGAGCACGATCTCCGGTCTGGTCGTATTTGACCCATTGGGGCGTTTTCTATTTTGTCATTGCCAGCTGGCTGGTTGCCCAAACCATTGAGTGGATGGCAACCACCCCGTTTTCCGCATTAAGAAAATTGAAACCGCACCGGTTCTGGATTTTTAGCGCGCTGGGAGCCTATTTGATCGCCGTGGCATTTTTTGCGATTTTCAAAAATGTGGAAATTGCTTTCATCGCAATCACTTTGGCGGCCTGGTGCCTGGTATTGTTGTTGCGCCCCAACCAGCCCGATGCAAAGCGAGCCGTTTTGTTTATTATCGGGACGGCTGTTGTGTTGACCTTCATGGTCGAATTGATCGTTCTTGTTGGCGATATCGGGCGCATGAACACCGTATTCAAGTTTTATCTGCAAGCCTGGAACCTTTTGGCAGTCAGCGCGGCGGTTTGTGCGCTTTGGTTGTTGCCTATGATTGAAAAGGTTCGTCATGCGCCTTGGATGCGGGTATGGCAGGCTGCCGGCGCACTCTTGTTGATGGCTGCGCTGCTGTATCCATTGACTGCCGGACCGGCGAAAATCCGTGACCGGATGAGCCCCATCGCTCCAATCGGTTTGGATGGCATGGCTTTTATGAGGACTGCGGAATATTCTGACCAGGGACGGACGCTTGATCTTAGCCAGGATTATCGAGCCATTCGCTGGATGCAAGAGAATGTTCATGGGTCGCCGGTAATTGTCGAAGCCAATACGCCCTTATACCGCTGGGGTTCACGATTTTCGATATATACCGGTTTGCCGACAATCATCGGGTGGGACTGGCATCAGCGCCAACAACGCGCCGCAGTGCAAAACGATTTGACCATCCAGGATCGAATTAACGATGTGGCCGATTTGTATAATACCCAGTCTCTTGCCCTGGCGCGCCGAATCCTGGACCGATACGAGGTAAAATATATCATTGTGGGGCAACTGGAGCAGGCGTATTATGAAGCCTCCGGTTTGAGCAAATTCCCCGCGTTCGAAGGGCAAGCCTGGAAGGAAGTTTACCGCGATATGGACACCGCAATCTACAAGGTTATTCCATGAACCCCGACCGCATGGAAGCATTGATTTACCATATTGCTTTTGCAAAGGATTGGTATACCGCTTTGGATAACGGGGAATACACTTTGAATTCATTGGACGATGAAGGTTTTATCCATTGCTCAACCCGCGAACAGGTGCTGATCGTCGCGGAGCGATTTTTTCGCGGAAAGCAGGATTTATTGGTGTTGGAAATCGTGGTCGAGCGCCTGCCGGTTGAGGTGGTGTACGAACCTGCGGAAAATGGAGAACTATTCCCCCACGTCTACGGAGTTATACCGGTTTCAGCGGTGAACAGGGTGTTAGCCCTGCAATCCGAGCCGGATGGATCTTTTTACTGCGCATTTTAATCTCAACCACTTTCTTATGAATCAAGTTTTCTCTGCTTTCATCTGGTATCTCCTGGTTAGCCTGGTCGGCTGGATCACGGTTCCGGCAGCGTACCGTTTGCTAAAGTTTTTGCCGGACCGCGGCTTTACCTTGAGCCGGTCGTTGGGATTACTGGTTTGGGGATATCTTTTTTGGTTATTGACCTATTTGGGGGTATTGCGCAACGATAGCGGCGGGGTTTTATTTGCCCTGTTTTTATTGGCAGGTTTCAGCCTGATTCTCATCCGGCGTGAATGGTCAGCCTTCCGCGAATGGTTGGGCGGGCAGTCCAGGTTAATTCTGAGTGCCGAAGGTCTGTTTTTGGCAGGGTTCATCATTTGGGCAATTGTGCGGGCTGCCAATCCGGAAATTATCCACACAGAAAAACCTATGGAGATGGCGTTTATCAATGCGGTTTTACGCTCGCCGCAGTTTCCGCCATTTGATCCCTGGTTGTCAGGATACGCGATATCCTATTATTATTTTGGGTATGTTCTCGTAGCCATGTTGATCCACCTGAGCGGGACGGTCAGCCCAATTGGCTTCAATTTGGGCGTCGCGACGTGGTTCGCTCTCACCGCGCTGGCTTGTTACGGGATTGTATACAATCTATTGGTTGGGGTATTTACCAGGAAAGATGATGAAAGCGCGAACCGCAGAGCGGCAGGTTGGGCTTTCCTGGCGCCGGTGTTGGTGCTGCTGATCGGCAATCTTTCCGGTCTGCTGGATATCCTCCACGCGCGTGGAATTTTCTGGCAACGCAACGAACAGGGGGTATTGGAATCTTCGTTTTGGACCTGGTTGGGCATCAAAGAATTCGATCAACCACCGCCCGAACCATTGGATTGGATGCCAAAAAGGACTTACTGGTTATGGTGGCGAGGGTCGCGGGTGATCCAAGACTATAATCTGCAAAATCAGCAGGAAGAAGTGATTGGCGAGTTTCCTTTCTTCTCGTACCTGCTGGCAGACCTGCATCCACACGTGTTGGGTATGCCATTTGTCATCCTGGCGGCCGGCTTGGCTTTAAATACGTATCGCTCGACGCTGAAAAAGCAGCCGCTGCCTGATCCTGATATAAAAAAATGGCTGAAGAACAGCCATACCTGGCTGGCGGCATTGGTGTTTGGCGGACTCTCGTTTCTAAACACCTGGGACTTTCCGATATACTTGGGATTATTTGGGGGGGTATATGTCCTCGGTAGATACATGCAATTCGGATGGTCGCGCCACCGGATTGGTGATTTTTTGTTCGTGAGTTTGTTAGTAGGCATCCTTGGTGTTCTGCTATACCTGCCTTTTTACATTGGGTTTGCTTCGCAGGCGGGAGGTATATTACCAAGCCTGATCTTCCACACCCGCGGCGTGCAGTTTGGGGTGATGTTTGCCCCACTGCTTTTACCCATTATTGCCTGGTTGTTCCAGCAGCGATCCATTCTCGCACAAAGCGGCGCGCTGCGTTTCGGGCTGATTGCGGGGGGCGTCATCGTCGCGGGAGGATGGGCATTGATGCTTTTGGCAGCCAAAGGCATAGAACTGGCGCTCGTTGCCGGGCAGGGAATGATGATGTCGGCTAATTCCGAAATTGCGCAACTCGGAAATACATTGAATGGTCTGGCAAACCTTTACTTTATGAAACAGGGCGGGCAGGGCGTGGATTTATTCCAGGCTGCCCTGTTGCGCCGTATTACCAGCCCGGGTAGCTGGTTGACATTGTTCGCCGTGATCGTTGCGGTCTGGACCTTGCTGGCAGCGCTGCGTTGGAATCGGCATCAGGAAAGCGGAGAATATAGCCCTTCCCGAAATTCCATTGCGGAATATGATGGGGAAAATCGCGGGTTTGTTTTATTGCTGGTGCTGTTAGGGGCTGGGTTGACCCTCGCGCCTGAATTTTTCTATCTGCAGGATGGGTTTGGCACCCGCATGAACACCATCTTTAAGTTCTATTTTCAAGCTTGGATATTGTGGGGCATGGCAGCGGCTTACGCCAGTGCCATGCTGCTCACAAAGGCGCGCGGACTTGACGGCGCTTTTCTCAAGGCTGGGTGGTTGGTTTTAATAATGGCTGCGCTGCTATACCCGGCAATTATGCTGCCCGCAAAAATTGGCGTGACAGTCGGACAGCCCATATCCCTGACGCTGGATGGCAAGGCGTATTTGCAGCGGGCATCACCGGATGAGTGGCAAGCATTTCAATTTTTAGCCTCAGCGCCGCTTGGCGTGGTTGTTGAAGCCGTTGGTCCGCAATACAATCCTGATTTTGCCCGTGTCGCGACCCACTCCGGTCAAAAGGGATTGCTGGGCTGGGAAGGGCATATCGTTCAATGGCGCGGTGGCGCGGAAGAAATGGGCACCCGCCGGCAGGACATTGAAACACTATACCAGTCTGCTGATTGGGAGCGAACCCTTGAGATTATCCAACGATACAGCATTCGCTATATTTATATCGGTCCAATCGAACGCAATACCTACCGGATCAACGATAATAAATTCTCTGCAAATTTGGGATTGCTATTTGCCAATGATTCGGTCAGAATCTATGAAGTGCCATCCGATTTATTCACATCCTCTCGATAGCTCTGTGTTGATTTGATGAAAAGAAACTTTGCCTGGATCACGACAGAATTATTACTATACCTGCTGGTTTGTCTGGCTGCCCTTCTTTTTCGTTTATTGCAATTGGGGGCATTATCCCTCGGAGATAACGAAGCGCGGTTAGGGTTACAAGCGCTTGCTCTTGCGGATGGTTTACATACGGTTTCGCTTGATGCGGAGGTGGGTTACCTGGTGGGCACCTCCGGGTTATTTTATCTTTTTGCGGCAACCAATTTCCTGGCGCGATTAATACCCGCGCTACTCGGCGCCGGGTTTTGTTTTTTGCCGTATTTGACCCGCGATTGGCTGGGCAAGAAACCCGCTTTGATATTGGCTTTGGCTTTGGCTCTCGATCCCGGTGGCATAATGGCTTCCCGGCTGGCAGGCGGAATGACCTGGACGCTCTTTTTCATTGCCTTGTTTATTCTTGCCTTATTTCGAAATCACCCGCGCCTGGCGGGCGCAGCCGCCGGTTTGGCTCTGCTGGGTGGGGCCAGCCTGTGGAAGTTCATCCTGCCGCTTGGATTGGCGTTGCTTCTATTTGCCCGGTTTTTTAAGAGCGCGGAGGCGGCGTTATGGCTGCCATGGAAACGAAGCGGTTTTGCATGGAAACAAATGCTTGCCTGGGGTATTGGCAGTATGCTGGTCTTTGGCAGTATGTTGTTATTGGTGCCGCAAGGATTGGGCGCGGCGGCTGATTCGATCATTGCTTATCTGAATGGTTGGAGCGCGGAAAGCATCCATTCGGCTGGCTCTTTAATTTTAGCCTTGTTAGTTTACCAACCCTTTGGTTGGATCTTCGCTGTAGCGCAACTGATCCGGCAGGTGAAAACCCCATCGGCATTAGATCGTTTTTTGGGTATCTGGTGGTTGATTGCCATCTTCCTTGCGCTGATTTATCCTGCGCGCCAACCTCTGGATATTCTTTGGTCATCGATTCCGATGTTGGTCTTGTCTGCGCGGATGCTGGCGGAGATCTTGCGGTTCGATTTCGAGAGGAAGCAAGCAGCGCTCGTGTACGGCGCGGTTGTGATGGTTTTGTGGTTTTTTGCGGCGCAAAATTTAACCCGCCTGATCAATAACTTACAGATTAGTGCCAGCATTCAAACGCCCCTCATTGGACTCATTGCCGCGTTCTTTTTCATCCTGGCGTCGGTGGTCTTGATTGGCTGGGGCTGGTCGGTGCGCACCGCAAGCATGGGCATGGCATGGGGCACGATTGCTATATTGGGGATATTTACAATCGCAGCAGCCTGGCACACCACCGGAATGGGCAGCCGCCCGGATACCCGCTTGCTTGCCAGTGATCCACTGCTGCTTGAAGCTGACCTGTTGAAAGGGACGGTTGGGGATCTTTCGGAGTGGAATACCGGTTTGCGCAACCAGATGGAGTTGATGATTGTAGATCTCGATAAGCCTTCCATGCGCTGGTTGTTTCGGGATTACCCACAAGTTGTGTTTGAAAGAGTGATCCCACCGCAAGCGGAGCCCGCCCTGGTGATTACGCCTGTAAATATCAGCCCAGCATCTGCTTTGGCGTACCGGGGACAGGATTTTTCCTGGAGCAGTATGCCTCGCTGGGATTTAATGATTGGTCTGGAATGGGTAGAGTGGCTGGTTTTAAGGTCGGCACCGATGGACCAGTCTATGGTAATACTGTGGGCGCAAGAAAACCTCTTTCCGGGTTCTGAAGCCCAACCAACGAGGTGAATATTGCCAAAACCGCGCAGTATCGCGATTGATGGTCCCGCCTCCTCTGGAAAATCAACCGTTGGTCTCCGACTGGCAGACGAGTTGGGTTACTTGTATTTTGACACGGGTATACTATACCGGGCAGTGACCCTGGCCGTAATTCGGGCTGGGCTCGATTCGGATCAAGAAATCGAAGTGGCCTGGCTGGCGCGAAAACTCCAGATTGATGTCCAGCAGCCCTCCAAACAAGATGGAAGAAAAGAGGACGTGTTTCTGGATGGCGAAGACGTCACCTGGGCAATTCGCGAGCCGCAGGTGGATGCGTTGGTTTCCAAAATAAGCGCTTATGCTGAGGTGCGCGAGGCGATGATTGATCAGCAGCGCCGGATTGGCAGGCGCGGTCAGGTGGTGATGGTGGGCAGGGATATCGGCACAGTGGTCATGCCGGATGCTGATTTGAAAATTTACCTGGAAGCCTCGCTGGAGGAACGTGCAAAGCGGCGATATAAGGAAATTTTGATGCGCGGGGAAGATGCCGATTTCGACCAGGTGCTGGCAGCATTGCGAAACCGCGATACAATCGATTCGTCGCGCGCGGTTGCTCCATTAAAACCAGCGGGCGACGCCATCATCATTGTTGCCGATCAGCTCACCGTGGAGCAGGTATTGGAGAAGATTAGAAACCATTGCGGGGAATATCAGAATGAGCGCGAGTCACAAGGTTGAAAAAGCCTTAAGAGATACTCAGCATATTCTCAACCGCTTGTTGGCGGTCAGTCCAGCGGTGATTTATTCAACAACTCCTCATCCACCATATCATGTGCAGTATATGAGCGATAATGTCGCTACAGTCACCGGTTATTCGCCAGATCAATACACCGAAGATGCAAATTTTTGGATGGATCGTGTGCATCCGGATGATCTCGAAACTGTGCGAGAAACGCTTAAAGAAATGCAAGAACGCGATTTCATCGAGATGGAATACCGGATGTTATGTGCCGATGATCGTTACCATTACCTGCACGAAGAAATCAAAGTGCTACGTGATGCAACCGGAAAACCGGTTGAGGGGATTGGATATTTTGTAGACATTACCGAGCAGAAGCAATATGAGGAAGCCATTCGCCAGCAAGAAGAACTATACCGCTCCCTGGCAGAAGCATCCCGCGATTTAATTTTTCTCATTTCAAAAAAGCGCAAAGTGGATTACCTGAACAGTTATGCCCGCCGAGCGTTAGGGATAACGAGTGAGCGCGCGAACAACCCTTCATACGAGATGGTCTCTCAATTAATTCCGGAAAAACAGATCTGTCTGGTATTTAATTCCCGGCAGGCAGTCTATATTGAAAATCAGGCGGTTATTCAGAATAATAAGGTCTGGCTTGGCACCTGGTTGGTGCCAATTGTCTCGTCTGAAAATGACCCAGACTTTGTTATGGCGGTGGCGCGGGACATCACCCGCCAGCGGGAAACGGAAGAGGAACTAAACCGCGCTTTGCAGGCTGAACAAGAATTGAATACATTACGTTATCGCTTCCTGACCATGGCAACCCATGAATTTAAGACGCCATTGAGCACGATTCTTTCGTCCATTGAATTATTGGAACACTATGGCGACCGCTGGGGAAAGGAAAAGCAGATCGAACATCGTAAGCGGATCAAATCCGCAGCGCAAAAACTCGATCAAATGATCAGCGAGGTGTTAGAGGTCAATCGGATCGAAGCGCAAACGGCAAGCGAAGACCCGGCACATGCGGATTTGTTGCAAATAAGCGAGAACATTATTAACGAAGTGCAGCAATCCAATCCACGAACGCGGTCAATTATTTTTCAGCACAGGCTGGAAAATCCGGATGCGCGGATTGACCGGCGCGATTTTCGAAATATATTAATCAATCTGCTTTCCAATGCGGTTAAATATTCTCGTCCCGAGAGGGATATCCTGATCGAATTGGAAGCCACCCGGCAGCAAGTGCTGCTGCGGGTTCGGGATCATGGAATTGGCGTGCCGGTAAAGGATCGCGAAAAACTCTTTGAACCATTTTACCGCGGCGAAAACGCAGAATCGGTGCCTGGCACTGGGCTAGGCTTAGCCATTGTAAAAAGGTCGGTCGATTCTCTGGGTGGAGAAATTTGGTATGAAGAGGGCGCAGGAGGTGGGTCGGTTTTTACGGTTCGAATTCCATTAGCCGACCGGGAAAAATAAGGGCTTGGGCATGAAAAAAATCCTCGTAATCGAAGATGAAACCGATATTCGTGAAAATATCCTTGACTTGCTCAATGAAGAGGGTTATCTCGCGATTGGTGCCAAGGACGGTGAGGAAGGAATCCACCGCATCTGGACTGAATTTCCCGATCTGGTCGTGTGCGATATTTTAATGCCAAAGGTGGATGGTTATGGCGTCCTGACGGTGATGAGCAAAAGCCCGCTTACCGCTACCATCCCTTTTATTTTCCTGACCGCCAAGACGCAACCCAGGGATATGCGCAAGGGAATGACTTTAGGCGCGGATGATTATCTCACCAAACCGTTTACTCGCATCGAACTGTTACAGGCAATTGAAACCCGTCTTCTTAAACACGATCAATTGCGCGCCCAGGCGCAGCAGAAACTAAGTGAATTGCGCAACAATATCAGTCTGTCGCTGCCGCACGAGTTATTGACGCCGTTAAGTGTAATCCTCGGTTTTTCCGAGTTCTTAATTCGAGACCTCGCGCCTTCTCAGGAAAATTCCCTTACCATCGAAATCGTAACCGATATCTATACAGCTGCCCAGCGGTTACTTCGGTCGCTGCAAAAATATCTGCTTTTTACCGAGCTGGAGGTTATTCTATCTGACAGGGAAAAAATAACCCGCGCCCGCCATGCCAGAACATCTATTTCTTCGAATAACATTTTAAAAGTTTTTGAAAGCCTGGATGAGGGTTCGCAACGAAAAGAAGATATAAGCAGCGAAATTGAAGAGGCGCGCCTTTGCGTTTCTGAAACTTATCTGGAGAAAACGATCGAGGAATTGCTGGATAACGCGATCAAATTTTCACCTGCAGGTAAACCTATTCGGGTAATTGGTCAAATCCAGCGGGATAAGAATATCTATAGTATGATTGTTATGGATGAGGGGAAGGGAATGACACCCGAGCAAGTGGTTGGCTTGTCTGGAATGTTCCAACACGAAAGAAAAAAATATGAAAGACAGGGATTAGGTTTGGGATTAGAAATTGTCCGCCAGATTGCTGATATCCATCAGGGGATGCTCGGTATTCAAAGCGAACCGGGTAAGGGGACAAAAATTGAAGTTATTTTTCGGTTAGGTTGAACTGTGTAAAAGGTTGAAGAAATGTGCGATACCCTGGTTGCCTTGGGAAATGCGACATATGATGGAGCCGTATTGTTTGCCAAAAATTCGGACCGCGAACCGAATGAGGCGCATGAAATAATGATTATCCCGGCGGCTGATCATCCCCAGGGTAGCCAGGTGACATGTACATATGTTCGGATTCCACAAGTCGCGCATACATACGCGGTGCTTCTGGCAAAACCGTTCTGGATCTGGGGGGCGGAGATGGGCGCCAATGAACACGGCGTTGTGATCGGAAATGAAGCCGTGTTTACTAAGATACCCTATGAAAAAACAGATGGGCTAATTGGGATGGATTTTATACGTCTGGCGCTGGAGCGCGCGCGCAGCGCCGGTGAAGCCATGCAATGTATCATTAATTTACTTGAACGATATGGACAGGGAGGTAATTGCGGCTTCGCGCACCCGTTTTACTACCACAATAGTTTTTTAATCGCAGATGGCGGGTCAGCCTGGGTACTTGAAACCGCAGGCAAGTTTTGGGTGGCGGAACAAGTGAAGGATGTGCGCGCTATCTCAAATGCGCTGAGCATCGGCGCTGAGTGGGACTTGGCTTGCGCGGATCTTGTCCGTTTTGCGGTAGAAAAAGGCTGGTGTAAATCGCGCGATGATTTTCATTTTGCCCGCTGCTATTCCGATTTCCTCTACACCCGCCTGAGCGATGCGCATAGCCGGCGAGCATGCAGCAGCGAGCAGCTGCTCAACGAGAAGGGTAAGATTACTGTCCGGAGTATGTTTTCGGCTTTACGCAGGCATGCCCCAATGGGCAAGCCTGCCCGGCGAATTGACCGCGGCTTGATCGGGGCGGAAGTGTGCATGCACGCCGGATTTGGACCAGTCCGAGCCAGCCAATCAGTCGGATCCATGGTCAGCCGCATCTCGGCAACGGGGGCGACTCACTGGTTGACCGGCACTTCTGCGCCGTGCTTGAGCGTATTCAAACCGGTTTGGATGGATAGTGGGCTGCCAGATCCTGGTGTTAACCTGACGGGTACGTTCGATGAAAAGACGTTGTTTTGGCGGCACGAGATGTTGCACCGTGAGGTGTTGCGTAATTACCCGCTGCGCTCGCAAGTATTGATTTCTGAGCGGGATATTTTGGAAGACGCCTTTATATCGGAGGAAACCCGGCTTCGAGAGCTGCATCCTGCCAGCCGGAGGAATTTCACCCTGAAATGTTTCCAACTGGCTCAGGATGCTGAACGGGGGTGGTTAGAGAAAGTGCGACAACTGCCGGAGGAACGTCGTGACGCGCTGTATGCGCTTGCCTGGCAGAAATTTAACCGCGAAGCAAACTACGTTCCACCCCCTAAGTAAACGGATTGATCCAATGCCCGATGCTATAATTTAATTTAACTGTATGGAAATTTCCAGTCTTCAACTTCCCTCGGATGCGTACATAAACCTTCCTTTTCAGTTTTCGGGCTGGGCGGGCTGGTTGGGCTTGATTGGTTTATTGTTGTGGGGATTTGTGGTGATTTGGCGCTCGCGCTACTACCGGCAACAATTTCGCTGGGGAGTTCTAATCATTGCCGCAATAGCCCTGCCGGTGGCTGCGGTTCTGATCCAGATCAGACTGCCCATGATGAACGGCAGCGCGTTACCGAATATCCCCATCGAGATGAGCCAGCCGGTTATTGTAGCGTTATTGCTCATCCCGCTGCTTTTTTCTGCCGGCTTGGGAGGTCCACTGGCTTCCACACTGATCGGCGTTGTTGCAGGTATTTTTATCTCACTTTTTGTTTCCCATGATATTTTTTCAATCATCGAATTGGGCGGGTTAGGACTGATCCTTGGGGTGGCGCTGCGCCAGAATTATCGCACGCGGATCTACAAAGCGCTCCGTCACCCAATCGCTGCCGTTGCGGCGGCGTGGTTTGCTTTCATCCCCATATTTCTGCTTAGTTCGTTTTTTTCGATTCCGGGCACGCTGGCAGAGAGGCTTGATTTCGCTTTAACCCAAAACTGGCAATATTTCCTTGCCAGAGGCGTGGAGTTATTGATCGCGGGAGTGGCGGCGCAGATCTGCTACCTCTTTTTACCCAGGTTGTGGCACAAACCGAGAGAATTGCTGCCATCCCCTTCTGAAGAGAGTCTAAAGGCGCGCTTTTTAATCTTCACCCTGCCGTTGGCAATTGGACTTTTGGTGCTCTTGATCATTGGTAATTGGTGGGTGGCTGGGCGGGCAGCGCGCAGCATGATGGAGGCTCGTCTTTCTGGTATGACCCGTATGGCTGCGGAAAGCCTGCCCTATTTCCTTGAAGCCGGACAAAGTCTGTTGATTGACTTTGCACAGCCAGCCCTGCTCGAATCCACCCCTCAAGGGTTGAGTTTGAGCCTGATGGATCGGATTCGCTCGGTGCCTTTCTTCCGACAATTGAGGGTTTACGACGCGAACCGGAATCTACTTGGCGTGTATCCTGAATCCGGGGCAGAAGAGACGCAGCTATCCGCAGATGAGGAAATCGGTGTTGACCTGGCGCTAAAAGGGGTGCTGATCCAAGTGTATACGGTATCTCCATTTCCTGGAGAGCGGTCTGCCCAGGTTTCCTTCATTGCGGCGATCAAGAATGAGAATGGCGAGGCTGTGGGAGCAATTCTGGGGCGGACGGATTTTGAGTCTAACCCGTTTACCCAACCAGCGTTGATTGCCATGGCGGGCGTACTCGATGAGGGAGGGGAAGGGTATATCCTGGACGAGAACCGGTTAATTCTGTATCAGACCAGTATCGCATCTCCGCTGACTGCTGCTGAACAATTTATTGGCATTTTGCAGCCCGGAGCCGGCTTGTATGAAGACATTTCCGCTACCGGAACCCGTCAATTGCTGTATACCGAGCAAGTGATTGGACGACCCTGGCAGGTTGTTGCGAAAATCCCTGCCAGCGTTGCTCAACAAATTGCACTCGATATGGCAATTCCAATGCTGGTTATCTTAATGTTTTTGTTTGGATTGGGTTCGTTGTTGATGTTTGGCATTGTTCGTGTAGTTACCCGCAATTTGGCGCGGTTGACCGAGCAGGCGTCACGCATCTCCGATGGTCATCTCGAACAACCCATATCGAGCAGCGGCGTGGATGAAGTTGGGCGACTGGGTAAATCCTTCGAGCAGATGCGGATCAGTTTAAAGAACCGGCTGGATGAATTGAAAAAATTGCTTACGGTTAGCCAGGGGGTTGCGGCAAACCTGGAGATCGGCGATGCAATCCAGCCGATTCTCAACGCTGCCCTTAACGACGATGCCGTGTCCGCCAGAGCGGTGATGATTCAGGAAACCCGAATGGATCTGGATGGGGATCAATTGGTGCGTATTGGAGTGGGCTCGCAGACAGCATCCTTCGACCACCTTGACCTGCAGATCTTCGAGCAGATGCGTTCTCACCAGATTCTATCGATCCCGAACACTGCCCGGGTGCGCCGGATTGCCCCCATTGATGGAAAACCTCATCCTGGAGCAATCATCGCATTTGCGCTGTATTTCGAGAATACGTATTACGGTGCGCTGTGGATGGCATATGACCGGACGCACAACTTCGCTGAAGACGAGGTGCGGTTTCTGAGCACGTTGGCTAGCGAAGCCGCGTTGGCCGCAGCCAATTCACGGTTGTACGCTTTCGCGGAAATTGGTAGGCGGAGATTGGAAGCAGTGCTGGCGTCTGCGCCAGAACCCGTGCTTGTGTTTGATGAAAAAGATCGCTTGCTATTGCTTAACCCGGCGGCGATGCATATTCCTGGATTGATATCAACCGCCATGCCGGGTCGCTCGTTGAATGACGTAATTGCTGTGGATGGGTTGGTGAAATTGATCAAAGGCGCGCAGGAGGAACGCATCCTGTCCCGCGAAATCAGCCTCTCAAATGGAAAAATCTATCACGCCAGCGTTGCCCCGGTGACTGGCGAAGACCAGCAGCTGGGGAAGGTATGCGTCCTGCGAGATATTACTCACTATAAAGAGTTGGACTCGGTTAAATCGGAATTTGTGGCTACGGTCAGCCATGATCTGCGCACCCCGCTTACCCTGATGCGCGGTTATACCACCATGCTTTCGATGGTGGGCGAATTAAACGAGCAGCAGCAAAACTATGTCAACAAAATGGTTTCGGGGGTCGAGAACATGACCCACCTGGTAAATAACCTGCTGGATCTGGGGAGGATTGAGGCGGGCATCTCCCTCAATCTCGAAGAGATTGACCCGGCGGTGGTGGTGGAAAAGATACTCCGCCAGCACCAGCCCCAGGCAGCCCAGAAAAATATCGCCCTGGTTTTTGAAGGAAGCGGAGACGGCAAGCGAATGACGCTGATCGCGGACCTGGCGCTGCTCCAACAGGCGCTGATCAATCTGGTGGATAATGCGATAAAATATACCCGTTCGAACGGTCAGGTGACCATCCGGCTGCGGCGGGGCAGCGACCGGTTAACCTTCGAAGTGCATGATAATGGAATTGGGATCGCGCCGTTGGATCTGCCGCGCTTGTTTGAAAAATTCTACCGGAGCGGAAGGCGTGAAGCGTATGAACAGCGTGGTTCCGGGCTGGGGTTGGCAATCGTCAGGTCGATAGTTGAACGACATCAGGGCAGAGTGTGGGTGGAAAGCCAACTGGGGAAGGGAAGCACATTTTTTGTCGAAATTCCGTACACCCAATCTCCGCAAGAACAGAAAGAAGCCATTGAAGAAAGCGGAATAAACCTTAAAAAGTGAACAATAAGGGCGGTGAATATCTTGCAATTCGGAAAATTGTGCTATAATTACGTTTTGCATGCATGCATTGGATGAATTTTAGCCTGAAATTTAGCGCGTGGGAATCATTCTCAAGCGCCTCTATTTGTTTAAATCGTCGGTTTTTATAAAAGAGGAGGCAACTTCGTGGAAACGAAAAGCTTGGTCGCATTACGCATCAGCCTTGCTTCTCCTGAGGCTATTCGCAGCTGGTCTTATGGTGAAGTGCTAAAACCCGAAACCATTAATTACCGTAGATTGCGCCCTGAAAAAGATGGGCTTTTTTGTGAAGCGATATTTGGCCCAACCCGTGACTACCAGTGTTATTGTGGAAAATATAAAAATCCGCGTTACAAAGGCATCGTGTGTGATAAATGCGGCGTGGAGGTGACACGCGCTTCGGTGCGCCGCGAGCGCATGGGGCATATCGAGTTGGCAACCCCGGTTGCGCATATCTGGTACACCCGCCGCGTGCCATCGTACCTTGGATTGCTGCTGGACATCTCCCGCCGCAACCTGGACCGGGTGTTGTATTTTGCGCAATACATCGTTACCTATGTTGATGAGGACGCGCGCAACAAAGCCCTCAAGCGGCTGGAAGATGAAATCAACGTTTCCGAACGTGAGCAGGCATCTGAGATTAACAATCGGATCCTGGAAGTCAAGCAGGCGCGTGATCGCAAGAATGGCGAACTGCTGCAGCGCCGCCAGGATATGGAAGCCCGGCGGGACGAACTGATTGCCCAGAAACTGGAGCCCGTGATTCAAGAAGGTCAATCACTGGAGCGCCAGTTACAGGACAAGATTGGCAACGCAACCCGCTCGGCGATCGTTTTCTCAGCAACCAATACAGAAATTGTTGCCGCCGCAGAACAAATCAACGCGCAGCATATCGGCAGGGTGCAGCGGGTGGTCAAGGAACGCCTGGATGAATTGGAAAATGAATTCCGTGACCAATTTCAGCGCGACCTCGAGCAGATCAAAATGCAAATCGAGGAGGTGCGCGCTCAAGCGGAATTGCAGATGGAAGGATTGCGCAACCAACTCGAAGACCAGTCCAATATATCCCAAAATGCCAATTCGCGCTTACGCGATGAATTACAAGAACTGCGCCCGTTTACTTTCCTGACTGAGACCCGTTTCCGGGAATTGAAATCGCGGTGGGGGCAGGTGTTTCGCGCTGATATGGGCGCAGAAGCCTTTTACGATGTCCTGCGTCGTTTGGATCTGGATAAACTGACCGATGAATTGTGGCACGAGGTACGCACCTCGAAAAGCAAGCAAAAAAGGAAGAAAGCCACCACCCGCCTGAAGGTGGTGGAAGCTTTCCGTCGCTCGCAGAACCGCCCGGAGTGGATGGTGCTCACTGTTTTGCCGGTTATCCCACCTGATTTGCGACCGATGGTGCAATTAGACGGTGGTCGCTTTGCGACCTCTGACTTAAATGACCTTTACCGCCGGGTGATCAATCGCAATAACCGCTTAAAGCGGCTGCTCGAACTGGGCGCCCCGGATGTGATCGTTCGCAATGAAAAACGCATGCTCCAGGAAGCAGTCGATTCGTTAATTGACAATTCCCAACGCGGAAAAGCGCTTTCCCGGCGAGGACGGCGTGAGTTAAAATCGTTGAGCGATATGCTCAAGGGCAAGAAAGGACGCTTCCGCCGCAATCTGCTTGGTAAACGTGTGGACTACTCGGGCCGCTCAGTGATCGTTGTGGGACCCACGCTCAAACTGTACCAGTGCGGTCTTCCCAAAACGATGGCATTGGAATTGTTCCGACCATTTGTAATTGCCAGGCTGGTCGCGCATGGTTACGCGGCTAATGTCAAAGGCGCGCGGCGGTTCATTGAACGTAACCGCCCGGAAGTCTGGGAGGTGCTGGAAGAGGTGATCAAAGATCGCCCTGTGTTGTTGAACCGGGCGCCAACCCTGCACCGGCTTGGCATTCAGGCTTTTGAACCAATATTGATCGAAGGGAGCGCAATACAACTCCACCCCCTGGTGACCACTGCTTTCAATGCGGACTTCGATGGCGATCAGATGGCGGTGCATGTGCCGCTTTCTGAAAAAGCGGTGCGCGAGGCACGGGATCTGATGCTCTCCTCGCGCAACCTGCTTAAACCCGCCGACGGGGAGCCGATTATCAGCCCTTCTAAAGATATGGTGCTGGGCGTCTATTATTTAACGATGAGCGATAATAATGAACATCCAGGCGATGGACGCCATTTCGCGGATCTTGATGAAGTCGAGTTGGCGTACCATTTAGGGCAGCTGCACATTCACAGCCGCATCCACCTGACCGTTGAAACCTGGTACGACGACCAGGGATCGAGGGTGAAAAAGCCGCGAAAAGTAGTCCTCGAAACCACCGTTGGTCGGGCGTTGTTTAACCGCATTCTGCCGGCTGAAGTCCAGTATGTTAATGAGACCCTGGATAAAGGCGGGGTTAAAGATTTAATCGCCGATGTGTATGAGTTCTGTGGTGAAGAAATCACAACGGTAGTAGCCGATCTGGTCAAGGATATTGGCTTCGAATACGCGATGCGTTCCGGCGCTACCATTGCAGTGGATGACATCACCATGCCGGTTGACAAGAAAGATATCCTGGAACGCGCGCAGCAGAAAATTGAAAACGTTCAACGTTCGTACCGCCGCGGTTTGTTGACCGAGCAGGAACGCAATGAACGCGAGATCGAAATCTGGCAGGCGACGACAAAAGAGGTGGCGGATGCGGTGCGCCGGACGATGAACCCTTCGGGCAACCTGGCAACCATGGCAAATTCCGGCGCGACGAAAGGCGGTTTTGGTCCGATTTCTCAGCTGGCTGGCATGCGCGGTTTGATGGCAGACCCAGCCGGGCGGATTATTCGCCTGCCGATTCAATCCAATTTCCGCGAAGGGTTGTCTGCGCTGGAATACTTCATCTCCACGCATGGCGCGCGCAAGGGCTTGGCGGATACCGCGCTGCGCACGGCGGATGCGGGTTACCTGACCCGCCGCCTGGTGGATGTTGCCCAGGATATGATTGTCAATGAGATTGATTGTGGCACACAGGATGGCATCTGGATCCGCAAGTCGGATGATGTTGCTGGCCAACCAATGAGTGTTCGTTTGTACGGGCGCATGGTGGCGCAGCGGGTGATTGACCCGCTGACCGGTGAAATTCTGGCTGAGCGCGATGATATGCTGGATCACGATCGTATTCGAAAACTGCTCCAATCCGGGATTGATGAAGTCCGGGCGCGTTCGCCATTAACATGCGAGTTGGTGCACGGGGTATGCGCCAAGTGTTATGGGATGGATCTGGGGCGCGGAAAAATGGTTGACCTGGGCGCAGCGGTTGGGATTGTAGCCGCGCAATCCATCGGTGAACCGGGTACGCAATTAACTCTACGTACCTTCCACACAGGCGGCGTTGCCGCCGGCGGCGACATCACCACCGGTCTGCCGCGCGTTGAAGAATTGTTTGAGGCGCGCCGCACGCCAAAAGGCGAGGCAGTGATTACCCGTATTTCGGGCGTGGCAAAGATCATCCAGTCTGACCGATACAGCGACCAGCGGGTTGTGCGGGTCGAGCACAGCGAATTGGTTAGCGATGAGTACGATGTACCCGAATCCTGGACGATAACGGTCAAGGATGAAGGGGTGGTATCGTTGAGCGATCCTATCGCGGTTCAGGGTGAAGCGTCCATCACCGCCCAGCATACCGGACGGGTGCGAATTGAAGGGCGCAAGGTGATCGTATCTTATGAACAGCGTGAATCCGAAGAGTACGAGATTCCATCAACCTCCCGAATTTTAACCAAGGATGGTGAGCATGTGGAGGCGGGGCAACCGTTGACCGAAGGCTCACTCAACCCGCACACCATTCTCAAGATCAAAGGGCGGGAAGCCTGTCAAATGTACCTGATGGTTGAAATCCAAAAAGTATACCGTGCGCAGGGTCAAAATATCAACGATAAACATTTCGAGGTCATCATACGCAAGATGCTGGGGCGAGTGCAGGTCATCCGGCCCGGGGATACCCACTTCCTGCCAATGGATCTGGTTGACCGGTTGGAATTACGTAAAGTGAACGAAAAGATGATTCAGGAAGGAAAACAACTGGCACGCTTCGCGGAAATTCTGCTCGGCGTGACCAAAGCCTCCTTAAGCACCGATTCGTTCCTTTCCGCGTCCTCCTTCCAGCATACCATCAAAGTGCTGGCAGGCGCAGCAATTGCCGGCACCGAGGACCCGTTATTTGGGTTGAAAGAAAACGTCATCATTGGCAAGCTGATCCCGGCGGGAACCGGCTTCCAGCATGGACGTTTCCTGGTGAGTTCGGATGGCAAGGATGGCGAGGTTCACCGAATCTCGGTTGCTAACATTACCAGTTCGGATTAAAAAATCAGGATTTCCAGTATGCCGAGGGCTGAAAAGCCCTCGGTTGTTTTTAATACCAGACGATTGGTAAACCGTGATAAACTGAATCAGGTTCACTTACTGAAAATTAACCTGTATTCACAATTTTGATCATTTGGAGTAACCGGCATGGAGATTGGGTTGGTTCGCAGGGTGGATATTGATTTAGAAATGCAACAATCGTATCTCGATTACGCCATGAGCGTGATCGTGGCGCGGGCACTTCCGGATGCGCGTGATGGCTTGAAACCGGTGCAACGGCGCATTTTATTTGGCATGTATGATATGGGGTTGCGTTCCGATTCGGGTTTTAAAAAATCAGCCAGAATCGTCGGCGAAGTAATGGGAAAATACCATCCTCACGGCGACCAGGCAGTTTACGAGGCTATGGCGCGCATGGCGCAGGATTTTTCCATGCGTTACCCGCTGGTGGATGGGCAGGGAAATTTTGGCTCGGTGGATGGTGACCCGCCAGCGGCGATGCGTTATACCGAGGCACGGCTGACCACAGCAGCGCTTGATTTGCTGATGCAATTAGACCGGAGTACGGTTGATTTTTCGCGCAATTTTGATGATACGCTCAACGAACCGGAGGTGCTTCCGGCGGCGCTGCCAAATTTATTGATTAATGGAGCTTCCGGCATCGCGGTTGGCATGGCAACCAGTATTCCGCCTCATAATCTTGGCGAAGTCATTGATGCGCTAACCTATTTGCTCGAGCGCTGGGAAAAATTGGAGGACGTCAGCGTTGGAGATTTAATGAAGTTCGTGCGCGGACCGGATTTCCCAACGGGTGGAATTATCCTGCAAGAGGATGGCGGGGAAGAGCTGCTTTCGGCTTATGCAACCGGGCGCGGAAAAGTGACGCTGCGCGGAAGAGTTCAACTGGAAGAGATGGGAAAAGGCAAAAGCCGAATTATTATTACCGAATTGCCCTATCAGATCAACAAGGCGTCGCTCATTGAGCGAATTGCAGAGCTGGCAAGAGAAAATGCCCTGGAAGGAATCAGCGATTTGCGGGATGAGTCCGACCGACAGGGTATGCGGATTGTCATCGAATTGAACAAAGTGGCAGAAGAGCAAAATGTTCTGCGTGAACTGTACCGGCGCACACCGCTTCAATCCACGTTTCGAATATCCCTGCTTGCTTTGGTGGATAACGAACCGCGCCTGCTTTCGCTGAAACAAGCCTTGCGGGTATACCTTGACCATCGCATCGCGGTTGTCCGGCGGCGGAGTGAATTTGACCTGGAAAGGGCTCGCCAGCGCGCGCATATTTTGGAAGGTCTGCGGGTGGCGTTAACCAACCTGGATGAAGTGATCACCCTGATCCGCAAAGCGCAGGATGTCGAAGATGCCCGCGCCAGGCTAATCAAACGCTTCAAGTTGACTGAAATTCAAGCCAACGCCATATTGGAAATGCAACTGCGCCGCCTGGCAGCGCTGGAGCGCAAGAAAATTGATCTGGAATACCAGGAAACCCTCAAGGTGATCAAAGACCTGACCGATTTGCTGCGTTCACCTAAAAAATTACGCCAGGCGGTGGCGGATGAATTACTGGTGGTCAAACAAACCTATGCGGACCGCCGCAGAACGCAAATTGTAGCGCTCAAGGAAGGTTCCACCGCCCGGGATGTTTTAACCACGACCGACCTGGTGCCAGAAGAAAAAACCTGGGTCGGAATCACCGAGGATGGTTTAATTAGCCGGGTGAGCATTGACAAACACCCCCAATTGAGCGGCAGAAATGCGCCCCGGCTGGCGCTATTGACGAGCAGCCACCACACGTTATACCTGGTAAGCGAGGATGGACGCGCGGCAGCAATATCAGTTCAATCTTTACCCGACGCAGGATCGTTCCAGGACGGAACGCCGCTGGTCAAAGCATGCCCTCTAAACGGCAATTCCGCGTTGGTTCAGATGTTTTCAGCGCCGACCCGCCTGAACGAGATTAAAGAAAGCTACGTGATGACCATTACCCGGCGCGGGATGGTCAAGAAATCCGATTTGCGTGAGTTGCCGGGTCCATCCACGCAGGTATTTGTGTTGGCAAAAATCAATGCTGACGACCAAATGAAACAAGTTCTGCTTACCGATGGCACACGTGAAGTGGTAATGGTTACCCGGCAGGGAATGATGATCCGCTTTGCGGAAGAGGAGGTCCGCCCGATGGGCTTGGTTGCCGCCGGGGTCAACGGCATCAAATTAAATTCTGATGACGAAGTAATTGGCGCGGTGGTGTTCGATTCCGGGCAGGACTTATTGCTGGTGGGAAAAACAGGCAATGGCTGGCGCATTCCGGCTTCTCAGACTGTGCTGCAAGGGCGGTATGGGCAGGGGATTATCGCTTGCCGACCAGCCAAAGGTCAGGAACTGGTTGGACTGCTGTCCGGGTATGCGGAGGAGCGTGGTTTGTTATACTTTACCAGCCTGGCTGCCCGTCAGGTAGAAATAGATAATCTGCCACAAGGCAAAAGGGGTTCCAGTGGAAAAACCCTGGTCGAGTTGCGCGGCAGCGAACGCATTGTCGCGGTCTCGCCGCTGGTTAACGGCTTGCTTTTCTGGGGAGGGGAGAAACAAGCGCGCAGCCGCCGGAAGAATCGCCGGGCTGAGGTGGCGGAGGAAGGTGAAATAACGACTGTGGAGGTAAAAAAGGTTGCCGCAAGGACGGCAAAACAAACCCAAGCCGTCCAGGTTGAACTGCCGTTGGAGAAATTGCCGGTTCAGAAAAAGAGTGTAGAGGAATCTGTTCCGAAAACAAGCAGCGCCCGCCGAAAATTGCCCGGTAAACCAAAGGGAAAGGGAGGCGCTGCCGACGATAGGGTCAGTGAACCTTCAACTCAAACCGCTCGCAAAAAAGCCGAAAAAACCTTGGCAACCTCCGCGAGCAAGACCGTCAGCAGGACTTCAAAGGATGGCGCGCTTAAGCAAAGCAAGGCGAAGCAACCGGGCAGGAAAACCGCGGGTGTCGCTGCGCCGGATTCTGCCGCAAAAGGTGCACGAAAAACGGGCAAGAGTCAACCAGGAAACCAACGCGCAACAATCAGCGAGAAAAGTGATGCGAAGCCTATGACAAAACCGGCTGGCGGCGCAACTCGCGCAACAGGCGGAACAAAAAATCCTCCACCCGCGAAAAAAGCATCCCGCGCGGCTGATAGTAAACCGGACGGGGTTGAAAAACCAGCCCGTCCCCGGCGCACTTCAAACAAGCCGTGAAGCGGTCACCCGCTTACGGCAAAATTGGTGTAGTGGTAGGCGATGCGCCCATCCATGATCCCGATGGTATCGCTGCCGTTTTTCACGCTCTGCTTGGGTGATTGGGCGGTCCAGGTCAGGTTACGGGTGTTACCGGTTTGAGACAGGCTGGATAGCGTGAAAACAGCCTCTGGCAACAGTTCTGTAAACAGAGTCTGGTACCAGGAATAAATTGACCGGCTGCCTTGGATGACTCTTGCCGGGGTGATGTGTACGGCGTCTGGATGGTAAAGCATAACCATCTGGTTGGGGTCGCGGCTGTTCATCGCCTGGAAGTAGCGTTGGACAATGTCCGGCGGTTGTGGCTGGGATTTCCAGGTAAAGCGGGCGATTACATCCCATACCTCTGGCAGCCGGCGGCGGCAATCGTCCCATGAGAAGAAATTAACCGCAGATAAACCAAACGTCTTTGCGGCATTGAGAAATTCGAGCGTGTCTTGCCCAGTCGGCGCCCATGCGCCGACTCGATAGGCGGGTCCAGTTGGAATGACTGGACGATAGGGATTCAAGCCCTGCATCTCACGCACACAACGGCGTAGTTGGGCTCCGGGATTGTGGGCTTTTTCCCAATATACCTGTGGCATATTGTAATCAACATGTTCGAGAAAGGCTTTCCATGGGAGCTGTGGATGGTAGGAGGGAAACCGGTAGGAAGAAAGCGCCATCGGAAGAGAGGGCAGGATTTCGCGAAGTCTGCCCATCAACCGCTGGGCAGCGTGATCTTTTCCAGGCTGTTTAAATTCGACTTCGGCGTTTATTACATAGCCTTCGAGACCGAGTTGTTGAATCCGGCGGATGGCGATATTGGCTTCGCCAAGGGGATCATTTCCATATACATAGTGCCAACCCCATGGCTGGATCCCCTTGTTTCGCAATGCCGCCACAAGAGGAGGAACAAGATCAGTCGTAGTCCTCCGGTCAATGTTCATCGGCCAGGCGCCGTCGGCGACTTTAATCAGGACATGGCTGAGTCCAGCCAGATGGGCGGTGTGGGCAATTGCTTCCGGGTTGCCTCCTTCACAACTGGGTATTTTCCAGATGAAAAAACCTTTTCCCTCTAAAGCCATTGAATTACCTCCCTGGGGAATGGTGGACGGGTCAGGAGTGGGGATAATCGCGATGCAGGTTGCCTTCCAGTCTAAGTTGCGGGGCAATTTTGCGCATAGCCAAAATAACATTATCTACATGTTGCCACAACTCAATGCCTAATTCCTCCGCGCCGCGCGCGATTTCCTCCCGGTTTGCCCCGGCGGCAAAGGCGCGATCTTTCCATTTTTTCTTTACCGATGCGGAGGTCAGATCATACAAGGAGCGTGAAGGACGAACCAGGGTTACGGCGGTGATCAAGCCGGTGATTTCATCGCAGGCATACAGGGCTTTGCGCAGCAACGTGTCGCGCGGTACGCCGGTATGATCGGCGTGGCTGAGAATTGCCTGGATGATCTCATCGGGAACGCCGTATTCGCGGAGGATGGGAATCCCTGCGATGGGATGTTCCTCCAGGGTGGGGTGAATTTCCCAGTCAAAATCATGCAGCAGCCCAGTCACTTTCCATAACTCAACATCCTGATCGTACTGGCGCGCGTAAAATTCCATCGCGGCTTCGACCGATAACATATGGTTAACCAGGTTTTCGTTTTTTACGAATTGTCTGATGATGAGGATGGCTTGTTCGCGATTCATGCGCGCACCTGTATCGTGGAAGTTTTATCTGGCGTGGTTTGGATTAAGGGCAAAGATTGGTTCGGGGTCACCCAGCACCGGAAGCGGCCGGGTGACAAATACGTCAAGAAACGCCATTGCCGTTGCGGGGATTTCGCGCAATCGCCAGTAGCGTTGGCTAAATTGATTATAGATGCGCTGGTCGGCGATCACGCCTTCGCCCTGAATACCCAATGCGTTGCAGGTAAACACCGCGCGCGGCAGGTGAAATTTTTGGGTGATGAGGACAGCATGGTGGACGCCGAAAATGTGCTTTGCGCGGTAGCAGGTATCGTAGGTGCGGCGACCGGCATAATCCAATACAATGGCTTCTTCGGGGACGCCGAGAGAAAGCGCGTAAGTTTTCATTGCGCCGGGTTCGTTGTATTCCACAAAACGATTATCCCCGCTCATTAATAATTTTTCGACCTTACCAGAGAAATATAACCGGGCTGCCACTGCTACCCGATCGCGTAAAACCGGGGTCGGACGACCATCCCGCGTCAGTCCGGCTCCGAATACAATCGCAACGGGCGCGGAGGGCGATAGATCTGGAGAAAAGATGCGCGCGCGAGCATAGAATTCGGCGATCAGGTTGGGGATACCAAGCAAGAGCAATGCCGATAATCCGGTCAGGGTGATAATCCGCAGGCTGAGTTTAATTATTTTTTTGATCATGCGCCGATTTTACCATGCCGCAAAAACGAGCCGCGAGGTTGAAAAAAAGTCATACAAGGTTCATGCCAATTGGGGAAGGTGCGAAGATCGTCAGCGTCCGATCCATTGGGAAACATCGGTCCCAGACCAGCGAATAGCGGCTCGGAGAGGGTCGTAAACGGAATCATCAACGACTTGAAAATCCTGCACATCATAATCATCGAGGGCTTGGGTCAAAAGCCTTTTGCCTTCGCTAGTGTTGACTATATCCATCAGGGCGGCATTGATCTGTTTGATGTGCGCTTCGCTCACCGCGATTGAATAGGAAAGATTGAGGTTGGGGATATCCGGATTGGTTTGCCAGAGGATGACGACCCTCGCCGGGGCGTCGGGAAGGTCGGTGGTAATTTGACTGGAGGTACGCGGATCGCCGAAGATGGAAAAGGTGACGCCGAAGTCGCATATTCCTTTTATATAAAGAGAGCGAACCACGGCGGTGTGGGTCTGCGCCAGGACGCCGCTTTGCACTTCTATAGCCAGCTGCTCCAGAATGCCAACCGGAAGGACATAACCGGATATCGAACCCGGTTCCACCCAACAGGGACGGCGACCATCCAACTGCGCCAGAGCAGTTTGAGCATTCGCGGTACTCACATTGACTGTGGGATCGAAGTACGAGATAAAGCCGCTTTCCACGTTGGCGATGAACTGGGCGCCATAATAATATGTGCCAAAGTGATTGGTTAATAAGCCCAGCCGGACTAACTGCTGTTCGCGGGCGTAGATATAGGTCAAAGGCTGCAACCAGACAATATCAACCTTGCCGTCTTCCAACGCTTTGAGCATATCGCGCGGATCAGCATATTGTTGGACATGGATGGAAAGCCCGGTCAGTTCGCTCAGCTGTTGTCCTGTTTCCTGGCGCGAAAGATCGTTGCTGCGGTTTGTTCCGCTTTCCACAACAAAACCCAAACGCAGCGGATTGTCTTCGCTGCCCGGCGGCGGCAGGGTTGGGGTTGAGGTGATTTCGATCGTTGGCGTAATCGTTGCTGACGGTGAGGTTGCAGTTTTGGAAAAAACATCCCCGCAGGCTGTGAGGAGTGCCGTCAGCAGCAGAAATAAGAAACTCAAACGCCGTTGTTTTTTTGCAATCATAAATGAAACGGGTAAAACAAGTTGGATTTGAATTCAGGCAATGATATACTGATTATAATGGACTTACCAGATTACGGTTGAGAATGGAAGAAAATTTGATATGGATGTCAAATCAATTCTCAAGGCAGGGCTTGTTTTGCTGGTCGTAATCCTGTTGCTGTTCGGGGTTATGATGCTGGTTCTGGTCAATACGCTGACTGCAACGACGCAAAAAGCGCTCCAGCCGGTGAGCCAGGTGGGGGATGCGCTTGCGACCCAGGCGGTGCTGCTGTTCAACCCGACTCCAACGGTGTTGCCGGATCCGGTAACCATTCTTCATGAAATCCGTTCCCTGGCGCGGCTGGAAACTGCCCAGTACACCATGGAAAAAATTATCACCGCGGAAATTGGACAGGGGGAATTGAACTTTCTGTTTGGTGATCGTTTGTTGTTCGTTGGTCATGGGAAGGTTATTGCGGGGATTGACCTGGTGAAATTGGAGCCGGAGGATCTGTGGATCGAAAATCGAATCCTGTATGTGCGTTTACCGCCCGCTGAGGTGTTTATCACCGCCTTGGATAATGACCTTTCATATGTGTATGACCGCGAGACCGGTCTGCTGCGGCGGGGTGAAGTCAACCTGGAATCTCTGGCGCGCCGGTCTGCCGAAGCGGAAATTGAACGCGCGGCAGTGCAGGACGGTATCCTGGATTGGGCGCAGATGAACGCAGAAAGCTACCTTGGCCGGTTGTTTCGCAACCTGGGGTATGAAGAGGTGTTATTCGTAAAACCTGAATAGACCGTCCGGGTCAGATTCGTTCGCTCCAGGTTGGATGAGCGTACTTTTCGACGAACAAGGTTTCGGCGCATTCGATTTCTGCGGGCGTCGGCTCATCCAGGAATAATTCGAGATCGAGGACGGTGGAAAAAGCGTGTTCAATGGAGGCTGCAGCCTGCTCCCACGTGATGGGATAACCCGTGACGGTTTCAACGGTCGTTGCGTGTTCCAACAGGCGGCGAGCAGCCTGCTTGCGGTCAGCCTCATTATCGAAGGAGAGCGCCCATGTGATGCGGGCAAGATCACCGCAGAGGGGAAGCGATCCGTGCTGGAGCACGCTCTTATGACGGCGCGCTTGCGCGCTGCCAATAAGTTTTTTTCCGGCTACAGTGATTTCGTAGTTGGAGGGAACTTCGAAACACACCGCGCCATTGACCTGGCTGCCTGACGGGAGTGGATATTCCTGTTCGGCTTCGGCTGGCAAACCCAGTAATTGCAGCGCTTTGACCAACGCTGTGGATAGGCGGCGGTAACTTTCCAAAATTGTTCCTGCAACCCGTGGTTCGTTTTGTGGCGCAGTGATTGAGTAGGTTAATTCGTCGGTGTGTAAAATAGCCCTTCCGCCGGTAGGGCGGCGGACAACCTCCCAGCCATGCTCCAGTAAAGAGCGCAGATCAACGTCTCTAAACGGTTGGGCGTAACCAAGCGACAAGCAAGCCGGCTGCCAGGCATACAAGCGCAACGTGGAGGGCGATTTTTGGGCAGCAACGGATTCCAGGATGGCTTCATCGAGCGCCATATTCCAGGCGCCGGATGCGGGTGATGATTTGATGAGCCGCCAACGATCACGTTTGTACATGAGCATTATTATAATCAATAAGGGGTTGAAAAATGATATAATCAGTGTTGTGTAGACATTTGATTGAGTTGATCCTCGGTTTGTGTTAAGTAACTTGACATAAATTCTGTCAATGTTATAATACATACGGATAAGTTGAGGAGAGAGGTATCTTTGACCACTACTTTATGGCAGGTGCCAAAATCAAGTGTCAAGAACCTTAACAAGCATGTTGCTCTGGATTTAATACGTTTCAGCCCGATGGGAATTTCCAGGATTGAGTTATCCCGCGAATTGGGCTTAACCCGGGCGGCAGTTACGGCGATCGTGAATGATTTGATCGTGGCGGGTCTGGTACGGGAAACCAACGGGGGCACTTCCGGTGGAAGGCGGCCTATTAATCTCGAAATCAACCCCAAAAGTGGTCTTGTGGTCGGGGTTGATGTTGGCGCAACTCACGTAACATTAATTTTGGCGGATCATCTTGCCAAGGTTATTGATGAAACTAATGCTCCCTTGGATATTCTCCAAGGACCGAATGTGTGTCTTGCCTATGTTGACAACCTGTTTAAGTCTTGGTTGGAAAAAATGGGCATCGAAATCAGCCGGATTTGCACGGCGGCGGTGGGTGTTCCTGGACCGGTTGTGTCGGGGGCGGGTATGGTGAGTGGTCCGCCGATAATGCCTGGTTGGGATCGCTTTCCAATTCGCCAATGGTTACAAGAAGCCTGGGGAATACCGGTCAGTCTTGGAAATGATGCCGAGTTTGGCGCGCTGGGAGAATGGGCTTATGGCGCTGGACGGGGCGAGAAGAACCTTGCCTATATAAAAGTTGGCACTGGCATCGGAGCCGGATTATTGATTGATGGGCAAATTTATCGGGGAAGCACCGGCAGCGCGGGAGAAATCGGACACATCACGCTGGAAGAAAATGGCCCGCAATGCACCTGCGGAAATCATGGCTGCCTGGAAGCACTGGCAGGCGGCAGAGCCATTGCGCAGAAAGCGGCCCAGGCGGTGCGGCGTGGAGAGCGCACTTCTTTAACCGAAGTTTCCCCTCTCGATATGATTACAGCACGAGATGTAATCACCGCTGCTCGCAAAGGCGATCATCTCTCCCAAAGGCTGGTTCAGGAAGCCGGTTATTATTTAGGCACCGCGATTGCCAGCATGGTCAATTTATTCAATCCTTCTATGGTGGTTATTGGTGGTGGCGTTGCCCAGGTAGGCGATTTATTGCTAGATCCGGTTCGAAAAACCGTAAAACAACGCAGTTTACTGGTGGCTTCCCGGGCGGTAAATATTACCGCCGCAGTTCTGGGAAGGCGTTCATCCGGCATGGGCGCAGTTGCCCAGGCAATTTCAATGAGTTTGCATCGAGTTGCGGAATCAAGTTGAACTTGAAAGGAGGTGGTTAACCAGTAACCAGTCACTATCTTGAAGTTCAGTGGTAGTTCCACAGAGAACCTTCTGACGAGGATTTGTCTCGATGGGAGGTTTCACCCAACAAAATCTATGGAGGAAAAGATGACTAAGAAAATTATGCCCTTGATCGGCATTCTGCTGATCGCCGCGTTTATCCTTTCGGCTTGCGCTCCGGTTGCAACCCCGGCGCCGGCAGAACCCACGCCGCCCCCAGCGGCTGAAGAACCCACACCGCCCCCAGCTGCCGAGGAAATAACGATTTCGATCTGGCACCAATGGGACGGTAAATACCTGGATGCCATCACCCAGGCTTTCCGGGATTACGAAGCCGCCAACCCGGGCGTAAAAATTGATCTTTCCAAGCCAGAAGATGTTGCCAACGCTTTGAATGTTGCCATTCCTGCCGGTGAGGGTCCTGACATCATCGGTTGGGCGAATGACAAAATTGGCGAGCAAGCGCTGGCTGGAAATATCGTTGCGCTGAATGATTTTGGTGTGGACAAGGCTTTCCTTGAAACCATTTACACCGAATCCGGCATCAACGGCGTGATCTGGCAGGATATGGTCTGGGCGCTGCCCGAAACCATGGAAGGTATCGCATTGGTTGCTAATAACGCCGTAGTGACCGAAGAATACCTGCCTACCGATCCTTTCGCCTGGGATGACCTGCTTGCCAAGGCGGAACAATTCTATGCCGATACCGGGAACGCGCTGATCTGCAATCAGGGTTTTGGCGCTGAAGATGCCTACCACATGTCTCCAATTTACTTTGGCTTCGGTGTCCCGTACTACGTGGATGAAGAAGGCAATGCGTTCATGGACACTCCGGAAGCGCTTGCTGCTGCCGAGTGGCTGGTGAAATTGAAAGCGGTATCGCTGGCTGAAAACAGTTACGATATCTGCAATGCTGCCCTGCAGGAAGGGCAAGTAGGTATGTGGTGGACGGGTCCATGGGCAATTGCGGGCTTGGAAGAAGCCGGAGTGGACTACACTGTGGTTTCGATGGGCAAGCCGTTCGTGGGTATCAAGACGCTCATGCTCAGCAAGAACGCCGTTGACCGTGGTCATGCTGAAGCAGCGCTGGAAGTCATGAAATACTTCACCAGCGCCGATGTCCAGCGAAGCCTGGCGTTGGTCAACAAGACCATTCCCGCCCAAACCGCTGCATTGGAAGACCCGGAAGTCTCTCAACTGCCAGCCGTTGTTGGTTTCGGTAATGCTCTGGCTATCGGCGTCCCAATGTCTCCTTCGCCGTTCTCCTCGGCTCAATGGGGTCCGGTCGGTCGCGCCTCAGCGGCGATATGGACCGGTGCTCAGGATCCTCAGACTGCTTTGACAGAAGCCCAGGCTGCGATTGAAGAAGCCGTTGCGGGCATGAAATAACCTCTTAAGCAAGACAGGGAGAGCCAATCCGGCTCTCCCTCTTTCTTTTTTTTGATTTCCTTTCCGAAACCTCTAAATGGAGAAAGGACTCTGCCATGGTCACCTGGAAAGGCGGTAGAAAAGGTTTAACCATCGCCTTATTCTTGCTACCGACTATCATTGGTATCTTGATTTTCAATGTTTACCCCATTGTTTTAAACACCTACATTTCTTTTACCAACCGGAATAAATTCCGTCCCAAACCGGATTGCGACGTTGTCCTGACCGGTATTCTTGATCCATTATGCTGGCCGCAATTTCGAGAAAATGGAGGAACAGGTTTAGGTTCACCCTACCGGCTGGCTGACCCATTGTTTGCAAACTATCAGAGATTGTTGGATCAGTTATTTACAGTCGAAGCACTGCAAGCCTTTGCAAGTATTTTTCTGGTGTTTACGCCGTTAATTGCCGCTGTTTACGTCAACCGCCGTTTCGATCGGGAAATTGACCGACCTCTTTCGCCTGGCATGGTGTGGTTGATTGCCATTGCTCTGATGGCTGGGCTGGCATATCTGATTTCACTGCGGGCTGCAATTGACCAATTAATGGATACCGGACCATTTATCGTTGTCGTTATGCGCACGATACTCTTCGTGGCGATTCGCGTGCCGTTGACCTTTCTTTTTGGTTTGGTCTTGGCGCTGATTCTTAACGATAACCGGCTAAAGGGAAAGACATTTTTCCGGGTTGCCCTTTTTGTCCCATGGGGCGCCTCCTCGGTTGCAATCCTGATGGCCTTGGTGTGGCAATTTCTCTTCCGCCAGCAGGGAACCATAAACCAGTTATTGACTCTGATTGGCGTGGAAGGTCCAATCTGGCTGCAAAATCCGTTCAGCGCCTTTGCTGTGGTCGTTTTGGCTGACCTGTGGTTCTCTTACCCCTTCTTCATGGTGGCTATCCTTGGCGCTTTACAATCGATTCCGGTCGAGTTGTACGAGGCTGCCGAGGTTGATGGGGCTAACTGGTGGGTGCAGCTGCGCACAATTACCTTACCTTTGATCCGCCCGGCGGTTTTGCCAGCCACCGTGCTGACCTCGATCACGGCGTTTCAAATGTTTGGCACCGCTTTTGCGATAACTGCCGGCGGACCATTGGCGGGAGCAGACAGGCCCGGCGCGACCGAATTTGTGATGGTGTTTGCGTACCGGCAAATTTACCAGTTGCAGAACTTTGGGCTGGCAACCGCGTTCGCCGTGCTGATTTTCATCATGCTTTTCCTGGCGACTTTGTATAGCCTGCGAATTACGAAAATCACGAAAGGAGCATACGAATCATGATTAAGAAAACCGGTCTTGGTGTGCGGATATTGCAGTATGCCTTTTTAGTGATGGCGGTAATTTTTGCTCTTTATCCCGTATGGTTTGCGATTCTGGCATCCGGACGAGCGGGCGGGCGGTTGTACACGCTGAGTTTACCGGGCATGTTTTTCCCGGTTGAGTGGAGTTTTGAAAATTTCCGCTTCATGTTATTCGAGCGACCCTACCTGACCTGGTTACTCAATAGTTTTAAAGTGGCAACAATTACCACAATCGCCAGTCTTATTGTTTGTACGTCAGCAGCATTTGCCTTGTCTCGTTTCCGTTTCCGCGGGCGCGAATTTTTCCTGATCTTTCTGCTTGCCATTTCGACCTTTCCGGGCATTCTCTCGCTGGTTGCAATCGCTCAGGTTTTAACTGCCATCGGATTGTTTGGAGACCATGCGGGATTGGTCATGGCTTTCACTTCGGCGACGCTGGTTTTCTGCACCTGGAACCTAAAAGGGTATTTCGATACCATTCCAATTGATCTAGAAGAAGCGGCGCAAATTGATGGAACTACGCCGGTGCAAGCGTTTTTCTTGATCGCTCTGCCGCTGGCAAGACCTGCTCTGGCGGTGACGGCTATCCTGGCGTTTATGACGGGGTGGGGCGATTTCATTTTTTCGTCCGTGCTTGTGCCTGCGCCAGATTCGCAAAAATTAGCCGTGCCAGCGTTGTATTCCCTGGCGAACAGCGTAGCAGTTCCCTGGGGGCAGTTTGCTGCTGGGGCGGTGATTGTGGTTATTCCTACGGTGCTGGTTTACCTTGCGCTTAACCGTTACTTCGAATCCGGCTTAACAGTCGGAGGCGTTAAAGGTTAATCACTGGATAAAGGCAGGTCTGTGGACGATTTTATCTTTGGCACACTTGCCACCGACGCATTAAAACACGAGCGGGTATACGGATTCAGGCGCGGAATATACCATAACTTCCAACGCGAACCGCTGGACCCCTTGCCTGCTGAGCCTGTTCGAGTGCGCCTTTCGGTGGGTCCTGACCAGGATATCCGTTATGGGTGGATATATTGGACGAATGATGGCAGCGACCCGCAAGGAAAATCGGGGAACGCCCGGCAGGGTTATGCTGCGCCGCTTCGCCTCGCGTATACCGAATGGGATACCGTGCTATGGGGGTATCGCAGCCATTACGAAGCCGTGATTCCTGGCATGCCAACCGGCAGCCTGGTGCGTTATCGTTTTGGGGTGGATATGCCCGGCAAAGGCGAGGTTTCATCGGATGAAGGGAGCTTGTTCGGGTATTACGTGGATGACGATCCGCTGCCTGCATGGGCGCGTGATGCTGTTGTTTACGAAATCTTTGTTGACCGATTCTACCCCGGTCATGACCAGGGTTGGCTGAAACCTCCTTCTCCGGGCGGTTTCTACGGTGGCAGGCTGCGCGGGATTACAGAAAAAATGGGTTATCTGGCGGAGCTGGGCATCAATACGCTGTGGTTGACGCCGGTTTTCCCGAGCCCGAGCCACCACGGTTATGATGCTACCAATTTAATGGATATAGAGCCCCGATTGGGTAGTCAACAGGACCTGCGCGAGTTGCTGACCGAGGCGCATCTTGCGGGTATTCGGGTATTGCTCGATCTGGTTCCCAATCATATTTCCAACCAGCATCCGTTTTTTCAAGACGCCTTCCATAATCCGGACAGCCGGTATCGCTCCTGGTTTAACTTCAGTTCCTACCCGGATGAGTACGAAACCTTTTTTGGCGTCAAAAGCCTGCCTCAACTCAACCTGAGGAACTCAAAAGCGCGCCAATATGTTCTAGATGCAGCCAAGTTTTGGCTAGACTTTGGCGTTGACGGCTATCGGGTTGATTATGCCATTGGTCCGGCGCCGGATTTCTGGGCAGATTTCCGCCAGGTAACCCGGCGGGCAAAACCGGATTGTTGGACTTTTGGAGAAATTGTTGATCCTTCCGATGTTCAATTGACCTTTGCCGGTCAGTTGGATGGAGCATTGGATTTTATCCTGCTGGAGGGCGTTCGCCAATCCCTGGCATTTGGGCGTTGGAATGCGCAAAAACTGAGCACTTTCATTGATAGGCACGAGTTATATTTCCCCGCTGATTTTTCGTTGCCCTCTTTCTTGGATAATCACGACATGAACCGTTTTTTGTGGGCGGCAGGAAATGACAAGCGCAGGCTGCGGCTGGCGGCGATGCTGCAATTCAGCCTGGCTGGAGCGCCTGTGATTTATTACGGCACCGAAGTTGGGTTGTCGCAGCAGCGTGATGTGCGACAGGGTACTCGAGGCGTACCGGAAGAATCACGTTTGCCTATGTTGTGGGGAGACGATCAAGACCTGGATTTACGCGGATATTATCAAGCCTTGATCCGCCTCAGAAATCAATATGCTGCGCTGCGGCGGGGCAAGCGAAATCTGATCGAGGTGGACGAAAACAGGCTGGTTTTTCGGCGTATTCACGAGCATGAAATGGTGATCACGGCGCTTAACCTGGGTAACCAGCAAGAATTGATCCGAATACCTGGCCGCTGGCAGCCGGCTGTGGTTAGTTGCCAGGATGTAAAAGTTGTTTGTGATGAAAGGAATGTTGATATCTCCCTGCCCCCGCTGGGTGGGGTCATCTTGACTTAATGTTATGAACAAGAACTATCTGATGCGAATATTTTTAATACTGGTTGCGATTGCCCTGGCAGGATGTCTGCCGGCAGCGCAGCTGCCGACCTCGACACCTGAGCCGGAATTAACTCCGACCGCAACCGCCGAGCCGCCCGCGGACCCGGAGTGGTGGAAAAGCGCGGTTTTCTACCAGATTTTCGTGCGCAGTTTTTACGATAGCAATGGAGATGGGATTGGCGATTTCCGCGGTATTATCGAGAAAATGGATTACTTAAACGATGGCAACCCACTCTCTGGTAATGACCTGGAAATTAATGCGATCTGGCTGATGCCCATCCATCCATCTCCCTCCTATCATGGTTACGATGTGACCGATTACCTCCAGGTGAATCCGGATTACGGCACGCTGGATGACTTTAAGGCGTTAATTGCGGAGGCTCACAAACGAGATGTGCGGGTGATCATTGATTTTGTGATCAACCATACCTCTACGCAGCACCCGTGGTTCCAGGCGTCTAAGGATGTTCAATCTGAATATCACCCATACTATATCTGGAAGGACGAAGATCCCGGTTTTTCCGGTCCGCAAGGGCAGAAGGTGTGGCATCGCGCGCCTAACGGAAAATATTATTACGCGCTGTTTTGGGATCAGATGCCAGACCTCAACCTGCAAAATCCGGCGGTGACGGAGCAAATCAAGCAGATTGCGCATTATTGGCTGGTTGATGTCGGGGTGGATGGTTTTCGCGTGGACGGCGCCAAGCACTTGATTGAAGAAGGCAGCGACCAGGAGAATACCGATCAGACTCATGCCTGGTTTGAAGAATTTTTCATCTATTACAAAAACATAAACCCTTATTCGGTGACCGTAGGTGAAGTATGGTCGAACAGTTTTGAAGTCGTGCGCTACGTGAAGAACGATGGGTTGGATGTGGTTTTTAACTTTGACCTTGCTCGCTCAATCCTGAATGGGGTTAATAGCCACGATGCAGGCTCGTTGGCAAACACGCTCAGCTTCGAGACAAGGCTGTTCCCGCCGGGGAGCATGGGAATCTTCCTTTCCAATCACGATCAGGATCGAGTGATGTCGGTGTTAATGGAGGATGAGGGTAAAGCGCGGGTTGCCGCTGCCATTTATCTGACCAGTCCCGGCATCCCTTTCATCTATTACGGTGAAGAAATAGGCTTAACTGGCCAGGGAGACCACAGGAACATCCGCACCCCGATGCACTGGTCGTCCGAATCCAAAGCCGGGTTTACAACCGGTACACCCTGGATTTTTCACAAAGCGGACTTTAAAGAAAAGAATGTAGCGACGCAGCTGCGGGATCCGGATTCACTTTTGCGCCATTATCAAAATCTTTTACGCGCGCGGGCTCAATCCACTGCATTGCAGCAAGGCGCGCTGACAATGGTGGATAGCGGCAACAGACATGTGCTGGCATATTTGCGGGTCTCGGCGGACGAAGCAGCGCTTGTGTTACTCAACCTGAGCGACGAACCGGTTGAGGATTATGCCCTTTCCGCGCCAGAGGGTCTGACGCCGGGGGAGTTTACCCTGCTGCCATTAATCGGTGAATTACCCGGGCTCAACCTGACCGTATCGGACGATGGTGGATTTGAAAATTTCTTGCCGCTGCCCCAATTACAGGCATACCAAATCGCGGTTTTCGAGCTGGTGCAGGCGCCTTGAGACCTGATTTACAGATTGGACTGGTTTTAAAAATCCAAAACGGATAATGCTTTCAAAAATCTTGAATTTCCCCTTGCGCAGCCTGCCTGACTGGTGGAAGCGCGGGCATACCATTACGGTCATCGTTCTTTTGACAACCTTGCTGCATGCCTGGGCGGTCTGGCAGTTGCCTTTGGATTACGACGAGCCGATATATATGCGCGCGGGCAGAGAATATGCCGAACTGATACGCCAGGGGGACTGGCAGGGAATCATCAATTACGATGTGAACCGAGAACATCCCCCATTGGTTAAGATTATGTACAGCCTGCCGTTTTTAATCCAGGGTGATTCGGTCAACACGGATTTCAAATTCTATTTCAATAGGGCAATCAGCGCCACCTTTGGCATCTTGCAGGTATTGGTCCTTTCGCTGGTGGATCCACTGGCAGGGTTTTTACTGGCATTTCATTCCTATACCTTGAAATATACCAGTCAGGTCTACCTGGAGGCGTTTCCTCTGTTTGCCTCAATGCTGGCGGTAGTCCTGTTGCGTAAACATTTTCAACTGCAAAAAACTTCCTCTGGGGTATTGTACGGGCTATCGGCAGCCGCGTATGGCGCCGCTGTGGCGGGTAAATACCCCTATGGAATGATGATAATACCGATTGGATTATTGTTTATTCAACACCGGCGACTGGTTACGATGCGCCGGATATTGGTTTGGGGCGGGCTGGCCGGATTAGTTTTTTTTGTGCTAAACCCATATTTATGGAATGACCCGTTTGGCAGGCTGACGGAGATTGTATTGTTTCATGGTCAATATGCTCAGGGGGGGGATGTAGCTCGAGCTGGATACCCGTGGTGGCAGCCATTTATTTGGGTGGCTACTGCGCTGCAATGGCATCCGCGGGTTTTCTTCTTTTTAACGCTGGATGAATTTATCTTCTGGTGCGGAGCAATTGGTCTCTACGTGCATGGACGCAAGGAGCCCTGGCTGGCGGGCTGGTTCATCAGCCAATTCTTGGTCTTGCTGATTTATCCGACAAAATGGCCGCAATATTCCTTGATTGTAATCCCTGCATTGACCATGTTAGCCTCCGGATTTCTGCGCAGCGCTTACCATTGGATAATGGAGCGTGATAATTATTGGGATTACCTGGAAGAAATGCTGCCCAAACCTCCGCGCATCTTCTGGTGGTTGGTAATCGGTCTTACGCTTCTTATTACCGTTGGCAAGGTTACTTATGAGTATGAACGCGCGCTGGCGCGCAGGGGCTGGGCTCACCTGGTGGCGGCAAGTTCGCCATTGCCTGCTAACACGATCCATGATCTAACGCTGCGCTCGACTGGAGAGATGATGTTGGGAACTGCGCAAGGAGCCGTATTTTGGCATGTTACGGAAGGTTCGCCTTGGGGTGAGGATAGCCGGATTTTTTCGACAGAAAATTCGCCGATTTTGAGTAACCGCGTGCAGGTTATCTACGAGGATCGTGAGCAACGCCTATGGTTTGGCACCGAAGCGGGAGTCAGCCTGCTGGATGGAGCCGAATGGCAATCTTTCCGGGCGGAGGATATCGGTCAAACGGGGGCACGTATGCGGGCAATTGCACAGGATGGCAGTGGGCGAATTTGGGCTGCATCTTTGGAAGGATTGGCAGTATATGATGGCGGAGCCTGGACTGCGTATAGCCATATAAATAGCGGCTTGCTGGATAATAATGTATTCACCCTGGCTATTCAAACCACCGGCGCGGAAGAATATTTATGGGCAGGGACGAAAAAAGGCGTTGCTCGTCTGGACCTACAATCCGGCGATTGGCAGAATTGGGATTTTTCCAACCGCAATCTGGGTTGGGGAGGAGTATCTCAGATCCTGGTTGATTCCTCTAATCGCGTCTGGGTGGCAACGATTGGAAACGGCATGGGTTACTGGAATGGCAGGCAGTGGAACTTTAACCATCCGGGAGAGGCGGGGATTCCGACCAGCATTATCCACGTGATGATCGAAGTTCCGGACGATGGATTCTGGCTTGGATTGGGTTTTCCAACCGAACCCGGCGGTCTGGTGGCTCATTTTGATGGTGAAGATCAATGGCTGGTCTATCGCTCAAACAATTCGGGTTACTACGGCGGCGAACCATTGAGCATGGCTGTGGATCCGTTGGGGCGATTATGGATTGGAAGCGCAATGGATGGTTTGCAGATCTTTGACCTCGCTGCTGCGAGGAGATAAGCCGTTCTAATGTAAAGAAGGAGAGTAAACGATGCCGAAAAAATACCGATTTCTGATCCTGATCATGATTTTTATATTGGCGCTGACATCATGCCAGACGCAACCATTGCCCTTGCCGCAGCCAACCCAAACACCGGAAATGCTGCCAGATATAACCGCACCCCCTGTGGTTACCCCAGTGCAGGAAAGCGAAGATGAGGTTCTTTACCTCAATCTGGTTTGGCATCAGCACCAGCCGTTGTATTACAAGAACGAGGAGGGGGTGTATACCCGCCCATGGGTGCGGGTGCACTCGACCAAATCCTATTACGACATGGCTTATTTGGTGTCGCAATACCCTGATGTGCGGGTCACGTTCAACCTTACACCGGTACTACTGCGCCAGTTGGATGATTTTGTCAGCAATCAGGCTAAGGACCTGTATTGGGTGATGGCAGAAAAACCCGCCGCTGAACTTAATGAAGAAGAAAAGCGGTTCATTCTGCAACGATTCTATGATGTCAATTGGGGAAGGATTATTGCCCGCTTCCCGCGCTATCAGGAATTGCTCGATAAACGCGGCGGAGCCGATTCATCCGCCATTGATGCTGCCCTTGTGTCTTTTACGGAACAGGACTTTCTTGACTTGCAGGTATGGTTCAACCTTGCCTGGTTCGACCCGATGTTTCTTGAACAGGAGCCGCTGAAGGCGCTGGTGGAAAAAGGTGAAAATTTCAGCGAAGAGGACAAGGCGATCATCTTTGGAGAAGTGCGCCGGGTTATGGCTGAGGTGGTCCCGTTGCATCGCCAAATGCAGGAAGCAGGGCAGATCGAAATCACCACTACGCCTTATGCCCATCCGATCATCCCGTTGTTGATTGATACCAATTTGCAAGCAGTCGGCAACCCTGGGGCGGATTTGCCGCCCAAGTTTTCGTATCCGCAGGATGCGCTAACCCACCTGCAGCGCAGTGTGGAATTATATGAGAAAACGTTTGGGCAGCCGCCGCGCGGGCTTTGGCCCAGCGAGGGTTCGGTAGCGCAAATCATGGTGCCGTTTGTATTACGCGCGGGTTATTCTTGGATGGCAACGGGTGAACCGGTGTTGGCGAAATCGCTCGGATTGACCGGGTTTACTCGCGACAGCGAGGAAACGGTTAATCAGCCGGACGATTTGTACCGTCCTTATTATGTCACCAATCAGGCGGGCGAAAAACTTGCGGTTTTCTTCCGCGATTTGGTGCTTTCCGATAAGATTGGCTTTACCTATTCGGGTGTCTCCGGTACTGCGGCTGCCAAAGACTTAATCCAGCGGCTGGAAAATATCCGCCAGAAACTGAAAGAACAATCTGCTGAGGGTCCGCATGTTGTCAGTCTCATTCTGGATGGTGAAAACGCCTGGGAACATTACCCCAATGATGGGATTGAGTTCTTAAGCACATTCTATCAATTGCTTTCCGAAAGTGAAACCATCCGCACGATTACTCCCAGCGAGTATCTGGAAAAATATCCCGACCAGAGAATGATTGAAGATTTGTTCCCGGGAGCATGGTTTAGCCCGAATTATGACACCTGGATTGGAGAGGCTGAAGAAAACACGGCTTGGGAATATCTTCGTAAAACTCGTGAGGTGCTGGCAAAATATGATATTTCCAAAGTTAGGGAAGCGCCTGCGGAAGCAATAGCCGCTGCGCAGGATTATATGTTCCTGGCGGAGGGCTCGGATTGGTTCTGGTGGTACGGGGCGGATCAGGACTCCGGGCAAGATGAATATTTTGATATTGGTTTTCGCGCTTTGCTGCGTAAGGTCTTCGAATCATTGGGTGAGCCGGTGCCTGCATTTGTTGATATTCCAATCATTCAGGCGCGTCCGGTGAGCGCGGAAACTCCCTTACAGGGACTCTCGAGCCCAGTAATGGATGGCGTGATTGGCAGCGATGAATGGAACAAAGCCGCGCTTTATCCGGCGGGTGAGGGCAGCAGCATCAGCAGTTTTGCCTACGCCATGGATGAAAAAAACCTGTACCTTCGTGTATCTGCGGCGGGCGGCGGGGCAATGGCACGTTCATTGGAAGCGCCCGTCGTCGTGTATCTTCAGGATCGCAGGATGAATGACAGCTCGCCCTACACCCTGGCAGATGCGCCGGCACTGTTGGGGATGGCTGCCAGCCATGCCCTGGTGTGGAACCGGGATTCGACCCTGACGCTGTATCAGGCTGGCAGTGATGGCTGGGTTCAAAAGGACACAGTGGGTCAGGCTGCTGGCAATGCCGGTGAATTGGAGATGGCGATACCGTTAAGCCTGCTGGGTGAATTCGAGACAGGCGATGAATACCGCTTTCTGATTGGCGTTAACCCGCAGCAGACTCTCTTCCCGGCGAAAGGACCTGCTCAAATCATCATCCCTGACCTGGGACTTTCTACCATCCTCTTTGAAATCGAGGATGCCGAAGGAGATGACCATGGACCAGGGACGTATAGTTATCCGACCGATGCAGTTTTCCAAAATAAAGCATTCGACCTCAAATCCTTCCGAGTATCGTACGACGAGAAAAACCTGATCTTCCGGGTAGGTTTTCATGGTCCAATTCCGAACCCGTGGGGTTCGCCGAACGGATTGGCGATTCAGACGATTGACATTTACATTGATCAGGATCCGGGCAGCGGCAGCGGCGCCCGCCTGTTGCTGCCGGGGCGAAATGCGGCGTTGAAATCGAGCGATGGCTGGGATTACGCGCTCTGGCTTGAGGGTTGGACGCCGCAGGTGCTTGCTCCACAGGCAGAAACCCTGGAACCGCTGCAAATTTCCGAAATCAGCATGAAAATTCTGGTAGATCCGGCTGCGCGAACAGTGACCGCGCGCGTCCCGCGCGAATCGCTTGGCGGCGGCGACCCGGCTTCGTGGGGGTTTGTTGTCGCGGTGCTCGGTCAGGAGGGCTACCCTTCTTCCGGCGTGTGGAGGGTTCGCGATGTAGAACCGCAACCAGCGCAATGGCGGTTTGGAGGCGCTCCGGATGGCAGTAAAAATCATACCCGCATTCTCGACCTGATCTGGGCTGAAAACGAGACCATAAGTCAAGAAGAAATGCTCGCTGCCTTTACGGTTAGTTCGGCTGACCCGGGAACCGTGAATGTGGATGATTTTGCTCAATTGGAGATGATCCAACCTTAGGTTTTTTCCTCAACGAGTACGGAGCATAAACTGCAAGGGCGGCAAGCGGACGCCCTTGCAGTTTTGTTCATTGTTTCGATGAGCCGATTTGAATAATATATAGTAAAAACAAGGCGAGAGATACTTTTTCCTTGAAAAAAGAGCGGAATTATGGACAACACGAACAATCCTGCAATTCAAGCCGTACAACCCAGAGAAGACGTGGAAATTCACTTGCCGGATGGGCGGGTGTTTCGCGGTCGCCGCCATACCACCCTTGTTGAATTTTTCAACGCCATGCCGGAATGGGACAGACCCCTGGTGGTAGGCGCGATTGTCAATCACGAGCTAAGGGAATTGACCTTTCCGATTACCATCGACTCAAAGGTTGAACCGGTGACGATGGCAAGCCCGGATGGGGCACGAATTTATCGCCGTTCAATCACCTTCCTTTTGGAAGCGGCATTCGAGGATCTTTTTCCCGACGGCAGTTTGACCGTTGATCACTCGGTTTCATCAGGTGGATACTATTGCCAGGTTGGCGGGCGCGAGCCGTTGTCCCACGCGGATTTGAAGCGACTTGAGGAGCATATGCGCGCTCTGGTGGCGAAAAATTTGCCTTTCCAGCGAAAAACATTACCACTTGCGGATGCAATACAATTCTTTGCAGCAAAAGGTTACTCAGACAAAGCGAGGTTGCTAAAATACCGTAACAAGGAACATCTCGTTCTGTATCAGCTGGGGGAGCATCGCGATTATCATCATGGTTACATGGTGCCATCCACAGGATACTTGCGTTGGTTCGGGTTGAAACGGTTGAATGAAGGTTTTATTCTACGTTTCCCACGCCGCCATGCTCCCGATCAATTGTTGCCCATGCCAGATTATCCGATGCTGCTACGGACTTTCAAACAGTACGGCGCATGGCTGTCGAATCTGGGCATTGAAAGCGTTGGCGCATTGAATGACGGAATCTCCGAAAACCGGATTCGGGAAATCATTTTGGTTTCGGAGGCTTTACACGAACAAAAGATTGCTGAAATTGCCCGTCAAATCATCAAAAAGGCGAAAACAGCCCGGGTTATCCTGATTGCCGGACCGTCTTCCTCCGGGAAAACTACCTTCTCAAAGCGGCTTTCGGTGCAATTGCTGACGTATGGTCTTTCGCCGTTTGCGATAGAGATGGATAATTATTTTGTCAATCGCGAGCAAACGCCCCGCGACGAATTCGGTAATTATGATTTCGAATCGCTTGAAGCGCTGAATGCGCATCAGTTGGATCAGGATTTGCGCCGGGTAATCGAAGGCTTGGAAGTGCAGTTGCCGCGTTTCGATTTTCGCGCTGGTAAAAGCTCGCCCGGTGAAATCGTGCAATTGCTGCCGGATCAGATGATCATTTTAGAGGGCATACACGGCTTAAATCCGCGCTTGCTGCCGAACATTCCCGCCGAACAAACCTTCCGTATTTATGTATCCTGTTTGACGCAACTCAATCTTGATCGCTATAACCGAATTTCGACCACCGACACCCGGCTGCTGCGAAGGATTGTGCGCGATGCGCGCGAACGCGGTTATTCGGCGCTGGAGACAATCGGGAGGTGGGAGTCTGTTCGGCGGGGGGAAAAAAGACATATTTTCCCGTACCAGGAAAACGCGGATGAAATATTCAATTCCGCGCTTGTATATGAGTTGTCAGCAATGAAACCGCTTGTTGAGCCATTGCTGCGGCAGGTACCGTTCGGCAGCGCTGAATACATTGAAGCCAAACGTTTATTGGCATTTTTGGAATGGTTTTCTCCCATTGAC
Source organism: Bellilinea sp. (assembly GCA_039666315.1). Taxonomy (GTDB): domain Bacteria; phylum Chloroflexota; class Anaerolineae; order Anaerolineales; family Anaerolineaceae; genus Bellilinea. The sequence goes on along the minus strand of JAVSME010000003.1, from coordinate 34,461 downwards.
CTGGATTTGATCCCGGATAACTCCATCCTGCGCGAATTCATCGGCGGATCCATTTTGAAGGACTTCAAGATTTGGAAAAACTGTCACTGACATTTGCAGCGTGGGGTTGCCTGATAAAAAACTCCCGCCAAAAATTTGGCAGGAGTTTTTTGCGTTACTCCACAAATTGGGCTCAAGCGCCTTGGAAAACCTTCTGCGCATCGCAAATTTCTTGTTTTAACATACTGCCTAATCTGGCAATGCCTTCATTGATCTTTTCTGGGGCGGAATAGGAAAAATTGAGCCGCATGGTGTTTTTTCCACCCCCGTTTGGATGGAAACTTTCGCCGGGCACGTAAGCAACTTTATTCTTAACGGCTGCCGGGAACAACTGAGTGGCGTCACATTGCTCTGGCATGCGTAACCAGAGGAATAAGCCACCCTCCGGGCGTGTCCAGGAAATACCTTCGGGCATGTGTTCTTCGAGCGCATCGAACATGACATCCCGCCGTTCTCGGTACACCTCGCAAATTGTCTTGACGTGCTGGTCCAGGAAACCGTGGCGCCCCACCTCATAGGCTACAACTTGGTTAAAGGTGGCGGTGTGCAAGTCGGCGCCTTGTTTGGCAAGCACCAGTTTTCGAATTACCTCAGGTGGGGCGATGATCCATGCAAGGCGGATGCCGGGAGCAAGAATTTTTGAGAAGGTGCTTAAGTAGATCACATTTCCGGTGTAATGGCCATTTTGGACGCGGGTGTGGGCATCCAGAACCTCAAGGGCAGGTAAATGTTTTCCTTCAAAACGTAATTGACCATAGGGGTCATCTTCGACAATCGGCACGCCGTAACGGTCAGCCATCTCGACCAGGTTTTCCCGGCGTTCCATGGACATGGTTACCCCCATTGGGTTCTGGAAATTTGGAAGAACGTAAATGAATTTTGGTCCGGCGCGCAGGGCTTCCTCTATGTCTTGTGTGACCATGCCATTGTCATCGGTGCGGACAGTGATGTATTCAGCGCCGTAGGTGTTCCAGGCTTGCAATGCGCCGAGATAAGTAGGCGACTCGACCAAAATTCGGTCACCATTGTTGATGAACACCTTGCCGATCAGATCGAGCGCTTGTTGGGATCCTGATGTGATCATCACATTATCGGGCGAAATCTGGATGCCATATCGGGTGGTATGGCGGGCGATCATTTCCCGGAGCGGAAGGAATCCTTCTGTGGCGCCGTATTGCAGGGCGAATGCGCCCTGGTTTTCCAGTACGCGGATGCAGGCTTCTTTGAATTCTTTGATTGGAAACACCTCTGGGGCAGGAAGACCACCAGCAAAAGATATCACATCCGGCAGTTCGGTGATTTTGAGGAGTTCTCGAATCGCGGATGCTTTCATCCGTTGCGTCCGCTGAGCATAGCGGTGATCCCAAGGGGTCTGCATAAGTTTACTCTCCTTTTGTTTGTTTATCTTTAGGATACGAAAGGATAATTGCCATAAACGTAAAAATTGGATTTTAAAGTTCCAGGTGTACTGCGTTTGCCTGTACACCTGGTTAAGAGAGTCCTATTTCGGGAAGCGGCTGATGACGACAGCCGCGGCAGGAAGCAATACCCGGTCTCCGGTTTTAAGTTCTGCCGGTGGCTTTCCCGCGTTGGCAGGTGCTGATTGGTAGATGAGCAAGGGTGTTCCTTCCTCTGCGGATTTGGTCTCGACAAAGGCTTGACCGGTAAGGAATCCTTCCGAATCGACTGCGCAACTGGTTACTACTCCCACGGTGCGTCCTTTACGATCAATGACCGGATCACCAAGATGTGCCATGCGGACGCCTTTTTCGGTGAAACGGAAGCGGATTACTATTCCATGCCGTGTTTTTTCTCGCTGTAGAAATGCCGCTCGCCCGATGAACCAGGGTTTGTAGGTTTTTACATAAGCGCCAAAGCCAGCCTCGGCAACTCCCAAATTGAGTTCACCGCCCATTTCGTGCCCGTAAAGGGGTAAACCGGCTTCGGTGCGGAGTGAATCGCGGGCGCCTAAGCCGCAGGGTTTTAGACCGAGCGGTTGTCCGACTTGCATCAGACCATTCCATAAGGAGACGGCTTGATCGGGGTGGACGAATAATTCGAAAGCCATTTTTTCCCCGGTGTATCCTGTGCGGGAAACAACCAGGTTGATCCCGCCGACGACGGCTTCGCATAATTCGGTTCGTTTAAGTGCCATGATGCGGCTGCGCGTCTTGGCGTCAACACCCAGCCCGAGCAAAATATCCCGCGATTTCGGTCCCTGGAGGGCAATATCTACTTTCATGTCCGCTCCCTCTTTGGGATCGCGAAGATTGCGCAAGATAACCTGCCTGCCAAATGCCCTGGCTGCCTGTTGGCTGTTTTCAACCATGACGAGACCATCTCGAACGGCATTTAACCATGCCCAGTCCTTGTCGTCATTGGAAGCATTGACCACTACCAAAAATTTATGCGCAGCACGACGATAAACCAACAGGTCATCAATGACATTGGCTTGAGGATCGAGAAAATGGGTGTACAAAGATTCACCGATTTTCAGCGCTGAGATCTCGTTGCCGCAGACGCTATCCAGGAAAACGGCTGCATCCGCACCTTCTGCCTGGTATACACCCATGTGGGCGACATCGAACAACCCGGCTGCCTGGCGAACCGCAAGATGTTCTTCAACCACTGTGGTGTACCAGACAGGCATTTCCCAACCAGCAAAGGGAATGACCTTTGCCCCTTGCTGCCTATGGACTTCATACAGCGGAGTGCGCCGTAAATTTTCAGATTCCTTTGCATCCCAGGTAAAGGATGGCAGCGCGTTTGCCGTTGATGCTTTGTCAATCCCAATGAAGTAGGGTTTGGTAAAGGGAGTTTCGGCTTTGGATGGTGTTGGATTGATCACACTTTCAGAAGTTTCGGTGATGCGGATTGGACCAGGAATCCGGCGTTGCGGATCCTCATCAAAAACAACATAACCATCTGAAAGCTCGCGTAACCAGGTGGCTGCCAAGCCGGCTTTTTCGAAGGGAAGCGTAAAGCGGAAATGTTCATCGTCCTGACAGGTCAGCCATCCTTCCACCTTGCCTTTGGGGGTGAAGAGACTGGTTGGTTGAGTATTCCCGGATTGCAGGATTTCGCAATCGCTGGCGAAAACATAATTCACAAAGGAACGAACACTGCGCCCTTGAATGTCGAACGCTGCCCACTGCGATTGAATTGCTGGACGATCGTCAAGGAAGAAAAAGTGCGGATAGCCACTGTGTCCAATTTGAATATCGAAACCGGCTTTTTCTGCCAGCCCTCGAATCCTAAATTTAACGTCTTCGAGAACATCAAAATCCACTTTGGCGCGAAGAGTATCCCCTTTGCGGGTTTCAATGGCATAGGGTTTGGTTGCCAGGAGCAGGTCAGCCATTGCATCCGCCAAGATGAGGATATCGCCTTCTTTGAATCCGCGTTGAGTGATCCATGGTGTACCGTAGCGGATGCCGGAAGCGCTGAGCGCGCTTTTATCACCCGGAATGGTGTTGCGATTGAGCACGACACCTGCAATATCGAGAATCCGCGCAGCCATATCACCGGATAAGGGGGATCCATCTGATCCGATAATGGTTTTGCAATCCACGTTACCGAGGTGGGTATTGCTGCCGCCATAGGGGATGCGCAAGCCACGTTCCTGTAAGCGTTTTGTAAGAGTCTGACAATTGATGAGTATCTGACGTTGTAATTGCCGGAAGGTGTCCGTATCCGCAATTTTAAGTGCTGTTGCCAGGGCAGCAATGGCGTGGATATGCGGTCCGCCTTGCTCACCAGGAAAAACTGCTCGATCTATCTTGCGAGCCAGCGCGGCATCATGGGTTATGATCACTGCGCTACGGGGTCCCATCAAGGTTTTATGCGTGGTAAAGGTTACTACCTGGGCGATACCCACCGGTGACGGGATGGCACCGCCAGCGATCAAACCAGCAATGTGGGAGATGTCCGCCAGGACGATTGCGCAAACTTTATCAGCAATCGAGCGGAAACGCGCCCAGTCTGGCACCCACGGATAGGATGAATAACCCGCGATGATGATTTTTGGTTTATGTTCCAAGGCGAGGGATTCAACCGCATCGTAATCAATTTTTTCAGTTTGCGGGTCAACGTTGTAATGAACGACGTTATACAGTTTGCCGGAACGGTTGACCGATGAACCGTGCGTCAGGTGACCGCCATGCAGGAGATTCATTCCCAGTATGGTATCGCCTGGATTGACCAACGCGTGATACACGGCATTGTTTGCGGGCGCGCCGGAAAGCGGCTGCACGTTTACGTAAAGTTGATCCGCGGATGCTTTTTCGGTTGCATAAATTTCCGCACATCTGCGGCGGGCGAGCGATTCAATGATGTTAGCGTACTCGACACCTTTGTAATAGCGAGGATCAGAATAACGCCTGAAGTGGGTTAAGCGAGCGGTGTAATCTAATATTTCGTCTTCGCTCATCCAGCGAGTCTCTTCGTCCGGATATCCCTCCGCGTACAGGTTCTGGAAAACAGATCCCAACGCTTCTCGGACAGCAAGAGGAGCGGCGCTTTCACTCGGAATGAGAATTAGTTTTCGAAATTGACGCTCAGCCTCGATCTGGATCAGATTATGCACTTGTGGGTCGATATCTTCCAGTGCACCGCGAATTAAGAAATCGGTCATCGGAACTCTCCTCTAAATTTGTAAGGTCAGTTGTAAAGTTGCAGCGCGGCCGCGCCCGATTGGTGCACCACGTCCGCTTCTATTGTAGTATCTGAAAATGACTGGGTCAAGAATATTCATCCTGACCTGGGGTGAAAGTTGTAATGGATTGGTTTTAAGTTTGTGTAATGCGATGTTCCATCCAATTAAAAATTGCAGATAACACTTGTTGGTTATCCGGTTCATTGTGCAACTCGTGGTATCCTGCTTCCCATTCGATATAGTGGATGTATGGATTGTTCTTTGAAGCCAGCTCGCGCGAACCTTCCACAGCAGTAAGCATATCTTTGTTGCCGTGCAGCAGCAGCAAAGGAACGCTGATTTGAGCCCCATTGGCGCGGATCCATTCGCCTTTCTCGATTAATTCCAGCGCAAGCCGGGCAGATATCCACGGATGCACGAGCGGGTCTTTTCTGTAAGCATCAACAACGGCAGGGTCGCGGGAAATGCCCTCAACCACCAGTCCGTTGTTTAATGGGGTCGAGGGGGCAATCCGATTGAGTAACTTCCCAAATAGCAACAGGATACCCGGATCTTTAACCAATTTGATCCCTGGGGAAGAGGCGACGATACCAGCGATAGCCGGTTTTTTCGAAAGGCTGTATGCCAAAACAATGCTGCCGCCAAGCGAATGACCGTAGAGAAACAGTGGCAGGGAAGGATGATAATCCTGGCGAGCGCGTTGGCAGAGGAGGTCAATTTCATTGAAAAACCATTGATACGAATCTACGTGACCACGCCCGCCCTCGCTTCTGCCATGACCGGCATGATCACAGGCATATAAGGTGAACTGTTGGCGATTGAAATAATCGGCAACGTGTTGATAGCGCATGCAATGTTCACCTAACCCGTGCATTAAAATAATTGCAGCGCGAGGTTTATCCACGGGTTGCCATTTCACCCCGAAATGATGGATTTTTTCTTCGCTAACCCAAGAGAATTCTTGAACGGACATTTTCCCCTCGCGAAATTTTTCATCTAAAAGAGTTTATATCAAGGATGTAAATCCGGCAAGCGGTCGGTGGTAAAATTAACTTTGTTCAAGTAAGATAATTCATCCTGTTCTTTGTCAGGGATTGTAACAAAATACGCGGTCTGGCGCGTGCAGCCTTGCTGCTCGTTTATACGCAACGCCAAGAAGATGGCAGGCGGTATACAGAAGAGTTTATCCCTGACATGCGTTTTTTTAAACCAGAGCATGGGTGACACAATCCAGGAGAATAATCATGTTCGATCCTCGCATAGAAAAACTTGCCGAAATGCTGGTCAATTATTCTGTCGCTGTCCGGCAGGGTGATAAAGTGTGGATAAGGGGAGGGGTAATAACTGAGCCGCTGATGTTGGCGGTGTACAAAAAAGTCCTCGAAGCGGGCGGGCATCCGTATATGACTGCCATGTTCCCTCAGGCGCAAGAGATTTTTTACAAAACCGCAAATGAAGAGCAGTTGAAATTCATTGATCCGCCGCGCAAGATGATGATTGAAACGTATGATTGCTCGATAAACCTCCTGGGGGAGGAAAATACCAAGGCGCTGTCCAATGTTGATCCTCAAAAGAAAGTTGTTTTCTCGCGCGCCCAACAGCCAGTGTTTAAAACCTACCTGGAACGCGCTTCCCGAAAGGAGTTTCGGTGGACATTAGCGCAATATCCGACCCATGCGCACGCTCAGGATGCCGACATGAGTCTGGAGGAGTATGCTGATTTTGTATTTAATGCCATGATGCCTGACGCTGCTGATCCGGTAGGCTATTGGAAAAAGGTATCCGCCAGGCAGCAAAAAATAGTCGAATGGTTAAGAGGGAAAGAAAATGTCCAGATTATCGGTAAAGAAACTAACTTGCGCTTGAGTATTAAAGACCGCGCGTTTGTAAATTGCGATTGTCATGAGAACGTGCCCGATGGAGAAGTTTTTACGGGTCCCATTGAGAATAGCGTGGAAGGACAGGTGTATTTCACCTATCCAACCATCTATAGTGGGCTGGAAGTGACCGGCGTGCGTTTATGGTTTGAAAAGGGGAAGGTAGTGCGAGCGACTGCGGAGAAAAATGAGGAATTCCTGCTAAAAGTACTGGAAACAGATGAAGGCGCTCGATTTGTCGGTGAGTTTGCGATTGGAACCAACGAGGGCATTAACAAATTTACCCGCAATATTTTATTTGATGAAAAAATCAACGGGAGTTTTCACATGGCGTTGGGGTCCAGTTACCCGGAGACTGGCGGCAAAAATGAATCGGCAATTCATTGGGACATGATTTGCGATCTTCGCGAGGGCGGGGAAATCCGCGTGGATGGCGATTTGCTTTACCAGAATGGTCAATTTGTCATTCCTCTGGAAGATTAGGCTTTTCGACCATGCAGCATGGTAGCGAGAAGGCTGAGCATCTGATTTCAGGAGAGCCAAAAGACACGAAAGTTGGCTGTCTCTGGACAGCGATCTTCGTAGTTTCGGTTTTATGGATTTTTCTCGCAAGCGTACTTAGCTTGACGGTGATGTGGCTTGCGGAGAACTTCCTTTTTGATGGGTCGTTGGGTATTCCAGATGTGCGTTTCATTGTTGGCGGTGTGTATGCTGTTTGTGCGCTTGTTCCGTTAGTAATGTTTTCAACGCTTCGCAATCCATACCAGCCCTTTTATCGTACCTGGCTGCTCGCAAGCCTGATGAGTGTATTGGGAGTGCCCGTTCGCCTGTTGCCGCTTACGGATTGGCAAACCAACGCCGTTTTCATCATTGCCAGCCTGTTAATCCTTATTTTTATTAACCGCAGAAAAATCTCGACCCGCCAACCAGCCGAATCGGGCGGGAACCAATACGGGTTGATTTGGATGGTTGTGTTGATTGGCGGGCTGCTGCTGATACCTTACGCTCTGTGGGGGGCATTTGGTTCGCCGGTGGATGTCTTGCTGGCATTGACCATCGCGGCTTTGTTGGGGATGTATACCTCGACTCTTATATCCTTTTTTAAATTGCGCTGGCAGCAGAACGAATTTTTCCGCCGGGATGCCAATAAAGTGGACCTGAGCCTGTGTATTGGTATCAGTCTGATTATCCTGAATGCCAGCCTGCCACTGGTGGGGATGCAGTTCAATCTGTTGGTATCGTTCGGCAGCCTAATCATCCTGTTGGTGGTCATTTCTCATCACGCCTGGTCGTGGACTTCGACCGTTGGTCATACTGCGAATGGACTTCTAGTTGGCATCAGCATAGCGCTGCCTTTGCTTTTTCTGGATGGCGATGAGTTGATGCTGGTTACTGCAAGCGCGGCAGGCGAATTAATCACCTATGCCTTAAGAATGGCCGGTCTGCATGGATTAATCAGCCTGTTATCCGGCTTTATCCTCTGGATTATGATGAAAAAAATCCAATCCATGAAAAATTTGGTTTGGTTCTCTTTGGTTGCTGGGGCAGTCTGGATAACCGGGTTAATGCTTTATTTTCTGGCGGGTCAACCGGGTTTCTTTGGCGAACGCCTGTTTGTCATCTTGAAGGAACAGGTGGATTTTAGTCAACAAGTTCTGCCCGATGATCCCCTTGAAAAACGAGACATGGTTTTCCAAACCTTGAAACGCACAGCCGAAACGAGTCAGGCGGATTTACGCAAAGAGTTGGAACGGTTCAATATCGGTTTTCAGCCATACTACCTGGTAAATGCCATTGAGGTGGATGGCGGACCGTTTGTGCGTTTGTGGTTGTCGCGCAGAGCAGAAGTGGATCGAATACTTTCCAGCCCGCGCCTGCGTCCATTGGCTAAACTTGCTCCCATTGCGGGGAGTGATATCCGTGAGTTGCCCGCGGAATTGGCATGGAACCTGGAAAAGATTGGGGCGCAGCGGGTCTGGGAGGAACTGGGGGTAAGGGGAGACGGTATCCTTATTGGACACTCCGATTCGGGCGTGCAGGGTAATCACCCAGAGATTGCTGCCCAATATCGTGGCTGGGACGGAAAACAGGATTACAACTGGTACGATGCCTGGCATGGCAGCCAGACTCCTGTGGATATTGGCGGACATGGGACGCATACACTGGCGACTATCGTTGGATCGCGCACAGGTGTCGCTCCGGGCGCAAATTGGATCGGTTGCGTTAACCTGGCGCGCAATTTGGGCAATCCGGCGCTTTACCTGGATTGCTGGCAGTTCATGCTTGCTCCGTTTCCACAGGACGGAGATTCGTTTTTGGATGGACAGCCAGCCTTGGGTGCTCAGGTATTGAATAATTCATGGGGTTGTCCGGAGGTGGAAGGATGTGATGCAACGGTGTTCCTGCCAGCGGTAAGCGCATTGAAAGCCGCAGGAATCTTCGTTGTGGTTTCGGCTGGTAATTCCGGCTTTGCAGGTTGCGAGAGCGTCGATTCGCCACCCGCCATTTACGAACAAGTGCTTTCTGTTGGGGCAATTAACCGCTTTGGAGACCTGGCTGGTTTCAGCAGCGTGGGTCCGGTCGTGGCAGATGGCAGCAACCGGATTAAACCGGAGATCCTTGCCCCGGGTGAAGAAATATTATCCGCATATCCTGGAAGCTCGTATACGACCATGAGCGGAACTTCAATGGCAGGACCGCACCTGGCTGGCGTGGTGGCTTTGATGTGGTCTGCTAACCCAGATTTGATTGGAGATATCGAGCTTACCCGCCAAATCATCTTTGATACTGCCAAACCATATCAGGGTGTTTTGCCGGCGTGCGTAGAATTATTGACCCGACCTGCGAATGGGGTAGGATATGGGGTAGTGGATGCCTTTGCTGCGGTTAAAAGAGCCGTTGAGTCACGGTGAAATCAGCGATTGTTTTTTAATTAAGCCTAATGGTCCATCTCGTACAAATACTATGATGACTTTTGATCAAGTGAACGCAAGGGTATTGGGAGTGAAACCTCAATGCAGAGTTGGGGTTAATAAAGTGCGGATGACCAGGAAGCAAGGGTGAAATCGTGGAAGAGTTAAGCGACGCCGAGGTTATCATCCATGCTTCTGAAGGCAATCAGAATGCTTTTAGTGTTCTTTACCAACGGTATGTTAAGCGTATTTACAACTATATTTATTACCGTACCGGCAGCGTATATGATGCAGAAGACCTGACTGAAAAGGTGTTCTTTCGGGCGTTGAACCACATTCACAACTATCGTAACCGGGGATTACCCTTCACTGCCTGGTTATACCGGATTGCGCACAATCTGGTAGCGAACTGGCACCGTGACAACAAACGGAGGAAAGAAGTACCGCTGGAGGATCACGCACATACTATTCGCCACGGGGAATATCCGGAAAGCGCGCTGGTTAAGGGGCAGGAAGTGGAGCGGCTGATTGAAGTGCTGCAACGGCTGCCCGAAGACCGTCAAACCTTGATCATTTTAAAGTTTGTTGATAGATTATCCAATGAGGAGATTGCTCAAATCATGGGCAGGAGCGAAGGGGCAATAAAAAGTTTGTATCATCGAACGCTGCTTGCGTTACGCGATGAGTTGGGATTGGACCTCAGCGGAGAATAAAACATGATTAAAATTGCCACAGATGGTTCCGCGGATATGCCAAAAGGTTGGGAGGAAGAGTATGGAATCCACCTGATCCCGCTTTCTGTTGTGATTGGGGAAGAGAAGTACATACAGGGCAGGGATATCGACTCGAGCAACTTTTACAGCCTGGTGCGCGAAAAGCGACAACCGCCCAAAACATCGCTCCCCTCTCCACGCCAGATCACGGAATTCTACCAATCAATTGCGCGAAAAGGCGAGGAAATTCTATCCATTCATATCAGCAGCAAGTTGTCAGGCACTTATGCCGCGGTAAAATTGGCAGCGGAAGAGATAGCCAGTGAATTGCGAGTGACGCCATTCGACTCTGGAGCGGGTTCTGCTGCGTTGGGGTTTATGTGCCGCGAAGCACGGATGCTCAACAAAGAGGGCTGGGAAATTCCACGGATAATTCAACATCTGGAATCGATTCGCGACCGGGTGACGGTAATTTTTACGCTTGAAAACCTGGAATTTGCCTATTTAAGTGGGCGGATCAATAAACTCCAAACAGCGCTATCTTCATTGCTGCGCATTAACCCGATCATTGTGTTACGTGATGGATTGTTGAGCATGTCCGAGCGCATGAGCACCCGTCAGAAAGCGCTCAACCGGGTGATCGAAAAGGTGCAGCAAAGGGTTGGCGATTCGGTTGCCTCTCTGGCAGTTGTGCACGCCGCTGCTCCCGAGGCGGCAGCCGAAATGGTAGAAAAAATTAAGAAGGCGATTCCATCGGCTCGGGAAATTGTGATCACCGAATTGTCAATTCCGGTTGCTGCGCATCTGGGACCTGGCGCGATTGGAATTGTTGCATATCCGCATGCGGGCGGGAAGGAACGTTGATTATGCAAGCACCGGTTCTAATGGATGGGATAGAAAGCGATTTATTACTGATGTTCAAGCCTATCGAGCCGGATCCGGTTTTTATTAAAAAACTGGCGGGCAGGTTGAGTAATCCAAAAATGGTGCAAATTGAAAAAACCAGAATCGTTCCCATAGCACTGGCTTTGGTAGGCAGCGGACTGGCGATGGGTGCATTAGTGTATTTGGTGTATAGAATTACCCGGGTGTGTTTTAAGCGCAGATTAAGTTAAACCCAGCTTTTCTTTCAACTGATGAATGGAAGGTTCGACCAGGATGCTGCCATCGGTGAATAAGATGGTTGGAACACTCCGATTGCCATTATTGACCTGCTCGACATAGCGGCGACCATCCATATTAATATCAATATCAATAAATTCATAAGGAATATTATATTCGTCAAGAGTTGTTCTTGCGCGGCGCGAGGTGTAGCACCATGTAGTTCCATAAAACTGAATAACAGCCGGATTAAAGGTCAATTTTTCCTCCACTGAGTAATGCGAGTTGTTCGACTAACGCTTTGGCTTCGGCGATCAAGTCCACTTGAACAGGCAGATCAAAATTGGCATTGATACGCAGGGTTAAGTTTTCAGCGTTTTTCCGAACCCGGTAGGGCATATCCGGGCTGCTTTTGATTATATTGAGCGCATCCAATACAGTGAGCGTGACTGGATAACCGCCGCGGGCTAACAAGAAGGCTCGGGCAACCAATCCTGCTGCGCGGCGCGCGCTAACCCTCGCCATGCCTTCGTTTTGATTCAGGCGCGCATTTTCTGCTCGGGCTAATTCCTGGTTAACGTCCGCCTGCAGGAGAGGGTCCATCATACATAAATTTTACTTGATTCCCTCTTTTAATGAAGAGGACCAGAAATAATGAATCATGCTTCCACAGGATTGTGCCGGTGGAAGCATGAGCATGATTTTGAAAGACAGTTGGTGTTACGCCCAACCCTGATTTTTTACAAAATCGGTGATGACGGGCAAAGAAATGTATTCACCTTTGTTGGCGCGAACAGCCAGCCAGATGAGTAGTCCCAAGGTGACCAGCGGGGAGATGCAATTAATGATGGGAATGAATGCCATAATCGTGTTGAATATGATCAGCGCGATTCCCAGAACCAATGCCTGCATAAAGTGGGCTTTGATATAGGGACGGCTTTTTTTGTCTTCCATGAGCAGGATGATGATAGGGATTAAGGGAGTAAGTAGATAGGATAAGAGTGCCCATAACCGATCGTCACTGGTCACGCCATCCGGAGATGCGGGCATTTCAGACATTGTTTGTTCCTCCTTTGTGGGTCGAAAAATATGTAAATGGATTATGCCGATTATTGTATACCGGTTTGAATAGATTTACCAGTCCGGAACTGTTTCAACTTTGAGAAATTATGTTAAAATTTTTGCTTATGGGATCTGCTCGAGTTGTGTTCATGGGATCGCCGGAATTTGCTTTGCCGGCGTTGGCTTCGCTGGCAAAAGAATACCCCGTGGTCGGGGTAGTCACTCAGCCCGACCGCCCAGCCGGACGGGGTAAAGCCCTCAAGCCGCCGCCAGTTAAGGAACTGGCATCCAACCTGGGAATAGAGACGATCCAGCCTGAACGACTTCGCCAGGCGGGAGTTTTTGAGGTGCTGGCTGCCTGGAAGCCGGATTTAATCGTGGTTGCTGCCTTCGGGCAGATTTTAAGACAAAACATACTCGATTTGCCGCGGATGGGTTGCATCAATATTCACGCCTCGCTGCTTCCGCGTTGGCGGGGCGCTGCGCCGATTCAGGCGGCGATTTTGCATGGCGACGAAACCACCGGCGTGACGATCATGAAAATGGATGCCGGCGTGGATACCGGCGGCATCCTGGCTCAAGATACCCTGCCAATTTTGGCGGAGGATGATTCTGAAACGCTGAGCAAGCGGCTGGCAGATAGCGGGGCAAGGCTGTTGCTGCGTACCCTACCGGAGTACCTGGCTGGCAAAATTCAACCAAAGCCGCAGGAGGGAGCAGCAGCAAGTTACGCGCCAATGCTGACAAAAGACCAGGGTGAACTGGACTTCAATCTGCCTGCCGCGCACCTGGAGCGTAAGGTGCGTGCCTTTTATCCCTGGCCAGGCGCTTTCTTGCTATGGCAAGCGGAGAGACTTAAAGTCAGGCGGGCAAAGGTAACCGACGCCCCTGGGTTGGATGCGGGTGAACACAGTATTTGGAATGGGTATCCGCTGCTTGGCACGAACCGGAGGGGATTGGTATTACTGGAAGTGCAGCCGGCTGGTAAAAAATGGATGAGCGGGGTGGATTTTTTGCGCGGCGCGCGTGATTGGGCGTAAGATATTTTTAAAAACAGGATGATGTTAATAAATGCGTTACTTAATCGTTGGAATGGGGTCCATCGGAACCTACATCGGCGGTAGTTTATGTCTTTCCGGTGAGAAAGTCATATTCGTCGAGCGCCAGGCAGGCGGCGAGGGGGGCGCTCTCCGCCAATACCAGATCGAAATCAAAAGGCAGGTGCACCCATTTCGGCCGGTTCATGTAGCCGCTTCGATGCAGGAGGTGTTTGAACAATTCGATATTGACCTGGTTGTAATCGCAGTCAAAACCTTTGACACTATCGCTGTTGCACGTGACATGCAGCCATGGCGTGACCACTTTAAGGCGGTGCTCAGCCTGCAAAATGGGGTCGAGAATGAGGATGCTTTAAGGGAATGGCTTGGAAGCGACCGGATCATAGCAGGCACGCTGACCAGCGCAATCAGTAAGAAAGGGGTGGGACAGGTTGTATTGGAAAAAAAGCGCGGGGTTGGGCTGGCGGAAGACCATCCCCTGGCTGGACAGATTGAAGAATCTTTGCGCCGGGCGGGGTTAAATGCTCGTTTATACCCGGACGGCAGCGCGATGAAATGGTCCAAATTACTCACCAACCTGCTTGTGAACGCCAGTTCAGCCATTTTGGATTACACGCCCGCTCAAATTCTCGCCGACCCAAAATTATTTGAATTAGAAGCGCTGCAAATACGGGAAGCCCTGAGAATGATGGAAGCACAGCGGTTAAGGGTGGTGGATTTGCCTGGTACGCCGGTGCGAATGCTGGCGCTGCTGATGCGGTCGTTGCCATTGCGATTAAGCCAGGTTGTTGCCCGCAAAAGCCTGGCAGCCGGGCGAGGGGGAAAAATGCCATCCTTTCACATAGACCTGCATCAGGGGCGGGGAAAAATTGAAGTTGACGCGCTCAATGGCGCAGTGGTTCGCTTTGGCAGGCAATTGGGCATTGGCGCGCCGGTAAATCAATTCTTGAATCACACCCTGTTGCGATTGGCAAATGGCGACCTTTCGATCGACACCTACCGTCACAATCCGCAAAAATTGCTGGCAGATTTATCAACCACCAGGAGTCAATAATGCAGATCCCCGATTGGGTTAAGGATGCTGTGTTTTATCAGATTTTTCCGGATCGGTTTGCGAACGGAGACCTTACGAATGATCCGCCAAATGTTCAGCCTTGGGGTGAAATCCCGGATGCGTTCCATTTTCAAGGCGGCGATCTGGCTGGGATTGAGCAGCGCCTCGATTATTTACAGGATTTGGGGATCAATGCCCTCTACCTGAATCCGATATTTTTATCCCCTTCCACGCACCGCTATAATACCGTAGATTATTACTGCATTGATCCGAAACTCGGCAGCCGGCAGGATTTCCGCCGGCTGCTCCGGAGAGCGCATCGCAAGGGTATGCGGATCATATTGGACGGCGTTTTCAATCATTGCGGCAGAGGTTTTTTTGCTTTCAATGACCTTTTGGAAAACGGGAGTAATTCCCCATACCAGGACTGGTTTCACATCAAGAAATTCCCGTTGCACGCTTACGGTCCAGGAAAATCAAGCCGCTATGAAGCCTGGTGGGGGTATAAGAGCCTGCCAAAATTCAATACCCATGCACCGGCGGTGCGCAGGTATATTCTGGACGTGGCGCGCCATTGGATTGACGAAGGGATTGATGGATGGCGATTGGACGTGCCCAACGAGATTGATGATGATACCTTCTGGGCAGAGTTCCGTTACGCAGTCAAAAAAGGCAATCCGCAAGCCTATCTGCTTGGAGAAATATGGGATGTGCAGTCACGCTGGGTGGATGATGAACACTTTGATGGCTTGATGAATTACCCGGTGCGTTCGATAATTATTGATAGCCTGATCCATTCGATTTCCAATCAGGAACGCCTGACCCGCCTGGAAAAAATCCAAGATGCTTACGGAATGGAAAACCTTTATGGCATGTATTTGCTGCTGGGATCGCATGACACGGAGCGGATCATCACGCTGCTTAATCACGATATGCAAAAAGTTCGCCTGGCATACCTGCTTCTGTTTGCCTTTCCTGGCGCACCGGCAATCTATTATGGCGATGAAATTGGGCTGCGTGGTGGCAAAGACCCGGACTGCCGGCGTGCTTTTGTATGGGCTGAGGAAGATTGGGATGTGAATCTTCGTGACTGGATAAAACGGTTAATCGGCGTGCGCCGCTCCAATCCTATTTTCCGGCACGGCAACCTGCAAGTGGTTGATAGCGCGAATGCGGAAAATGGATTCGTTCTGCTTCGCCAGGATGGCGAGAAGCGCGTCCTGATTGCCTCAAATTTCAGTTCTCAAAAAACCGTGCTGAAAATTCATGCCAGCCATGCGGACAATCCGGGCAATCACCCGCCTGTGGATTTACTGGGCGGTAATTTTGCGGTCATGCAAAATGGTGAAGAGTGGCTGGTTGAGCTGCCTGCCTGGGCTGGAGGTTATTTTAGCCTCTGAACGAAGGATTTATCTTTTAGTGATTGTCCATACCGGTTGTTGAAAAGGTTTGGTACAGTTTATCGCTAATCGCTGCCATGATGAAATCGTTTCGATGCAATCCTTTGACCGCGTGCGTCCACCACTCAATGGTAATGCTGCCCCACTCGATCATTATTTTTGGATGATGATCCTGTTCTTCGGCGTTAGCGCCTACCTGACAGGCGAATTCCAGCATTTTCTCGTAGACCGAAAAATTGTAGGTTTTGCGTAGCCTTTGGATTTCATCCACCTCAACCATCTGCCATCCAGGCACAAGCGGTAACCAATTTTCCACCTCACTGGCAGTAAACGGCAGAGCGCCGCGCGCAGGTGGGGAACATCTTTGACTGCTCAAGTTAATCATGTGAATCTATCTCTACGCAGTTTGGTTTTCCAGTTCTTTAAGGGAATCGATCAATTTGGTGATCTGAAAAGCGGATTGTGTTTCTGCCCGGAGTAATTTTTGGGCAATATCATAGCCGCTGAGCAGCACTTCGAGCAGGTCGGTGCGGCTGGCGAGGGCTTGACCGGCTGTATCAACAAAAGCCAGCGTGGTCATCCACCAAATAAAGGACTCGAAACCTTCGTGGTTGAACCAGAGAATATCCTGATACCGATTGATGCCGATATATCGCTGCACTTCCAGGTCGGACAGCCAGTTTTCCAGGATGCGCGGGGTGGACTGCAAGCCCCATTTCTTAAACCAATTCTGACGGGCGATCAACATGCGAAGCGTCGGGGCAAACAACCAGGTTTTTGTTGGGTCGGCTGTGACCGATGGAGCGATTTCGCGCAATGGATCGGTTAAATGCCATTCGTCAAACCAGGTTTGGATTTGTTCGCCGTTATCATCGCCGCTCAACAACGCTACATGGTTGAGAAAAGCGTACACAATCAAGATCAGCCAGCGGTCGCGATGGTTGTCAAGTCCGGACTTGATATATTCCAGCGCCTGGATATGGCGGGTGCGACCGGTGAGCGGTAATAGACTGTCGGGTTTGTTGAGGTAAAGGATCAACTCGATTTGACGGCGAAGCCCAGCACGGATGACTTCACGATTGGCGTTGAGACCGGTTAATTCACGGATGCCATCGCATAGATTATCCATTTTCGCAACCGCTTCATTCAGGATTTTTTCAGTTATGAGCGGGTCTAGTTCACCTGCCAATTGCTGTTCAAGCAAGTAATTGATGTAACCACTGTTGACGATTTCGCGGTATGGACGAACGACCGGCGCAAGAAGCAATTCCCTCAGCGCTTCATCTATGCTGGGAACACCGCGACCATTGAGATAATCGCAGATCATCCGGTACGAGCGGTAATCATCATCATTGATTTCACGGAAACCGGCGAAGACGTGTGCCTGGTAAGCGCGGAGGTGAAAGCGCAGTCCTTTGTGAGCCACCTCACTGGCGGGACGGATATACTCGAGTCCTTCCAGAAGATCACGGAAGAGCAGGTAATGGTTTTCCTGCCCGGAAAATCCTAAGCCATCCATCAGCGAGCGTTGAGTTGTTGCTCCGCCGGCGCTATTTTTATCCCGGAAACCGGCGGACCAGCGGATCCATCCTTCGGTCTCGGCATATTTGTTGTGCACTATCACCAGCGCGCGTTCGCCCTCGCGTTGATTGGAATATGCAAAAACGTCCTCGTTGACCCAGCCACCCGAGGTGAAGAAATCGTATAACAAGAAATTGTCCACGCCGGCGAAAAGCGGGCGTTTGTGCAACAAAGGGAAGATCTGACGTTTGTGGCGTTCGACCAGGTAAGGATCAGCCTCCTCGTCCCAATAAGCGCGACGAAATTCCATGCCATACTTTTCCGAAAATCCTTCGATTTGACCATGCCCGAACATGGGCAGCCCTGGCAGGGTGGACATGAGAACGCAGATGCCAAAATATTTATCACCTTTGCCGAACTGGTCAACTGCGGTGCGCTCGTCCGGGTTATTCAAGAAGTTGACATAGCGTTTGAGAATCTCCGGTTCGAATTCGAGCGTGCTTTTGATCAATTTCCGGTAACCAGCATTATCTTCGTTGCGCAGCATGTTCATGAATGCCGAATTGTAAACGCGATGCATTCCCAAAGTGCGCACGAAATAGCCTTCCATTAGCCAAAAGGCTTCAGCCAAAAGAAGGGTATCGGGTGCTTCTTGAGCTACCCGCTCGACCACCTCGCGCCAAAATTCAACCGGCATCAGGCGGTCAAATTGTTCCTTCGTCAAGCCAAAATCGGACCGGGAAGGAATCGCGCCTCCGGAGCCGGGTTCGGGAAACCATAGACGCTGATAATGGCGTTTGGACAGCGTCATTGCGGCGTCAAAGCGAATAATTGGAAACCGGCGAGCGACCTGTAAGATGGTCTGAATCACTGCTTCCCGCACTTGTGGATTGAGGTAGTTGAGTTGGGCGGTGTCATTCCATGGCATGGTGGTGCCGTCGTTGCCATGATAAATGTACAATGCAGCGCCGGAATTGCGATCCACGCGCTTAAACACAACGGCTGCGTCGCTGCGGGTGTAGTAGTGATCTTCAAGCAGGATTTCCACCCCAGGGTGATTGGATAAATCAGGACCAGAAAAGGAATAAGAGGGAAACGGGCTGTAATCCAGGGAGATGAACCAGTCCGGATGGTCAACCACCCATGAAGAATCGATACCCATGTGATTTGGCACCATGTCGGAGGCGAGCCGGATGCCGTATTTCCGGGCGCGGTCGCGCAGGTTTTGATAGGCTTCTTCTCCGCCCAGATCAGCTGCGATGCTGTAACCGGCAAGAGAGTATGCCGAGGCAATTGCCTCCGGATTGCCGCATAATTGCTTGATATGCGCCGAAGCCTGACTGCGTTCCCATAAGCCGATGAGCCATAGTCCAGTGAAACCCCATTCTGCCAGTTGGGCGAGTTCTTCATCCGGAATTTGATCCAGACGGGTGATTGAGCGTTGATATTTTTTGCTGATCTGATACAACCACACGTAGGAATTTTTTGCCATCAAGACCAGGCTGGGCATCCAATCCCGGTCTGGACTAAAATTTTCCGTTTCGCCTTCAACCGTGAGGCGGTCGAATACCGGAATTTGCGCTGGTCCGGGTCCAAAAAAGGGTAATTTTTCTTCTTCTTTGATTAGATCAAGACTGCCGAGCAACCGGTAAAGGTAGCGCCCAATTAAATCAGACCAGCGGCGGCGGATATATTCCAGTTGATCCGTCAGTGAATAGGGATGAGCAAGGGCAGGCGCCCTCAACAAGTCAATCAGATTTTGCAGATCGGGTCCAAAGCGGGGTTGAGCATCAAAGAAAACGTACAACTCTTGCAGGGCGCGGATATATTCGCTGCCATAACTTAACGAGGTGTCGTCAAATAATTCGAGATAAGGCGACAAGGCAGGGTTCTTGTTTGCCACCCAAAGGAGAATGATCTCTTCCAATGTGTTGGCGCGATTCGAACCATGTTCAGATTTTCCGGCGAGGTACTCATGAGGGGTTTGCCGGCGCTGGTATACTGCAAGC
This sequence comes from Bellilinea sp., assembly GCA_039666315.1. Classification (GTDB taxonomy): domain Bacteria; phylum Chloroflexota; class Anaerolineae; order Anaerolineales; family Anaerolineaceae; genus Bellilinea. The sequence goes on along the minus strand of JAVSME010000003.1, from coordinate 15,061 downwards.
GGAGGGAATTCCTGGGTGAAAAGCAACAGGATTGCATCCAGTTTTTCTGTGCCGAGCGAAAATTCCAGTTGTTCCAATGCCTGTTCCATCACCTGGGGATTTTTCTGCCCGCGATATTGGGCGACCACCAGGTGAAGGATTTCGTCTATTAATCCCATGGCATTGATCTGACCGGCTTTAACCGCCTTTTCAGGGTAATTCACCAAATCACGTTGGTTGTTCATTTTTTGCGCAAATTGACGAGCGGCATGGAAATTGGCAAAGATAACATTCCCATTGAACGAAAAAAGGCTTAAGTCAAAACTGTAGCGATCACGAGCCTGACGGGAAACGTGGAATTCCATCCTGTGCTCCTTAATGATGTACATTCAGGTGAGATAATTTATTATACTCATTTCGCGATAGTATGCGGTTAGCTTTGCCGGCTGACCAAATCTTTTAGCGCGTATACAGGGCATGGCTGGTTTTCAACCAAAACCTGGCTGAGGATGATATTTTCGTCAATCAAATGTTCCAGCGCCCGGGTAATGTCCTCATTTCGCCATGAAAAAATGGCTTGAATTTGCCGCACAGAGGCTGCGCCAACTGACTCAAAATAACGGGTCAGAATGTGGGTATAAGCCTGTTTTTCGCTGATCAAGCGTGACTGCTCGATTAAATCCGGGAAATGGCGATGAACCAGGTCGTAAACAAAAGCATACCGCCAGGCACCCGCTTTTGCGGTGCCAACTGGCAGGACTTTGAATTCGATTTGCAACGTATCCAGGGCACGGTTGAATCGTGAGTCGCTTTCCGGGTTGGAAAGGCGCGCGGCTTTCCGCAACGAGATCGTATCCAATGCTCCTTCTCCGAGCAATGCCTCGTATACCTGTTTGGCTTCCTGAGTCAGGTAGCCGGCTTCGTACTGTTCCAGGTAATCCTGTTGCGGGTTGCCATAATTTGGGGAAAGGGCGTAAAAGTAGGGCAGACTGTAGAGAGAAAGAAAGGTGTTTTTTCGTCGTAATATGCGGGCATAATACCAAATTTTTTTGCCCAGCAGGCTGTCCTTCCAATCCCAGGTAATGTGGCCTGGATCGTCGTGCGCATCGGCAACCGGACGGTCTCCGGCAGTTGCTGTCCACAGGCTGGGGAGTACGCTTCCCTGAATTGGCCAGAAAAAAATGAAGCCGCGCTCATTGACATAATCAACCGCTTGCTGCCTGGTGCGCAGGCGGTTGGTCATGCTTAAACGAAAGGTTATTTGACGAAAATCTGCCAGTGTTTGAGATGGAAGATGAACCATCACTTCGACTCTGTGGGAAGGGATGGTTATATTGTAATGAATAATTGGGATTAATGAAAAGCGGGGTTTCGCGCCAGTCCATGCAATCCCGCTTACAAGATCAACTCATCCGCGCGAGAATATGCGTGAGGATGTTGGAGCCGCTGCCCCCAATGTTTTGCGCCATGCCAATGGACGCATCGGCAACCTGGGTTTCACCGCATTCACCGCGCAGTTGCTGCACCACCTCGACTAGCTGGTACATCCCGGTCGCGCCAACCGGATGACCGCGCGCTTTTAACCCGCCACGGGTAGCAATGGGTACTTTTCCTGCCGGGCGGATTTCATCCGCCAGCGCCAGGCGCGGCGCCTGACCCTGTTTCACGAAACCGCTGGCTTCGAGCGAGAGCGCCGCCATGATGGTAAAAGCATCGTGCAATTCGAAGAAGTCAATGTCATCTGGTTTTAGCCCAGCCTGTTGATAAGCCTGCAGGGCTGATTTTTCAGCCGCACTGAGCCAAAGCGGGATTTTGCGCGAATGGACTGCCATGCTGTCCGTAGCAGCACCGGAAGCCAATACTTTGACAACCGGGCGGGGCGGGAACCGGTTGAGCAGTTCAACCGGCACCAAAATGGCCGCAGCAGCGCCGTCCCCCATCGGGGAGGCGTCCATCAGATTTATTGGCGGGGTAATCATTGGCGCTTTGACGTAATCTTTTTCGGTAAGCGGTGAACGCAGGCGGGCATAAGGGTTACGGGCAGCGTTGGCATGAGCATTGATTGAGAAGGGGGCGAAATGTTCTGGCTTCCAGCCGAATTCGTGCATGTACCGGCGCATGATCAGCGCGTTAAGGGCGACAAACGAAATACCCTGAGTGGATTCCCAATCGGCATCCGCAGCGGTTGCCAGTTCGGCGGTAATTTCGTTGCCGGGTGAGTCGGTCATTTTCTCGACGCCAACTGCCAGGGCGATGTCCATTACCCCGGAGGCAACCGCCATCAGCGCCGAGCGAAATGCGGCGGCGCCGGAACTGCAAGCGGATTCGATGTGCATGGCATTGGCATAACGAACGCCGATCCAATCGGCAACGAAGGCTCCCAATTGCTGCTGGCGGTTGGCTGATCCGGACATCATGTTGCCGACAAATACCCCATCCACGCTGTTGATTCCGGCGTCTTGAAGCGCATTCAGGGCTGCTTCCCCCGCCAGGATTTTAAGCGATTTATCCCAATGCTCGTCAATTTTGGTCTGACCAATTCCTAAAACGGCTACTTCGCGCATGGAATTCCCTTCCTTGTTGATTTCTCATAAGTAATTATAGCGAGAACCACTGTCAATCTCTATCAACTGACTGTCAAAATATAACCTTATGAATAGTATAATTCCGCCGTGCGCGCGCTATTTGTTCGAGATAAAAAAATGGGTTGGCTGGTCAGTCTTTTATGTGCCGCGATCATCGGGTCCGGGTGTGTTCCGCCGAAAGTGAACTTTCCTCAGGCAGCACCTCCGCAGCCATTATCAACCCCAACGCCAACACCTCTGGCTGTGAAAGCTGTAACTCCAACGGTTACACTGCCGAAAACTAGTGAAGCGAAAGAGGATACCGTCTCAGTGCGGGTATTTGCGCCGCAGGAAATAAAAGCGCACTTGGTTTTTCCAGAATCCGTTACGGTTATGCCGGCGAATCAAAGCGCGGAATGGGTTTTTATGCCGCTCAATGATTCCCGATCCTCGCCGCAAGCGGCTGCGGTGGAATGGATTTACGCCCTGGTTGCTCCTTTTCCGACGGTGGATGATGAAATCACGCTGTTTGAAATCATCAAATTGTGGCGAGGTCAACCGGTTTCGAGCAACCAACCGGCGGGATTAATTCTTTCTGCAGAAACCCAGGCTGTATTTGGGTCGCTTTGGGGCGCTCCTCACCCACTGTTTGTTCAAGTTGTCGCGCAAGACCAGCTGCTTGGGGCAGCGTGGGGGCAACAGGAGCAATGGGCGATCATCCCGTTTGAGCAAATCGAACCGCGCTGGAAGGTGTTGAGGGTGGATGGAGTCTCGCCTCTCGATCAGCCCTTTGATGCTGAGGCTTACCCGCTGGCGATCCGATTTGGATGGCACTCCAATACTGCGGAGACGCTCCCGGATGAATTGCCGGTGCTCGATGCGTTTACCAACCGCGACCCGGCGCGATTCACATCATTAATCCTGACTGGAACAACGGCTTTAGTACGCAATACTGCCAAACGGATGGAGGAGATGGGCGTTGATTACCCTGCGGAGAGTATCGGAGAGTGGCTGCGAGGCGCGGATTTCACCCACATTAGCAATGAAGCATCCTTTTTTGAGGATTGTCCGCCCGCGATTCCACTGCGGCGAGGGCAGCGTTTTTGCAGCGATCCGGGCTATATTGAATTGTTTCATGCCGCCGGGGTTGACTTGATTGAGTTGACTGGTAATCATTTGTTAGATTGGGGGATTGATGCGTTCCTCTTCACTTTGGATTTGTATGAACGCGAGGGATTTCAGTACTACGGCGGCGGACGTGATGCGGAGCATGCCCGCTCAACTTTGTTGATCGAACACAATGGCAACCGGCTGGCGCTGATTGGCTGTAACCGGGCGGGTCCAGAAAATATTTGGGCTAGCGATACCAGACCCGGTCCGGCCGCCTGCGATTTCGATCATCTTCAAGCCGAAATTTCGCGCCTGGTGGATTTGGGCTATTTACCTGTGGTCACCATTCAGCACTACGAAGTGGAAAATTTTAAACCGATGAATCTGACTCTCCAGGAATTTGAGCGGATCGCCCGGATGGGTGCGGTCATTGTCAGTGGCAGCCAGGCACACTTTGCTCACGGGTTTGGATTTGTGGACAATGCCTTGATGCATTACGGTTTGGGTAATCTGTTTTTTGACCAGATGTTCCCGTTGCACCGCCGCCAGTTCATTGACCGGCATATATTTTATGACGGCCGCTACATCGGTGTTGAACTCTTGACCGCCATGCTGGAGGATTATTCCCGCCCGCGCCCGATGACCCCTGAAGAACGCAGCCGGATGTTGGAGGATTATTTTCGCATCAGCGGCTGGCTATCCGAGGAGTGAGAAAAGATCATGCGAATCTCAAAGAGACACTGCGTTTTTCTGTTGCTGCTAATCAGTCTGCTTACCGGTGGTTGTAATCCAATCGCACAGCAGCAAGGAACGACTCCATTTTCACCTTTGGCAGGAACAGAAGTTTCAACCATTGCGTCAACAGCGGCGCCCTTCCCCACCCAGACGCCCCGCCCAATGCCAACCGCTGAAGTTCAATTACAATTATGGATTTCTCCAGGGATACCGGATCGCCTGGCGGAGAGTCTGAGCACACAAACAACTCTTAACCTTGCATTGGAGCGCAGCGCGGCAAACATCTGGCTTGAACCCTCCTCGCATGAGGAGGCGCTATTTGAATGGGTGTACAGTCTGGTAGTACCCTTTTCATCGTTGATTGAAGAATTCACGTTTGAAGAATTACAATCGCTATGGGCTGGCAGTCCGACGACAGAGTTGCTCACAATTTTTATCAGCCAGGATAGCGCGGATGCGCTTGAGCCGGTTTTGGGTAAACCCAGCAGCAGTACGGTGATCGTTGTCCCGTCAGAAAATTTGCTCGAATCTGCCTGGCAGCGGCGCGATGTGTTGGCGATTGTGCCTTTCGAAGATTTGGAACCGCGCTGGAAGGTCATTTCGCTAGCGGGGCAATCTCCAATCAGTAATCAGTTCGATGCCGCAGTGTATCCACTTACTGTGCGGTATCAATGGGGTGGCGACCCTGCGGCTGTTGAGCGGGTATTTGCTATTCTGGAGCGGGGCGAATTAACCCTGTCCACCCGGAATCGAGATCCGGAACGACTAACCGTGTTGGTCATGACGGGGGTCACTGCATTGGTGCGCGCGACAGCTGTGCGCATGGAAGAAAAAGGTATGACTTACCCGGCTGGGGATATTCTTCACTGGCTGCGAGATGCTGACTTGACGCATATAAATAACGAGGTTTCCTTTTCGCCGCGCTGCCCGGACCCCTCCATGGCGCCATACCCACTCATCTTTTGCAGCAAGCCGGAATATATCGAATTACTCGATTATATTGGCACGGATATCCTGGAGTTGACCGGTAATCACGGCGTGGATTGGGGGCGGGATGCGCTCCTGTTTTCGCTCGACCTTTACCAGCAACGCGGCTGGGTGTATTTTGCTGCTGGCGTAGATGAGCAGAGCGCTCGAGACGCGGTGTTTATTGAACACAATGGCAATCATTTTGCCTTTCTGGGGTGCAACCCTGCGGGTCCCGAATATATCTGGGCGGATGAGGATACGCCCGGGGTGGCAAACTGCGATTATTCCTGGATCCAGGAACGCATCCGTCAACTGAGAGAAGAAGGTTACCTTGTCATTTTTACATTTCAATACTTTGAAACGTACCGCCATTGGGTTTTAAATTTTGAAAAAGAAGATTTCCGAAAGCCAGCAGATGCCGGCGCGGTCATCGTGAGCGGTTCCCAGGCGCATCACCCGATGGCAATGGAATTTTATGGTGATTCGTTCATTCATTACGGTTTGGGTAATCTGTTTTTTGACCAGATGTGGGTGGATACGGTAACCATCCCAAAAGGAACCCGCAAGGAGTTTATTGACAGGCATGTGTTTTACGATGGCAAACACATATCTACCGAACTGCTTACTGCTTACCTGGAGGATTATTCCCGCCCGCGCCCGATGACGGCAGCGGAACGACGTGATTTTCTTCAAGCCATATTTACGGCTGCTGGCTGGGGACCGTACCAGCCTTGATCAACATAAGGAGTCAACGATGAAAATTTTTGATATCTCATTAACCATTACGCCAGCGTTGGCGACCTGGCCCGGCGACCCCAAGGTAATGTTGGAACGAGTGAATAAAATGGAGGATGGGGCAAACGCCAACGTCTCCCGCTTGGATATGGGCGTGCATACCGGCACGCATGTTGATGCGCCGTTTCATTTCATCCCTGTGGGTGAAACGGTCGAATCGATGCGGCTGGATGTGTTGATCGGCATCGCCTGGGTAGTGCACATTCCTGATGAGGTGCGGGTCATTACGCGCGAGACGCTGGAAAAAGCGCGCCTGCCGGAAGAACCCGTCCGAGTGCTGTTTCGTACGCGAAATTCCCAATTATGGCAAATTGAAGCCGATACATTCCATGCCGACTTCGTCGGCATTGACGCGAGTGGAGCGCAATACCTGGTGGAGAAAGGCGTTCAGCTGGTGGGGGTGGATTACCTGTCGGTGGCGCCGTATAAATTATCTCGTCCAACCCACCAGATTCTGTTAAAAGCGCAGGTTGTTGTGATCGAAGGGCTGAATTTGTCCGCAGTGGAAGCGGGGCAGTACCGGCTGGTTTGCCTGCCGTTAAAATTGGGCGGCAGTGATGGCGCGCCGGCGCGGGCGGTATTGCTCCAGGATTGATTCCCTGCCCTTTAACGAGGCGCGGTCAGGGTGTATCCCCCGTCAATCACAATCACCTGACCGCGGATCATGGCAGCATCGGGCGTGCAGAGAAATGCCACGACCCTGGCAACATCATCCGGTTGAACCAGCCGTCCCGCGGGTGTATGCGCAATTGCGCGCGGGATGGTATCCGGGTCTGCGAGAGAGGCAAAATGTTTGAGGGCGTCGGTTTCGACCAGGGAAGGCGATACCGCGTTGACCACGATGTTCAAAGGGGATAATTCAACCGCCAGGTAGCGGGTTAGTGATTCCAGCGCTGCTTTGCTGGCGCCAACAGCGACGTAATCGGGCAGGACGCGCTGCCCGCCAGGGCTGGAAATTGCCACTATGGTGCCGCCGCCCCGTTTCTGCATCAGCGGCACGGCGCGCTGAGCGCAAAACAAGTAGGAGCGCGCATTGACATTAATGGTGTGATCCCATCCAGATTCTTTTTGCTGCAAAGCGGGCCGGTTGAATCCAGAAGCAGCGTTGCTGATGAAAATATCCAAACCGCCAAATTCGCTTTCAATGAAGTCGAACAAGCGGTTGATATCTTCGATTTTGCCAAGGTTGGCGCGGAAAGTCGCTGAACGCCTGCCCATATCCCGGATTTCGACAGATACTTCATCCGCCGGCGATTGATTACGCACATAGTTGATGATTACATTTGCGCCTCTTTCTCCCAGAAGGAGCGAAATTGCCCGTCCAATGCCGCGACCGCCGCCGGTGACCAGCGCTATTTTATTTTCGAAAGGCAAGGTTGAGCTCATGGTGGTTCCTGTTCGTATTGTATCGGGTTGAGCAAAGCCGGATTGAAGTGGTGCATTCGGGCTGCGCCAAGTTGCTGAACAATCGTTTCGATTTGGGCGGCATCGCGTTTCAAGGATGCCAGATCAACACCGCGGCAGGGCGAGGGAAACGGCGCAAGCCAGGGCTTGGCGCGGGTAAACATCTTCATTGCGCCGGAATAGTTTTGATTGAGGATGTGAAAATAAGCGACCCCAATTTGAAGCACGCCGCGGTACATCTCGCGCACTGCGCCACGTTCATCCCGCCATGCCAGTTCGAGAGCTTCGTGCGCCTCAAAATACTCACCGCGATTGAACAAGCGAAGACCCACGCGAGCCTGAGGATGAAGCGCACCACGACAGGCAGCGCAAATTTGTTCTGCGGTGTACTGTTGGTCGGGATAAACAAGGCGAGAAGACAAGGCATTACCCAATGGGTATGAAATTTTGGAGGGATTATAGCACAATCACAGCCTTCGATTTTTCCTGCGGCAGGTATTTTGTGATAGGATAAGGTAAAAATTCCAGTTCAATGCAAACAGAGACAACTATGGATCAAAACCCGCCAGACGATTTCCTCAAAACCTGCCTGGAACACAATTTTTGGACCTGGTCTGCCCAAAGTAAAGTAAATCCAATCCCGGTCACCAAAGCCAAAGGCGTGTACTTTTGGGACAGTCGCGGCAAGCGCTACCTGGACATGAATTCGATGGTCATGTGCGTGAATATTGGGCACGGAGATCAACGGGTGATCGAAGCGATGGTTGCGCAGGCAAGGGAATTGCCGTTTGCCGGACCTCAAATGGCGACCCGTCCGCGCGCGGAACTTTGCCAGGCTCTGACCGAAGTCGTTCCGGCTGGCTTGAATAAATTCCTCTTTACCCTCGGCGGGGCGGATGCCAACGAAAATGCAATCAAACTGGCACGCGGTTACACCGGGCGGTTTAAGGTGCTGGCGCGCTACCGGTCTTATCATGGGGCGACCTATGGCGCGATCTCGTTGACCGGCGACCCGCGCCGGGTAGCCTGGGAACCCAACACCATGCCGGGGGTGGTGCATTTCCTTGATCCATACCGATACCGTTCCACCTTTCATCGCGCCAATCCTGGCATATCGGAGGAAGATTTCACCCGCGATTATCTGAACCACCTGGAGGAAATCATCCAATATGAACGTCCGGAGACCATTGCAGCAGTCATAATCGAAACTGTAACCGGCACCAATGGAGTCATCATTCCGCCAGATGGTTATATGCAGGGCGTGCGGGATATTTGCGACCGCCACGGAATCGTGATGATTTGCGACGAAGTGATGAGCGGCTTTGGACGAACCGGGAAATGGTTTGCGGTAGATCACTGGCAGGTGAAGCCAGACATTATGACGATGGCAAAAGGTTTGACATCGGCTTATGCTCCCCTCGGCACTGTCGCGATGAAGGCGGAAATCGCCTCCGCTTTCAACGAACGGGTATACGATGGCGGGTTGACTTTTAATGGCCATCCGATATCGCTGGCAGCGGCAATTGCTAATATCAAAGTCATGAAGGAAGACCGGCTGGTCGAAAATGCACATACAATGGGACTGGTGATGGCGGATATGTTGGCGGAACTTGCGCACAGGCACCCCTCGGTAGGAGAGGTTCGTTCAATTGGCTTGTTTGGTGTTATCGAACTGGTTAAGGATCGCCAAAATAAGATACCGATGGCAGACTTCAATCAGAGCAGTCCGGCGATGATGGCTTTTCGTAAGTATCTGTTGGATCAGGGAATATTTCTGTACACGCACTGGCACACCGTATTATTGTTGCCGCCTTTGATTATTAATGAGGAGCAACTGGCTGAAGGTTTTTCTGCCATTGAAAAAGCGTTGGAAATTACCGATGGCGCCGTTTTAAAATAAAGCCAATGTAACCAAACGCAATAATCATCATCTAAAAACAGAACACACAATCATCGAGGAAGCAAATGGAATTTAACCTATCGAATGTCTCGTTAACTAAAGCGAATCAGAGTGATGGTGAAAAGGTGGAGAACGTGTTGGTGCTGGGCTCCGGACCAGCGGGATTATCAGCGGCGTTATACGCAGCCCGCGCGGAATTGAATCCATTGGTATTGACCGGAATGGAAATGGGTGGTCAGGCTTCACTAACCCATACCATTGAAAATTATCCGGGTTTTCCCCAAGGCGTTGGCGGCGCGGAGTTGGGTGAACTGTTCCGCCAGCAGGCTGAACGGTTCGGGGCGCGTTTTGAATACGACACGGTAACTTCCGTTGACTTGAGCAGGCGTCCGTTCAAGGTTAACACCTATGGCAGCCAGTACCTGGCAGAAACGGTGATTATTTCAACCGGAGCCAGCCCCAATCATCTTAAGGTGCCAATGGAAACCGAATTAACAGGCAAGGGGGTATCGTACTGCGCGACCTGCGATGGTTGGTTTTTTAAAGACAAAAAAGTTATCGTGGTGGGCGGCGGCGATAGCGCTCTGGAAGAAGGGATATTCCTGACCCGTTATGCCAGCGAGGTGACCATCATTCACCGGCGGGATGAGCTGCGAGCCGGGGCAATCCTGCAAAAGCGGGCGCGGGAAAATCCGAAGATAAATTTCATCTGGAATACCGTGGTCAGTGAGATTATCGGCAAGGATGCAGTCCATGCGGTGCGACTGAAAAACCTGACGAGCGGTGATGGGCGCGATTTTGAAACCAATGGCGTGTTCATTTTCATCGGACACACTCCCAACACTCAAATTTTCAAAGGGCAGTTACAGATGACCGCGCAAGGGTATATTGTGACCGATATGCAAATGCGCACCAACATCGAAGGGGTGTACGCCGCCGGTGAGGTGATGGACCCGCATTACCGGCAGGTGGTCACCTCGGCTGGAATGGGCGCGGCGGCAGCCATTCAAGCGACCCGATTTTTGGAAGAGCATTCCAAATAAGCGCTAAGGAATTATGGATTACGGGGTTGGGGATGCCTCAGGGGCAAGTGTAGCAGCCCCTCCGGCACTCCACCAAACAAACGTGCGGGATGCGCTGGCAGCGCCGGCGGTATCGTAAATGGGTTTACCGTCGGCTGAAGTGCCTATCTGGCGCACCGGCACGACAAACCAGCGCAAGACATGCGGGGTGTTGTCGCTTGGGCGGAATGATGCCGGCACAATCAATTTTGTATCGGTGACGTATTCGGTCAATCGTCTGCCCCTGCCCTCGGTCACATCCTCCACGCTAACCGCATATGCTTCGTTTTGGCGCAGGGTGCCAACAGAAGCCCATTGCAAGGTGATGGTATCGTTTGCTGCGGTATAAACTGCGCCATCTGCGGGCAGCAATAAGTTGGGCGCGGCGTATGGCGGCGGATTGGTTGGGGTGGGTGTGGGTCCGGCGGTAGGCAGACGCTCGCACAAGGGGATGTTCAGGTTCATGCCTTCATAGACAACATCGGAGGGTAACGCATTGTAGCTTTTGATCGATTCGACTGAGACGTTGTAATTGCGGGCGATTCCACTCAATGTGTCGCCGGATTGAACTTTATAAGGAAACATCTGGCAGGCAGCCTCGGTGGCTTCGTTGGGGCTTAGCGTATTGGTGGGTTGAGGTGAGGGAGTAATTGTGGGCTGCGGGATGAGTAAAATATTTCCGGTTACCAGGTTATCACAGGCTGGAGGGAGCCTGTTCAGCTGGATGATGCTGTTGACGGAAACCCCAAAATTGAAGGCGATGCTCAGGCAGTTGTCACCCAATTGGATGCGGTATTCAACTGGCGGCAGAGGCGTGAAAGTGGGTTGCGGTGTTGGAGTTTCGGTGGCAGTTGGAGTCTGAGTAATGGTTGGCGTGGCGCTGGGGGTCACGCTGGGAGTAGTGTTGACCGCCAGCGCGTCTGGTGAATTCTGCATAACGGCGAACACGGTTCCGGCGCCTATCGCCAGGAGAAGGAGAAGCAACCCCAGTGCTACGGGCAGCGACAGGGTAAGCATTGGCATACGCGGTCCTTCCACAAGGGTGGAAGATTTTTTCTTATCGCCAGAGGTTGTTTGGGGCTCGCTCTCGAATCGACGCCCGCACACTAAACAGCGGGTTGCATTTACACTCAGTTTTGTACCACAAGTGGGACAAATTTTGTTTTTGGAGGAAATTTCTTCAGGGCTCATAGGTTATTTTTTTTAATATGTCGGGGAAATCCCCGACATCCGGCATTATAACACATTCGGGAATTTGACAAGGTTTGGAAAAATTTTGCTTAAAATCAATGGCTGTGATATTCTCGATAAATGCTTACGGAAGCAAGTCTCTATATTCATATTCCGTTTTGTCGCCACCGCTGCGCGTACTGCGATTTTAACACGTACGCCGGCATGGAGCCCTTCGTGCCAGTGTACCTGGATGCGCTGATGGCGGAAATCCGCCAGGTTGCGGGTATACTCGCTCAAGGATTAACCGTTAAGACGATTTATCTGGGCGGAGGCACCCCATCTTACCTGCCGGTGGAGGGGCTGAACGCGCTGCTGAAGACCTGCCGCGAGGTGTTTTTGCTGCAAGAGAATGCCGAGATAAGCCTGGAAGCCAACCCGGGTACCGTGAACCAGGCGATTTTACTCCAGCTACGCAAGGCGGGTTACAATCGAATCAGTCTGGGGATGCAATCTGCTCATCCCGCGGATTTACGGCTGTTGGAACGAGAACACGATACGATGGATGTTATCCGTGCGGTTCAATGGGCAAAACAGGCGGGTTTTAGCAATGTTAACCTGGATTTGATTTTTGGCGTACCCGGGCAGACCATGCAGCGTTGGAGGGAAACGCTACGGCTGGCTATCGGGATGAAGCCGAAACACTTATCGCTGTATGGTCTAACCGTTGAACCAGGAACGCGGTTTCGAACGTGGGTGGAAAGCGGACGGGTCGAACCCCCGGATGACGATTTGGCAGCCGACCAGTATGAGTACGCCTGCGAATTGCTCGCGCAGGCGGGTTTCCGGCATTATGAGATATCCAACTGGGCGCTGGATGAAAATGGCGTTGTGGCGTATTGTTTACATAACCTTCAATACTGGCGAAACCTGCCATATGTAGGTTTTGGCGCTGGGGCGCACGGTTTCTTTTTTGGAATGAGAATTGCAAACGTGCGCGCAATTCCCGAGTATGTTGCTCGTATCAAGGCTAAGAGTCCGGCATTGTATCCTGGCGGCTCGGCGGCTGAACAGGTTGATCAGGTATCAACCTGGAATGAAATGCAGGAAACCATGATGGTTGGTTTGCGTTTGTTAGAGGAGGGGGTTAACGATTCTCGTTTCGAGGCGCGATTCGGAACCTCGTTGGAGTCAGCCTTTAGAGCGCCAATTGAGAAATTGATCCGGCGCGGGCTGATTGAATGGGAGGGCAGCTCGAATCAGCGACGCCTGCGGCTTTCGCGGCGAGGCTGGTTACTGGGAAACCAGGTCTTTAGCGCATTTGTTGGACTGCCGGATTTGAAATGAATTATTCTCGTTGAGGCTTACTCAACGATGACTCGCGTACCAAAACCGCGCCGCTCCATGTCGCCGGGTTCGGAGATAGGAAGCGTCCAACGGAACAACCATTTGGCTTCGTCGGAACGCAAATTGACGCAACCGCGCGAGCGCGCGATTCCAAAATCCTGATGCCAAAAAGTACCGTGGAAGGCAACCCCGGTTTGCTCAAAAAACATAGTCCACGGTACGCCAAGCAGTTCGTAATCCTCCGGGTTGCCGGTCAGGCGTCCATCACCCATGTGCTTGGAGGGCATTTTGGATTGGATATTGAATTCTCCTTGGGGGGTTTCCCAGGGTATTTCGCCTTCTGGTTTGTAATTCAATCCGGTGGAAACCCTGGTTTGGAAAACCACTTGATCGTTCTCGTAACAGGTCATGGTTTGGCGGGCGCGGCTGATATGGATGCGCTTTTTGTGGTGAGGCACATCCGGTGTGATCGGTGCCAGTTCCTCCGGCGGGATCATGCGAAAATGGTAAGCAGGGGCATGATATTCGATATTCAATAACTCATCCAAAATGCGATACCATGCTTCGCCGTCAGGACCTTCGTCAATTCCGGTAATCCAATGAACCGATTCATAATACAAGCGGTAATAGGGCTGCCAGCCAGAAAACGAGCTGTAGCGCATGACCTGCGAATAGGGCACGGTCACTTCCGCGACCTGCCCGCCATCGGGGATAAAAGAAGCGATGTCGTTGTATTGCACCCTTACACGCTGGGTATTGGCGCGGTGGATGAAGCCGCCCCACACGCGATACCACACCGGATTGTAACCGGGTCCGGCTTCCGATTCGACCTCGTAATACAGGTTGACGAGTTCATCGCGGAAGCGCTGGAAAAGGATTCGACTTTTGTCGTTGGGCTCGGCGTGTACGCTCACCGAACGAATGGTGATGCGGATCAGATCGTTTTTCTGGTTGTCTTCCTCGAAGCCGGAAAAGGGGCGGAAAGCCAGCCCAGCCAGTCCGGCGGCAGCGCACAGTTTGAGAAATTCACGGCGGGAAATTCGGGTAGCCATAGTGGAAATTATTATACCAATTAATTGTGCGGATTTTTCGCTCGGAGTTTTTATGAATTGATGGGTGAAAGGGTTTGGCTTTTTCTTCGCCAATCCTGAATGGCAAACGGCAGGTAGAGCAGGATAAAGATCACCAGTCCGATAGCCTGCAAAGAGAGCAGGTACCACGGCCAGGGACCGAGCACATCCAACAGGCTGGCGGTATCGGGTTTGCGGGCAATGAACAGATAATTTGAGCCAAGCAGGGCGTTGATTATCCCAACGACAAGCATGTATGCGTTGCCCCACAAAATGGTCTTGCCCAACGATTTCCAGGTGGGGCGAAAACCTTCCAGCAAGGTCATGTATACTGCTGCGGTGATGATCGAGCCATGCGAGATCATCACCTGAAAGGCGCGAAAATGAGGGAAGCCGTATTGACCGGCATCCGGGGTCAATACGGCTTGGGTTGCGCCGCCAATGCCCAAAAAATAGGCAAATTCATAAACGCGGTAATTTTTTGTAAGGAGCATGTATGCGCTCAAGAAAACGAATACGCTGCAAAGGTGAAGCGGCAGCATGGTCTGGATGGTCCATTGCCCTACTGCGGCATTCCAGGCGTGCCAGGCGGCTTCATCAATTAACAGGATGGCTGCCAGCGCGTAGCGAAACCATTTGCGCTGCGTTTCGGTGGCGGTTTTTCGCCAGAAAATGAAGGAAAGGTTGATGCCGGCAATGATTGCCAGGGCGATCAAATGCCCGCCGCCAAACAATTCGAACGCTGCACCGCTAAAATCTTTGCCGAAAAATTGATCCATGACAGGCTGCCTTTTATTCGATAACACTCAAGCGGAAAATAAAATGAAAGTTTAATGTAATACCTTCGCCAATTACGGCGATAAAACCGGTTGTTTGACCGGGTGAATGCGCCCTAAAGCAGCCACTTTCCAAAAGAGCTGGAAAACTAAATTGCAATCGGGTTTTTGCGGAAGCATT